>NZ_JAFCKQ010000002.1 GCF_018130215.1 Bradyrhizobium jicamae
CACCTCCCGCAGAACAAAAGCGGAAAGTGTAACCCATGTGTCCGGTACGAAATGTCACCTATGTATCGGGCCGCTCACCCCCGACGTACTCGGAAATAGCCCCGATTGCCGGACGATGCGCTCGACCTCGCCGCTTATGGTCGGCGTCGCAGGCACTGGCGCGAGCGCCAGCGGATCATTGATGTGGCCTGGTCAGAATTAAGTCGTGTGCCCAGGCGGCGCGGTTGAACTCGCCTGCCCCGATGTGACCGCAATCGCCTCCACCGGTGACGCCGGCCAGATGCTGGTTCAGGAGCGCAAACCCATGGCTCGCCAGAATCGCTGCGGTCGAGCCGTCTGCAAATGAAGTATCCGCCGCGGTGATCGGTGCTGATGGAGCGATCAGACCGCCCCCGTCGGCGACCTGGCCCCCGATCTGACTCAACAGAGCAGAGCTCTGGTCTGCCGGCCCCACGTTTGTGTGAATCGCAGTCGTCGTCGTCCCGCCGGTCGAATGATCGGTCACACTCGTCTGCGGCGGCGTTTGAGTCGGCGCGGCCGCAGGCTGCGCTACGGAAACGACCGGCGTGTTCGATGAATCAGCAGTCACCGGTGCTGATATGGACGTGGACGGGGACGGGGATGCAGACGACGGGGATGCAGACGCAGACACGGATGTGGATATGGGCGGGTCGCCGAAATACTTCGCCCACGCGGCGGCCTCCAGCGGCTTGGGGCTGGGAGAGCCAGTGAAACGGTACAGTCCGTTGGAATTCGAATCCCAGATGTTCACGAAGCTGACGTGGACCCCCGATTGATGCAGCGTGCTCGCCAGCCACTTCACGAATGTCGGATTGTCGGTGAGATGCGCGCCATCATGCGTATTGCCCGCACCGGTTTCGGCAATTGCGAACGGCTTGCCGGCCGATTTGGCGAGATTGATCAGCTCCTGAAGCGTGGTCGCATGGCCCACGCTGCCATCGAGCGACCATTGGTTGGAGGCCGGGTAGGTGTAGTAGTGCTGCAGGTTGACCGGATCCGCCGCCCATTGCTGGATGCTCGAATCGTAGACCGGATGAGACGAGTTGAGGACTTGCCCGCTCTTGTCCCAGTCGTAGAGGTGTGTCGGCGAGCCGTAGGGAAAGACATCGCCGTAGATATCGGCGGCGATGATATCGACATACTGGTTCCCGGGGTAAGCAGTCTGGATGACGTTGCCAGTGTGGCTGTAGTTCATCACGCTCGGATTCCACGCCACTTGGACGTTCACGCCATCGGCCTTGCCCGCAGCGTGCAAGACCGTGGAGATGTGCTGGAAGGCCTTGACCCAATCCGCGCGTGTTGCGGCGTCGTTGCCGGCATAGGACGGCATGGTGCTGATATTCATCTCCCAGCCCGGCCGCCAGATCTGGGTCTTGAAGCCATTGTCAGCCCAGGCTTTGACCATGCCTTTCAGAACGGAGTCGTATTTTCCGGCCGCGAAATCCTTGTAAAACTGATCGGGAGTTCCCGAGCCCGCCGCCGTCGAAGTCATCGGCAACCCGATCACCGGCGTAACGCCTTTGAGCACAGGCGACCGCGCCATCGACGCCGCATTCCAGCTCGCCTGACCGACCCAACCCGAGATGGGCAGGTGCTGATTGCCATATTGGTCGAGGAATTGCGGCTTCGATTTCATCAGGCTCGAGAAGGCGTTGAAGCTTGCTTCGAAACTCGCCTCCTCACTGGCCACGTAGTAGTTCGGGTTCCCGACAAAGACGCCGAGAGGAAACGGCGTTGCACCGCTTGCGTTCAGAACCATGCCTTGTGTGCTCCCCCTGCTCGAGAATCGAGTTTAAGCAGCAAATGCGGAATTCTGATGTCGCCACTCGACACGTGGGCGCCGCGAATCTGCCACGCCTCCGGCAACGATGGTCCTGCGATGATTCAACGCGGTCGACGCCCGCAGCCGAAACAATCTGGTGCGATTGCTTCGGCCCGGCCTCAGATCGCGTCGGCCCCTTTCTCGGCTTCCACATAGCCATAGACTTCCGGCAGGATGAATTTCGCGGCCAGGAAGCCGATCAGGGACAGGATCGACACCGCAAAGGTAGCGCCGGCCTTGCCGAGCGCGTCATTGAGCAGCGGGAAGACGAAGGCGCCGAAGAACGCCGCCGCCTTGACGAAGACGTAGCCGAATCCGGCAGCCGTCGCCCTGAAGCGTGTCGGAGCCACCATCGAGGCGATCGTCATGCCGTTGGACGCATCCCAATAGTGACCCCACATCAGGATGCAGGCGCCGACCACGATGAGGATCTTCCAGTCGTTCTGGATCGCGAACCCGCCGAGGATGAGGCCGGCGAAAGCAAGACCGAAACCCCACATCGCAACGCCGCGATGACCGATCTTAGGCAGCATCAGGGGCGCGACATAGCCTGACACCGTAGCAAGGCAGAAGATGCCGGCGGTGACGAGGTTGGTGCCGGTGATGTCGCCGCTGCCGGAGACGCCGACGCCGCTGAGGACGAGGATGACGGGAAGATAGAAGCCCCAGGCGGTGAACTCGGCGCCCTGGCACGCGTTGGAGATCCACGCAAAGATCGTGGCACGCCGCTTGATCGGATCGGCCCAGATCACCTGCAGGAAATCGCCGAGCTTCGGCTTCGGCAGCTTCTGGTCCTGGTTGGGCAGCATGTCGAGCGGATCGTCGAACAGCCGCTTCGACACTTCCTTTGCCTTCACGAACTGGCCGCGCTGCAGCAGCGACAGCGGTGTTTCCGGCAGGTCGAGCCGCCCGACCAGCAGGATCGCCGCCGGCACGGCGCCGAGTGCCAGCGCGACCCGCCACAGCAGCGAATGGTCCATGCCTGTCACGTACATCACCGTGATCACGAGGATCGAGAACACCTCGCCCAGACCGAACATGAACTGCCAGCGGCTGCCCATCTCCTCGCGCTTGCCCTTGGACATCGATTCCATGATGTACGCGTAGCCGTTGGAAATATCGCTGCCGAGCGGAATGCCGATCAGCAGACGCAGCAGGATCAGCTCCCAGACGTCGCGCACAAAGGCCTGAGCGATTGCCAGGATGATGAACAGCACCATCGTGCCGATGAACACCTTCTTGCGGCCGAAACGGTCCGCGAAGATGCCGCCGAGCAGGGCGCCGATCAGCGCGCCGCCCTGGACGGCGGCGGTCAGCAGGCCGACCTGCGCCGGCGTCGGATTGAAATCAGTCTTGATGAAGATCAGCACAAAGGCGATCGCGTAGAGATCCCAGGCCTCGATCAGGATCGTGGCGATCATCATCCAGCCGCCCTGCGTGCTCGAGACGGTACCGGGCTTGTTGAGCAGGCGCTGCGTCGCCTCGTCGGACAGGCGTCTGACGTATTCGCTGTCCATCGCTGTTGTCGTATCCATTGTTCCTCCCGTTTTATTCATTGGCTGCGGCGTTGCCGCTCTACGTCGCGAAACTGAGCTGCACCTTCATCTGCGATGAGCGGTCGCGGACGACGTCGAAGGCGTCGCGAATCCGCTCCATCGGCAGCGTCGCGGTGATGATCGGGCGAACGTCGATGCGACGCGCCGCGATCATCCGGGCCGCGACCGGATATTCGGCATGGAAACGATGGGTGCCGGCGAGGCGGATCTCCTTGCCGACCAGCGCATTGAACGGAATGTGTGCGCCGCTGCTGACGCCCACCGCAACGATCGTCCCGCGTGGCTTGATCACAGGGAACATGTTACCGAGCGCCGCACCGACGCCGGTGCATTCGAAGCCCGCGTCAAAATAGCCCTTGTCGGAGGAATAGAGCCGGGCCAGCCGGTCCGGCTCGGCGTGGACGTTGACTGTCGACGTTGCCCCCATCCTGACGGCGGCCGCGAGCGGCGCTTCGGCGAGATCGACGGCGACGATCTCCTGGGCGCCCGCGAGCCTCGCGGCACCCACCAGCAGCGCGCCGATCGGTCCTGCACCCATGACCAGGACACGCTTGCCGAAGATGCTGCCCGCGTTGTCGATGGCATGCAGGCCGACCGAGAGCGGCTCGGCACAGGCGGCTTCATCGAGCCCGACGTCGCCGACCGGTTCGCACTGGAAATCCTCGACGATGATTTCGTCGCGGAAGCCGCCATTGCAATGCGGCTTGCGCATCGCGCTGCCGAAGAACTGCATCTGCATGCAATGCTGCTGCTGGCCGATCTGGCAGAAGCGGCAATCGCCGCAGGGCAGGCTTGGACAAAGCGCAACCCGATCGCCCGGCTTGACACGGATAACCTCGCCGCCGACCGCTTCGACGGTGCCCGCGACCTCGTGGCCCAGGATGATGGGTTCGCTGACCTGGATCGTGCCGATGCCGCCGTCCCAGAAATAATGGATATCCGAGCCGCAGAGTCCGCCGGCGCCGACGCGCACGCGGACCTGTCTCGGGCCGACATCGCCGATCTCGCGCGTTTCGATGCGGACATCGCCCTTCCCGTGGAGCACGCAGGCCCGGGTCTTCATGGTCATTCCTCGCCTGGTTGTTGTTTGGCCGGCGTCGTCATCCGGCGCGCCGGCCCTAGGCCGGGGTGAAAAAGTCGGGCTGCTGGGCTTCGATCGATGGCAGGTCGTCCATGATCAGCCGCAAATGGTCGCGCATCTTCTGTTCGGCTTCGTCGGGCGACGCCTTCTCGATCGCATCGACGATGACGGTGTGCTGGCGCACGAGCTTGGCTTGCGGAAAGCTGCGCAGTGAGAGGTAGCGCACGCGGTCCATCTGAAGCTTGACGTCTTCGATGACTTTCCAGCCATAGAGCCGGCCGGCCGCGTCCGCGAGGGTCCAGTGGAATTCTTCGTCCAGCCGCATGAAGTCGTAGAGATCGCCCGCCGGCACCGCCTGCTGGGCGATGAGTTGCTTGCGCAGCCTGGCAACCAGGGCGGCATCGGCCCTGGTTGCGACCTCACGGACGATATTGGCCTCGATTGCCTCGCGCACGAAGCGGGCGTCCATGACTGCGGTCTTGCTGATCTTGCGGACGAAGGTGCCGCGCTGCGGCCTGATCTCGAGCAGGCCTTCCTCGGCCAGCTTGATGAACGCCTCGCGCACCGGCTGGCGGCTGATCGCGAAACGCCTTGCGATCTCGGCTTCCGAAAGGGCGGTCCCGGGGGCGATCTCACTGCGGATGATGCGCTGGCGGAGCCCGGCATGGATTTGCGGCCGGACCGGACTGGTCAGGTCCAGCGACCAAGCGGCATCGCCGGGGTCCGCCCCGCCTTCCATTGGAATCTTCTCAATGTCAAACGCCAATGCCATGACCTCCTGATAATGTCGACTACCATACTAGTCAACCAAAATCTAATGTGTTAGGTGGTCGAGATCGTCAGGCGACCGCGCCTGCGCCCGATTTGGAAGAAAATCCCCATCATGGGGCAGACATCGCGAGGCAGACATTATGAGGCAGGCACAATGAGACAGACTTGGCGATGGTTCGGGCCGCCCGACCATGTGTCGATCGACGACATGATGCAGGCCGGGGTCGAAGGTGTGGTGAGCGCCCTGCACCACGTTCCGACCGGCGACGTCTGGTCTTCAGGCGAGATCGCACAACGCCAGCAGATGATTGGTCGCATGAAGGACGGCCAACCTTCCGGCCTTCGCTGGGAGGTGGTGGAAAGCCTGCCGGTGTCGGAAGACATCAAGAAGCAGAAGGGCGACTGGCGCGCGCACGTCGAGAACTACAAGGTCAGCCTCGAAAATCTCGCCGCCGCGGGCATCGAGGTCATCTGCTACAACTTCATGCCGGTGCTCGACTGGACCCGGACCCACTTGCATTGGCGCTTGCCCAACGGCGCGACCTGCATGCGCTACGACTTCGTCGACTTCGCAGCCTTCGACTTGCTGATCCTTCGACGGCCGGGCGCGGAGTCCGATTTTCCCGATCGGGTGATCGAGCAGGCCCGCCAGCGTCACGCCGCGATGACCGAGGCGGACAGGGCGGTGCTGGCACGCAATGTCGTTTTCGGCCTGCCTGGCGCCGCCGACAATTTCACTCTTGCCGACGTGCAGGCGCATCTTGAAGACTATCGTGACGTGTCCGCCGAGAGGCTGCGCGCGCATCTGGTCGACTTCCTCAGCGAGGTCGCGCCCGTCGCCGAACGGCTGGGCCTGCGCCTGTGCTGCCATCCCGACGATCCGCCGTTCGGCCTGCTCGGCCTGCCGCGGATCATGTCGACGGAGGCCGACTATGCGGCGGTGATGGACGCGGTGGATTCGCCCGCGAGCGGCATCACGCTGTGCACGGGCTCGCTGGGAGCACGGCCGGACAACGACCTGCCGGGCATGATGCAGCGCCTGGGTACGCGCGTGCACTTCCTTCACTTGCGCAATGTCAGGCGCGAGTCGAGCGACATCCGCGGCTCGTTCTTTGAGGCCGATCACCTCGGCGGCGACACCGATATGGTCGCCGTCATCGCAGCTGCGCTGCACGAGGAGCGGCGGCGCAAGGCGCAAGGACGCGCCGACTGGTCGATCCCGTTCCGCCCGGATCATGGTCATGACATTCTCGACGACCTCAACCGCAGCGGACAGCCCGGCTATCCGGCGATCGGTCGCCTGAAGGGACTTGCGGAGCTGCGCGGCGTTTTCACCGCGCTGTCGCATCCGGCGACGGGACTGCCGGCATGAACACGCCGAGACGCCTGACGTCGCTGGCCGACGTCGCGGGCGCGGCGCTGCGACCGGCCTATGACCCGGCCGGACACGGCCACGGCATCGTCCATCTCGGGATCGGTGCGTTCCACCGCGCCCACCAGGCCGACTATACCGAAGCCGCGCTCGCGGCCGCCGGCGGCGACTGGCGCATCATCGGCGCAAGCCTGCGCAGCGTCGAGCCTGCCGACGCGCTCAATCCGCAGAACGGTCTCTACACCCTGATCGAGCGCGACGCCTCGGGCATGCGCGCGAGGGTGATCGGCAGCATCGCGCGCGTCATTGCGGCGAGCCGCGCGCCCGCCGATCTGATGGCAAGCCTCATCGATCCCCGTACGCGCATCGTGACGATGACGGTGACGGAAAAGGCTTATGGCGTCGACCGTGCAGCCATGACCGTCGATGTCAACCATCCGGCCGTTGCCGCCGACCTCCGAAACCCGACCCGTCCGACCGGCGTGCTGGGCCTGCTGACGGAGGCGCTGCGGCGTCGACGCCTGGACCGGGCCGAGCCATTCACGGTGCTCTGCTGCGACAACCTCCCCGACAATGGCTCCTTGGTGCGCCACGGAGTCCTCGACTTCGCCCGCCAGGTCGATCCGGCATTGCGCGACTGGATCGCCGAAACGGTCTCCTTTCCGTCCAGCATGGTCGATCGCATCACGCCGGCCTCGACCGAGACAACGCGCGACGATGCACTGCGGCTGACGAACTGCATCGACCACGCACCCGTCGAAACCGAGCCGTTCACGCAATGGGTGATTGACGATCGCTTCCCCGGCGGCCGACCCGCCTGGGAAGCGGGCGGCGCGCTGTTCGTCGATGACGTGCGGCCTTATGAGGCCATGAAGCTGCGCATGCTCAATGGCGCGCACTCGATGCTCGCCTATGCGGGCTTCCTCAGTGGCCGGCGCTACGTGCGCGACACCGTTGGATCCGCAGGTTTTCGTCCCCTGATCGAGCGTCACATCGACGCGGCGGCATCGACGTTGCCGCGACTGCCGGGGATCGACCTTTCGGCCTACGTGCAGCAACTGCTGGCGCGCTTCGCCAATCCCGCGATTGCGCACGAGACCTATCAGATTGCGATGGACGGCACAGAGAAACTGCCGCAGCGAATCCTTGCGCCGGCGCTCGAAGCGAGTGAGCGGGGCCTTGATACCCGGCCGTTTGCCTTCGCGGTTGCGGCGTGGATGCGTTACTGCCTCGGCCGGCTCGACGACGGCACAGGCTTCGCTCTGCGCGATCCGCGTCAGGAGGAGATCGGCCGCGTGCTGTCGGGCGCGGTGACGCCATCTGACGTCGCCGACGCGCTGCATGCGCTTCCGAATCTTGTTCCGGAGCGGCTGCGGGCAGATGCGAACTGGCGCCGGACAGTCATCGCCTGTCTCGGCACGATGATGACCGACGGGATGCACGCCGCGCTTGCGGCCGAGATGCGGGCCGGCGCCTAACGGGATGGCGGATCCTGCACGCCGTAGCTGCCGAACGCGGCGGTGGTTTCGGCGATCTGGCCTTCGTTGAGCAGCACCGGTCCGCCGATCGCGAGCGAAAGATAATACTGCCGGGCGATGGTCTCGAGCTCGACAGCGAGCCACATCGCCTTGTCCAGCGATGCGCCGGTGGCGATCATGCCGTGATTGGCAAGCAGGCAGGCGGTACGGCCCTCGAGCGCCTTCAGCGCATGCTCGGACAGCTCCTTGGTCCCGAACCTCGCGTAGTCTGCGACCCGCACATTCATGCCGCCGAACGCCGCCATCATGTAGTGGCAGGCCGGAATCTCCTTTCGGGCGATCGCCAGCACAGTCGAGTATGTCGAATGGGTATGCACGATGCCGCCGACATCGGGCCGCGCCCTCATGATGTCGAGATGGAAGCGCCATTCGGTCGAGGGCTTGAGCGGTCCGGTCCAGGAGCCGTAATCGCCTTCGATCGGCATCGCGGCGATCATGTCCGGCGTGAGCGAGTCGTACGGCGTTGCCGATGGCGAGATCAGCATGGTGTTGCCGTGACGGGCGGAGATGTTGCCTGATGTTCCCTGGTTCAGTCCCGTTGCATTCATCCAGCGGCATTTGGCAATGATCGCTTCGCGCAGCTGAAGCTCGGTATCGGTCATGATCGGTTCCTGATGGTTGGCCCGGCCGGTGTTCAGAATTTTTGCCGGGTCGGCGTGATGCAGATTTCCTGCACCAATGCTTTCTGGGGAAGGTTGTAGGCGTCGAGAATCAGGTCGGCGACGTGCTCGGCGCCGATGCCGCCGCCGATCGCGGCCTTGTTCGCCTTGTAGTTCGCGAGCGTCACCGGATCCTTCACGCCGTCAAGCACCTCGGTCTCGATGATGCCCGGCGAAATGACGATGACGCGGACGTCGTATGCGGACAGATATTCGCGAAGACTCTCGGACACGCCGTGGACGAAGAATTTGGTGCCGCAATAGACCGTGTGATCGGGATAGACCTTGCGCCCGGCGATCGAGCTCATCATCACCAGCGTGCCGCGACGACGCGCCATCATCCCGGACATGACGGCGTGGACGCTGTTCATGACGCCGTTGACGTTGATGGCGATCATCTCGTCCCAGTCGGCCGGGTCCTGCTTGCCGATGTCGCCGAGCCTGGCGACGCCGGCGTTGGCGAACATCATGTCGACCGGACCGAACCTTGCTTCGGCTTCGCGGACTGCTGCGGCCAGCGTTGCGCGGTCGCGCACGTCCACCTGGCGGCTGATCGAGCTGGGCAGACGCATCGCCTCCAGCCGGTCGATCCGGCGCGCCATCATCAGCACGGGGTGGCCGGCGGCAGAGAAGGCGCGGGCGGTTGCCTCGCCAATGCCCGAACTCGCACCGGTCACGGCGACAAGCGGCTTTGCGGTCATGTCACAATCCTCCGGTTACAGCTCACCTTGCGCAAACGTCGCCAGCGTGCCGGCGTCCGCCGCGATGTCGAGGAACGAAAAGCGGTTGCGCATCTCGCGGCAATGGACGATGGCCTCGTGGTACAGGTCGGTCGGCACGCCGAGCTCGGCGGCGGTGGTGGCACCGCCCGCTGCCGACAGCAGCCGCTTCATGTCGTCGACCGGAATCGTAAAGCCGGCCAACTCCCGCCGCAGCTCGGGCCACGTCTGTTCGAGCTTGCGATTGAACGCAGTGGCGCCGTCACTGTCGAAGGCTTTTTGCATCAGCTCCGCAAGGCACTGCGATGCGACCTCGTCGCCGAAGCGGCGGGCCATGTCGGCTGGATCGATGTGCGTGGCACGGACGGCGGGCGGCCGGTCGCTGGACAGCACCTGCTGCTGCAGCCGCGCCATGCTCAGCGACGCGATGCCCACCTGCTGACCATGCAGGCTGCCGGGATGTCGCGCGCCGGCGAAACAATCGATGTAGTGCGAGATCTGGTGCTCGCCCATCGAGCCGTGGTGCGAAACGCCCGTGAAGGATATGCCGAGCCCGCACAGTGTCAGCACGCGATAGAGATATCCCATCGCCTCGATGTCGCCCTCGGGCAGATTGCCGGCGCGCTTGTTGAGTTCGATCTCGTCGGCAGCCTGGATCGTGTAGGGCTCCTGGAAATAGGCCGTCCCGAGCAGCCGGTGTGACATCCACCAGTCGTTCTGTGCAACCGAGCGCGCAAGACAATCGGCGAAACCGGAAGCGGCGAGATAGGGGGGCGCTGCCGCTGACACCGCGAGGTCGACGAAAAATCCGGCAGGCGTGTGCGAGGGCAGTGACACTTTCAGGCCGCTGTCGAGCGTGAGCGACGCCGTCGACGAGGTATACCCGTTCATCGAGGCGGCTGTCGCGAACACGCAATAGCGCCGTCCATCCAGACCCGTCACGTATTTGCAGAGGTCGTTGACCGTGCCGGAGCCGACGGCGACGACGGCATCGAAGCCGCGCAGCTTCTCGCTCAGGCTGCGAACCTCGGCCATGTCTGCATGGGGGCGATCGAGAACGATGGTCTCGATCGGGCCGAGTGTGCGCAAGGCCTTCGCGACGCGCTCTCCCATCGCCGCGTAGGTCGCCTGATCCGCGACGAGCGCAAGACGGTGTCCGAGCTCCAAGGCTGCAACAAGCTCGGCCTCGCGGCCGTCGAGGCTGTCTTCGATCACGATGGAATCGTAGGGGACCTTGATCCGCGCGCCGCTTACCGGATTGATCCAGCGGCCGGCCACCAGATCGTCGATCAGTGCGGTCCAGTTCTGCTTCGACATTGACAACATCCCGCGCCGCGTCGTCCGCGTTGTGGTCCGATCGTGACATTTGACAAAAGCGATTGGCAATTAAGCGAGACAATTGACAATTGTCAACTCAGTGTGCATTTTGTGACGAAGGCCCAAACTGGATCGCCGATGACCCGGACGATGCAACGCCAAGTGACGCCGCCGCGGATCAAGCGCAGGGCGCTGTCGATTCCCGCCGAGTTCGACAGCGATCCTGTCGTATGGGCGGCGTGGCTCTATTACGAAGAGGGCATGACGCAGGAGGAGGTGGCCGATCAACTCGGCGTCTCGCGTGCATCGGTGGTGAACTTCCTGCAGGAAGCGCGCGACCGCAACATCGTCACCATCGCGGTATCGTCGCGGCATCTGCAGACCATCGGCCTCGCGCGCGAGGTCGCCGATGCTTACGGACTCACCAACTGCCTCGTCGTGCCCGATGACGGCGGCCGGCTGCCGGTGCATGAGCGGATCGGCATGGCCGGCGCGCGGCTCTTGATCGAGCGGCTGCAGCCGGACGACGTGCTCGGCGTGTCGTGGGGCCGCACCGTGCAGGCGCTCTCGACGGCGCTGCCTGAAATGAAGCTTCCGGGCGTGACTGTCGCCCAGATCTGCGGATGCTCGATCGGGACGACGGAGTTCTCGCCGGAGCTGTGCACCTCCAACATCGCAAACAGGCTCGGCGCGCGCTGCGTCAACCTGCATGCGCCGGGCATCGTCTCGACCGCCCAGATCAAGCGCCTGTTCGTGCAGGAGCCGGCGCTGGTCGAGACCTTCAAGATCATCCACAAGAGCAACAAGGTGCTGTTCGGCGTCGGCAGCGTCGATGATGCGGGCACCGCGATGCGCAGCGGCTACATGACGCCCGAAAAGATCGCACCCTATCTCGCTCGCGGCGCGGTCGGCGTGGTCAGCGGGCGCTTCATCGACCGCGACGGCAAGCCGCTTTTGGGCGCACTCGACAATCAGATGATCGGCCTGACGCTCGACGAGATCGCCAAGGTGCCGGAACGGATCTGCATTGCCGGCGGCAGCGACAAGGTCGACGCGGTCTATGCGGCGCTCAACAACAATTACGCAACGATACTGGTGACGGATGTGGCGACGGCGAGATCGCTGGTGCCGCGTGCGTCACGATCTTCCCGAACCGGAGCAGCCCGCCGGCCCTGACAGCGAAGAAAGCGAACCGGGCCGCAGAGCCCGGCGCCGAGAGAAAAGCGATGCGCGAGGAAACGTCTATGGTTTCGCACCAGGTACCAAGTCTGGCGGTCGACGTGCCGGTATCGGACACGACGCGCCGCCGTGTCTGGCCGCGATTTCTGACCTCGGAGCACCCGTTCCCGTGGCTGGCGCCGATTACCGCGCTGATCCTGGCGTTCGGCGTCTATCCCCTGCTGTATGCCCTCTGGCTGTCGTTCTTCAAGCGCAATCCGATTACGCGGATGAACGTCTTCAATCCGACCTGGAATTGGGGAAAGCTGATCGCCGATGAGCGGGTGTGGGGCGCGATCGGTCACACCTATCTCTACACCATCACCGCGCTCCTGATCGAACTCTGCCTCGGGCTTGCCATCGCGCTGCTGCTCGACAGCGATCGCAAGGGCTACGGGCTGCTGCGCGCGTTGATGACGCTGCCGCTCGTGGTGCCGCCCGCGGTCACGGGCATGATGTTCCTCCTGATGCTGGATGGATCGTTCGGCGTGATCAGTACGGGTCTGGTATCGCTCGGCCTGTGGCCCCCGCAGCATCCGATCCTCGCCTCCGGAAGCACGGCGCTGGCGGGCGTCCTGTTGGCCGACATCTGGCAGTGGACGCCGTTCATGGTGCTGATCATGCTGGCCGGGCTTCGCGCCTTGCCGAAGGAGCCGTTCGAGGCTGCCGCGATCGATGGCGCGACCACGAGCCAGGCCTTCTTCCGCCTGACCCTGCCGATGCTCTCGAAGATCATCGCGCTCGCGGTGCTTATCCGCGGCGTCGATCTGTTCCGGATCTACGACTACGTCAAGGTGATGACGGATAGCGGGCCCGGCACCGCGACCGAGACGCTGACCTCCTATGCCGGCACCATCTACTTCAAGAATGCCGACTTCCCCTATGCCTCGACGATCTCGCTGTTCACGCTGCTCCTGGTGATCGTGACCTCGAGCATCTTCATCAAGCTGTTCAAGGTGCGGTTCTGATGCAGGAAACGTTTTGGCAGAAGCGTTTGCGTGACGTCGCCGCGGTGCTCGTGGTCGGTGTCTTCATGTTCCCGCTGTTCTGGTGGGCACTGACATCGTTCAAGCCGACGTCGGCGATCTTCGACAAGGACGAGATCATCTGGTTCAATTTCAAGCCGACGCTGGTGAACTATGCCGTCACGATGCTTGGCAAGTCGCGCGCGGAGCTTGCGATCGAGTCCGGCAACACGTTCGGGATCGGCGGCGCGAGTTCCTATGACAGCCGCCAGACCATCATCGATTCGCTGATCATCGCGATCGGCGCTACCGCGTTGACGGTCCTGCTGGCGGTGATCGCCTCCTACGCGCTGTCGCGGATGCGCTTCCGCGGGCGACAGGCCTATCTGAACTGGATCCTGTCGCAACGCTTCATGCCGCCGATCGCGATCATCGTGCCCGTCGTCTTCATGTTCCACTACATGTCGCTGCTCGACACGCGGCTCGGCCTGATCATCGTCGACACGCTGATCAACCTGCCGATCGCCGTGCTGCTGATGAAATCCTTCTATGACGACGTTCCCGTCGACGTCGACGAGGCCGCCATGATCGACGGTGCCTCGCGGCTTCAGATCTTCTGGCGCGTCGTGCTGCCGATGGTGAAGGGCGGCGTGGCAGCCACCGCCGTGCTCTGCTTCATCTTCTCGTGGACGGAATTCCTGCTGTCGCTGTTCCTGACCAACTCGATACGAACGCTGCCGGTCAAGATCACGACCTTCGTCACTTCGACCGGATCGGAATGGGGATTCATCGCGGCTCTCGGCACCACGGCCGTGATCCCGAGCTTCATCTTCATCCTGCTGGTCCAGAAGCAACTTGTCCGCGGCCTAACCCTCGGATCCCTCAAGGAGTAGGCGCGCGGACCGGGACTACAAAGTCAACAAACGTTGGGAGGAGTATCAATGAGCTTCAAGAAGTTTGACCAGCAGACATTCATCATCGATACCGCGAACGCCTATACCAACAGGCAGATCTCCAAGCGCGAATTCCTGCGCAGGATGGGCATGGCGGGGGTCGGCTTCTCGGCCTTCGGCCTCGGCATGCTCGGCAATCCGCGCGGCCTTCGCAATGGCAACATGCTCGGCACCGCGGCCTATGCCGACGGCCTGCCGGACAACCAGGCCAAATGGCTGAAGGATGTCGGCAGCAAGTTCAAGGGTGCCAAGATCCGTTATTCGACCGAATCGACGCCGCCGTCGGTGGTGCTCAACCAGATCAAGAAGGAGTTCACCGATCCGACCGGCATCGAGGTCGAGGTCGAGATCGTGCCGCTCGAGCAGGTGCTTGCGAAAGCGACGCAGGACGTGCAGGGCCAGCTCGGCTCCTACGACCTCTATTATCTCGATCAATCCTGGATCTCGATGTTCCAGCCCGACTGCATCGACCCGGTCGCCTACTACAAGGACAAGCCGGAACTCGCGATGCCCGATTTCGACTGGGACGATTTCTCCAAGCCGCTGGTCAAGAATATCGCCCAGGTCGAGGGGCAATGGATGGGCATTCCCTTCGACATCCCGATCTTCACGCTGATGTACCGCAAGGACATCCTGGAGAAGCACAAGATCGCGGTACCGACCACCTACGAAGACTTCCTCGCCGCTGCCAGGCAGATCACCGAGGCCGAGAAGGGCAACGGCATCTTCGGAACCGGCCTGCAGGCGAAGTCCGGACACTACTCCCTGGAATGCGACTGGAGCCAGGCGGTGTGGGGCCATGGCGGCTCGATCTTCGACAAGAACAAGCGATTCTCGGGCAATGACGAGCAGGGCATCGCCGGTCTGAAATGGTACCAGGACCTGTTGAAGGTCTCGCCGCCGAATTCGACGGCATCGACCTGGGACGGCCAGTTCGAGATGATGCATTCGGGCCAGGTGGCGCTGGTGCAGAGCTGGGACGAATTCTTCCCCGGACTCGATGCCGACGACTCGAAGGTCAAGGGCCTGTGGGAGCCGGCCAAGCCGCTGACCGCAAAGAAGCTGCGTTCGCCTTCGGATGCGGGCTTCAACGAGCAACCCAATCTCGGTCACCAGGGCGGCTCGTGCATCTCGCTGTCGAAATATTCCAAGAACAAGGAAGCGGCGTGGATCTTCATGCAGTGGGGCTGCTGCAAGGAGATCATGACACGCTGCACGCTGCTCGGCGGCTTCGCACCGATGCGCAATTCCTCGTTCGCCGATCCGCGCGTCAAGGCCAAGGCAAAGGTCGGCCCCGGCACCACGCGGCATCTCGAAACGGTGAAGTGGGTGATCGACAACGCGATGGCCACCGAACCGCACATGGCGCTGTGGGCGGGCCTGTCGACCAACGAGATCCCGACCGAGCTCGGCAAGCTGCTCACCGGCCAGGAATATGGCGGCGACCCGAAGAAGTGCATGGACGCCTTGGCAAAGGATATCGACGCCAAGGTGAAGGACGCCGGCCTGCTGTAAGGGCCTGCACGGCAAGAACTTGTCGAAGGCGGCCTCGGTCGCCTTCGCTTCTTGTGGAATGAGACGTCATGATCAAGGATCTGGTGATCGGCATCGACAGCTCGACCTCGGCGACCAAGGCGATCGCCTGGGACCGCAGCGGTCACGCGGTTGCCGAGGGACGCAAGGCAATCGGCCTTGCCAATCCGCAGCCAGGATATTTCGAGCAGAACCCGGACGAATGGTGGGATTCGACGGCGGCCGCCCTGCGCAGCATCACCGACCAGGTCGGTGCCGCGCGTATCGCGGCCGTGGCAATCTCGAATCAGCGCGAAACGTTCAGCGCGTTCACGGAAGACGGGACTGCGATCAGGCCGGGCATGACCTGGCTCGACGAGCGGGCGCGGCCACAGGTCGTGCGCTTCGGCAAATCATTCGGGGCCGAGCGCGTTCATGCGATTTCCGGCAAGCCGCTTGATGTGCTGCCGTGCCTTTACCGCATCATCTGGATGGCGGAGCAGGAGCCGGAGATCTTTGCGCGTACAGCGCGGTTCGCAGAGGTTCACGGCTATCTGACGCATCGCCTGACCGGTCAATGGCGGACGTCGACGGCGTCGGCGGATCCGACCGGGCTGCTCGACATGGCGCGCAACGTCTGGTCAGCCGAGATCCTCGATGCCGCAGGGATTGCTGCCGAAAAGCTGCCGTCGCTCGTGCGGCCGGGCGTGCAGATGGGCGAAGTCACCTCGAAGGCGGCGGCGTTCACCGGTCTTTCCGCCGGCACGCCAGTCATCGCCGGCGGCGGCGACGGACAATGCGCCAGCACCGGCGCCGGCGTGACATCTCCGGGCAGCGCCTACATCAATCTGGGCACGGCGGTCGTCTCCGGAAGCTATGGCCTCAGCTACGCCTACGACCGCGCCTTCCGCACCGAGAAGGCGGTGTGCGACGACGGCTACATCTACGAGCAGTGCGTCCGCACCGGAACCTTCCTGGTCGACTGGATGGCGCGCGAGATGTTCGGGATCGACGCGGCGGCACAACGGAACGTGTTCAAGGCGCTCGAAGCGGAAGCCGCGAACTGCCCCATCGGGGCGGGTGGCGTCGTGGTGCTGCCTTACTGGCTCGGCTGCATGACACCCTATTGGGATCCCTATGCGCGCGGCGTCATCGCCGGATTGTCGGGCTCGACCCGGCGCGGCGCGATCTATCGCGCCTTGCTGGAGGGGATAGCGCTCGAGGTTGCAGCGCAGGCCGAGAAGATCGCGGCGGCGACCGGTGGCGATATCGGACAGTTTTCGGCGATCGGAGGTGGTTCGGACAGCGATCTCTGGCTGCAGATCCTGGCCGACACGTCGGGCCGCCCGGTGGCGCGTTCGACGGCGAGGGAAGCCTCATCACTCGGCGCCGCGATCGCTGCGGCCAAAGGTGCCGGCTGGTACGGCACCATCGCCGAGGCAACCGCGGCGATGACGAAACCACCGGCCCGGACATTCCAGCCTGCATCCGCCAATGTCGCGCGCTACGCCGAACTGCGCGCCATCCATGCCGATCTCTGGCCCAGGCTGTTCGACTGGAATGCGCGCCTCGCGGCGTTTGCCGAGAGCGCTTCGTCATGAAGCCGATTGCAAGCTTTCCAGCGGAGACCGCACGCCGCATCGTCTGCGTACTGACCGACATCGACGACACGCTGACCACGGACGGTCAACTTCCCGCAGCATCCTATGCCGCGCTGGAGAAGCTTCGCGGTGCCGGTCTCGCGGTCGTTCCGGTCACCGGCCGCCCGGCCGGGTGGTGCGACATGATCGCCCGGTTCTGGCCGGTGGACGGCGTGATCGGCGAGAACGGCGCGTTCTACTTCCGGCATGATCCCGTCGCCCGCAAGATGGTGCGCAGGTTCATCGCCACCGACGCCGAACGCGCCGCCAACCGCCGCAAGCTCGACGCGCTCGGCGAGCGCATTTTGTCCGAGGTGCCGGGGGCCGCGATCTCCGCCGATCAGCTCTACCGCGAGGCGGACCTCGCGATCGACTTCTGCGAGGACGTGCCGCCGCTATCGCGCGCAGCCATCGACAAGATCGTCTGGCTGTTCGAAAGCGCAGGCGGCATCGCCAAGGTCTCCTCGATCCATGTCAACGGATGGTTCGGCCGCTACGACAAGCTGGCGATGACCCGGATCTTCCTGCGCGACAGGCTGGGCCTCGATCTCGATGCCGCAAGAGACCGCATCGTGTTCTGCGGCGACAGTCCGAACGACGCGCCGATGTTCGGATTTTTCCCCTATGCCTGCGGCGTCGCCAACGTTCGGGATTTCGAGGGCGCGATGGCCGCAACGCCGGCCTTCATTGCCAGCAAGCGCGGCGGCGAAGGCTTCGTCGAGATTGCGGAACACATTCTGTCGGCGCGAGAGGCCGCGTAGCGAGAAGGTTCAAGTCATGGCATCGGTCACCATCAACCATGTGCGCAAGTCCTACGGCGGGTTCGAGGTGCTGCACGGCATCGACCTCTCCATCGCCAATGGCGAATTCGTCGTGCTGCTGGGGCCGTCGGGCTGCGGAAAGTCGACGCTGCTGCGGATGGTCGCCGGCCTCGAGCCGATCACCTCGGGCCAGATCAGCATCGGCAATGTCGTGGTCAACAATTTGCATCCAAAAGACCGCAACATCGCGATGGTGTTCCAGAACTATGCGCTCTACGCGCATCTGAGCGTGTTCGACAACATGGCGTTCTCGATGCAGCTCAAGAAGCTTCCGAAGGAGGAGATCAGGCGCAAGGTGGAGTGGGCCGCGTCGATCCTCAACCTGACGCCCTATCTCGATCGCCAGCCGCGGCAATTGTCCGGCGGCCAGCGTCAGCGGGTGGCGATGGGCCGCGCCATCGTGCGCGATCCGTCCGTGTTCCTGTTCGACGAGCCGTTGTCGAACCTCGATGCGAAGCTGCGCGTGCAGATGCGGACCGAGATCAAGGAGCTGCATCACAAGCTTTCGACGACGACGATCTATGTCACCCACGACCAGATCGAGGCCATGACGATGGCCGACACGATCGTGGTGCTGCGCGACGGCAATATCGAGCAGATCGGCAAGCCCCTCGACATCTACGATCGTCCTGCAAACCTGTTCGTCGCCGAGTTCATCGGCTCGCCATCGATGAACTTCCTGTCCGGCGAGGTGGCCAGTGAGGCCGGACGTCCGGTGGTGCGCGCCAATGGCGTCGCGCTGCCATTGCCTCCCGATGCCAACGTCACCGCAGGGCAGGTCGTGAAGTACGGCATCCGGCCCGAGCATCTGCGGCCGGGCACCGGCACCGCGGGCATCCCCGCCAAGGTGTCCGTCGTCGAGCCGACCGGTCCCGAAATTCACATCTACACCGATGTCGGAGGACAGGAGGTCTGCGCCATCACGCAGGAGCGCCTCGAACTGTCGCCCGACGATGCGATCATGCTTGTCCCCGCCCTCGACAGGATCCGCCTGTTCGACCCGGCGACGGGCAGGGTCATCAGCAACGGCCCCGACGAGGCGCGGTCACGCACCCTGATGCGGGCCTAGTTCGTCGATCGGGCCTTGTTTTCGCGGGCGCACGCAACGCCGCCGCCACGCATAAGAAGCCGGAGGAACAACATGGTGGACTACGTCATCGTCGGCGCTGGCTCGGCCGGGTGCGTGCTGGCGAACCGTCTGTCGGCATCTCCGCAGAACCAGGTTGTGCTGCTCGAGGCAGGTGGCAGGGACACGAATCCGTTCATCCAGATGCCGGCAGGCTACCTTGCACTGATGAAGTCCGGCAGCGTCGATTGGCACTACCACACCGAGCCGCAGCCTCATCTGAACAATCGCGTGCTGTTCTGGCCGCGCGGAAAAGTGCTGGGCGGATCGAGCGCCATCAACGGTATGGTCTATATCCGCGGCCACGCATCCGACTATGACATGTGGGCGCAACTCGGCAATCGCGGCTGGTCATTCGCCGACTGCCTGCCCTATTTCATCCGCTCCGAAGGACGCGAAGCGGGCGCCGGCGCCTATCACGGCGGCGATGGTCCGTTGCTGACGAGCCGGCTCAAGGAGATCACCCATCCGCTGACCAAGGCCTGGTTTGAAGCCGGCAGGCAGGCGAAATTTCCAGCAACGGATGATTTCAACGGCCCCGAGCAGGAGGGCTTCGGCCCGGTCGACAGCACGATCGGAGACAACAGGCGCGCCAGCACGGCCCGTTGCTTCCTGCATCCGGTGATGCACCGCCCGAACCTCAAGGTGATCACCAAGGCGCTGGCGTCCCGCGTCCTGGTCGAGCGCGGACGCGCCGTCGGCGTCGAGTATGTCCGCAATGGCCAGGTCCACACGCTGAGGGCCGAGCGCGAGGTGATCCTGTCGGGCGGCGCGATCAACTCGCCGCAATTGCTTCAATTGTCGGGCATCGGTGATGGCGACCACCTGCGACCGCTCGGAATCAAGGTCGTTCACGACCTGAAGGGGGTCGGCCAGAATTTGCAGGATCATCTCGCCTGCGGCGTCAAGCAGCGCTGCACCCAGCCGATCTCGTTCCTGAAGCACACCAAACCATTGGGGGCCACCAAGGCCTTCATCCAGTATGTGCTGACCAGGACGGGCCCCGCCACATCGCACGGCCTGGAGGCGATGGCGTTCCTGAAATCGCAACCCGATCTCGTCGCGCCGGACCTGCAATATTTCTTCGTTCTCCTGATGTACAGCGATCATGGCCGCCAGATCACGAACGAGCACGGCTTCATGGCCTATTTCAATATCGCGCGGCCTGAAAGCCGCGGCACCATCATGATCAGATCGGGGGATCCGCAGCAACATCCCGCGATCCGGCCGAACTACCTGGAGGCGCCGGAGGACGTGCGCAACATGCGGGACGGCATCAAGATCGGCCGGGAGATCGTCGCCCAGAAGGCGTTCGATCCCTATCGCGGGGACGAGTATGCACCGGGATCTCGTGCGAGGTCGGACGCGGAGATCGACGGCTATGTTCGGCAGACCGCCGAGACAATTTATCACCCCGTCGGCACCTGCAAGATGGGATCGGACCCGCTCGCGGTCGTCGATGACCGTCTTCGCGTGCACGGCATCGAAGGGTTGCGGGTCATCGACGCGTCGATCATGCCGCGATTGGTCTCCGGCAACACCAATGCGCCGACGATCATGATTGCGGAGAAGGGCGCGGACCTCATTCTCGGCCGCCAGCCGCTCGCGGCGATGGTGAAGCCTGCGGAAGCCGGCAACCGTCAGGCGAGCCCTAGCGTCGCGTGATGAAATCCGCCGTTGCCCTTCGGCATTCCCAGCCGGCCCGCTCGAGTTCGGGGCTGTCGAATTCCGCCATCGGATAGCCGAGGCAGAGATAGCCCATGAACTTCCACGTCTCCGGCACGCTCAGGATATCGTGCATGCGGGCCGGGTTCAGGATCGAGACCCAGCCGAGCCCTATTCCCTCGGCGCGCGCGGCAAGCCACATCGAGCAGATGGCTGCGACCACAGAGTATTCCGTCGTCTCCGGGATCGTTGCACGCCCGAGGCCGTGACCGATATCCGTCGCCTTCTCCGCGAACACGGCCAGATGTCCCGGCGCCTCTTCGAGGCCGGCAAGCTTGAGGCTGGCGTAGCGCGCGGCGCGCTCGCCCGAGTAGGACCGCAGCGCATCGGCATTGCACGCCTTGAAGTCCTCGATCACGGCCTGACGCCTCGCTTTGTCGTCGACGATGACGAAACGCCATGGCTGGCTCAAGCCGACCGATGGAGAGAGGCACGCGATCTCGATCAGCCCTTCCAGCGTGCCGGCAGGCAGCGGGTCAGGACGAAAACGTCGCACGTCGCGGCGCCACACGAACAGGTCGTGCAGTTGCCGGCGAAACGTGTCGTCGAACGTGATCATATGTGCAGCCGATCGTCCTATTTGAGCTTCATCGGCAGACCCGATACAATGAACTCCACCTCGTCCGCAACGCCGGCGATCTGCTGGTTGATCAGGCCGGCTGCGTCGCGGAAGATTCGCGCCAATGCGTTATCGGGCACGATGCCGAGCCCGACCTCGTTGGTCACGAGGATGACGGGGCTGCGCTGGCGCGCAAGCGTCTCGACCAGCCCATCCGTCTGTTTCGACCAGTCGAGCCCCGCGTGCAGCAAATTGGATAGCCACAAGGTGAGGCAGTCGACGAGCCTGGCGCCGCCACCATCGGTGTCGATCAGGGCCTGCGCGAGGTCGAGCGGCGTCTCGCGCTCGATCCAGTCATTACCGCGGCGCGCACGGTGCCGCGCGATCCTTTCAGCCATTTCGGTATCGAGCGCTTCCGCTGTGGCGACGTAGACAGGCCGGCCTGGAAAGCTGCGCGCACGGTTCTCCGCACGCAAGCTCTTGCCGGATCGGGCTCCCCCCGTGATCAATATGATGGCCATGGTGTCTCCGCCTGCGCCAGCACTAGAGCTATTTCCGTTCCGATGGAATCGGATCGGAGCTCTAGACTCTTGTTTTGACGTATTTTCTTCACGCGAACCGGTACCCACTTCGCTCGAAAACGCTCTAACCACCAATCGCGGGCAAAACAAAGCCGAAATCGATGGAAATGGGGCTTGCCTTCGGCGCTCATTCTTGCGCAACAGGGCAAAGCCGGCGGGAGACTGCGCGTGGGATTTGCGGGAGCGATGGTGGTGGCGATGCTGGTGGACGCCCTGTTGGGGTGGCCCGCGCGCCTGTTCGCGCTTTTCGGTCACCCCGTGACCTGGCTCGGCCGGTTGATCAAGGGGCTGGACTCCAGCTGGAACCGGTCTTCAGATGCGTCGGCATTGCGGCGTGCCGCCGGTGCCGCTGCTGCGCTGTTGATGATCGCGCTGGCCGCGTCCATCGCTTGGGCGCTTCAGGCGCTGCTTGCTCCTGGATGGACGCGTATCGTCGTGGTCGGGCTGCTCGCCTGGCCGCTGGTGGCGTTGCGTTCGCTGTACGACCACGTGGCCGCGGTCGCGAATCCACTGCAAGCAGGGGATGTCGCGGGCGCGCGTTTGGCCGTCGCGCAGATCGTCGGCCGCGATCCCGCAACCCTCGACGAGGCCGGTATCGCGCGTGCGGCGATCGAGAGCCTCGCCGAGAATGCCTCAGATGGCATCGTGGCGCCGGTGTTTTGGGGGGCTGTGTTCGGTCTGCCCGGAATTGCAGCCTACAAGGCCATCAACACGCTCGATTCCATGATAGGTCACCGCACCGAACGGCACGAAGCCTTCGGCTGGGCGGCCGCGCGCGTCGATGACGTCGCGAATTTCATACCCGCGCGCTTCACCGGGATTCTTTTCGCGCTGCTGGGAGCGCGACCGTCGGACGCGGTCGCGTGCATGGCGCGCGATGCGGGCCGTCATCGCTCGATCAATGCCGGCTGGCCGGAAGCGGCCATGGCCGGCGCGCTCGGTGTACGGCTCAGCGGACCGCGCACCTACCATGGCAGCGTCTCGAACGAGCCCTGGCTGAATGAGGGCGCACGCGATCCGCGGGCCGCGGACATTCAGCAAGGACTGAAACTCTATCGCCGCGCCATGCTGCTGCTGGCCGGCGTGCTTGCTATGCTGGCTTTCGCATGAAGGAGAATGGCATGCGCGAGCATGGCGGGAACATCGATCTGGCCGTGCAGCATTTCGGCGGTCGCGCCGAGGACTGGATCGACCTGTCGACCGGAATCAACCGACAGCCTTATCCTATGGGTGAGGTGGCGCTCGGGCATTGGGCCAATCTGCCGTCGCGATCCGGGATCGATTCGCTTCACCGGGCCGCGCAGCAGGCCTACGCCACCCGCGCGCCGATCCTGGCGATAGGGGGCGCGCAGGCGGCGATTCAGCTGCTGCCGCAGCTTGCGGCGCGCGGCCGGGCCCGGATCCTTGCGCCGACCTATAACGAGTATGGGGCGGCTCTCGAGGCTGCGGGCTGGGAGGTGGCCGAGGTCTCCGATCTCGAAGAACTCGCCGGAGCCGATCTCGCCGTGGTCTGCAATCCCAACAATCCCGACGGAAGACGCCAGAGTGCAAGCGGGTTGCTCGCGCTCCTGCCGCGCGTCGGCCGGCTCGTGGTCGACGAAAGCTTTGCCGACGCCGTTGCCGGTCTGTCGGTCACGCCCGAGGCCGGTCGGCCGGGTCTCCTGGTCCTGCGATCGTTCGGAAAATTCTATGGTCTGGCCGGGTTGCGGCTCGGCTTTGTGCTCGGCCACGAGGCGGATATCGCAAGGCTGGCCGCAATGGCGGGTCCTTGGCCGATCTCGGGGCCTGCAATCGCGGTCGGACGGCGTGCATTGCTCGACCGCGATTGGGCCGATGCGACAATGCGGCGCCTCGACCGTGATAGCCTGCGCATGGATGCCGAGGTGCAATGGCAAGGCTGGCAACTCGTCGGAGGTACGCCGCTCTTCCGCCTCTATGACACCAGCGACGCATCGGCCGCTCAGGAAAAGCTCGGGCATCGTCAAATATGGTCGCGTGTCTTTGCACGAAACCGAGGGTGGCTGCGGCTCGGCCTTCCCGGCGACGAGACAGAGTGGTCGCGCCTTGCCGCAGCGCTCGGGCGTTGAACCTCTCCTCAGCGCGCCATCGCCAGCAAGCCTTCGACGTCGAGATGCGCGTCGATATGGTCTGCAAGCGCATCGAGCGCACCCTCGACCCTCGGGCGATAGCCCTGGTCTGTTGCCGGAATGTGCATCTGCGCAAGGAACGCCTTGCGAAAATTGTCCGACGTGAACAGGCCGTGCAGATAGCTGCCGTGCACCCGGCCGTCAGCGGAAATCGCTCCCTCCGGCGCACCGTCTATGCTGGCGAACGGCCGCGCGCGGTCCGGTCCGTCGGTATGGCCAATGTGAATCTCATACGCGTCGATCGGCTGGTCGGTGCGGGCGTGAACGGCCTTGGCGCGCGTCAGCGTCTTCTGGGCGCTCATGACCGTCTTGACGTCGAGAAGTCCGAGACCCGGCGTTTCTCCTGCCGGTCCCTCGATGCCGTCGGGATCCGCCACGCTGCTCCCAAGCATCTGGTATCCACCGCAGACACCGAGCACATGACCGCCGCGGCGGTGATGCGCGAGGAGGTCGATGTCCCAGCCCTGTGCGCGAAGGAACGCCAGATCGCCGCGGGTCGACTTCGAACCGGGAATGACGACGAGTCTGACGTCACCCGGAATCGCTTCCCCGGGGCGGACCATCACGAGATCAACCCCGGGCTCGAGCTTGAGCGGATCAAGATCATCGAAATTGGCAATCCGCGACAGCGCTAGGAACGCGATCCGGCATTGGCCCGGTTTGCGCGCATCGCCAAGTCCGAGCGCGTCCTCGGCAGGAAGCTCGTTCGCGCGGGAGAAATAGGGCAGCACGCCAAAGCCGCGCCACGAGGTCCTGGTCTCGATCAAGCGATAGCCGTCGTCGAACAGCGTCGGATCGCCACGGAACTTGTTGATGATGAAGCCGCGGATCATCGCGGCATCCTCCGGATCGATCACCGTCTTGATGCCGACGAGCTGCGCGATGACGCCGCCTCGGTCGATGTCGCCGACCACCACGACCGGTACGTCGGCCTTGCGGGCAAAGCCCATATTGGCGATGTCGGACTTGCGTAGATTGACTTCCGCAGGGCTGCCGGCGCCCTCGACGAGAACGAGATCGGCGCGCGTCTTCAGGCGACCGAAACTCTCGAGCACCGCCCCCATCAGCGACGGCTTCATCGCGGCATAGTCACGCGCCCGCGCGGTCGCTATCCTGCGTCCCTGCACGATGACCTGCGCGCCGATGTCGGTCTCCGGCTTCAGCAACACGGGATTCATGTCGGTGTGCGGTTCGACGCCGGCGGCGAGCGCCTGCAATGCCTGGGCGCGGCCGATCTCGCCACCATCGACGGTCACGGCCGCGTTGTTCGACATGTTCTGCGGCTTGAACGGAAGCACCCGTAAGCCGCGACGCGTGGCGGCGCGCGCCAGGCCCGCGACAATGAGCGATTTGCCCACGTCCGAGCCCGCTCCCTGGATCATCAACGCGCTTGCCATCGTATCGTCGCCGGATCAGAACTCGACGCCAGGCTGCGCCTTGATACCGGAGCGGAACGGATGCTTCACCAGCGTCATCTCGGTGACGAGATCGGCGATCTCGATCAACTCCTCCTTGGCGTTGCGCCCGGTCAGGACGACATGCGTCATCGGAGGCTTCGCTGATGTCAGGAAGTCGACCACTTCGGTGATGTCGAGATAGTCGTAGCGAAGGGCGATGTTGATCTCGTCGAGCACCACCATGCGCAAGGCGGGATCGGCGATCAGCTCCTTGGCCTTTTCCCAGCCGGCGCGGGCGGCGGCCACGTCGCGGGCGCGGTCCTGGGTTTCCCAGGTGAAGCCTTCGCCCATCGCGTGGAACTGGCAGAGGTCGCCGAAATGCGCGGTGAGCAGGCGCCGCTCGCCGGTATCCCATGCGCCCTTGATGAACTGTACCACCGCGCAGGGAAAGCCGTGCGCGACACAGCGGACGATCATGCCGAAGGCGGAGGATGATTTTCCCTTGCCGGCGCCGGTGTGGACGATGATGAGCCCCTTCTCGCCGCTCTTGGTCGCCATGATCCGATCGCGCGCGGCTTTCTTTTTTGCCATTTTCTCGGCGTGGCGCGCATCGGACGAAAGCTCGGAAATGACGACGTTCTCGCTGTCTGCGGCATCCCGTTCGGCGGTCATCTGGCGCGTCCTTTGGCTTGACAAGTTGCAGGCCAGAGCAAATGGTGGCCCGGCGTTGGTTCCTGTCCTACGACAGGCGAAGAGGGAATGCGATAGGGCACAAATCGCGAGATTTGGGCCCGAAAAGCAGCCGCCCCCGCGACCGTGACCGGAGAGATGCCCGAAGCCACTGGTCCCGAAAGGGATCGGGAAGGCGGGGATCGAAGGGAAAACCCTGCTCCGCAAGCCGGGAGACCTGCCAGCGCGATGTCAAGACCGGCGGACGGGGTGTTCCGCGACGGGGAAACGGGCTCGCTTCTCACGGGTTCGTGCGCCTCATCGCCTCCCGCTGTCTATCCTGGAAGGGCGATGACCGTCACACTTCACGTCTGTATTACCTGCCGTGCGGGCCAAACGCTGGAAGAGGGCGAGACCACGCCCGGTGCGCGGTTGCACGCCGCCATCCGCGACGCCGGCGTGCCCGATAGCGTCAACCTGGTTCCGGTCGAATGCCTGTCGGCCTGCAATCAAGGCTGCTCGGTCGCGCTCAGCGCGGCGGGCCGGTGGTCCTACGTCTATGGCCGCCTGTCGGAAGCCAACGCGCGCGACGTGATTGCCGGTGCGACAGCCTACGCGGCGGCACCTGACGGCATCGTGCCCTGGCGCAGCCGGCCCGAGATCTTCCGCAAGCAATCGCTTGCCCGCATTCCCCCTATTCCTGTCGTGCCGGAGGCCGCTGAATGAATACGCTCGCAAAAGTCCCGGTCACGGTCGTCACGGGGTTTCTCGGATCGGGCAAGACGACGCTGATCCGGCATTTGATCTCCAACGCCAACGGCAAGAAGCTCGCGGTGCTCGTCAATGAGTTCGGCAGCGAAGGTGTCGATGGCGAGATCCTGAAGTCCTGCGCCGATGCCAATTGTCCGGAGGAGAACATCGTCGAGCTCGCCAATGGCTGCATCTGCTGCACGGTGGCCGACGATTTCATTCCGGCGATGGAGCAGTTGCTCGCGCGTCGCGTGAGGCCCGACCATATCCTGATCGAGACGTCGGGGCTGGCACTGCCGAAGCCGCTGCTCAAGGCCTTTGACTGGCCCGAGATCCGTTCACGGATCACGGTCGATGGCGTGATCGCGCTGGCCGATGCGGAAGCTGTCGCGGCCGGGCGCTTCGCGCCCGATCCGGTTGCTGTCGATGCGCAGCGGGCGGCGGACGACAGTCTCGATCACGAGACGCCGCTGTCGGAGGTGTTCGAGGACCAGATCGCCTGCGCCGACATCGTGCTGCTCACCAAGGCGGACCTTGCCGGCTCGGCAGGGCTCGAGGCCGCCAAGGTCGCGATCGCGGCCGAGATGCCGCGCCGGGTACCGATGCTTCCCGTCACCGACGGTGCGGTGGACGCGCGCGTGATCCTCGGTCTCGAGGCGGCCGCGGAGGATGATCTCGCCGCGCGGCCGTCGCATCATGACGGCGAGGACGAGCATGAACACAATGATTTCGCCTCCGTGGTGATCGACCTGCCGGAGGTCGCGGATGTCGACGCACTGGTTGCGTCGGTGCAGCGGCTGGCGCGCGAGCAGAAGGTGCTGCGCGCCAAGGGCTACATCGCCGTCAATGGCAAGCCGATGCGGCTGCTCTTGCAATCGGTCGGTGAACGGGTGCGGCATCAGTTCGATCAGCCCTGGGGTGCGCGGACACGGCAATCGAAGCTGGTCGTGATCGGCGAGCATGGCGATATCGATGAGGCCGCGATCAGGGCAGGACTCGGTGTCTGATGCACGTTGTCTTTCGCGAGAGCCGCGGTCTTGAAGAGACTGCGACACCAAGGGACATCGGCCAGGACCCGGCCGATCTCGTGGTGCTCTCGTTCTCGGACAGCGATCTCGCCGCGTTCGCCTCCGGCTGGAGGCGCGGGCGCGCGGCCCTGCCGTCGCTGCGGCTCGCCAATCTCGCCGAGCTGCGCCATCCCCTGTCGGTCGACACCTATGTCGAGCGCACCCTGTCGCAGGCGCGCGGCATTCTGGTTCGCCTGATCGGCGGCGAGTCCTACTGGGCTTACGGATTGTCGGCGCTGCATCGGCTGGCGAAGGATCGCGCCATCGCGCTGGCGGTGCTGCCGGCGGACGGCCGTGACGACGAGCGACTGGATGCGTTCTCGACTTTGCCTGTCTCGACGCTCAGGCGTCTGAAGGTGCTCTGCGACAAGGGCGGCCCGATTGCGGCACAGGCTGCGATTGCCCAGCTGGCGCTGGCGTCGGGCCTTTATGCGGGGCCGGTCGTTGGCGAGACGGACATTCCCGAATTCGGGTTCTACGATCCCGATCGCGGAGTTGTCACGGCACCGCCCACCCCGGGCGACCGGCCGCACGCGCTGGTCACCTTTTACCGATCCTACCTCGCTGCTGCAGACACTGGCCCGGTCGATGCCCTGATCAGGGCGCTGCGGCTCAAGGGATTTGACGCGCATGGCATGTTCGTCACCTCGCTGAAGGCAGCAGGTGCAGCGGAATGGTTGAGGGCGCGTTTTGCGGAGTGCGCTCCGGCCGTCATCGTCAATGCGACGGCATTCTCCGCAGTCGGCGACGACGGAGTGACGCCGCTCGATGCCGCGTCCTGTCCGGTATTCCAGGTCGCGCTGTCGACGGCGCGGCGCGACGATTGGGCGGTGTCGATGCGCGGCCTGTCGCCGGGTGATCTCGCGATGCACGTGGTGCTGCCCGAGGTCGACGGTCGCCTGTTTGCCGGCGTGGTCAGCTTCAAGTCGGCGGCCGAGCGCGATGCTGATCTGCAATTCGCGCATCTTGCGCACAGAGCTGACGAGGAGCGCGTGAACGCAGTCGTCAGTCGCGTCGCGTCCTGGCACAGGCTTGCGATCACGCCCGCAGATCAGAAGCAGCTGGCGATCGTGCTCTCGAACTATCCTGGCCGCCCGCACCAGATCGCGCATGCCGTCGGTCTCGACGCACTCGCGTCGGTCGAAGCGCTGCTATCCGATCTCGACGCCGCGGGCTTCGATGTCGAGGCGAGTGGCGGTCTCGGCGACTTGCTGCTGTCCCAGCGACTGACCTGGAGCGTCGCCGATTATCGTGAAGCGCTGGCGACGCTTCCCGTGGAACTGCAGGACGACCTTGCGCTTGCCTGGGGTGCGCCGGAGGATGATCCGAGCTGCCGCGACGGCGCGTTTTGCTTTGCAGCGATCCGGAGCGGCAAATCCATCGTCGCCGTCCAGCCCGAACGCGGCGATGTCGGCATTCGGGACGCCGAATATCACGATCTCTCGCGCACGCCCCGCCACGCCTATGTCGCGTTCCATCTCTGGCTGAGGCGCCAGGGCATGGATGCCGTCGTCCACATGGGCGCGCATGGGACGCTGGAATGGCTCCCGGGCAAGTCCGTGGCGCTGTCATCCGCCTGCTGGCCGGAGGCGCTGATCGGGGATTTGCCGGTGATCTATCCGTTCATCGTCAACGATCCGGGCGAGGCCGCGCAGGCCAAGCGGCGCATCGGCGCGGTGACGCTGGGCCACCTGCCGCCGCCGCTGGCCAAGGTCGCATTGCCCGAGACGCTGCACCGGCTCGAACGCCTGCTCGACGAATATTCAACGGCCGATGGGCTTGATCCCGCGCGGCGGCAGCGGCTGATCGGCGCGATCCGCGACGAAGCACGCAGCGCGGGCCTCGAGGATGATCTCGGTCTTGCCGCCTCCGCCGCGCCGGGCGAAGCCATCACGCGCATCGATCGCTTCGTCTGCGATCTCAAGGAAAGCCAGTTCGGCGACGGCCTGCATGTATTCGGCCGCGGCGCGTGCGGCGAGGCGGAGACGGGCGCGCTTCTCGATGCGCTCGCCGGCAGGCGCGTTGCGCCTGGTCCTGCGGGCTCGCCCTATCGCGGACGCCGCGACGTGCTGCCGACCGGACGCAATCTGTTCGCGGTCGATCCGCGCGCGGTGCCCACGCCGTCGGCGCATGCCCAGGGCGTCAGGCTCGCGGAGGAATTGCTGCGTCGTCATCTCCAGGAGCATGGCGACTGGCCGAAGGGGCTCGTGGTCGATCTATGGGGCTCCGCGACCATGCGCACGGCCGGCGAGGAGTTTGCGATGGCCCTGCATCTTGCGGGGCTGGCGCCGCGCTGGGATCACGGATCCGGTCGTGTCGTGGGTTACGACATCGTAGCAACAGCGGAGCTCGGCCGTCCCCGCATCGACGTCACGCTTCGCGTGTCGGGCCTGTTCCGCGACGTCTTCGCAGGGCTGGCGCAATTGTTCGAAGCGGCGAGCGAGGCGCTGTCGGAGCGCGACGGTGAGGGCGAAGACAACCCCTACCGCCTTCGCGCAGCACGCGTGTTCGGTCCGCGCCCGGGGCAATATGGCGTCGGCATCGCATCGGCCCCGGACGTGTTCACACCGGAGTCACGCGAAGCGGCCGGCGAGGCCTGGCTGTCCGCATCGTCCTGGGCGTTCGCATCGGATGGCGAAATTCGATCCGACCGCGCGGGCATCGAGGCGCGGCTCGCCGCAGCTGATGCCTTCGTGCATGTCCAGGATATTCCCGAAACGGACCTGTTGCTCGCCGCAGACTATGCCGCGCACGAGGCGGGTGTGGCAGCGGCCGCGGCAGGGCTGGGCGCGCCGGCTCCGTCGCTCTACCATCTCGACGCCACGCGGCCCGACCAGCCACGCGCGCGCTCCCTGACCGAGGAGATCTCGCGCGTCGTGCATGCGCGAGCCGCCAATCCGGCCTGGATCGCCGGCATGATGCGCCACGGCTTTCGTGGCGCGGCGGAGATCACCGCGACGCTCGAGCATATGGCGGCCTTCGCGCACCTCGCCGACGCAGTACCGTCGCATCTGTTCGATCGCTATTTTGACGCGACTCTCGGCAGCGATGATGTTCGGACGTTCATGGCGCGAGAGAACCCGGCGGCGCTTGCGGCGATGGAGACCTGCTTCAACCGCCTGCATGAGGCCTCGCTCTGGAAAACCCGTCGCAATTCGATCGCGGCCGCCCTCCGGGAGGCGTCATGATGGCGGTCGCGATCAAGGGCTGGTGCCCAGGCGCCTTCCGACCGATGCAGTCGGGCGACGGGCTGGTGGTCCGCGTCCGCCCCTTTGGCGGACGGCTCGATGCGGAGCAGGCGGCGGGGCTTGCGGAATTGGCCGGGCGCTACGGCAACGGCCTGATCGATCTGACCAGCCGGGCCAATCTCCAGGTCAGGGGCGTCACGGACGAGAGATATCAGCCCCTGCTCGACGGGCTGGCGCAACTCGGATTGCTCGACCAGGATTCGGCAACCGAATCGCGGCGCAACATTCTGGTGACCCCGTTTTGGGAGCCTGACGACGAGACCCGTTCGCTAGCCGCCGAGCTCGAGCGCGCGCTCGCCGCCGTTGATCTCGATCTTCCGACCAAGTTCGGCTTTGCCGTCGATGACGGCAAAAAGCGCGTACTGGCCGATGCATCGGCCGACATCCGCATCGAGCGCGATGTCGCGGATGAACTGATCGTGCGCGCGGATAGGGCGGAGTTCGGCCGCCGGGTCGCGCGAACCGAGACCGTCGGCATCGCGCTCGCACTGGCCCAATGGTTCGTTGCCTCCGGAGGTGCCGGGCGAGGGCGCATGGCAGCTCATATCGGGGCCGGCGCAGGATTACCCCGGACACTGCGCGGCGATGCCGAGCCGGCGCCGATGGCGCGGGCAGCGCGTCCCGGCCTTTCTCCTCACGGTGCGATGGTCGGCGTTGCATTCGGACAGCTGCCCTATTCCGCGCTCAGCCGTCTCGCCGCGCACGCGCCGGCGCTGCGCATGACACCCTGGCGGATGATGCTGGTCGAGGATCAGCGCGAGATGCCGCGCGAGGCGGACCTCATCACCGACGCCGATGACCCGGCGCTTCGCGTGATCGCCTGCAGCGGTGCTCCGCGGTGCCGCGAGGCACTCGCCGACACGCGTAAGCTGGCGGCCACGCTCGCTCCGCACATTGACACCGATATGCGCCTCCACATCTCCGGCTGTGCCAAGGGCTGCGCCCATTCCGGTGCGGCGCCGGTCACGCTCGTTGCGACCCGTGATGGATTTGACCTGATCCGGAACGGCTCGACGCGGGACGTACCTGTCCGGCGCGGATTGAGTGGCGCCGACCTCGTCGCAATGCCTTCCCTTCTGCCGGGAGGGCGCTGATGCCCTACAGCTATGAGACCGACGGCGCGGCGATCTATCGTCAATCCTTTGCCACCATTCGTGACGAAGCAGATCTCGCGCGCTTCTCGCCAGAGGAGGAGCCGGTGGTCGTGCGCATGATCCACGCGGCGGGCATGGTGGGGCTCGAAGCGCATGTCCGCTTCACGCGGGGCATGGCGCGTGCGGCACGGGCCGCGCTGCGGGACGGTGCACCGATCCTGTGCGATGCACGCATGGTGTCGGAGGGAATAACGCGCAACCGGCTTCCTGCCGGCAATGCCGTCATCTGCACGCTCGGCGATCCCTCCGTGCCCGGGCTTGCACAATCGATGGCCAACACCCGCTCCGCCGCGGCGCTCGAGCTCTGGCGTCCGCACCTCAAGGGCGCCGTTGTCGCCATCGGCAATGCGCCGACGGCACTGTTTCATCTTCTCAACATGCTGGAGGACAACGATTGTCCGAAGCCGGCGGCGATCATCGGCTGCCCGGTCGGCTTTGTCGGCGCGGCTGAATCCAAGGCCGCGTTGATGGCCGATCCGCCGGCGCCGGCGCTGACGGTCGAGGGACGCCTCGGCGGCTCGGCGATAACAGTGGCCGCCGTCAACGCGCTGGCCAGCCGGAGCGAGTGAGATGGGGCGCATCATCTGCTGCGGCCTCGGGCCAGGCGATCCGGATCTGATGAGTGTGCGCGCCGATCGCGAGGTGCGCGCGGCGAGGCATGTGGCCTATTTCCGCAAGAAGGGCCGGCCGGGCCAGGCGCGGCGCATCGTCGACGGCATGCTCGCGGCCGACGTCAGCGAATATCCGATGGAATATCCCGTGACCACGGAGATCGCCTTCGACGATCCCAAATATGTCCGCCTGCTTTCCGGATTCTATGATGAGTGGGCGGAGCGGCTGGCGCGGCTCTCGCGCGCCGTCGACGTCGTCGTACTCTGCGAGGGCGATCCCTACTTCTATGGATCGTTCATGCATCTGTATGCCCGCCTGCAGGGGCGGGTCGAGATCGACGTGATCGCCGGCATTCCCGGCATGGTGGGCTGCTGGAATTCGGTCGGCCAGCCGATCGCGCTCGGCGACGACGTCACGACGGTGCTGATGGGCACGCTCGCGGAAGACGAACTGGAGCGGCGCATGCGCAATTCCGATGCGCTGGTCGTCATGAAGACGGGGCGAAATCTGGCGAAGGTCCGTCGCGCGCTTGCGTCCGCCGGCCGGCTCGCCGATGCGTGGCTGGTCGAGCGCGGCACCATGCCGGGTGAACGCGTCACCCGGCTGATCGACGTCGACAAATCCGACTATCCCTACTTTGCGATCGTGCTGGTGCACGGTCGGGGACGGCGCCTGGAGTCGGCCGAATGACGGGCTCGCTGACCGTCGCGGGACTTGGGCCGGGGGACGGCGCGCTGGTGACGCCCGAGGTGTCCGCCGCGCTCGCCGCCGCGACCGATATCGTAGGCTACGCACCTTATGTCACCCGCGTGCAGCCGCGCGACGGGCTCACGCTGCACCCGTCGGACAATCGCGTGGAGCTGCAGCGAGCAGGCGACGCGCTGCGGCTCGCCGCGGAAGGACGTCACGTCGTCGTGGTGTCCTCCGGCGATCCCGGCGTGTTCGCGATGGCCTCGGCGGTGTTCGAGGCGCTTGAAGCGGCTCCGCAATGGCAGGATCTTTCGATCCGGGTGCTGCCCGGAGTAACGGCGATGCTGGCTGCGGCGGCCCGAGCCGGAGCACCGCTCGGCCACGATTTTTGCGCGATCAATCTCTCCGACAATCTCAAGCCGTGGCCGATGATCGAGAAGCGTTTGCGGCTTGCCGCCGAAGCCGACTTCGCGATCGCGATGTACAATCCGCGCTCGGCCAGCCGGCCGGAGGGTTTCGAGCGCACGCTTGCGGTGTTGAGGGAGGCCGGCTGTGGCGAGCGCCTCGTGGTATTCGCGCGGGCGGTCAGTGCGCCCGACGAACGGATCGAGACGGTGCGGCTGAACGATGCGACACCTGAAATGGCCGACATGCGGACCCTGGTGATCGTCGGCAATTCGGCGACGCGCCGCGTTGGACGTTGGGTCTATGCCCCGAGGCACGCGCGATGACCGAGCCATCGCATGACATCAGCCACCCTTTCAACCCGCGGCCGATCCGGCAGCGCGGGCCGCGTGAGCATGATCACGGGAATACCGAGTTCCCGCGCCGCGTCAATCTTGGCGCGCGCGCCGCTGCCGCCGGAATTGCGGGCGACGATCCATTCGATGCCGCGCGACCGCATCATCTCCAACTCGCCGTCGAGCGTGAACGGGCCGCGCGAGACGAGAACGTCTGCGGCGAAGGGCAGCGCACCGTCGGGCGGATCGACAAACCTCAACGTATAGGCATGCTGCGGTCTGGTGCCGAATGGAGCGATATGCTGGCGCCCGATCGCAAGAAACACGCGGGCAGGGGTCTCGGGCAATGCGGCGACCGCCGAGGCGATATCCGCGACCTCGGTCCAGTGATCACCCTCAGTCCCATCCCACGGCGCTCGCTCGAGCGCGATCAGCGGCGTTCCCGTGACGGCACAGGCCGTCACCGCATTGCGGCTCATCTCGGCTGCAAAGGGATGGGTCGCGTCGACCACATGGGTGATTCGCTCGGAGCGGATGAAGTCGGCGAGGCCAACAGGTCCACCGAAGCCGCCGATGCGCGTCGGCAGCGGTTGGTCCGCAGGGATGCGGGTGCGGCCTCCGTAGGAATAGACCGCATCTATTCCCGCGCGCGCGATCGCGCCGGCGAGCAAATTGGCGTCCGCCGTTCCGCCCAGAATGAGGGCGCGCGTCATGGCTGATCCCTGGCTGACGATCATCGGTATCGGCGAAGATGGCCTTGCCGGCCTCTCCGAGGCAAGCCGAAAGGCACTTGCCGAGGCCGAAACCGTGTTCGGCGGCGAGCGGCATCTCGCGCTTGCAGGCGTGACCGGTCGCGGCCGTCCGTGGCCCGTGCCATTCGACGCGCAGAGCGTGCTGACCTGCCGCGGCCGGCCCACTGCGGTGCTGGCCTCGGGCGATCCGTTCTGGCACGGCGTCGGCGGAAGCCTTGCCGAGCAACTGCAGGCCGACGAGTGGGTCGCGCATTCCGCACCATCGACATTTTCATTCGTCGCAGCACGATTGGGCTGGCGCCTCGAAAACGTCATTTGTCTCGGACTTCATGCCGCGCCTTTCGAGCGCCTTGTGCCGCACCTCGCGCGAGGTGCGCAAGTCATCTGCCTGGTCCGCGACGGCAACGCGGCCGGCGACCTTGCGAAATGGCTGACTGACCGCGGCTGGGGTGCCTCGCCACTATGGGCCCTCGCGGCACTCGGCGGCCCGCACGAAATCGTCAGGCAACATCGCGCGGACAGCTTCGTTGCTCTGCCGAACGAGCGCCTGATCGCCGTGGCTTTCGAGGCGAGGGGATCGCAAGGTATCGCACGCAGCTCAGGCCTTGCCGACGATCTCTTCGCGCATGACGGCCAGATCACCAAGCGGCCGATGCGCGCGCTCGCGCTCTCGGCCCTCGCGCCGCGACCGGGCGAGCGATTGTGGGACATCGGTGCGGGCTCCGGCTCGATCTCCATCGAATGGGCCTTGTGCGGAGGGACGGCAATCGCCATTGAGGCGAGCGAGGATCGCGTTGCGAATATCCGCAGCAACATCGCAGCGTTCGGGATGTCGCATTGCATCACCGTCGTCGCGGGGGGCGCGCCGGATGCCCTCGCAGGTCTGGAGACACCGGATGCCGTGTTCATCGGCGGCGGCATGGACGCTGCGCTGTTCGATGCGGTCTGGTCGCGGAGCGCGCAAGGCGTGCGGCTGGTTGCGCATGCCGTAACGCTGGAGACCGAAGCGCTGCTCGCAGGGTTGCAGCAGCGTCATGGCGGAGACCTGATGCGGGTCGAGATCGCGCATTCGGGCGCGCTGGGCCGCTACCGATCCTGGGAGGCGGCACGGCCGGTCGTGCAATGGAGCGTGAGCAAATGAGGGTCGCCGGCCTCGGATTCAGGCGCGACGTTACGCTCGACTCGCTACGCGAGGCGCTGGTCTCGGCCGGGGGATCCGAAGGGCTCGCGGCTGTCGCAACCATCAGCGACCGGGCCGATACGGCGGCGCTGAAGCTCCTGGCACGCGAGTGCAACGTGCCGATCAAGGTTGTTCCCCGCGAAGCATTGGCAGGCATCGTGACGCCGACCCGGTCCACTCTCGTCCAGGCGAAGTTCGGTACGGGGTCGGTCGCCGAAGCGGCCGCACTCGCAGCCGCCGGCCGTCATGCACGACTGGTCTCGAGGCGCGCCGTGTCGCAGGATCGGATGGCGACCGCCGCGATCGCGGAAGGAGACGGCGAATGACCGTGCATTTCATTGGCGCCGGCCCGGGCGCCGCGGATTTGCTCACCCTGCGCGGCCGCGATCTGATCGCGGCCAGTCCGGTGTGCCTCTATGCCGGCTCGCTGGTGCCTGGGGGCGTGTTGGCGCATTGCCCGCCGGGCGCGCGCATCGTCAACACTGCGCCATTGTCGCTCGATGCAATCGTCGCCGAGATCGCTGCCGCGCATGCCGAGGGCAAGGATGTCGCGCGGCTGCATTCCGGTGATCTCTCGATCTGGTCGGCGATGGGTGAGCAGTTGCGGCGGCTGCGTGCGCTCGGGATTCCCTATAGCGTCACGCCCGGCGTGCCGGCCTTCGCGGCCGCGGCCGCGGCGCTCGAAGCCGAGCTTACATTGCCCGGTCTTGCGCAGACTGTCGTGCTGACGCGGACGCCGGGTCGGGCCAGCGCAGTGCCGGATGGCGAGCAGCTTGCGGCCTTCGCCGCCACCGGCGCGGTGCTCGCTATCCATCTGTCGATCCATCTGCTGGACAAGGTCGTCGCTGAACTTGCGCCGCATTATGGCGCAGACTGTCCAGTCGCGATCGTCTGGCGCGCGAGCTGGCCGGACCAGCGCATCCTGCGCGCAACGCTTGCCACCCTCGATGCTGCCGCCGGTACCGAACCCGAGCGTACTGCGCTGATCCTGGTCGGCCGGACGCTCGGCTCGGAGGAGTTTGCCGACAGTCGTCTCTACGCCGCCGACTATGACCGCCGCTATCGGCCGGTCGGGCCGGCGCCGCGCTTTCCGGATGCCTCGTGATGAGCGCGGGCCTTGTCATATCAGCGCCGGCCTCGGGCGCCGGCAAGACGACACTGACGCTGGCGCTGGCGCGCGCCTATCGCGACAGCGGATTGACCGTCCAGTGCTTCAAGAGCGGGCCCGATTATATCGATCCCGCCTTTCACGCCGCCGCCACGGGACGCGCTTCCGTCAATGTCGACAGCTGGGCCATGGACCGCGCGACGATCGAGCGCCTGGTCGCTCGCGGTGCGGATGCCGATCTCGTGCTTGCGGAAGGTTCGATGGGTCTGTTTGACGGCGTTGCCATGCGCGGCGTGTCGGGCACGGGCGCGACAGCCGATATCGCCGCGATGACGGGCTGGCCCGTGCTGCTGGTGCTCGATCCCTCCGGGCAGGCGCAGACGGCAGCCGCCGTCGCCGCGGGCCTTCGCGATTTTCGCGCGGGCGTCCGCCTTGCGGGCGTCGTGCTCAACCGTGTTGCCAGCCCGCGGCATGAGGATCTGGTGCGTCGCGCCATGGCGGACGCCGGCATCGCCGTGCTCGGTGCGCTGCCGCGCCACGCCGAGATCAGTCTGCCGAAGCGGCATCTCGGACTAGTGCAGGCGGAAGAGCAGACGGAGATCGCAGGCCTGATCGGCGAGGCCGCGCGCTTCGTCAGAGATCATGTCGATCTCGACGCGGTGCTGCGATCGGCGAGCCCGTGGTCGCCGCCATCGTCCGCGCGCGGACTTCGCGCCAATCCGCCCGGCCAGCGCATCGCGCTCGCGCGTGACGCGGCATTCTCGTTCGTCTATCCCCATATGCTCGAAGCCTGGCACGCCGCGGGCGCCGAGATCTCAATCTTCTCGCCGCTCGCCGATGAAGTGCCCAATGCCGGCGCCGACGTGTGCTGGCTGCCGGGCGGCTACCCCGAACTGCATGCCGGCCGGCTTGCCGCGAATACGCGGTTTCGCAGCGCGCTGTGCAGCTTCGCCGAGACCCGACCGGTGCATGGCGAATGCGGAGGATACATGGTGCTGGGCACGGCGTTGACCGATGCCGATGGCGCGCGGCATGAGATGGTGGGACTGCTCGGCCTCGAGACGAGCTTTGCCAAGCGCCGGATGCATCTGGGCTACCGGCTCGCCGAGCTTGCAGCGCCGGTGCCGGGATATCCGGCCGGCACACGCCTTCGCGGCCATGAATTCCACTATTCCACGATCATCGTGCAGCCGGATACTCCGCTGGCCGTCGTTCGCGACGCGACCGGTGCGGCGGTTGCAGAGACCGGCTCGCGGCGCGATAACACCACCGGCACATTTTTTCACCTGATTGCGGAGGATCGGTGAGCGGCTTCGTCTCCTTCATCTCCGCCGGCCCCGGCGATCCCGAGCTCCTGACGCTGAAAGGGGCTACACGGCTGCGCGAGGCCGACGTCGTGCTCTACGACGATCTGGCCTCCGGTGCGATGCTCGACCTGGCCAATCCCGGCGCCAATCTCGTCGCGGTCGGCAAGCGCGCGGGCCGTCCCTCGACCAAGCAGCAGCACGTCAATCGGTTGCTGGTTGACTATGCGGCGACGGGTGCGCGCGTGGTGCGACTGAAATCGGGCGATGCCGGGATCTTCGGCCGCCTCGAGGAGGAGATCGAGACGCTTCGCGCGGCCGACATCGCCTATGAGATCATTCCCGGTGTGACGTCCGCGTGTGCCGCGGCGGCGAAGGCCGGCATTCCATTGACCCGGCGCCACACCTCGCGCCGGGTCCAGTTCGTAACCGGCGCCGACGTCACCGGCGAGTTGCCATCAAACCTGAACTGGGCGGCGCTAGCCGATCCCGACGCGACGACCGTGGTCTATATGGGCAGGCGCACGTTTCCGGCCCTGGCTGCACGGTTGATCGAGCACGGCCTTGCTCCGGACACGCCTGCGCTGCTCGCGGAATCTTTGGGACGATCCGATGAGCGGCTGTTCCGCGCGACGATCACCGAGCTTGCCGAGCAGCTTGCGCATGCTGAAGGCGCAACAACGGCGGCCGTGATCCTGTTCGGCGCGTTGGCGGGAGATCATGACTGATGACGTCGATCATCCGATGCTGACGCTGTCCCTGATAGGCATCGGCTGCGGCGATCCTGAGCAGATCACCCTGGCCGCGATCCGCGCCATCAACGCCGCGGATCTTGTCCTGATCCCGCGCAAGGGGCGCCAGAAGTCCGACCTTGCCGAGTTGCGCCGGATGATCTGCGCGGATGTTCTCACCAACGAGAAAACCCGTATCGCGGAGTTTGATCTGCCGGCGCGCGATGCGGGTGAGGCTGACTACCACAAGGGCGTTGACGATTGGCATGATGCGGTCGCCGCAACCTGGTCACGGGCGATCGAGCGTCATCTCGGCGGCGAGGGACGCGTTGCGCTGCTGATCTGGGGCGATCCTTCTCTCTATGACTCTTCCCTGCGGATCGCGCGACGGCTGAATCCGATGCCTGCGATCGACGTGATCCCGGGCATTACGTCGATCCAGGCGCTGTGCGCTGCGCACGCGCTGCCGCTGAACGAGATCGGAGAGCCGTTTCTGGTCACGACGGGACGACGGCTGCGCGAGGGAGGCTGGCCATCCGGCGCTGACACCGTGGTCGTGATGCTCGACGGCGGCACCGCATTCGAGTCGCTTGATCCGGCAGGGATACGGATCTGGTGGGGGGCCTATCTCGGCATGCCCGATCAGATCATCGTGTCGGGAGCGCTCGCGGATGTTGGCCCGCGAATTGCCGCCGTCCGGCAGGAGGCGCGCGCGCGGCATGGCTGGATCATGGATAGCTACGTGCTCAAGCGCAATCTCTGACGCGTGGGACCCGGATTCAAGATGCGCGTTGTCGGGCAAGACACGTGTCTGTGCCGCGCCTTGCCTAACGTCGCCGGAGCATCGATACTGCCAGGTGAAACAGGCGCGCGGGGAACCGAGATTTGTCGCCGGCTCTCGAAGGTAGAGACGAGTTCAACGTCACGCGCGCCGCATTTGCCGCAACCATCGGCAACATGCTCGAATTCTACGATTTCATCACCTACAGCTTCTTTGCGATCGAGATCGGACACACTTTCTTTCCTGCGCAAAGCGAATATGGCAGCCTGATGCTGTCGCTGGCGACGTTCGGTGCCGGCTTCGTGACGCGGCCGATCGGCGGCGTCGTGCTCGGCATCTTCTCCGACCGCGTCGGCCGGCGACCCGCGATGCTGCTTAGTTTCGCGTTGATGGGCGCCGCGATCCTGACCATCGCACTCACGCCCTCCTATGCCGCGATCGGCGTCGCGGCGCCGATCGTCGTGATCGCCGCGCGAATGGTGCAGGGCTTTGCGCTTGGCGGCGAGGTCGGTCCGACCACAGCCTATCTGATCGAGATCGCCTCGCCGAGGCGTCGCGGCGTGGTCGTGGCGTGGCAGCCCGCAAGCCAGGAGATCGCAGCTACCACAGGCGCCCTGGTCGGCGTGATCCTGAGCAGCGTGATGTCGCCGGAGATGCTCCAGACCTATGGCTGGCGCCTCGCATTTCTGATCGGCGCCGTCTGCCTGCCGTTCGGCCTGTGGATGCGCCGAACCCTGCCGGAGACGATTTCGCATGGCGAGCGCGCGGCCGGAAGCGCAGAGAGTTCGAGCCATGTCGCGCTGGCACGCCGGCATGTCCGCGTGATCGTGCTGGCGCTGATGATCCTCGCCAGCGGCACGATCTCGACCTATGTGACGCAATATATGACGACCTACGCCAAGACCACGTTGCACGTCTCGTCGTCCCTGGCATTCACCGTATCGCTGGTGAGCAATGGCTTGCAGATCATTGGTGCGGTGTTCGGCGGCTGGCTGGCCGATCGGTTCGGACGCAAGCCGATCATGTTCTGGCCGCAACTGGTCGTGCTCGTGCTGACCTATCCGGCCTTCCTCTGGATCGTGCAGGCGCCCGGGGCGTGGTCGCTGCTGTTCGGCTTCGGCATCCTGTCGTTCATCGGCTCGCTGCCGTTCACGGCGTTCTATGCGGCTTTCACCGAAGCATTGCCGCAGAACATTCGGGGCGGCGTATTCGCCACGATCTACGCCGTCGCGATCGCGACCTTCGGCGGAACGGCGCAGCTCGTGGTCACGTGGTTGCTGCACGTGACGGGCGATCCGCTGGCGCCGTCCTGGTATTTGCTGCTCGCGGCGACCGTCGGCCTCATCGCCATGGGCCTGATGCCGGAGACCGCTCCGGTCAAGGTCGGCGAGAGGTGAGCGCGGCGAAGGCGCTCAATCCATGTCGCGAAAGGCGTGTCCGTTGGCTTCGATCTCTTTCACGATCTTCGGCGGCAGGTTGGCCTGCGTCGCGGTGCCGTCGAACACCCAGTCCTTGCTGTCGGCGAGATCGGGAACACCTGCGCCCTTGCGGACATAGAGACCGATCGATGACTTCTTCGCGTTGATGTAGAGATCGTATTCCTGCATTGAACGACTCCTCTTCATACACTTGACGGCTCGCCCCTCGATGGCTGAAGCAGGTCTTGATACTGTCGGCCGTCAGGCAGGCTTCTTCGCATCCTTCGCGAGCGCCACCGACGCCTCGCTTGTCAGCATCAGGAAGGTGATGGTCTCCTGGAAGTAGAGCTGGACCGACGCCGCCGTGTGGCTGAGATAGCCGATCGAGAGGTCCTGACCTATCGTGAGCTGGAAGTCGCCGCCGCGGGTGGTCAGCACGACGCCACCTTCGATCGCCGGCGCCCAGATGATCTTTCCGTCGAGGAGGCGCTGGATGTGTTGCAGCACCGGATATCCGTCGTCCGTGGCGCCGCCGATGGCGGTGTACGGCTCGGTGCCGAGCAGCAGCGTGTAGGGTCCGTTGACGCCGGCCAGCCGCAACTGGCTCACCGCCTGTGCGACCACGCCGGGATATCCCTTCACGCTCGGTGGCAAGGTCAACACCGGGTTGCTGGTGCCCTGGCGAATGCCCTGGATGCCTGCGGCCGCGTATCCATCGAATACCGCACGGTCCTCGGCGAAGGCGATCTTGCGCGCGGCGTCCTTCAGCGGATCCCAGTCGGAATCGTTGGAGCCGCGCTCGACATCATCGATGGCCTTGCGGCTGAGCTCGAACGGAACGCGCAACTCGACGAGGGCCCGGACGTCGCGCTGCGTGGCCTCGACCCCGTCGCCCGGTGTCGCGATCTTCTTCAAATGGCCGGTGCCAACCGCGGAAAAATCCGTGCCCCTGGGGCCGTCGACGTCAACGACGCGACGCGCCGCCAGATGCCGCTTGAGCGTACGCGAGGCTTCCTCTTCGATCTGGGCCCATGCTGCTTCCGAGATGGGGGCGAGTCCCCGATGAAGGTTATTCATGTCCAGCCTCTCCTTTCAGTGAGCCGATCCCGAGCGAGCCATCGGACGGCGGTATTCTTTGTGTCGGCGTGTTGTCGGCCTGATCGTCGTCGGGTGACGGGTCGGCGGGCGGCGGGGCTGGTCCTGCGCTCGCGGCATCCTCGAGGAATGTCGCCGACGGCACGAAATACAGCGTGCCGGTCACGGCGCGGCTGAAATCGAGCAGGCGGTCGTAATTGCCGGGCGGGCGGCCGACGAACATGTTCTCCAGCATCTGCTCGATCCGGTGCGGCGACCTGGCATAGCCGATGAAATAGGTGCCGAACTCGCCCTTGCTGACGCTGCCGAACGGCATGTTGTCCCGCACGATGTCGAGTTCCTCGCCATTCTCCACGATCGTGGTGAGGGCATTGTGCGCGTAGCTCGGCTTCACGGCATCATCCAGCTCGATGTCGGACAGCTTGGTGCGGCCGATGATCTTCTCCTGCATCTCGACCGGCAGTTCGTTCCACTTTGTCATGTCGTGGAGGTACTTCTGTACGATCACATAGCTGCCGCCGGCAAAGGCGGCATCCTCGTCGCCGATCATGGTGGCATCGATTGCGGCCTGGTCCTCCGGATTCTCCGTGCCGTCGACGAAGCCGAGCAGGTCGCGCTCATCGAAATATTTGAAGCCGTGCACCTCGTCCGACGTGCCGACCGCGTCACCAAGCCGCGTCATGATCTGGGTCGCGAGCTCGAAGCACAGGTCCATCGGTACGGCGCGGATGTGGAACAGCAGATCGCCCGGTGTTGCGACAGCGTGATGAACGCCATGGATCTCGCGGAACGGGTGCAGACCCTTCGGCTTGGGGACGCCGAACAATCGATCCCATGCGTCCGATCCGATCCCCATGACGCATGACAGCCGGCCTTCAAGGTCGCGGAAGCCCACCGCGCGTATGAGTGCGGCCAGATCGCCGCACAGCGCGCGCACGACCGGGTCATGGGCCGGATCGGGCTTGATCGTGACGGCAAGGAAGATGGCGGCGCGCGTCAGCTTCGCAGCGACCGGTTGCGGGACGGCTGATGGCACGCATCTCTCCTTACTGAACTGCTATTGCACGACGACCGAGAGCAAGGGCAGATCGCCCGGCGGACACCGGAGACAGGAGAGGAGCATGCAACCGGCACCTTTACAAGGGCTAGGCTTCAGCGGAAGGACCGGTCGGCTTTCCGGATTTCTCTTCCTCGAGCGTCACGGCAATTGCGGCAACGGCTGACAGCCGAACCTTTGAGCCTTCGACGCCGGCGACGAAGCCGAGCTCGATGTAGTGATGATGCCCCTTGTGGAGCCCTTCGCCGCTGTCGCTCTTCTTGAGCTTGATGCGATTGCTCTCGACGCGATCGACCGTGCCGATATGCACGCCGTCGGCGCCGATCACCTCCATGCCGCTCCTGATGTTCGGGTTTGACATCGCATCCTCCCTGGTTGAAGGCCTGCCAGCATATGACGATCGGCAGACGACGCGACAATGACACGGCGCAGTGTCGGCGATATTCTATGCCTGCTCGAATTCGTCCGCCGATGCTGTGTCCGGCTTCTTGCCGTTGAAGGTCAGGCCGGCCCTGGTTGCCGAGATCTTCACCTGCGAGCCGTCACGTACGTCGCCGGCGAGGATCATTTCGGCCAGCGGGTCCTGCACGCTGCGCTGGATCACGCGCTTGAGCGGGCGGGCGCCAAAAGCCGGATCCCAACCCTTGTCCGCCAGCCAGTCCCGCGCTTTCGGGTCGAGCTCCAACTCGATCTTGCGGTCATCAAGCAGTTTCCGCAGGCGCGCGAACTGGATCTCGACGATCCGTCCCATCTCGCTCTTCTGCAGTCGATGGAACAGGATGATCTCGTCGATACGGTTGAGGAATTCGGGGCGGAAGTGCGCGCGCACCATGTTCATCACCTGGTCGCGCACCACGCTGGTATCCTGGCCCTCCGGCTGGTTGACGAGATATTCCGCGCCGATGTTCGACGTCATGATGATCAGCGTGTTGCGGAAGTCGACGGTGCGGCCCTGTCCGTCGGTCAGGCGGCCGTCATCCAGCACCTGCAGCAGGACGTTGAAGACATCGGGATGCGCCTTCTCGATCTCGTCGAACAGCACGACCTGGTACGGCCGCCGCCGCACCGCCTCGGTGAGCGCGCCGCCCTCGTCGTAGCCGACATAGCCGGGAGGCGCGCCGATCAGCCGCGCGACCGAGTGCTTCTCCATGTATTCGGACATGTCGAGGCGGATCATCGCGGTCTCGTCGTCGAACAGATATTCGGCAAGCGCCTTTGCCAATTCGGTCTTGCCGACGCCGGTCGGGCCCAAAAACATGAAGGAGCCGATCGGACGGTTGGGGTCCTGCAGGCCGGCGCGGGCCCGGCGGACCGCGGTCGACACGGCGCGAACCGCCGGGGCCTGGCCGACGACGCGCTTGCCAAGCATCTCTTCCATGCGCAGCAGCTTGTCCTTTTCGCCTTCCAGCATCTTGTCGACCGGCACGCCGGTCCAGCGCGACACCACCTGCGCGATATTGTCGGCGGTCACGGTCTCGCTGGCCGACGAGGTCTCGCTGGCCTCGACCGCGGCGAGCTTCTTCTCGAGTTCGGGAATGCGGCCATAGGCCAGTTCGCCTGCCTTCTGGAACTCGCCCTTGCGCTGCGCATTGGCGAGCTCGGTTCGAAGCTGTTCGAGCTCGCTCTTCATCTTCTGCGCATCGGAGAGCTTGCTCTTCTCGGCCCGCCATTTCGACGTCATGTCGGCCGACTTCTTTTCCAGGGCGGCGAGATCCGTCTCCAGCGTCTCCAGGCGGCTCCTGGAGCCGCGATCGGTCTCCTTCTTCAGCGCTTCCTGTTCGATCTTCAGCCGGATGATTTCGCGATCGAGCGTATCCAGCTCTTCCGGCTTGGAATCGACCTGCATCTTCAGCCGCGCCGCCGCCTCGTCCATCAGGTCAATGGCCTTGTCGGGCAGGAAGCGGTCGGTGATGTAGCGGTTCGAGAGTGTCGCGGCGGCGACCAGCGCAGAGTCGGCGATCCGGACGCCGTGATGCTGCTCGTATTTGTCCTTCAGGCCACGCAGGATCGAGATCGTGTCCTCGACCGTCGGCTCCGAGACGAACACCGGCTGGAAGCGCCGGGCCAGCGCGGCATCCTTCTCGACATGCTTGCGATATTCATCCAGCGTGGTCGCGCCGATGCAGTGCAGCTCGCCGCGGGCGAGTGCCGGTTTCAGCAGGTTGGACGCATCCATCGCGCCGTCGGCCTTGCCGGCGCCGATCAGCGTGTGCATCTCGTCGATGAACAGGATGATGCCGCCCTCGGCTGACGTTACCTCCTGCAGCACGGCCTTGAGCCGTTCCTCGAACTCGCCGCGATATTTTGCGCCGGCGATCAGCGCACCGAGATCGAGCGCGAGCAGCGCCTTGTCCTGCAGGCTTTCCGGAACGTCGCCATTGACGATGCGCAGCGCGAGGCCCTCGACGATCGCGGTCTTGCCGACGCCGGGCTCGCCGATCAGCACGGGATTGTTCTTGGTCCGCCGCGACAGCACCTGGATGGTGCGGCGGATCTCCTCGTCGCGGCCGATCACCGGATCGAGCTTGCCGTCGCGCGCCGCCTGCGTGAGATCGCGGGCATATTTCTTCAGTGCGTCATAGGCATTCTCCGCCGATGCGCTGTCGGCGGTGCGGCCCTTGCGCAGCGCATTGATGGCGGCGTTGAGATTCTGCGGATTGACGCCGCCCCGGGCCAGCAACCTGCCCGCCTCGCTGTCCTTGTCGGCGGCGAGCGCCTGCAGCAGCCGCTCGACGGTGACGAAGCTGTCGCTGGCCTTCTCGGCCGCCTGTTCGGCCGCAGTGAAGAGGCGCGCGGTCTCGGGCGCGAGATAAATCTGTCCCGAGCCGGCGCCGCTGACTTTCGGCAGCTTTGCGAGCGCCTCCTCGGTCGCCTTCAGGATCGCGCGCGAGTTGCCGCCCGAACGGTCGATCAGGCCACCGGCCAGGCCTTCGCTGTCGTCGAGCAATACCTTCAGGATATGGAGCGGCGTGAACTGCTGATTTCCCTCGCGCATCGCGAGCGATTGTGCCGATTGGATGAAGCCGCGCAGGCGATCTGTGTATTTTTCTACGTTCATCGTCGCACCTCAAGGCAACAACGCGGTCAGACGATCTGCATCAAACGAGCTGCCACGCGCATCTCCCCTGCCGACAGATGGCGGAACGATGACCGTCATTTGGCATTCGTTGCGGCCTGACCTCGTTGCTGCTCATCGTGTGGTCCTTTCCGGGGATAGTCAACGTCCGGAGCCGTCTGCCGGTTCGCAGTCGGCGCGGGCACATCGATCGCGCTGGCGACAGCGCGCAATTGGAGAGCGGTGCTGTCCTTTCATGACGGCGACGGCGGCATGAGACCTCGCGCGGGAACTAAAACGGACGATGCGCGTCAATTGTCGGCGGGAGACCATGGAAGGGGAAGCTGTGAAACAATCAGACGGCAAAATGAGTGTGACCGTCACGCAGAACGGTCCGTATATGGTCGCGGGCGGCGTGAGGCTGTCGGAGCAGGTGATCGCGACCGGCGCCGATGGATCTTCCGAGGCCTGGATCGAACGCGACTTGCCGCCGGCCGGGCCGCGATATGCGCTCTGCCGCTGCGGCCATTCCAACAAGAAACCGTTCTGCGACGGCACCCACACCAGGATCGGCTTTGACGGGACCGAGGTTGCGGACCGTGCGCCGTTCCTCGGCCAGGCCAAGACGTTTGACGGGCCGTCGCTGGCGCTGCTCGATGTCGAGGGCCTGTGTGCGTTTGCGCGGTTTTGCGATCCGAACGGTCAGGTCTGGAGTCAAGTCGCCGACAGCGACGATCCAGGCACACGCGCGACGTTCATTCGGCAGGTACAGAATTGCCCGTCGGGACGTCTCGTGGTGTGGGACAAGCAGCGAGGCGCCGCGCTCGAACCCGAGCTCGCACCATCAATCGGCCTGATCGAGGACCCGGCCGAGTCGTGTAGCGGGCCGATCTGGCTGCGCGGCAGCATCGCGTTGATTGCTGCAGATGGCGCCGAGTACGAGGTGCGCAATCGGGTGACGCTGTGCCGATGCGGCGAATCCAAGAACAAGCCGTTCTGCGACGGCGCCCATGCCGCGATCAAGTTTCATGCGAAATGAGCGGTGACGCGAAAAGGTCTCCACGTCAGCTCCGTGTAAGGTCCAGGCAGTAGCGATGATGCGCGCCGGTTCAGCGCCGGTGTGCGGAACTTTTGTTCCTGTTCTCTCGTTCAAGGTGTTCACCAAGAAAGAGGCTCCCTTCAAAATGAAACTTCATTCGCCCTCGTCCGTGTCGCGCGCAGTGATAGCTGCGGCGCTCCTTTGCACCACCTGTTTGACGGCCGTGCCGGCGATCGCGCAGGAAGCAGCTTGCGCGCCGGTCACCGCCGTCGAAACCGCACCGCCACCACTGCCGGTCTATGACCAGCCGCCCGTACCCGGACCCGGCTATATCTGGTCACCAGGCGTATGGTCCTGGGACGAGGATCGCGGCGATTACTATTGGGTCCCAGGCACCTGGGTTGAGCCGCCGCGCGTCGGGCTGTTGTGGACCCCGGGCTATTGGGGCTGGTTTGCCGGCGGCTACATTTTCCATCCCGGTTATTGGGGCGATCGCGTCGGTTTCTACGGCGGCATCAATTACGGCTTCGGCTACACCGGCCTCGGCTACGAGGGCGGACGCTGGGATCATGGCAACTTCTTCTACAATCGCAGCGTGAACAATCTGCAGGGGGCAAGGATCACGAACGTCTACGAGAAGAACGTCACCGTCAATCAGACCATCAACAACGTCAGCTTCAATGGCGGCAAGGGCGGCACCGAGGCACGGCCGACCGCTGAAGATCGCACCATCGCCAAGGAGCAGCGCTTCGCGCCGACGTCGTTGCAGCGCAAGCAAGTCGAAACTGCGAGCCAGGACCCGAGCCTGTTCAAGCGCACCAACAATGGCGTGCCGGCAGTCGGTGCCACGGCGCGCCCCGGCGAGCTGAAGGGGCCGGGTGTGGTCGCCGCGCGGCCGGCCGGCGAACCTTTGCCGGCGAATGGCGCACGGCCGGCCGCGGAGGAGCCGCGGCGACCGGGCGCTGAGCCCGCGCCCGCAGGGGCGTCGCATGCGCTTCCGGTCCCCGGAAAGGACCTCCCGGCGCGCGCGCCTGCCCAGGAAAACAGGCCTGCCGTTGAGGAAAAGCGCGCGGTGCCCGGTGCCGAAACGCGGATCGAGCCAACAAGGCCGGCGACGGAGCCCGCGCGGCCTGCCGTCCGGGAGAACCGGCCCGCCGTCGAGGAGAAGCGGCCCGAACAGATGGCGCGACCGGAGCCTGCCGCGAGGCCCGAGCCTGCCGCTAGGCCCGAAGCGCGACCGGAGCCTATGGCCCGCCCTGAGGCGCGACCAGAGCAGATGGCGCGGCCCCAGGCGCCTGCGCCGCGAGTTCAGCCGGCTCCGCAGCGTCCGCCTGCTGCCGCGGGGCACCCGGCCGAGGAACGTCGGCCCGAGCAGCATTAGCATCGTGTTCGCGCTCCGCCGACCAAGTCTGGCGGAGCGCGATGTCTTCTCTGAACAGTACGTTCGTGAGATCATCGACGGGAGGTCACTCATGGCACAGGGGCACGGCGGCGACGGGCAACTCGACGACCGCAAGCCGCGCTTGAGCGAAGACGACATGACGCGAGCTCTGCTCGGTCCGAGGGGCGTTCCAGGCAAGCCGGACACTGCCAAAATGACGCCGCAGCAGGAAAAGAACATGCCGAAATATCTCGACCCCGGGCATACGTCCTAGCGCGTCCCGCACGCAGGTCAGTCGCGCGGATCACCGGGTCGCTTGACCGCGAGGCCGGCGGCAACGGTATTGCAAATCGTCCTGTTTTCAGCCCTCATGATTTCGATTGAACCAACGGTCTTGCGGAGTAGCCGGTGAGAAATCCGTACGAGGTTCTCGGCGTTGCTTCGACGGCTTCGTCGGCCGACATCCAGAAGGCATACCGAAAGCTGGCGAAGAAGCTGCATCCGGATCTCAATCCCGGCGACAAGGCAGCCGAAGAAAAATTCAAGGAAGTCGCCGGTGCATACGATCTGCTCGGCGATGCCGAGAAGCGCAAGCGCTTCGATGCCGGCGAGATCGATGCGAGCGGTGCCGAGCGGCCGCAACATCACTACTATCGGGACTTTGCCCACTCGGACGGGGGGCATCCCTATGCGAGCAGCTCCGGATACGCGGATTTCGTGGACTCGGATGAGGCGCTTGCGGAGCTGCTGAGGCGGAGCGAGCAGGCGCGTGCGAACCGGCGCGGGCGCGATCTGCACTACAGCCTGGTGATCGACTTCGCCGAGTCGATCACCGGTGCGAACAAGCGCCTGACACTGCCCGATGGAGGCACGCTCGACGTGACGATTCCGCCGGGTCTTGTCGAAGGGCAAGTCATCCGGTTGCGCGGCAAGGGCGCGCCGGGCAGCGGGAAGGGCGGTCCCGGCGACGCATTGATCGAGGTGGAGGTCCGCCCCGACCCGCGTTTTGCGCGCGATGGCGACGACATCTCGCTGGAATTGCCGATCTCGTTGCCCGAAGCCGTGCTCGGCGGCAAGGTTCGCGTTCCGACGCCGACCGGCGACGTCACCATGACGGTCCCGAAAGGATCGAATACCGGCACGACCATGCGGCTGCGAGGCAAGGGCGCGCCCCGACCCGGCGGCGGTCACGGCGATGAATTCGTCAAGCTGAAGGTGGTCCTGCCCAAGGCGCCGGATCCCGAGCTTGAGGAGTTCGTCTCCAGGTGGGACCGGAAAGCCTTCAATCCGCGCGAGGATGGCGCATCATGATCATGAACAAGAAGCAGTTCCTGAGCAGTGCCGATATCGAAGTGCATACCCTGGAATTCTGGATCGAGCAGCAGTGGCTGATCCCGGACCAGACCACCGCAGAAATGAGCTTCTCCGACACCGACGTCGCGCGGGCCCATCTGATCCGGGATCTGAAAGGCGATCTCGGCGTCAACGACGAGGGTGTCGACGTCATCCTCCATCTCGTCGATCAGCTTCACGGCCTGCGCCGGGCGTTCGAGCAATTGCACGAGGATCTCCGGCGACCCGCGGGCTAAAGCGTTTTCAAGCGAAGATCCGGGAGGCGATCATGATCGGCAAGGCGACACAGCTTGCTCATGGCGAGATCGATGCTTTGATTCTGCAGGCCCTGGTGCGGAAGCTCGTCGCGAAGGGTGTGCTCACGGCGGACGAAGTCAGGGCGCTGCTCTTCGAAGCCGCAAAGAATCTGGATCTCGTCGGCAGCGAGCTGACGCCGGAAACCGCAGACATCATCGTGCAGGAAGACCTGGCACCGGCGTTCCTGGGGAGCTGAGGTCGTCAGCGGTTGGCCGTGAGCTGCTGCCGGTAGTGCTCGGCATCCCAGTTCAGCAACGCCTGCTCGTTGGCCGCCGACAGATACGTAATGTTGGCGGTGAGCGGCAGGCGGCCGGTGACCAAAGCGAGGCAGCTAAGCATCGCCTCCGCGCCGGCGCTGACATCCTTTCGGATCAAGGTGCCTGTCCCCGGAATGAGATAGGCGACCGGTGGCGGCAAGCCGACGGCCGCGACACGTGCGCTCTCGGCGGCGAGGCTTGCGTCCGCCGCCAGCACCGGCATCGCCGGCCCGAGGAAAACCACGTGATCCGGATAGAGCGAGCCGCGTGTCGCGATCGAGAGGCTGTGCGGATCGGTGGCGCTGCCATGGCTGAGCGGATCACCGGGAAGACGATAGTCGGTGTCTGCGCACATGCGTAAAAGCGCATCGTGGTCCGCGGCCGCGGCATTGCGCGGCGGGAGCGCCAGACGCGTCTCGACGTCCGCGACCAGCGCCTCGGCCTCCGCCGACGTGGCGGCGCCTACCACGAGGCCGTGATTGCCGAGAACCAGGACGTCGATGCGGCCTTGCGCGATTGTTTCCTGCACCGCCTGCGCGAGCGGCAGACCTGGATGATGATAGCCCAGGCGGCGCCAAGACAGGCCCTGCAATCGTTCGGCGAACTCCTCGCCGGCATCGGTCCGGGCCGCCCATGCGATGGTGTTGACCGAGTGAACATGCAGCACTACGGGGTGCGGCATCAGGGCATGCAGTGCGGTCTCGATCGAGGCGCGGAGCGTGGTCTGCGCGCCGGGGGCGAGCGGCGCGCGCTCGTCGCCCGCGGCCAGCGCCGCACGCGCCGCGGATAGCGCGACCGGCACGAAAATGTCCTTGTCCTCGGCGTCTGAAAGCCAGGTGCCTGACGCTTTCACCCACAGCACGTCGCCGTCCTTGAGCGATGAATTGCCGCCGGCACCTTGCACCAGCAGGATATTCCGGCCGACACGCGCCGACATGCGGCGAAGTTCGTTCAGGACTTGGGGCTCTCGCATCGTGGATTTCTCACCAGGCCAGATGTTGCATCGTCCAGTGCGGCATTCGCGCCGCGCCGGCGACATTCCGGATCACGTGCGACGGGTCGCTCGATCGCTCCAGGATCTCGCGATGGGCGCCCGAGCCGATCAGCAGGGTCAGCATGCCGGCGGCGCGACCGCCCGCGATGTCGTGATCGAGCGAATCGCCGATCACCAGGATGCGCTCGGGGCGTGGATGCTCCAGGCGTTCGAGCGCGGCCGCGAACATCGGCGCGTGCGGCTTGCCGACGAACGTCACCCTGCCGCCGAGCCGCTGATAGAACGCGGCCAGCGCGCCCGGCGCCGGGACCAGCCCGTTGACGCCGAACATCACGAGATCGGGATTGGCGCACAGCATCAGCAGCTTGCGTCGCGCGGCTGTCGTCAAGCGGTCGCGCCATTGCTCGGGATCGGCGGCGCTGTCGTCGAGTCCCGCCAGCAGGACGAAATCGGCATCGCCAACATCATCGACGACGGAAAGGTCGAGCCCGTCGACGATCGAGCGATCACCGTCACGCGAGATCAGGAAGCAGCGGTTGCCAAGGCCCGCAAATGGGCCGTGCTCGCGCGCCTTGAGGCCGCGCCAGGTGACTTCGCCCGACGACAGCACGCCGTCATAGGCATCCGACGGCAGGCCGAGCGCGGTGAGGCGCCGCTGATTGCTGTTCGCGCGCTTGCCGGAGTTGGAGAGGATCAGGATACGCTTGCCGGCCTCGTGGAGCTTCACCACGCATTCATGGGCGTCGGGAAACACCGCCAGGCCCTCGTGCAGCGTGCCCCACTGGTCGAGCAGCACGTGGTCGAAATGGTCGGCAATGACACGCAAGCCGGTGATTGCGGTCGCACCGGCATTCATGGCGGGCCGCCATTCATTGCCAGCAGCGCGGCGCCATAACTCGCTTCGGTCTGCTCGGCGATCGAGACGGGAACGCCGAGCACGCGGTGGCGGATTTTGGTCCACGCATCGTTCCTCGCCCCGCCGCCGATCCCGATGACGCGCCGCAGGCCCGGCGCACCGAGCCGCGCCAGCTGGCGATAGGCGAGCGCTTCCACCGAGGCGATGCCTTCGAGCAGACCCTGAAAGAACCGGCAGTCCTCCGCCGGGCGTGGTGTGATCCGCGCCGCGAGCGCAGGATCGGCAATCGGAAAGCGTTCGCCGGGTTTTGGCAGGGGATAGTAGTCGAGACCGGTCGGCTCGTCGGGTTTCACCTGCGGCGTCAGCCGCTCCATCTCGTCGGCGGTGAAATGCATCAGCAGCGCCGCACCGCCGGAATTGGACGCGCCGCCGGCGAGCCAGCGTTCGCCGAGCCGGTGCGAATAGACGCCCTGACTGGCCGCGAAGATCGGCTGCGTCGCCAGTTGCTTCACCACCAGCGTGGTGCCGAGCGAGGTGACGGCATCACCCGGCTGGTCGGCACGCGTCGCGACGAAGGCGGCGACGCCGTCGGTGGTGCCGGCCGCGACCTGCGCGGACGGCGGCAGGCCCAGCGTGCGCGCGATCCCAGGATCGATATCGGCGATCGGCGTTCCCGGCACCAGCACCTGCGGCAGCAGATCGTACCGCACGCCAAGCTGCTCGAGCCACGACGGCCAGTCGCGCGCGACCGGATCGTAGCCCAGCTTCAGCGCATTGTTCTCATCGCTGAAGCCATGGCAGCCCGTGAGCCGTCCGGCAATCCAGTCGGCCTGGTGGACGGCGTGGCGCGCATCGCCGACATAGCCGTGGTCAAGCAGGAACAGCAGCTTGGCGAGCGCGCTGCTCGCGCCGTGCGCGCCGCTTTCCGCCGGCGCGGTCGCGGCAACGCGCGCGGCCTCATGCCTGGCGCGGGCATCGTTGTACATCAGCCCTGGCGAGCAGGGGCGGCCACTCGCATCGATCAGCAGCAACGTTCCGGACGTGCCGTCGACGGCGACGCGCGCGATCTCGCGAAGGTCGACCGTCTCGCCAAGCTTGCGGACCGCCGCGACGGTGGCCATCCACCAAAGCTCCGGCGTCTGATCCACCGCGTCGCCGTCGACGCGCGGCGCGGGCAGCGCGGCTGACGCGAAGCCGCGGATGCCGGCCTCTGCATCGATCGCGCAGGCACGGACTCCGCCGGTACCGACATCAATGCCGAGGAACAAACCTCCCATGCGACCTCACCGTGATTGCGGTGCCCGCGCGCCGACGCATCTCGATGTCGGTTGCGCTGCAGCACGTTTGGGGGATTGACGCCCCGTTCGACCTCTGCAATTTTTTGCAAGCGGTGAAGAAATTTGCAAGAGGACTTTTCGGGAAATGGCTCCCCCGTCCGCCAGGCTGCCGGTGATCGATGGCGAAGCTTCGCTCGCAACACGAGCGGCGTGGCTATATTTCGCGGCAGGGTTGACCCAGTCAGAGGTCGCCGACCGCCTCAACATCCAGAGCACCAAGGCGCACCGGCTGATCGCGCGGGCCAGCCGCGAGGGCATGATCCGCGTCTTCGTCGAAGGCCCGGTTGCCGAATGCGTCGCGCTCGAGAACGATCTGGCTCAGCGCTTTGGTCTCGCGTTCTGCCGCGTCGCGCCCGATCTCGGCGAGGCCGAGTTGCCGCTGAAGGCGCTGGCGCTGGAAGGCGCGAGCTTCCTCCGCCAGATCCTCGAACGCGGCGACGACAAGGTGATCGGCGTCGGCCACGGCCGCACGCTCGCCGCTGTTGTCGAGCAGATGCCGCAGACCCCGGCGCGCGACGTGCAATTCGTCTCGCTGCTCGGCGGTCTCACGCGGAAATTCGCCGCCAACCCCTTCGACGTGATCCATCGCCTCGCCGAGCGCACCGGTGCGGATGCCTACCTGCTGCCGGTGCCGGTGTTCGCGAATTCGGTCGCCGACCGCGCGGTGCTGATGCAGCAATACGGCATCGCCGACGTGTTTGCGCTGGCGCGGAGGGCCTCGCTGTTGTTCGTCGGCATCGGCCAGGTCAGCCGCGACGGGTTCCTGGTGTCGAGCGGCATGATCAAGCCCGACGAAGTCGCCGAACTGAAGCGCGTCGGCGCCTGTGCCGACCTGCTCGGCCATTTCTTCAGTGCCGACGGAACGGTGCTGGACACCGATCTCTCGGCGCGCGCGACTTCGATGAGCGTCGCGGATCTCAGGCAGCACCGCATCGTCGCGATCGCCGGCGGTCCGGCCAAGGTGACGGCGTTGCGCGGTGTGCTGCGCAGCGGCGTGCTGCATGGCCTGATCATCGACGAAGTGACCGCGAAAGCGCTCGCCACCGACAAGCCGGGGACAACATCCGGCAAGACGAGAAGCAAGGCCCGGAAGGAAACGTAACAAGCGTCCACAAGGAGAGGAAATACATGTTCGACCGCGAGAAGAATCTGTTCGACTCCTACGCCGCCAAACGCATCAGCCGTCGCGATCTTCTCGACGGCGCCGCCAAGCTCGGCATCGCCGGCGTCGCCGCCAATGCGGCGTTCGCCTCGTCGATGTCGCGGGCGATGGCCGCGGATTTCAACTGGAAGGCCCAGAGCGGCAAGAGCGTCAAGCTGCTGCTCAACAAGCATCCCTATGTCGACGCGATGATCGGCGACATCGAGGCGTTCAAGACCTTGACCGGCATGAACGTCACCTATGACATTTTCCCGGAAGACGTCTATTTCGACAAGGTGACGGCGGCGCTGTCCTCGAAGTCGGACCAGTACGACGCCTTCATGACCGGCGCCTACATGACCTGGACCTATGGCCCGGCCGGCTGGATCGAGGACCTCAACACCTACATCAAGGATCCGGCGAAGACCAACCCGGCCTTCGCCTGGGACGACGTGCTGCCGGGCCTGCGCGCCTCGACCGCATGGGACGGGGTCGCCGGCTCCGAACTCGGTTCGGGCAAGGCCAAGCAATGGTGCATTCCCTGGGGCTACGAGCTCAACAACATCACCTATAACCGCAACATCTTCGACAAGGTCGGCGTCAAGCCGCCGAAGAACCTCGACGAGATGCTCGAGGTCGCGGCCAAGATCACCAAGGACGCCGGCGGTCCCTATGGCATCGGCGTGCGCGGCTCGCGCTCCTGGGCGACCATCCATCCCGGCTTCCTCTCGGCCTATTCGAACTTCGGCCAGAAGGATTTCGTGATGGAGGGCGGCAAGCTGAAGGCCGCGATGAACACCAAGGCCTCGAAGGACTTCCACGAGAAGTGGGTCAAGATGATCCAGACCTCCGGACCGAAGAACTGGTCGACCTACACCTGGTACCAGGTCGGCACCGATCTCGGCGCCGGCGCCTCCGGCATGATCTTCGATGCCGACATCCTCGGCTACTTCATGAATGGCGGCGACAACAAGGAGAAGGGGCATCTCGGCTACGCGCCGTTCGCCGCCAATCCGGCCGCCAAGGCGCCGACCCCGAACGTCTGGATCTGGTCGCTCGCGATGTCGAGCTTCTCCAAGCAGAAGGACGCGGCCTGGCTGTTCATGCAATGGGCGGCCTCGACCGAGCACGACCTGTTCGGCGCCCGCAAGATGGACTTCGTCAACCCGGTGCGCGCGTCGGTCTGGAAGGACAGCGAGTTCCGCGACCGGATCGCGAAATCCTATCCCGGCTATCTCGAGCAGCATGACGTCTCGGCGCCCGGCGCCAAGATCTACTTCACGGCGCAGCCTCTGTTCTTCGACCTGACGACCGAATGGGCCGCCTCGTTGCAGAAGATGGTGGCGAAGGAAGTCAGCGTCGACGAAGGGCTCGACAAGCTCGCCGACAGCATCAACCGCCAGCTTAAGCAGGCCGGTCTCGGCTAATCCGACGGCGTGGTGCTGATTCCTCCGCACCACGCCAAACCGCCGACTCGGGACCCCGGCCGGTTCCGGGTCGGCGGCGTTGCCAGCCGAAAGCGATCCCTTATCATCATGAGCATGGTCCAACTCCTCCAGACGAAAGCGCCGACGGCGCCGGCCAAGCCCAGGCCGCGTGTCCGCCTCCTGCCTTATCTGCTGAGCCTGCCCGCGCTGCTGATCTGCATCGCGATCCTGGTTCCGTTCGTGACCGCGGCAGTCTATTCGCTGCAACGCTACCGCCTGAACCTGCCGTATCTGCGCGGCTTCATCGGCGCCGGCAACTATATCGACTTCCTGTCCGATCCGGCGTTCTGGAATACGCTTCGCATCTCGATCACCTACACCGTGCTGACCGTGGTGCTCGAACTGCTGCTCGGGCTGGCGATCGCGCTGCTGCTGCGCCGTCCGACCCGCTTCCACAACGCGGTGTCGATCATGCTGCTGCTGCCGCTGATGACGGCCCCCGCAATCGCGGCGCTGATGTGGAAGCTGATGACCAATCCGAGCTTCGGCATCCTGTCCTATTTCGTCAGCCTGCTCGGCGTCAGCGATTTCAAATGGGCGTCCGACCCGTCGACCGCGCTGTTCACGGTCGTGCTGGTCGATGTCTGGGTCTACACGCCCTTCATCATGATCCTGCTGCTGGCGGGCCTGCGCTCGCTGCCGCGCCAGCCGTTCGAGGCGGCTGCGCTCGACGGCGTGCCGGCGAGCTTCGTGTTCTTCCGCATCACCCTGCCGATGCTGGCGCCCTACATCATCACCGCGTCGCTGTTCCGCCTGCTCGATTCGATCCAGCAGTTCGACATCATCTACGCGATGACGCAGGGCGGGCCGGGCGACCGGCTGATGGTGTTCCAGGTGCAGGCCTATCTGGAATTCTTCCAGTACACCAATGTCGGCCGGTCGGCCGCGCTGTTGATGATCCTCTGGCTCATCACCAACATCCTGTCGAACATCTTCATCAAGAACTGGCTCCGCTTGCGCGAACGTGCGCACGGCCACGCGTGACGCCGGGAGGATCGTGATGGAACATTCCAGCCTTGCCGGCCGCATCTTCAGGGGCGTGGCGCTCACGCTGATCCTGATCTTCTTCATGTTCCCGATCGTCTGGATCTTCCTGATGTCGTTCCAGACCAATGAGCAGATCCTGCGAATTCCGCCGCGCATCCTGTTCGAGCCGACGCTGGCGAATTACACGGCGCTGATCTCCGGCCAGTTGCACACCGCGGCCGGCAATCTCGAGATCTCCTTCATGCGCAACCTCTTCAACAGCGTCGTGCTGTCGAGTGCGGCGGTGATGCTGGCGCTGGTGCTCGGCGTGCCGGCGGCCTATGCCTTCGCCCGTTTCAAGTTCAGGCTCGGCGAAACCATCGCATTCACGCTGCTGTCGTTCCGCTTCGCGCCGCCGCTGCTGGTGCTGCTGCCGCTGTCGCTCTATTATCAGGAGCTCGGCCTCAACGACACCTACTTCGGCATCGTCTGGGTCTATCAGCTGATCGCATTGCCGTTGATCCTGTGGATCGTGCGCGGTTACTTCGAGGACATCAGCCCCGACATCGAGCATGCCTACCGGCTGGCCGGGCATTCCTGGCGCGAGGCATTCACCCGCATCGCAGTGCCGCTGGCAGGCCCGGGCATCGCCGCGGCAGGGCTGTTGTCCTTCATCTTCTGCTGGAACAATTTCGTCTTCGCCCTGATCCTGGCGTCGGCCGACAAGCAGCCGGTGACGGTCGGCGCGCTCGCCTTCGTCACCGCCTCGGGCATCCAGTATGGTCAGATCGCGGCCGCAATCGTGCTGTCGGTGACGCCGACGCTGTTGCTGGCGCTCTATGCCCAGCGCTACCTGGTCGAGGGTCTGTCGCTCGGTGCGGTGAAAGGCTGATCCGATGGCGCGTCTCGACATCAATTCGGTCAGCAAGTCGTTCGGCGCGGCGCGGCCGGCCGACGCCCTGTCGCTGACGGTCGAGCCCGGCGAGATCGTCGCCGTGTTCGGGCCTTCGGGCAGCGGCAAGACGGTGCTGCTGCGCATGATCGCCGGCATGTTCGAGCCCGATGACGGGGACATCCAGGTTGGCGGCCGCTCGATCGTCGGAGCCGCACCGGAGCGGCGCGGCATCGGCATGGCGTTCCAGAATTTTGCGCTGTTCCCGCACATGTCCGCCCGCGACAATATCGCAAGCGGCCTGCGGGCGAAGGCCGCCGGCGACGTCGCGACCCGGGTCGCGGCCATCAGCAAGCTGCTCAAGATCGAGCACGTGCTCGGCCACACGCCACGCGAACTCTCGAACGGACAGAAGCAGCGTACCGCGCTGGCGCGTGCACTGATCGGAAACCCCGAGGTGCTGTTGCTGGATGATCCCCTGCGCAATGTCGACGCCAAGCTGCGTTACGAGATGCGGCTCGAGCTGCCGAGCCTGCTGCGCCGCGGCACGGCCGCCGTGCTCTATGTGACGCAGGATTACCGCGAGGCGATGGCGATCGCCGACCGCATCGCCGTGCTGATCGGCGGCCGCCTCGTGCAGGTCGCAACGCCGGACGAGATCTATGCCCAGCCGGCCTCCGTCGCGGTGGCGCGGCTGTTCGGCGATCCCACGATCAACCTCGCCGAGGTCGTGCCCTTCGCGGAGCACGGCGCGCTGTGTGCCAGGGTGTCCGGCGCGATGGTCGGCCTCGGTTCGGCTGACGTCGATGCGCTGGAGCGGGAGTGCTGGCTCGGGGTGCGGCCGGAGGATCTGGTGGTGTCGTCGTCGCCGGGCGAGGGCGCCATCCCGGCGAAGATTCTCGCGATCACGCCGATGCACGAGAAGGCGGTGCTGCTGCTGCGCCTGGCGGACGGGACGGAATGGCTGGCGGCGTTGCCGCCGGAGGCGCCGCGCGGGGCCGCCGACGATGCCGTGTTCATTGGCTTCGCGGCCGATGCCGCGATGCTGTTCGATCGCGCGACCGGCCAGAAGATCGGCCTGTCGCATCGCCGGCAGGCGGCATAGGGAGCGGATGGCCATGGACATGCTCGAGCTCAAGGGCATCGACAAAGTCTACCGCAGCCGCGGCAAGGAGCCGGTCCAGGCCGTGCGTGCGCTCGACATGGTGGTCGAGAAAGGCGAAATTGTCGCGCTATTGGGATCGTCGGGCTGTGGCAAGACCTCGACGTTGCGCATGATCGCGGGTTTCGAGGATGTCTCGGCCGGATCGATCGCGCTGCGCGGGCGGCCGATCCACGAGCTGCCGCCGGCGCGCCGCAAGGTGGCAATGGCGTTCGAAGGCTATTCGCTCTATCCGCCGCTCACCGTGCGCGAGAACATCGCCTTCGCGCTGAAGTCCGCCCAATTGTCGCGGGCCGAGGTGGATCGGCGGGTCAATGAGATCGCCCGCCTGATCGAGATCGACGACATCCTCGACCGCTACCCGCGTGCGATTTCGGGCGGGCAGCAGCAGCGCGTCTCGCTGGCGCGGGCGCTGGTGCGCGATGCGGATCTCTATCTGCTCGACGAACCGATGGGGCAGCTCGAACCGCAGCTCCGCGCGGTGCTGCGCGGACGGATCAAGAGCCTGCTCGCCGAGCGCGGCATGACGGCGATCTTCGTCACCCACGACCAGACCGAGGCGAGCGCGCTTGCCGACCGGATCGCTGTCATGGAGGGCGGCGTGCTGCAGCAATTCGCCAGCGAGAAGGAGTTGAAGAGCCGGCCCGCCAATTTGTTCGTCGCGAGCTTCATCGGCGAGCCGCCGATGAATCTGCTCGACGCCGACGTGAGCCGTTCGGATGGCGGTTTGCGCCTGTCGGCCGGATCGGGCATGAGCTTCGATATCGCAGACAATGGACTCGAGGCTGCGCTCGACAAGGCTCGCCAGGTCAGGATCGGCATCCGGCCGCAGAAGATCGCGGTCGGAACCGGGACCGTCAGGGTCAAGGTCGTCTCCAACCAATGGCTCGGTGATCAGTCGCATGTCGCCGGCGATTGCGACGGCCGGATGCTGATCGCGGTGACGCAGGGCCGGGTCGCCGCGCGGCCCGGCGACATCGTCCCGTTCGCGCTGGAGCCGCGTCACTTTCATATCTTTGCGACCGACGGCTCCTGCATTCGCCACGCGGAGGCGTCCTGACCATGGCCGCGTCCTCCAGCCGCGACGTGATCATCGGCATCGACGCCGGCACCTCCGTGATCAAGGCCGTGGCGTTCACGCTGGCCGGACAACAGCTCGGCGATGTCGCGCTGCCGAATGCCTACAGCACCGCGGCGGGCGGCCATGTCGAGCAGGACATGGCGCGGACCTGGACCGACACGGTGGCAGCCCTGCGCGGGCTTGCCAATGCCGTTCCCGATCTGGCCGCGCGCGTCGCGGCGATCGCGGTCACCGGGCAGGGCGACGGCACCTGGCTGATCGACGACGACGGCCGACCGGTCGCGCCGGCACTGCTCTGGCTCGATTCCCGCTCCGGCCGCCTGGTCGAGGAGATCCGTGCCGGCGAGCGCAATGCGCCGCTCTACCGCCGCACCGGCTCCGGGCTCAGTGCCTGCCAGCAGGGGCCGCAGCTGGCATGGCTGCAGGCGCATGTGCCTGACACCATCGCCCGCGCCTCGACCGCGTTCCATTGCAAGGACTGGCTCTATTTCCTGCTCACCGGCGAGCGCGCGACCGATCCGTCGGAAGCGACATTCTCCTGCGGGGATTTCCGCAAGCGAGGCTTCGACGCGGAGAGCGCGCGGCTGATCGGCATCGCCGACCTGACGCGGCTGTTCCCGCAGGTCGTTGACGGGGCGGCCACAACCCATCCGCTCAGTGCAGCGGCGGCCATCGAGACCGGACTGACGGAAGGCGTTCCGGTCTGCCTCGGCTACGTGGACGTGATCTGCAACGCGCTCGGGGCCGGCCTCTATGATCCGGCCCCCGATGTCGGCTGCACCATCATCGGTTCGACCGGCATGCATATGCGCCTCGTCCCCGGCGCTGACGCGGTGACGCTGAACGGAGAGGCGACCGGCTACACCATGCCGTTCCCGGTGCCGGGTCATTACGCCCAGATGCAGTCCAACATGGCGGCGACGCTGAACATCGACTGGATGCTCGATCTGGCGCGCGACGTGCTCGCGGCGGAGGGCGTCACGCGCTCCCGTGCCGATCTGATCCGCCGGCTCGACGATCAGGTGCTGCAGGCCAGGCCCGGCGAGGTGTTGTTCCACCCGTTCATCTCGGATGCCGGCGAACGCGGTCCGTTCGTCTCGCATGAGGCCAGCGCACAATTCTTCGGCCTGCGCTCGCGCCATCGCTTTGGCGACTTGCTGCGCGGCGTGATGGAAGGGCTCGCCTTCGCCGCGCGCGACTGCTACGCCGCGATGGGTTCGCTGCCGCGCGATGTCAGGATCACGGGCGGCGCATCGCGCAGCCGCGCGCTTGGCACCATCCTCGGGGCTGCCCTGGATTGCAACGTCCGCATCTGCAGCCGCGGCGAGGCGGGCGCCGCGGGTGTCGCGATGATCGCGGCGGTGACGATCGATGCGTATCCCGACATGACCGCCTGCGCCGAGCATTGGGTTTCACCTCATCTCAGCGCGCCGCAGCCGCCCGACGCCGCGCTGGCGAAGCGCTACGCCGCAATGTTCCCCGCCTATCTCGATGCAAGGCTGGCGTCGCGGCCGGTCTGGACACAACTTGCCGCGCTGCGCGCCGGAGGCGATCATGTCTAGGTCCATCGCCATCGTCGGCGACCGTTTCATGCTGCCGTCGGTGTTCGCCGACCACATCACGGCCGCGTGCGGCAACGGCGTCGATATCCGCATCCTCGAGCAGCCCTGGCCGGACGAGCCGATGGAGCACGGCTATGCCGGCTCGAAGCTCGACGGCTTGAAGGAGTTCATGGGCCAGCCGGACGACATCGTCGCCTTCATCGGCGAGGCCGAGCTTCTGGTCACCCATCTGGCACCGATCTCGCGGTCGATGCTGGAGCGGCTGCCGAAACTGAAATTCGTCGCGGTGTCGCGCGGCGGGCCGGTCAATATCGACATGCAGGCGGCTCGGGATCACAACGTGCTGGTCGTCAATACACCGGGGCGCAATGCCAGCGCGGTAGCGGAATTCACCATCGGCGCGATCCTCGCCGAGACGCGCCTGATCCGCAGCGGCCACGAGGCGCTGCGCGGCGGCGAGTGGCGCGGCGATCTCTACCGGGCCGACCGCACCGGGCGGGAGCTCGGCGAGATGACCGTCGGCATCATAGGCTATGGCGCGATCGGCAGCCGCGTCGTGAAGCTGCTCAAGGCGTTCGGCTGCAAGATCCTGGTCGCCGATCCCTATGTCCAGCTCAGCGCGGCGGACCGCAATGACGGCGTCGAGCACGTTGCGCTCGGCGAGTTGCTGGCAAGGGCCGATATCGTCACGCTGCACGCGCGGGTCACGGCGGAGACCACCGGCTTCATCGGGCGTGAAGCACTGGCGCGGATCAGGCAGGGCGCGTTCCTGATCAACACCGCGCGCGGTCCGCTGGTCGACTATGCGGCGCTCCATGATGCGCTGGCCTCCGGGCATCTCGGCGGCGCCATGCTCGACACTTTCGCGGTCGAGCCGGTGCCGGCGGATTGGCCGCTGCTGCAACTCCCCAACGTCACGCTGACGCCGCACATTGCGGGCGCCTCGGTGCGTACCGTCACCGTCGCCGCCGAACAGGCGGCTGAAGAGGTTCGCCGCTTCCTGGCCGGCGAACCGCCACTCAATCCGTGCTGAAGAGGAAAGGCTGTCCGAATGACCCGTGAGGAACGACAATTGCGCGAGGCTGTCATCGCCAAGTGCCGATGGATGAACGCATCGGGTCTGAACCAGGGGACATCGGGCAATATCTCCGCCCGCTACAAGGACCGGATGCTGATCACGCCGTCGGCGACGCCCTATGATTCGATGAAGCCGGACATGATCGCCTCGATGCCGCTCGAAGGCGCCTATGGCGAATGGGATGGGCCGCTGCAGCCTTCTACCGAATGGCGCTTCCATCTCGATATCATGCGCGCCCGTCCCGACGTTGGCGGTATCGTGCACACCCATTCCACCTATGCGACCGTGCTCGCGATTGCGCGCAAGTCGATCCCGGCCTGCCACTACATGATGGCGGCATTCGGCGGCACCGACATCCGTTGTGCGGGCTATGCGCGCTACGGCACCAAGGAGCTGTCGGAGCATGCGATCAGCGCGCTCGAGGGGCGCAACGGCTGCCTGCTTGCCAATCACGGCATGATCGCGCTCGGAGCCAATCTCGACAAGGCGATGTGGCTCGCCGTCGAGCTCGAGACCATCGCGCGCCAGTATTACCTCTCGCTGGCGCTGGACACGCGGATCATCCTCTCCGATGAGGAGATCGCCGAGACCGCGCAGGGCTTCTCCACCTACGGCCTGCAGGCGCCGAAGCCGAAGCCGAAGGCGCGCGTGACGGCGAAGGCGGCGCCGCGCCGCGCCGAGAAACGGCGCAGCGGCAAGCGATGACGGGTACTGCGCCGGCTGCCGGCAGGGATCACGGACTGGTCGATCTCGCCGTCATCGGCGGCGGCATCAACGGCGCCGGCATCGCGCGCGATGCGGCGGGTCGCGGGCTGACAGTCCTGCTCTGCGAGAAGGACGATTTCGCCGAAGGTACCTCGTCGCGTTCGGGCAAACTGATCCATGGCGGCCTGCGCTATCTCGAATATTACGAATTCCGCCTGGTGCGCGAGGCGCTGATCGAGCGCGAGGTGCTGCTGGCCTCCGCGCCTCATATCATCTGGCCGATGCGCTTCGTGCTGCCGCATTCGCCGGAGCAGCGGCCGGCCTGGCTGGTCCGCACCGGGCTGTTCCTCTACGACCATCTCGGCGGCCGCAAGCGCCTGGCCGGCAGCCGCAGCCTTGATCTGTCGCGCGCGCCGGAAGGCGTGCCGCTGCTGGCAGAGTTTCGCCGCGCCTTCGAATATTCCGACTGCTGGGTCGATGATGCGCGGCTGGTCATCCTCAATCTGATCGATGCCGCGGACAAGGGCGCGGTGATTCTGCCGCGCACCCGCGCCGCCAGCGCGAGCCGCGAGGGCGACGTATGGCGGCTCGAGATGCTGCGCGCGGATGGCACGTCCGAAGTCGTGCGCTCGCGGGCGCTGGTCAATGCCGCCGGACCCTGGGTGCAGGACGTCGTACAGGGCGTCGCCGGACTGAACGCCGGCCACAATGTGAGGCTCGTCAAGGGCAGCCATCTGGTGGTCCCGAAATTCTGGGATGGGCCCCATGCCTACCTGCTGCAGAACGATGATCGCCGCGTCATCTTCGTCAATCCCTACGAGGATGATCTCGCCCTGATCGGCACGACCGACATTCCCTATGAAGGGCGCGCCGAAGAGGTCGCGATCGATGAAGCAGAGACTGCCTACCTGCTCCAGGTGCTGAAGCGCTATTTCAGGAACGCGCCGCAGCGGGCCGACATCGTGCACGCCTTCTCGGGCGTGCGGCCGCTCTACGACGACAACGCCGAAAATCCGTCCGCGGTGACGCGGGACTACGTGTTCGAGGTCGACGGCACAGCCGGCGTCGCGCCCGTGCTGTCGATCTTCGGCGGCAAGATCACCACCTATCGGCGGCTCGCCGAACATGCCTTGCAGCGCCTCGAGCCGTGGTTTCCCAAGATGTCGCCGGCATGGACATCGGGCGCAACGCTGCCGGGCGGCGACATGGCTGAGTTCGACGATTTCGCCGCTGGCCTGGCCGGCGCCTATCCCGGTCTGCCGCGCGAACTGGTGCAGCATCACGCCCGGCTATACGGTACGCGGGCGCGCGCCCTGCTGGGATCGGCCCGCAACTGTGCCGATCTCGGACGCCATTTCGGCGGCCATCTGTACGCAAGCGAGGTCGACTTCCTTCGCCAAACCGAATGGGCGACGACATCAGCCGACGTTCTGGACCGCCGCACCAAGCATGGCCTGCACCTCTCAGCCGTGCAGCGCGCCGCCGTCGAATGCTATCTTGCAGCCAAGTGAGCGCAGGTCGGGAGATGACGGGACGACTTGTCGCAAATTGTGATCTATTGCTCAGACCATGAGCATATGATCTCATGGCGGGATGGAATTCCGTCTTCCCGGGACCGATCTCATCATCTTCGACTGCGACGGCGTGCTCGTCGACAGCGAGGAGCTGAGCTGCCGCTGCCTGTCCGACGCGCTTGGGCGGGTCGGCGTTGCGATGAGCACGGAGCAGGTGCATGAGCGCTTCCTCGGGCGCAGCGTGGCGGCCGTGGTGGCGTACTGCCTCGACGAGGGCAGGCCGGTTCCGGACACCTTCCTGACCGATCTGGCAGTGCAGGTGCGCGAGACCTTTCGCGCGCAGCTCAAGCCGATTCCGGGCGTGGCAGCCGTGCTGACGGAATTGCACCTGCCGCACTGCGTCGCGTCTTCGAGCGACCTCGAGCGCGTGAAGTTTTCACTGCAATTTACAGGCCTTGCGTCCCATTTCGGGCCGCGGCTGTACAGCTCCCAGATGGTCGCGCGCGGCAAGCCGGCGCCGGATCTGTTCCTGCATGCGGCCGGCGCGATGGGATGCGAGCCGCAGCGCACGCTTGTGATCGAGGACAGCGTCAGCGGCGTGATGGCAGCGAAGGCGGCGGGCATGAAAGCCTGGGGATTCGTCGGCGGGGGCCACTACCGCGGGCGGCAGGCTGATGGTTTGCTCCGGGACGCCGGCGCGGATCGCATCTTCGCGTCGATGGCGGATTTCTGGACCGAAGGCTGACGGACGACAATGGCAGCGCCTGACAACGAAAAATCCCGTCTCGACGACGCGGCGCGCGCCGGCTGGCTCTATTTCATTGCGGGTCACACCCAGGACGAGATCGCGAAAATGTTGCAGGTGTCGCGCGCCTCGGCGCAGCGCCTGGTGTCGCTGTGCCTGGCGGAGCGGTTGATCACATTTCGCCTCGAACATCCCATTGCGGCCTGCATGGAATTGGCTTCCAGGCTGAAGAGCCGGTTCGGTCTGGTGCATTGCGACGTCGTCCCGACCGATCCGGCGGCGCCGCTGTCGACCGCCGGCATTGCCGAGCGCAGCGCGAACATCCTGGAGACCACACTGCGCTCGGAGACGCCGGTCATCGTGGCGCTGGGTACCGGCCGTGCGGTGCGCGCCGCGGTCGAGCGCGTTTCGCCGATCGAGCGGCCGGATCACCAGATCGTCTCGCTGGTCGGCAACATCTCCGCCGACGGCTCGGCCAGCTTCTACGACACTGTGGGGCGGCTCGCCGACCGCACCGGCGCGCGGCATTACCCCATGCCGCTGCCGTTTCTGATGTCGAGCGAGGACGAGCGCAACCGCATGATCCGGATCGAGCCGATCGCGCGGGTCAGGGCGGTCGCCGCCAAGGCCGATCTCCGGCTGATCGGCATCGGGCAGATGGACCAGAAGGCGCAGGTCCATGTCGACGGCTTCGTTACCCGCGAGGAGCTGCTGGAGATGATGCGGCTGGGTGCCATCGGCGAGGTGACGGGCTGGGCCTATGACGCCAAGGGAAAGCTGATCAAGGGCGGCACCAACAAGCGATTGACCAGCATTCCGCCGCAAATTCCGGTGCAATCCACCACCATCGGCGCCGCCGTCGGCGCCGCCAAGGTGCCGGCGATCAAGGCCGCGCTTGCGGGCCACGTGGTCAACGGCCTGATCACCGACGAGGCGACCGCGCGCGCGATCCTCGAGCGCTAGATCCCGTACCCTTCGCAACTGCGAAACTTCCTTCCAGGCTGTGACGATCGCAAAGATCGCGCGCGGCTGCGCATTCGCATGCTTGACAAAAATCGGAGACAGGGTGAACATACGCTCAACACGTGGGCATATGCTCAACGTGGCTTATGGGAGGTTGCCTTGAAAAACGTCCTTTGCGCCGTCACGGGCGCCGTTGCCCTTCTGATTTCCGCCCCCTCGCTCGCCGAGACCGCGTTGACGATCGCGACCGTCAACAACAGCGACATGATCCGCATGCAGGGGCTCACCAGCGAATTCACCGCCAAGAACCCCGACATTTCAGTGAAATGGGTGACGCTCGAGGAGAACGTGCTGCGCCAGCGCGTCACGACCGACATCGCCACCAAGGGCGGTCAGTTCGATATTCTGACCATCGGCACCTATGAAGTGCCGATCTGGGCGAAGAAGGGCTGGCTCGTGCCGCTCGACAAGCTCGGCGCCGACTACGACGTCAACGATCTGCTGCCGAAGATCCGCGATGCCGTCTCGGTCGACGGCAAGCTCTATGCCGCGCCGTTCTACGGCGAGAGCTCGATGGTGATGTATCGCACCGACCTGTTCGAAAAGGCCGGCCTGAAGATGCCGGAAAGCCCGACCTGGGACTTCGTGGTCGATGCCGCCAAGAAGCTGAACGACAAGGCGGGCGGCGTCTACGGCATCTGCCTGCGCGGCAAGGCCGGCTGGGGCGAGAACATGGCGTTCCTGACCGCCATGTCCAATTCGTTCGGCGCGCGCTGGTTCGACGAGAAGTGGGAGCCGCAGTTCAATTCGCCGGAATGGAAGAAGACGCTGACGACCTATGTCGACCTGATGAAGCAGGCCGGCCCTCCCGGCGCCTCTTCGAATGGCTTCAACGAGAACCTCGCTTTGTTCAGCGCCGGCAAGTGCGCGATGTGGATCGATGCCACGGTGGCGGCGTCCATGGTGACCAATCCGAAGGATTCCAAGGTCGCCGACAAGGTCGGCTTCGCGCTGGCCCCGAACACCGGGCTCGGCAAGAACGCCAACTGGCTGTGGGCGTGGAGCCTCGCGGTCCCCGCCGGCTCGAAGAAGGTCGATGCGGCCGAGAAGTTCATCGCCTGGGCGACCAGCAAGGAATACGCCAAGCTCGTCGCGTCCAAGGAAGGCTGGGCCGCCGCACCTCCCGGCACGCGCACCTCGCTGTACCAGAACCCCGACTATCTGAAGACGGCACCGTTCGCCAAGATGACGCTGGCCTCGATCGATGCGGCTGATCCGAACCATCCGACCGTGAAGCCGGTGCCTTATGTCGGCGTGCAGTATGCGGCGATCCCCGAATTCCAGGGCCTCGGCACCGCCGTGGGACAGCAATTCTCCGCTGCGCTCTCCGGCTCGACCACGGTCGACGCCGCCCTGGCGGCCGCCCAGTCCGCGACCGAGCGTGAAATGAAGCGTGCGGGCTACATCAAGTAGCGCAGTCGAGTAGCCAGGGCGCGATCATCGCGCCCCGGCCGTCGGCCAGCTCAATCCTCCCGAGCTGGACCACTGCGACCATCCTGTCCCGCGCCGGCCGGGATGGTCGCCCTTTCCCAAAAAGGAGGCGGCGATGGCGACCCAGCAGACCCAACTGCTCGCGCGAACACTGCTCACTCCCGCCGTGGCGCTGTTGTTCATCTGGATGATCGTGCCGCTCGCGCTCACGATCTATTTCGCGACGCTGCATTACAATCTGCTCGATCCCGGCTCGGAAACATTCGTCGGGCTGGAGAATTTCCGCTACTTCCTGACCGATCCGGCTTTCCTCGCCTCGCTGCAGAACACGCTGGTGCTGGTCGGTTCGGTGCTTGCGATCACGATCCTGCTCGGCGTGCCGCTGGCGCTGCTGCTCGACCAGCAGGTGGTCGGGCTCTCGATCGTCCGCCTGATGGTGATCGCGCCGTTCTTCGTGATGCCCACGGTCAGTGCGCTGGTCTGGAAGAACCTGCTGATGCATCCGGTGTCCGGCCTGTTCGCCTGGATCGCGCATCTGTTCGGGCTGCCGGCGATCGACTGGTTCAACGATGCGCCGCTGTTCTCGGTGATCCTGATCGTCGCCTGGCAATGGCTGCCGTTCGCCACCCTGATCCTCCTGACCGCGCTGCAATCGCTCGACGAAGAGCAGAAGGAGGCAGCCGAGATGGATGGGGCGAGCGCGGTCTCGACCTTCATCTACATCACGCTGCCGCATCTGGCGCGCCCGATCACGGTGGTGATCCTGATCGAGACCATCTTCCTGCTCACGGTATTCGCCGAGATCTTCGTCACCACCGGCGGCGGCCCTGGCCTGCAGACCACCAACATCGCCTTCCTGATCTATTCCCAGGCGCTGATCCAGTACGACGTCGGAAGCGCATCGGCAGGCGGCCTGGTCGCGGTGGTGCTCGCCAACATCGTCGCCTTCTTCCTCGTTCGTATCGTCGGCCGGAATCTGGAGGCGTAACGTCATGGCGCGGATGGTCACAACCCAACGCAAGGTGATCTCGACGGTTGCAGCCTGGCTGGTCGGCTTCCTGATCTTCTTCCCGATCCTCTGGATGGTATTGGCGAGCTTCAAGACCGAGCTGGAGGCCTTCGCGATTCCGCCGTCGTTCCTGTTCTTCCACTGGACCACCGAGAACTACGTCACGGTTCAGGAACGCAGCGACTATTTCCACCACGCGCTCAACTCGATCATCATCGCCGGCGGATCGACGCTGATCGCGATGCTGATCGCGATCCCCGCGGCATGGTCGATGGCGTTCTCGCCGACCAAGCGGACCAAGGACATCCTGCTCTGGATGCTGTCGACCAAGATGATGCCGCCGGTCGGCGTGATGGTGCCGATCTATCTGATCTACCGGAATTTCGGCCTGCTCGACACCCGCACCGGGCTGGTCTTGATCCTGTGCCTCGGCAATCTGCCGATCGTGGTATGGATGCTGTTCACCTATTTCAAGGAAATACCAAAGGACATCCTCGAGGCGGCGCGGATGGATGGTGCCACGATCGGGCGCGAGCTGGTTTATGTGCTGACGCCGATGGCGGTGCCGGGGCTCGCCTCGACCATGCTCCTCAACCTGATCCTGGCGTGGAACGAGGCGTTCTGGACGCTCAATCTGTCGACGCTCGAGGCCGCGCCGCTCACCGTGTTCATCGCGTCCTATTCCAGCCCGGAGGGATTGTTCTGGGCGAAATTGTCGGCGGCGTCGACGCTCGCGATCGCGCCCATTCTCGTGCTCGGCTGGTTCAGTCAGCGGCAGCTTGTCCGCGGCCTGACCTTCGGCGCGGTCAAGTAGCAGAAAGGCTTTTCCATGGGTCAGATTACGCTGCAGGGTGTGCAAAAATCGTTCGGGCCGGTCCACATCATCAAGGGCGCCGACCTCGACATCGCCGACGGCTCGTTCGTCGTGTTCGTCGGTCCCTCCGGCTGCGGCAAGACCACGCTGCTCCGGCTGATCGCGGGGCTCGAGGACGTGACCGGCGGCGCCATCCTGATCGACGGGCGCAACGTGGTCGACGTCCCGCCGGCCAAGCGCGGGCTGTCGATGGTGTTCCAGTCCTACGCGCTCTATCCGCATATGAGCGTGCGCGGCAACATCGCCTTCGGCCTGAAGATGGCCGGCATCGCCAAGGACGAGATCAACCGCAAGGTCGAGGCCGCCGCGGCGACCCTCAACCTCACGCCCTATCTCGACCGCAAGCCGCGCGAGCTCTCCGGCGGCCAACGGCAGCGCGTCGCGATCGGCCGCGCCATCGTGCGCGAGCCGAAGGCCTTCCTGTTCGACGAGCCGCTGTCGAACCTCGACGCCGCGCTGCGCGTGCAGATGCGGCTCGAGGTGACGCGGCTGCAGAAGCAGCTTGCCACCACGGCGATCTACGTCACCCACGACCAGGTCGAGGCCATGACCATGGCCGACAAGATCGTGGTGCTGAACGCCGGCAAGATCGAGCAGTACGGTTCGCCGCTCGAGCTCTACGAGAAGCCGGCCAATCTGTTCGTCGCCGGCTTCATCGGCTCGCCGAAGATGAACTTCGTCACCGGCGAGCCGGCCAAGCAGCAGGGCGCCGCGACCGTCGGCGTGCGGCCGGAGCATCTGAAGGTCGAGCGCAATGGGCAAGGGGGCTGGCCGGGGACGGTCTCGGTCGCCGAGCATCTCGGCAGCGACACCTTCCTCTATGTCGACGCCGGGCCGCTCGGGATGCTGACCGCGCGCTATGTCGGCGAACTCGGCCTGAGCCCGGGCGACAAGGTGTCGCTGATCCCGGATCCGGCACGCATCCACCGTTTCGACGACAGCGGAAAGTCGATCCACGCGTAAGACGCGGACGCCTTCAGGGGGTTCAAGCGCTCAGGCCGGGGCGAGACGCCCGCGCATCGCGGGCACAGGCAAAGGAAGAAGAAAATGTATCTCGAAAAATTCAAGCTCGGCGGCAAGACCGCCATCATCACCGGCGGCGGCCAGGGTATCGGGCTCGCCTGCGCCGAGGCGCTGGCGGAGGCCGGCGCCAGGGTCGTCATCGGCGACCGCGATGCCAAGGTCGCCAACGACGCCAAGGCGGAGCTGAAGGCCAAGGGCTTTGACGCCGACGTTGCGGTGATGGACGTCACGGATTCGAAGCGAGTGTCCGAGGTCGCCGACGAGCTGGTGGCGAAGTACGGCAAGGTCGACATCCTCGTCAACAATGCCGGCATCGCGCGCAGCGAAACGCCGGCCGAGACGGTTGCCGACGAGCACTGGCTCAACGTCATCGACGTCAATCTGAACGGAACCTTCTGGTGCTGCCGCGCCTTCGGGAACCACATGCTGAAGGCGAAGTCCGGCACCATCGTCAACGTCGGCTCGATGTCCGGTTTCATCGTCAACAAGCCGCAGGAACAGTGTTTCTACAACGCCTCCAAGGCCGCCGTGCATCATCTGACCAAGTCGCTGGCTGCCGAATGGGGAACGCGCGGCGTCCGCGTCAACGCGGTGGCGCCGACCTATATCGAGACGCCGCTGAATGCCTTCGTGAAGAACAGTCCGAAAATGTACGACGCCTGGATCGGTGGAACCCCGATGGCCCGGATGGGCCAGGTCGACGAGATCGCCTCCGTGGTCCTGTTCCTGGCCTCCGAGGCGGCCAGCCTGATGACCGGAAGCATCGTTTTGGTCGATGGCGGCTACACTTGCTGGTAAGCTCGCGCCAAGCCAGGGCATGATCCCTCGCGACAAGCGCGCAGCGTTTGCGCGGCGATCATGCCGAAACGAGAATAGAGCGCGACGATGCGGCAAGCCTATATCGGGGTGGACGTCGGGAGCACCAGCGCCCGGGCAGGTGTATTCGACGAAGCCGGAAAGCTGCTGGGTGCAGCCAAGCATCCGATCCGGGTCTGGCACGAGGCCGGCGATATCGTCGAGCAGTCCTCGGAGGACATCTGGGCAGCCTGCACGGCTTCAGTCCGCAACGCGATGCGCGAGGCCGCGGTCGCGGCCGAGCACGTCAAGGGCATCGGGTTCGATGCGACCTGCTCGCTGGTGGTGCTCGACAGGGCCGGACAGCCGCTGACCGTCAGCCCGTCGGGCGATCACGCGCGCAACGTCGTGGTCTGGATGGACCATCGCGCGATGGACGAAACCCGGTTCGTCAATGCGACCGGCGATCGCGTGCTGCGCTATGTCGGCGGCGTCATCTCGCCGGAAATGGAGATCCCGAAGATCCTCTGGCTGAAGCGGCATCTGCCCGCGACCTTCGAGGGCGCCGGACACTTCTTCGATCTTGCCGACTTTCTCTCGTTCCGTGCCACCGGATCGCTGGCGCGATCGACCTGCACGGTCACCTGCAAGTGGACCTATGTCGCAGGCGAGGGCGGCTGGAGCGAGGCTTTCTTCAAGCGGGTCGGGCTTGATTCGCTGGCCGCCGACCGCTTCGCTCGGATCGGCACCGAGATCGTCCCGCCCGGCTCGCCGCTCGGCCGCGGGCTGTCGGAGGCTGCCTCGCGCGATCTCGGTTTGATGCCGGGGACGGCGGTCGGCGCCTCGCTGATCGATGCCCATGCCGGTGGCGTCGGCGCGATCGGCGGCCGTGACGGAACCGGCGCCGAGGTCGATGTCTGCAAGCGCCTCGCCTACATCATGGGAACGTCGGCCTGCATCATGGCGACGACGGTCGAACCCTGCTTCGTGCCGGGTGTCTGGGGGCCGTATTTCGAGGGCATGGTGCCGGGCTTCTGGCTGAACGAGGGTGGCCAATCCGCAGCCGGGGCTGCGATCGATCATCTGCTGCGTTCACACCCGGCGCATGCCGAAGCCCAGGCCGCGGCGAAGGTCGACGGCGTCGATATCATCGAGTTCCTGGAGAAGCGCATTCTGGCGCGGGCGGGCAACGCAGGCGCCACGGCACTGCTCGGGCGCAATGTTCATGTCCTGCCCGAATTCCTCGGCAACCGCTCGCCCTATGCCGATCCCGGCTCGCACGCCGTGATTGCCGGGCTCGACCTCGACACCGACATATCGGCGCTGGAGCGGCTGTTCATCGCCGGCCTGTGCGGGCTCGCCTACGGACTTGCCGACGTCATCGACGCGTTGCAGGCCCATGGTGCCAGTGGCAAGACCATCGTGATCGGCGGCGGCGCGAGCCGGAGCCCGCTGGTGCGGCAGATCATGGCCGACACGACGGGCTATGTGGTGGCGCTGCCGCAGACACAGGAGCCTGTGCTGCTGGGCGCCGCGATGCTGGGCGCGGTCGCCAGCGGTGCGCACAATTCAATCAACGCGGCGATGGCCGGCATGTCGGCGCTTGGTCGCCTCAGCGAGCCGACCAGACCAGACTTGGCCGAGTTCCACCAACGCAAGCGCGTGGTGCACAAGATGCTCCGCGATCTCGACCGCGGGGCGCGCGAAGCCATGAAGCGGGCTCCCGGCGAATTGCCGTCGACATGAGGTGTTTGCGACATGCTGCTCAGTTGCGGAGATGCGCTGATCGATTTCCTGCCGTCGAGGACGGCGGATGGACGCGAGGCCCTGACGCCGGCAGTCGGCGGCTCCTGTCTCAACATCGCGATCGGAGCCGCGCGGCTCGATGTGCCCACCGGCTTCGTCGGCGGCATCGCCAACGACACGTTCGGCACAATGATCGCCGATCATGCCATGAACTCGGCAGTCGATCTCCGCTATGCGACGCGCAGCGATGACCAGGCGACACTGGCGTTCGCCCGCGTCACCGGAACCGAGACCCAATACGCGTTCTATGATGCCGACACGGCGTCGCGAAACTGGGTCTATCGGCGCAATGCGATTGCGTTCAGGGACATTTCCTGCCTGCACACCGGCTCGACCACGCTGGTCCATGACAAGGGCGCGGCGGAGACGCTGGCCTTCATCGAGGACGCGCGACGGGGCGTGACGATCTCGCTCGACCCGAACTGCCGGCCGAACCTCGTCAAGGACAAGGACCTCTATCGCGGGCGGATTTCGACGTTCTGCCGCACGGCCGACATCGTCAAGATGTCGGACGTCGACTTCGCCTATCTGTTCGGCGATGAGCCGTATGCCGAGCGGGCTGCAGCGCTGCTCGCGGACGGTACATCGCTCGTCGTCATCACCCGCGGCAACAACGGCGCCTGCGCCTGGCATCAGCAGGCAGGGATGATCGAGGCTGACGCCCCCGTGGTGAAGGTGGTCGATACGATCGGCGCCGGCGACAGTTTCCAGTCGGCCCTGCTGGCGGCGCTGCACCGGCTCGACCGGATCGCGCGACAGAAGCTGGCCGAGGTCTCCGCGGCCGAGCTCAGGCGCGTGCTGTCCTTTGCCTGCAAATGCGCCGCGTTCACCTGCACCCGCGCCGGCGCCGATCCGCCGCGCAGCCGCGAATTGCCGACCGACTATTGGTAGGCCATGCGGGATCGCTGCCGCGTGGCCTGTCGCCATGCGTCAGGTGCGATGGACTTGGCGCGAGCGGCGCGGCACCATGCCGCCGGCCGACCAAATCCGACGTGAGCGCCTTTCCGATATGAGCGACGATCCCTGTCTTCTGCCCGCCGTTGAGCTTCGCGCCCGCATTGGCCGCAAGGAGTTGTCGCCCGTCGAGATCGTGCGTGCCGTGCTGGCTCGTGCCGAGCGGTTGCAGCCCGAACTGAACTGCTTCATCACCCTGTGCGGTGACGAGGCGATGGCGCAGGCCAGGACCGCCGAGCGGAAAATCATGGCCGGCGAGCCGCTCGGCCTGCTGGATGGCATCCCCTTCACGGTCAAGGACATCGTCAACACCAGGGGCGTGCGGACCACGTTCGGCGCGGTGCCGTTCAAGGACAATGTGCCCGATACCGACGCCGTCGCGGTGGCGCGGCTTCGTGCGCAGGGCGGAATATTGATCGGCAAGACCACGACGCCCGAGTTCGGCAGCAAGTGCCTGACCGACTCGCCGCTGTTCGGCCGCACCCGCAATGCGTGGAGCGCCGAACGTTCCAGCGGCGGCTCCAGCGGCGGTGCGGCGGTCGCGGTTGCAAGCGGCATCGCGCCGCTGGCGGTTGCGACTGACGGTGGCGGCTCGACCCGGATTCCTGCCGCCTGCAACGGCGTGGTCGGGATCAAGCAGAGCAATGGCGTGATTCCGCACAGCCAGGTGCAGGACGCCTTCGGCAACCAGACCTACGTCACGCCGACCACGCGCACCGTGGCCGACACCGCGCTGATGATGCAGGCGATGGCCGGCGAGGATGCCTCCGACCCCTGGTCGATCGGCGTTCCGGTGCCCGACTATCTCGACACGGCCGCGCCGCGCGGAGATCTCCGCGGCAAGCGGGTGCTTTACTGCCTGTCGCCGCCGGGACGCCCGGTCACCGCCGACGTCGCTGCCACCTTCAAGGCAAGCCTCGACCGGCTCGCCGGTCTCGGTGCCGAGCTCGAGGAGTTCTCCGGCGATGGCTTCGATATCGAGCCGATCTGGCGTGCCATCAACCACACCGCCTGGCGCACGCGATTCGAGAAGCTCGCCGCCGATCATCCCGATGATCTCAGCCCGACCTTCCTCAAGCAGCTCGCGCTCGCCTCGAAGGTCTCGGGCGTCGATTTCCAGCAGGCGATGTTCGATCGCACCGCGCTGTTCCGGCGCATCCAGGCGCTGCTCGCGCGCGGCGACTTCCTGGCGATGCCGACCCTGACCCGCACGGCGCTGCCGATCGACCAGGACCTGTTCGGCACCATCGACATCGACGGGCAGAGCTTTGACAGCGTGCGGCCCCACTGGTTTCCCTGGACCATGCTGTTCAACATGACCGGGCACCCCGCGGTCAGCGTTCCCTCGGGCTTCGGCCGCGACGGCCTGCCGATCGGCCTGCACCTGGTCGGCCGTTTCCGCGCCGACGCCGAACTGCTGCGGATTGCGGCGCTGTTCGAGGCCTCGAGCGACCTGCTTGGCCGCTGGCCGGCCTGACGCACGCGGCCTGATCGAATAGGGGGCTTGCATTCGCGGGCGAACATGTTGAAACGTTCAATGGCGTTTTCAAGCGAAGCGGACCCCGGTTCGCGTGAAGAAGACGCGCCAAAGCGAAACGTCCCTGAATCCCGGCGCGCATGAGCGTTTTTGTCCTACGGCGGATCCTGACCCTGGTGGCGACACTGTTCGCCGCCTCGTTGATCATTTTCCTCGTGCTGGATGCGCTGCCCGGCAATGCCGCGCAGATGCTGATGGGCGCCGATGCCTCACCCGACGCGGTGCGCGCGCTCACCGTCAAGCTCGGGCTCGACCAGCCCCTGGCCTATCGCTATCTGCTGTGGATCAAGGGCATGGCGGTCGGCGACCTCGGCAACAGCTATGTCTATGGCACGCCGGTCGCGGGCCTGATCGCGGAGCGACTGGTACTGACCATTCCGCTTGCGATCATGTCGATGCTGATCACGGTGGTGCTGGCGCTCTCCGCCGGCATCTACACTGCCGCCAACCACAACAGGATCGGCGACGTCGGTGTGATGTCGTTGACCCAGATCGGCATCGCGCTGCCGAATTTCTGGTTCGCGATCCTGCTGATCCTGCTGTTCGCGGTGAAGCTGCAATGGCTGTCCGCCGGCGGTTTTGCCGGCTGGGACGACGGCATCTGGCCGGGAGTCAAGTCGCTGCTGCTGCCGGCGATCTCGCTCGCGGTGGTGCAGGCCGCGATCCTCGCCCGCGTCACCCGCTCGGCCGTGCTCGAGGTGCTGCGCGAGGATTTCGTGCGCACCGCGCGCGCGAAGGGGCTCGGCAAGCGCGAGGTGCTGTGGCGCCACGTGCTGCGCAACGCCATGATCCCGGTGATGACCGTCATGGGCCTGCAATTCGCCAATCTGCTGGCCGGCACCATCGTGATCGAGAACGTGTTCTATCTGCCGGGCCTCGGCCGCCTGATCTTCCAGTCGATCGCCAACCGCGACCTGATCGTGGTGCGCAACTGCGTGATGCTGCTGGCGGCGATGGTCGTCATCGTCAATTTCGTGGTCGACGTGCTCTACGCCTTCATCGATCCGCGCATCAAGGTCGCCAACCTGTGAGCGCGCCGCTGACCGCGACAGCATCCGCGATCCCGCCGGGCACGAGGCCGGCAACGGGCTTCTGGCGCCGCGCGCTGCGCCACCGCAGTTTCGTACTGGGCGCCGCGCTGAGCCTGCTGGTGCTCGGTGCCGCCCTGCTGTCGCTGATCTGGACGCCGTGGTCGGCCTACGACATCGACGTCGCCGCGAAACTGCATCCACCGTCGGCGGCGCATTGGCTCGGCACCGACGTGCTCGGCCGCGACATCGCCTCGCTGCTGCTGGTCGGCGCGCGCTCCACCATCATGGTCGGCGTCATCGCGGTAGGCATCGGGCTGACCTTCGGCGTCTGTCTCGGCCTGATCGCGGCCGCCCGCAAGGGCCGGACCGAGGAACTGATCATGCGGATGAGCGACTTCACCTTTGCCTTTCCCGCCGTGCTGTCGGCGATCATGCTCGCCGCCGTGGTCGGGCCCGGCATGGTGACCTCGATCACCGCGATTGGCATTTTCCAGATCCCGATCTTCGTCCGCGTCACCCGCGGATCGGCCAATGCGGTCTGGGCACGCGAATTCGTGCTTGCCGCGCGCGCCGCCGGCAAGGGCAAGCTCCGCATCACCATCGAGCATGTGCTGCCGAACATCCTGTCGATCCTGATCGTGCAGGCGACGATCCAGTTCGCGCTTGCGATCCTCGCCGAAGCCGCGCTGTCCTACCTCGGCCTCGGGACGCAGCCGCCGCAGCCGTCCTGGGGACGCATGCTCAATGATGCGCAGACGCTGCTGTTCCAGTCGCCGATGCTGGCGGTCTATCCGGGAGCTGCGATCGCCATCGCCGTGCTCGGCCTCAATCTGCTTGGCGACGGGCTGCGCGATTTGCTCGATCCGCGGCTGGCGCGAGAGCGTTGACCGTGAACAGTTCAACCGGCACACCCGTGATCGAGGTCAGGGATCTCGGCATCCGCCTCAACACCAGCCGCGGCCCGGCACAGGCCGTGCGCGGCGTCAGCTTTGCGCTGAAGCGCGGCGAGACGCTCGGGCTGGTCGGCGAATCCGGCTGCGGCAAGTCGATCACTGCGCTGGCGCTGATGGGCCTGCTGCCGGACAGCGCCGTCGTCAGCGGCAGCATCCGGCTCGACGGCTCGGAACTGATAGGCCTGTCCGATACGAGCTACTGCAAGCTGCGCGGCAACCGCATCAGCATGATCTTCCAGGAGCCGATGACCGCGCTCAACCCGATGCACACGATCGGGCGGCAGGTCGCCGAGCCGTTGCGGCGGCACACCGGCTGCTCGACGGCGGAGGCACGCAAGCAGGCGATCAGCCTGCTCGATCGGGTCGGCTTGCCCGATGCGGCGAAGCGCGTCGATGCCTATCCGCACCAGTTCTCCGGCGGCCAGCGCCAGCGCATCACCATTGCGATGGCGCTGGCGTGCCAGCCGGATGTGTTGATCGCCGACGAGCCGACCACTGCGCTCGACGTCACGATCCAGGGACAGATCCTCGACCTGATCGCCGACCTGGTCGAGGAGCGTGGCATGTCGATGATCCTGATCTCGCACGATCTCGGCGTCATCGCCGAGAACGTCCAGCGCATGATGGTGATGTATGGCGGCACCGTGGTCGAAAGCGGCGAGACCAACGCGGTGTTCACGCGGATGGGGCATCCCTATACGCAGGGCCTGTTCCGCGCCCGCCCGCGGCTCGGCGCGCCAAAGGGCACGCGGCTGACGACCATTGCCGGCACCGTGCCCGAGCTTGCCGATCTGCCCGCGGGCTGCACCTTCGCCGACCGCTGCGGCATCGTCGAGCCACGTTGCCGCGCGGCGCTGCCGGCCGTGGTGGAGGTGGGGCGCTCCCATGGCGTGCGCTGCCTCAGGACCGATGTCTCGATGACCGCTCCGATCGGTGCCGGCACATGACGATATCAGATCAGCCACCCGCCACCCCGGCGACACCGCTGCTCGAGGTCAGGGACCTCGTGCAGCGCTACACGCTGCCGCGCGAAAACCTGTTCAAGCCGGCTGCGCAGGTACATGCCCTCAATGGCGTAACCGCGCAGGTCAGCGCGGGCAAGAGCCTCGGCGTGGTCGGCGAGTCCGGCTCGGGCAAGTCGACCTTCGCGCGGCTGGTGATGGCGCTGGAGCGGCCGTCGTCCGGCTCGGTGTCCTTGATGGGCCGCGACCTCAATCAAATGCGCTCCGACGAGCTCCGCCGCGCCCGGCGCGACTTCCAGATGGTGTTCCAGGATCCCTACGGTTCACTCGACCCGCGGCAGACCATAGCGCGCATCGTCGCCGAGCCGCTGACCGCGCTGGGCCGGATCGACCGCGCCGCCTTGCGCGAGCGCGTTGCCGCGGTGCTGCGGCAGGTCGGGTTGCGCGACGCCGACATGGACAAGTTTCCGCACGAATTCTCCGGCGGCCAACGCCAGCGCATCGCGATCGCGCGGGCGCTGATCACCCAGCCGAAGCTGATCGTCGCCGACGAGCCGGTTTCCGCGCTCGACGTCTCGGTGCAGGCCCAGGTGCTCAATCTGATGCAGGACCTGCAGGACCAGTTCGGCCTGAGCTACATCCTGATCAGCCACGATCTCGCGGTCGTGGACCTGCTCTGTGACGAGATCGCGGTGATGTATCTCGGCCGGATCGTCGAGCAGGGGCGTCCGGAGGACCTTTTCGCGCGTGGCGCGCATCCCTACACGCGGGCGCTGCTCGACGCGGTGCCGCGCGCCCGGGCCGGTGGCGGCCGCCGGCGCCGTGGAGTTCAGGCGATCGCCTCGCAGTCGTCGGGTGCGACGGGGTGTCCCTATGCGTCGCGCTGCGCCATGGCCGACCAGCATTGTCGCGAGACCGCGCCTGCGCTACGGAGCGTCGGACCAGCGCATCTGGCCGCCTGCCACTTTGCCGAGGCGGTCATGGCGTTGCCGCCGGCCGCGGCGGAAGGCGGTTAGCCTTTTGTGCGGGACTGGCCTAGGCTGGAAACAAATATAAGTCCGGGGAGTCAAATATGCTGAAGAAGGTATTCATCGTCGCGGCGGCTGCCGCTCTGGCCGCGGTGCCGCTGCCGAGCCTGGCGCAGAGCAAGAAGGACAGCGTCGTCATGGGCATGACGCTGGAGCCGCCGGGGCTCGATCCCACCAATGCGGCTGCGGCGGCGATCGCCGAGGTCACGCTCTACAACATCTACGAGACGCTGACCAAGATCAACGAGGACGGCTCGGTGTCGCCGCTGCTGGCGGAAAGCTGGCAGGCCTCGCCGGATCTGAAGACCTACACGTTCAAGCTGCACAAGGGTGTCAAATTCCACAACGGCGAGCCGTTCGATTCCGCCGCGGTGAAATTCTCATTCGAGCGCGCAGCGGCGCCGACCTCGACCAACAAGGACAAGAGCCTGTTCCAGGCGTTCGAGTCCGTTGCGACCCCCGATCCCGACACCGTCGTGATCACGCTGAAATATTCCGAGCCGAACCTGCCGTTCCTGCTCGCCCAGGCGTCGGGCTCGATCGTCGAGCCGAAGAGCGCGCCGACCGACGTGACGCAGCCGGTCGGCACCGGGCCATATACGCTCGGCAGCTGGGCCAAGGGCTCGTCGATCACCCTGGTGAAATGGCCGCAGTATCGCAACGCGGCCGCGATCAAGCTGTCCAAGGTGACGATCCGCTTCATCGGCGATCCCGCGGCGCAGGTTGCGGCGCTGTTGTCGGGCGACGTCGACGCGTTCCCGCGGGTCGCGGCCGCGCGCAGCCTCGCGCAGTTCAAGGCCGATCCGCGCTTCAATGTGCTGGTCGGTGGCTCCAAGGCCAAGACCATCGTCGCCATCAATGAGAAGAAGAAGCCGCTCGACGACGTTCGGGTCCGTCGCGCCATCCTCGCCGCGATCGACCGCAAGGCGATGATCGACGGCGCCGTCGACGGCTTTGGCACGCCGATCGGCAGCTTCTACACGCCGGGCTCGCTCGGCTATGTCGATACCACCGGCATCAATCCGTACGATCCGGAGAAGGCCAAGAAGCTGCTCGCCGAGGCCGGCGTCACCACGCCGCTCGAGCTCTCGCTCAAGCTGCCGCCACCGCCCTATGCGCGGCAGGGCGGCGAGATCCTCGCGGCCCAGCTCGCCAAGGTCGGCATAACAGCCAAGATCGAGAACGTCGAATGGGCGCAGTGGCTGTCGCAGGTGTTTGCCCCCAACGGCCCGCACAATTACGATCTGACCATCGTCTCGCATGTCGAGCCGTTCGATCTCGTGAAGCTGACCGAACCCGATTACTATCTCGGCTACAACAACGCGGCGTTCAACGCGCTCTACAAGCAGATCGTGACAACGCCCGATGAAGCCGGCCGGGCCAAGCTGCTCGGCGACGCCCAGCGCATGCTGGCGACCGACGCGGTCGCCGGCTTCCTGTTCCAGCCGCAATGGATCACCGTGGCCAGCAAGAAGCTGAAGGGCGTGTGGAAGGAAGTCCCGCAGTTCGAGAACGACTTTTCGACCTGGTCCTGGGAATAGCGCAGCTACTGTCCGGCGGGAGGTGAAACTGCCTTCCGCCGGTGCGCGGCGCTTGCGATCGCCATGCCCCGCGTTTGACCCGCAGTCTCATTTTTCATGTTGCGCCGCGAAGGTGATCACGGCGTTGTTGCCGTGTGATCAGGCGGATATTGCCTGAAACTGCGGCGGCTTCTGCTGGTCGCGAGTGGCGAACCAGAGCCTCGCGCGGTCTACTCTCATCGCGCGCATGAGTTGTCTTTGCGAAAGGCGGGCGTAACATCGAAGTCGCTCGTCGAGTCCTGTCCGCCGATTTTCAATTATCTATTGCAGCGCAACCAATCGACCCGTTGGCGCCGGACGTTCAGGCCTCGAAGGGGCAGTAGCAAACACCATCCGTAAGATTGCAACCAAGACAAAGCGGGGGGAAACATGAGTGTTAAAGGGCTTGCGGCGCTCGCCGCAGCGGTTGGCGTTGGGCTCCTGTCCGGCGCCGCCATCGGACAGGAAGTCAAGCAGGATCAGAAATCCCAGGTCGGCAATGCCAATGTTCCGCCGGTCACCCAGGACCAGCTCAACGCGGCCGACAAGAGCACGCGGGATTTCCTGCTCACCAACGGCAATTACGCCCAGACGCGCTTTTATCCGGGCAAACAGATCAGCCGCAACAATGTGAAGAACCTGCACGTCGCCTGGATATTCCAGACCGACGTCAAGGAATCGATGGAGACATCCCCGATCGTGGTCGACGGCGTGATGTATGTCACGACGTCGTTCAGCCATGTCTACGCGCTCGATGCCAAGACCGGGCAGCAGCTCTGGCACTACGCGCACAAGATGGGACCGATCACAACCTATTGCTGCGGCCCCAACAATCGCGGCGTCCAGGTGCTCGGCGACCGGGTCTATCTGGCCACGCTGGATTCCAAGCTGATTGCGCTGAACGCCAAGACCGGCGAGGTGGTATGGACCACCAACATCGCCGATCCCGAACTCGGCTACAGCGAGACGATGGCGCCGACCGTGGTCAAGGACAAGGTCTTGATCGGCACCAACGGCGGCGAATATGGCATCCGCGGCTTCGTGCGTGCCTATGACGCCAAGACCGGCAAGCAGGTCTGGAATTTCAATACCATTCCGGACAGCACCGTCGGTGTCTGGGCGACCAAGGACGCGACAGGCCGCGACATGCATCGCAATATCCAGGCCGAGAAGGATGCGCTCGCCAAGGTCGGCGATCCCTTTGCCAAGCTCGGCGGTGGCGTCTGGCAGAACCCCGCGGTCGATCTCGCGACCAACAGGATCTATTTCGTGGTCGGCAATCCATCGCCCGACCTCGACGGATCGAACCGGCCGGGCGACAACCTCTACACGGACTCGCTGGTCGCGCTCGACCTCGACACCGGCAAGTATGTCTGCCACTTCCAGTACATCGCCCACGACGTGTGGGATCTCGATGCGGTCAGCCCGCCGGTGCTGGTCAACGTCAGGAACAAGGCGGGCAAGACGATCCCGGGCGTGATCCACGCCGGCAAGACCGGGCACATCTATGTGCACGATCGCAATGACTGCAGCCTGATTCGCTTCTCGGACGCGATGGTGCCGCAGGAGAACATGTGGGTGCTGCCGACCAAGGAAGGGGCGCGCATGCTGCCCGGCGCCAATGGCGGCGTCGAATGGTCGCCGATCGCGACCGACCCGGGACAGGAGCTGGCCTACGCCATCAACCTGCACCAGCCCATGCACTACCGTGTCGAGAGCTCACCCTATCCGAACGGGAAGTTGTGGCTTGGTGGCGCCTTCACCGCAATCGCCGGTGAAAAGCAATCGGGCAACATCACGGCCGTGAACTACAACACCGGCAAGATCAAATGGCAGGTCAAGACACCGGAGCCGATGATCGGCGGCATCCTCGCCACCGCCGGCGGTCTTGTTTTCACCGGTGAAGGCAACGGCAAGTTCGCGGCCTACAATTCCTCGGACGGCAAGGAATTGTGGAGCTTCCACGCCGGTGCCGGCGTCAACGCGCCGCCGTCGAGCTATATGGTCGGCGGCAAGCAGTACGTCGTGGTCGGCGCGGGTGGCAACACCCAGGTCGACTTCAAGCGCGGCAACAACATCATCGCCTTCACGCTCGACTAGAGCATGATCCGGAAAAGTGCGTAGCGGTTTTCCGAAAAGATCATGCTCAAGCAAGGAGCTAAAGCGCGATGACGATTCAGCCTTGTCTCATCGCGCTTTAGGCGAAGAGCCATCAATGACGACGAAGCGGGACCCGGTCGGTCCCGCTTCTTTTTCCACCGGATCAACTGATGTTTGAGAAACTTGCAATCTGCGTTGTGGTGCTCTTGCTGGCGGCAACGCAAGCGCGTGCCGAAACGATCGAGGACAAGGTCCAGGTCTGCGCCGGGTGCCACGGCGCCGACGGCAAGCCGGTCGACAAGACCATTCCGACCATCTGGGGCCAGCAGGCCGGATATCTCTATATCCAGCTCCGCGATTTCAAGCGCGGCGATCGCAAGAGCGACATCATGCAGCCGGTCGCCTCGCAGTTCGAGCGCGACGACATGCTGGCGATCGCCGAATATTTCGCGCAGAAGCCATGGCCCGATCTCGGCCAGCCGCGCGCGCCAAAGGACGTCGCGGGGAAGGCGCTCGGCGCCAGCGCCTCGGTGGGCTGCCCGGCCTGCCATCTCGACCACTTCCAGGGGGATGGCACGGTGCCGCGGCTTGCCGGCATGGGGCGCGATTATCTTGCCAAGACCATCGCCGATTTCCGCACCCGCGCGCGCGGCAACAATCCCGGCATGTCCGACCTGATGCTGGCGACGCCGCTCGACGATCTTGCCGCGCTGGTGGACTATCTGGCGGGGCTTTAGCTTCGTTCAGTGCGGCGTCAGCTCCTCGCGCAGCGCCGTCAGCACCGTGAGATCGGCGGCGTGCTTGCCGGCCTTGTCGGCCAGCGCGGGGTCGGCGCCATGCGCGAGCAGCGCCCTGACGATCGCCGGATGATTGCCTTCGGCGGCGATCATCAGCGCGGTGCGGCCGCGCGCGTCGCGATTGTCGACCTTGGCGCCGCTGTCCAGCAGATATGAGACGACCTCCAACGCCTGCGGCTCTGGCACCGCCTCGTCCGGGCCCGATGCCCACATCAACAGTGTGAGATCATTGGCGTAACGCGCATTGACGTCGATATCGAGCGCCAGCAATTGCTTGACGATGCCGAGCTGGCCGCCGGCCGCCGCATAGACCGCCGGCGGCTTGCCGGTGTCGTCGGCCTTGCGGCCGTCGGCGCCATGCGCCAGCAGCACCCGCACCACCATGTCGCGGCCGGCATAGGCCGCAGCCGCAACCGCCGAGGCGCCGCTGCGACCGGCGAGATTGACGTCGGCACCGCGATCGATCAGCCGCTGCACGATCGCGACCTGGCCGCGCTCCGCCGCGAAATACAGCGCGGTCGATCCCGCAAGATTGCGCGCATCGACCGGCGCGCCGCGTGCCAGCAACAGATCGACCATGTCGAGATGGCCGGCGCGCGCAGCGTGGCTCAGCGGCCGGGCGCCGAGCCGGTCCTGCGCATCGACCGAGGCACCCTTGTCGAGCAGCTCGGTGGCGAGGTTGATGCAATCGGCGTCGGCGGCGGCAAACAGCGTCAGCGACACCTCGATCGCGCTGAGCTGCGCCTTGTCCGTCTCGTATTTGCGGTCCAGCACGCGGCATCGCGCCGGATCCTGTGCGGCGAGACCCGGCTGCGTCAGGCCCGCGACGAGCAGCGCGGCCAGGGCCATGCGACGGTACAAATTGTGTTCCCTCCGGCACGGCGCTGTGATGTCATCGCCGTTTCGGTCAGCGTCGCACGATCTCCCGAGACTGCCAAGCCGTGCGTCGCTAGCCCGTCGATCCCGCGGTCGCGTCCGCGACCGCACGGGCGACCCTGGCGATCGCAGCGTTGCACTGGTCACCGGAGGCCTGCGCGCCCGTCAGATAGACCGTCACCACGATGGGCTTGCGGCCGGGTGGCCAGAACACGCCGATGTCGTTTGCGGTCCCGCGCTCGCCGGTCCCGGTCTTGTCTGCAACCCGCCAATCGCCGGGGACCCCGGCGCGCAGCCGCGTGCCACCGGTCTTGTTGGCGACCATCCAGTCCGTCAGCGTCTGGCGCGAGGTCGCCGACAGCGTGTCGCCGAGCAGCACGCGCTGCAGGTCCTTCAGCATCGCCACAGGGCTCGTGGTGTCGCGCGGATCGCCGGGAATGCCTTCGTTCAACGCGACCTCCCAGCGGTCGAGCCGGCTCACATTGTCGCCGATCGAGCGGAAGAACCCGGTCAAGCCGGCGGGGCCGCCGATCTCACGCAGCAGCATGTTTCCGGCGGTGTTGTCGCTCCGGGTGATGGCGGCCTCGCAGATCTCGGCCAGCGTCATGCCCGACGCGACGTGCTCCTTGGTCACCGGGGAGTAGGGCTGGAGATCCGCGGCCTCGAACCGGACACGCTGTTGCAGTGTCGATTCGCCGCGGTCGACCCGGTGCAGCACCGCCGCTGATGCCATCGACTTGAAGGTGCTGCACATCGGGAAGCGCTCGTCGCCGCGAAGCTCCGCGCGCAGTCCGCTGCCGGTGTCGAGCACGGCGACGCCGAGCCGGCCGCCCGTCTCCTGCTCGATGTGCGCGAGATCCGCCTGCAGCCGCTGCGCGCGCTCGTCGATCGTCTTCGCAGCGCCCGATCTCGCCAGGGCAAGCGACGCGGCAAGGCCCAAAGTGCGCAATCCAAAAGTCCGTCTCGTCAGCATGTCCAGTCTCCGTTGGCGGCCGCAACCTGCCGAACGGCGTGACGATGGACAAACAATCATTTATACGACGAGCCATGAGAAAAACTTGGTCATGACGCCGTGCGCCGGCATCTCCCGCTGAACGCGTTGCGGGCCTTCGAGGCCTCGGCGCGGCTCCTGAGTTTCACCCGCGCCGGCCTCGAGCTGCGCGTGACGCAGACCGCGATCAGCCATCAGGTCAAGCAGCTCGAGGACACGCTGGGCGCGCCGCTGTTCCGCCGCCTGCCGCGCGGGCTTCTGCTGACCGATGAGGGATTGGCGCTGCTGCCGGTGCTCACGGACGCACTCGATCGCATCGGCGCCGCGATCGACCGGATCGAGGCCAAGGGCACGCGCGAGGTCGTCACCGTCGGCTGCGTGGCGACGTTTGCGACCGGATGGCTGCTGCAACGCATCGACCGCTTCAAGCGCGCGCATCCCTATATCGACCTGCGCCTGCTCACCAACAACAACCGCGTCGACATCGCAGGCGACGGGCTCGATCTCGCGCTCCGCTTCGGCGACGGCTCCTGGCACGGCACCGAAGCGGTCCATCTGCTCTCCGCGCCGCTGTCGCCGGTGTGCCGTCCCGATGTCGCGGACCGCCTGCGCAAGCCGTCGGATCTCGCGCGAGAATTCCTGCTGCGCTCCTACCGCGCCGAGGAATGGCCGCTCTGGTTTGCCGTCGCAGGTTCCCCGTGCCCCAAGATCCAGGGGCCGGTGTTCGACAGCTCGGTCGCGATGGCCGAAGCGTCGGCGCGCGGCGTCGGCGTTGGCCTCGTGCCGGTCGCGATGTTCCAGAGCGAACTGACCTCGGGCCGGCTCGTTCGGCCTTTTGCCGCCGAGGTGCCGGCAGGATCGTATTGGCTGACCTGGCTGAAGTCGAAGGACATCACGCCCGGCATGCGCGCGTTTCGCGACTGGATGCTCGAGACGCTACGGACGGATGCGAGCGGGGCGGAGGAGGCGGCGGTCGCGGAGAAAGCGCCGGCACGGCGGCCGCTGAAGACGAAGGTCATGGGTCAAGCAAAAGCGAAGGTTGCCAGCAAGCGCCGACGCTAGGGCGTTTTCGAGCGAAGTGGACACCGAACTCGAGGGAACAGCGTTTGTTACCCAGCCCTACGCCAGATGGCACGCCACGAAATGGCCGTCGGTGCCCTCCAGCAACTCCGGCGCGCTCTGCTTGCAGCGCTCTTCGGCGATCGGGCATCTCGTGTGGAAGTGGCAGCCCTTCGGCGGATTCATCGGGCTCGGCACGTCACCCTTGAGGCGGATACGCTCGCGCTTCGCCCTGGGGTTCGGCACCGGCACGGCCGAGAGCAGCGCGCGCGTGTATGGATGCTGCGGGTTGCGGTAGAGGTCGTTCGCCTTGGCGAGTTCGACGATGCGGCCGAGATACATCACCGCGACGCGGTCCGAGATGTGCTCGACCACGGAGAGGTCGTGGGCGACGAACAGATAGGTCAGGTTCAGCTCGGCCTGCAGATCCTCCAGCAGGTTGATGACCTGCGCCTGGATCGAGACGTCGAGCGCCGACACCGGCTCGTCGCAGACGATCAGCTTCGGCTCCAGCGTCAGCGCGCGCGCGATCGCGATGCGCTGGCGCTGGCCGCCGGAGAATTCATGCGGATAGCGGCGCATGTGCTCCGCCTTCAGCCCGACCTTGACCAGGAGGTTCGCGACCCGGTCGTCGCGCTCGCTGGCCGATTTGACGAGATCATGGATGATGAAGGGCTCGCCGAGGATCGCGCCCACGGTCATGCGCGGATTGAGCGAGGCGAACGGATCCTGGAATACGAGCTGCATGTTGCGCCGCATGGCGCGCAGATCGCCGCTGCCGAGGCCGGTCACGCTCTTGCCGTCGAACACCACCTCGCCCGAGGTCGGCTCGATCAGGCGCAACACGCAGCGCCCGGTGGTGGATTTGCCGCAGCCGGATTCGCCGACCAGCCCCAGCGTCTCGCCGCGACTGACCGAGAACGATACGCCGTCGACCGCATAGACCTGTCCGACTTCGCGCGACAACAGCCCGCCCAGCACCGGAAAATGCTTCTTCAGATCGCTGACGCGCAGCAGCGGTTCGCTCATGACGCGTCTCCGAGATGGCAGGCCATGCGATGGCCCGGTCTGACCTCGCGCAGGCGCGGCTCCCGCTCGGTGCAGACGCTCATGGCGTATTTGCATCGGGGAGCAAAACGGCAGCCAGGTTTGGGATTGATCAGGATCGGCACCGAGCCGCCGATCGCCTCCAGCCGCGTCTTGTGCCGGGCGTCGAGATCGATGCGCGGGATCGAGCGGATCAGGCCCTGCGTGTAGGGATGGCGCGGGTCGCCGAAGAGATCGTCGACCGGCGCCTCCTCGACCACCTTGCCGGCATACATCACGACGACGCGCTGCGCCGTCTCCGCCACGACGCCCATCGCATGGGTGATCAGCATCACCGCCATGCCGAAGCGCTCCTTCATGTCCTGCAACAGGTCGAGGATCTGCGCCTGGATGGTGACGTCGAGCGCGGTGGTCGGCTCGTCCGCGATCACGAGCTTGGGCCGGCAGGCCAGCGCCATCGCGATCATGACGCGCTGGCGCATGCCGCCGGAGAACTGGTGTGGATAATGATGCACGCGTCCCTCGGCGTTCGGGATCTGCACCAGCTTGAGCATCTCGATGGTGCGCTCCAGCGCCTGCTTCCGGGTGATCGCCTCATGGCGGCGCAGGCTCTCGCTGATCTGCTCGCCGATCGTCAGCACCGGATTGAGCGAGGTCATCGGCTCCTGGAAGATGAAGCCGATCTCCTTGGCCCTGATGTCGTCGAGCTGATGGCTCGTCAGCGGCACCAGGTCGCGGCCCTCGAAGATGATCTCGCCCTGGACGATGCGGCCCGGCGGCATCGCGATCAGCTTCAGGATCGACATCGCGGTCACGGTCTTGCCGCAGCCGGATTCGCCGACCACGCACAGCGTCTCGCCGCGGTTGATCGAGATGTCGACGCCGTCGACCGCCTGCAGGATGCCGTCGTCGGTCGTGAAATGGGTTTTCAGGCCCTTGATCTCGAGCAGCGCCATCAGATCACCTTGCGCGCATCGAGCGCGTCGCGCAGCCCGTCGCCGATGAAGTTGATGGCGACGACGGCGATGAAGATCGCACCGCCCGGAAACAGCGCCCAATGCGGGCCGATGTCGAGGAAATCCTTGGCGTCGTAGAGGATGCGGCCCCAGGTCGGCGTGTCGGGCGGGAAGCCGAGGCCGAGGAATGACAGCGTCGATTCCGCGATGATGGCGGCGGCGACGTCGATCGTGCCGGCGATGATGACGGGCCCGAGCGCGTTGGGCAGGATGTGCCGCACCACCTGCCGCGTCGGGCTGGCGCCAAGCGCCCGCGCGGCCTCGACGAACTCCTTCTCGCGCAGCGAGAGGAACTGGGCGCGCACCAGCCGCGCCACCGGCATCCAGCGCAAGCCCCCGATCACGAGCACGATCAGGATGAAGATGCCGCCCTCCGGGCCGAACACCGCCTTCAACCCGTCGCGGAACAGGTAGATCAGCAGCAGCAGCAGCGGCAGTTGCGGCAGCGACAGGAACAGGTCGGTGAGCCACATCAGCGCATAGCCGAGCGCGCCGCGCGACATGCCCGCGAGCGCGCCGATCAGCGTGCCGACGAACACCGAGACCAGCATCGCGGCGAGGCCAACCGCGAGCGAGATCCGCCCGCCATAGATCATGCGGGCGAGCAGGTCCTGGCCGAGATCGTCGGTGCCGAACGGATGGGCGAGCGAGGGCCCCTGCAGGCCGGCGACGACGTCGATGTCGTTGATCGAGACCCGCCAGACGAAGGGCCCGACCACGACGGCCGCGATCAGGAGCAGCAGCAGCACCGCGCTGATCACCGCCGGCCGGTGCCGGCGATAGCGCCGCCAGGTCTCCCGCCAGGGCGAGTAGCCGCGCCGTTCAGCGGAAGGAGATGCGAGGGTCAAGCCAGCCATAGAGGACATCTGCGATCAGGTTGAACAGCACCACGAGACACGCGAAGACGAAGGTCACGGCCATCACGACCGGCGTGTCATTGGCGAGGATGGAGGAAATCAGGAGCGAGCCGATCCCGGGAATGCGGAAGATCTGCTCGGTGACGATGGCGCCGCCGAACACCGCCGGCATCTGCAGGGCGATCAGGGTGACCACCGGGATCATCGCATTGCGCATCACGTGCTTGACGATCACCTTGGCCTGCCCAAGCCCCTTGGCGCGCGCGGTGGTGACATAGTCGAGGCGGATGACGTCGAGCATCGCCGAGCGCACGAAGCGGGTCATCGACGCCGCCTGGAACAGGCCGAGCACCATCACGGGCATGATGGCCTGCCGGATCATTTCCAGCATCCAGGGGATGCCGCTCCCCGGCACATCGGTATAGACGAACGGCAGCCAGTCCAGCTTCACCGAGAAGATCAGGATGAACAGGATGCCGGTGAAGAAGGTCGGCAGCGAGAAGCCGATGAAGGCGAAGGTGTTGGCGAGCTGGTCGAAGATCGAGTAGGGGCGGGTGGCGGCGTAGACGCCGACCGGGATCGCGATCAGCAGCGCCAGCAGCTGCGCCGAGCCGATGATGTAGAGCGTTGCCGGCAGGCGTTGCAGGATCAGGGTGTCGACGTCGACGCGGCTGACGAAGGAAAAGCCCCAGTCGCCCTTCGCCATCGCGGCGAGCCAGTGCAGGTAACGGATGTAGATCGGATCGTCGAGCCCGAACTGGGCCCGCAGCGCAGCCTGCACTTCGGGCGGCACGTTCGGATTGGTCGCGAGCTCCGAGAACGGATCGCCCGGCGCGAGCGCCAGCACGACGAACAGCACGAGCGATATCCCGAGCAGGCTCGGGATCGCGATCATCAGGCGACGCAGGACGTACTGACTCATGGGCGAACAATCGGATTAGGCCGAACCGCGACCGCGAAAAAGCTGCGCTCCCTCACCCGCTCGCGGGGGAGGGTTGGAATGGAGGTAGCGCCGCGCGTCCCATCGTGGAGAGAGCCTCCACCCGCTGCGCGCTTCGAGCGCAGCGACCTCCCCCGCGAGCGGGAGAGGTGAAGTGGCCGCGCGAGGCTCATGTCGCGTCAAGCCTCCCGGTACCAGTCCTGCAGATTGTCGGTCTGGTTGGCCCAGCCCGAGAGCGCCGGCCGCAGCGTGTTGGAGCAGGCTTCCACCGCGAGGCGGTGCATCACGGGGATCACCACCGTGTCCTGCCACATCAGGTCGTTGCACTTGATGTAGAGGTCGGCGCGCTTGAGCGGATCGGTCTCGGTGTCGGCCGCATCGATCGCGGCGTCGAAATCCTTGTTGACCCAGCGCGGGAAGTTCTGGCCCTGCCACTTGTTCTCCTTGGTGGCGACGTTGCGCGAGAGATAACGGCGCATGTGCAGGGCCGGATCGGGCTGGGTCATCGGGATCTGGAACATCTCGATGTCGGCGTAGAACTTGGAATAGGTGTCGGGGTTGGCGACATCGGAGGAGAAGAACACCGAGGCGACGACCGATTTCAGCTCGACGTCGATGCCGGCCTTCTGGCAGGCCTGCTTGACGATCGCCTGGGTCTTCTGGCGCGGCCCGTTGATCGAGGTCTGGTACAGCAGCTTCAGCTTCTTGCCGTCCTTCTCGCGGATGCCGTCCGAGCCCGCCTTCCAGCCGGCTTCCTCGAGCAGCGCGGCCGCCTTCTCGATGTTGAACTCCCATCGGGTGTTCTTGGAGACGAACTCCTCGGGGCCGTTGAGGTAGTTCGCCGTGACGCGGCCGGCGCGGCCGTAGATCACCTTCTTGACGGACTCGCGATCGACCAGCATGGCCAGTGCCTGGCGTACCTTCGGGTCCGAGAGGATCGGATGCTTGGTCTTGATCGACGAGCGCTCGCCGTCGACCTCGGTATTGGGATCGGTGAAGTTGATCGCGATGAACTCGATGTCGCCGCCCACCGCGTAGAGGGTCTTGCCCTTGCCGCCCTTTTCGAGGCGGAGCAGCACCTCGTCCTCGACCTGGATGTTCCAGGCGAAATCATATTCGCCGGTCTGGATCACCGCGCGCGCCGCCGAGACGGCGTCGCCGCCGCCCTTCATCTCGATGGTGTCGAACGAGGGCCGGTTGGCCATGTGGTAGTCCTGATTGATCTCGCCGCGGATCAGGTCGCCCGGCTTGAATTCGACGAACTTGTAGGGGCCGGTGCCGACCGGCTTCAGGTTGGTCGGCGCCTCGCGCGACTTGCTGCCCTTGTACTCCGCGAACAGATGCTTCGGGATGATGCAGCCATAGCCGCCGACGAAGGCATTGGCCCAGAACGGCGTCGGCTTCTTGAAGACGATGCGGATGGTGAGATCGTCGACCTTCTCCACGGTCATGTCGGCGTAGGTGGCGCTCGAGACCGCCGCCGTCGCCGGATCGGTGGCATATTCCCAGTTGAACACGACGTCATCGGCCGTGAAGGGCTTGCCGTCGTGCCATTTGACGCCGGGCTTGAGTTTCCAGGTCACCGATTTGGCGTCGGCGGCGAGGCCGCCGTTCTGGATCGAGGGGATCTCGGCGGCGAGGATCGGGTTGAGATGGCCGTCGACGTCCCAGCTCGCGAGCGGCTCGTAGAAGATGCGCGAGCCGTCCTGGTCCTTGGTGCCGGTGGCGAAGTGCGGATTGAGCAGGGTCGGGCCCTGCCACCACAACACCTTCAGCGGGCCGCCGCCACCGCGCTTGGTCGGCTTGTAGGGATTGGGACTCTGCGCCATCGCGACCCCGCCGATGGCGAGGAGCTGGTTGGCCATCGGCGCGGTGAGTCCGACCGCGATCATGCGCTTGACGAAGGCGCGGCGATCCATCCGTCCGCCCTTAACGTCGTCGATCATCGTTCGCAGATTGTTGTCCAGCATTAATCCCCTCGTCCGGTTCCGGTTATTGTGGCTGGCTGCGATAACGCGCCGCCGTCGTTGGCGGCAGATCGCACACCGAATGACCTCTCAGGTCAACGTCTCCCGGAGCCCGGCGCATAGGTCTTTTGGCTATCACTTGTGCAGACCGCTTCGGATGCGCACATGGCTTCGGCATTTCGCCGCCAAAGCCCACCCATCCGCGTCCGACCTTGCGGAAAATTTGATCGTTATCCTTTGTTCTGATTGCTTTTCCGGCGCAAATCGACCTTCGCCCGGAGCCGGTCCGAGGCGAAGGTCTCTGCAAGCAAGCAGAAGTTATGCCACCGACATGTCTAACGGCGGTGCAACATTCTCCGGCAGCGGGCTGACATAGGGCGTCCGTGCGGTCCGCTTCTTGAGGTCGGCCTTGGCGGCCGCGATCAGCTCCGGCTCCATCAGCGCCTTGACGCCGAGACCGGCCATTGCCTTGGCCGCCTGCACCATCGCCTTGTGCGCAGCCGGGGTCTTGCCCTGCGCCACGACCTGCCAGGTGTGGAAGGGGGTGCCGATGGCGACCGTCGGGGCGTGGACCTGCACGGTCGGCACCACCCAGGAGACGTCGCCGACATCGGTCGAGCCGACCAGCGGGTTGCGCTTGGCATCGATCGGCACCAGGAAATCGGCCAGCGGACGGTCGGTCGGATCCATGCCGATGGCGTAATAGACCGAGGCGATGTCCTTGTCGGTCAGGGTTGCGCGGATCTTGCCCGCAAAGTCCTTGTCGGCGTCGTCGAAATGCGGCGGACCGAGGTCCTCCATGATCCGGTGCAGCGTCTGCTCCAGCGGCGTGTTGGGCAGGATGTTTGAGACCGCCGAGATGATCTTCATCTCGACCCTGGTCTCGGTCATCAGCGCGGCTCCTTGCGCGATCTTGTGCACCCGCTCGACCAGCTCGTTCATGCCGGGCAGGTCGCGGGCGCGGATCGAATAGCGCACCCGGGCATGCGCCTGCACCACGTTGGGCGCAATGCCGCCGGTGTCGAGCAGCGCGTAATGCACGCGGGCGTCGCTCGGCATGTGCTCGCGCATGTAGTTGACGCCGACATTCATCAACTCGACCGCGTCGAGCGCGCTGCGCCCGAGATGCGGCGAGGCGGCTGCGTGCGAGGTGCGGCCGGTGAAGATGAAATCGGCCCTCGTATTGGCAAGCGACGGCGTCACCGCCACTTCCCAGAAGCTGTGCGGATGCCAGGTGATGGCAATGTCGGCATCCTCGAACGCGCCGCAGCGGACCATGAAGGCCTTCGCCGCGCCGCCTTCCTCGGCCGGGCAGCCGTAATAGCGCACGCGCCCCGGTACCTTGTTGGCCGCGAGCCAGTCCTTCACCGCGGTTGCCGCGAGCAGTGCGGACGAGCCGAGCAGATTGTGGCCGCAGCCATGGCCGTGACCGCCGGTCTGCACCGGGCGGTGTTCGGCGACGCCGGCCTCCTGGCTGAGGCCGGGCAGCGCGTCATATTCACCCATGAAGGCAATCACCGGGCCGCCTTCACCCCATTCGCCTATCATCGCGGTCGGAATCCCCGCCACGTTCTCGGTGATGCGAAAGCCCTGATGGCGCAGCTCGGCCAGATGCTCGGCGGATGAGCGCGCCTCGGTGTAGCAGACCTCCGGCATCGCCCACACTTTGTCGCTCAATTCGATGAAACGCGGCTTGATCGCGTCGACGCCGCGCCAAACATCACTACGGTTGTCCATTTGCTTCGGTCCCTGAGGTAAGGCAATCAGAAGCGCAAAAGGCTAGCAGCTTGCCGCGAGCCCGCCTAGCGCCTGCCGGCAGGGCAGGTTTTCCGCCATGTCACGTCTTGGTGCGGGTCCGCCCTTCGCGCGGCCCGTCATCGCGCGCTGAGCCGGTCCAAACCCTTCCAGTCGAATGCGATGCCATGGCCGGGGCGATCCGGCGCAATTGCCAATCCCTGCTCCAGAACCAGCGGATGTTCAATGTAGCGGTCAAGGCCGAAGCCGTGGGCTTCCAGATACGAGCGATTCGGGCAAGCCGCCAGCAGATGAACGGTGATGTCATGGGCGCCGTGGCTGGTGACGGGAATGTTGAACGCCTCGGCCAGCCGCGCGATCTTCATGAAGCTGGTCACGCCGCCGCAGTTGGTGACATCGGGTTCCGCATAGGACAGCGCGTTGCCGGTGATGTACGGCTTGAACTCCCACAGGCTGCGCAGGTTTTCCCCCGCCGCGATCGGCACGCCGCCGGCTTGCAGGATGCGGGCGTGACCGGCGACGTCTTCGGGAATGGTCGGCTCCTCGAGCCAGGTCAGGTCGAAGGGTTGCAGGGCGCGCGCGGCGCGGATCGCCTCCTCGACGGTCCATTTCATATTGGCATCGGCCATCAGCGGAAATTCGTGGCCGAGATGGCCGCGCATCGCCTTCACGCGCGCGACGTCGTCCGCGAGGCTGGGGCGGCCGACCTTCATCTTGATGGCGCGAAAACCCCTGGCGAGATTGTCGTCGGTCTGCTTCAGTAAACCATCCAGCGGCAGATCGAGATCGATGCCGCCGGCATAGCAGGGAACACGCCGGTCGAAGCCGCCGAGCAGGCGCCAGAGCGGCAGCGAGGCCCGGCGCGCTTTCAGATCCCACAAAGCGATGTCGAGGGCGGAGAGCGCCAGCACCGCCGGTCCGCCACGACCGCCATAGTGAAGCGCCCACCACACCTTGTGCCAGAGCTGCTCGGTGTCCTCGGCCTCCATCTCGCGCGCGACCTCGCAGACCTCGCGGGTCAGGATATCTGCAATCGCCCCGCCGTTGCGGCCGACCGTGTAGGTGTAGCCAATTCCCTCCGCGCCGTCGGTGTCGCGGGCGCGGATCGTGATCAACTCGAACGCCGTGATCTCACCATGCGTGCTGTCGCTGAGCACCACGGGTAGCGGGATCTTGTAGAATCCCACTGCAAAATCCTTGAGGATTGCCACGTCGGGAACTCCTTCTGCCGGGACGGTTTCACGCTGACGCGCGGCGCAGAATTCCAAATGACGCGGCCGGCCGCAACATCCGTCGCTGAAAGCGCTCGGTTCGGAGGCGCAGGCGCTCGCCGGGCTGGTGCCGGCAGGCGAAGCGTGATCACGCTCTCACGTCTCCGAACTCTCGGCTCTCCTGATTTCCCGATCGATAATCGAGCGGACGCGGCGTTCCGCGAGCAGGCCGAGCCGTACCCGCGTGGTGCCCTGCCTGACCTTGCCGTTGATTTCGAACGACCAGCTCCAGAGGTCCGGTTCGATGTTGGTGAGCGTGTATTGGATGTCCCGATGGATCAGCTTCTTCATGCCGTTTCTTTTTGTGGGCTGAAAGTTCCATAGCCAGATCGGGAAGCCTTTCGGTATCCGGGCGACTACTTACGCATTTGGTCTAACGCCTGCGCCGTGCGGCGGAATTTCGCGAAGCACTGATTTGGGTTCGTTGTCCAGCCCTCGTTGCAAAAATATTTCGGTTTATCGTAACGGCAAATCAGTGTACAGGTTTATCCGTCTCACCCGCTCGAGGGGCGCTTCGCGATCGTCACGAACGTGGTGGTGGGATGCGGTGGACGCCGCTGTCACGGCTGACGAGCGTGGCAGATGGCGGACGGCGAAATCGTGCAGGCCTGACGCCCTAGTGGCAGGTGTCTCATCAGCAATCTCTCGCTGATGACGGTGACAATAAAGCCCAGTCTCGCCGGGGAGAGCACGTATAAGCCGTAAACCATCGCGCAGGGAAAGCCGGAGTGTTTCCGGTTACACCTGTGGTCCTACCCCCGAGCTACCTTTGTTGCTCGGGGCCCACGGGTGCGATCGGCACCCGGCTTTCCCTGCGCCCTCTGCTTGCAGAGCGGCGAAAACGAAGAGCAAAGCTCGGGCAGATCATGTCGCGAGACCGCGAGACCGCGTCCTCTTCCTCAGTGTCGTCGCCGGCCAGGCTGTTTGAAACGTGAAACGTGATGAAACGTGAATCGGGACCGGTCAGCCCCCGGTCATTGCGAGCGAAGCGACTGTCAGCCGAAGCCTTGGCGAAGGCGGAAGCGATCCATCCCTCCCAAGATGCGGAACGATGGATTGGTTCGTCGCTTCGCTCCTCGCAATGACGGCGTCGTCGCAAGGACGACGCCGCAATCAGAACCTTCCCGCCATCTCCAGCAGCCGGCGGTGCGCAGAGTCGCGCGCAACGCGGATCGGCTCGGTGGGGCCGGTGGTCGGACCGATCGGCACGAAGCTGACGTCACTGATGCCGATGAAGCGCAGCACCTCGCGCAGATAGGGCGTTGCCATGTCGATGCGGCCGCGGTTCATGCCGGTGACGAAGTCGCTGCCGCTGGCGAGGATCACGACAGTCGGACGGTCCTTCAGCAACGGCAGATAGCCGATCGCCGGATCGAAGCGGAAGGTCAGCCCGGGCTGGATGATGACGTCGAACCACTGCTTCAGCCGGTAAGGAATGGAAAAATTCCACATTGGCGTCGAGATCAGCACCCGGTCGGCGAGCGACAGGCGCAGCGCGAGGCGCTCGGCGACCGCAAACGCATCGCGCTGCGAGTTGGTGAACGGCTTGCCGTTGATCCGGGCGTATTTGGCCTCCAGCACATAGCCCTCGAATTCGGGCAGCGGATCGCGCCAAAGGTTCATCGCATCGATCTCCCAGTCCGGCCGCGACGTCCGGAACTGGTCGAGAAAGACCCGGGCGCCGGCCGCCGATTCCGAATCGGCGCGGGGAGAGCAGGCGATGTGCAGCAGCTTCGGCACCGCGTCTACCCCTTCAGCCGAGCGCCTTGATGACCGTGTCGGCATTGGTCACGACGGAGACATTCTGCAGCGCGAAGTTGATGGCGGCGTTGTGCCAGTCGGCATTCATGGTCGAGCAGCAATCCTCCGGCACGATCATGAAATAGCCCTTGTCGGCGCCGGTGCGCGCGGTGTGCTCGACCGACATGTTGGTCCAGGCGCCGGTGTTGATGATCATGTCGCGGCCGGTCGCCTTCAGGATGGTCTCGAGCCTTGTGCCCTCCCAGGCGCTCATCCGCATCTTCTCGACCACGAAATCGCCGGGGCGCGGCTCGAGGCCCGAGGCGGGCGCCGCGCCCCAGCTGCCGCGCACCAGCGCCTTGCTGTCGACGAGGCCCTCGAACAGCGGCGCATTCAAGGTGACGCCGGGCGCGCCGGGCTCGACGATGAACCAGACATGGATGATTGCGACACCGCGGGCGCGGGCGGCCTCGGCGACGCGGCGGACATTCTCGACCACATGCTGCGCGCGCGCATGCGCGGGCGCCCCGGACTCCGCGAACGCTCCGCCATCCATGATGACGTCGTTCTGCATGTCCTGGATGATCATCGCGCAGCGCTGCGGATCAATCCGCATCTCGGCGGCGTTGAGGTTCGGCGCCGAGGTGGACGACGCGGGGCTCGCGTTGCCGCGCCTGCCGCTCATATAGGGCTCGTGCCGCGGGCCTACTTTGGTCGGGATCGCGTAGACCGAATGGGTCGCGGTCAGGTAGAGCGTGCGAAAATCGGCTCCGCCCCAGGCGAGGTTGGCGACGAGTTCAGGCAGGCGCACCTTGCCGAGCAGGCCGCCATCGGGCGAATAGACCCAGACGCCGCCGGGCGCGGTGACCCAGACATTGCCGCGCTGGTCGCACTTCATGCCGTCGGGCACGCCGGGCTCGAGCTCGGAGCGGATGCCGGAGGCGAACACGCGCGGATTGGCGAGCGACCCGTCGGGCGTCACGTCGAAGGCGCGGATCGAGGCCTGCACGGTGTCGTTGACATAGAGGATGCGCTCGTCGGGCGAGAAGCACAGCCCGTTCGGCTGCTCGAACAGATAGCGGTCGACCAGGAGCTTCGGCGCACCGCCGCCAGGCGGCACGCGGTAGACGCCCTGGAAGCCGAGCTGGCGCGGCCGCTCCACGCCATAGACCGGCATGCGACCGTACCAGGGATCGGAGAAATAGATCGCGCCGCTCGAATGCACGCAGACGTCGTTCGGGCTGTTGAGCTCCTGGTTGTCGAAATGCGAGGCCAGCACCTCGCGCCGCCCGTCGGGTCGCTCGCGGATCAGCGACGACGTCGCGTGCTCGCAGACGATCAGGTTGAGATCGGCATCATAGGTCATGCCGTTGCATTTGTTCGACGGACGCTTGACCTCGACCACGCCGCGCCGCGCGTCCCAACGCCTGCGCACGTCGCCGGGCATGTCGGAGAACAGGAGGAAGTGATCGAGCGGATGCCAGATCGGGCCCTCCGTGAAATCGAAACCGGTCCCCACCTGGCCGACCGGCGCGTAGGGATCGATCAGGTCTTCGAACTCCGTTCGCAGGGTGACGTGGGTCATCGCATCGATCCTCCGCGGTTACGCCGGGAACCAGTTGCGCTGCGGCAGGCTCTGCACGATCGGCCCCGGCACCTGGTCGTGCAGGCGGCCGACCACCGTGCCGCCCTCGATCCTGGCCGGGCGATCATGGACGGGAAGCAGGAAGCGCGAGCTCGAGAGCAGCTTCTTGATCGCCGCCTTCTCCGCCCGCTTGCTGGTGCCGTGGTTGCCGGTCGTGCGCGGCTCGGCGTCGTGGATTTCGTTGAAGGGGTTCACGATCTGGTCATTGAAGTCATAGATCACATCGCCGCAGATCGTCGCAATGCCGTCGGCGGTGTGGACGTGGATGTTCATCGAGCCTTCGGTGTGGGCGTTGGCCGCCTCGCAATAGACGCCGGGCATCAGCTCGACCGGACCGGTGACCTCGAGGTCGAGGAAGCGCAGCGCGCTCTTGGTGTGCAGGCGATCGATCAGGTGCTTGATGTCGGGCGCCGGGTATTGCGGATGCATCAGGCCGGAGACCGAGTATTCCAGCTCCTTGCGGTTGAGCACGACGGTCGTGTTCATCGGGAACAGGTCGTCCTTGCCGGCGTGGTCGATATGCAGATGGGTGTGGCAGACGAAGCGCACGTCGCCCATCCGCACGCCGTGACGTGCGAGCTGGTTCTCGATCATGTTCTCATGAAACTGGAGGCCGCGCATGCCGAGCGTCTCCATGATCTGGTTGGAGCGATAGCCGGTGTCGACCAGCACGGGATAGGGACCGCCGAGGATCAGGAAGCCGAGCGTCAGGACGCGACGGGTGCGGCCGCAATTGTGTCCGAGCACGAGGAAGCTCGATTCCAGCTCGATATCGCCATAGTCCAGGATCTTGATCTCCAATGCCATCTCGTCCCTCCCAGTTCGCGTTCGTTGCTCGTCTCCTCGCGCGCAGCGTGCCTACCGCTCCAGCCGGTAGACCCGCGCAGCCGTTTTGTTGAAGATCGCCTCTCGCTGCTCGGGCCGCAGCTGCTCCGCGGCGGCGCGGAAGGCACCCACCAGGTCGCGATAGCTGGTCCACAGCTTCTCGATCGGAAAGTTCGAGCCGAACAGGCAGCGATCGGCGCCGAAGATCGCGACCGTGTCGGTGACGATTTCGGCGATGTGCGCGGGATCGTTGCGGTGGATGAAGGTGCCGAGCCCGGACAGCTTCGACACCACGTTCGGACACTGCCCCAGCCGCGCCATGCCGGTGCGCCACGCGGCACGCCCCTGCGGCGACAAATCCTCCAGCATGCCGGCGTGCTGCAGGATGAACATCACGTCGGGACACGCCTCGGCGAGGCCTGCCGCGTCAACCATCTGCGGCGCGAACACCTGCAAATCAAAGCTCCAGCCGTAGCCGGCGAGATGTCCGACATTGCGCCGGATCACGGGATCGGCGCAGAGGTCGGGACGTGCAGCGAACCGATACAGCTCCTTCTCGTGCCAGTGCAGCTGCATGCGCACTCCGCGGACGAGCGGATAGCGGGCCAGCCGATCGAGCTGCCGGCGGACATCATCGACGGAGAAGTCGGCATAGGCGACGAGCGCGTGCGGCCAGCCGTGCTGGTCGGCGGTCTGCTGCACCCAGGCCGCCTCGTCCTCGAACCTGCCGTTCGGCCAGTTGGTCTGGACGTAGACCGAGCCGACGACGCCGGTGCCCTTGACGTCGTCGAGATATTCCTCGATCGGATAGTCGCGGCGGATCGGCTCGTAGGGACCGAAGATGCGCGGCTGCATCGGGCCGGACAGCCAGGCGAGATCGGACTTTCGCCAGATGTGGTGGTGTCCGTCGACGATGTCGGTCACGCAGCTCTCCTTCGTCCAAGCGACAGCAGATGCGCGACGACAGCCGCGCTCGATCCGCCGTCCACGAGATCATCGACGAAGCGCTGGATCGCGACCAGCGCCTCGGTTTGCGGCCGGAAGCCAGGCGATGTCGCGAGCGGCGTCAGCCAGCTGACCCGCCAGGCCCGCCGCGACAGTTTTGCGACGGCATCGCGCAGCGCGGCCGGATCGCCGCGCTCGAGGCCGTCAGAGACGATCACGACCGCAGCTCCGCGGGCATATCCGCCGAACCGCGGCACGGCGAGGAACGCCTGCAGCGCATCGCCGATGCGAGTACCGCCGTCCCAGTCGCTGACCAGGAACGCGGCGGCGTTCAGCGCCTGCTCCCGGCGCTTGAGCCGCAAGGCACCGGTCACGCGCGTGAGCCGCGTGCCGAAGGTGAAGACCTCGACATTGCCCGCCGACTGCACCAGCGCGTGCGCGAGCTTCATGTTCTCCTCGGTGCGCGCCTTCATCGAGCCGGAGACGTCGATCAAGAGCAGGATCTTGCGCGGGCGCTCGCGCCGGCGCAGGCGGCCGAGCCGCAGCACCTCGCCGTCGTTGCGCACGCTGTCGCGCAGGGTGCGGCGGAGGTCGGCGAACGGGCCGGAGCGGGCGCGCCGCCGCCTGTGGCCGCGCCGTCGCGGCAATCGTCTTGCAGCCTCGCGCGACAACTGCCGCAGCGGATCGCTGGTCGCGGTCTGGGCGAAACGGCGCTCGACCAGCGCCTCGGCCCGCGCCGCGGCGAGACCGGACTCGTTGGCCTCGTCCGCGAGCGGCGGTTCGTCGCCGCCGCGGCCCTCCTCCTGCAGGCGAACAGTCTCCTCGTCCTCGCCCTCGGCCTGCTCGATCGCCTCCGCGCCGCGAAAATGGATATCGAACAGACGGTCATATGTCGGCCGCCGCTCCGGCGGCGGTGCCAGCGTCGCAAGCCCGGCCCGGCGGATGTGCTCGAGGCTGCGCGGTCCGAGCAGTTCGATTGCCGCCAGGAAACTGGTCGTCTGCTCCGGCGCGACGGAGAATCCGTTGGCGCGCAACAATGCGACGAAGGAGATGAAGACTCGCGCGGCCCGTGGAAGTTGGAGGTCGTCGCTCACGCAGCCGCCTCCGCGATCAGTGCATCGAGACGCGGAGAGATGAAATGCAGATCCTCTTCGTCCTTCAGCGCCACGCCAATCGACCGCTTGAACGCGTCGGGCCAGCGCGCGCCGCCCCTGTGCAGCAGGGTCGCGGCTTCCGCCCAGTCGACGGCCTCGGCGATGCCGGGCGCCTTGCTCAACGGCTCGCGGCGGAGCCTGCCGACGGCCGCGACAACGGCCCGCGCCGTGGCCTCGGCGACGCTCGAGGCTCGCATCATCACGATGCGCGCCTCGCGCTCGGCATTCGGATAGTCGATCCAGTGATAGACGCAGCGCCGCCGCAATGCCTCGTGCAGGTCTCGCGTGCGGTTGGACGTCAGCACGACGACCGGATGTTCTGCCGCGCGTACGGTGCCGCGCTCGGGGATCGAGATCTGGAAGTCGGAGAGGAATTCGAGCAGGAAGGCCTCGAACTCCTGGTCGGCGCGGTCGATTTCGTCGATCAGCAGCACCGTGGCATCGGGCGCGCGCAATGCGGCGAGCATCGGACGTTCGATCAGGAAGGACTCGCCATAGATGTCGATGCTCTCCTCGCCCGCCTGGCGGATCGCCAGCATCTGACGCGGATAGTTCCACTCGTAGAGCGCGGCGGCGGCGTCGATGCCCTCATAGCATTGCAGGCGGATCAGCCTGCGGCCGAGCACGGCGGCGATCGCCTTGGCGGCCTCGGTCTTGCCGACGCCCGGCGCGCCCTCCAGCAGCAGCGGCTTGCCGAGCGCGAGCGAGAGATAGGAGGCGGTCGCGACGCCGTCGTCGGCGAGGTAATAGGCCGCGCGCAGCGCCTTCTCCAGTGCCTCGGGGCTGTCGATGCCGACGATGTTGCTGCGGACCGGCATGTCGTGACCTCAGCGCCGCGCCTGCGGTCGCGCGCCGCCCTGCGCCTTGATCGCGCGCAACACCTTCTCCGGCGTGATCGGCAAATCGTCGATCCTGACCCCGACGGCATTGAAGATCGCGTTGGCGACCGCGGGCAGCACCGGATTGGCGCACATCTCGCCCGGTCCCTTGGCGCCGAACGGGCCGTCGGGCGCGGGACGCTCCAGCACGGCGATATCGTGCGGGCAGATATCGCCGGGACCCGGCATCAGATATTCGACGAAGTCGCGCGGTCCGTGCACCGGATCGGGATAATACGGCTCCGGCGTCTCATAGAGCGCGTGGCTCACGCCCATCCAGGCGCCGCCGACGAGCTGCTGCTCGACCAGCCGCGGATTCAGCGCGCGGCCGAGCTCGTAGGCCGAGTCCATCCTGACCATGTCGACCTCGCCGGTCTCGTCGTCGACCTCGACCTCGGCGACGAGGCAGGCATGCGCATAGCATGTCGCCGGCGACATCTCGCCGGTTTCGGGGTCGACGTCGGACAGCGGCACCAGGAAGATGCCGCGGCCGGAGATCGTCTTGCCCTGCTTGAACTGCGCGGCGATCGCGACGTCCTTGGTCGAGATCGAACGGTGCGGCGCGCCCTTGACATGGATGTTGCCGCGGCCGTCGGTCTCGAGGTCGGCGGCGTTCACCTCCAGCTCCTCGGCGGCCGCCTCCATCATCACGCCGCGCGCCTCCCGCGCTGCCGCCATGACCGCGTTGCCGACGCGGTGCGTGCCGCGCGAGGCGAACGAGCCCATGCAGTGCGGCCCGGTGTCGGAATCCGCGGTGTCGACATAGACGTCCTCGACCGGAACGCCGAGCGTCTCGGCGCAGATCTGCCGCGTCACCGACTTCATGCCCTGGCCGAGATCGATCGAGGACAGCGCCACAGTGAACTTGCCGCTGGGGTTGGAATGCACCAGCGCCTGGCTCGGATCGCCGCCGAGATTCATGCCGATGGGATAGTTGACCGATGCGATGCCGCGTCCGCGATGCCTTGTCATGATCAGCGCCTCCTGGTGCCGAAGACGGATGAGAAGCGGGTGGCGCCATGCGATGGCGCCGTGGGTCGCGGCGGCGGAGGCGAGGACGGCGGAGGCTGCGGGGGCGGCGGCTCGCGCGTCGCGGCCGGTGCACGGTCATACGTCGTGCGCTGCTGGGCGGGCGCGACCGGCGGCGCATGCGGCTCGCGTGGCGTCAACGGAACAGCGGCGCGGATTCCGCCGCCATCCTTGCGCGACGACATCCGCCTGAACTCCTCGCGGAGCGGCCATTTGGCCTTCTCGGCGGCAACCTGGACACACTCGATCAGTGCCGTGTTCTTGGCCTCGCGGCGGTGCGCCTTCATGTCGCCGTCGCGATACGCGTTGAGAATCCGGAACTCCATGGGGTCCATGCCGACGAGATGAGCGAGCTTGTCCATCTGGCACTCGATGGCGAAGTCCATCGCCGTGACGCCGAAGCCACGCATTGCAGTCGCGGGCGTGCGGTTGGTGAAGACGCAATAGACGTCGCCATGGACGTTGGGGATCGTGTAGGGGCCGGGCAGGTGCGCGGCGCACTTCACCGCCGCGTAGCTCGACAGGCGCGTATAGGCGCCGCTGTCGAAATAGGCCCGGATCTTGCGCGCGACGACGCGGCCGTCACGCATCACGCCATCCTTGATATAGATGCGTTCGGCGCCGCGCGGCGGACCATATTGCATCTCCTCCTCGCGCCCGAACACGTAGCGGACCGGCTTCCCCGTCAGCATCGCGCCGAGGATGCAAAGCGGCTCGGTGAGTGTATCGACCTTGCCGCCGAACCCGCCGCCCACCGTGCCGCCGATAAAGTGGAAGGTGTTGGAGGGCACATCGAGGATTTTCGCGCAGGTGTCGACCGAGAAGAACAGCGCCTGGGTCGAGGTATAGACGATGTAGCGGCCGTTGGTATCGGGCGCCGCGATCGAGCCGTTGGTCTCGGTCGGCGCATGCTCGATTGGCGACATCTGGTAGCGTTGCTCCAGAACATGGTCGGCGGAAGCCAGCGCGCGGTCGGCGTCACCGAAGCGCAGCTGCTGGCGATCATAGGTCTCGTAGTAGGTGAAGGTGTTCCTGGGGTACACCTCGTTGACCACGGGCGCGCCCGGCTTCAGCGCGTCCTCGACGTCGAACACCGCCGGCAGCGGTTCATAGTCGATCTTGACCTTGGCGATTGCCTCATACGCCTCGCGCGGGCTGTCGGCGACGATGGCTACGATCGGCTCACCCTTGTAGCGCACCTTGTCGACCGCAAGCGACGGTTCGTCATCCTTGCCGAAGTTGATCAGGCTGAGCAGCGTGTTCAGATTGCGCGGCACGTCGGAGCCGCGGATGATCCGCCGCACACCCTGCGAGCGCTCGGCCTCGCTGGTGTCGATGCGGCGCAGGCGCGCGTGCGAATGGGCGCTGCGGACGACCTTCAGATGCAGCATGCCCTGCAGCTTGTGGTCGTCGAAATAGGGCGAGGTGCCGGTGACATGGCCGAGCATGTCCTGCCGCTGCGTGCCCTTGCCGATCTCCTTCAGATTGTCATCCCGCTCGTCGGCGAAGATGTCCTTGCGCAGTTCCAGCATGGTTCGGTTCCCTTACGCCCGTGCCCGGCCGCCGGAAGCGGCCGCGAGCACGGCGTTGATGATCGGCTCGTAGCCGGTGCAGCGGCAGATGTTGCCCGAGATCGCCTCGATGACCTCGGCGCGACTGGGCTGCGGATTGCGGTCGAGCAGCGCCTTCGCAGCCATCAGCATGCCCGGTGTGCAGTAGCCGCACTGGGCGGCGAAATTGTCGGCGAAAGCGCGTTGCAGCGGATGCAGGTTCGGACCGTCCTTGATGCCGTCGAGAGTCTCGATGGAGCGGCCGGCGACCGTCTCGGCAAGCGTCAGGCAGGACAGGTGCAGTTCGCCGTCGATCAGCACGCTGCAAGTGCCGCAGCCGCCCTGGCCGCAGCCGAACTTCGGCGTCATGTCGCCGATCAGCTCGCGCAGCGCGACCAGGAGGTTGGTGCCGCCGTCGACAAAGATCGCGACGTCACGGCCGTTGTGTCGGAACTGGAGCGGAGTCTTCGCCATGATGCTCTATTCCTGACCGGACAACAGGCGCTTCAGGTGCACGCCGACGATCTCGCGGCGATACCAGGCGCTGGCGAGCGCGTTGTCGCCGGGCGTGGTGCCCTCGACGGCTACTGCTGCGGCGGCGTTGATCGTGGACGCGTCGAGCGACCGTCCTTCCAGCGCGCGTTCTGCAGCGCGGGCACGGATCGGGGTCGGCGCCATCGAGCCGAGCGCGACGCGCGCGCCGACGATGCGGCTGCCGTTCATGGGCAGATGAGCAGCGAGCGTGATCACGGCGCCGCCCTTGGGCTTGATCCGCGCGATCTTGCGGTAGTGGAAGGCGTCGGGGCTGCCCGGCTTGGCAAAGGAGATCGCCAGCACCAGCGTGCCGGTCTGGCGATCGCGCGACTGCAGGAATTCCTCGATCGGCACCTCACGGCTGCCGAGACCGCCCTGCACCGAGACGACAGCGTCGAGCGCGAGCATCGCGACCGTGAAGTCGCCATACGGGTTCGGCGCGAACAGATTGCCCCCGACCGTGCCCATGTTGCGCACCGCCGGACCGCCGATCGAGCGCGCCGGGGAGTGCAGGAAGGCGAGGTCGCGTTCGGCGAGGATGCGCGCGTAAGTGACGCCGGCGCCGAGCGTGATCCGTGCGCCTGTCGCCTCGATCCGCGTCATCGCATGGTCGCTGGCGCGCACGATGGTCGAGATCGAGATGTCGCCCTCGTTCAGCGCTCGCATCACCAGCGTGCCGCCGCCGAGATAGCGCGCATTGCGGTCCGCCGACAGCGCCGCCGCCGCCTCGCCGGAGGAGCCAAATGTCTTCACCGTCACAGGCATGATGTTATTCCGCGGCTAGGCCGCCTCCCTCAGATGCCGGCGGATCGCCTCGAATCCGGCCTGGTAGATGTCTTCCGAGACCATGTGCGTGATGCGGCTGGTGTCTTCCGGCCGCGTCGTGAAGCGCGATTCCCAGTGCCAGAAGGTGCGGTCACCGTCGGTGACCGGCAACAGCCGGACATGGGCCACATAGTTGAACATCGGGACCGGCGTATCGAGCAGGCAGTAGCTGAACGACTGCTCGAGATCGGACAGCGCCAGCAATTGCTCGCGCAGCTCGGCGCCGTCCTTCAGCTTGAACCGCCTGACACAGCCGATCTTGTCGGAAGGCTGCGCGCGCTCGATGCCGCTGGTCGCGACCGCCGGATGCCAGCGGTCGTGGCCGTTGAAATCGCGCAACACGGCCCACACCGCGTCGGTCGGCGCGTCCAGGATCGTGCTCTTGACGATGTGCGGCACGGCCTATCCTCCGAACGCACGCTTCAGCGCGTCGAATCCGCCCTGGAACACGTTGCCGCCGATGTTGTTGACCAGTTCCGTTTCGCGCTCCGGCGCGCAGTCGAACTCGGCGGTCCATTCCAGGAAGGTCTGGTCGCCATCGGTGACCGGCGTCAATCGCAGCGTCGCGACATAGTTCTCGACCCCCATCGGCGATTCCAGGATCGAGTAGGTGCAGAACATGTCGTAGTCGGACAGGCCAAGCAGCTTCTCGCGGATGCGATCGCCGTTGCGCAGGCGGAAATCCCTGACGCAGCCGATCTTGTCGGAAGGCTCGCCGCCTTCGATGCGGCTTTCGGCGATCGCGGGATGCCAGTTCGGCATGCCGTTGAAGTCGCGCACGCGGGCCCAGACGCGATCGTTGCGGGCGTTGACGACGGTAGAGACGTAGACCCTTGCCATGGCGTCAGCTCAGTCCTTCTTGCGCGGCGTGCGCTCGGGGCGAGGCGGCTCGCCGGAGCCTTCGGACGATGCTGCCGGCTTGGCGTCACCGCCGCTCTTGCGCGTGGAGTCCTTGATGCCCTGCATGTCGCGGGCCTCGCGGATCAGTCCCGGCATTTTTGCCAGGCTGCCGCCCTCGACGCCGATATCCGACAGTATCGAGTCGATCAGCGGTGCCTGCACGCGGTAGCGCAGCGCCGAATCGATCACTTCGTCGGTTGCGCTGCGGCCGCTGCCGCCACCACCATGGCCGTTGCCGTTGAGGCCATCGACCTGGAGGATGCGGATGCCCTCGATCTTCTCCATCGGCTTGACGCTCTCGCGCACGATCCCCTCGATCCGGTCGAGCAGCTTGCGGCGGAACAGCGAGTAGCGCGCCTGGTCGGTGAGCACGTTCTCGGCCTCGTTGAGCATGCGTTGCGCCTCGGCTTCGACGGCCGCGCGAACCCGCTCGGCCTCGGCCGCGATCCGGGTCTCCTCGGCTTGCTTCTCCGCCAGCAGCACCTCGACGGTCTTGCGCCGCTTTGCGATCTCGCTTTCGCGGGCGGTGACGACGCGTTCGGCGGCCTCGGTCGCGCGCATCCGCGCCTCCTCGGCTGCGGCGCGCGCCGCGGACTCCTCGAGCGACTTCTGATGGATCGCGATCGCCTTCTCCATCAGTGTGGTCTCGACGTCCTTTTCGCGGTTGACCTCGAGCTTGCGCAGCTCGCGTTCGCGGCCAATCCTGGCCTCGTCGAGGCCGCGGTCGGAGGCGATGCGGGCACGCTCGACCTCCTCGCGTGCGGCGATCTCGGCCTCCTGCAGCGATTGATTGCGGGCAACCTCGAGCTGCTCGATGGCGCGCCGCCGCCCGATCCGCGCCGTCTCGAGCGCCTGCTCGCGGGAGACGTCGGTGGTCTCGACTTCCTTGCGGGCGACGATCTCGGCCTGCCTGACCTGCCGGTCGGCATCGATGCGCTCCGAGCGCTTGGCCGCGAGCGCAATGACGCGGTCCTCGTCGGCCAATTCGACCGCCTTCTTCTGGTCGATATTGAGCACCTCCCGGGTCCGGGAAGAGGCAATCCGTTCGCTCTCCAGCGCCAGCTCGACGTCGATGCGCTGCCGCTCGATCGCATCCCGGCGCTTCAACTCGGCGGCCTCGATCGCCTCGGTACGCTCGATCTCGAGCCCACGGGTGTCGCGCTCGGCACGGATGCGCTGGGCGGCGACCGCCTTCTCCTGAGCAATCCGCGCGGCCTCGATCGCCTCGCGGGACGCGATATCAGCTTCCTCGACTGCACGGGTGCGGGCAATCTCGAGCGCCCGGACGCGCTCTTCCTGACCGATCCGCGACGCCTCGGTGGCCTCGCGCGCGGTGATCCCGGCGATCTCGATCGCCTGATTGCGCTCGATCTCCAGCTTGCGCGTCGTGTGGTCGGCCGTGATCCGCTCGGCGGCCAGCGTCTTCTCTCTGACGATACGGGCGGCTTCGACCGCCTTCTGCGCCTCGATCTCGGCCTCCTGGATGGTACGCACCTGCTGGATCTCCAGCGCGCGGGTCCGTTCGTCGGACGAGATGCGCTCGACATTGACCGTCATGGTCTGGGCGATGCGTGCCTTCTCGGTCGCCTCGCGGGCGGCGATCTCGGCCTCCTCGACGGCGCGTGTGCGCTCGATCTCGCGGCGGCGGGTTTCCTCCTCATTGGCGATCCGCGCGTCCGTCACGACCCGATCCTGCTGAATGCGGGCCTTCTCGATCGCCTCTCGCGCCGCGATCTCGGCTTCCTCGACCGTGCGCATCCGCTCGATCTCGCGCTGGCGGACCTCGCGTTCCGATGCAATACGCGTGGTGTCGACCGAGCGCTGGTTGGCGATCCTGGCCTTCTCGATCTCCTCGCGGGCCAGCAGTTCCTTCTCTTCGACGGCGCGCGTCCGTTCGATCTCCCGCTGCCTGGTCTCGCGCTCCGAGGCGATGCGCGCCTCTGTGATGGCAAGCTCGTTGGCGATGCGAGCCTTTTCGATGGCTTCGCGCGCGGTGATCTGGGCCTGCTCGGCCTCGGTCTCGCGCAGCGCGCGTTCGCGCGCGACCTCGGTGCGTTGCAGGGCGCGGCGCATCTCGATGTCGCGTTCCTGTTCCAGCCGCGCGGTCTCGCTCTCGCGCTCGATGTCGAGCGCCTGCCGTTCGGCCTCGAGGTTGCGGGTGCGGATCTTGATCATCGAGTCCTGCTCGATGTCGTTGCGCAGCTTGCGCCTGGCCTCGATGTCCTCCATCAGGCGGGTCAGGCCCTCGGCGTCGAAGCGGTTCGAGGGATTGAAATATTCGAGATCGGTCTGGTCGAGATCGGTGATGGCAACCGATTCCAGTTCGAGACCGTTCTGCGCCAGCGCCTCGGCGGCATTTGCCTTGACGCGGGCGACATAATCGCCGCGTTGCTCGTGCATCTGCTCCATCGTCATTTCGGAGGCGACGGAACGGATCGCGGAGATGAACTTGCCGGAGAGCAGGGTATGGAGTTGCTCGGGCTCCATGGTGCGTCGGCCCAGCGTGGCTGCCGCGATCGAGACGGCCTCGCGGGTCGGCTGAACGCGGACGTAGAAATCGGCCTCGATGTCGACGCGCATCCGGTCGCGGGTGATCACGGCGTCCTGCCTCGAGCGCACGATCCCCATCGGCAGCACGTTCATGTTGACAGGCGTGTAGTCGTGGATGAACGGCAGCACGAAGGCGCCGCCATTGATCACCACGCGCTCGCCCAGGAAGCCGGTGCGGACGAAGGAGACCTCCTTCGACGAGCGGTGATACAGCCAGTTCACGACATAGACGACGATGATGATCGCGACGATCGCGACGATGAGCCAGAGGATCAATTCACCAATCAGCATCCCCGACATCTTGTCCTCCCTTGGTCACGGCGCTCATCGCGCGCCGATCGCCTTGAATTTGCGTACCTGATCCGTCAGCGCCCGCTCGACCGGCAGGCGCTCCATCGAGGATGCACCATAGAAGCCGTGGCAGTTGCGGGTCTTCTTCATGATGAAATCGGCGTCCGCAGGGTCCGCGATCGGACCGCCATGCGCGAGCACGATGATGTCGGAATTGACGCTGAGCGCGGCCTCGGCCCAGGCCTCGATGCGCGCCGGGCAGTCGGCAAGCTTCAGCGCGGTCTGCGCGCCGATCGTACCGCCGGTGGTCAGGCCCATGTGGCAGACGATGATGTCGGCGCCGGCGATCGCCATCGCCGCGGCCTCCTGTTCGCTGAACACGTAGGGCGTCGTCAGCATGTCCTTGTCATGCGCCTTCGCGATCATGTCGATCTCGAGCGCATAGGACATCCCCGTCTCCTCGAGATTGGCGCGGAAGATGCCGTCGATCAGGCCGACGGTCGGAAAGTTCTGCACGCCTGCGAATCCCAATGCCTTGAGCTGGTCGAGGAATACGTCCATGTCGCGGAAGGGGTCGGTGCCGTTGACGCCGGCGAGCACCGGCGTCCTGGTCACCACCGGCAGTACCTCGCCGGCCATCTCGACGACGATCGCATTGGCATCGCCGTAGGGCATCAAGCCGGCCAGCGAGCCGCGGCCGGCCATGCGATAGCGGCCCGAATTGTAGATCACGATCAGGTCGACGCCGCCGGCCTCCTCGCATTTGGCCGACAGGCCGGTGCCGGCGCCGCCGCCGACGATCGGCTCGCCGCGCGCGACCATGTCGCGAAACCTCTTGAGCAGCGCCGCGCGTTCAAACCTGGCCATGGGTCACCTCGCCACTCTCCGCCGCCCGCGCGCGCGTCCGAGCAGAGGGCGGAACGCGCTGACGATGGCGGCGGTGAACTCGGGATCGTTGATGTTGCGCTTGACGCGGATGATCTGCCGGTTGCTGGTCTGGCGCACGGTGCGCTCCAGCGCACCGAACAGCGCCGTGTCGGCGTCGGGATCCCAGAACGGCTGACCGGGTGCGTCGAGCGCGGAGACGCCGCCTTCGGGCAGGACAAATCGCACCACGCCGTCCATCTGGTTCAGCTTGTCGCCGATCCAGCGGCCCATCCGGTCGTTTTCTTCGGGCGTGGTCCGCATCAACGTGACCTGCGGATTATGGACGTGGAACTTGCGCTGCCTGTAGCGCTCGGGAATTGTGTCGGGTGCGCCGAAATTGACCATGTCGAGCGCGCCGACCGACCCGACATAGGGCACGCGGCTGCGGATGATCGCGCCGAAGCGGTCATCGGTCGCCGGGAACACGCCGCCCATCAGAAGATCGCAAACCTCGGTCGTGGTGAGGTCGATGACGCCGGCGAGTTGCCCGGAATCGACCAGCTTCTCCATCGAGCGGCCGCCGACGCCTGTGGCGTGGAACACGAGGCATTCGAAATCCTCGCGGAGGTCGGCCGCGATCTTCTGCACGGCCGGCGTCGTCACGCCGAACATCGTGATGCCGACAGCGGGAAGCGCGGCTGCTTCCTCGCGCGGCTTGCCGGCCTGCGCATCGAGCCTGGCCTTGACCATGCCGACCAGCGCGTTGGCGCCGTTGGCGAGCACCGTGCGCGAGATCGAGTTGAGGCCCTGCACGTCGGTCACCGAATACATCATGGTGATGTCGGCGGGGCCGACATAGGGGCCGACATCGCCCGAGGCGACCGAGGAAATGATGAGTTTCGGCACGCCGACCGGCAGTGCGCGCATGCCGGGCGCGACCAGCGATGCGCCGCCGGAGCCGCCGGCCGAGATGATCCCGGCGACATTGCCCTGGCGGCGCAGCCATCGCTCGAATGCATCCGACATCGCCGTTACCGATGCGCCGCGATCAGTGCCGAACACGGCGGCACCGCCACGTCCGTGGTTCAGCGCGATCTCCTGCGCGGTGACGTCGCAACTCGACGCCTTGCCGGTGGTCGAGACGTCGACCAGCCGCGCGCGCAGGCCGCTCCCCGCAACGATGTCGCGGATGAAGCGCAGCTCCGCGCCCTTGGTGTCGAGCGTGCCGACGACGAGCACGACCGGCGGCCCGGACGTGCGGGCCGGTGTCGGCTCGCGCCGTTGCCGCGTTGCCTCCTCGAGCCGGGTCACACCGGCCGACTGCGTGCGCGCGGCGGCCTCGATCCGGGCGATCGGCACCGGCTGCGACCAGCGCGTCGGCAGCACCGGATTGGAGACGTAGATGCGGACCGGGCCCTTGCGTTCCGGCTGTGGCGCGCCCTCCGTTTTCGGCTTCGCCGGACCGGCCACGCCCTCGGTCTCGTCCGCGCCGTGCATGCCGACGCCGAGCAGGCGCTGCTGCAGGTCGCGATCGGCCGACAGGCGCGCGGACTCGATGATGCGGTTGATGCGGCCGTTGACCATGATGGCAACGTTCTGCGACACCGCCGTGGCCACGCCGATATTCTGCTCGATGACCAGAACCGAGATGTCGCCCTCATCGCCGAGGCGAACCAGCATCTCCTCGACCTGCGCGACAATGACGGGCGCGAGGCCCTCGGTCGGCTCGTCCATGATCAGGAGCTGCGGGTTGGTCAGCAATGCGCGGGAGATCGCGAGCATCTGCTGCTCGCCGCCCGAGAGCTGACTGCCGCCGTGGTTCCTGCGCTCGGCAAGGCGCGGGAAGGTGTCGTAGATGCGCTCGGTGGACCATGCGCCGCGACGCATTCCGGCTGCCAGCTGCAGGTGTTCGTCGACGGTGAGCGACCGCCAGAGGCGTCGGCCCTGCGGTACATAGCCGACGCCGAGCCGCGCGATGCGTGCCGGATTGAGCCGCGTCACCTCTTCGCCGCGGATGCGGATCGAGCCGGCGCTGGCGCGGACGAGACCCATGATCGCCTTGCACAGCGTGGTCTTGCCCATGCCGTTGCGGCCGACCACCGAGAACACGCCTGCCTCGAGCGTCAGGTCGACACCCTGCAAGGCGTGCGAATGCCCGTAATAGACATCGAGGCCCTTCACCTCGAGCGCGGGCACGGTGCGGCGGTCATTCATGGCCGCCTCCGAGATAAAGCTCCTGCACCTCGGGATCGGATTCGATCTCGCGCGGCAGGCCTTCCTTGAAGATGCGGCCGTTGTGCATCATCGTCACGCTCTCGACGACGCGCAGCGCGACGTCCATGTCGTGCTCGATGATGATGTAGCCGATATGCGCCGGCAGCGAGGTCAGGATCTCGATCAGCTCACGCCGCTCGGTCGGCGACAATCCAGCGGCCGGCTCGTCGAACAGGATGAAGCGCGGCGCGCCGGCGAGCGCGAGCGCGATCTCGAGCTGGCGCTGCTGGCCATGCGCCAGCTCGGCGACGCGCTGGTCCTTCACGGTGGTCAGATGCACGGCCTGCACCAGCGTCTCGGTCGCGTGCATCAGCGCATCGTTCTGACCCGGACGCAGGAACGAGAACCGGCCGCGCGATACACCCCGGCAGGCGAGATAGACATTGTCCTGCACGGTGAGGCCGGGAAACAGCGCCGAGATCTGGTAGGTGCGGCGCAGCCCGCGACGGATGCGCTCATAGGGCGGGAACTGGGTGATGTCCTCGCCGAAGAAGCGGATCGTGCCTGACGAGGGCGGGAAGTCGCCGGTGATGCAGTTGAACAGCGTGGTCTTGCCGGCGCCGTTCGAGCCGAGCACCGCGCGCCGCTCGCCGGGCCGCACCGTGATGGTGACGTCGGTGAGCGCCGCGAGTGCGCCGAACAGCCGCGTCACGCCGCGGAGCTCCAGTGCGGCGCCTGCGCCGACCGCGGACAACCGTTGTGCGACGCTATCCATGGCGGCCTCCGCCTGGCCGTGCCCCCGCCGACGCATCGCGGCGGCGCCAGCGCTCCCACAGGCCGATCACGCCGTCCGACGACCAGAACACGATGGCGAGGAAGCCAAGCCCGATCAGGAGGCGGAAGCGATTGCCGTCGAGCCCGACCTTGACCAGAAAATCGAGCGCGAAGGTGCGCAGCAGGACGAAGATGAGGGCGCCGATGAACGGGCCGATCGGCCGGGTGATGCCGCCGACGATGGCGATGATCAGGATGTCGATGCAGGCGCCGACGCTGACCGAGCCGGGCGAGATCTGCCGGTAGTTCCAGACCTGCAGCACGCCGCCGAGCGCGGCGACGAATGAGGCGAAGGCGTAGGCCGCGATGCGGTGCGCGTTGGTGTTGAAGCCGAGCGCGGCCATGCGACGCGCATTGTCGCGCACGCCCTGCAGCGCGAGGCCGAACGGCGCGCGCGAGACGTACTGGACCGCGAAGTAGCAGATCGCGGCGACGCCGAGGATGACGTAGTAGAAGGCAATGTCGGAACGCCAGTCGACGCCCCAGAATTGCGGCGTCGCCACGGTGTTGATGCCTGTGTGGCCGTTGAAGATCGCCCAGTTCTGGTTGGTGAAGTAGTAGAACGCCGCGCCGATCGCCAGCGTGATCATGATGGTGTAGATGCCCTCGGTGCGCACCGCGAGCGCGCCGCCGAGCGTGCCGAACAGCGTCGCCAGCGCCAGCGCCATCGGGGTCGCGAGCCACCACGGCCAGCCGAGGCTGATATTGGTATTGGCGCTGACGCCGAATACCGCGACCATGTAGCCGGCAAAACCCGCGATCGTCAGCTGCATCAGGCTGACCATGCCGCCATAGCCGGCGAGGAACATCAGGCTCAGCGCGATGATGCCGAGGATCAGCGTGGTGCCGAAGATCTCGATCAGGAAGAATCCGTTGGCGATCAGCGGCATGATCACGAGGATCAGCGCCACCAGCCAGGCCACCGGGTTCTGGAATTCCGGCCAGGCGCGGATGAAGGCGCGGCGTGCCGCTGAAGCGGATGCGTCGGGGCGAAGCTGGGTGCTCTGCAGCAACGACATTTCATCGCCTCGCGAGCAGGCCCTGCGGCCGCAGCGCCAGCACCAGCACCATGATCAGGAAGGTGACGACGATGGCGTAGGTCGGGATGTAGACCGAGCCGAGCTGCTCGGCGAGGCCGATGATGACGGCGCCGAGCGCCGCCCCCGGGATCGAGCCCATGCCGCCGACGATCACGACGACGAGGGAGGCGAGCAGGAAGCGGGTATCCTCGCCCGGCGAGAGCGACTGGAAGGTGCCGCCGACCACGCCTGCGATGCCGGCGAGCCCTGCGCCGAGCGCGAACACCAGCACGAACACCAGCTGGATCCGCACGCCGGTGGCGGCCAGGATGTCGCGGTCGTCGACCCCGGCACGCACGATCATGCCGATCCGCGTACGGTTGAGCGCAAGCCACATCGCGATCCCGATCACGACGGAGGCCACGAAGATCACGAGCCGCACCAGCGGATATTGCAGGTAGACCGGCTCGCCCGAGGACTTCACCGCCGTGATCAGCGGCAGAGGCACCGGACCGATCAGCCAGCTCGGGGTCTGCACCTGGTAGAAGTCGCCGCCGAATACCCATAGCATCAGGTCGGCGAACACGATCGACAGCCCGATCGTCACCATGGTCTGACGCAGGTCCTGCCCCTCCATGCGGCGGAACACCACGATCTGCAGGAGCACGCCGAGCAGTGCGACGCCGATGAAGGCGACGATGAAGCTCAGGATCCAGGACCCGGTCCAGGTACTGATGGCGTAGCCGATATAGCCGCCGAACAGATAGAGCGAGCCGTGGGCCAGATTGACGTTGCGCATCAGGCCGAAGATCAGCGTGAAGCCGCTCGCCACGAGGAAATAGAGCCCGCCGAGCGTGATGCCGTTCAGGATCGCGTTGAGGAACACGCGCTTGCGGCCAACGGCGGCTTCCAGTCCGGGTGGCCAGATCGCGAACACCAGCCACAGCAGGACGGCGACCGCGATGATGACGATCAGCGCCCAGACCGGATGGCGTTCGATGAATCGGGTCATCTCCCTCGCGTTCCCTCATGCGCGACCGTCTCAAAGGGCCGCGTTTCGGGCATCCTATCGAGGGCGAAGCGTGCGGATTTGATCGACAGTATCTTTATCGTGCCGCCGGACCCTCCTAGGGCCGCAACACCTTGGCGGCGCGGCGGTAATCGGTCGGGGCCATGCCGACATTGGCGGCGAAGAAACGGGTGAAGCCGCTTTGCGAGGAGAAGCCGAGATCGAAGCCGATATCGGCGATCGGCGCCTCGGTTGCGACCAGCGCATCCAGCGCCTGCTCCATGATCAGCGTGTTCATGTAGAGGTGCGGCGTGACGCCGGTCTGGGTGCGGAACAGCCGGTAGAAATGCGGCCGCGACAGGCCGGCCTCCCGCGCGATCGCATCGAGCTCGATCTCGGCGCCGGGGCTTTCCGACATCAGCTTGATCGACTTGCGCACCCGGAAATCGGTGATCGCGGCCGCCGCGCGCGCCTCCTGCGCCGGTTCGGAGGGCTGCCAGCTTTCCTCGTAGCAGGAATCGATCAGCTGTCGCAGCTCGCAATCGAGGCTGCGCAGCGACGGTGCACCGCACACCAGCGCTGCGGTGCGGCGGATCAGCTTGTCGAGCGCCGCGGTGCGCGGGAAGTAGGTGCGACCGAAGCGCAAACCCTGCGCGTTTGCCGCAGCCGGCGCGAACCACTCGGCGTTGACATAGAGCACGAAGAAGATCGCGCCGTGGTCCATGTCGGACGGCAGGAAGTTGTGCGGCTCCCAGGGGTTGACCGCGACCACGGACGAGTCCTTGAGCAGAAAGCGCTGCTCGGACACGTCGATCTGCGCCGGGGTGCCCCCGACATGAAAAATCAGGTGCCCTTCGCGGTGCGCATGCACGTTGAAGGGCCGGTTCAACTGATAGACCGTCGCGCGACCGAACCGGCCGTGGAAGACGGCAAGCGCCTTGCTCATGCCTTCCCTCCCGCGGGATGTTCTTGTCTTTTCGACCAGCGTTCATCATCCGCGGAAGGAAAGCAAGGGCGAGCAGGCCGCCTTTTGCTACCGCACAGGTCAGCCACGACCGGCTCGCTCGCACTGCAAAAAAGCGTCAGTACTTCTTGCACTCCGGAACGGTGCGGCTGGGCAGCCCGATCTTGGCGAACACCGCCGGATCGTAGCCCAGCGTCTGGTTGACGTTCGGGATCACCTTCACGACCTTGCTGAACAGCGCACCCTTGCCGTCGTCCACCACCTCGGTGACGAAGTTGGTGCCGATCGCCTGCCGGTTGGAGTCCAGCTTGATCTTGCCGTTGGGGGCGTCGATCTCGATTTTCGCCAGCGCATCCTTGAGCTTGGCCTGGTTGTTGGAGAGGTCGCCATTGACCTGGCGGAGCCCCAGGATCAGCGCCATGGTCGAGCCGTAGTAATTGGTCGCGAGCAGCGACGGGCTCGGGAAGCGCTTGTTGGGCGGGAAGGAGTCCTGATAGTCCTTCACGAACTTCTGCCAGCCCGGATCCTCCCAGGTGTCGGCCTGGCCGCTCGCCGCGATCGTGCCGATCAGCGCGTTCTTGGCGTTGCCCTTCGACGACAGGATGGTCTGGTCGATCATGATCGAGCCGCCCATCAGATGCGCCTTGCCGCCGGCCTGCTGGTACTGGTTCAGGAAATTGACGGCATCTGCGCCGCCGAGTCCGAGGTAGATCGCATCGACATCGTCGGGCAGTGCGGCGATGACCGAGGCGAAATCCTTGGTGCCGAGCGGCACCCATTGCCGGTTGGTGACCTGGCCGCCGGCGCCGCAGAACTCGAGCACGAGGCCGAACACCTGGGTGTAGATGAAGGAGTAGTCCTCGCCGACGGTCGCGATCTTGCGGTAGCCCTTGGTCTCATAGGCGTACTTGCCCAGCCCCACCTGCCACTGCGCGCCGTCCATGTTGTAGCGGAAGAAATTCGGCGACGGATCGACATAGGTCGTCTCCTGCGCGCCGGAGGCGGCGTTGACGAACGTCAGTTCGGGATGGGTTTTCGCAAAATTCTTCACCGCGATGCCCTCGTCGCCCGACAACGGCGACAGCAGGATCTGCACCTTGTCCTGCTCGATCAGCTTGCGCACCGCGCGTACCGCGGAATCGGGCGTCGCGTCGGTCGAGGCGATGACGAATTCCAGCTCCTTGTCGCCGACCTTCTTGCCGAGGACGTTGAGCGCGGTCTGGAAGCCGCGGATGCCGTCCTCACCGAGCACCGTGTATGTGCCCTCGAGCGTCGCGGTGACGCCCACCTTGATCTTCTCCTGAGCGAACGCGGTGCCCGATAGCAACAGGCTGCCCAACGCAATCAGTCCCACACTGCCTTTCAACATCGTGCTCCTCCCTGGCGCGTTTTCGCCGGCGTGCGCTTGTGGCGCGGACGTCCGGCTGTTGCGCGCAAGGCTAGCCGATAGCGGGCGGATCGCGGATGGCGTCGCCCTGCGCCGGCTTGACGGGCAGTCTCATTTTGATTGTTGCGCCGCAGCGGGGGCAGCGGCGCTTTGCCGCTGATATTGCCGGCGTTCGCATGGCCGCAGCGATGCTTTCCCGGCATCGATCGATAGCAATTCGGTTTTGGTGCGACCGCGGCTGCCTCGCTATCATCGGTTCGGCAACACAAGCCGGAGGAGGCCCCATGACCGGATCGACCAGGACCGGATCGACCAGGACCGGGTTGATGCGCGCGATCGCCATCGCGCTGCCGCTTGCGTTGACGGCGAACGTGGCCGAGGGAGGAGCGGCGATGGCCGATACGTTCGCCTATGTGGCCAATGCCGATAGCAACGACATCAGCGTGTTTCGTCTCGCGCCCGAGACCGGCGAGATGACGCCGGTGCAGACGGCGCAGCTTGTCGGCGTCGAGAAGACGGGGTCGTCGACCCCGCTCGCGGTGAGCTCGGACCGCCATATCCTGATCGCCGGCGTGCGCTCGCAACCCTATCTTGCGGTCAGCTTTGCGGTCGACCCGAACACCGGCATGCTCAGTCACATCGGCAACGGCCCGCTCGCCGACAGCATGGCGAACATCGCGATGGACCGCACCGGCAAGGTGCTGTTCAGCGCGTCCTATGGCGGCAACAAGGTCGCGGTCAGTCCGATCGAGGCCAACGGCGTGGTCGGCGCGCCGAGGCAGGTGATCCCGACCGGGCTGAACGCCCATGCCATCCTGCCCGATCCCGCCAATCGCTTCGTGTTCGCGACCAATCTCGGCTCCGACCAGGTGCTGAGCTTCAGTTTCGACGCGGCGCGCGGCACGCTCACGGCGAACGATCCGCCCGTCATCAAGGTTCCGGACAAGTCCGGGCCGCGGCACTTCGTGTTTCATCCGACCGGCAAGTTCGTCTATCTGGTCCATGAACTGAACGGCGACGTCGCCGTATTCAGCTATCACGGGCGTGACGGCATCTGGCAGGAGATCCAGCGCATCACGGCGCTGCCGTCCGGCTTCAACGGCAAGCCGTGGGCCGCCGACATCCACCTCACGCCGGACGGGCGTTTCCTTTATGCGTCCGAGCGGGGGTCCAACACGATCGCCGCCTTCAAGGTGGATGCCGCGACCGGGCAATTGACGCCGATCGGAAACGTACCGACCGAGCGGCAGCCGCGCGGCTTCAACATCGATCCGTCCGGGCGTTATCTCGCCGCGGTCGGCGAATTGTCCGACAGCATGACGGTCTACAATATCGATCCGGCGGGCGGCGCATTGACCAAACTGAAATCCTACCCGGTCGGGAAAAAGCCGAACTGGGTCGAGTTCATCAGCCTGCCGTGACGGGCTGCCGTCGCAGGGACGACACGGAATTTGTTGCATGACCCGTGAGCGCACATCCGCATTCTCGCGACATGATTGCCCGAGGCTTGCATCTCGTTTCGCTCTCTGACCTGGCAGAGGGCGCAGGGAAAGCCGGGTGCCGATCGCACCCATGGGCCCGGTGCAACAAAGGTAGCACCGGGGTAGGACCACAGGTGTAACCGGAAACAACCCGGCTTTCCCTGCGCGATGGGTTACTGCTTATACGTGCTCTCCCCGGCGAGACTGGGCTCTTTTGTCACCGCTTTCGCAAAGATGCTTTCGCACGCTTCACGAGAGGACACCTGCCACTAGGGCGTCAGGCCTGCACGATTTCGCCGTCCGCCTTGCGTGCCCTCGTCAGTCGCACGCGCAGCGTCCACCGCATCCCACACCACGTTCGTGACGATCGCGAGCCGCCCCTCATTCGGGTGGGACGGGAAATTCTATACATTGATTTGCCATTGCGATAAACCGAAATATTTTTCACGAGAGGGCTTGTGCCGTCGGGCAAATCAATGATTTCACCACTTTGCCGACGCCGATAGCTCGAACGTTCGCGGCGCACCGAGATAGACCTGATCCGGATAGCCCGGATCGGACCATTGCGCGTAGAGTGCGTTGGTAATGTTGCGGACGCGGAAGGTCACGCGCATCGTCTCCAGCCCCTGCCACCTGAGATCGCGGCCCGGGATGTCGACGAAGGCGTAGAGATCCGCCGTGGTGTAGGGCAGCATGGCCGTGAGGTCGTCCTCGAACAGATAGCGTTGGCCGACGTGACGGACGGAGCCGCCGATCTCGACTGGCCAGCGCCAATCGTTGAACCGGTAGGATGCGCCCGCAGTGATCACGATGGGCGCGACGTTCGAGGGCGTGTTCCCGGTCCAGACGTCGAAATCGCCATAGCGCGATTGCGTCAGGGCAACATTGCCCCAGATCTTGACATTGTCGATGGGGCGGACGGCCGCGGACAGCTCGACGCCCTTCGTGTGGACCTCGCCGGCGAGCGTCGAAACCGCGTTGGTCAGCGCTACGTAGACGTTGTTGCGAACGATGTCGTAGGCCGCAAACGTTGCTTCCGCACGCTTGTCGTCGGAGATCATCTTGAGCCCGGCCTCATAGATACGGGCGCTGGTCAATTCCAGCGACGTCCCCGGTGTCACCGAGAAGATGCCGGCGGCGGCGGGATCGTAGGCCGTCGCATACATGCCGTAGAGCATCAGGCCCTTGATCGGTTCGAAGGTAATGGCGCCCCGGTAGGACACCGGATTCCAGGTCGTGGAGAAGGGCTGACCCGCGGGGATCGAGCCATCGAAATTGACGCCATCGCGCGACAGCGTCAGGTCCTCGACGCGAATGCCACCGATCAGGGACAGCGTCGGCGTGAGCTTGAGCCGGTCCTCGACCGATATCGCGGCGTCGGTAAGATGGCTGTTGCGGACATCCGGCGACTGCACGCCGTAGACGCCGGGAACGGGATTGAGGACGTCCACGGAATCGTCGGGATATGTATTACCGCCTTCCTGCGTGAACGTGATGTCGTTGCGGCTCACGGAGAACTGGGTCGCGAGCCGGTTTTCCATGCCGAAGAACGACGTGTTCCAGATAACGTCGGTGTTGTCGCCGATGACTTGCTGCTTGTGCGTCACGAAGAACCGGTCGCGGTCGATCATCGATGTTGCAGTATCGAACGCGTAGGTCTCGCTGTCATACCAGTGGCGTCGTGCGCCGTAGGCATAGGCCTGGTTCTTGATCGTCACGCTGTCGCTGACGTTCCATTCGAATCCGCCGCGCAGCCACAACTCCTTCGCGCCGACGGAATTGTCCGCGACGTTGTAGTTCGTGTCCACCGTTCGGGAGTCGATGGTGACGGGAGCGATCACGGTGACGCCATCGAAGGTGTTGATCGCCGATCCGGCGACGACGCCGTGGGTCGAGAACGGCCCCGAGAACGTCGTTGTGGTCAACGGCGTGCCCCAATAGGCGTGACCATCGTCCTGCTTGTACTCGATCGCACCGAACACTTTGAAGGACTCGTTGACTCGGTAATTCAACTGTCCCGAGACGTTGCTGAGCTGCTGGTAGTCGCCGTCGATGAAGCTGTTGACCTTCGACGTGCCGATGTCGAAGCGGTAGTCGAGTCCCGGCAGCGTCGTACTGCCACCCGAGCCGAAATGGGTGCGGTAGGTGCCGAGCGAGTCGATCGACGTATCGAGCTGGTTCCTGATCGGCCCGGTAGTCGGCTGGTTGCTGACGTAATTGACGGAACCGCCGATCGCGCCGAGGCCCGACATGATCGATGAGGGTCCTTTGAGGAATTCGATCTGCTGCAGGCTCGACGAATCCATCACGCGAGAGGTGATGTCTTGCGGGCCGATCCAGATCCCGTTGTAGAGCACAGTGACTTCGCTGCCGGTGAAACCGCGCATCGAAAAGCTGCCGAACGCACCTCCCGCGTCGCCCGACAGCACACCGACGGCGCCCTGTGCGGCCTCGGTGGTGGTGCGGTATCCCTGCTCCTGCATCCGTTGCTGGCTGACGACTTCGACGCTTGCCGGCGTTTCATGCACGGTGAGGCCGAGTAGGGTCGCGCTGGCGGCAACGACGCCGCTGTTCAGTGGCGTGCTCGCCGTGACCGGAGCCGGTGCCGGCGTGGGTACCGGCGTTGGCGTACTCTGGTGCGCAGCGCGCCGGGCGCGCTTCGCCGGACCGCGGGTCTCCGCGTTGCGCTGGGCGGTATTGCCCCGTTGCGTCGGCGGGGAGACGACCACCGGGCCGAGCGGTTGCGCACTCTGCGCCCACGCCGGGTCGGATGTCTCGACCACCGCCAGCATGACCCCAAGCGCAATCGCTGAACCGGACAGCCAGCACGATTTGAACGAGATCAACCGTGAGGATGGCGCAGGAATGCGCGCACGAAACGAAACGTTGCCTGAAATGAACACGGTGGTGACCAACGGCGAATAATAAAGCCGTCACGTACATTCACCGCTGAAATCTGCCCTTCGCCCCTGACACGGCAGCTCTCTTCGGCTTTGCAACGCGCTGGAGCACCCCGCCCAATGCGTCAGTACATGACCACGACCGGTAGCAAGGTTTCCTGGCTCGCGGGTTGACGCCTTCGACCACCTTCCCAGGATCACAGTGATCCCAGTGGCTCAATTGTCGTCGGCTCGCCGCTTACAGTTGCGGGGGCAGCTGCGGCATTGTCCGCGAGGACGCACCGCATTCCCTTGAATGGCCTTTCGGCACTACCGGTTTCGAGACTGAACAGAGTTCCCCGGCGAGTCAAGCAAGGTGGTCTGGTCCCGATGCGTGAGGTCACGATATGTGGTACTTTGGCCACGCGACACTTGGCGAGTTCGAGGTCCCCGAGGTTGAGGTGCCAGTGTCTGCAAGCCGGCAGGTATCAATGCTCGCGGCTTGGACAGGATCGCGGCGGAAGGAGAAATTCATGGCTTTCAATATTCTGCCGTCTGCCGGCGGTGTCCGGCTGCGCCCGGTCGAAGCGCGCTACGCGCCGATGTTCTGCTTTGCGCTGTTGACCGCGTCGTGCGCGCTCGCCAGCCTTGTCCTGGCCTGCGCGACGCCCTTCGCTGCGTTCGCTGTCATCGCGGCGGCGGCGCTGCCGTTCCGCACGGCCATCCTGGTGGTCGTCGGAACGTGGCTGGTCAACCAGACCATCGGATTCGGCACGCTGCACTATCCGATCGATGCCCGGACGATCGCCTGGGGTTTTGTGATCGGGACAGCAGCGCTCGCCGCAACCGCGGCGGCATCGGTGGCCTTCCGCCTGCTGCCGCACAATCGCGCGCTGTTATCCTTCTTTCTCGCCTTCGTTTGCGGCTACGCCGCCTATGAGGTCACGCTGCTTGCGGCAACGCCGATGCTGGGTGGAGCAGGGGCGTTTACGCCGGCCATCGTGATGCGTCTTGGACTGCTCGGCGCCGTCTGGCTCGCCGGCCTCGTCGCGGTCTGCGAAATGGTCCGCGTGCTCCATCCATTCGGCCGCGGACGATCGTTGCGGGTGCACTAGCCGCGGCGTTCAGGCAAGTGCACGTAGCAGACGGCGCCCACGCCAACCATATGGGCGAGGCCGATCCGTGCGTCGCGGTGTTGACGGGGGCCGGCTTCGCCGCGTAGTTGCATCGTGATCTCGCCGATCTGGCCGATTCCGGTCGGACCGATCGGGTGCCCCATCGCGATCAGCCCGCCGGAGGGATTGACCGCACATCGTCCGCCGATGTCGAGTGCGCCTTCCTTGAGCATCGCGACGCCATGACCCTCCGGGCAAAGGCCGATGCCTTCGATGTAATGCAACTCCTCGACCGTGAACGCGTCGTGCAGTTCGATGATGTCGAGATCTTCTGGGCTGCGCCTGGCTTCTGCCAGCGCGAGTTCCACGGTCTCGCAGGTCAGCGCGGCATCGAAGCCGGTGCCGGGCGGGTAGACGCGCTCGCCGGCAGCGGCTGTTGCGCCGTTGCACGACATCGGCTGCCTGGTGTTTGCCGACATCGCGTCGTTGCGCCACGCCGAGAAGGCGATCGAAGCGGGCGCCGACGGCCTGATCCTGCTGACCGCAGGCGCCGGGGGCCAAACCGGCTGGGCCAACCCGTTTGCGTTTGTGCGTGCGGTCCGTGCCATGTTCGACGGTCCGATCGTGCTTGCCGGCGGGGTCACCGATGGCGCCTCGCTGGCGGCCGCGCGCGTGCTCGGCTGCGACCTCGCCTATATGGGCACGCGCTTCATCGCCGCGCGCGAGAGCATGGCCAGCGATGCGTATCGTCAGATGCTGGTCGACAGCACGCTCGATGACGTGATGCTCACCAAGGCCTTCACCGGTCTCGACGCCAGCATGTTGCGGCCGTCGATCGTTGCCGCGGGGCTCGATCCTGCCAATCTGGACGAGTCGATGTCCGAAGCTCGTGCCCGGGAAAAGTTTGGCGGCAAGAATCCTGGAGAGGGAGCGCGTCGCTGGATCGAGGTCTGGAGCGCGGGGCACTCCGTCTCGGGCGTCCGCGCAATCGGCGGAGCTGCCGAGCTGGTCGAGGACCTCGCCGAACAATACGAAGCGGCGTTCGCGGGGTGCGTTGCGCAAGCCGCGACACCGAGAAGTTCATGACGACCGCGCCGCGGCACCAGGTTTATTGGCGGACGACCCGGCCGGCGCGTACACGCCATCCGTACTTTACTGAGCAGCCTGCAGGCCCGGCTCGAACACAGTCGAGACAGGGCGCCCGACCGTTCTAGAGCAATTTCGGTTCTGATTGAATCAGAACCGAAGCTCTAGATTCTTATTTTGACGCGTTTTCTTCACGCGAACCGGTATCCACTTCGCTCGAAAACGCTCTACTCCCCGTTGGCGCCAACTGGGGCCGGTTCCGCCTTCATCTCGCCGAGATAGGCCTGCTGCACCATTTCGTTGTCGCGCAGGCTCTGGGCCGAGCCGTGCAGCACCACCTGGCCGGTCTGCAGGACGTAGCCGTAGTTGGCGATCGACAGCGCCATGTTGGCGTTCTGCTCGACCATGAAGATGCTGGTGCCCTGGCGGTTGATCACCTGGATGATGTCGAACACCTGCTCGACGAATGCAGGCGACAGGCCCATCGACGGCTCGTCCATGCACAGCAGCTTCGGGCGCGCCATCAGCGCACGGCCGATGGCGACCATCTGCTGCTCGCCGCCGGACAGCGTGCCGGCCTGTTGCTTGAGGCGCTCCTTGATGCGCGGGAACAGGCCGAACACCCGCTCCTTGTCGGCCTCGATCTCGACCAGATCGTCGCGCGTGAAGGCGCCCATCTCCAGGTTTTCCAGCACGGTCATGCGCGGAAACAGCCGGCGCGCCTCCGGCACCGGCGCAATGCCGCGCTTCACCCGCTGCGCCGTCGGCAGGTCGTTGATGCGCTCACCCGCATAGCTGATCGTGCCGCTCTTCGGCTTCACGATGCCGAGGATCGTCTTCATGGTGGTGGACTTGCCGCACGCATTGCCGCCAAGCAGGCAGACGATCTCGCCCTGGCCCACGCGATAATCGACGTCCTTCAGGACGTGAAGCTCGCCGTAATAGGTGTTGACGTCCTTGAACTCAAGAAGCGGCGGCGGCCGCTGCGACGGCGTCGGTTGTTCGTCCAAGATAGGCACGCAGCACTTCCTTGTTTGAATGGACCTGTTTCGGGGTGCCCTCGGCGATCTTCTCGCCGTGATCGAGCACGATCACCTTGTCCGCGATCTCGTTGACCACGTCGAGCTTGTGCTCGATCAGCAGGATAGTCACGCCACGCTGGCGCAGCTGCCGGATCTGATCCGCCAGTTCCAGCGTTTCCGTCGGATTCATGCCGGCCGTCGGCTCGTCGAGCAGCAGCAGCATGGGCTCCGAGACCAGCGCGCGTGCGATCTCCAGCCGCCGCCGGTTGGCGTAGGACAGCGAGAAGGCGAGGTGCTGCAGGCGTGGCATCAGCCGGTTGCCGAAGATGCGGATTATTTCCAGTGCGCGGGCGCGTGCGGCGGCCTCCTCGCGCTTCACGCGCGGCAGGCGCAGCACGGCGCCGACCGCCCCCGTCGAGGTGCGGGTATGGGCGCCCACCAGCGCATTCTCCAGCAGCGTCATGTGGGGGAACAGGCGCAGGTTCTGGAAGGTGCGCGCGATGCCCTTGTCGGCGATCCGGTGCGGCTTCAATCCGGTGACGTCCTCGCCTGCGAGCAGCACGTGACCGCCGTCCGGCCTGATGAGGCCGGTGATGAGATTGAAGAATGTCGTCTTGCCGGAGCCGTTCGGCCCGATGATGGCGACGATCGCGCCCGGCATGACGTCGAGATCGATGCGGTTCACGGCCTTGATGCCGCCGAACGATTTCGCCAGGCCCTTGATCTCGAGCAGCGGCCTGCCCGGATCAATGGTCCGCCGGTGCAGCGGCGCAAGCCCGGCCTCAACCTCGCTCCGCGACGGCATCGCGTTCTGCTGCTCGTAGGTCAGCGCGGTGACCGCGGTGCGCTCGGGAATGAGCCCCTGGCGGCGATAGAGCATCATCACGACGAGAATGATGCCGAAGATCAGCTCGATCGACTGGACCAGGTCGATCCTTTGCAGGAATTCGATGCCGGTCAGCTTGCCGAGCGCATGGATCCACTGTGTCAGGTCCTGCAGGAACCAGGATTGCAGCAACTGCAGCAGGAGCGCGCCGATCACCACGCCGGCGACGCTGCCGATGCCGCCCAGCACGATCATGACGAGGATCATGACCGAGACCGGGAACATGAACATCTCGGGCGAGGCGGTCTGCAGCTTGGCCACGTAGAACGTGCCCGTCACGCCGGCGAAACCGGCACCGATCGCAAAGGCGAGCAGCTTGAGCCTGGTCCGGTTGACCCCCATCGCCTCGGCGGCGATCTCGTCCTCGCGGATCGCAAGCCAGGCCCGGCCGACGCGCGACTGCTTCAGCCGCGTGCTGATGAAGATCAGCAGGACGATGAGCACCAGCCCGCAATAGTAGTAGGGCGTCGACAACACGCCGAAATCGTAGCCGAAGAATTTCGGCGTGTTGACGCCGCTGAGGCCTTGCGCGCCATTGGTGATGGTCGGTGTGTTGCGCGCCACGATCGGCACGATCTCGCCGAAGCCGAGCGTCACGATGGCAAGGTAATCGCCCTTGAGCCTGAGCGTCGGTGCGCCGAACACGATACCGAAGAAGGCGGCGACCAGGGCAGAGATCGGCAACATCAGCCAGAACGACACGTCGAAATGGACGGTGCCGGCGCCGCCCTCCGCGTTCAGGTGCTGGACCAGTCCGAGCCACTGGAACGGCTCCCAGAAGCTGCTCCACTGCGGCTGGATCTGGTAGGACGACAGCGCGCCGTAGGTATAGGCGCCGATGGCGAAGAACGCCGCATAGCCGAGATCGAGCAGGCCGGCAAAGCCGACCACGATGTTGAGCCCGAGCGCCAGCATGGCATAGGAGAGCGCATTCGCCGCGGCATCGATGTCGCCTTCATTGCCGTCGAGATAGGGGAAGGCGAGCGCCGCAATGAGGATGCCGGTGAGCAGGTAGGGACGGAACTGCTCGCTGGCGACGCGCGCACGGATGGCGGCGAACCGGCCCTGCGGGCGCGCGGTGGTCGGGGCTGCGATGCCGCCTGCGATGTCGCCTGCGATGTCTTGGGCGCGTTCGAGAGGTGAATTCGACACGCCGTCACCCTAGGATCTGGTCGGTGCTGCGCGGCCGAGCAGCCCCGAGGGGCGCAGCACCAGCACGAGCACCAACATTGAAAAGATGATGATGTCGGTCCAGCGCACCGCGATGTACTGGCCGCCCAGCGATTCGATGAGCCCGATCACCACGCCGCCCAGCATCGCCCCCGGGATGTTGCCGATGCCGCCGAGCACCGCCGCGGTGAAAGCCCGCAGGCCGGAGGTATAGCCGATCAGGTAGCTCGTGTAATTGTAGTAGAGCCCGAAGATCAGCCCGGCCGCGCCTGCGAGCGCCGACCCGAGGAAGAAGGTGATGATCACGACCCGGTCGACGTCGATGCCGACCATGCGTGCCGCTTCCTGGTCCTGCGCCATCGCCCGCATCGCCTTGCCCATCTTGGTCCGCCGGACGAAATAGTTCAGTGCGACCATGAGCACGAGCGAGATGGTCCACAGCAGCACCTCGCGCAGGCGCAGCGTGACACCGCCGAAGATCCACGCGGTGTTGGGCATCGGGTTGGAGTAGTTCTTCGAGTCTGCGCCGGCCCCGAGCAGCACGACGTTGTAGAGGATGTAGGACACGCCGATCGTGGTGATCATCGGCGCGGTGCCCGCCACACCGCGCAGAGGCCGTAGCGCGAACCGCTCGATCGCGACGCCGAGAATGCCCGATCCCAGCATCGTGACGACGAACACGGCGATCAGGATGCCGGCCAGCGGCAGCCCGTACAGGACATGCGACTGGCCGGCGAAGCCCATCGCCTCCAGCGTCCACATGGCGATGAACGAGCCCACCATGAAGACGTTGAAGTGCGCGAAGTTGATCAGCTCGATAATGCCGTAGACCATGGTGAAGCCGAGCGCGAGCAGCGAGTACATCGCGCCCAGACTCACACCGTTGATGATCTGCTGCAGCAGGATGTCCCAGTTGCTCATTGCCGGTCCCCTCGATGCGGCATCACGAGCCTCGAGCCTACGACTGCGGCGCAGGTTCGAGATACTTCAACTGGTGCGTGATGTCGTCAGCAGGGTATTTGTCGTCGTGGCGATACTGGAACACGCTGACGGTGCGGTCGAGGATGTCGCCGTTTTCGTCGAACGAAACGGTGCCTTGCAGGGTCTGGACCTTCGAGGCCTGGATCGCGTCGCGGATGTTGGAACGGTTCATCTCCTTGCCGCTCTTCGCCACGGTCTCGACCGCCGCGAGGATGACCTTTGCCGCGTCATAGGCGGTGATCGAATAATCGTCCGGGACCGCCTTGTACTTCTCCTGGAAGGTCTTGACGAAGCCGGCCGCCTCCGGGCTCTCGGTCAAATGCGGACCGGCATTGGTTCCGTACCAGCCCTCGACCGCCGGGAAGCCGCCGCCCTTGAGGAAGCTGCCGCCGGCCACGCCATCGCCGCCGGCCTTGATGATGTTCGGAATGGTCTCCGCCGCCTGCTTGGCGAGCTTGACGCCGGCCTGGGCGACGCCGCCATAGTAGAGCGCGTCCGGATGCAGCGCCTTGATCTTGGTCAGAGCGGTCGTGTAGTCGGCTTCCTTGGGATCGAGCTGGTCGTGGCCGAGCACCTCGAGACCGATCTCCTTCGCCCGTTTTTCGAAGGCATTCGCGAGACCGACGCCATAGGCACCGGAATCGTCGAGGATGTACACAGTCTTCACCTTCAGCTTGGCCTTGAAGTAGTTGGCCATGTTCGGGCCCTGGAAGGCGTCCGTCGTCACGGTCCGGAAGTAGACGGCCTTGCCCTTGGGACGGAACTGGGCGGCCATCTTCGGATCGGTGATGTCGGGATTGGTCGAGGATGGCGTGATGGTCGCCATGTCCGCCTGGCTGAGGATCGGCGACATCGCCTTGCCGCTGCCGCTCATTTCCGGCCCGATATTGGCGACGACCAGGGGATCGGCGACGAGCTTCTTGGTGCTGGTCGCGGCCTGGGCAGGATCATACTGGCCGGCGGTGGCCGTGCCGTCATCGTAGATGACCGGCTCGATCTTGTATCCGGCGATCCCGCCTGCAGCGTTGGCCTCGTCGAAGGCGATCATCGCCCCGTTCTTGATCAGGGTGGCGTCCTCGGCGTCGGCACCCGTGAAGGGCAGGATAATGCCGATCTTCACCACCTTCTGTTCAGCCAATGCGGCGCTTCCACCGGTCGCCGCGATGGCGGCGACCGCAACGGCCCCTGCATTGAAGGCACGGCGTGTATACTGGAACGGTTTCATGGGAGTCTCCTCATCAGGTCGTCAGGTGAGATCAAGTGAGAGCGCCTCGCGCAAAGCCTACATCCGATTTTTTCGTCCGTATATTTGACTTAAGCACCGCATCCGGAGTCAAGGGTTGTGAAAGCAACATTCAGGCCAGCCGCAAAGCGCGGTTGGTTCGCGGATGTGCTGCGATAACGAGATTGAGCAATTTGAGAAGTTGAGAGTTCAAGAACCAGCGGCGCAGCGCTGCCAGACCGGTTTTGTGCAGTGCGCTGAAATATTGGGCGCTGCGAAATGATCGAGGTCACGGCTCGCTGTCGCGAGAAATGGGGGCCTGGCTCTCACCAGGCCCCCATACGTCACTCCACGATCTCGGTCACGACCCCTGCACCGACGGTGCGGTTGCCTTCACGGATCGCAAAGCGCGAACGCGCCTCGAGCGCGATCGCCTTGTTGAGTTCGATCGTGAACTCGGCGCTGTCGCCCGGCATCACCATGTCAGCGCCATCGGCGAGCTGGACGGTGCCGGTGACGTCGGCGGTCCGGAAGTAGAACTGCGGACGATAGTTGGCGAAGAAGGGCGTATGCCGCCCGCCTTCGTCCTTCGTCAGCACATACACTTCCGCCCGGAAGGTCCTGTGCGACGACGCACCGCCCGGGTGCGACAGCACCTGACCCCGCTGCACGGTAGCCTTGTCGATCCCGCGCAGCAGGCAGCCGACATTGTCGCCGGCCTGCCCCTGATCGAGGATCTTCCGGTAGCTCTCGATGCTGGTCACGACCGACTTGCGGGTTTCGCCGAGGCCGACGATCTCGACCTCGTCACCGAGCCTGATCGTGCCGCGCTCGACGAGCCCCGTCACGACCGTGCCGCGACCCGCGATCGACTGGACGCCTTCGATCGGCATCAGGAACGGGCGATCCTTCGGCCGCTCGGGCAGCTCGATATAGCTGTCGAGTGCCTCGAACAGTTTGAGGATCGCCTGATCCGCCAGCGGACCCGTTTCGCCGCGCAGCGCCTGCATCGCGGCGCCGCGCACGACAGGCGCGTTGTCACCGTCGAACTGATATTTCGACAACAGATCGCGCACCTCGATCTCGACGAGATCGACGAGCTCCGGATCATCAGCGACATCGCACTTGTTCAGGAACACCACGATGCGTGGCACGCCGATCTGGCGCGCGAGCAGGATGTGCTCGCGCGTTTGCGGCATCGGACCGTCCACGGCGGAGACGACCAGGATCGCGCCGTCCATCTGCGCCGCGCCCGTGATCATGTTCTTCACATAATCGGCGTGGCCGGGGCAGTCGACATGCGAGTAGTGGCGCGCCGCCGTCGAGAACTCGACGTGGCTCGTCGCAATGGTCAGGATCTTCGAGTCGTCACGCGTACCTTGCGCGGCCGAAGCCTTGGCAACGTCCTGATAGGAGACGAATGCGCCCCAGCCGTGATCGGCTGAAACCTTCGTCATCGCTGCCGTCAGCGTCGTCTTGCCATGATCCACGTGGCCGATCGTGCCAACATTGCAGTTGGGCTTGAGGCGGATGAACTTCTCTTTGGCCATGGGACACCTGTGGTGTTCGAGCTCCCGTGCTGGGTTGCACGACTCGAGGCGCCGCGAGAGCTCGTTCGGCGCCCGGAGCCGCTTCCGCTCCGGGCCGCTTCACGATGTCAGGTGTGACGTGGTGAGGTCAGGTCCAAAGCAGAATAGCGGCGGACGAGGGCATTAGCCCTCCCGTCATCAGCACTGCTGCTCGCTGTGACTGCCGCATGTTGGATACCTGGGTCGCTCGCTCTACCAAAAGAGGCGTGTACATAAGGGCTGGCCGGGCCGTTGGCAAGGGGCCGGGGCGCCCGTCGCGTCGCGCCTCGCGTCGTCCGGCAGATCGGGTGTGACGGACCGCACGGCCATCGTGTCGCGATGGGGATTGCGCTCTCGCGAAGGCGCCCGCGGCTTGGTTCGCCCGACGCTTGTCGACTACAATCACAGGGCGATGATTCTGGGGAAATTCAATTGACGCTATCGAGACGATCCGTCCTCAAGGGCGGACTTGCGGCGGCGGTGGTCTCCGGCGGCGCGCCGGCCCGGGCCGAATTTGCGCCGCGGCCCATCATCAACGACGCCAGTCGGCTGAACCCGACATCGGTGGCGAAGCACATCGCCTTGAAGTCAGCCAGCACCGACGAGGTGGTGAACCGGGTCCGCGAGGAGATCGCCTCCGCGGCGGCGGAAGGGCGTCCCTTTGCGATCGGCACTGCCCGCCACTCCATGGGTGGCCAGTCGATCCCGAAAGATGGTGTGGCGATCACGCTGACGGGCGGGCCGATCGAGATCGATCGCACCAGCATGACCTATCGCGTCGGCGCCGGGATGCGCTGGTTCGAGGTGATCCGCGCGCTCGATGCGCAAGGCTTCTCTCCGGCCGTGATGCAGTCCAACAGCGACTTCGGAGTCGGCTCTACCTTCTGCGTCAACTCGCATGGCTGGCCCACGCGCTATGGCCCGTTCGGGTCGACCGTGCGATCTGCCAGAATCATGCTCGCCGGCGGGCAACTGGTCGAATGTTCGCGCAGCAAGGAGGCTGAGCTGTTCGCGCTGGCGATGGGCGGCTATGGCCTGCTCGGCGCCATCATCGATCTCGAGCTCGACATGGCGCCCAACGCGCTGCTGGAGCCGACCTATGCCCGGATGGATCCGTCGCGCTTCGCCGACGCCTTCATCAATGCGGTCGAGAAGGATCCGGCGGTGCGGATGGCCTATGGCAGGCTCTCGGTCGCGCGCGGGAGCCTGTTCGACGAGGCCTTGATGATCACCTATCGCCCGGCCACCACCCAGCCGTCGCCGCTTCCCGCCGTGGTCGATCACGGCGCGCTCACCGCCTTCTCGCGCGACGTCTACCGGTTCCAGACCGGCCGCGAATGGGCGAAGAATTTGCGCTGGTTCATGGAGGCTTCGGTCAATCCGTCGATTGCGGGAGCTGCGACACGCAACGCCCTGATGGCCGAGCCGGTCGTCAACCTCGCCTCTGGGGATCCCACCCGCACCGATATCCTGCACGAATATTTCGTCCCGCCTGACCGGTTCACCGGCTTTGTCGACCTGTGCCGGCGCATCATTCCGAAGGCCAGGGCCGAATTCCTCAATGTCACGCTGCGCTATGTCGATGCCGATCCCGTCGCGGTGCTGGCTTATGCGCCCGGGAAACGCATCGCGGCGGTGATGTCGTTCGCGCAGGAGATCGGTCCCGAGGGCGAGGTCGACATGATGGGGATGACCGAGGCGCTGATCGAGGGCGTGAAGGATCTCGGCGGCGCGTTCTATCTGCCGTATCGCCTGCATGCACGACGCGACCAGCTTCGCGCGATCTATCCCCGCACCGCGGAGTTCGTCGCCGCTAAGCGCCGGCTCGACCCTTCCCTCGTGTTCCGCAACATGATGTGGGACGCCTATTTCTCGTGAGGACATGCGAATGATCGATCGTTCTCGGCTGGCCGCCTGTCTGCTCGGCGCTGCATTGCTGTTTGCGGCCGCGACCGACTACATCCCGGCCTTCCTGGATTCCGAAGGGCGCGTGTTCGGGCTGTTCCATCTCGACATCTACAAGGACGCGCTGCATCTCGCCTCCGCGCTGTGGGCGTTTGCCGCCGCATTGATCTCGCGTCAGGCCTCGATCTTCTTCCTGCGGGTGTTCGGCGTGCTGTATTTCCTCGACGGCGTGATGGGCGTTTTCACCGGCTCCGGCTATCTCGACCTCAGCATCTTCATCGACGGCATCCGCTCGACCTCGACCTATGTGAAGGTGGCCTCGAGCGTGCCGCATCTGGCGCTCGGCGCGTTCGGCATCCTGACCGGCTTCTCCGCGCGGAGGAGCCTTGCATGAAATGGCTCCGGCGGATCGCGGCCGCCGTTGGCGTGGCCATCCTCCTGTTCGTCGCGTTCTGCGCGGCCGAGATCGGCTACGTCCAGTATGGCTGCACGCCCGACGGTGCTGCGCCGGCGGCGGCGGCCGGCTTCGCCATCGACGATCCCAAATACGCGCGCGCCGAGGGTGACACCTATCTCACCTATCCGGAATGGTACATCGTCTACGCCTATTCCGACCTCGCCGGCGTCACGCGCGCGTCCTCGGAATCGTCGTTCGACTATATCGGGAGCATCAGCGGATTCTGGTCCAGCCTGTGCGGGGCGCGGCGCTCCTCTTCGGCCGCGCGGCCGGCCTCGCAGGACCAGATGCTCACCGACTATATCATCGGCTCGAGCTTCACGGCCGAGATGGCGGTGCAGGGGCTTTATGAACGAACGATCGGCGCGCTCGCCGTCGCCTGGCGCGGGCCCAAGCCTGCCAGGGAGGACGCGTTCAACCAGGCGCTGCTCGACGACTACGCGAAGTTCCTCGAGCAGACGCCGTGGTACCAATATCCATTCTCCGACAAGCTCTCGGCCCTGTGGCACGACGTGCCGTTCGAGCCTTCGCTGCGCGCGATCGAGCGGCGCTTCTCGCTGTCGCTGCAATATGGCGTCAAGTCGCTCTATGCGAAGGCGATTGGGGCGCTCGCGGGCCTGTCGCCCGCCGACCTCGAAATCGGCAGCGTGGTGCTGGCGCCGTCGGCGCAGGCCTTGCCGACCGACAGCCGGATCCGCGTCGTGCGCGAGGTTCATGCCGGCGACGGGCGGCAGGGTGTCCTGATGATCACGCCGCGCTACCGCGAGTTCACCGGCATCATCCGCGAGGTCGGCGGCAAGGGCCTGTCGTTTGGCGAGATCGCCGGCAACACCAGGATCCTGACCACGGTGCTGGTGCCGCCCGGCGGCCTGCCGCAGGTCGCCGGCGCCAAATCCATCTTCGAAACCGACGTGCAGTCGATGCCCGGATGGCGCAGAGTGGGATACGATACCGGGGTCGCGGCCGTGGCGGCGCTTCCCGCCGCGGTCGAGGCGCACGGGGCCAGGTTCGAACATGCCTATGATTACTAGGGCACGTCGCCGTCTGTTTCGCTTTGCCGGTGGTGTTGCCGCTGTCCTTGCCGTCTGGTTTATCGGGATGGCGGCCGCCGCGCTGGTCGTGACGCCGACCGTGGTGGTTGCCTTCGGTGATCCTGGCCAGCTCGCCGGCGTTGACGGCGACCTCCTGGCATCCGGCCGCGGTTTCCTCGCGATGCGGACGGCCGATGACGACACCGTCAAATCGCTTTACCAACATAGCGCATGGCTGGTCTGGCCGGTGCTGACCGCGGGCTGCGGCCGCCGATGATGGGTTTGCTCAGGCGCATCGCGATCGGCGGGGTTGTCTCGCTGGTCGTTGTTGCCGGCATCGTCGCCGCAGGCCTCGGTGCGCTGCGCCTGGCGGCGCATATCAGGGAGACCGAGACCGCGGCCGATGCGGCACCCGCCGACGGCAAGTTCGTCGACAGCGGCCACGGCCGTATCTTCGTGATGGATCCGGGGCCGGCGGGCGGCATTCCGGTCGTGCTGTTTCACGGCACCGCGGCCTGGAGCGGACTGTGGTGGCGGACCACGGCCGCGCTGAAGAACGAAGGATATCGGCCGATCGCGCCGGATCTCCCGCCGTTCGGTTACTCCGAGCGACAGGGCGGCTACACCCGTTCCGAGCAGGCTGCGCGCATCGACGGAATGCTGACGGCGCTCGGCGCCGGCCGAGCGGTCGTCGTCGGTCATTCGTTCGGAGCCGGCGCCGCGCTTGAATATGTGTTGAGGCATCCGGATCGCACCATCGGGCTTGTCCTTGTCGACGCCGCACTCGGTCTGACACAGGCGCCGTCAGACGCGCCTGAGATCCTCGACAATCGCCCCCTGCGCGAGCTGCTCGTCTCGGCGACGGCGACCAATCCGCTGGCGACGCATGTCCTGCTCTCGAAACTGATCTATCGGAAGCAGGCGGCCGACGATGCCACGCTTGATATCCTCAAGGCGCCGATGCGCGTGGCCGGCACGACCTCCCATATCGCAGACTGGCTGCTCTATTTCGCAGGCTCCGACCGCGCGGCGCTGAGTTCGTCGCGCGCCGAGGTCGCCAGGATCGCCGTTCCGGTTGCGATGATCTGGGGTGACCGCGATGACGTGACCCCGCTTGCGCAGGCGAATGATTTTCGCTCGCTGGTCCCGCGTGCGTCGCTCAAGGTGCTCAGCGACGTCGGGCACATTCCGCAGATCGAGGATCCCAACGTCTTCAACGCGGCCCTGATCGCAGCGATCGGCGGGATCGTGGCGGCGGATCGGGCCCGCTGAGCAAGCCCGGCGCGGCGCGAAGGGGCAAAGCTTCGACCCGCTTTCCCGGTCCTGATGCCGGCGGCTCCGGAACAATCCGCGCTGTTCCCGATTGGAACAACGCGGAAAGCGGACCGGGTCGTCGAAGCGAGGGGGAGTGTCATGCCGGGAGAGCCGATCGGCCAGGGATGGCTCCAGCTTGGGGAGCTGGGCCTGGCGTTTGTCCTTTCCGCCATGATCGGTCTGGAGCGCGAGATCCGTCAGAAGAGCGCAGGACTGCGCACCTATACGCTCGTCGGGTTTGCGTCCGCTCTCTTCCTGCTCGTCTCGAAATACGGCTTCACCAATATTCTCGAGGCCAACCGGATCGTGCTGGATCCGTCGCGCATCGCGGCGCAGATCGTCACCGGAATCGGTTTCATCGGCGGCGGCGTCATCTTCGTGCGCAAGGACATCGTCCGCGGCCTGACCACGGCCGCGACCGTCTGGCTGACCTCGGCCGTTGGCATGGCCTGCGGCGTGGGCCTGCCGATTCTCGCGATCGCGGTCACCGCGGGTCATATGTTCATCGTCGCCGTCCTTCCCGCCGTCGAACGCCGGCTTCCCAAATCACGCTGGGCGCCGTCCCGGATTCACGTCACCTATCGCGGCCGACTGGGCGTGCTCCGGCAGGTCCTGACCCTCTGTACGCAGCACGATTTTGTGGTGTCGCGGGTGAACGTCGAGGGCGAGGGGGACCTGAACCGTCACGGCAGGCAATCGGGCGGACAGCAGGCGAGAGGCCACGGCAAGGAATGGGGCGACGAGACCGCGCCGGTCGAGGAAGCCGGCGACGGATCATCAGGCGCCGCCGATGTCGTGACGCTGCTGATGGAAGTGCGCGGGACAAGGTCCATTCCGAAGCTTGCGGCGCGAATCGCGGAAATTCCGGGCGTCGTTGCGGTGCAGGCCGGCGATGCGGAGTCCGAGTGAGATTGCGTGCGGCGGGGAGTTCCGGCCAGCGCGTGCGTGCGCGATACTGAAGATCGTCAGCCCGGGCCGCGAAACGCGGGGCGATCCAGCTCCTGATGCCAAACCAGGTCGGTCATCATTTCGATCAGATCGCAGCCGAGCTCGCCGCCGTCAATCGCCGACGGGTTGACGAGAAGGCCTTCGATCTTCGATGTCCAGACAGGGCCGACTGAAATCCCCGCATAGGCCATCGACCATTCGGAAAAATACCGAACACGGGCCGGCTTGAAACTGAGCAAGGTCACATCCCTGTGGCGCATGTCGCGCTGGATCGCGTCATAGATGGTCTCGACCGCGTTCTTGTCTCCCTCGAGAACCTGGGTGAAACAGCCTTCGCTGAACAGCAGTGCGCCGGTGACGCCGAGCCTTGCGTTCCTGGTCCGCGACGTCAGCAGAATATCGTTGATGATCCGATCCGCCGCGTCGTGGCTGACATGGCTGTTGCTGTGACTGACATAGATGAGGGAGTGCAGATCCTGCGGCATCTTGCACGCCTTTCGAAACAGTGGCTGCGGGTCGCGTGTCAATCCCGTCGAAGATACGCAGCGTGGCAGTCCGCAGGCAATGTCAGGCGCGGGCTCAAGATGTTCCAAAACAACGATAATTGTGGCGCCGCGCAGGGGGCGCCGTACTGGCATTCCGGATATCTGGAGGTTATAATTCGAAGCAGATTTGGCGGCAGGCAGGATGTCTTCTTTCGCACGCAAATATGGTCTCGCCATCGTGATGGCGATGCTTTGTCTCGGCGGGCAGCACGCCTCGGCCCAGTCCGGCCCGGTGAGATACTGGCTCCCCGGCGGGCTGTTCGGCTTCGGCGGTACTCCGCCTTCTTCTACCTACGGCGACTTTCCAGGCTTCGACGCCGGCAACGGCCAGGGTGGCAGCGGCTTCTCCTATCTGAGCAGCAATCTTCCGACCGGCTGGTTTGGCGCCGGCGAGCGCGGTGGTCTCGGTCTGAACGGCGCCTTCGGCAACTACTCGTATGACGGCGCGCAGGTCGGCTACAACTTCAAGGGCGCGGGCGACATGCCCGTCACGTTCTTCGCCGGCTTCGACAGCCTGAGGTACAATCCGCCCGGCGCGGGCGGCCCGCTTGCGCCCTTCAGCTCAAGCTCCAGCGTTCCCGCCGGTTTTGCCGCGCGTGCGGGCCTCGAATTCCGGCCGACGTCGAATGTCACGCTGCAACTCGGAGCCACGTTCGTGCAGTCGGGTTCGGAGCGCATGGACAGCGACATCAATTCGCCGCTGCTGCCCGGCCAGTCCCCGCTGTTCTTCGGCCGCTAAAACGGCAACATCAGTCCTTGTACTCGCAACCCAACCGCTGAAGGGTCTCGTCGACCCAGCGGCGGTCGGGAGTTCCGGCCAGGATCTGCTGGATGGCCTTCTCCTCCGTGGCCTTCTTGGCCTGCGTCAGCTTGCATATCTCCGCAGCCTCCGAATAGGGCACGCACAGCACGCCATCGTCATCGGCGACGATGAGGTCGCCCGGCTCGACGATCATGCCGTCGATCGAGATTGCGCAATTGATCTCGCCGGGGCCGTCCTTGTAGGGGCCGCGATGCGCGACGCCGGCGGCGAACACCGGGAACGATCCGGCGCGGATCGCACCGGCATCGCGGATCGAGCCGTCGATCACGAAGCCCGCGACGCCCTTCTTCTCGGCGAGCGTCGACATGATCTCGCCGATGATGGCGTTGACCAGCACGCCGCCGGCATCGACCACGATCACGTCGCCGGGCTCGGCGAGATCGATCGCCTTGTGCACCATCAGATTGTCGCCCGGCCTGGTCTTGACGGTGAGCGCAGGGCCGCCGAGCCAGCCGCCGGCGTGCATCGGCCGCAGCCGGTTGGTGCCGGCGATCCGAGACATCACGTCGCTGATATTGGCGACGGGCAGGGTGCGGTACTGCGCGACTGTTTCGGGCGGGACTTTCCACTTCGCCTTGTGAATTGCAAATCCTGTGGCCATCGGTTTTCTCCGGGGTTCTGCTTGACCGTGGGTTTACTGCGCGCGGCGGTCGAGATGGGCGTTGAGGCGGGGATAGACGCGGCGCGCGTTGCCTTCAAAGATCTTGGCCTTGTCTGCCGCGCTCAGGGAAAGCGCGTCGATGTAGCGGCGGGTGTCGTCGAAGTGATGGCCGGTCTCCGGATCGATGCCGCGGACCGCGCCGACCATCTCCGACGCGAACAGGATGTTCTCGACCGGGATCACCTTGGTCAGGAGCTCGATGCCGGGCAGGTGATAGACGCAGGTGTCGAAGAACACGTTCTTCAAAAGGAGCTCGTTGAGCGGCGGTCGCTTCATGTCCTGCGCCAGGCCGCGATAGCGGCCCCAGTGATAGGGCACCGCGCCGCCGCCATGCGGGATGACGAAGCGCAGCGTCGGGAAGCGCTTGAACAGATCGGAGGTCAGGAACTGCATGAAGGCGGTGGTGTCGCCGTTCAGGTAATGCGCGCCGGTGCCGTGGAAGCAGGGATTGCAGGACGAGGAGACATGGACCATCGCCGGCACGTCGAGCTCGACCATCTTCTCATACAGCGGGAACCACCATTCGTCGGTCAGGGGCGGATCGCACCAGTAGCCGCCGGCTGGGTCCGGATTGAGGTTGCAGCCGACGAAGCCGAGCTCGTTGACGCAGCGCTCCAGCTCGCCGATGCAGTTGTCCGGCCGCACGCCGGGACTTTGCGGCAGCTGGCAGACCGGAACGAAATTGCCGGGAAACAGGGTGCAGACCCGATGCACGAGGTCGTTGCAGATTTTGGTCCATTCGACACTGGTCGCTTCCTTGCCGACGTGATGCGCCATGCCGGAGGCCCGCGGCGAGAAGATGGTGACGTCGGTGCCACGCTCCTTCTGCAGTTTGAGCTGCGCGCCCTCGACGCTGGCACGGATCTCGTCGTCGGTGATGCCGAGATTGGTGGTGAGCGGGCGCCGCGTCCTGTCGGCGAGGCCGGCAAGCTGCTTGTCGCGGAACACGTGCAGCTTGGATGGTTCGGTGGTGTAATGTCCGTGACAATCGATGATCATGGCTTGGCCTTCTCCATTCGGATGATCTCGACGCGCCCTGCTCCATTATCATGGGATGGGCGTTCGGATTCGCTTGCGGATGGCTCCGTGGCCATCGTTCTGAGATCGATGCCCTGCTGCTCCGGCAGCATAAAAGCAGCACAAAACGCCGCCGCATAGCCGCAGATCGCGCAGAGCGCCATCGCGTCGCCGAGATGCATCCGGGTCGAGAGGATCCCGACGGTCGCGGGCACGATCGAGCCAAGGCCGCGGCCGGCGCTCAGGCCGAAGCCGGCACCGTTGGCGCGGATCGAGGTCGGAAACAATTCGGCGAAGGTCGGCATCAGGCCGGACGCGAGCCCTGCCTGCAGCGCGCCGAGGAAGAAGCCGAGCACGATCGTGATGTTCTGGCCGATCGGCAACTGGGTGTAGGCGGCGACATTGAGCGCCTGGCAGACCAGGAACAGCATGAAGCTCTTGCGGCGGCCGAGGCGGTCGGCAAGCAGACCGAAGGCGATCGGGCCGACGAACGAACCGAAGATGTTGACGCCGAGATAGCCTGCGGCGTGGGCGACGGGCAGATGCAGCCCGGTCTGCAAATAGGTCGGCAGCCAGGTGATCATCACATAGGCGGCGCCGAGCGTGCCCGTGGTGAAGAAGGTCGCGACCAGGGTCTTGAACAGATGCTCGCCGGTGAAGATGGTCCAGAATGCGCTGCCGTCAGACGTCGCGTTACGCGTTCCGGCCTGCTCGGCGAAGATCGCGGATTCCGGCACGAAGCGGCGAACGAAGAAGACGAGCAGTGCCGGCAGCACGCCGATCGCGAAGAAGACCCGCCAGGCCATGTCCTGCGACAGAAAGCCGAAGATCACCGGAAACAGCGCGACCGACAGCGCGTTGCCGACGGCATAGCCGCTCTGGATCGCTGCGGCGACGCGGCCGCGCATGCCTGACGTGACCACCTCGGCCACCAGCACGGCGCCGACCGCGGCCTCGCCGCCATAGCCCATGCCCTGGATGGCGCGCGCGACCAGCATGTACCAGAAGCCGTTGGCGAAGGCGGCGGCAAAGGTCGACAGCGCCACCAGCAGGATGGTGAACTGGAGCACGCGCACCCGGCCGAATCTGTCGGCCGCGATGCCGGCGATCCATCCGCCGATGGCGGTGCCGATCAGCGATGACGAGGCGAGGATGCCCGCGTCCGGGCGCGACAGGCCAAGCGTTGCGATCAGCGCCGGCGTCACCAGCGCGTAGATCGTGGTGTCCATCGAGTCGAGCGCCAGCCCGCCGAAGGCGGCGAAGAAGGTCTTGCGCTCGGTGGCGGTGAGCCTGGACAGCCACCCCAATGTCATGTTCGTCTCTCCCTGGTGTCGCGGCGTTCCTGTTATTGTCGTGCCGGTTCGTTCATGGGGTTCAGGGCGGATCGAGTGCCGCCGGGTTCACCACGTTGGCGCGATCGATGTCGCCTTGCGTCAAAACTGCCGCGATGTTGCGTGCCGCCTCGACACCCATTCGCGTGATCGCCGCGCCGGTCTGGGCCGATATGTGCGGCGTCACGATCAGGTTCGGCGCTTGCAGGATCGGCCGGTCTTTCGCGGGCGGCTCCTCCGCCAGCGTATCGAGACCGGCGCCGGCGAGGTGTCCGCTCTCCAGCGCCGCGCGCAGCGCATCCTCGTCGACAAGCGCACCGCGCGCAGTGTTGATCAGGATGGCGCCCGGCTTCATTGCGGCAATGCGCTCGGCATTGATGATGCCGCGTGTCGCCTCGGTCAGCGGAGCATGCAGGCTCACGATGTCGGAGACGGCGAGCAGTTCATCGAGGTCCTTGGCTTCGCTCGCCAGTGCCGGGTCGATGCGTCCCTTGTCCCGGCCGAGCGCCATCACGGTCATGCCGAGCGCGGTGGCCGTGCGTGCGACATGGCGGGCGATGCGGCCGAAGCCGATCAGGCCGAGCGTGCGGCCACGGACCTCGCGGCCGCGATAGGTCGGGCGTTCCCACGCGCCGGCACGGGTGCGAGCGTCGAGGCTGACGATGTCGCGGCCGAGCGCAAGGATCAGGGCGATCGTATGCTCGGCGACGGCAGGCGCGTTGGCGTCGCCCGCCACCATCACAGGAACGCGCCGCCTCGTCGCGGCCTCGACGTCGACGCTGTCGATCCCGGCGCCGTGCTTGGCGATCACCCGCAGATGCGGATTGCCGGCGATGACGTCAGCCGATATCAGCGGATTGCCGCGCATCAGCACCGCCTGCGTTGGAGCGCCGGCCATTTCGGCTGCGATGCGTTCGGGCGTGATCGTGCCTGGCATCAGCACGACTTCGGCGCCAATGTCCTTCAGGATACTGACGGCTGCGGGGGCGAGGTTGTCGCCGGTGACGAGAACGCGGAACACGGACATCTAGCGCCCGCTCCGATTTCGCATGGCTGATCGGCCCCGAACGCCGCGCCTCACGGCTGCAATCTCTGGCATCTTTCGCGCGTCTCCCCGTGTCGTCCCCTTGGAGGACAGGTCATTTGGCACCAGGATCGGGAAACGATCCGGAGAGGTCAAATACCTGTTTGACCCCTCACTTATAGGGAATCGGAATAAGCGATGGACTACAGGCAGCTTCGCTATTTCATCGCGGTGGCCGAGGAGCTTTCCTTCAGCCGCGCCGCCAGGCGCCTGCATGTCAGCCAGCCGCCGCTGAGCACCCAGATCAAGGCGATGGAGGACGAACTCGGGACGCAGCTTCTGGCGCGGACCCGCCGGGCCGTGGAACTCACCCAGGCCGGCAAGCTGCTGCTCGAGCATGCGCGGCGCGCCGTCGGCGAGCTTGACCTGGCGTCGGAGACGGTGCGGCGTGCGGCCCGCGGCGAGGCCGGCGTGGTCCGTGTCGGCTTCACTGGCTCGGTCCCGATGCTCGACATGTTCGCCGAGCTGTTCCGGACTTTCCGCACGCTCTATCCGAAGGTGCGAATCGAGCTGCGGCACATGTCGACCGCCAAGCAGCTCCAGGCGCTCGCCGACGCCGAGCTCGACGTCGCGATCATGCGCCCGCCGCTCGATTTCAGGGCGGGGGCGGACTTGCAGGTCCACAACATCTGGCACGACCGGATGATGGTGTTCCTGCCGACGCATCATCCGCTGGCCGGCCGGCCCGGGAAATTGAATGTGGCCGATCTCGCGGACTACGAATTCGTCGGCATGGCGGATAGCGGCTGCGGCGCCGGCGATCAGGCCGCGATGCTGTGCCGGCGTGCCGGCTTTGCGCCGCGCATGGTGCAGGAGGCGCATGAGCTGCGCACCGTACTGAGCCTGGTTGCGGCGGGGATCGGGCTCTCGATCCTGCCGTCCTGCTACCAGGATGCCGGCGTAGCCAACGTCGTCGCCAAGCCGCTGGACACGCCGGATGCCGAGAGCCGGCTGCTGGTCGGCATGCGCGCCGCCGACGCCTCGGTGCTGGCACGCCGCTTCGTCGATTGCGCCCTGCAAGTGTCGTCACGGCTGCTGCGGCAACACGCAGGCGATGACGTCACGAGCCCAGGCGTTGCCGCCAGCGGCTGACCCGATTCCGCGGCGACGATCAACCGGAGGCGCACCTTGCCTTCGCGAGCGGCTGCGAAACGGAAACCGCACGCGATACTTTCGTCGACAGTAGTCTCCCGGAATGCAGTTTGGCGCCGCTCTTGCATACCTTGTGCTGAGGTGGCTGGGGCGCTGACTCGTCATGCGATCGTCTGCCGCAGTCGTGCGGCGGGCGTCCAGGCGACGTTGGCACCCGCGGCCGAAGCCAACCGCGGAGACAACACCATGCACGCCATCACGCGTGCGGCATTGCTGCTCGGCACGATGTGGCTGGCATCACCGACGCTGGCGCGTGACGATGGCCGCTACGCCAATTCCCCGCTCAAATCCTGGTTCGAGAGCCTGCACAGCGACTTCGGACCGTGCTGTTCGGACGCCGACGGTTACTTCGTCGCCGATCCGGATTGGGAGTCCGATCATGGGCATTATCGCGTGCATCTCGACGACGAGTGGGTGGTGGTGCCGGATGAGGCCGTGGTGACCGAGCCGAACAAGGTCGGACGAACAATGGTGTGGAAACACTATATCGACGGCCATCCGCGCGTGCGCTGCTTCATGCCGGGCAGCATGAGCTGAGCGGCCGACGCTGTCGCATTTCATCCGCGCCGGCGCGTGAGGAAGCGAGTGATCGCGCCACCTAGTTTGTCGTGGTCGAGCGGGTCGGCGAGCGATGCCCTGGCGGTCGCAACCACCGCATCGGGCGCGACGCCTTCGCGCAGCTCACACAGCGCGTAGCCGAAGTCCGCGTCGAATTCCGGGTGCGGCTGCACCGACAGCGTGGTGCCGTTGGCATAGAGCAATCCGGCATGCGGCGTGAAGTCCGACGACATGATGGTGCGCGCCGATGCCGGCGGCGCGATCACCTGGTCCTGATGCGAGCAGACGACGGCGACTGCCTCGCCCGCGAGCAGCCCATTGTCGGGCGCCAGCCGATACACGTGACGTCCGATGCCCCAGCCCTTGTCCGACTTGCGCACGGTGCCGCCGAGCGCCTGCGCGATCAATTGATGGCCGAAGCAGATGCCGGCCATCGGGATGCTCCCGTCATGGGCGGCGCGCACGAAATCCTCGAGCGGCGCGATCCAGTCGAAATCGTCGTAGACGCCGGCGGCCGAGCCGGTGATCAGGATTGCATCGAGCCCTGCGGGATCCGGAAGCGTCTCGCCATTGGCGAGGCTCACGACGTCGGATTCGACCGACGCATCAGCGGCGCCAATCATCCGCTGAAACATCTCCGGAAAGGTGCCGTGGCGCTCGCGGAGCCGCGGACCGAGGAGGCCGGTTTCGACAATGGTGATGCGGGGCATCGGATACCGTAGTGGATCGGGCCCGAGGCTTTACCCCGAAAGCCCATCCCCGGCAATGGATCAGTTCCGGCGGGCTGGTGCCGTTTCGGCCGTCGCGGTGTGCTGCGCCGGAGATAGCGTGCTGACGATCCCCGGCGTCGTGCTGACGATCCCCGGCGTCGTGCTGACGATCGCCGGCGCCGTACTGACGATCGCCGGCTCGGTGCGGTAGCGCGGCAGTTGATCCTCGAGCGAATAGCCGACGCAGATTGCCAGTGATGACCAGACCGCCATGCTGAAATAGAGCGACATCCAGGCGATCTCTTCCCGCCATTCGGCGATGTCGTGGGTCACGACCCAGCGCGTGCTGACGTCGCGCAGGCCGTCCAGCGGGTGCAGCAGCGTGCCGCCGGCGGCGAGCTCGGCGCGCCAGCGGTTCAGATACATCGGAACGTCGATGGTCATCAGGAAGGCGAGATAGCCCGCGATTCCGACGATGGCGACGATGAAGGCCCAGCGCACCGGACCGGAGAACTCCGGCAACAGCCGGCACAGCGCGATCCCGATCAGGAAGAAGACGACGGCCCAGATCGAGTTCTCGATCGCGTTGCCGAGATAGTGGGTGGTCAGCACAGCGTACCAGGAGAAGCATTCCGCGATCAGGATCAACGGCACGATGATCCAGGCGATGGTCACGGTGGTCTCGGCGCCGGTCATGTTGCCGAGCTGATAGAGGAACATCGCCCATTGCGCGGCGAAGCACATCTCGGCGATCGTCGCGACGGTGCGACCGACGGCGACGCTCGACAGCCAGGTGTCGAACAGGCAGATGCGTTGGACGTCGGCGCGCGGCAGCACCGAGCGGAACGCGCAGCCGAACACATAGGCTGCGCAGAGCAGCAGCATCAGGCCGATGCCGGAGGTGCTGCTCAGGGTGCCCTTGGCCTGCTCGTCGAACTGGCGATACAGCGCGAACCACACCGCGATGTTGGCGCCGCTCACCAAGGTTAACAGGCCCCACCAGCGGACCACCGGATTCGACCAGGCCAGCGAAACCGGCCGTGCCCGCCACTCCATGCTCATTCACCGCTCCGCGTGTAACCGAATTGACATTGGATCGTAGTAATTCTGTCACAAAAGATGGGGGATCACGACTAAAAAATCTGTGTGCGGGGGCGGCGTGGAGGCCGTGTCACATTGGCCGTCCGTCTTCGCGATTGTGATCGAAGCTGATGTTTTGCCCGGTAGGCAGAGAAGGCGCGATCATCTACTCACGGCCTTCGTGAACCCGGCCCGAAGGCGATTGTGACAACGGAAGTGACGACCAGCTACGATCCGTTGTTGCGCAGGATCCATTGGGCGACCGCGATCCTGTTCATCGCCGCGATGCTGATCGGGTTATATTGCGGGCTGCAGGCCCCGGGAACGTCGCCCCGGCGTGAACTGCTTGAAGTGCACAAGTCGCTCGGAGTGTCGTTGTTCTTCCTGGCGATCCTCCGGCTGATGGTGCGGCTTGCGACGTCAGCGCCACAGGGGCCGGGGTCGTTCTCGCCAATGGTGCGGATCGCGGCGCGGCTCAATCACTGGGCGCTCTACGCCATCCTCTTCATCATGCCGGTCACGGGTTACATGTTCTCGTCGGCAGGCGGCTATTCCCTGCGGTATTTCTGGACCTTCAGCTGGCCGCGCCTGTTCGCGCACAATCAAACGGTCGAGCATGCCGGCGAGGTCGCGCACGGCGCGCTCGCCTATCTGGTCTATCTCGCGGTCGCACTGCACATCGCCGCGACGCTCTGGCATGTCGTCGTGAAGAAGGACGAGACGCTGGCGCGGATGTGGCCGCGCGCGAGCCGCAACCCGACCTGATTGTCAGCCGCGCAGCGCGGTTTCCGGAATGGTGCGGCGGACCACCTCGCGCATCGCGAAGCTGGAATGAATGCGGGCGACGCCCGGCATCCGTGACAGATGCTGCTTGTGGATGCGCTCGAAGTCGGCGATGTCGCGGGCAATGACCTGCAGATGATAATCGTCGCTGCCCGACATCAAATGGCACGACACGACATCGGGGCAGCGCGCGATCGCGGCCTCGAAGGCCGCGAGATAATCCTCGCTCTGCTTTTCCAGCGTGATGGTGACCACGACTGTCGTCACCAGGCCAAGCGCGGTCGGCTCGAGATCGGCGCGATAGCCGCGGATGACGCCGGTCTCCTCGAGATGGCGGATCCGCCGGGCGCATGCGGTTGGCGACAGCCCGACCTTCTCGGCGAGCTCGATCTGGCTGGCGCGGGCGTCCGAGACCAGCTCGGCAAGGATTCGCGAGTCGATGCGATCGAGACCGTCCACGCAGCTTTCCTCTATTTTTCTCGCCTTGTGCGAAGGATATGAGCGTAACCGGATGTGGGCAAGACGGAATTCGCTGAGAAACGCCACCTGACGAGGATTAGCCTCGGAGATAGCGGAAGCATTCAATCAAGGGAGCGGACCATGCGCGTCGGGGTGCCGAAGGAGATCAAGGTCGAGGAATATCGCGTCGGACTGACGCCGGCCTCGGTCCGGGAGTATGTGGCGCACGGCCATCAGGTCGTGGTCCAGCAAGGGGCCGGCGAGGGCATCGGCGCCGGCGACGACGCGTACCGGCTGGCCGGCGCTGCGGTCGTCGACACTGCCGAAGAGGTGTTCTCCGTCGGCGACATGATCGTGAAGGTGAAGGAGCCGCAGCCATCCGAATGGACGCGGCTGCGCGAAGGCCAGATCCTCTTTACCTATCTGCATCTCGCCCCCGACGTTCCCCAGACCACGGGGCTGATCGCCTCCGGCTGCACCGCGATCGCCTACGAGACCGTCACCGATGCGCATGGCGGGCTGCCGCTGCTGGCGCCGATGAGCGAGGTCGCCGGCCGGCTTGCGATCGAGGCCGCAGGCGCGGCGCTGCGCAAGTCCGCCGACGGCATGGGCAAGCTGCTCGGCGGCGTTCCGGGCGTGCCGCCGGCGCGGGTTGCGATCATCGGCGGCGGAGTAGTCGGCACGCACGCGGCGCGCATGGCAGCCGGGCTCGGCAGCGAAGTCACGATCCTCGACCGCTCGTTGCCGCGGCTGCGCGTGCTCGATGACATCTTCCTCGGGCGGGTCCGCACCCGCTATGCCACGCTGGAGGCGATCGAGCAGGAGATCGTCGCCGCCGACGTCGTGATCGGTGCCGTGCTGGTGCCCGGCGCCAGCGCGCCAAAGCTGGTCTCGCGGGCGCAGCTTGGCATCATGAAGCGGCGCGCGGTGCTGGTCGATGTCGCGATCGACCAGGGCGGCTGCTTCGAGACCTCGAAGCCGACCACGCACCAGGCCCCGACCTATCTGGTCGACGACATCGTGCACTACTGCGTCGCCAACATGCCGGGCGCGGTGCCCGTCACCTCGAGCCACGCGCTCAACCACGCCACCCTGCCGTTCGGCCTCGCGCTGGCGTCGAAGGGGCTGCGCGCGCTGGTCGAGGACCCGCATCTGCGCGCCGGCCTCAACGTCCATCGCGGCCGCATCACCAACCGCGCCGTCGCCGAGAGCCAGCATCTGTCGGTCGTGATGCCGGAAGAGGCGCTGGCGAGCTGAGCGAGTTTGGACCGGAGTAGTCCGGAACGTTTCAGTAGCCCGGATTGCGCTTCGCTCCATCCGGGCTACTGCTTTTGTCAAGCTGCACAAGCGCAGCCCTCCCGCGATGTCATGTTCGCCACTCCGCTCTGGCGGGGTGGGCGGCGATCGTGATTTGATGCCCCCAAGCGAAGCCGCGTCAAAAGCGGTGATCGGCGGCGAGTGCCGCTGCCGCAAGAACGCAGAGGGAGGACTGTCTTGGAAAAGACCGGTCGTACGATGCTGGCCAAGATCTGGGACCAGCATGTCATTGCCCGCTTGAGCGAAGACACCGATCTCCTGCATGTCGACCGCCATCTGCTGCACGATCTCGGCGGCTCGCGCGGCCTGCTCGACCTCAAGAGCCGTGGCCTCAAGGTCCATAATCCCGAGCTGACCTTTGCGACGCCCGATCACGCCATCTCCACGGCACATGGCCGGGCCGGGACCAGCAAGATCGGGCAGGACCTGCTGGCCGCGCTCCGGGCCGAGACGGCGGCGAGCGGCATCACGATGTTCGATGTCGATCAGCCCGGCCAGGGCATCGTCCATGTGATCGGGCCCGAGCTCGGCTTGAGCCTGCCCGGTGTCACCATCGTCTGCGGCGACAGCCACACCTGCACCCATGGCGGCCTCGGCGCGCTCGCCTTCGGCATCGGGTCGAGCGAGCTCACCCATGTGCTGGCGACGCAGGCGCTGATCCAGCGCCGGCCGAAAACACTGCGCGCGCGGTTCGAGGGCAAACTGCCGCTCGGCGTCACCGCCAAGGACATGATCCTGGCGCTGATCGGCCACATCGGCGCCGCCGGCGGCACCGGTTATGCGGTCGAATATGCCGGCAGCACGATCCGCGATCTTCCGATCGAAGGACGGCTCACGATCTGCAATCTCTCGATCGAACTCGGGGCCAAGATGGGCATGGTGGCGCCCGACGAGACCACGTTTGAATTCCTGCGCGGCCGCCCCTATGCACCGCAGGGCGCGCTGTGGGAGCAGGCGGTCACGGCGTGGCGTCAATTGCCGAGCGATCCGGATGCTGTGTTCGACCGCGAGGTCGTGATCGATGTCGAAAAGATCATTCCGCAGGTGACCTGGGGCATCAGTCCCGAGCATGTCATCGGCGTCGACGGCCGGATTCCCGATCCCGGGGCGGTCGACGATCCCGCACGTCGTGCCGCGATCGAGACGGCGCTGGAGTATATGGGCCTGCAAGCCGGTGCGCCGATCGCGGGCACGCCGGTGGACTGGGTGTTCATCGGCTCCTGCACCAACAGCCGGCTGAGCGACCTGCGCGCCGCGGCCGAAGTGGCGCGTGGCCGCAAGGTCGCCGCCGGTGTCCGCGCCTGGGTGGTACCGGGCTCGGAGACCATCAAGCGCGAGGCTGTCGCCGAAGGGCTCGACAAGATATTCACCGAGGCCGGTTTCGAATGGCGCGAACCCGGCTGCTCGATGTGCCTTGCCGCCAATGGCGAAGTGGTGGCGCCCGGGCAGCGCTCGGTCTCGACCTCGAACCGCAATTTCGTCGGCCGCCAGGGCCCCCGCGCGCGGACGCATCTGGCAAGCCCGGCGAGCGCCGCGGCCTCCGCCATCGCCGGCGCGATCACTGACGTCAGGATGATGGGGCGCTAGGGATGCCGCAACCGTTCAACAAGCTCACCGCGACGGCTGCGCCGATCATGCGCGGCAATATCGATACCGACGTGATCATCCGCATCGAGCGGCTGGTCGGCAATTCCGTGCGCGGCACGCTCGGTAAATGGGCGTTCGGCTCGCTGCGCTATCTTCCCGACGGCTCCGAGAATCCCGATTTCATCCTCAACCGCGAACCATACCGGCAGGCGGAGATCCTGGTCACGGGGCCGAATTTCGGCTGCGGCTCGTCGCGCGAGGGCGCGGTGTGGTCGCTGCAGGAGATGGGCATCCGCGCCGTCATCGGCTCCGGCTTCGGTGACATCTTCTTCGCCAACTGCTTCCAGAACGGAATTTTGCCTGTCGTCGTCGACAAGAGGATCGTCGATTCACTCGCCGCCGATATCGAGGCGACGCAGGGCGCGGGCAAGGTCTCGATCGATCTGGAGACGCAGACCATCGTCTCGCCGTCGGGCCAGCGCCATTCCTTCGAGATCGATCCGCGGCGGCGAGAGGGACTGTTGCAGGGGCTCGACGAGGTCGCGCTGACGCTCATGCGCGATGACGAGATCCGCGCCTTCCAGGCCTCCGACCGCGCGGCGCGCCCCTGGATTCACCTTGCAAGGACATCGGCATGAGCACGCAATCCAACATGATCAAGGTCGCCGTGGTCGGCGGCGAGGGCATCGGTCCCGAGGTTACGGCGCAGTCGCGCCGGGTGCTCGACTGGTTCGCTGCCAAGCGCGGCGCGCCGATGACGCTGCGCGAGGCGCAATATGGGCTGATCCCCTATCTCGCAACCGGCAAGGTGCTGCCGGAAGACACTGCCGAGGCGATGGACGAGGCCGACGCGATCCTGTGGGGCGCGACCGGTGGCCCCGAGACCAAGGAGGTGCCGGCGGCGGCGCGCAAGGCAGGCAGCCTGCTGGGCCTGCGCAGCAAATACGATCTCTACGCCAATTTGCGGCCGATCGTGGCTAGTCCTGCGCTTGCGGCATCTGCGCCGCTCAAGGCGGAGGTGCTCGACGGCGTCGATTTCGTCATCATCCGCGAACTGACCAGCGGCATCTATTTCGGCGAGCCGCGCGGCATCGAGACTTTGCCGGATGGCCAGCGCCGCGGCTTCAACACCGAGCAATACACCACCAACCAGATCCGCCGCGTGGCGCGGTCGGCGTTCGAGCTGGCGCGGACGCGGCGCGGCAAGGTCTGCTCGGTCGACAAGGCCAATGTGCTGGAGACCAGCGTGGTCTGGCGCGAGGAGGTGATCGCGCTGCACAGGGACGAATTCTCCGACGTCGAGCTGACGCATCTCTATGTCGACAATGCCGCGATGCAGATCGTGCGCGAGCCGCGGCAGTTCGACGTGATAGTGACCGGCAACATCTTCGGCGACATCCTGTCCGATTGTGCGGCGATGGCCTCGGGTTCGCTCGGCATGCTGCCGTCGGCCTCGCTCGGCCCGGTCGACCGCTACGGCCGGCGCAAGGCGCTGTACGAGCCGGTGCATGGCAGCGCGCCCGACATCGCGGGGCGCGGCATCGCCAATCCGCTCGGCTCGATCCTGAGCGTGGCGATGATGCTGCGCCTGACATTGAACCGCCCCGATGATGCTGACCTCCTCGAGAAGGCGGTGCAGACCGCGCTCGCCTCGGGCGCGCGGACCGCCGACATTGCCGAGGCCGGCACGAAGAAGCTTTCGACCGTCGAGATGGGCGATGCGGTGCTGAGCGCGCTCGACAGGGTCTCGGCCAGGGAGCACGCGTGATGGCTCGCATCTCCAGGCGTTCGGCATTGACGGTGATCGCCGCGAGCGGCACGGCTCTTGCGAGCAGGCACGCATGGGCCGACGCGATTCCGGGTCGCGTGATCTATCCGGTCGCGGTGCCGGTCTATCAGACGCAATTCGTCGCCGACCGTATCGGCTATTTCAAGGAGGCCGGGCTCGACTGCAAGCTCATCCAGGGTGGCAGCGGCGTGAAGACCCGCGAGATCATAGCATCATCGCAAGGCGATATCGGCATAGGTGACGTCACCCATCCGATGCAACTGACCAATCACGGCCGCGCCGCCCGCATCCTGCTGCCCGTGGATACGAGGTCGAACTCCGTGATGTTCATCCTCCGCAAGGACTTGAAGGACCAGGGCATCAACACGCTGGAGGCGTTTACACAGTGGAAGCGGCCCGACGGCCGCAAGCCGATCGTCTCGGTGTCCTCGCTCGGTGGCACCAACCATGTCTGGTCGTCCTACTACATGGAAGCCATGGGACTCGACGACAAGGTGACCTGGATCGGCACCGGCAATGTCGACACCATGCTGGGATCGCTGAAGTCGAAGCAGGTCGACATCCTCGTCTCTTCGCTGTCGCTGCTCAATGAAGCCCAGCAGCAGGGTTGGGGCGAGCTGCTGTTCGACGGCACCGACGAGACGATCTGGAACAAGTATATCGGCGGCAAGGTACCGGTGACAGCGCACTTCACGCTGCAGGCGACGATCGACAAGGATCCGGCCAAGATGCAAGCCTACGTCACCGCCTTGTGGCGGGCCGCGCAATGGATCAAGGCCCATAAGCCGACCGAGATCTACGACACCATCGAGCCCTATGTCGGCAGCACCTCGCGCGAGGCCAACCTGCTCGAGATATCGGCGATCCAGAAGGTCGCGGACTATGATGGCACGATCGACGCTGCGGGCTTTGCGCGGGGCGAAAAGGTCTGGTTTCGCGAGATGACCGGCATCAAGCCGCTCAAGATCGAGGACGTCGTCAACACGAGCCTCATCGAGGCGGCGCGAAAGGCCTATCCGGGTTGAGCGCGCTCGCGACCAGCGCAGCGCCGCAGCCGCGGCCGCCGGATACAAGGCGGGTCGAGGTCAAAGGGCTGAGCAAGTCGTTCCAGCTCGCGAAGACCACGATCGAGGCGGTCCGCAACGTCTCGTTCGACGTGCGGCGCGGCGAATTCGTCGCGCTGCTGGGGCCGTCGGGCTCGGGCAAGAGCACCGTGCTCAACATGATCGCCTCGCTGATCCGGCCGAGCGGCGGGGACGTCCTGATCGACGGCAAGCGCGTCGTCGCCGGCAAGGCGACGTCCAATGTAGGCTATGTGTTCCAGCGCGACACGCTGTTTCCGTGGCGGAGCATCGCCGACAATATCGGTTATGGGCTGGAACTGGCTGGCGTCGCGGCTCATGAACGGAAGGAGCGTATCGCGGAATGCGTCGCGCAAGCGGGCCTCAAGGGATTCGAAAGCGCTTACCCGTCGGCGCTGTCGGGCGGCATGCGCCAGCGCGTGGCGCTGATGCGGACCCTGATCGTCGAGCCGCAGATCCTCCTGATGGACGAACCGTTCGGCGCGCTCGACACCCACACCAAGATCGACATGCACGAGGTGCTGCTCAGGATCTGGGAGCGCGAGCAGCAGACGGTGCTGTTCGTCACCCACGATCTCGGCGAGGCGCTGACGCTGGCCGACCGTATCATCCTGTTCTCGGCGCGGCCGGGCCGCATCAAGGACATGTTCGAGGTCGACTTCGCGCGGCCCCGTGACGCGGTGAAGGTGCGCGAGACCCCACGCTATGCCGAGCTGTTCCAGCACATCTGGCACTCGCTCGGAGAGGAATTCGTCAAGGGCCGCAGCGCATGAGAGGCTTCAGCACGCTGAACACGGTCGCATGGCAGGCGCTGATCTGCATCGTGGTGCTGTCGGTCTGGCAATGGGGCTACGACCTGCATGGCAGGCTGCCGTGGCTGGTACCGGATTTGCTCGATCCCTACTTCATATCGAAGCCGTCGATGATAGCTGACAATTTCCTGATCCAGAGCTGCCTCACCTCGAAGCTCGGCACCTTCAACGGCTGGCTGAACGGCGACTTCGCAAAATGTCTGGCGCGCAACGAGAACAATCTCTGGGCCGCGACCGCGGTGACGCTGAAGAACACCTTCTTCGGCTTCATCGCGGGCGTGACCTCCGGCTTCGTCGCCGGGCTCGTGCTGGGACGCTCCGACCGCCTGAGTGCGATCTTTCAGCCCTTCATCACCGCGGTGAATTCGATCCCGCGGATCGCGCTGGCGCCGATCATCGTGCTGGCGTTCGGGATCGGCGATATGTCCAAGATCGTGACCTCCTGGATCGTCGTGGTCTTCCTGGTGTTCTTCAACACCTTCGAAGGCGCGCGCTCGATCGACGAGGGGTTCACCAACGCCGCGCGGCTGCTCGGCGCCTCGGAATGGCAGATCACCCGCACGGTGGTGATCCCCTCGACCATGGCCTGGGTGTTCGCCTCGCTGACACCGGCGATCTCGTTCGCGCTGATCGGCGTGATCGTCGGCGAGTTCATCGGCGCCGAACGCGGCATCGGCCGGCTGATCATCGAGTCGGAGGCACGGGGCGAAGCCTCGGGCATGATGGTGGCCGTCGTGGTGCTGATGCTGGTCGGTGTCGTGCTGTCGACGATCATCTGGCGCCTGCAGGCCTATCTGCTGCGCTGGCAACGCCAGAGGAGCACGGACTAAAGCGCGGCGAGTTGAGGTTAAATCGTCATCAGGCGGCGCCTCGGGCGCGCCGCGCCTCCGCAGCGGGAGCGTCGGCGGGTGACGTTTCGCCGTCGAGCCAATCCTGCTCTCGTGCCAATGCACGCCAGGCTGCTTCCATCCGCTTGTAGCGATTGAAGGTCGGCTCGTCGGTGGCGCGTTCGGCAAGCTGCGCGCAATTGTCCGCATTGTCGAGAAAATGCTGCGACTGCTTCATGAGATGTCCTCCTGTTACGGAGGACGTGGGGCAGCAATTCCGGCTATTCAACGCGTGGAACATGAGCATTTCGCCACACACGTGAATGTCCGTTCAGCGGGTTCCCCTGAGCTGCAGCGCAACCTGCGCAGGAACGGTTCGTCGCGTTCGACGTTTTCCACCACTCGCAGAGTGTGGAGGAGAGACATGAAGAAATACCTGTTTGCCGCGGCCATGGTCGGCGCGCTCGCCGCGCCTGCCTTTGCTGATGATGTCGGTGTTCGTGTCGGGCCGGTCGGTGCCGGAGTGACGGTGGGCCAGGCGCCCGAACATCGCGATCGTGACCGCACCGTCATCAAGGAGCGCGAGCCGCATGACCGCACCACGGTGATCAAGAAGCAAGACGATATGGGCAACCGCAGCAAGACCGTCATCCATCACGACGACTGATGGTTGATCGGGACATCTCGCCGAGAACGGCAAAAGCTCGCCGCTGACGATGTCGCGGCGGGCTTTTCTGTTCCGGAATGCCGGCGGCGTGGCGTCGCCTGTGTCTCTAGGTCACCGGCGCAGGATTGAACAGCGTGAGATCGTTGTGGATGCCCCAGCGATCCGACCACGGCCTGGTGCGGCCGCTGGCGACGTCGAGGATCAGGCGGAACAGGTCCCAGCCGGTTTCCTCGATCGTCTTGTCGCCGGTCGCGATGCAACCGGCGTCGAAATCGATCAGGTCCTTCCAGCGCCGCGCCAGCTCGCTGCGGGTCGCGACCTTGATGACGGGCGCGGCCGCAAGGCCATAGGGCGTGCCGCGGCCGGTTGTGAACACCTGCAAGGTCATGCCGGAGGCGAGCTGCAGCGTGCCGCAGATGAAATCGCTGGCGGGCGTCGCCGCAAACAGCATGCCTTTCTGGCGCGCCTTCTCGCCGGGTGACAGCACGCCCGTGATCGGACCGGAGCCCGATTTGACGATCGAGCCCAGCGACTTCTCGACGATGTTGGCGAGCCCGCCCTTCTTGTTGCCAGGCGTCGTGTTGGCGCTGCGATCGGCACCGCCGCGGGCCAGATAGGCATCGTACCACGCCATCTCGCGGATCAGCGCACGGCCGACGTCCTCATTGACCGCGCGGCGGGTCAGGAGCTGGATCGCATCGCGCACTTCGGTCACCTCGGAGAACATCACGGTCGCGCCGGCGCGCACCAGAAGATCCGCGGCGAAGCCGACGGCCGGATTGGCGGTCACACCGGAGAACGCATCGCTGCCGCCGCATTGCAGGCCGATCACGAGATCGGAGGCTGGGCAAGTCTCGCGCGTGCGGGTGTTGAGAACCTTCAGGCGGGCTTCGGCCTGGGTCATGATGGCATCGACGATCGCGCCAAAGCCGTCGAAGGCTTCGTCCTGCATCCGCACGATCGCGTCACTGACGCCTTCCGGCACCAGCCGCTCGGGCGCGAGTTTCTCGCAGCCGAGACCGACGACCAGGATCTCGCCGCCGAAATTCGGGTTGAGCGCGAGGTTCTGAAGGGTCCGGATCGGCACCACCGCGTCGGGCGCCGTAATCGCGACGCCGCAGCCATAGGCGTGCGTCAGCGGCACGACGTCATCGACGTTCGGGTATTTCGGCAGCAGCTCGGCGCGGATGCGCTTCACTGCATATTCCATCGTGCCCTTGACGCATTGCACGGAGGAGGAAATGCCGAGGATGTTCTTGGTGCCCACCGAGCCGTCGGGATTGCGATAGCCCTCGAAGGTAAACCCCTCCAGCGGCGGTAGCGGCGCGGGCACCGCTGTCGCGATCTCGAGCCTGTCGAGCGGTGGCGCTTCCGGCATGCGGATCCGCGCCTCATCGACCCATTCGCCCGCAAGGATCGGCGAAAGAGCCGTGCCGATCACCTCGCCGTAGCGGATGATCGGCGCGCCTTCGGCGATATCTTCCAGCGCGGTCTTGTGGCCCTGCGGCACGAAGGCGCGCAGCGTCAGGCCGCACGGAAATCGGGAGCCGGCGGGCAGGCCGAAATCATTCACGACGATCGCGACATTGTCGCGCGCGTTGAGCCTGATGTAGCGGGGCTGCTCCTTGGCGCCGATCGATTGGTCCATGACGCGTGCTCCTGAGGTTCGCTGCGGTGGGAATCAGCCCGGGAACGTGTAGGCCGTCTTCACCGTCGTATAGAACTCGCGGGCGTAGGCGCCCTGTTCGCGTGCGCCGTAGCTCGAGCCTTTGCGGCCGCCGAACGGCACGTGATAGTCGACGCCGGCGGTCGGCAGATTGACCATCACCATGCCGGCCTCGCTGTTGCGCTTGTAATGCGAGGCGTATTTCAGGCTGGTGGTGCAGATGCCGGAGGCGAGGCCGAACTCGGTGTCGTTGGAGATCGCGAGCGCCTCCTCGTAGTCCCTGGCGCGGATCACGCAGGCGACCGGGCCGAAGATCTCCTCGCGGGCGATGCGCATGGTGTTGCTGGCCTCGGTGAACAGCGCGGGCTGCAGGTAGAAGCCGGGCGTCTCGCGGTTCAACAGCTCGCCGCCCCAGTGCAGGCGGGCGCCTTCGTCCTGGCCGATCTTGATGTAGCGGAGGTCCTGGTCGAGCTGGCTCTGGTCGACCACGGGGCCGACATGCACGCCGCTCTTCAACGCGTCGTCGACCGCGAGCCCCTTCATCCGCTCGGTCATCGCCGCGACGAAGCGGTCATGAATGCCCGAGGTGACGATCAGTCGCGAAGAGGCCGTGCAGCGCTGGCCGGTCGAGAAATAGGCGCCGTTGACCGCGACCTCGACGGCGACCTTGAGGTCGGCGTCGTCGAGCACGACCAGCGGGTTCTTGCCGCCCATCTCGAGCTGGAACTTCTTCATGGGATTGGAGAGCACGCAGGCCTGCGCGATCTTGCGGCCTGTCTGTACCGAGCCGGTGAAGGAGATCGCAGCAACATCAGGGTGCTCGAGCAGGGTCTGGCCGACCACCGAGCCGGAGCCAACGACGAGGTTGAAGACGCCGGCCGGAATGCCGGAGCGCGCAATGATCTCGGACAGCGCATGCGCGGAGCCCGGCACCAGCTCGGCCGGCTTGAAGACGACGGTGTTGCCGTAGCAGAGCGCCGGCGCGATTTTCCAGGCCGGGATCGCGATCGGAAAATTCCACGGCGTGATCATGCCGACGACGCCGACCGGTTCGCGGGTGATCTCGACATCGAGGCCGGGACGCACCGACGCGCCCTTTTCGCCGGTCAGCCGCAGCGCCTCACCGGCGAAGAACGCGAAGATCTGCCCGGCGCGCGCGACCTCGCCGATGCCCTCGGGCAGCGTCTTGCCTTCCTCGCGGGCGAGCAGGCGGCCGAGCTCTTCCTTGCGGGAGAGGATTTCAGACGAGATCCTGTTCAGCGCATCGAAGCGCTCCTGCGGCGTCGAGCGCGACCAGGCCGGGAACGCGGCTTTGGCTGCGGCGATCGCCTTCTCGGTCTGCGCCTTGTCGGCCCTGGCATATTCGCCGACGACGTCCTTGGTGTTGGAGGGGTTGATATCCCGCGTGATGCCTGTTCCGTCGACCCATTCGCCGGCGATGAAGTTCTTCTGCAAGACCGTCATTGGTTCTCTCCAACCCTTGTTTTTAACGCACGAGGCAGGGACGCTTGTCGTCGAAGGTCCAGCCGGGGATCAGGAACTGCATGGCGAGCGCGTCGTCGCGGGCGCCGAGCCCATGCTGCCTGTATAGCGCGTTCGCAGCTTCAATGGCACCGCGATCGATCTCGATGCCCAGGCCGGGACGGTCCGGGATCGCGATCTTGCCGCCCCGGATCTGCAATGGCTGTTTGGTCAACGCCTGGCCGTCCTGCCAGATCCAGTGGGTATCGATCGCGGTCACCTTGCCGGGCGCGGCGGCGCCGACATGGGTGAACATCGCGAGCGAGATGTCGAAATGGTTGTTGGAGTGCGAGCCCCAGGTCAGGCCGTTGTCTCGGCAGGTCTGCGCCACCCGCACCGAGCCCTGCATCGTCCAGAAATGCGGGTCGGCGAGCGGAATGTCGACCGCGCCCAGCCGCAGCGCGTGGGAGAGCTGGCGCCAGTCCGTCGCGATCATGTTGGTCGCGGTCGGCAGCCCGGTGGCGCGGCGGAACTCGGCCATGATCTCGCGGCCGGAGAAGCCGGCTTCGGCGCCGCAGGGGTCCTCGGCATAGGCGAGCACGCCATGCATGTTGCTGCACAGGCGGATCGCCTCGTCCAGCGACCAGGCGCCGTTGGGATCGAGGGTGACGCGGGCATTCGGAAAGCGTTTTGCAATTGCGGCGACGGCCTCGATCTCCTGCTCACCGCGCAGCACGCCGCCCTTGAGCTTGAAATCGCTGAAGCCGTAATGCGCCTGCGTGGCCTCGGCGAGCCGCACCACGGCGTCGGGTGTCATCGCCTCCCGGTGACGCAGGTTGAACCAGTCCGGCTTGCCGGTCTCGCCCTCGACATAGGGCAGACTGGTCTTCCTGATGTCGCCGACGAAGAAGAGATAGCCGAGCGTCTCGACGCTGGCGCGCTGCTGGCCTTCGCCGAGCAAGGCTGCAACGGACAGGTTGAGATGCTGGCCGAGCAGGTCGAGCAGCGCGGACTCCACCGCCGTGACCGCGTGAATGGTGACGCGCAGGTCGAACGTCTGCTTGCCGCGGCCAGCGGCGTCGCGGTCGGCGAAGGTGTCGCGCATCGACGCCAGGATGTTGTTGCAGGCCCCGATGGTCTGGCCGACCACGAGGTCGCGGGCGTCCTCCAGCGTCTTCCTGATCTTCTCGCCACCGGGTACCTCGCCGACGCCGGTGTGGCCGGAATTGTCTGTGAGGATGACGAGGTTGCGGGTGAAGAACGGCGCATGCGCGCCGCTCAGGTTGAGGAGCATGCCGTCGCGGCCGGCGACCGGGATCACCTCCATCGCGGTGACGACGGGGGCACCGGAAAAGCCGGCGCGGATCGTGTTCTGAATCATCTGCTCCTCCCTCGGTCTTCGTCTTTTGCCGGCTCGGTCTATTCTGCCGCCTGTTGCGCCGCTGTCAGCGGCAACTTCGCCACCAGTGCCGCGAGCTCGGCCAACTCCTGCTCGGTCAGGTCGGTCAGCGGCGGCCGCACCGGGCCGGAATCGCGGCCGATCACCTTCATGCCGGCCTTGATGATCGAGACCGCATAGCCCTTCTTGCGGTTGCGTATCGCGATCAGTGGCAGGATGAAATCCCTCAGGCCTGCATGGATGGCCTGATGATCGCGCCGGCGCACCGCGGCATAGAAGCTGGTGGCAAATTCCGGCACGAAGTTGAACACGGCTGACGAATAGGTCGTGACGCCCATGTCGAGATAAGGCAGCGCGAAGGTTTCCGCAGTCGGCAGCCCACCGACATAGGTCAGGCGGTCGCCGAGCCTGGTGTAGACCCGGGTCATCAGTTCGATGTCGCCGATGCCGTCCTTGTAGCCGACGAGGTTCGGGCAGCGATCGGCCAGGCGCGCCAGCGTGTCGGGCTGCAGGATGGCGTTGTCGCGGTTGTAGACGATGACGCCGATCTTCACCGAGGCGCACACCGCCTCGACATGGGCAGCGAGGCCGTCCTGCTCGGAATGCGTCAGGTAGGGCGGCAGCAGCAAGAGACCGTCGGCGCCGGCCTTTTCCGCGCCGATCGCGATCTCGCGCGCGATCGCGGTGCCGTAGCCGGTGCCGGCGAGCACGGGCACGCGGCCCCTGGTCTCCTCGACCGCGACCTTCACCACCTGCGGGACCTCCGACGGGGTCAGCGAGAAGAACTCGCCGGTGCCGCCGGCGGCGAACAGGCCGGCGACGTCATGGCCGCACAGCCAGTCCATGTTGCTGCGATAGGTCGCCTCGTCGAAGGAAAGATCCGCCTTGAACGGGGTCACGGGAAAGGAGAGGAGGCCGCCGCCGATCTGCCGGGCCATCTCCTGAGGGGTCATCTTGCTCATGGCGCCACTCCTTGGAAGAGCTGATGGGATCAAGGATGCGCGAGCAGCGCGCGTCCACGGCGCCTTTTCTAGGAAATGGTTCGATGCAGGTCCAAGCCAAACGCGGTATCGAACGATCCAATATCTGCATCAATCGCCGCGGACATAGGGCGCGGCGATCTCCGTTGCGATCTCGATCAGCGACGGCAGCAACTGGTTCTCGTGGTCGCGCCGCCAGACCAGGAACAGCTCGACGGGCGCAGGCCCGCGCAGCTTAAGCGGCTTCAGCCTGACGTCCGCGATCTTCAGGCTCGCGGCCGCTTCCGGCACGATCGATACGCCGAGCCCGGCGCGCACCATCGCGAGGATCGAATGGATCTGGCTGAGATGCTGGACATAGCGCGGCAGCACGTCGGCGCGCGTGAACAGCGCCACCAGCAGATCGTGGAAGTAGCGGCTCTCATAGGGCGAGTACATCACGAAGGGCTGGTCGTCGAAATCCTTGATCGTGAGGGTTTCGGCATTCGCCAGCGGATGCTTCTTCGGCAGCGCTGCGAGCAACGGCTCGGCCACCACACGCCGGCTCGCGAGCTCGGGCCGGGCAATCGGCGGCCGCAGCAGACCGGCATCGATCTGGCCGGTCGCGAGCGCCTCGAACTGGTCGCCGGAGACCATTTCCTTCAGCGAGAAATCGACCTCGGGCAGGCGGGCACGCGCGGCCGCGATCAAATCAGGCAAAAAGCCGTAAGCGGCCGCTGCGGTGAAGCCGATCTTGAGCGAGCCGGTCTTGCCGAGCGCGATGCGCCGCGCGACCTGGGAAGCGGACTCCGCGAGCTTGAGGATGCGCCGCGCTTCGGGCAGGAAGCTGCGCCCCGCAGGGGTCAGCCGCACCGAGCGGCTGGTGCGCTCCAGCAGCGGCGCGTCGATGATGTGCTCGAGGACCTGGATCTGCCGGCTGAGCGGCGGCTGGGTCATGTTGAGTCGCGCCGCGGCGCGGCCGAAGTGCAGCTCCTCGGCCACCGTGACGAAACAGCGGAGCTGGTTCAGGTCGAACATCGATGCCTGCCCGGAATTGATGAGGCGAGGTTTTGTACGTTCTAGCATCGATGCCTCCTGACGGCCAAGAAGACAAAGACGGCGGCCGAAGCCGCCGTTGACCTGTCGTTGCGTGAAGGTGGCTCACGCCGGCTTCAACTGCACTCGCGTGATTTCGCCGACGATGAAGAGGTAGGCGATCGCCGCGACCAGCGCATTGGCGCCGACGAACACCAGAGCACCGTTGAAGGAGCCGGTCGCCGCGAGGATGTAGCCGATCACGATCGGCGTGGTGATGCTGGAGAGGTTGCCGAACATGTTGAACAGTCCGCCGGAGACGCCGCCGGCTTCCTTCGGCGAGGTGTCGGAGACGACGGCCCAGCCGAGCGCACCGATGCCCTTGCCGAAGAAGGCGAGCGCCATGAAGCCGACCACCAGCGCCTGTCCGTCGACATAGTTGCAGCCGATGATCGCCATCGACAGCAGCATGCCGCCGACGATCGGGATCTTGCGCGCCATGGTCAGCGAGCCGGTGCGGCGCAGGATGAAGTCCGAGATCACGCCGCCGAGCACGCCGCCGATGAAGCCACACAACGCCGGCAGCGTCGCGACGAAGCCCGCCTGCAGGATCGAGAGGCCGCGTTCCTTGACGAGATAGACCGGGAACCAGGTCAGGAAGAAATAGGTCAGCGTGTTGATGCAGTACTGGCCGATATAGACGCCGAGCATCATCCGGTTGGAGAGGAGCTGGCGGATGTGGTCCCACCTCGGGCCGCTGTCCCGTGTCTTGGCACCTTTCGCGGCGTCCATGTCGACCAGCGCACCGCCGTCCCTGATGTAGTTGAACTCGGCCTCGTTGATCGCGGGGTGCTGCTTCGGCTCGTAGATCGTCTTGATCCAGGCGATGCCCATGATGAGGCCAAGGCCGCCCATCACATAGAACACGTGGCGCCAGCCATATTCATGCGCGATCCAGCCCATCAGCGGTGCGAAGATCACGGTGGCGAAATACTGCCCGGAATTGAAGAAGGCCGAGGCAGTGCCGCGCTCATTGCCCGGGAACCAGGCCGCCACGATGCGTGCATTGGCCGGGAATGACGGCGCTTCGGCGAAGCCGACCAGGAAACGCAGCCCGAAAAGCAAGATGACGGCCGTTCCCGCGGCCAGGAAGCCGACCAGGCCCTGCATTGCCGTGAAGATCGACCAGATGATGATGCTGATCGCGTAGACCCATTTGGAGCCGAAGCGGTCGAGCAGCCAGCCACCCGGCACCTGCGCGATCACATAGGACCAGCCGAAAGCCGAAAACACGTATCCCATCGCGATCGGGTCGAGATGCAGTTCCTTGGAGAGGGCGGGACCGGCGATCGACAATGTCGCGCGGTCGGCATAGTTCACGGTGGTGACGAGAAACAGCATCGTCACGATCAGGAGCCTGACGCGCGATCTCCGCACGTCGGTGGCCGATACAATTGCGCTCATGGGCGCCTCCTCGAAATTTCCTCGAGGACTGTCCTAGAGAGCGACATGCGAGCGGTCCAAGCCGAACCGTGAATTGATCGATGCCGATTTTGAATTGATCCGGGTTGGATCATACCGCGCGTCCTGGGGCATTCCCGGGAGGCTTGCCGGCAAATCCTGACCATCAAGCCGCTTGACACCGGGTTCCGGTCGCTTCAACGAGCAAGCCTGCCCGCCCGGAGTTCTCGAATCGACAATGGACAATCCTTCCCGGTCAGAACGATCCCGCAACGCGGCGCTGCAGGCCGCGATCACGATCATCTCGCGCGACGGGCCGGGCCGGCTGACGCTCGACGCGATCGCGCGTGAAAGCGGGCTGAGCAAGGGCGGGCTGATGCACCAGTTCCGTACCAAGCAGGCGGTGCTGAAGGCGCTGCTCGAGCAGCAGATGACCCAGTTCGACGAGTTCTCCCGCCGCTACATGGAAAACGCGCGCGCAACCTCCGCGCAGCCTCAACTGGCGACGGAGCTCGCCACCATGCGGGAAGCGACAGTGAAGCCGAATTCGGCGGCGCTGGCTCTGCTCGCGGCGATCGTCGAAGAGCCGAGCCTGATGAACGCGCCCCGCGAGGTCGACGTCGAGCACACCAACGCGATCAAGGCCGAGGCGAGCGACCCGGAGCTGGCGATGCTGCGCTGGGCGGCGGCGAGGGGGCTGTTGCTGACGTCCTTGCTGGGCGTTTCGCCGCTGACCGACGCCGAGCGCGACCGGCTGTTCGCGCGCCTGCTCGACGACAAGCAGTGGGCCGCGCTGGAGCAGCCCGCTGCCGCGCGTGCGGCCAAATCGGCTTCGCCCGCGCGGCCGTCCCGGAAACCACGCGCCCGGACCTGACCCAACCGAGCAATTCGCGGCCCCTCCGTTTCGATCGATTTTTGTACTTTACAAACCGCCTGGTCGGTTTTATTGAATCGTGCATCAGGCCGACCGGGGTCATCGGGGCGACATCTCCGGCGGCGACGGGCCCACAGCACGAGGCTGTCCCGCACGGCCGTCAAAGGAGACTGGAATGGATAGCTCGATCGCGATGCGCGGTCTGGGATTGCTGGCGCTTGGCTCCTTGATGGCAGGCTGCGCCAGCGTCGCGCCGGTGGCGTATTCGGACGTGGCCTCCTCGTCCTACATGGCGCCGGATCCATCCGACACCACGGGCCGCGTACCTTTTCGCTACAACACCCAGGTCGACTGGCGAAGCTACACCAGGGCGATCCTCGATCCCGTCGTGATCTATCGCGGCCGCGATCACCAGTTCGGCGACATGTCCGACAGCGACAAGGCCGAGCTCGCCGCGCACATGCAGACGAGCTTCAGGACGAAGCTTGCCGGCCGCTTCACGATGGTCGACAGCCGCGGCCCGAACACGATTCGGGTCCGGCTGACCCTGACCGGCGCGGTCACCAACACGCCAGTGCTGGGCACGCTGTCGCGGTTCGACATGGCCGGCGCTGTCTACAACGGCGTGCAGGCGGCGCGCGGCGGCGAGGGGACGATGACCGGATCGGTGATCTATGCCGTCGAGATCTTCGACGCATCGACGGGACGCCTGCTCAGCGCTTACGTCACCAAGCAGTACCCGGACGCCTACGACATCAGGGCCAGCATCGGCCCGCTCGCCGCGTCATTCGCCGGGATCGACAAGGGCGCCGAGAGCCTGGCGACGCAGTTCAGGTGAGACTCCTTTTCTTAAAGCGCCGCGAGGCCGAGCGCTTGTGTGAGACAAACGAAGGGTGCAACAGATGAATTTCCTGGTTCGATTGATCCTGCGCGGCATCGTTGCCGTTATCCTGATGAGCACGATCAGCCGCGCCGAGGCGGCGAGCCCCGTCGATCCAAGCGGCACCTGGATGACCGAGGACGGACGCGCGCGCATCAGGCTAGAGCGCTGCGGCGCGGCGCAGCAGCACATCTGCGGCTATATCGTCTGGATGAAGGATCCGCTCGACGAGCGCGGTCAACCGATGCGCGACAGCTCCAATCCGGACGCCTCCAAGCGGGCGCGCAGCGTGCTTGGCCATCAGCTGATCATGGGGCTGAAGCCGACGCCGGAGGGATGGTTCGACGGCGACATCTACAATGCCGAGGACGGCAGGTCCTATTCCGTAATGCTGTGGCGCGATTCCCCGGACCGGTTGAAGCTGAGGGGATGCATGCTGAAGCTGCTCTGCCAGACCCAGACCTGGAAGCAGACCAACGATGTGCTGCCGGGACAACTGGTCGGACTGACCGGCGATCCCGGTGGACCGAGGGCGGACAAGGAATGGGCCAAATTGCCCGTCGCGAAAACGGCGACGGCGGGAGCCAGATAGGCCAGATCGCGAGCAGCTTCCGCATCCTGCTCGATTTGTTGAGGGCATCCCTGTTGCGGCGTAACGGGGCAGGCGAATAACCTGTCGACAATCTGCGCGGTGTGGCTCATCGAGCTAACCCGTCAGCGAACAGGAGATTCCCGTGAAGGCCGTCTACAGCGAAAAGCACCGCAGCCATGATCCGCAATTCTTCCTGGTGCGCGGCGTGGTCAGGCGCACCACCGAGCAACCCGAACGCGCCGATCGCCTGCTCGCGGGATTGAAGGCGGGCAAGCACTCGCTGGTCGAGCCCGCTGCGTTCGGACAGGGGCCGCGCGCTCGCGTGCACAGTCCGGAATATCTGAGCTTCCTTGCAAACGCCTTTGAGGAATGGACCGCGCTCGGCGATTCCGGACCGGAGATGATCGCGAACATCCACCCGGTGCGCAATGCCGCGACCTATCCGACGCACATCGTGGGCAAGCTCGGCTGGCACACCGCCGACACCGCGGCTCCGATCGGGCCGGGCACCTGGGCCGGCGCCTGCGCGTCGAGCGACGTCGCTACGACTGCAGCGCAGATGGTGCTCGACGGCGAGGATGCGGTCTACGCGCTGTGCCGTCCGCCCGGCCATCATGCCTATCGCGATATGGCCGGTGGCTTCTGCTTCCTCAACAACAGCGCGATCGCGGCCGAGCATCTGCGCCAGAAATACGAACGTGTCGCAATCCTCGATGTCGACGTGCATCACGGCAACGGCACGCAGGGCATCTTCTATGAGCGGCCCGATGTCTTCACCGTCTCGATCCACGCCGATCCCTCGTTCTTCTATCCGTTCGTCTGGGGCTACGCACATGAGCGCGGCGCAGGACAAGGACTCGGCGCCAATCTCAATATTCCGTTGCCGCGGGCGACCGGCGACGACGGCTACATGCAGGCGCTCGCGGCTGCGGAGAAGGCGATCCGCGCCTTCGCGCCTGGTGCCCTCGTGGTCGCGCTCGGCCTCGACGCGTCCGAGCACGATCCGCTTGCGGGCCTTGCGGTCACCACCGACGGGTTCCGTCGCATCGGCGAGGGGCTGGTCCGGTTCGGCCTGCCGACCGTACTGGTGCAGGAGGGCGGCTATCTCTCCGATATCCTCGCTGCCAACCTCACGGCGGTGCTGGGCGGATTCGAAGCGGCACGCTAGGCAAAAGTAAGATTATATGACTAGGAATCGGCGCTGACTTGTGGTCATCCTTGCGACGGCATCAGCCGATCAAAGGGGCAGCCGATCGATGAACTCCGGCTTGGTGATCATTCCAACGCCGCGCGCACATTCCAACCACGCCGAGGTCGCGCGCAGCATCGGCGTCGACATCATCGCCGGCCGCTACCCCGAGGGCACGCGGCTGCCGGGCGACGCCGAGCTGACTTCGACATTCGGCGTCTCGCGCCCGGTGCTGCGGGAAAGCATCAAGACCCTCGTCGCCAAGGGCCTGCTGACGACCAAGGCGCGGGTCGGGACCGTCGTGCGCGGGCGCAATGCCTGGAACATGTTCGATGCCGATGTGCTGGCCTGGCATCTCGACGTCGGTATCGACAAGCAGTTCCTGGGCGATCTCGCCGAGATCCGCCTTGCGATCGAACCACGCGCGGCGGCATTGGCCGCCTTGCGCCGGACCGAGGCCGACATCGCCGAGCTGCGTCGTTGCATCGAGATCATGCGGCGCGAGCCCTCCGATTCCGATGCCTTCACCGATGGCGACCTGGCCCTGCATATCGCGGTCGCCAGCGCGTCCGGAAATCCGTTCATGCGCTCGGTCGACGGCGTGATCGAGGCTGCGCTGCGTGCCTCCTTCGTCGTCAGCGCGCCGGTCGATCCGGCCGACCGCGAGCTGGTATTGAGCTGGCACCAGCGGATCGTCGATGCGATCGCCGACGGCCAGGCCGATGAGGCCGCCGCGGCGATGACCGCGGCCATCTTCCACGGCATCCGCCGCCACGGCGCGGCGGTGGTCGATCCTGCCTTGTACGACCCCTCCGCCGCGGGCAAATCCGATACATGAGACCACATCGTGAGTGAATCGCTTCGCATCGCCGTCGTCGGCTTTGGCGAGATCGCGCGCCGGCAGCACGTGCCGGCGATCGCCAGGACGGCGGGTGCAGCCCTCGTCGCCGTTGTCGATCCCGTGACGCAGGCAGGCCTGCCGCACTTCCGCGATCTGCAGGCGCTGTTGCGTGAGGGGCCCGAGATCGACGCGGTCGCGCTGTGCACGCCGCCGCAGGTGCGCCGCGCCCAGGCTGCAATCGCGCTTGCGGCGCGCAAGCACGTCCTTCTGGAAAAGCCGCCGGGCGCTGCCGTCAGCGAAATCACGCCGTTGATCGCGGCCGCGCACAAGGCTGGGCGGACGCTGTTCGCGAGCTGGCATTCGCGCTACGCGCCCGCGGTCGAACCGGCGCGGCATCTGCTGGCCGGCCGCAGGATCACCAAGGTGACGATCATCTGGAAGGAAGACGTGCGTGTCTGGCACCCCGGCCAAGCCTGGATTTTCGAGGCAGGTGGCTTCGGCGTGTTCGATCCCGGCATCAATGCGCTGTCGATCCTGACCCGCATCCTGCCCCAACCGGTGTTCGTCAGGAGAGCGGAGCTCGCCGTTCCGTCCAACCGGGAGGCGCCGATCGCGGCTGAGCTCGAACTCTCCGACGAAGGCGGCGCGCCTGTTCGCGCCGAGTTCGATTTCCGCCAGACCGGCCCGGCGACCTGGGAGATCCTGTGCGAGACCGATGCGGGACCGGTGGCGCTGTTGAGAGGCGGAAGGCAATTGCGGGATGGTGACAGGGTGATCGTCGACGCCGACAAGGATGAATATCCAGCGCTCTATCGCCACTTCCTCGCGCTCACGGCGGACGGCACATCCGACGTCGATCTGGCGCCCTTGCAGCTCGTTGCGGATAGCTTCATGCTGGGGCGTCGGCGCTTCGTCGATGCGTTTGAGGAATGACAATGACGACAGCCGGCATCGATCGTGCGCCCTTCGGCAAATTGCCCGATGGTTCGGAGGTCGAACGGCTGACGCTGCGCGGCGAGCATGGCTTTGCAGCCACGATCATCCCCTTCGGCGCCGCGCTGCAATCGCTGGTGACGCCGGATCGCGGCGGGCATTGCGACGATATCGTGCTCGGCCATGACGACCTCGACGGCTATCTCGCCCAGCGCAAATTCTTCGGTGCCACGATCGGGCGCTTTGCCAACCGGATCGCCGGTGCGCGCTTTGTGATGGATGGGGCGGCGGTGACGCTCGACGCCAACAACGGCCCCAACGCATTGCATGGCGGCGTGCAGGGTTTCGATCGCCAGCTCTGGCGGATCGTCGAGTTCACCGACAGTCCGGGGCCGACGCTGGTGCTCGAGCGCCAGAGTCCGGATGGCGAGGAGGGCTATCCGGGCAATCTCGAGACGCGCGTGACCTATCGCGTGCGCAGCGGAATGGAGCTGTCGGTGACCTTTGAGGCGACGACCGATCGCCCGACCTGCATCAACCTCACCAATCACAGTTTCTTCAATCTCGACGGCGCGCGTTCGGGCACACAGATCGTCGATCACCGGCTCATGATCGCCTCCGATCACTTCCTCGCCGTCGACGCGACGGCAATCCCCCTGCCGGTGCCGCCACGATCGGTCGCGGGCACGCCGTTCGATTTCCGAGAATCAACGGCGATCGGCGCGCGGATCAGGATGGACGACGAGCAGCTTCGCCTCGGCCGCGGCTATGACCACAATTACTGCCTGGCTTCAGGCTCCGGCCTTCGCCTTGCCGCGCGCCTCGACGCACCGCGCAGCGGCCGGGTGATGCAGCTCTTCACCGACCAGCCGGGACTGCAGTTCTATTCGGGAAACTTCCTTGACGGCTCGACATCGGGCAAGGGCGGCCTGCTGTACCGGCAATCGGATGCGCTGTGCCTCGAGCCGCACGCCTGGCCGGATACGCCGAACCGCCCCGACTTCCCGTCGGCACGGCTCGATCCCGGGCAGATCTATCGCCGCACCATCGTCTACCGGTTCTCCACCGATCAGGCATCATGACCTCGGAGCGTCCCATGGATGAAACGGTCGAGGAAGTGCCGGCCTCGGTGCTGTCGACTGAGCGCTGCCATCTCGGCGAGGGGCCGACCTACGATGCCTCGACCGATATCGCCTGGTGGTTCGATATCCGCGAGCGCCGCCTGTTCGAGCATCGCTTCGCGAGCGGCGCGACCATCGTTCACGCGCTGCCGAGAATGGCGAGCGCATTGGCGCGGATCGACGCGGCGCGCCAGCTCGTCCTCGCCGATGACGGGCTCTACGTGCGGCAGGTCGCCGACGGCCGGCTGGAATTGTTCGTGGCGCTGGAGGCCGACAATCCGGTGACGCGCTCCAATGATGCCCGCGTGCATCCGTCGGGCACATTCTGGCTCGGCACCATGGGGCGCGGTGCGGAGAAGGGGGCGGGCTCGATCTATGCGCTGGATCGCGGCCGCATCACGCGGCTCTATCCCGGCATCACCATCCCGAACGCGATCTGCTTCTCGCCTGCGGGAGACATCGGCTATTTCGCGGATACCGCGATCAACGTGCTCTACCGCGTGCCGCTCGATCCGGCCAACGGATTGCCGGTCGGCGAGCCTGCGCCGTTGATCCGGCACCACGGTGTCGGCGGCCTCGACGGTGCCGTCGTCGATGCCGACGGGTTGATCTGGAACGCGCGGTGGGGCGGCGGGTGCGTCGACATCTACGATCCCGCGGGCCGCCGGCTGCGCTCGCTGCGGGTCCCTGCGCGGCAGTCGAGTTGTCCCGCCTTTGTCGGCCGCGACTTCTCGCGCGTGCTGGTCACCTCGGCCTGGCAGGACATGGACGAAGCGCAGCGCGCCGCCGATCCCGAGCATGGCAGGACCTTCCTGCTCGACGCCGCCGCGCGCGGCCGCGCCGAGCCGGACGTCAGATTGTCCTGATGGAGAAGCACCGAGAGGTGCCGCGCCGGCATTGTTGACGCGACCTGATTCCTTGTACGATAGTACAAATATGGTCCGCAAGCCCGCCAAGGCCGACGTGAAGGTCGCCGGCACCCGCAAGCCGAACATGCGCGAGGCGATCCTCGCCGCGGCGGAGGAATTGTTCTCGACCTATGGCTTCAATGCAGTGTCGGTGCGCGACATCGCGCAGGCGGCCGGCGCCAATCCCGGCAGCGTGACCTATCATTTCAAGACCAAGGACGGCCTGCTGCTCGAGATCTATCGCCGGCATTGCGGGCCGATGAACCTGCGCCGCTCCGAGCTGCTGGCGGCCGCGCGCCGCGTGCGCGACCTGCAGGACCGGCTGGAGGCGATCGTGCGCGCCTATGTGCTGCCGGCCTTCACCTCGGGCAGCGATCTCGCCGGTGGTGGCACCCGCTTCACGCGACTGCGTGCGGTGATGTCGGCCGAGGGCAACGAGGTGGTGCGGAAGATCATCGCGCAGACCTTCGATGACACCAGCAACGCCTTCATCGATGCGATCCATGAGAGCCTGCCGCACATCCCGCGCACCGACATCGTGTGGCGCGGCCACTTCCTGCTTGGCGCGCTCTACTACACGCTGGTGACGCCCGAGCGCGTCTCCCGCCTGTCGCGCGGCAGCGCCGACGGGTCAGACGCCGGCCACGCGATCGAGCAGATCGTGCGTGCGACCGTGGCTTCGCTGCAGGCTGCACCGCTCGATCAGGCCGCGCCCGCGCGGCGCAAGACACCCGTCCCGGTCAAGGGCCAGGGCTGAATCAAGGCTGAGATCGCTATCTGGAGCGCGCTGAAATGGACAGGCTTCGGCTGCATACCGTGCTCGGCAATCACAAGCACGTCGAGCGGGTGAAGAGCGGAGCGCTGCGCTCCGATCTGTTCGACCTCGCATTCTCCGAGTTCACGCCGACCAATGCCGCGTTCAAGCCGATGGTGCGCGAGCTCGCCTTCGACGTCTGCGAGATGGCCATCGTGACCTATCTGATGGCAAAGGTGCACGGCAAGCCGCTGCTGCTGCTGCCGGCCGCAATGGTCGGTCGCTTCCAGCACGGCTACGCGCTCTGTCGCGCCAGCGATCCGCTCGCGCCGACCGGTCTCGAAGGCAAGCGGGTTGGCATCCGCTCATTCACGACCACGACGGGAGCGTGGATGCGCGGCATCCTTGCCAACGACTACGGCGTCAGTCTCGAACGGATCAAATGGGTCACGTTCGAGGACGCGCATGTCGCCGAATATGTCGACAGAACCGAGCGGGCTCCGCCGGGCAAGACCATCGTCCAGATGCTCAAGGACGGCGAGCTCGACGCGGTGCTGGGTGAAACGTCCAGCGATCCGATGCTGCAGTCATTGTTCGCCGATCCTGCCGCCGAGGCCGCGCGCTGGTACCAGCGGCACGGTGTCGTGCCGGTCAATCATCTGGTGGTGGTGAAGGAGGCGCTGGCGGCGTCGCGGCCGGACGTGGTGCGCGAGCTGTACGATCTCCTCAAGCGCGGCAAGGCGGACGCCGGTTTGCCTGCTGGTCCCGATCTGCTGCCATTCGGCGTCGAGGCGAACCGGAAGCCGCTCGAGTTCGTTATCGACTATTGCGTCCAGCAGGACCTGATCCCGCGGCGCATCTCCGTCGACGAACTGTTCGACGACACGACACGGGATTTGAACTGATGACAGTCTCCAGCGATCCGAAAAAGTGGCAGGTCGGCCTGGTCGGCTACGGCGAGGTCGGCCGTATCCTGGCCGAAGATCTGCGCAAGCAAGGCATCAAGGTCCTCGGATACGACATCAAGCTCGATCGCGAGCAGGGCAAGCCGCTGCGCGAGCACGCAGCCGGCATTGGCGTCGAGCTGGCGCCAAGCCACGCCGACCTTGCTGCGCGGGCCGACTTCATCGTCTCGGCCGTCACGGCGAGCCAGGCGGTGCCGGTCGCGCAGGCCTGCGCGGCTGCGATCAGGCCGGGCGCCTGGTATCTCGACTTCAACTCGGCGTCACCAGGCGCCAAGCAGCGCGCGGCGGCCGTCATCGATGGCGCCGGCGGCCGCTATGTCGAGGGCGCCGTGATGACCTCGGTGCCGCCGTACCGGATCAAGGTGCCGCTATTGATCGGCGGCCGCGGCGCGCGGGAGCTCGCGCCGCACCTCGTCGCCCTCGGTTTCGCGGCCAGGGTCGCGAGCGACGAACTCGGCGTCTCCTCGGCCGTCAAGATGTGCCGCAGCATCATGATCAAGGGCCTGGAGGCCATGGTCATCGAAAGCTTCACCACGGCGCGCGCCTATGGCGTCGAGGATGCGGTGCTGGCCTCGCTCAGGGAGACATTTCCCGGCATCGACTGGGAGAAGCAGGGCGCCTACTTCTTCCAGCGCGTCATCGAGCACGGCCGGCGCCGCGCGGAGGAGGTGCGCGAGGTCGCGGAGACCGTGCGCGATGCCGGGCTTGCGCCCTGGTCCGCGTCCGGCACCGCCGAACGGCAAGCCTGGATCGCCGATCTCGCCGACGAGGGCGTGTTCGGGATCAGGGGAACGCCTGAGTTCGCCCGCAGCACCGATTGGCGCGTCGAGGCCGACCGGATCCTGGCCCGGCTCGACACGGGATCACGCAAGGCGACGGCGTGACGCCTTCAGGTGTCTCAGGTCGACACCGACATCTTGGCGATCTCGGCCGCGCTCGGCAGGCTTTCGACGTTCCAGCATGCGTCGATGACGCGACGCGCCGCCTCGGCGGAAATGATGCCGTCGGCGAGGTCGGCGAACTTGGTCTCGAGCTGCTTGTCGGTCATCGGAACCTCGACGCTGCCGATGGCGTGCGCAATGTAGCGATGCAACGTGCGTCCGTCCTTCAGCACGATGGTCATGTCGACCTGGGCCGGATCGATGCCCGGCGTGATGACAGGCATCACCTTCGAGCGCAGCGCGACGATGGTCGGATCGGTCACCGCGCGGTCGCTGAATTGTTTTTCGCCACCGGCGCCTTCGACCAGCGCAACCGCGACCGCATGATAGATGCTGAACTTGCCTTCGAGCCCTTCGCGCGGCGTCTTCTTGCCGGTCAGCTCGAGCACCAGCGGATGCACCTTGAGATCGACGCGCTCGATCTGGTCGGCCGTGAGCTTGTTCTCGTTGCGCAGCTGGATCGCGGCGTCGATCGCCGGATGCATCACGATGCCGCAGGCGAACGGCTTGTAGGTGTTGAGCGCGGCCTCGTAGCGCTTGCCGAGATCGCCGAGGATCTCGTTGTAGTCCTGCTTGGTGCTGATCGTGTTGGCCCAGCCGCGCTTGGCCTCGATCATGCTGTCGGAGGAGGTGAAGTTCTTCGACGCGAGCGTCGCGGCGAAGATGCCGTTCGCTGCGGCGCGGCCCGGATTGAAGCTCTTGTTCATCGAGCCGAAGGATTCGCGCAGGCCCACCGGCTGTGACGCGGCGAGACCGATTGCCCACACCATCTGCTGTTCGTTGAGGTTCATGAGCTTGCCGACGGCAGCAGCCGAGCCGAACACGCCGGCGGTGCCGGTGATGTGCCAGCCGACGTCGTAATGATTGGGATAGACGGAGTTGCCGATCCGGCACTCGGTCTCGACTCCCAGCACCAGCGCGTTGAGGAACTCCTTGCCCGACACCGGCTGCATCTCCGACAGCGCGAGGATGGCGGATGCCACCGGTCCGGCCGGATGGATGATCGTCTTCAGATGGGTGTCGTCATAGTCGAAAATATGGCTCGACACGCCGTTGATGAAGGCGGCGTTCATGATGTCGAAGCGTTCGCGGCGCCCGAACAGCGAGGCCTGCGCCGGACCCGAGAACGGCGCGAGCGCCGATACCGCGATGTCGACGGTCTGGTGACGCGATCCGCCGATCGCAACGCCGACCCAGTTCAGCAGCGTGCGGATGCCTTCCTTGCGGACATTGTCCGGCAGGTCCTCGTACTTGGCGTTCACGATGTAGTGCGCGAGCTTGCGCGTCACGTCCTTGGAAGGCGCTGGCTTGGCCGGCTCGGCCGGTGTCTGTGCGAGCGCGGTGGTCGCGGCCGACGCGACGAGGGGAATGGCGGCTGCGGCCTGCAGCAATGATCGGCGGTCGGTGATCGACATGGTGGTTCTCCCGAAATGGAGCGGCGTCAGGCCGCTTGCGATTGTGCGCCCTTCGCCGCCACCAGCTGGGCGGCGAGCCGGATCGCGCTTTCGAGCGCGCCGGTCTTGGCAATGCCCTGGCCGACGATGTCGAACGCGGTGCCGTGCGACGGGGTCGTGAACACGGTCTCGAGCCCGGCTGTCACTGTAACGCCGCGGTTGAAGCCACGGAGCTTGGTCGCGATCTGACCCTGGTCGTGATACATCGCGACCACGCTGTCGAACTCGCCGGCGAAAGCGCGGATATAGACCGTGTCGGCCGGGTAGGGGCCGCTGCAGGCAATGCCCCGCTTGGCCGCCGCCTCGACGGTCGGGCGGATCATCTCGATCTCGTCGCGGCCGAACAGCCCGTTCTCGCCGGCATGCGGATTGAGCGCCGCGACCGCGATGCGCGGCCGGGCGATGCCGGCCTTCTTCATCATCCGGTCGGCGAGCTCGATCGCTTCGGTGATGGTGGCCGGCGTGATCGCCTCGATCGCCTCGCGGAGCGCCTGGTGGCCGGTCACCCGCGACATCCATTGGCCGTCCAGCACGTTCATCTCGGAGAAGTAGCCCTGATGCCCGAGCAGGCTCGCAAACATCTTGTGCTCGTCGGGGAATTTCCAGCCACCATCGAACATCGCGCGCTTGTTCAGGGGCGCAAAGGTGATGGCGTCGACCTCGCCCGCCCTCGCAAAGTCGATGGCGCGCGCCAGGGTTTCCCCGGTAAGCCGCCCGGATTCGGCGCTCACCTTGCCGATCGGGAACTGCGCAGGGTCGGTGTTGGCGAGATCGACCAGCTGCACGGCGCCGCTCTGCCACGCCGCGTCTTTCGGCGAGGTGATCCGCTCGACCTCAAGCTTCACACCCGCATGCACCATGCCCATCTCGAGCACGCGGGCATCGCCGACCACCACCGGGCGGGCGACGTCGGACAGTCTGCCCTCGGCGAGGATGCGCGCGGTCTGCTCGGGGCCGATGCCGGTGCAATCGCCCGGCACCAGCGCGATGGCGGGGAGTATCGTGTCGGTCATGTCTCTCTTCTCGTCTTCGGTTAGGGCGTGGGGGCCACGGATCTGGACCAGGCCTGGGAATCGAATTCGCCGTCCCATTTGGCGACGACAATGGCTGCGACGGCGTTGCCGATCGTGTTGGTGATGGCGCGTGCCAGCGACATGAAACGATCGATGCCGAGCAGCAGCGCCAGCCCTTCGGCGGGCAGGCCCGCAGCGATCACGGTTGCGGCAAGCGCAGCGAACGCGCCGCCGGTGACGCCGGCCGCGCCCTTGCTGGTGAACAGCATGATGGCGAAGATGCCGAGCTGCTGCGCCGGCGGGATGTCGATGCCGTAGACCTGGGCGATGAACATCGTGCTCAGCGGCAGCGTGAGCGCCACGCCGTCGAGGTTGAAGGAATAGCCGGAGGGGATCACGAGGCCGGTCACCGCGCGTCCGACGCCGGCGGCCGGAAGCTTCTCCATCATCCCGGGTATGGCCGTCTCCGAGGATGAGGTGCCGAGCACGACCAGCAGCTCGGTGCGCAGCAGGCGGAGCAGGTCGAGCAGGCTGATATCCACCAGCCGGCACAGCGCGCCGAGACCTACGAAGATGAAGATCGCCATCATCGCCCAGGCGGTACCGACCAGCAGCGCGAGCGCGTAAAGCGTCGCAAGCCCGAACTTGGCCACGGTGAACGCCATCGCGCCGAACGCGCCGATGGGCGCCAGGGCCACCACGACATGGACGACGCTGAACACGAGTTCCGTGATCCGTTCGAGGCCCGCGCGCAGCGCAGCTCCTCGCTCGCCGAGCAGCAGCAAGGCAATGCCGCAGATCAGCGCCAGCACCAGCACTTGCAGCACGTCGCCGCTGGCAAAGGCGCCGACAAAGCTGTCGGGGATCATGTGCTGGAGATAGGCCGACAGCGACCCGACATGGGCCTGGGCGTATTTGGTGACGCTTTCGGCCTGCTGCGCGGTGGCATGCGCGACGCCGGCGCCCGGCCGCACCCAGCGGACCGCGACAAAGCTGAACAGCAGGCAGAGGGTCGTGACCGCCTCGAAATAAACCAGCGCCTTGAGCCCGATCCGCCCGACCGCCTTGATGTCGCCGACCTGGGCAATCCCTGTAACGACGACCAGGAAGATCAGCGGGGTGATCGTCATCTTGACCAGCGAGATGAAGGCGTCCCCGAGCGGCTTGAAATCGGCGGCAACGGCCGGAAACAACGCGCCGGCGATCACGCCGAGCGCGGCGCCAACCGCCACCTGAACATACTGCCGGCGCCAGAGCGGCGTTCGCGCACGCGCATGAGCCGGCGCCGAGACCTGTGGGGAGAGCGGAGCTTCGGCGGCCTGCAAGATCGTAGTCCTCCCGGCGATGACCGCCATGCATCGTGGCTGGTCCGTTCGCGCCATTGGCGTTGAGGCGACTTTGGACCAGTGGCGCCGCGGAGGCTAATGCCGTATCGGCATGATTTGAGGACAAAACGTCATCATGGACCTGACGTCATGGACTTGACCTGGATCGAGGACTTCCTTGCGATCGCCGAGGGCGGCGGGTTTTCCCGTGCGGCCGAGCGCCGTCATGTCACGCAGCCGGCGCTGAGCCGCCGCATCAAGGCGTTCGAGGAGTGGATGGGAACGCCGTTGTTCGAGCGCTCGACCCACACCGTGGTGCTGACCCCGGCCGGCGAGGCGTTTCGGCCCGTGGCGGAAGACGTGTTGCGCCGGGTCTATGGCGGGCGCGACGAGGCGCGCGAAGTGGCGCGGCTGAAGGCCGAGACGGTCTGCTTTGGCGCCACCCACGCGTTGTCGCAGACGTTCTTCCCTGGTTGGATCCGCAGCAATGAAGGCACCAGGGCGAACGCGGCCGTTCAACTGGTGACGGCCAATTTTGCCGGCTGCGAGAAGCTTCTGCTCGAGGCCCAGATCCACTTCCTGCTGGCCCATCATCATCCGTCGATGGCAACCCGGCTCGACGAGGAGCGGTTTCGCCATCTCGAACTCGGCCGGGAGACGCTGCTACCCGTCAGCGCCCCTGCGACAGAGGAGATTGGACGCCGAGGCCGGCGCCGTCCTCAGGCGAGGGCCCGTCACCTGCTTCCCGGTTCGACCGACGCGGCGCTGCCCTTCCTTGCCCATCATCCCGGATCCGGCATCGGGCGCATCGTCACGGCCTTCCTGGCCGGCAAGACGCCGACCGCGCGGCTGGCTCCGAGCTTCTCCGCTCCGACCATGCTGCTGATCGACATGGCGCGCGAGGGGCGCGGCATCACCTGGGCGCCGCTGAGCCTGGTGCAGCGCGACCTTGCCGACGGCCGGCTGTTGCGTGCCGGGGATACGGATTGGGACATCGACATCAGCATCTGCCTGTTTCGATCGCGCGCCCGCTTGACCAAGGCGGCAGAGGCGTTCTGGAGCGCGGTTCAGAAGGGCAAGCGCAGAGACCTATCGCGTGGTGCCGCCGCGCGATAACGCCCTTCGCGACCTGTGAGGGCGAATCCGTCGCGTTCCATGTTGCCGCATGTTGCGCTATTGCTCCGGCAACGTTTTACCCTGGAGGCAGTCCCGTGAAGTTTTCCGGCAAGGTTGTCGCCATCACGGGCGCCGCGCGCGGCATCGGCAGGGCCTGCGCCGAGCGCTTTCTCGCGGATGGCGCCAAGGTCGTCATCTCTGACGTCGATGGGACTGCGCTCGCCAGGGCGGCCGGCGATCTCGGTCATCCCCATCGCCTGCGCGCCGTCGAGGCCGACGTCAGCAGGCGCGCCGATGTCGACCGGATCGTCGCCGCGGCAGCGAAGGAATTCGGCCGGCTCGACGTCATGGTCAACAACGCCGGCGTCGCGCACAACCGCGACTTCCTTGAAATCAGCGAAGCCGAGTTCGACGATGTGATGGGGATCAACCTCAAGGGCGCGTTCTTCGGCGTCCAGGCCGCGGCCCGCCAGATGATCGCGCAGGGCGGAGGGGGCGTCGTCGTCAACATGTCTTCCGTCAACGCCCTGCTCGCGATCCCCTCGCTTGCGACCTACGCGATGTCCAAGGGCGCGATGAAGCAACTCACCTCGGTCGCCGCGGTGGCGCTGGCCCCGCACGGCATCCGCGTCGTCGCGGTCGGGCCCGGCACGATCCTGACCGAAATGGTGGCGACCGCGATCTTCTCCTCGGAGGAGGCGCGGCGCAGCGTGCTGTCGCGGACCCCCGCCGGCCGTTGCGGCGAACCGGGCGAGGTCGCTTCCGTCGTTGCATTCCTCGCCAGTGAGGATGCGTCCTACATCACCGGCCAGACCATCTATCCGGACGGCGGACGGCTGATCCTCAACTATACGGTGCCGGTCGGCGACCGGAACTAGGGCGCTTCCGGGGCGGAGCCTCAACCCGGATCAACCGGGCGTTTCATACCGCGGAGCGTTGGTTCAGTTCAGCAATTCGAGCTTCCGCATTTCCTGCAGGCGGGTCAGGCAATAGTCCCGGTACAGCGCGTTGATGAAATCCCACATGACCGAATCCCCTCGTGGTCCAATGTCGGAAAGCTAGGCCGGGTTTGTTTCCGGCCTGCTTCGTGCGTACCGGAAAATGGTTTCGCCCGGCCAGAGGCGGGCATAAGGCAGGGGGGCATTGCCAGTCTCAGCCCGGCTTACGGTCAAGCCCTGGTGAGCGAGAAGGGATGCGCCGTCAGCCTCCCCCAAACACAGGCGCGGTACGGGGAGAGGCCGAGCTAGTTCGCTTCAATCGGCGCCGCGGCAATCGTCCTTGCCCTGCCCGCGGCCGCACGAGCCGCGGTCATGGGCTTCCTCATTCCGGCCGAAGCCGGTACCCGGCGTGAACGACACGCCGCGGAGCGCCTCGCCAGCCTTGGCGGTGCGCAGCGTGACGAAACTCTCACCGGCCGGCAGCGCGGTGGCGGAAAGCGTGTCGGTGATCATCACGAGTTCGTTCGGATCCGCGCCCTGGTCGCCGCTGCCGCTCACGGTCGAGGTGATTGCCCAGATCGTCGCGCTGCCGTCACGGTTGACGCGGCCCGTGATGTTGCGGAGGCCGTCGGTTGCGGGCACCCATGGCAGCTTGGTTGCAGTGTTGGTGCCCGTCGGATAGTTCTCGATCGTATAGGGCACGCCGAGGCCAAGTCCCGCCTGCAGCGTGTAGGCGAGCGTCCAGGTCGTGCCGTTGAACACCCACTTCTGCAGCCCCGCGCCGGTCTGCGACGCGGCGGCGGTGTAGGTGTTCGACGCGGCATCATACGTTGTCGCGCCATTGCCCTCGTCGGCGACGTAAAGCGTCCTGGCGTCCGCGAACCACACCCCGAACGGGAACGATGTCGCAGTCTTGGCCAGATTGGTCGGGAAGCCGCTCAGCACGCACATGTTGTAAGGCGTGACACCCGCCGTCTGCACTGTCTGCGCGTTGTAGAAGATCGGCGTCGCCGGCAGCGATGCCGAGGCGCTCGGCACGCCCGTGCCGTTCGGGCACGCCTTCGGATTGCCATTGGCCGCGTTTCCGGAGGTGTCGACGAAATAGACGGTGTTGACGCCGTTGCCGCCGCTGCCCTTGGTCATGTAGACGACGTTGTCGAACACGGTCAGGCCGCGGAAGTTGGTGTCCTTGCCGATCTTGTCGATCGGCTGGCCGAGTTCGGTGACATTGAAGCTGCCGACCGGCGTCGGCTGTCCGGGATCAGGCTGCTGGGCGAGCGGCACGTCGGCTTCCGTCACGATCTGGGCGCCCGTGCCGACGATCACGCCGACCGGCTGCGTCTTGCCGCCGTTGCCGGCGTTGCCCGCCGTGTAGAAAACCTTGCCGCCATGCCGGTCGTTCAGGATCGCGGCGCGGCCGTTGTTGCCGCTGTAGGCGTTGGTCTTGGTGAAGTGGAAGTGGCCCTGTTCGTCGACTTCGGCGACCACGCGATAATATGAGCTCGGCACCGGGTTGGTCGGATCGACCACGAACGGCGTGTTGGAGTTGGACACGTCGATCGCGCCGATCGGGGCGAGATAGCCCATGAACGACACCGTGCGGTGATCGAGCGACAGGTTGAGCGAGAGTTCGGATTTCGACGAGAAGCTCGTGACCATCTGGTCGTTGTTCGACGAGATGCCGCGCTCGGAACTGTTCGGCACCTCGAGCGACTGCACGTGGCGACCGTCGAGCTGCAACTCGTCAAGCACGATCCTTGCGGTAAGGCCGAACGAGCCGTCGACGAGGTCGTTGTTGAACACGGTCGGATAGGTGCCGTCCGCCGTGGCGGTCACGCAATTGGGGGACACGCAGTTCGGCGGCAGCTGGGTGACGCCGGGCGTGATGGTCGCGGCGTTGTTGACGAACAGGGCGCGGCTCAACAACAGATGGCCCGGCCCGAAACGAACGTCATCTGCGCGGGCGAAACCGCTGGCGAGCGCGGTGGAGGCGAGCAGCGTGATTGCAACGAGGGGTTTGGACAGCGGACGCCCGACAAGGCGTGATCCGTTGGCGATCATCGTCATTCTCCCAATGTCGAATTTTTTGCAAGGCGAGGCGTGGCGCCGCCCACCATGTCGAGATGCCGGCGCGCGCAATTTGCGGGCGGACTGTTACAGGAATGCGAACGAGATGCGACGACGGTGGATAGCCCCCCGCCTGGTCAACGTCGGGCGCGGGGAGCTTTACGACGCTTCCAGCGAGCGCCGTAGGGTGGCGGAAGGCAGCTCACCGAAAGCTCGCCGGTAGTAGCCGGAGAAATGGCCGAGATTCCCGAAGCCGCATGTATAGGCAACCGTCGTCACCGCCGTCGAGGCGTCGCCCTCTTCGAGCATTCTCCGCGCATGGCCCAGTCGAATCCGCTTGGCAAAATCCATCGGTGAGTAGCCGCGGCTTTTGCTGAACGAATGGAAAAGGGTGCGTGCGCTGACGCCTGTCACCAGCGCAAGGGCCTCGATGGTGAGAGGCTGGTCCCAGTTGGCTTCGATATAGGCTTCGGCCCGATGAACCTGCCACGAGGCTGCCGACTGCGGACGGCGATGGAGGAGGAGACTGTAGTTGCTGTCATTTGCTGTCAGGAACGAGACCATGACCGCTTGCTCCAACTCTGCCAGTCCCAAAGGGTCAAGACCGGACGCCGAGGAATCCAGGCTATCGACCAGGAACATGAACAGTCGCCGGAGGTTTTCGGTCGCCGGGCGGCGGAAATCGGCTTGCTCGGCAAATCTGAGCGGCTCGCGCACGGCCGCGCCCGTCATTGCCTCGAGCTTTGTTGCCAAGGCGTTCGGTCGGACGCTCAGGAGAAGGTGCTCGAACCCGGCGCCATAGTCGAGCCGGACCGCTCCCGAGGGGGAACCGATCAATCCCCTGCCGGCACCGATCTCGACCTCACCGCGACCCGTGGACGCCCTCGCACGGCCGGCGAACGAAAACAGCAACGCATATGAATCGAGATCGGGGATCCTGATCTGCGCGGTTGTCCCGAGCCTGCTGTAGGCGAGCGCAATGCCATCAAGCTGGCACCTGTTGGCGATCACGCGGATGGGCTTTTCCGCGCTGCCGAGTTCGAATTTTGCGCCCGGAAAGAACCGGCCAACCCCTCGTTCGAGCACGCCGAGGTTGCTCGTATTGAGGTGCTGAAATGCCCTCAGCGGAACGGCGTGATACGCCGCCGGATCATAGTCCATCGGACAAACCAGTTCAGGGAAAGCCCCGAGCAAAACTGCTTAAAAATAGAAATGCAGCTTATGGCCTGGCCCTTCAGGTCGTACACCCGGGAAATTACGGAGATTTGGGTCGTCTCCGGGCCGCAGCGATCGCGCTTGCGCGATTTGAGTAGTCAAAGCTTCGCCCGGGCCAGATAGTTGCTCCCGTAACTTCCTCGGTAGATTTCACGGCGCGGCGGTGCGGCGACCATGACCATTCGCAAGAAGATATTTATGCTTGCAGGCATCCTGCTGGCGCTCTTTGCCGCAGTCGTCGGCGTTCTGGCTTTCGTCCAGAAGCTCGACAGCGATCAGCTCGCCAATATTTCACAGTATGAGCTGCCCCTTTCGAGCCTCGTTGCCGAGTTCGATGTCTACACCGACAGGTACGAACTGGAGGTTCTGCGCGCCTTGAGTTCGGCTGGCGGCGACGGGACGGCTCGCGACGCCGCCGCGGCGGCGGCGCGGCAGACTGCTGAAGACCTGCGCGGCGTCATCAAGACGGGTGGGGCGCTGATGTACAAGGCGACCCGGGATCCCGCCTACCAGATCGAGACACGCGTCGAGCTGGCGCGGATGGCGGGCGTCCTCAAGTATATGAGCCGGAGTCTGGAAGACTTCCTCTCCGTCGGAGAGACCACCCTGGCCGCTGTTTCGCAGGGCCGCCTCGACGAGGCGCGCGCCGCGTCGCTCGGGTTTGCGAAGTTTGGTCAAATGTTCGGTCCCGACCTCACGCAAATCCGCCACGAGCTTGCCGAGCTGACGAACGGGTCGACCCGCGCCGTCCTCGCGCGTCAGCGACTGGACACCTACCTGACCTTCGCGGTCTTTCTGGCGGCCTGCGCCATCGGTCTCGGTGTCAGCGCCGTGGGTTCGACCCAGGTCGTCTCCAGCCTTCGTCAGCTCGTCGTCAGCGCCAAGGCGATCGAATCCGGGAAGGTCACGCAGCCGGTGGTGATCCGTACCCGCGACGAGGTGGGCGAGCTGGCGCTTGCCTTCAACCGGATGATCGAGGAGCTGGGCGAGCGGGACCGTCTCAAGGATACGTTCGGCAAATTCCTCGATCCGCGGCTCGTCAGCCGGTTGATTGCCAGCGGTGCCGATCAGGCCGAACGGCGGAGTCTCACGGTCTTCTTCTCGGACATCAAGCAGTTCTCCGGCATCAGCGAGCAGCTGACGGCCAGCAGCGTGGTCAATCTCCTCAACAACTATTTCGGCGCCGTTGCCAACGTCATTCACGATCACCGCGGTGTCATCGACAAGTACATTGGCGACGCCGTCATGGCGTTTTGGGTCCCGCCGTTCTCCACCGGAGACGACCATGCCAGCGATGCCTGCCGCGCCGCACTGGCGCAGCAGCAGGCGATCGCAACGCTGCGTAGCCAGCTGCCCGAGATCACCGGAATGCGGCGCAACGCGCCCGACATCGTGATCCGGATGGGCATCGCAACGGGAGAGGCCGTTGTCGGGACGATCGGATCGGAATCGGCGCGCTCGTACACGGTGATCGGCGATACGGTCAACCTGGCATCACGACTCGAAAGCATCAACAAGGTCTACGGCACGTTGATCCTTGTCAGCGAGGAAACCTACCGGCTGGCACAGATGGCCGTGGAGGCGCGCGAGGTCGATCGGATCATCGTGGCCGGCAAGACGGAGCCGGTCCGGATCTACGAGTTGATGGCACTGGCGGGAGAACTCGAGTCAGCAAGGGCCGAGCTGCGCGACGCTTTTTCCGGCGGGCTTGCTGCATATCGCCGGCAGGACTGGGACTGTGCGCAAACGCAGTTTGAAAGCTGCCTGCGCAACGACCCGGATGATGGACCGACACGCCTGTTTCTCGAACGCATCGCAGTGATGCGAAAGTCGCCGCCTCCGACGGATTGGGACGGCGTCTGGCGACACCTCCACAAATAGCTGATGGCAGCGCAGGTGCCGCGCCCGGAACCGATGATCCTGCACCTGCGAGGCCACGTCCGGATGGTGGATTTTCTTGCGACGGGCGGTCTCGCCGACCAGGCCTCGCCGCCGTTTTCGAGCATCCTGTTCGATTGGTCCGACATCATTTCCTGGAGCTTTCAGCCGCCGACCAAACCGGAGGTTCGGAGCTGGCTGGTGGTTGCGAATTCGATCGACCGGCTCGCCATCGTGCACCACCGCGCCTGGAAACGGCAGGCCGCATGGTTCGCGGCGCTGCTCAGGACAGGAGATTGTCGGGTTCGCTCGTATCACCCGCACGATTACGACCGCGCCCTGGACTGGTTGATGGACGACAACCGGGGAGCCTGTAACCCCGGAGATTGCCGCTCCTGAATGCCGTCGCTTCGGCCGCCTGGGTTTTGCCGCCCCGCTTGCGGTTTTTGAGTAGCGGCGCTCGAGAAGTTCCGTGAAACTCGATCGTCGACGGGAAAACGTCAGGGCGTCGCGTGGACACCGCGGCGAGCTTTGCACAATTTGAGTAGCCGGCCTTGGCCCAGCTTCGATTGAGTTCGATTTGCCGGGGTAGTGAAATCGACGTGAATTGCTGATTCGGTTCGTGTGTCAGGCCTGTTCATCCAAGGATGTAGAATGAATGGCGACAGCAGGAGTAAAGGCAGTTCGAGGCGGGAATTTCTCGGTCTGACCGCCGCATTGGCCGGCGGCGCAGGGGTGGCCAGCTTCGATTCTGCGCTGGGGCAGACAGCACAGGTCCAGGCTCCGGCCGACCAGCCGCGCAAGCGGACCAGCCGCGGCAAACCCAACATCCTCTTCATCTTCACGGACCAGGAGCGCTACACCCAAAAATGGCCGTCGGGCTTGTCGCTGCCGGCCCACGAGCGGTTGCAGAAAACCGGCGTGACGTTTCACGGTCACTATTGCCCGGCCGTGATGTGCACGTCCTCGCGCGCCGTTCTGTTGACCGGTCTGCAGACGCCGGACAACCGGATGTTCGAGAATTGCGACGTGCCATGGGTGAAGAACCTCTCCACCAGGATTCCGACGATCGGGCACATGCTGCGCAAGGCCGGCTACTACACGGCCTACAAGGGGAAATGGCATCTCAACCGCAAGTTCGACAGTGAAGAGCCGGATCGGCTGTTTACCAAGGAGATGGATGAATACGGCTTCTCCGATTACTTCTCTCCCGGCGACATCATTGGTCATACCCTCGGCGGCTACCAGTTCGACCCGCTGATCGCCTCGAGCGCCGTCACCTGGCTGCGGCGCAACGGACGTCCGCTCGCCGACGACGACAAGCCCTGGGCGCTGTTCGTCAGCCTGGTCAATCCGCATGACGTCATGTACTTCAACACCGATCGCCCTGGAGAGAAGGTGCAGGACACCGGGGCACTCATCAAGCATGCGGCGCGCGCTCCCGAGCACCAGCTCTTCAAGGCCACCTGGGACGTCGCGCTGCCAAGGAATATCAACGAGCCCTTCGATGCCCCGGGGCGCCCGAAAGCTCACGGCGAGTTCCTGAAGGTATGGGACTATGTGCTGGGGCATATCCCGCTCGAGGAAGAACGCTGGCGGCGCTTCCACGACTACTACATCAATTGCACCCGCTCGGTTGACGCACACGTCGACCGCATCCTCAACGAACTGGATGCGCTCGGCCTGTCGGACAATACCGTCATCTGCTTCACGTCGGATCACGGTGAGATGGCCGGAGCGCACGGTCTGCACGGCAAGGGCCCGTTTGCCTACGAGGAGACGGTGCATCTGCCATTCTACATGGTTCATCCTGACATCAGGGGCGGACAGGATTGCCGCGCACTGTCGGGGCACATCGATGTGGTGCCGACGCTGCTGTCGATCGCCGGGGTGCCGCCCGAGAAATCGGGCGACATCGCGGGCCGTACCCTGCCCGGCAAGGACATGACCAAGGTGCTGACAAATCCGGGTGCCGCGGACGTCCATGCGCTGCGGGAGGCGATCCTGTTCACCTATAGCGGGCTGGGCGCCAACGACAGCACGCTGTGGCGGGTCGTTTCCGAGGCCCGCGCCGCGGGCAAGAAACCAGCGGTTGCTCTCCTCAAGAACGGCTTCAAGCCCGATATGAAGAAGCGGGGCAGCCTGCGCGCGGCGTTCGACGGGCGCTACAAGTTCACGCGCTATTTTGCTCCGGGAGAGCGCAATCGCCCCTCCAGTCTTGCCGAATTGTACAGGCACAATGACGTAGAACTGTTCGATCTGAAGAACGATCCCGGCGAGATGACCAATCTTGCGGTCGATCAAGCAGCGAACAGCGAGTTGCTCGACGCCATGAGCGACAAGCTCGAGCGCATCATCAAGACCGAGATCGGTGTCGACGATGGGCGGGAAATGCCAAACATACCGCTGGTCGAGTGGACCATCGAGAGAGTCGATTTGTAGGCAAGGCGGTGCTCGAACTGTCAAACGAGGAGTGGGGCATGATCAACGGAAAGGCGAACTGGGACTTGCGGCGCCGGGCGCTCCTCTGTGCGCTCGTCGCGGGCTCAACCGCGCTTGCAGTTTCCCCGGCACGGTCGGACGAGGCCGGCATCAGCGCGTGGCTTCCCGGCACATTCGGATCGATGGCAGCCGTGCCGACGGGGCCGGGATGGTCGGCCGCAACGGTCTATTATCACACCTCGGTCAGCGCGAGCGGCAACGTCGCAGCCTCGCGCGAAATCGAAATCGGAAGGTTCACTCCGACTGCGACCGCATCCCTGTCGGCCAATCTGAACGCCACCGGCGATCTCTTCTTCTTCGCCCCGACCTACACGTTCGCAACGCCGGTGCTGGGGGGACAGGCAGCGGTCGGCTTCACCGGCGTGATGGGGCGCGCCGATTCGAACCTCAATGGCACGCTCGCCGCGACCATCCCGCCGTTCGGCCTGCTCCGGACCGATTCGATCAGCGACTCCGTGACCGGAGTTGGAGACCTGTATCCGATAGCAACCCTGAAGTGGAATCAGGGGGTCAACAACTGGATGGTCTATATGAGCGGCGACGCGCCGGTCGGCACCTATGACCACACGCGGATCATCAATCTCGGGATTGGTCACGGCTCGATCGACGGCGGCGGCGGCTACACCTACTTCAACCCGCAGACCGGGAACGAGTTTTCCGCGGTTGCTGGATTCACCTACAATTTCAAGAACACGGCCACCGACTATCAGAATGGCGTCGACTTCCATCTGGATCTGGCAACGTCGAAGTTCGTGTCAAAGCAGGTCTTTGTCGGGCTCGTCGGCTACGCTTACGAACAACTGAGCGGCGACAGCGGATCGGGCGCGAAGCTCGGCCCGTTCAAGTCGCGCGTCGAGGCGATCGGACCGCAGATCGGCTATGTCTTCCCGATCGGCACGATGCAGGGTGTCATCAACGCGAAGGGCTATTGGGATATCGAAACCGAGAATCGCGCGAAAGGCTGGAATACCTGGCTGACATTTGCCATCACCAATCCGCCACCACCGCCGCCGGCCGCCGCGAAGCTGATCACCAAATAGCAGGATGCGCCACGCTCCGGTGCAGGGCCTCGAGGCAAGGCACGGCCCGTCGAGGTCCGACCTTTCAGGTCCTTGCCGTCGCGCGTCGCGAGATCAGCGCCCCTTGAACTGCGGCTTGCGCTTGTCCATGAAGGCCTGACGGCCTTCGCGAAAATCCTCGCTGTCCATGCAGTCGATGCCGACCTGCCTGATCGCGGCCATGTCGCGGTCACCGGGATCCTTCAGCACCTGGGCGATGGTTATCTTGGCGGCCTTGATCGCGAGCGGCGCGTTGCCGGATATGGTGCGTGCGATCTCCATGGTCGCATCCCACAATTCTGCATCCGGCAGCACGCGGTCGACCAGCCCGATCCGCAGCGCTTCCTCGGAATCGATCCGCATCCCCGTATACATGATCAGCCGCGCCCAGGAGGGGCCGACCAGCGACACCAGATGGCGCAGGCCGTCATAGCCATAGGCGATGCCGAGCCTGGCGGCGGGAATCCCGAACTGGCCGCTCGTGCCGGAGATCCTGATATCCGCGAGCATCGCGACCTGCATGCCGCCGCCGAGGCAGAAGCCGCGGATGCAGGCAATGGTCGGCTTGGGATAGTCGGCGAGCAGGGCGCGCTGGGCCGCGCTTCGCCGTGAATATTGCTCCGAGGCTTCCGCATTGTGCCTGGTCTTCTCGAACTGGCTGATATCGGCACCCGAGACGAAGGCCTTGTCGCCGGCGCCGACCAGGATCACGACCCGGACCCCGGGATCATCACGCAACGCCGTCAACGCCTCGCCGAAGCCTTCCCACATCTCCAGCGACATCGCGTTGCGCTTGTCGGGATTGTTGAAGGTGATGACGCCGACCCCGTCGGTCACGCTTTGCAGGATCTTGCCGTCGGCGAGGGATTTCTGGGGAATGTCGAGCATGCGAGGGTCCGGTTCGATTTTCGAGCGTTGGGCGCAAGTCTAGCGGAAACCGCTGACCAGTCATCCGCAGGAAACGGCGACCTGCCTTTCCGCGAAAGGCAGGCACGAATGCATCCCCGTAGTTGTGCGGTATGAAAAATAAACTTCTGCGCAACGGTTATGCCTTAGAGTTCCGCGGCCCCTCTCCGTGCGGGTTCAGTCTTCATTAGCAATTCACCGGTACAACCGTACGGCACCAGCGCGCCGGGATCGACCGTGCGCCGCATTGTGGCGCAGGCCACGGCATCGCTGCCGGACCGCGTCGGTACGGGCGGCCAGCCGGGCCGGCTAGGAAAGTCAACCATCCAAAACTCGCACGATCAGATCGCGTCCAGTGGGGACTTGCCGTGTCTGTTGAAAGGTTTCTCAAGCAGCGCGCGGTCAGGATCATCGTCGACGGCAGCTACACGCTGCCCAACTGGTATGACCCGGAAGGGCGGCTGCGCACCTTCGCCTGCCGCACCACGCGCGTCTCGCCGTTCCGCATGATCGTCGACGTCCCGGTGGTCGGCAAGATCGGCGACCGCCTGACCGCCTATTTCGAGGAGTTCGGCACGTTCGACGGCTGCATCACCGACACCATGAACGGCAGCTTCCTGTACGAGCTCGAGATGACGCGCGCGATGCGCGAGAAGTTCGCCGACAAGCTGACCTGGATCAGAAGAAGCAGAAGGATCCGAGCCTGCTCGAGGCGCGCGACAATCCGCGTTTCGTGCCATCGGCGCCGCACGCGGTCCTGACGCTGGGGGACGGCAGCATCAGGGGCTGCTTCCTGATCGACCTCTCGCTGTCGGGCGCGGCGGTGTCGTCCGAGGTGCAGCCGCCGATCGGCATGCCGCTCGCGATCGGTGGGTGCATCGGGCGTGTGGTCAGGCACCTGCCCAACGGTTTTGCCATCAAGTTCGTCGACAGCCACCGGCAGGCCGATTTGTTGCGCCTCATCTCGCGCAGGAGCCGGGAGCTTCTGCCGGCATCCGCCGATACCGGGACGGCAGCATAGAAATGGCCAGCCACGAGCGACGACTGTCCCAGCGCGTCCGGTTCGAGCATCCGATGCCGGCGCAGATGATGGCGATCGACGGCACCTGGCGCCGTGAGTGCACCATCGACGATGTCTCGGAGGAAGGTGCGAAGCTGACCGTCGGATCCTCGATCGAGGGATTGCATCTGAAGGAATTCTTCCTGCTGCTCTCGTCGACGGGACTTGCCTATCGGCGCTGCAAGCTGACCTGGGTCAACGGTGACCAGATCGGCGTGACGTTCCTTCGCCGCGGCAAGGCGGCGGCGCGGGCTGCACGCGGCGAGATAATGGTCTAGTTGCTGTCGATCACGCCAGATCGGCCGGATCCTCGGCGGACTGTATTCGTAACGCCGTGTCTGCCGTCGCAGCATCACGTGTTGCGGCCAGCGCGATCTCGCGCCCGAGATTGGTGCATTCGGCCCACAGCAGGAAGAACACCAGCGGCGGCCGCTCGCGTGCGTCGAGCAACTGCCGGCACCGCTCTGCCGCGCCGTCGAGCGCCCACCATTGCCGCGCCACCACCATCACCTTGCGGAAACTGCGCAGGGTGCCGGAGAATTTCTGCGGATCGGCGCCGGAAATGCCGCTGCAATGGTTCAGCCAGTTCAGCGCGGCATAGATCGCGATCCCGTAGTCGTCGATTGCCGTTCCGGTGAAATCAATCACCGTATTCTCGTGCGGCTGCTGGCGCAGAAAGGCGTCGACCATCTCCGCCTGGCGCGCGGGATCGACGAGCAGGGAGGGGTCCTGCCGGGGCACCATCGGGACATAGCGCATGGCCTCGAGCCGCGTATGCTCCCAGATCCCGCGCGCGTCCCCCTTGATGTCGCCCGCCTTGCGCTTGCAGGCCGGATAGACCAGCACGCCATTGTCGGCGAGGTCGAGATAGCGCGGCACCGCCTTGTCGAGGGCCTCGAGCATGGACAGGGGATCGGTCAGGCCGCCGAAACCGAAATCGGCTTCCTGGTCCGACGCAGGCGTCTTGGCAGTCGAATTGGTGCGTGTCCAGCCGAAGGAAGCCATGCGGATGCCTTAGCTCAACCTGGCTTCAGGCTAGATGGAAAATCCCGCAAAGCAAATGCTGCATTTGCGGCCGCAGCGACGCGGCACGCCGCGCGCCCGCGGGGTTGACGCCGAAAATCACTGCTCCTAAGTCACAGGGGACGGCGCCCGGCGCGGATGGTTCGCGTCCGCCTTTTGCTCACAGGCCCCTCATGACCGGTTCCGACCGCCAATCGCATTGGCAGACCGTCTACCTGACCAAGGGTGAGCAGGACGTGAGCTGGTCGCAGGCGGATCCGCAGCCGTCGCTGCGCCTGATCGAATCGGTCGTCGCCGGCCGTGATGCCGCGATCGTCGATATCGGCGGCGGCGCGTCGCGCCTTGTCGACGCGCTGCTGCAGCACGGCTTTGCTGCATTGACGGTGCTCGATCTGTCCGAAGCCGCGCTCGCGAGCGCAAGGGTGCGCGTCGGCGCGGCCGGCGACACGGTGCAGTGGATCGCCGGCGATGCGACGGTCTGGCAGCCGCAGGAGGCCTTCGACGTCTGGCACGATCGCGCGGCGTTCCATTTCCTGGTCGAGGAGCGCGACCGCGCCGCCTATCTCGATCGGCTGCATCGGGGCGTCAGGCCTGGCGGCCACGCCGTCATCGCCACCTTTGCGCTCGACGGTCCGGAGAAATGCAGCGGCCTGCCGGTCGCGCGTTATGATCCCGCGACGCTGAGCCGGACCATCGGCCCGGCCTTCGAACTGATCGCGCACGAGCCGCATCGGCACGTCACGCCATGGGGCGCGACGCAGTCGTTCCAGTTCAGCGTGCTGCGGCGGATATAAAGGAGAGGTGACGAGATGACGGATGCGGCACGGACCATCGGCGAGATCGCGAGCTATCACGCCCATGTCTATTACGACCCCGCCACCAGCCGGGGCGAGGCGGAGCGGCTGCGCAACTGGATCGGTGAACGCTTCCTGGTCACGCTCGGGCGCTGGCATGACGTCAAGGTCGGTCCGCATGACCAGGCCATGTATCAGGTGGCGTTTGCGACCGAACTGTTTCCGACCCTGGTACCCTGGCTGATGCTCAACCATGGCAGCCTGAGTATCCTGGTCCATCCCAACACGACCAATCCGCGCCGCGATCATCACGCCGATCCGCTCTGGATCGGCGTGCCGTTGGCCGTCCATGCCGACAAGCTGCCCGAGGAGGCCGAGGAGGAGCACGCGCCTGCGCCGAACACGGTGCCGACGCTGCGTCCCTGAACGCCCACGCTGCATCGCATCCGGAGAGCTGAGACGCGTTCTCGTCAAGCGAAACGGTATCCCCTTCATCCGTAACGCTTTGACTCGATAAAATTCACGCCAATTTCACTACAACCAAGTCGTTTCAAACTCATCGCGTTTTGCAACGTGAGGTTAAGTCACGGTTCCTACGCTGGCCCGGCAGTTTCATTCGGGGCGTATTGGAATGTTCTTTTCGTTTCGAAGCTGGTCCCTCTGGCGGGTGGTCGGACCTCTGCTCGCGATCGTGCTGCTGCAGGCCAGTCTTGCGGCCGGCAGTCTTCAAGTCATGTCCGCGGTGCGCGCCTATGTGGCGGGCGAGGGGTTCTGGTCGAAGGGACAGAAGGACGCCATCCACTATCTGCAGATCTATGTCAGCACCGGCGCGCCGGAATATCTGCACAAGTTCGACGCCGCGATCGAGGTACCCTTGGCCGATCGCACCGCCCGGCTCGCGCTGGAATCCTCGGGCAATCATGACGCCGTGGCCCGTGCCGGTTTTGCCAGGGCCGGCAATCATGAGGACGACATCGGCGGTCTGATCTGGCTGTTCAAATATTTCCGCAACCTGCACCACGTCGCGGGCGCGGTGACGGCGTGGCGGAATTCGGATGCGCTGCTCGACCAGCTGATCCAGATCCGCCGCGAAGCCGAGAACGACATTGCGCTGCACGATCCGTCCGCTGCGACCATCAGGCACTGGTCGGAACGGATCGGCACGGTCGACGCGGCGCTGAGCAGACTCGCCGTCGATTTCTCCGATCACCTCGGCAAGGCCTCGCGCCAGGTCTCGTCGCTGCTGCTGCTTGTCAACGCCGTGATCGGCGCATGCCTCGCCGGCATCGTTCTGTTCCACACGCGCCGCATGCTGCAACGCCGCTGGCTCGCCGAGACCGCGCTTGCGGTGGAGAAGGAGCGCGCCCAGCTCACGCTGGCCTCGATCGGCGACGCCGTGATCGTGACGACGCCGGACGACCGCGTCAGCTACATGAATCCGGCCGCTCAGCAGCTCATCACGGCAGGGGAGGACGCAACCGACCGGCCGGTGTCGTCGCTGTTCTGCATCGCCGAGCAGCCGGTGCAGGGCTCGTTCCGGTCGATCGAGGCCGACAGCGAAACCCGGGCGCCGCAACGGCTCCTGGTGCGGCCCGACCAGACCAGCGTGCCGGTCTCGGTGGTCGAGACCCCGATCACGCATGTCGGGCAATGGGCCGGCCGCGTCATGATCATCCATGACATGACGGCGGAGCGTCGGCTGGTCGAGGAACTCGCCTGGGCGGCCTCGCATGACGCGCTCACCGGGCTCGCCAACCGGCGCCAGTTCGAGTTCGAGCTTCATACCCTCATGTCGGGCCCGCCGGACACCGACGCCGATCTGATGTTGATCGATCTCGACCAGTTCAAGATCATCAACGACACTTGCGGCCATATGGCCGGCGACCGGCTGCTCAAGCAGGTCGCCAAGCTGCTGGCGGGCGAGGTCGGCAGCAGCGGGCTGGTTGCGCGTCTCGGCGGCGACGAGTTCGGCATTCTGCTGCGCGAGGGCCGCGGCGGCCGGCGCGAAACCGCCTCCGATATCGCGGAGCGGACCCGGGCCGTGGTCGAGCAGACGAGCTTCGTCCATGAAGGGTCGGCTTTCCGGATCAGCACCAGCATCGGTCTCGTCAGGCTCGACGATTGCGCCGGCGTGCAGGACGCGCTGCGCCTTGCCGACGTCGCCTGCTTCCTCGCCAAGGACAAGGGACGCAACCGCGTCCAGGAGCATCGTCCGTCGGATACCGATCTGGCCGTGCGGGTCGCCGAGATGAGCTGGGTCCAGCGCATCCGCAAGGGATTGGAGGAGGAGCGCTTCTGCCTCTACGAGCAGGAAATCCGCCCTGTCAGCGGCCTGCTGAAGGGTCATGAGCGGCGCGAACTGCTGCTGCGGATGCGTGACGAAAGCGGCAGCCTGGTGCCGCCCGGCAGCTTCCTGCCCGCCGCCGAGCGCTACGGGCTGATGCCGCTGATCGACCGCTGGGTGGTGCGCCGCGCTTTCGAGATCATTGCGGAGCGCCAGGGCAGCCTGCGCAAGATCGCCGGCTACGCCATCAATCTCTCCGGAACCACCATCGGCGACGGCGAGTTCGTCGAATTCGTCGCCGGCCTGTTCGCGCAATTCAACGTTTCGCCGACACTCGTCTGCTTCGAGATCACCGAGACCAGTGCGGTCGCCAATTTCGATGAAGCCCAGAAGTTCATCGCGCGGCTTCGCGAGATGGGCTGCAGCTTCTCGCTCGACGATTTCGGCACCGGGATGTCGTCGATCGCCTATCTGAAGCACCTGCCGGTCGACTTCATCAAGATCGACGGCGCGTTCGTGAAGGAAATCCTGCACAGCAAGGTTGATCGCGCGATGGTCGAGATGATCACCAAGACCGCGAAGATCATGCAGAAGCAGGTGGTTGCCGAGTTCGTGGAGAGCGTCGCGATCCTGGACGAGCTGCGCCAGATCGGGGTCGATTACGTCCAGGGCTATGCGATCGGCAAGCCGGTCCCGGTCTTCACCCTGCGGGAAGAGAAGATCGCCTGAAGGGCACGATTCGTCCCGGATCGAGACGCCGGCCGGGCGTTTCCCCCGCCTTGCCACTGATTCTCAAGGATTTTTTCTGCCTGGCCGCCCAAAAAACGTGTCGGTCTCGAATATGCCTTACTCTCGTTCCCTGATATGATGAGTATTCGGTGAATCCCACATGGGCCGGCACAGGCCCTCAAGAACACCGACTTGGGGATGGATGGGTCAACGAACGACGAAAGTTGCCGGGCGCCGGTATAGCCGCGGCGTGTCCTTGGTGGGCAGCACGGTCTTTGCCGTGGGCGCGCTCGCCTTGTCGTCCGGCCTTGCCGCGTGGCTGGTCGGTTTTGACCCCATCGCCTGGCTGCACGGTCCGGCTCTCGCCAACACCTCCGCCGCGCTCACCTTCGACGATCGCTTCGGCTCCCGCTCCACGCTGAGCACGGCGTCGCTCTATTATCCATCGCGCCGCGGTGCCCGTTCGGACCGCGGCGATTTCAATGCCGAGTTCGATCATATCGAGGACGCGCTGGCCGGCCAGTTGCGCGAGACGCAGACCGATCTGCCGAGCCAGTCGCAGCCTGCGGCCGCGACGGCTGAGCCGACCGTCGCCGCGATCCCGATGCCGCGATCACGGCCGGCCGAGGCCAATCTGGCTGCGCGCAACGATCAGCCGGCCTCGCCACCGCCCCCGGTGCAGCAGGCCGACAGCCGGACGTTCCTGCAGAAGATCGCCGACCTGATGCCGGCCAAGCTGCAGCTGGCCTCGCTCGATCCGAATGACGTCGTGCTGTCCGGTCCGAGCCTCGATCTCGGCGCGCTGGGCTATGACAGCACCACCGCGGTCTACGACATCACCGCCCGCATCGTGTACATGCCCGACGGCACCAGGTTCGAGGCGCATTCCGGTCTCGGCAATCTGCTCGACGATCCGGCGCATGTGAGCGCCCGCAATGCCGGCGCGACGCCGCCCGGCATCTACGAGATGAAGCCGCGCGAAAAGCTGTTCCACGGGGTGCCCGCGCTGCGCATGACCCCGATCGAAGGCAGCGACACCTTCGGCCGCGTCGGCCTGCTGGTCCACCCGTACATGCTCGGGCCGAACGGCGATTCCAACGGCTGCATTTCGGTCAAGAACTACGACCGGTTCCTGCAGGCCTATCGCAACGGCACGGTCAAGCGCATCGCCGTCGTGACCAGCGTCAAGGACACGAAGTCGGCCGCGAGCCACTCGCCGTCGAACTCGTAGATCGCGCGTTCCGCGCCGGCGATCGAATCCGCCTTCCCAACAAGCTGACCGTCTGCGAAACATGGTGACCTCCGCGAGGTCGCCGTGAAAGTCGAACGCCGCCGCTTGCGCAGAACCATCGTCACGGCCCTCCTGTTCGGCGCCGTCGGCCTTGCGTGCACTCGACCGGCCGTTGCCGCCAGCGCAATCGATACGCTGGCAGCACAGATGAACGAGGCCGGAAACGCGGGCCGCAACGCGGACGGGCTGAACATCGCCCGGCGCCTGGAAGAGCTGGTGCGGCGCCAGCAGGGCACCGACAACATGAACTTCGCCGGTGTGCTGCACAACGAGGGCATGTTCCTGCATAACCTCGGCCGCTACAAGGAAGCCGCAGATCGCCTCAACGCCGCGCTCGCGATCAAGCTGCACTTTCACGATGCCGCCTCGATCCTGCGGACCTCGAACATCCTGATCAGTTCGTTGATGATGCTCGAGCGGCGATCGGATGCGCTCGCCGCAGGCAGGCAGGCACTGGCGGTCGGCACCGCCGCCTTCGGCCCTGATGATCCCAGGCTGGCCGGTGCACTGGAGTCGATGGGCACGATCGCGCGGGCACAGGAGAACTACGGCGACGCCCGGGACTTTTTCGAACGCGCGCTCGCGATCAAGCAGAGGTCGCCGAACATATCGCCGCCCGAGATCGCGACGGCGCTCGACGATCTCGGCGATCTCTACGGCCTGCAGGGACGTTTCGACGATGGCGAGAAGCTCTTGAAGCAGGGCCTTGCTACGCTCGACCAGGCCTATGGCGCGCAGGCCGCAGGCGCGCCGAACTATCTCAACATCCTGAACGACCTCGGTAACCTCTACAACGACGCTGGCCGCCTGCAGGACGCCGAGGCGACCTTGCGCAAGGCCTATGCGCTCGGACGTGAACGCGCCGGCGAGGACGACCCGAATGTCAGCTCGATGCTGGGCAACCTCGCCAACGTCCTCAACAAGCAGTCGCGCTACGCCGAGGCGGAGGTGCTGTTCAACCGGACGCTGCTCTCGCGGGAAAAGACCTTCGGGCCTGATCATCCGGCCGTGGTCTACGCGCTGAACAATCTCGCCAACAACTATGCCGATCAGGGGCGTGCCGCGGATGCGCTGCCGCTGCAGCAGCGCGTGCTCGCGATCCAGGAGAAGATCGCCGGCCCCGACAGCCCGGATGCCGCCCGCGTCCTGATGGCGATTGCAAGCACCTATAACGAGACCGGCCGTGCGGCCGAGGCGGCGCCGCTCTATCAGCGTGCCCTGCGGATCTTCTCGGAGAAGCTCGGCAGCGACAGCACCTTCACCGCGGACGCGCTGGGCGCGATCGGACGGCAGCAGCTCGATGCGGGACAGTTCGACGCGGCCGGCCAGAGCTTTGCCCGGGCGCTCGCGATTCAGGAGAAGGCGTTCGGCCGGGACCACGCCAGCCTGCTTCCGACGTTGCGTGCCCAGGGCCTGCTGGCGCTCCGGACCGGGGATTACGCAGCCGCCCGCAGTGCGCTCGAGCGCGCGCTGGCGATCGCGCTGGCGAAGCTTGGTCCCGATCATCTGACGACGTCGGCGATCCTGATCAACCTGTCCGACGTGTCGGCCGGCGAGAACAAATGGGCCGAGGCGCTGGCGACGCTTCGACGGGCCGCGGAGCGTCTTGCGGGCCGCGTCGGCAGCGGCGAGGCGACAGGCCTCCTCGTCGATCTCGACGGCCATCTGATCCGGGCGGTCTGGAAGGTCTCCGACGGAAAGCCCGATGATCAGCAGATCAACGAGGCCTTCACCTCGGCGCAACGCCTGCACGAGACCAGCGCAGCCTCCGCGGTCACGTTGATGTCGGCGCGGTTTGCCGCCGGCAATGATGCGGTTGCCGCGGCGGTGCGCCGTCAGCAGGACCTCAAGGCATCGCTCGACAGCCTGGACAAGCGCATCACGACGGAGCTCGGCGCGCCGGATGGCAAGCGCAATGACGGCCTGATCGCGAGCCTGCGCACCGAGAGCGGCGGCGTCCGCAAGTCGCTGGAGGAGACGGCGGCGCGGATCGCGCGCGAGTTTCCGGCCTATGCCGAACTCTCAAGCCCGGTTCCGTTGTCGTTGTCGCAGGTGCAGGCGCTGCTGAAGCCGGACGAGGCGGAGCTGCTGTTCCTTGCGATGAGCGATCGCAGCTTCGTCTTTGCGGTCACCCGGGAGCATGTCGGGATGCGCGCGATCGCGTTGCGCGCCGATGGGCTGGCCGATCGCGTCGCAGGCTTGCGGAGAGGCCTGTTCAATGGCGTGGCGGAGGTTGCGCCGTTCGATCTCGATGCATCCCACGAGCTCTACGCCGCGCTGTTTTCGCCGATATCCGACATCATCGCCGCGAAGCCGAAGCTTTTGATCGTGCCGACGGGCGCGCTGACCAGCCTGCCGTTCCAGGTGCTTGTGACGCGCACGCCCGATCCCGCGACGGGACAATCCGATCGCTACAGATCGGCGGCGTGGCTGATCCGCGACAAGGCGATCGACGTCCTGCCGTCCGTGAGCAGCCTGCGCGCCTTGCGCGTCTATGCCAGGGCCTCGCGCGCCAGCAAGCCGTTCATCGGCTTCGGCGATCCCGTGCTGCAGTTGGACGGCGGCAAGACCAGGATGTCGCGCAATGTCGATCCCTATTCGACCTACTACAAGGGAACCACGGTCGACATCGATATGCTCCGCAAGGGCCTCGCACCCTTGCCGGAGACTGCCGGCGAGCTGCTGGCGGTTGCGCATCAGCTCGGCGCCTCCGATGCCGACGTACGACTCGGCGCGGATGCGACCGTGACCAATGTGAGGCTCGCGCAGCTCGATCAGTACCGGGTGATCGACTTCGCGACCCACGGCCTCGTCGCCGGCGAAGTGAAGGGCTTGAGCGAGCCGGCGTTGGTGCTGACCTTGCCGGCGCGTCCGACCGCCGACGATGACGGGCTGCTGACATCGAGCCGGGTTGCGCGATTGACGCTGGACGCCGACTGGGCGGTGCTGTCGGCCTGCAACACCGCGGCGGGCGACAGGCCCGGCGCAGAAGGTCTGTCCGGGTTGGCCCGCGCGTTCTTCTACGCCGGCGCGCGGGCGTTGCTGGTGTCGCACTGGCCGGTTGATTCCGGTGCGGCGGTGAAGCTCACGACGGGCGCATTCTCCGAACTCGCCCATCATCCGGGGATCGGGCGGGCAGAGGCCCTGCGCCGATCGATGCTGGCCTTGATCAACGATCCATCCGATCCGAGGAATGCCGAGCCCGCACTATGGGCCCCGTTCGTGCTGGTCGGCGAGGGCGGCTAGCTCGTCTCATTCGTCGTTGGCTCATCCGCACCGTGGGCCCCTGGCACTGATTTGCCCGACGGCGCAAGCCTCGATTGCGAAAATATTTCGGTTTATCAGCATACCAAATCAGTGTATAGAATTTCCCGTCTCACCCGCTCGAGGGGCGCTCGCGATCGTCACGAACGTGGTGGTGGGATGCGGTGGACGTTGCGTGCGTGACTGACGAGAGCGCATGAAGCGGACGGCGAAATCGTGCAGGCCTGACGCCCTAGTGGCAGGTGTCTCCCGCGAGATGCGAAAGCATCTTCGCGAGACGGTGACAAAACAGCCCAGTCTCGCCGGGGCGAGCACGTATAAGCCGTAACCCATCGCGCAGGGAAAGCCGGTTGTTTCCGGTTACACCTGTGGTCCTACCCCGGTGCTACCTTTGTTGCACCGGGCCCATGGGTGCGATCGGCACCCGGCTTTCCCTGCGCCCTCTCCCAGAGAAGAGGGCGAAACGAGATGCAAGCCTCGGGCAATCATGTCGCGAGAATGCAGAGCTACGTCCTCATCCACTGCTGTCACGCCCGCGAAGCGATCCAGTAAGCCGCGGCCTATCGGCTCAAGCACAGCCGCCTCTGGAATGCTGGATCGCCCCTTTTTCGGGTGATGCTGAGTTTATCGCGACCGCGCGCCACAAACTCTGCGTCGTCCTGGCGACCAGGACGATGGGAATAACTTGTTTCAAGAGAATGTATACCAAAATGGCCTGATTCGGCCATAAATCGAGGAGTATTGCCAAATCCTAAGCAATATTGTATACAGATAGTATCCAAGAGGATGTCAGGGAGCGCCCGATGCCAAAATCCTTCCCGATGAATGCCTGGTACGCGGCCGGCTGGGATGCCGAGATCAAGCACGCGCTGTTGCCGCGCACGATCTGCGGCAAGCATGTCGTGATGTACCGGACGGGCGACGGCGAGGTGGTGGCGCTGGAGGATGCCTGCTGGCATCGCCTGGTGCCGCTGTCGAAGGGGCGTCTGGATGGCGACACCGTGGTCTGCGGCTATCACGGCCTGAAGTACAATGCGCAGGGTCGCTGCACATTCATGCCCTCGCAGGAGACCATCAACCCGTCGGCCTGCGTGCGCGCGTATCCCGTGGTCGAGCGCCACCGATTCATCTGGCTGTGGATGGGCGATCCCGCGCTCGCTGATCCCGCGCTGGTGCCCGACATGCACTGGAATCACGATCCGGCCTGGGCGGGCGACGGCAAGACCATTCATGTGAAGTGCGACTATCGGCTGGTCGTCGACAACCTCATGGACCTGACGCACGAGACCTTCGTGCACGGCTCCAGCATCGGCAATGATGCGGTCGCCGAAGCGCCGTTCGACGTGACCCACGGCGAGAAGACCGTGACGGTGACGCGCTGGATGAAGGGCATCGAGGCGCCGCCGTTCTGGGCCAAGCAGTTGCAGAAGCCGGGGCCGGTCGACCGCTGGCAGATCATCCGCTTCGAGGCGCCGTGCACGGTCAATATCGACGTGGGGGTCGCGCCGGCCGGATCAGGCGCGCCGGAGGGCGATCGTTCGCAGGGCGTCAACGGCTATGTGCTGAACACCATCACGCCCGAGACCGAAAAGACCTGCCATTACTTCTGGGCCTTCGTGCGCAATCACCGCATCACCGAGCAGCGCCTGACCACGGAAATCCGCGACGGCGTCTCCGGCATCTTCCACGAGGACGAGATCATCCTGGAGGCGCAGCAGCGCGCGATGGACGAGAATCCCGATCGCGTGTTCTACAACCTCAACATCGATGCCGGCGCGATGTGGGCGCGGCGCGTCATCGACCGCATGCTGGCCAGGGAAAATCCCATGCAAAATCCCCCGCAAAACCCGCCGCAGCACCAGCAGGCGGCGGAGTAGGCCATGGGGGAGCGCGAGGCCGATCGCTCCGTGTCGCAGACCGTGCGGGCGCAGCTCGCACTGCGCGACCTGATCCTGTCGGGCGGCCTGCGTCCCGGCGAACGCATCTCGGAATTGCAGGCAGTGGAAACCACCGGCGTGTCGCGCACGCCGGTGCGGATGGCGCTGGTCCGCCTGGAGGAAGAAGGGCTGCTGGAGGCGATCCCTTCGGGCGGGTTCATGGTCAAGGCGTTCTCCGAGCGCGACATCCTTGACTCGATCGAACTGCGCGGCACACTCGAAGGTCTTGCCGCGCGCTTTGCCGCCGAGCGCGGCGTCTCCGCGCGCGATCTCGAACCTCTCAGGGAGTGCCTCAACGAGCTCGACGGCCTGGTGCGCCAGGACCCGATCTCGGTGGAGGCGTTCTCGTCCTATGTCGCGCTCAATGCGCGCTTCCATACCCTGCTGACCGAGCTGTCGCGCAGCCCGCCCCTGATCCGGCAGATCGACCGCGCCTCGGCGCTGCCGTTCGCCTCGCCGAGCGGCTTCGTGATGGCGCAATCCGCGCTGCCCGAAGCGCGCCAGATCCTGCTGATCGCGCAGGATCACCATCGTATCGTGGTCGACGCCATCGAGAACCGCGAAGGCGCGCGAGCCGAGGCGATCATGCGCGAGCACGCCCGCCTTGCCGCGCGCAACCTGCGGCTGGCGCTGCGCAACCGCACCCATCTCGATCTGCTGCCGGCGCTGGCGCTGATCAGGTCGGCGGCCGACTGAGCGGAGAGATTCATGCGCTTCATCGAAACCTGGACGCCGGCAACCATCATCGCCACGCGCGACCTGACATCGGGCATCCGTGAATTCGTCCTGCGTCCGGATGGCTTCACTGCGGAGCCCTATCCGGTCGGCAGCCATATCCAGGTCGGCGTCACGATCGACGGCCGGCCCGAGACGCGCTCCTATTCGCTGGTCGGCGAGATGGACCCGCAAGGCTATCGGATCGCGGTGCGCCGCGCGCCTGACACGCGGGGCGGTTCGCGCTACATGTGGTCGCTGCGGCCGGGCGCCCGTCTCAACATCACGCTGCCGGCGTCGCTGGTCCAGCTCGACTGGACGCGCCGTCATGTCTGCCTCGTTGCCGGCGGCATCGGCATCACCCCGATCGTCGGCGCCGCGCAGGCGCTCGCCCGCCGCAACGCCGACGTCACGCTGCATTATGCGGTGCGGTCGCGCGCTGATGCCGCCTACCTCGATGTGCTCGAGGCCCTGCTCGGTGATCGCCTCACCGTCCATGCCGGCGACGAGGGCCACAGGCTCGATCTCAACGGCGTGTTCGCGACGCTGCCGAAAAATGCGATGACCTTGTTCTGCGGTCCGATCCGGATGCTGGATGCGGCACGGCATGCCTGGGAAGCGGCCGGCCGCCCGATGACCGACCTGCGCTACGAGACCTTCGGATCAAGCGGCCTGCTGCCGACCGATGAATTTCGTGTGCGGCTGAAGGGCGAGGGCGTCGAGTTGGTGATCCCGCGCGACCGCTCGATGCTTGATGTGCTCAGCGAGGCCGGGCACGAGGTGATGAGCGACTGTCGCCGCGGCGAGTGTGGCGTCTGCGCGCTCGACATCGTCGATGTCGACGGCGAGATCGACCATCGCGACGTCTTCTTCAGCGATCACCAGAAGCGGGAGAGCCGCAAGATTTGCGCCTGCGTCTCGCGCGTCCGCGGCACCATCACGGTGGATACCTTGCGCCGTGCCGATGCGGTCTGATTGCCGGAGCATTTTCGAGCGTGAAGAAAACGCGCCAAAAACAATCCGGAGCTTCGTTCAAATCCCGTCGGAATGGAATGGCCCTATGCGGCGTGCACGGATTGCGGCCTGGCGTCGAGCAGGCCGGAAATCTCGCGCGCCGACATCGGCCGGCCGATCAGGTAGCCCTGAACCTCGTCGCAGCTGGTCTGCCTGAGATAGTCGAGCTGGTCGGCGGTTTCGACGCCTTCGGCCACCACGCCGATCTGCAGGTCCTGCGCCAGCGCGATCACCGATTTCACGATCGCGGCGCAATCCGGCTGGGTCAGCATGTCGCGGATGAAGGACTGGTCGATCTTGATGCGGCTGAACGGCAGCTTGCGCAAATAGGTCAGCGAGGAGAAGCCGGTGCCGAAATCGTCGAGCGCGACCGTCACGCCGAGGTCGAGCAGCGCGTTCAGGATCGACGGCGCCGACCCGTATTTCGAGATCAGCATCGATTCGGTGATTTCGATCTCGAGCCGATGCGGCGAGACGTTGGCATCGGCGAGCGCCTGCACGATCGTCTGCAGGATGCTCACGTTGTGAAACTGGACCGCCGAGAAGTTCACGGCGATCCGGATCTGGTCCGGCCAGCGCGACAGCGTCGCGCAGGCACGGCGGATGACCCACTCGCCGAGCTGATGGATCAGCCCGGTTTCCTCGGCGATCGGAATGAACACACTCGGCGGGATCAGGCCGCGGATCGGATGCTGCCAGCGCAGCAGCGCCTCGAAGCCGGTGATGCGGCCTTTGCGGATGTCGAGGAACGGCTGGTAGACGAGGAACAGCTCGTCGGCCTCGATGGCGCGTTCGAGGTCCTGCTGCAGGGCGCGGCGGTCGCGCGCCGATTTGTCGTCATCGGCCTCGAAGAAGCAGATGGTGCCGGGCCCGGATTTCTTCGCCCGGTAGAGCGCGATGTCGACATGCTTGAGCAGGTCATGCGACGTGGTGCCGTCGCGCGGCGCCAGCACGATGCCGATGCAGGTGGTGCCCGCGATCTCGCAGCCGTCGATCACGAACGGGTCCGCAAAGGCCGCGACGAACTTCTCGGCGGTCGCGAGCGCGTCGCCCGGCCTTGCCAGGTTGGACATGACCAGCGCGAACTCATCGCCGCCGATGCGCGCAACATGCTCGGCTGCGCGCGTGCAGCGCTGCAGCCTGGCGGCGACCTGGACCAGGAACTCGTCGCCGGAAGGATGGCCGAACCTGTCGTTCACCTCCTTGAAGCGATCGAGATCGAGCAGAAGCACCGCGAATTCCTCGCCCGACCGGGCGAGCCGCGTCAGGGCGGCTTCGAGCGTCTCGTTGAAGGCGACGCGGTTCGGCAGATGGGTCAGCGGGTCCCGCCGCACCGTCCGTTCGGCTTCGTGCTGGGCGATGACGCGCCGCCTGAACTCGAGAGAGTTGACGAACACGCCGCGCAGCAGCACCGCGCCGTAGACCACGACCAGGACGGCCATCAGGAGATAGACGAAATCGCCGTCCCTGCCGAGGCAGATCGCGGTGCCGATGAAGATCGGCGCGGTGAATGCAATCGCCGCGATCGGTATGGTGGCGAAGGCGAATGCGCCGCCCGCCAGCATTCCGGCGCAGAGGCAGGTGATCACCAATTGACCGCCGCTCGACGCGTTCGCGAAAAAGGCGACCGGGACAATGCCCCAGGCCGCGCCGAGCGCCAGCGCGTTTCGCACCAGGCGGTACATGGTCTGGCGCGATACGAATTGCGGCTTGGCGATGCGCCGTGCGGCTCGCGCCTGCAGGCCGAAGAAGGTTGCTGCGCTGATCACCGCGGCCGCCCAGATCAGGGCGAAGACCCAATCGGGCGATTGCCACAGCGCGACCGCGAGCACCATGGCGTTGCAGGCATTGGCCAGCATGATGCCGACCGAGTAGCCGAGAACCAGCGAGACCTGCTCGGCACGGATGTGGCCTGCGAGCAATTCATCCGTCGGTGGTGCGCCGAAGGCTGCCAGGTCGCCCGCGAACAAGGTCGCGAAATATGATCTCAGATAGTTACGCATCCCAACGCTGCTTGCGCGAACCGGGCCCCCGCACCGGACCCAAGAATTCTCCGCAAACCTTTGACAAATTATGAACTATTGGAATCCGTCGCTTCATGGTCGGGGTGCTGCCGGTTCCCGGCGTCCGGCATCGCTAACAAATCGATACAAATGCCCGGAACCGGCGGCGTGCGGCCGATCCGCCCAATCGATCGACCAGGGCGGCATACTTTGCGACCGGCCACACCCGCTTGATCCCCGGGTGGTTTTTCGCGATGACTGAAGGTTCCCGCGACGAAAAGAAGCCAGAAGGTGCGCGCATGAGCCTCCCGACCACGAACCATGATCCGGGATTTCGCATCACGCGGGCGAGCCACGTCATCCTGACCGTGCGCGACCTGGTCGCGAGCCGGCAATTCTATGAAAGGGTGATCGGCCTGATCCTGACCGCCGAGGAGGACGGCGCACTCTATTTCCGCGGGGTCGAGGAGGCCTGTCATCACAGTCTTGTGCTGCGCAAGGGCAGTGACGCCGGTTGCGCGCGGCTCGGCCTGCGGGTGTTCCAGGAGGCCGATCTCGACCGGTTGAAGGTCTTCTTCGAGGCGCGTGGTTGCCCCGCTGTTTGGGCCGAGGTGCCGCATCAGGGGCGAACGCTGCACGCGGCCGATCCCGCCGGCACGCCACTCGAGTTCTGCGCGATCATGCCGGTGGTGCCGCGCATGATCACCAGATTCACCCGTCACGCCGGCGGCTCGGCGCTGCGGCTCGACCACTATCAGGTGCTGACGCCGGAGGTACGCAAGGCCTGCGAGTTCTACACCGCGGCGGGCTTTCGCCTCAGCGAGTATATTGCCCCCCGCGGGACCTTCGATCTGCGCGGCGTGTTCCTGCAGCGCAAGGGCAATCCCCACGATATCGTGTTCTTCAACGGCGCCGGTCCGCGGCTGCATCACTTCGCGTTTCTCGCGCCTGAAGTCCATCACCTTCTCTCCGCCTGCGATCTCGCTGGTGAACTCGGCTACGGCGCTTCCGTCGAGCGCGGCCCGGGACGACACGGTCCGGGACATGCGATGTATGTCTATATGCGCGATCCCGATGGCCATCGCGTCGAGCTGTTCAATACGCACTACCAGATCATGGATATCGAGAACGAGCCCGTCGGCTGGGACCCGTCCGACCACACGATCTCCTTCCCCTGGGGCCTGCCGGCGCGGCAGGCCTGGTTCGAGGAGGCTACGCCGTTTGCCGGCGTTGCGATCCGCGAGCCGGAGACGAAGCCGAGGCCGCTGACGCTCGAGGCGTATCTTGGGAAGTAGCATGCCCTTGTCCGCCGAGCCCGCGACCCACGATGTGGCGATCGTCGGCCTCGGGCCGGTCGGCGCCATCTTCGCCAATCTGCTCGCGCAGGAAGGCCTGAGCATCGCGGTCGTCGAGCGCGCCGCCGGGATCTACGACAAGCCGCGCGCGATCACGCTCGATCACGAGGCGCTGCGGGTGCTGCAGGCGATCGGGCTCGGCGCGTTCATGGAGCAGGCGATCGCCCCGCACAACGGCTCGCACTATCTCGGCGTCGACGGTGAGCTGATCAAGATCTTCGATCCGATGCCGCCGCCATTCCCGCTCGGCTGGACCCCGAACGTCACCTTCGTGCAGCCGGAGATGGAGCATGCGCTGCGCGACCGGCTCGCCGGTTCCGCGAATGCAGAGCTTGCCCTCGCGGCTACCGGGATGTCGCTGCGTCAGGACGACGACGCGGTGATGCTGACGGCCCGGCGCGAGTCCGGCGAGGAGCTGGTGATCCGTGCGCGCTATCTGGTCGGCTGCGACGGCGCCAACAGCTTCGTGCGCAAGCAGCTGGGCGTTGGACTCGAAGACCTAGCCTTCGACGAGTGGTGGATGGTGGTCGATACGCTGACCAGCGAGCCCGACAAGCGGCCCGCGAAAACCTTTCAATACTGCTGGCCGGGGCGCCCCGGCACCTTCGTGCCCGGCCCGCGCAATCTGCGACGCTGGGAGATCAAGCTGCTGCCGGGCGAGGATCCCGAGGCGGCCGGCGCGCCTGATAATGTCGTGAAGCTGCTCGAGGGCTTCACCGATATCTCCGATCTGACCATCTGGCGTTCGGCGGTCTATCGCTTCCACGCGCTGCTCGGGCAGCGCTGGCGCGACCGCCGCGTGCTGCTGATGGGGGACGCCGTTCACCAGACGCCCCCCTTCCTCGGGCAGGGATTGTGCGCCGGCATCCGCGATGCCGCCAATCTCGCCTGGAAGCTCAGGATGGTGCTGCGCGGCGATGCGGACGATACGCTGCTCGACAGTTACGAGATCGAGCGCAAGCCGCATGTCCGGGCCGTCGTGGCCAGCGCCAAGGAGTTCGGCAAGATCATCGGCGAGCTCGATCCCGTCGCCGCCGCAGCACGTGACGTACGGTTGCGCGCCGACCTCAAGGCAGGCAGGGCGGAAACGATCAGGCAGAAGTTCATCCCGGATCTCGCCTCGGGCCTGATCGCATCGGATGCGAAGCTGGCCGGGCGGCTGTTCGTGCAGCCGCATGTGATGGCGCCGGACGGAAGCATGGGCCGGCTCGACGATCTGCTCAAGCCGGAATTCGCCATCGTCGCGGCAGCCGCAACGCCGATGGCCTGGCTGTCGGATGCGTCTCGTGCCGCCTGGCGGCGTCTCGCCGGCGAGCGCGTCGTCATTACGACGTCGGGCGAGAGCGCGGACGCCGATGGTGTCTTGACCGTCGTCGAGCGTGACGGGCTGTTTGCAGGCTGGATGCGGGACAATGCCGTCGCGGCGGTGATCGTGCGGCCCGACCGTTATGTGTTCGCCGCCGCAGACAGCGCCAACGAGCTGAACATGCTCGTGGAGCAACTGCTCCAGAACCTCAGCGCAGGGCGCCAGTCTTTTCAAGACGTCGCTTTGTCTGTACCACCGGACCAAAGAACATCCGGGGGAAACCGTGAATAATAATGATGCCGCCGAATTCGATTATGTCATCGTCGGCGCCGGCTCGGCCGGGTGCGTGCTGGCCAATCGCCTGAGTGCCGACGGCAAGCATTCGGTGCTGTTGCTCGAGGCCGGACCGAAGGACACCAATATCTGGATCCATGTCCCGCTCGGCTACGGAAAGCTGTTCAAGGAAAAATCCGTCAACTGGATGTACCAGACCGAACCCGAGCCCGGCCTGAACGGGCGGCAGGTGTTCCAGCCGCGCGGAAAGGTGCTCGGCGGTTCGAGCTCGATCAACGGCCTGCTCTATGTGCGAGGCCAGCACGAGGATTACGACCGCTGGCGCCAGCGCGGCAATGCCGGCTGGGGCTACGACGACGTGTTGCCCTATTTCCGCAAGGCGGAGAACCAGCAGCGCGGCGCCGACAAGTTTCACGGTGCCGATGGACCGCTGCCGGTGTCGGACTGGCGACATCACGATCCGCTCTCGGAAGCCTTCGTCGTCGCGGCTGCGGAGGCCGGCATTCCCACCAATCCCGATTTCAACGGTGCGACCCAGGAGGGCGCCGGCTTCTTCCAGACCACGACGCGGCGCGGCAGGCGTGCCAGCACGGCGCGGTCCTACCTGCGTCCAGCGATGACGCGCGGCAATCTGCGGGTCGAGACCTCGGCGTTGGCGCAGCGCATCCTGTTCGAGGGCAGGCGTGCCCGAGCCGTGCAGTACAAGCGGGAGGGGCAGCTGCGCACTGCAAGGGCACGCAAGGAGATCCTGGTGTCGGGCGGCGCGTACAACTCGCCGCAATTGCTGCAGCTCTCCGGCGTCGGCCCGGCCGATCTCCTGAAGCAGCACGGTATCGAGGTGGTGCTCGATGCGCCCGGCGTCGGCAATGACTTGCAGGACCACATGCAGGTGCGGCTCGTCACGCGCTGCGCGCAATCCGTCACGCTGAACGACATCATCAACCATCCGGTCCGACGCGTCATGGCGGGGCTGCGCTACGCCGCGCTGCGCAAGGGGCCGCTGACGATCGCGGCGGGCACCTCGGGCGCGTTCTTCAAGACCAGTCCGCGGCTGGCATCGCCCGATATCCAGATCCACTTCCTGCCGTTCTCGACCGACAAGATGGGCGAGAAGCTGCACCCGTTCTCGGGCTTCACGGCGTCGGTCTGCCAGTTGCGCCCGGAGAGCCGCGGCTCGCTCAGGATCAGAAGCGCGGATGCGGGCGTGCCGCCCGAGATCCGCATCAACTACCTTGCAACCGAAACCGATCGCCGGGCCTTCATCGACGGCATCCGCATCCTGCGCAAGATTCTCGCCGCGCCGGCCCTGAAGTCCTATGTCGTGGCGGAGGTCGATCCTGGCGCCAAGGTGGTCAGCGACGATGATCTGCTCGAGTTCTGCCGCCGCACCGGCAGCACCGTCTATCACCCGACCTCGACCTGCCGGATGGGCAGTGACGCGCTCGCCGTGGTCGACCAGCGGCTCAAGGTGCGCGGTATCGACGGCTTGCGCGTGGTCGACGCCTCGATCATGCCGGACCTGATGTCAGGCAACACCAACGCGCCGACGATCATGATCGCGGAGAAGGCATCCGACATGATCCTGGAGGATGCGCGGTAGCATGCGAGGCCCTATCCCCGGTGCGCCCTGACCCGCTTCACCATCTGCTCGACATGGGCGATCGGCGTTTCCGGCTGAATGCCATGGCCGAGGTTGAAGATCAGCCGCCCCTTGCCGAAATTGTCCAGCACGTCGTCGACGGCTCGGTCGAGCGCGGCGCCGCCGGCGATCAGCGCCAGCGGATCGAGATTGCCCTGCACGGCGACGCGCGGCTGCACCCGCTCGCGCACCATCGCGGGATCGGCGGCCCAATCGATCGACACGGCGTCGACGCCGGTCTGCTCCACATAATCGGGCAGCATGCCAGCCGCGCCGCGCGGAAAGCCGATGATCCGGGCGTTCGGGACCTGCTTGCGCACGCCGGCGACGATGCGCCGCGCCGGCTCGATCGACCAGCGTGCGAATTCGCGCGGCGGCAGCACTCCGGCCCAGGTGTCGAAGACCTGCAGGCAGTCGGCGCCGGCCCGGAGCTGGCCGACGAGATATTCGATCGAATTCTCCACCAGGACGTCGATGATCCTGCCGAACGCTTGCGGGTGGCGATAGGCGAACAGGCGGGCCGGCGCCTGGTCGGACGTGCCCTGTCCGGCGACCATGTAGGTCGCGACCGTCCACGGAGCGCCGCAGAAGCCGATCAGCGCGACATCAGGTGCGAGCTCGCGCCGGACGCGGCGCAATGCCTCGTAGACCGGCTCGAGCTTGGCAAAATCCGCCCGTGCCGCGAGCGTCGCGACCTGCTCGGGTGTCGCCAGCGGATCGAGCCGCGGGCCTTCGCCGGCCTCGAAGCGCACCGAGCGGCCAAGCGCGTAGGGCATCACCAGAATGTCGGAGAAGATGATCGCGGCGTCGAAGCCGAACCGGCGGATCGGCTGCAGCGTGACTTCGGCGGCGTGGTCGGGCGTGAAGCAGAGCTCGAGGAAGCTGCCGGCCCTTGCGCGCAGCTCGCGATATTCGGGCAGATAGCGGCCGGCCTGCCGCATCATCCACAAGGGTGGAACGGTTTGTCGCCGGCCCGACAGGACCTCGATGAACGGTTTCGATGCGGAGGCCTGTGACACGCGAAAGTTCCTGATCCCGGGCAAAATTTGCAGACCCTGATACACGGTGCGTCGCGACGGGCCAAGGCGGTTCTGGAACCCGCATGCGAACGGGGGCGTTGTTTCCGACAATGGAGGACGACATGGCCGAGAAGTTCAATCCCGCGGCGCATGACAAGCACGCCGAAAAGCCGCGCGAAGCGCAGGCGGCCGACCGTGAGCGCCACACCAGGCTGAAAAAAGGCCTGGAGGACACCTTTCCGGCGTCCGACCCGGTCAGCGTGACGCAGCCTGCACCGTCGAAGCACGATGGCGATCGCGACGGCAAATCGCCTGCGAGAAGGTGACGGCGTGTGCCGCTAACTGCGTTGCGAACCGAGTTCAATCACGCGGCGAAGCGTTCGCCGCGGTCCCGATCGCGGCCTAGTTCACCAGCACCGCGCCGTCGCAGCGGACGCCCATCACCCACGCGTCGGCCTGGCCGATGCCGACGCCCAGCATCGCAAGCACGGATGCGAGCACCTGATCGACCGGGCTGGTTACGCCGTGCAGGATTCCCGCCACCGTTGCACCCAATCCCGGAACCGGAAGCCCGAGCGGGCCGGCATTGACCGTGAGCGAGAGGTCGCCGAGCAGGCTCCCCGTCAGCGATGTGAGAAAATTGGTCGTCGTCACCGTCTTCTTTGCCAGCGACTGAATGTCGCTGTAGCTGAAGGTGACGCCGGTCGGCGCGGTGTTGCCCATGCCGGCATGGGCGAGTCCGGCGACTGTGACGCCACCGACGTTGACCAGCGTGGCCGGTGGCGGATTTGGCTTGGTCGTGAAGTTGGTCATTTCGGCAAGGGTGACGCCGCCGATCCAGGCATCGATGATCCCCGGGGTCACCCCAAGCGTCACCATCGACGTGTTCACGTTCGGGCGGCCGCACGACACCGCGTTGAGGGTCGCGGTGCCCGAGGCGACTTCGACATAAACCGGCAGGTTGATCGTCGAGACAGGGCCGCTGCCGAGAACCTGGATCGACACCAGGATCCTGGTCTGGGCGGTATGCACGCTCGCACCCTGGCTGCCCATCTCCACCCAGCCCGCCAGATACGAGCCGAAGACGACGATGCCGAAGACGAAAGCGAGAAACAGACGATGGTACACGGCGTTCAGCAGCTCGCCGCCGAGGCGGCGCGCTCATCGGTCGCGGGGATAACCGACACCGAACGCAACAGCCTCGCCATGAGCTACGTCGCCGCGAACGCGTCGGCCTATCCACTGCTGGTGCCCCGGCAACCTCACGGTCAGCGATAGCTGCTCTTGCCGGTCAGGTACCGGGCGAAATAGAGCGGCGTCTGGGTGCTCAGTGTGATCCGCGCGGCATTGGCGGCGCCGACAGCCGGAGTCACGAACCTGGATTGCGGCGCGATCCCGGGGTTTGCCGGGTAGGTCCCGAGCTGGACGTTGACCAGCGCGCTGGCCGGATAATTGTTTTGCGTCACCGTCGCGGTGGCGGCATTGGTCGCATTGGTCAGGTTGCTGGCGGCGACGATCGAGGCGAGGTCCGCGGTGCTCTTCGTCTGGTGCGCAACGTTGCGGGCCTTAGATTAAGGAAAACTATGAAAACGGTTCCGCGAATCAGAAGCGGTGATCGACTCGGATGGACGCACCAAGCCTGATGGGGAGCGCAGTGACCTATGAAGTGATCAAGAAATCTGATGCGTTATCCGCAGAACTACGGAGAGCTTGCCGCAAGCAGCCGCTAAATGCGGTCGGTGGTGCACCGTAACACTACGTGGTAATGCACGTCGCAATGCACATGCCGTAAATTGCGGCTAAACCAAAGTGCAACCAAATGTTAGTATAGCTCAATCACATAATATGGAGACCGCAATTGCGTCCCGTGCTGAGATTGGAGGGCTCGCGATGCACCGACCACGTCAATTTTTGAATATTCCGACCGAGATCGTTCGTACGGTTGTTGCCATCGCCGAAACCGGAAGCCTGTCGAAGGCGGGGGAGCGACTTGGCCTCAGCCAGCCGGCGATAAGCTCGCAAGTCAAGCGGCTGCAAAGCCTGGTGGGCGGTGCACTCTTCGTCAGGACCGCGAACGGGACCACAACCACCGAGCTCGGCAAGGTTGCGGTGCAGCAGGCACGGCGTATCCTGGAAGCGAACGATCAATTGCTCCGGCTCGGCGGAAACAATGAAGGGCCGCAACCGCTCCGGATCGGCGTCAGCACCTTGCTCGCTGACGAGCTGATGAAGACCCAGGCCGCCGAAGATCTCACCGATACCTTCATCCACGCCGATCTGTCGCCGACCATCGTCCGCGGACTGATCGACGGCTATATCGACGTCGCCTATGTCTACAGCTTTCCGTTGATCGACACAGAGGATGATGTGACGATCGCGCAGGAAATCGAAGAGCATTCGATGTGGGTCCGGTCACGCGACTTCGTCCTGCGGCCGGGGGCTCCGATCCCTATCCTGGCATGGCCGGGCGATGACTGGATGATCCGTACGCTCACCAAGCACAACATCTCGTACAAGATCGTGTTCCGGTCTCCGAACCACCAGTTGCGGCTCGAGGCGGCGCGGGCCGGCTTCGGCCTGACGGCGATGCCCGAGCGGATGGTGCCCTCGTTCCTTCTTTCGGCGAAGGATTATTATCTGCCTGATCTCCCGACCCACAAGCGCCTGTTGTGCGTGCGTCAAGGCCTGGAAGGGAGCCGCGCGACGGCGCTGGTGCAGCGGCTGTCGACCCTGTTGTTCAAGGGCACAAAGCCGATGCGGCAGGTCGGCAGACTGTAAGCTGCGCCGCTCAATAGTGCGGGGGGCGCTCGCTGGCGGCGCCCGGCGCATGTCGCTCGGCATCCTGAAGGCGCTCGCGCAATTCGGCGACCTGGCGTGTCAGCGCGTCGATCTGCTTCCATTGTGCCGTGATGGTCTGGTTCAACGTCTCGATGGTCTCGTCCTGGTAAGTCAGCCGGACTTCCAGCGCATCGATCCGTTCGCCGAGCCTGGCGACGTCAGTCACGGGCCGCGCCCTCGGATTTGCGCTCACGCAGGCCATGGCCGAGCGCGACACGTTCGTCGAACACAAAGCACTCGCCGCGCCAGCGGCTGTCCTGCTTCGGCGTCTCCTCGAGATATTTCAGGATGCCGCCCTTGAGGTGGTAGACCTCGGCGAAGCCGTGCGCGAGCAGGTAGGCGCTCGCCTTCTCGCAGCGGATTCCACCGGTGCAGAACATCGCGATCTTCCGGTGCCGCAGGGGATCGAGGCGCCGCGCGGCAAACTCCCTGAACTGCCCGAAGCTCGCGATGCTGGGATCGACCGCTCCCTCGAAGGTGCCCATCGCGACCTCGAAGGCGTTGCGGGTGTCGAGCACCAGCGTGTCGGGTGACGCGATCAGCGCGTTCCAGTCGGCAGCGTCGACATAGGTGCCGACCCGCCGTGTCGGGTCGACGGTGGTGTCGCCGAGCGTCACGATCTCCTTCTTCAGCCGCACCTTCAGCCGCTGGAACGGCATCTCCACGGCTTCCGAGAATTTCAGCTCGAGGTTGTCGAGGCGGCCATCGAACAGCGGCCCGTGTCGCAACTCCGCGACGAAGGCGTCGATGCCATCGTCGGTGCCGGCGACCGTGCCGTTGATGCCCTCATGCGCCAGCAGCACGCTGCCCTTGAGGCCAAGTTCAGCGCACCGCGCGCGCAGCGGCTCGCGCAACGCGCGGAAATCCGGCAGCGCGGCGAATTGGTAGAGGGCGGCGACCTTGAGGGGCATGGCCGGGGGTTTATCAGGCCGGCTGGACCTGCGAAACCCCGCGAAGCCATGCGCTATCGGGATGTTTCCTCTGGCATGCCAAGCATTGCCCTGTCAGCGATGAATGTGCCATGTACTCTCACCCGCCCCATCCGCATCAGCACATCACGACCGAGTGAGCACTCAACTATGAGGAATTTCCATTTCGCCGGCCGTTCCACGGTCCATGCCCAGAACGCGATGGTGGCGACCTCGCATCCGGAGGCGGCGCTCGTGGCCATCGAGGTGATGCGCGAGGGCGGCACGGCGGCGGACGCGGCGGTCGCGGCCTGCGCACTGCTCGGCGTCATCGAGCCGCAATCGACCGGCATCGGCGGCGACTGTTTTGCGCTGGTCCAGCCGCGGGGCGAGGGCAAGATCACGGCCTACAACGGTTCGGGCCGCGCGCCGATGGCGGCGACGGTGGATTGGTATCTCGATCACAATATTCGCTCGGTGCCGCTGACCTCGGCGCATGCGGTCAGCATTCCCGGCGCGATCGATGCCTGGGACGTGATCCTGCGGGATCACGGCAGGTTCGGCTTCGATCGGCTGCTGCAGCCTGCGATCAAGGCGGCCGAGGAAGGCTACGTGGTCGCCCCGCGCATCGCCTTCGACTGGAAGAATGGATTCGAGAAGCTGAAGAACGGCACCAACACGGAGCGCTATCTGCTGCCGCACGGGAAGCCGGCCGTGGCCGGTGACGTGATCCGCCAGCCCGAGCTCGGCAAGACGCTGCGCGCGATCGCGAGAGAGGGCCGCGATGCCTTCTACTCCGGCGAGATAGCGGCCGACATGGTCGAGACCTTGCGCCGGATCGGTGGCCTGCACACGCTGGAGGATTTTGCCGCGCATTCGACCGAGGCGACGGCGCCGATCGGCACATTGTACAAGGACCATGACGTCTGGCAGTGCCCGCCGAACGGTCCTGGCATCACCATGCTGGTGATGCTCAACATCCTCTCGCGCTTCGACCTGACCAGGTTCAAGCCGCTCAGCATCGAGCGCTTCCATCTGGAGGCGGAAGCCGCGCGCATCGCCTACATGATGCGCGAGCAGTACATCGGCGATCCCCAGCACGCCCATGTCGACGTCGCCGGCATCCTGTCAAGGGAATTCGCCGACGAGCACGTCAGGAACATCCGGATGGACCGGCTGCTCGATCTGCCCAACGTCGCGCCGCCGATGAACCCGTCGACGGTCTACATCACGGTGGTCGACAAGGACCGCAACGTCTGCTCCTTCATCAACTCGATCGCGCATTCCTTCGGCTCGGCGATCGTCTCCGACAAGAGCGGCATCCTGTTGCAGAACCGCGCCGGCGGTTTCCGTATCCAGCCGGGTCACCCCAATTGCATCGCGCCGGGAAAGCGCCCGCTGCATACCATCATCCCGGCGCTCGTGACCAGGAATGGCCGTGCCGTGATGCCGTTCGGCGTGATGGGCGGGCAGTATCAGCCGGTCGGCCAGACCCATGTCTTGACCAACATCCTCGATTACGGCTGCGACGTGCAGGAAGCGATCGACATGCCGCGCGGCCTGCACTACGAGGGCGTCTACCAGCTCGAGGACAGCGTGCCGGCCGAGATCGTCGAGGGCCTGAAGAAGATCGGCCACAAGACCACCAGTGTGGTCCCGCCGCTCGGTGGCGGCCAGGCGATCTGGATCGACTGGGACAAGGGCACGTTGACCGGCGGCTCCGATCCGCGCAAGGACGGCTGCGCACTGGGTTACTGACCGACCGCCGTCAATCAAGGAGAGAGACCCCATATGCGATCGTCCCGACGCTCGATCATCAAGACCGCCCTGGCCGGCCTCGCCGCCGCCATCTCCACGCCCGCTGTCGTCGGTACGGCAGCGGCCCAAACCGCAGGAAAGCCCATGACCACAGCTTCAGGCCTCCAGATCATCGACGGCAAGGTCGGCACCGGCGCATCGCCGAAGCCCGGCCAGACTTGCGTGATGCACTACACCGGCTGGCTCTACGAGAACGGCCAGAAGGGCAAGAAGTTCGACTCCTCCGTCGATCGCAACGAGCCGTTCGAATTCCCGATCGGCCAGGGCCGCGTGATCAAGGGCTGGGACGAGGGCGTCGCCACCATGAAGGTCGGCGGCAAGCGGACGCTGATCATCCCGCCGAACCTCGGCTATGGCGCGCGCGGCGCCGGCGGCGTGATCCCGCCGAACGCCACGCTGATGTTCGACGTCGAACTGCTGGCGGTGAAGTAACCGCAAAGGGGGAGGCGCAGCCGTGAAGATCTCGATCCTCGACGATTATTTCGACACGCTGCGCACCCTCGATTGCTTCCACAAGCTCGACGGCCATGAGGTCGCGATCTGGAACGACCACGTCCAGGACGTCGAGGCGCTCGCCGAACGGCTGCGCGAAACCGATGCGCTGGTGCTGATCCGCGAGCGGACGCAGATCCGCACCCCGCTGCTCGAACGTCTGCCGAGGCTGAAGCTGATCAGCCAGCGCAGCGTCTATCCGCACATCGACATCGACACATGCACCCGGCTCGGCATCATCGTGTCGTCAGGCCAGCACGCGGATACGCCGTCATACGCCACCGCGGAGTTCACCTGGGGCCTGATCCTCGCGGCGATGCGCGCGATCCCGCAGCAGATGGCGGCGCTGAAGGCCGGCAAGTGGCAGATCGGTGTCGGCCACACCCTGCGCGGCAAGACGCTCGGCATCTACGGCTATGGCCGCATCGGCGCCGTGGTCGCGGGCTACGGCAAGGCGTTCGGCATGAAGGTGCTGGTCTGGGCGCGCGAGGCGGCACTGGAGAAGGCCCGCACCGACGGCTACGAGACGGCAGCCAGCAAGGCGGATTTCTTCGCGCGGTGCGACGTGCTATCGCTGCACATGCGCCTCGTCGACGCCACGCGCGGCATCGTCAAGGCGGAAGACCTCGCGCGCATGAAGGAGACGGCGCTGATCGTCAACACCAGCCGCGCGCCGCTGATCGAACCGGAAGCGCTGGTCGACGCGCTGCGGGCCGGGCGGCCCGGCATGGCCGCGGTCGACGTCTACGAGAAGGAGCCGCTGCGCGACACCTCCGATCCGCTGCTCAACATGGACAACGTCGTCTGCACCCCGCATCTCGGCTACGTTTCGCGCGATGAGTACGAGATCCAGTTCACCGACATCTTCGACCAGATCGTGGCCTATGCCGCTGGTACTCCGATCAATGTGGTCAATCCGGACGTGCTCGCCAAGTCGCGGCCGGGGATCTGACCGGCGCACCGGCCCATGTTGCGGATTTTCCGCTCGCCTGCGCGGGCGCTTTTCGCTAGCGTTCCGGCCACGAAACCTGAACTCCGAAAGCAAGAACGATGAGCGGTTCCCACGATCACACCCACCCACACGACCACGATCATCACCATCATGACGACGAGCGCTGGAAGCACGACGGCGTGCGCGTGATTCCCGGCAGTCAGCTTGATCCGAACGTGCCGTCGACCGCCGGCATGGACCGCAAGGCCGCGATCAATTTCGCACGTGTCGGTGCGCAGAAACTATGGGCGGGCACCGTCAGCATCAAGCCGGATGCCAAGACCGGCGCGCATCATCACGGCCATCTCGAAAGCATCATCTACGTAGTGAAGGGCAAGGCGCGGATGCGCTGGGGCGAGCGGCTGCAGTTCACTGCCGAGGCCGGCCCCGGCGATTTCATCTTCGTGCCGCCCTATGTGCCGCATCAGGAGATCAACGCCAGCCGCGACGAGGTGCTGGAATGCGTGCTGGTGCGCTCCGACGGCGAGGCGGTTGCGATCAATCTCGACATCGAGCCGGTGGAGAAGCCGGAGACCGTGCTGTGGATCGACCCTGTGCACCGGCATCCCGACGAGAAGAAATAGCAAATCCTGCAGCGTCATTCCGGCGCGATGCGGAGCAATCTCACGCAAAGAGCTCGGGATCCCGGGTTCACGCGGTGTGCGCGCACCCGGAATGACCGCGCAAAAGGGGAGGCTTCCATGTCACTCGTTCGCTACGAGAGCGCCGGCCATGTCGCGACCATCACGATGGCGCGCAGCGACAGGCACAATGCGCTCAACAACGCGCTGTGCACCGGGCTGCGCGACGCCTGGCTGCGCTTCCGCGACAGCGATGATCGCGTCGCGGTGCTGGCCTCGTCGGAAGAGCAGTATTTTTCCGTCGGTGCCGACGTCGGTGACCTCCCCGCCAACATGTGGCACGCCGTGCCGGGCCTGGGTGTGGAACTGGACAAGCCGGTGATTGCCGCGACCTCCGGCTGGGTCGTGGGCGGAGCCTTCGTGTTGGTCCAGATGGCCGATCTCTGCGTTGCGTCGGAGACGACGCGGTTCATCTATCCCGAGGGAAAAGTCGGCACCACGGCGGGCGGCGTCTCGTCGGTGATGGCGCGGATGCCGCACAAGATCGCCATGGAATTCTTGCTGGTCGGCGAAGAAATGCGGGCAGATCGGGCCTTCCAGATCGGTTTCGTCAACAAGATCGCGCCGAAAGGCCAACACGTCGCAATGGCGCAGGAGATGGCGGCGAAAATCGCCGGCAACGCGCCGCTGGTGGTCCGCGCGCTGAAGAAGCTCGCCCGCGAGGCGATGCCGAAGGGGCCACTGGAGACGGTCGCCGACGTCCGGCGGCTGCTCGACGAAGTCCGGGACAGCGAAGATCTCAAGGAAGGCGTCAAGGCGTTCAGCGAGAAGCGCAGGCCGAGATTTACGGGGAAATAGAGCCAGAAGCTGCTCTCGCGACAATCGTCATTCCGGGGCGATGCGCGGCATCGAGCCCGGAATCTCGCACAACAATTTCGAGATTCCGGGTTCTCGCTTCGCGAGCCCCGGAATGACGGGTGTGGTTACGCAAACACGCTGTGATCGATCACTTCGTTCGGCACCACGTAACCGTAGCGCGTGTTCGACGGCTCGGCGCCGGCCTTCTCGTACTTCTCCTTCATCATCGCGAAGCGATCGCCCTTCAGCTCCAGCATCGCGCGCTTCGGCTGGATGTTGTAGAGGCGCGCATTGTTGTCGCCGAAGATCGCCGATTTCACCGGTCCGTCGGCCGCGCCGAGCGGCGCATAGCCGAATTTCTTCTGCATCGCCTCGGGGATCTCCAGCCGTCGCAGACCCTCGATCTGCCATTGCGGTGCGCCGGTCCACAGCGCGTCGGTGCCCCAGCAGACGTGATCGACGCCGAGTCCCTTGATCAGGGTGCCCATCAGCGCGGCGCAGACATTGGGTTCGGCGACCAGCGTGGTCGCGAACAGCTGCCCGACATCGCCATAGACATTGTTGACTCCGTATTGCGCGGGGATGTCGGCGAGATCAGAGGTCCAGGCGATGCGGCCGGTGCGTTCGAACTCGTCGAGCGCCACCTTCGGGTTGCCACCGACATGACGATAGGCCGAGTGATAGATGATGAAGTTGAGCTGCGGCCAGTCCTTGGCCGCCTGGCCAACATCGGCGACATCGGCAAAGCCGCGCAGGTTCGGATACTGCTTCTCGATTCCGGGCGGGAACAGGCCCTTGTGGATGCAGACATTCCTGATGCCCGCCTGCACCATCTTCTCGTAACCCTTGTAGGCGACTTTCTCGTCGTCCATGCGCCAGGGATAGCGGCTGATCTCCTTGTGGGTGTTGTCGCCGATCGTGTAGCCCTTGCAGGATTCCGGCTTCAGCGCCAGCGCCGCGTCGAGCTTGCCGAGCCAGCCGGGCTGTCCCGGCGTGAAGATCGCGTGGCAGAACACGCGGCGCGAGCCGGCCTCGTCGTTGATCTTCCGACGGGCGTCGGCCATCTGTTCGTTGGTCAGGAACCAGTCCTGCTCGATATCAGACGGCGCCGACGAGATCAGCGCGATCTTGGTGTCGGAATCGAGAAACATCTCCTTCTTGTAGTTGTTGAATTTGAGGTCCTCTATGGTCTGCTCGTGGTCGTTGAGCTCCCTGTTCCAGCCGGCCTTGCCGACCGCCTTGCGCATCTCGACGAAGCCCATGATGCGGGTGTCGTCGCGCAGGAAATGCGTGTGCATGTCCATGATGAACTGGTCCTTCAGGGAGCTGGCGCGCGCCTCGGCCATCGCCGGTGTCGCAGCCTCCGCCGGCGTAACGTCGAACAGCTCACCGTAGACCTGGTTCATCGCGACAAAGGATGCCGCCATGCCGGCCGCGGTCTGGAAGAATCGTCGGCGGTCGAGGCCCTGTCTGCCGCCGAGATCGTCGGCCATCGCAAGCAGCCGCGCCTCGACCTCGCGCTGACGCTCATTTTGCGGATCAGGATAGAATTCGTCGCTGGAGACGATCTGCGTCGGGATCGGCGTCCGGTACCGGCACAGTTCGGAGGGCATCAAGGCGGCAAGTTCGTCTTCCGTCAGATTGCTGCTCATCATTTGCTCCCGCATTGCGCCGGATGTTTCCGGTCGGACTGCCGCGGAGACTAGGCTCAGACTCCATGCGTCGTCCGCGCTGAACTCCAGCAGCCGCGTTCACAAGATCGTGCAGCCAATTTGTCATTGTGAGATGCCGTCATCATGGGTTCACTCGCGACCGCGCACGCCCACTGCTATGTTCGAACGTGCAAGTCGGACGAAGAATCCGAACCGCAGGGAGGTCCGTCATGACGCATTCCGATCCATCGCGCTCCGACCAGTCGCGCCGCGCCGTCATCAAGGGGCTCGGCATTGCGACCGCGGTCGGTATGCTCGGCGAGGCATCGGCGCAGGCCCCGGCGGCCGTCGCTGCCGAAGGCGAGATCTGGAGCAGCGAGTACTGGGCGAAGAAGGGCGATATTCCCCTGTGGATGTTCCGCAAGCGGGTCGGCGCGCCGAAGCCGGGGGAGCCGGCGCGGCCGGTCGTGTTCTTCGTCCACGGCTCGTCGGTGACGTCGAGGGCGTTCGATCTGACGGTGCCGGGCAAGGGAGAGTATTCGCTGCTCAACGCATTCGCGCGCTTCGGCTTCGACTGCTGGACCATGGACCATGAGAACTACGGCAGGTCGGGCCGCACCTCGGGCAATGCCGACATCGCAAGCGGCGTCGAGGACCTGAAGGCCGCCGTCGAGGTCGTGGCGCGCGAGACCGGGCAGGTCAAATATCACTTCGTCGGCGAATCCTCCGGCGCATTGCGGGCCGGGGCCTATGCGATGGCCGCACCCGGGCGCATCGACCGGCTGGTGTTCGCAGCCTTCACCTACAAAGGCGAGGGTTCACCGACGCTCGCAAAACGCGCCGAGCAACTCGCCTATTACCGCACCCACAACATGCGCAAGCGCGACCGCGACATGATCCGCTCGATCGCCACCCGCGACAAGCCCGGCACGTCGGATCCCGCGGTCATCGAGGCGCTGGCCGATGTCGAGATGCAGTTCGGCGATCAGATCCCGACTGGTACCTATCTCGACATGACCGCCAACCTGCCGGTGGTGCATCCCGAGAAGGTGCTGGCGCCGGTGCTCCTGGTGCGCGGTGAATATGACGGTATTGCCGCCGTCCCCGACCTGGAGGAATTCTTCAACAAGCTGCCGAACGGAGACCGGCAGTTCATCATCCTGCCCGGCACCGCGCATTCGGTGGCGCTGGCGACCAACCGCGAGCTGTTCTGGCATGTGGCGCGGGCGTTCCTGACCATGCCGGCGCCGATCGTGACGTGAGGAAGCGCAGTCATTCCGGCGCGATGCGCAGCATCGAACCCGGAATCTCGAGGTTCCGGATTCGTGCTTCGCACGCCCCGGAACGACGGGTCGATTTTTCTACGACGCCATGTCGGAAGTCAGCCATGCGGTTCGTCCTCGGGGCACAACCCGCCAAAAAGGAGAGCCCTTCGTGGCCAAAATGATCTTCGTCAACCTGCCGGTCGGCAATCTTGCCCGCGCCACCGCCTTCTATGAGGCGATCGGCGCGACCAAAAATCCGCAATTCTCCGACAACACCGCCTCCTGCATGGTGATCTCGGAGACCATCCACGTCATGCTGCTGACGCACGACAAGTTCCGGCAGTTCACGCCGAAGCCGATTTCCGATGCCAAGACTTCAAACCAGGCGCTGTTCTGCCTCTCCGCCGACAGCCGTGACGCGGTCGACGGGACTGTGACCAAGGCGAGCGGCGCGGGCGGCACCGCCGATCCGTCCCCGAGCCAGGACTACGGCTTCATGTACGGCCGCAGCTTCGAGGATCCCGATGGTCACATGTGGGAAGTGATGTGGATGGATGTCGAAGCCGCGACCAAGGCGCCGGCCGCCGCGGCGACCGCCTGATCGCGTCGCACGCAAGGAGCGCCCGAGATGTCAAAAGTGTCCCCCTGCCTGTGGTTCAACGGTGAGGCCGAAGAGGCCGCGAATTTCTACGTGTCGCTGCTGCCTGATTCCCGGATCGAGCGCGTCCAGAACAACCTCGCCGACGGTCTGGCCGGAAAGGCAGGCACGGTGCTGTTGGTCGACTTCACGCTTGCCGGTCAGCGCTTCATGGCGCTGAACGGCGGCATGAAGATGGAATACACCCACGCGGTCTCGTTCGTGATCGACTGTGCCGATCAGGCGGAGATCGACCGGCTCTGGGACGCGCTGCTGGCCCATGGCGGCAAGGCCGAGCAATGCGGCTGGTTGCGTGACCGCTACGGGGTGTCCTGGCAGATCGTGCCGGCGGAGTTTCGCCGACATATCGCCGGTTCGGACCAGGCCGGCGCCGCCCGCGCGATGCAGGCGATGCTCGGCATGGTCAAGCTCGACATCGAAGCGTTGCGCAAGGCCTATGAGGGCTAATCGGCGGCGTGGCGGCACATCACACTGTCGTCGCCCGGCTTGACCGGGCGATGCAGTATTCCAGGGACGGTCGCGTTCACTTGCAACGGGGCATCCGGTGGGGGCTAGTAATTGATCCGCAATCCCACGCCGCCGTGGATCGTGTTGCCGACCGGCTGCGGGCCCGCGGTGCCGTTGAGGAAGAGGTCGGCGACCCAGCCCTTGCTGATGCGGAAGCCGAGCCTCCCGCCATATTCGAACCAGCCCTGGTTGCCCATGGTGGGGACGATGGTGCCATCGCCCGCGACGGTAGCGACGATGCCGGAATGGGTGGCGAAGGATTGCACCCAGCCGCCATTGATGTTGGCCTCGACATTTGATCCGAACAGATGCGTCCACTGGCCGCCGACCTTCACCAGGTTGGTGCGGTCGGTGCCGTCGGCGATCGACGCATCGAACGGATTGAACGCGAGAGTGGGATCGCTATAACCCTGGATTCGCTGCCACAACTGCCAGATCTCGACCGAGGCCGCGACCTCATCGCGCGGCGACAGGCGGCTGATCCAGCCCGCGCGCCCATAGACGCCGTAGTTCTCGCTCGACGTCTCGCCGGTGACCGACACCGCGCCGAGGCTCGTCGTGTAGCTGCGGGTATAGCGCACCTTCTCGAACGGCGAGAGGATGGCACCGATGTCGAAGAACGGCCGCGACGACCCCCAGTCGACGAAATCGTAGCGCAGCGCGAAAGCGCCGATCGGCGCGCTGGTCACGTTGTAGCCGCCCTCGCTGTACTGCGTGTAGGCGATGCCGGCGAGCAGCGACAAATTCGGCGTGATGGTCTTGCGGCCGTGGATGCCGGCCGAGAACGACCCGGCCGAACCGAACGCGCTGACGCAGTCGTCGCAATTGATCTGCTCATTGACGCCGAGCAGCACCGAGCCGAGCACGCGGTTGGTGATCATCTGGTTGAAGCGCTGATTGGCAAGCTGGTCGATCGAGCTCCCACTCGATGGCGCGCCGGTGATCGGCGTCGATGTTGGCGTCGGAGTGGGAGTAGGAGTAGGTGTCGAGGAGGGCGTGACTGTTGGGGTCGGCGTGGGTGTCGGAGAGCCCGACGGTGAGGGGGACGGCGAAGGGGAGGGACTGGGGGACGGCGATTGACAGTTGGTGCACGCGGCGGCGATTGCGGCTTGAGCCGACGCGGACGACGGCCGCGCTGCTGCCGCAATCAACGACAACGAAGCGGTTAATGCGGCAGCCAGGATCAGCCTGTGGGTGCGCGGGGCCATGCTACCGTCCGCACAGCATGCCGGTGGGATCGACGTCGCCCGGTGGCGGCGAGGCATCGGCAAACTGGGTGACCGAGCAGAGGCCCGCCGCCTGGCTGCACATCGCGGCGAATGTCCAGGGCGAACTGCTGGTCTTCTGGATCGTGCTGTGTCCCCCGGTCGAGGTGATGATTGCCGTGTCGCCGGGCTGGCTGAGGTCGATGCACTGGTGGCTGGTGGTGCAGACCGTCGACGCGCCTTCCTGCAGCACCACGGTGGTCCTGCCCCGCTGCGAGAGGATGTCGAGGATGGTGCCACGAACGCCGATCGTCGCCAGCGGCGTCGTGATCTTGTAGGCGGCCTTTTCCGAATTGCCGGTGACGAAGCGGAACGCGCCCGACGTCAGGCGGATCGCCACGTCGCGATAATGATGCTCGTCGTCGAACACGGTGCGGTCGAGCTTGATCGACGCGCTCGGCCCGAGCGAGAGGTTGGTGCTGTCGGCCATCACCAGCCGCGTCGCGCTGTTCGCGCCGGTGCGAACGGTCTCGTCGCGCAGCAGCGCGTCGCCGACATTGATCGGCGTGGTTGTTGCCGCGACCTTGACGACCTCGTTCTTGACGACGGCCGCCTCGCCGACGCGGGTCTGCGCCTCGACGGGCCGTACCGCCAGCGCGAGGACAAAACCGAGAGCGAGGATTGGGAGAAGGCAGTGACGCGAAATCATTTCAAAACCGATCGACTCGTTCCGAGAACGTACCGGATCGCGCCTGCACCTGATGTAGTATAATTATCACAAGAAGCGCCGAGTTGACTGCGTGGTTGGTCGCGGCGGATTCGAAAGGCGTTCAACGCGATGGACATGAAAGTGAGATCCGATCACACTCGTCACACAGGACGCCGCTCCACATCACACTTCGCTCACACTCGCTCCCGCCACGTCACATTCGAACCGTGATCTCCGCATCAGCATCACATTCGGTTCTGCAGCATTCGGCCGCGCGCGCGGTGATCGTCGCCACAGTAATCTTCGCTGTCGCTCAATCGCTGCTGCTGCTCGGGATCACCACGCCGGACAAGTTCTATTTCGACGAGGTGCATTACGTGCCTGCGGCGCGCCAGATGCTGGCGCCGGCGACGCGGGAGCCGATGCTCAATCCGATGCACCCGCCACTCGCCAAGCAGATCATCGCACTGTCGATCGAGGCGTTCGGTGACGGACCGCTGGGATGGCGCTATCCCGCGACGCTGTTCGGTGCGCTCGCCCTGGTCGGGGTCTATCTGTCCGCGCTTGCGCTGTTTGCATCGCAATCGCGCGCGATCGCAGCCGTGCTGCTCGCCTTCTTCAACCAGATGCTGTTCGTGCAGGCGCGGATCGCGATGCTGGATATTTTCGCGCTCGCCTTCAGCCTGTTAGCGATCGCGGCGTTCATCCATGGCTTCCGGCGGCAGCGCCCGCAGCGCTTCTTCGCACTGGCGGGGCTTGCCTGCGGGCTCTCGATCGCCTGCAAATGGAGCGGGCTGTTCGTGCTCGCGACCTGCATCGCGATCACGGCGGTGATCGGCCTGATGCAGAGCTGGCGCACGCGCTTTGCCGACGGCAATGCGGAGGACTGGTATCGGCCCGATCTGTGGCCGGATCTCCGCCTGCATCATCTCGTGGTCTGCTTCGCGGTGATTCCGGCCATTGCGTATCTTGCAACCTTCATCCCGCTCTACGGCCCGTCGCCCTCCGACATCATCGAGGCGCAGCGCCGCATCTTTGCCGACAACACCACGACCGCGATCGCCGGCCACACCTATCAAAGCTCCTGGCCGTCCTGGCCGTTCCTGGTGCGGCCGGTCTGGTTTCTGTTCGACAAGGTCGGTGATGACAGGATCGCGGCGGTCGTCTCGCTCGGCAATCCGCTGGTGCTGTGGCCCGCGCTGATCGCGATTGCGGTCGCGCTGCGCGACTGGATCGTCGCGCGCAAGGCCGATGCGTTCCTGGTGCTCGCGTTCTATGCCGGACCGTATCTCGCCTGGGCACTGCTGCCGCGCAGCCTGAGCTTCATCTACTACTACCTGCCGTCGGCGACCACGGCGAGCCTGGCGCTGGTCTATGCGCTGACGCGCGAGGGCGCGCCGCGCTGGCTGCTCTGGGCATTCGTGGCCGTGGGCTGCGCGGGCTTCGTCGCGATGCTGCCGATCACCGCGGCCTTCATCGGCACGTCGATGGCGACATTCAACCGGCTGATGCTGTTCCAGAACTGGATCTGAGACGAGCCGTTTTCAGAATCCGAACCAGGAGACCCGGCTCCAGTAGATGCCGTGCCGGTGAAGATGCGGCCAGTAGATCGGGAACGGCTCCCAATAGGCGTAGTGCCGGTAGTGGCGGTGGGCGTAGCGGCGATGGCGGCGGGGAGCTGGCTCGGCTGCGGCCGGCGGCGACGTCTCCGCGGCCTTCGGCACGATCGACGGGCGTGGCACGCTGGCGGGCGTCTCGGCTTGCGCCGGCGCGGCGGTATCCTTCGGCACTGCCGTGTCGTCGGCACGGGCGAGCGGCGAGGCGACAACCAGCAGTGCGGCGACGGCAAAGCCGCTGATGTGCGTCTTCATGTTGAAGATCCCCCGGAGACAATTCGCCGTGGTTGTTCAACTCACGGCCGATCGAAAAATCACGCGTTGAAGTTCAACGGCCCGCCTGCCGGCAACGCGCAGGCGGACCGACGGTGCGCAACGCTACTGCGACGCGGTCTTGCCCGCCATGTTGACGACCTGCACGCGACGGTTGGTCGGGTCCATCGGATCGTTCGGATCCTTCGGCCTGTCCTTGCCATAGCCGACGGTCACGAGGTTGGAGCCGTTCAGGCCATAGTGCTGGACCAGGTACTTCTTGATGGTGTCGGCGCGGCGCTCCGACAGATCCTGGTTGTAGGCTTCGCCGCCGATCGCGTCGGTATGGCCGGCGAGGACGAAGGTCGAGCCCTTCAGGCTGGTATCGGACAGCGCCTTGCCGAGTTCCTGCACGGCCTGGGTCGAGCCCTTGCTGATGTCGGCCGAGTTGTAGTCGAAGTGGATCTCCAGATCGATCTTCGGCTTGTTGGTGGCGATCTCGGCGATCTCCTGGCGCTCGCCGAGCGAGAGCGAACGGGTCTGCCGGTTGCGAACGCTGTTGAGGAAGCCGGCTTCGCGCGCCGAGACGGCCGGGTCGACCTGCGGACCGGCCGACAGGCCGCGGGTGAGCGGCTTCGGCTTCAGTGCACTGAGGATTTTCGCGGCGGGGACGGTCTCGTCACCGGCCAGTGCGAGGCCCGCCGTCATCGACAGCGCGGCGCCGATTGTCAGAACGGACAGGGAAAAAGCGCGGGTCATGGTTTTCGTCCTCGACTGTGACGCCAGCCAATCGGGCTTGCTGTCGTTTTGATGTCGGGACCCTAGTATCGGTTCAAAGTCGTGAATGTGATCCAGGTCACGTTCTGGTTCCCGCCTGATCCGATCAGGATGACGTGCGTCGCACCGTTATGGAATCGGGTTCGAAGCACGCCTTGCTCTGTGTGACCTGGATCACGGTTACGGACTGCGCGCCAGATCACACTCCAGCCATCGGATGAGGACCTTGCGGCAGGATGCCGGAGGTCGGGCAAGGGGAGAGTGGATCATGCGGCGGCTTTTGATTGCGGCTCTGTCATTGGCGGGATTCCTGGTCGGCGCAGATGCGGCGCTCGCCGACAAGCGGGTGGCCTTCGTGGTCGGCAATGGCGCCTACAAGAATGTGCCGGCGCTGCCCAATCCGGCCGGAGATGCCAAGGCGATCGCCAAGCTCCTGCGCGGCGTCGGCTTCGAGGTGGTCGAGGGCGCGAACCTCACCCGCGACAAGATGACGGAAAAGCTGCTCGACTTCGGCAAGAAGGCCGAAGGCGCCGACGTCGCGCTGTTTTTCTATGCCGGGCACGGCATTGCGGTGAACGGCGTCAACTATCTGCTGCCTGTTGACGCCGACCTCAAATCCGAGATGGACGTCAAGCTCGGCGCCGCGATCAACGTGGACCTCACGCTCGAGCAGACGATGGCCGACGCCAAGGTCAAGCTGGTGCTGCTCGATGCCTGCCGCGACAATCCGTTCGCCGCAAAGATCCGTTCGGCCAAGGCGACGCGCAGCGTCAGCGTCGAGAGCGGGCTTGCCGAGATGAAGTCGGGCGAGGGCACCCTGATCGCATTCGCGACCGGTCCGGGCCAGACCGCGCTCGATGGCGAGAGCGGAACCAACAGCCCGTTCACCCGCGCGCTGCTCGCCAACATCGCAAGTCCCGGCGTCGAGATCCAGCAGGCGATGACCAGGGTCCGCGCCCAGGTCAACGAGGAGACCAACAAGGGACAGCTGCCCTGGGGCCACACCAATCTGATCGGCAGCGTCTATCTCAACCCGGCGGCATCGCCCTCGACCGACAGTGCTGTTGCCGAGACCGCGGCGCCCGCCGGCACCGCCTCCGAGGTCGAGCTCGAGTTCTGGCGTTCGATCAAGGACTCCAGCAAGGTGGAGGAGCTCAACGCCTACCTGACGAAGTATCCGAACGGCACCTTCAAGCCGATCGCGCTCGCTCGCGTCGCCGCGCTGCAGGATGGTCCGTCGACCACGACGCGCAACCTCGCCACTGGCTCCGCCATCGATCCCGCGACCTTCTCCGACGAAGCCACCCAGGTGACGGAGGATCAGCTCGGGCTCGATCGTAACCAGCGCCGCGACGTGCAGCACCGCCTCACCGGCCTCGGCTTCGACGTCAAGGCATCAGGCAGGTTCGACGACGCGACCCGTGCCGTGATCGAGCGCTGGCAGGCGGCCCGCGGCTATCCGAAGAGCGGCTACCTCAATGCGCTGCAGCACAGGGCGTTGCTGTCGGAGATCGTTGCGGCCCGTGTCGCATCCGGCGACAACGCCGACGACGAGTCCTCCCATGCGTCGCGCCGGCATGGCGGCGGTGGCGGCGTTCGCTATCACTATCGCGCCGGCGGCGGCGGTGGTCCGGGCGCCTTCTTCGGCGGCATGATGGGCGGACTGTTCCGCCACTGAGTTCCGGACCAGCGAGACATCGGGGCGGCCGCACGGGCCGCCCTTGTCTTGGCGCCGCTGCCGGTCGCATTCCCGTCGTGCTGCAGCCGGGCTTGCGACAAACAATCGGCACGATGCGCGCCTAGCTGCTGGCTGGGGACCAGTACAAGCGTAGACGGGCGGACGTGTTCGGGCAGAGCAGGCGACGGCATGGCTATCGGGAGCGACACGGAGGCAGTAACGATCGCGACCAGTCGGCGGCATCGATGCCGATCCTGATCGGAGCTGCGATGATCGCAACCGCGATCCTGCTGTCGACGCTGCTCGGCGCGCTCGCCAACCGCTATGTCGGCTTCGAGAGCCCGAACGACGAGAGCGCCTGGCTGGTCGATCGCCTGACCGGCAATGTCTACAAATGCGAGGCGCCGGAGCGCGGCAAGGCGGTCTGCGAGGCCGAGATGTCGACCGGATCGGTAACGGAGCGGCCGAAGCGCTGAGCATCATGCGTGGCCGGTATTCGCTGATGCGGCTCTCCACAGCAGCGCGAATCCCGCTACATTGCCGCACCATGCCGCGCGCGACCGAACCCGTTTCCCTAAGCAAGACCAGGGCCCGCCATGTCTGGCTGCGCGCGCAGCGGCTCGACACGACAGCGCCGTTCGGCGAGGGCGCATCCGCGGTGGCCGCCGCCGTCGATCATCTCGGCTATGTGCAGATCGACACCATCAACGTGATCGAGCGCTGCCATCACCACATCCTCTTCACCCGCATCCCGGACTACCGCCGCGCCGACCTGAAGCAGGCACAGAGCGCGGACAAGAGCGTGTTCGAATACTGGACGCATGCACTGTCCTACATTCCGTCCAAGGATATCGGCTATTTCCTGCCGGCGATGAAGGCGCACAAGCGCGACGGCCACAAATGGTTCGCGTCGGTCACGCCGGCGGACACGCGCAAGGTGATGCGGCTGGTGCGATCGGCCCCGCTCACCATCCGCGACATCGACGACGACGTGCTGACCGAGAAGGAGCATCTCTGGCAGAGCCGCAAACCCTCGAAGCGCGCATTGCAGCTCGCCTTCTACGGCGGCGCGGTCACCATCTCCGAGCGCAACGGCATGCTGAAGACCTACGAGCTGACCAGCCGGCATTTCGGCTGGGACAGGCCGCCGAAGGCGGCGTCGGCGTCGGACGGGATCACCTATCTGCTCGACCGCGCGCTGCGCGCGCAGGGGATCGTCAGCCTCGATTCGATCTGCCATCTCGACGCGCCCAGCAAGAAGGCGGTGCGCCGCCTGATCGATGCCCGCCTCCGCCGCAAGGAACTGGTGGCGATCGCGCTCGAGGGCGCCGGCAAGCAGGAGCATTGGGCGCGGCCCGAGGTGCTGGAGCAGACCGGCGAGGGGGACCCCGGCCTCGTCCACATCCTGTCGCCGTTCGATCCTTTGATCATCCAGCGCAGGCGCACCGAATTGATCTTCGGCTACGGCCACAGATTCGAGGCGTATGTGCCGAAGGAGAAGCGCCTGTTCGGCTATTTCGCGTTGCCGGTGCTGGTCGGCGACGACATCGTCGCCGCCCTCGACCTGAAGACCGACCGCCAGAACAGGAAGCTGCTGATGCAGAAATGGAGCTGGGTCGGCAACGGCAAGAAGCAGGCATCGCGCAAGGAGCTGAAGCGGCGCATCGAGGAGGAACTCGATCGGTTCGAGCAGTTTCAGCTGGCTGAATAGGCACTCACCTCCGTCAAGCGAGCGAAGCGAAGCAATCCAGGGTGCCGCAAGCGGAAACCATGGATTGCTTCGTCGCCTCAGCCTGCGAAGTCGCAAGGCGCCGCTCGGTGCTGTGCACGATGCATTTTTGCCATTGCTCAACGCGCGGCCACCCAATATGCCTCACGGCAAGCAATAGAACGGGGAAACTGATGAGCCAGACTGCAACCATCGCGCCTGATGGCGGCGCCCGCAGTGAGATCGAGACATCAACCATTCGCGCGATCTCATGGCGGCTGATCCCGTTCCTGGTGCTGGCCTACTTCTTCTCCTATCTCGACCGCGTCAATCTCGGCTTCGCGGCGTTGACCATGAACAGCGAGCTGAAGTTCTCGCCGACGGTGTTTTCGTTCGGCGCCGGCATCTTCTTCATCGGCTATTTCATCTTCGAGGTGCCAAGCAACCTGGCGCTGGAGAGGTTCGGCGCCAGCCGCTGGATCGCGCGCATCATGGTGACCTGGGGCATCCTCTCGGCGCTGATGTGTGCGGTTTACGACGAGTACAGCTTCTATGCTCTGCGCTTCTTCCTCGGCGTGGCGGAGGCCGGTTTCTTCCCCGGCATCATCCTTTATCTCACCTATTGGTACCCGGCCGAGTATCGCGCGCGCTTCCTCGCCGCCTTTGCGCTCGCTGTCCCGATCTCCACCGTGATCGGCGCGCCGATCTCGGGCCTCCTGCTCGGGCTCGACGGCGTGATGGGGTTCAAGGGCTGGCAGTGGCTGTTCATTGTCGAGGGCGTTCCGTCGGTGCTGCTCGGCGTCGTCACCTGGTTTTATCTCACCGACAGGCCGGAGAAGGCCGACTGGCTTTCGGCCGGGCAGAAGGCGTGGCTGAAGTCGAAGCTCGATGCCGAGATCGCTGCCAAGCAATCGGTGCAGCATTTTTCGCTTGGCCAGGCGCTCACGTCGCCCAAGGTGCTCGCGCTCAGCGTGGTCTATTTCGGCTTCGTCGGCGCGCTGTATGGCATGCAGTTCTGGCTGCCGCAGATCGTCAAGGCGTTCGGCCTCACCAATGCACAGACCGGCTTCGTCACCGCGATACCCTATCTGTTCGGCACCATCGCGATGATCCTGTGGGCGCGGCATTCGGATGCCACGCGCGAGCGCGTCGCCCATGTCGGCGGTCCGCTGCTGCTCACTGCGGTTGCGCTCGGCGTCTCCAGCTACATCACCGATCCCACCGCGACGATGGTGGTGCTGACGATCGCCGCCATCGGCGTGTTCTGCACCTTCGCGGTGTTCTGGACGCTGCCGACTGCCTGGCTCTCGGGTACCGCCGCCGCCGGTGCGATCGCGCTGATCAACTCGATCGGCAATCTCGCGGGTTTCGGCGGGCCCTATCTGATCGGCTGGGTCAAGGAAGCGACCGGCAGCACGTCGACCGGCCTCCTGGTGCTGTCATTGCTGCCGCTGGTGGCGGGCCTGCTCGTCTTTCTCGGCGGGCATGAGAGCAGGACCGAGTTCGCCGGGGCGAAGTAGCCCGCATAGGATTGGTTTCGCTGCACTCTACCCATCCCACGATCTGCCGTGGCCCGGATGGAGCGCAGCACAATCCGGGACCGCTCTTTCCATCGACGATCTCCCCCGGATTTCGCTGCGCTTCATCAGGGGCGACCTACTTCCTGAAAGCCGCCAGGCCCGGATGCCGATCACCCCAGGTTCACGAATTGGTTATTACTGATGAATATTGACATTTATCAGTGATAAATCGATACTCTTCATCAGTCGCCAGCTCGATGGAGAGATCCGATGTTCGCCCGTTCCGTTTTATCCAGCTATTACAGGCTCTTGACCGGAGCATTGCTGGCTTTTGCGGTGTTCGCGCTGACCGGCTGCAACGAAAAGGTCGCCGAAAAGACCGAGCCCGGGCGCCCGGTTCTGGTAGCGACCGTCCATTACGAAGCCGAAACCCCTGAGCGCAGCTTTGTCGGCACGATCAAGCCCCGGATCGAAGCCGATATGGGCTTTCGGGTGGCCGGCAAGGTGGCCAAGCGGCTGGTCGAGGTCGGACAGACAGTCGACATCGACCAGCCCTTGGCCACCCTCGACGAGGTCGACCTGAAGCTCCAGGCCGAGCAGGCCGAGGCCGAGCAGCGCGCCTCGACCGGGGTGCTGGCGCAGGCCGCTGCGGCCGAGCAGCGCGCCAAGGACCTGAAGGCCAAGGGCTGGGCCACCGACGCGACGCTCGACTCCGCCAAGGCCGCGGCCGACGAGGCGCGCGCGCGACTGAACCGTGCGGAGCGCTCGGTCGAACTGACGAAGAACTCGCTGTCTTATGCAACGCTTGTGGCCGACACCCGGGGTGTCGTCACAGCGACCATGATCGAGCCCGGCCAGGTGGTTGCCGCGGGCCAGGCTTCGATCCGTGTCGCCCGACTTGGTGAGAAGGAAGCCGTCGTCGCGATCCCAGAGACGCTGCTTTCCCGCGCCAGGTCGGGCGTTGCCACGGTGACGCTGTGGTCGGACGCCAACAAGACATATGCCGCGAAGCTGCGCGAGGTCGCGCCCTCGGCCGATCCCGCGACCCGCACCTATCTCGCAAAATTCTCGCTGCCCGATGCCGACGACAATGTCTCCCTCGGCATGACTGCGACCTTGACGCTCGCGGATTCCTCCACCGAACGCGTGGCGAAGCTGCCGTTGTCGGCACTCTACAGCCAGGGCGGCGATCCCTCGCTCTACATCGTCGACGACAAGGGCGACATCGCGTTGAAGCCGGTCAAGGTGAAGTCGTACGGCAGCGACTGCGTCGTGATCTCCGGCGGTGTCGATGACGGCGCCAAGGTCGTGGCCCTCGGCGTGCAGAAGCTTGATCCGAGCCAGAAGGTCCGGGTCGTCTCGTCGCTGTCGTTCTAGTCCAAGCAATCAACGCGAAATCAGTTCTGGGAATTGGAGACTGATATGAAGCGCTTCAATCTTTCGGCCTGGGCGGTCAGCCATCCGACGCTGGTGCTGTTCCTGATGATCGTGCTCGGCGTCGCCGGCTACTTCTCCTACCAGAAGCTCGGCCGCGCCGAGGATCCGTTCTTCACCGTGAAGGTGGTGAACGTCTCGGTGATGTGGCCGGGCGCGACCTCGCAGGAAATGCAGATGCAGGTCGCCGATCCCATCGAGAAGAAGCTGCAGGAGCTGCCGTTCTTCGAGAAGGTGCAGACCTATTCCAAGCCGGGCTTCACGGCGATGCAGGTCACCTTCCGCGATTCGACCCCGCCGAAGGACGTGCCCTACCTGTTCTATCTGCTGCGCAAGAAGCTGGTCGACGTTCAGGGTGAGTTGCCGTCCGGCATCCTCGGTCCCGTCGTCAACGACGAATTCTCCGACGTCGATTCCATCCTCTACATGATGACCGGCGACGGCGCCAATTATGCGCAGCTGAAGAAGGCCGCCGAAGGTTTTCGCCAGCGCCTGCTCAAGGTGCCGGGGGTGACCAAGGTCGACCTCTACGGTATCCAGGACGAGCGCATCTATGTCGAGTTCTCGCATGCCAAGCTCGCCACGCTGGGCATCACGCCGCAGGCGCTGTTCGATTCGCTTGCCAAGCAGAACAACGTGACGCCGGCCGGCACGGTCGAAACCTCCGCGCAGCGCGTGCCGCTGCGCGTCACCGGTGCGCTCGACGGCGTCAAGGCCGTCGCCGAAACCCCGGTCGAGAGCAACGGCCGCGTGTTCCGCCTCGGCGACATCGCCACCGTCACCCACGGCTATGTCGATCCGCCGAGCTTCACCGTGCGTCAGGAAGGCAAGCCGGCGCTCGGCATCGGCGTGGTCACCGCCAAGGGCGCCAACATCCTCGAGCTCGGCAAGGACGTCGAGCAGGCGACCGCCGAGTTCATGAAGGCGGTGCCGCAGGGCATCGACGTCAGGCAGATCGCCGATCAGCCCAAGGTGGTCGAGCACGCCGTCGGCGAGTTCGTGCACTCCTTCGTCGAGGCGCTGGCGATCGTGCTGTTCGTCTCCTTTGTCGCGCTCGGCTGGCGCACCGGCATCGTGGTGGCGCTGTCGGTGCCGCTGGTGCTTGGAATCGTGTTCATCGTGATGAACGCGATGTCGCTCGACCTGCACCGCATCACGCTCGGCGCGTTGATCATCGCGCTCGGCCTTCTGGTCGACGACGCCATCATCGCGGTCGAGATGATGGTGGTGAAGATGGAGCAGGGCTGGGACCGCATGAAGGCGGCGTCCTTTGCCTGGGAATCCACCGCGTTTCCGATGCTCACGGGGACGCTGGTCACGGCCGCCGGCTTCCTCCCCATCGGCTTTGCCAATTCGGCGGTCGGCGAATATGCCGGCGGCATCTTCTGGATCGTGGCGATCGCGCTGGTTGCCTCGTGGTTCGTCGCGGTGATCTTCACGCCCTATATCGGCGTCAAGCTCCTGCCCAACATCAAGGTGCATCAGAACCACGATCCGCACGCGATCTACGAGACGCGGATCTACCGCGGCTTGCGCGGCGTCGTGCAGTGGTGCGTTGATCACCGTATCAAGGTCGTGGTGGCGACCGTCGGCGTGTTCGCGGCCTCGATCATGGCCTTCGGTCACGTCCAGCAGCAGTTCTTCCCGCTGTCGGAGCGGCCCGAGCTGTTCCTGCAGCTCCGCCTGCCCGAGGGCACGGCGTTCAATGTCACCGAGAAGGCGGTGAAGAAGGCCGAGGCGCTGCTCAAGGACGACCAGGACATCGAGACCTACACGGCCTATGTCGGCCAGGGTTCGCCCCGCTTCTGGCTCGGCCTCAACCCGCAACTTCCGAACGAGGCGTTCGCCGAGATCGTGATCCTGTCCAGGAACGTCGAGGCTCGCGAGCGCATCAAGGCCAAGATCGAGCAGGCCGCTGCCGACGGCGCGCTGAACGAGGCGCGGGTCCGGGTCGACCGCTTCAACTTCGGGCCGCCGGTCGGCTTCCCGGTCCAGTTCCGCGTGATCGGGCCTGACGCCAACAAGGTGCGCGACATCGCCTACCAGGTGCGCGAGGTCATGCGCCAGAACCCGAACGTCAAGGACGTCCAGCTCGACTGGAACGAGCAGTCGCCCTATTTGAAGCTGGTCGTCGACCAGGACCGGGCGCGCGCGCTCGGCCTCACCCCGCAGGACGTCTCGCAGGCGCTGTCGATGCTGATCTCGGGCGCGCCCGTCACCACGATCCGCGACGGCGTCGAGAAGGTCGGCGTGGTCGCCCGCGCGGTGCCGTCGGAGCGGCTCGATCTCGGCCACGTCGGCGATCTCACGATCACCTCACGCAATGGCGTTGCCGTGCCGCTGCAGCAGATCGCGAAGCTCGAATATGCGCATGAGGAGCCGATCCTGTGGCGGCGCAACCGCGACATGGCGATCACCGTGCGCTCGGACGTCGTCGACGGCGTGCAGGCGCCCGACGTCACCAACCAGATCTCGCCGAAGCTGAAGGACATCCAGGCGCACCTCGAGCCGGCCTACCGGATCGAGCCGGGCGGAGCATTCGAGGAATCGGCCAAGGGCAATGCCTCGATCTTCGTGCTCTTCCCCGTCATGGTGATGGTGATGCTGACGCTCCTGATGATCCAGCTGCAAAGCTTCTCGCGCCTGTTCCTGGTGTTCCTGACCGCGCCGCTCGGCATCGTCGGCGCCTCGCTGGGGCTGAACGTCGCAAACCAGCCGTTCGGCTTCGTGGCGCTGCTCGGTCTGATCGCGCTGGCCGGCATGATCATGCGCAACGCCGTCATCCTGGTCGATCAGATCGAGAGCGACGTGTCGAGCGGCCTGACGCGGCGGGAGGCGATCGTGGAAGCCACCGTCCGCCGCGCCCGGCCGGTGGTGCTGACGGCGCTTGCGGCCATCCTCGCCATGATACCGCTGTCGCGCTCCGCGTTCTGGGGCCCGATGGCGATCACGATCATGGGCGGTTTGTTTGTTGCGACTTTCCTGACCTTGCTGTATCTGCCGGGCCTTTACGCCCTCTGGTTCCGCAAGACCTTGGACGAGAGTGGCCCCGTCGAGCGTGCCGATACTGCGCCGCAGCATGCCGGAGGTGCACAGCACGCATTTCCGCTTGCTGAAGCGGCCGAATAATTGAAGATTGAGCAGACCGACATGACGCTGATTTCGGAACACATCGAAACTGACACCCGCGAGCGGATTCTCGTGGTTGCGGAGCGATTGTTCCGGCAGCTCGGCTACCAGAAGACCACGGTGGCCGATATCGCCAAAGAGCTGCGCATGAGCCCCGCCAACGTGTATCGCTTCTTCGAATCGAAGAAGGCTATCCACGAAGGCGTGGCGCGCGGCCTGATGGGCGAGGTCGAGATCGAGGCCCAGCGCATCGCGCGGACCGAGGGGCCGGCGGCGCTTCGGCTGCGCGAGCTGATGAAGACCGTCAACCGCATGAACACCGAGCGCTATGTCGACGACTCCAAGCTGCACGAGATGGTCGAGGTCGCGATGCAGGAGGACTGGGAGGTCTGCACCGCTCATATCGAGCTGATCACCGGCACGATCGGCGAGATGATCGCGCAAGGTGCGGCGTCCGGCGAGTTCGAGGTGAATGACCTGATGACGGCGTCGCTGTGCGCCTGCACCGCGATGATGCGCTTCTTCCACCCGCAAATGATCGCCCAATGCGCCACCAAGCCGGGCCCGACCATCGACGAGATGATCGATTTCGTCATTGCCGGCCTGTCGCCGCGCGCCCGGGCGAATTGATCGGACCGAACTGACGCACTCGTCAGTTGACTCTTCAATCATCGCAGGCGAAGCGACTTCGTAGCCCGGATGGAGCGCAGCGTGATCCGGGATATTGATCCGCTTGCGAAACTGTCCCGGATTGCGCTGCACTCCATCCGGGCTACGGAAGAGGGCCCACCGTGACCGCGAAAGACCTGCATTTCTACGAGCCGAAGAACGGCCACGGCCTCAAGCACGATCCCTTCAACGCCATCATCGCGCCGCGCCCGATCGGCTGGATCGCCTCGCGCGACACCAGGGGCAACATCAATCTCGCGCCCTACAGCTTCTTCAACGCCTTCTGCTACGTGCCGCCGATCATCGGCTTCTCCTCGACCAATTGGAAGGACAGCGTCGCCAACATCCAGGAGACCGGCGAGTTCGTCTGGAACCTGGCGACGATGGATCTGGCCAGGCAGATGAACGCGTCCGCCGCCCATGTCGCGCGTGACGTCGACGAATTCAAGCTGGCCGGGCTGACCGCCGAGTCGGGCAAGCTCGTCAACGTGCCGCGCGTTGCCGAAAGTCCGGTCGCCTTCGAATGCAAGGTGAGCCAGATCATCCAGCTCCAGGGCGCCGACGGCAAGAAGGCGGAGGCCTGGCTGACGCTCGGCGAGGTCGTCGCGGTCCATATCGACAAGGCCTTCATCAAGGACGGCGTCTACCAGACCGGGCTTGCCCATCCGATCGTCCGCGCCGGCCGGCGAGGGGATTATTTCGAGATCAAGCCGGAAAACATGTTCGAGATGATCCGGCCGGATTAGCTCCGCTCTGTCGTCTGCCTCGCCCCGCTCTTGCGGGGAGAGGGCGGGGTGAGGGGCTGCCTCCACGAGTCGCGACCGTGGTGAAAGCTGTACCCCCTCACCCGGATCGCATCTTGCGATGCAATCCGACCTCTCCCCGCAGGCGCGGCGAGGTAAGGCAGACCGCAGCATTGCGAGCTTGCTTCGCTCCCGCCACGAAATCGTCACTCAGGGCATACTAACCTCTGGTTGCCAGGCCGGATCAACGGCCGGCCAACACAGCGGAGGATGCGATGTCACGCCAGGAGCGGAACGATCCAACAGAAGTGCGGAGCGATCCAAAAGAAGAGCGGCGCGGTCCGAACGTTTCACGACGAGCGCTTGTCCAGGGATTGGCAGTGGGAGCGGCTGCCACTGCAACCGGCATCGGCAGCGCGCTGGCGCAGAACGCGCCTGCGCCGGTCGGACCGCCGACGACGATCACCACCCCGCCGCGCGATTTCAGTCCGCGCGGTGCGCCGACCACCTATTTCTGGGACCCCGATATCATCGCGGTCGATCCGTCCTTCAACGACCTCGCCCAGCCCAACACTTCGATCAAGCGCCTCTATACGGGCACTCTATGGTCGGAAGGCCCGGCCTGGAGCTCGCAGGGGCGGTACCTCCTCTGGAGCGACATCCCGAACAACCGCCAGATGCGATGGTCGGAGGACGACGGCCACGTCAGCGTGTTCCGCATGCCCTCGAACTATTCGAACGGCAACTCGTTCGACTTCCAGGGCCGCCAGCTGTCCTGCGAGCATCTGACCCGCCGCGTGACGCGCTACGAGAACGACGGCACCGCGACCGTGCTTGCCGATTCCTATCAGGGCAAGAAGCTGAACTCGCCGAACGACATCGTCGCCCATCCCGACGGCAGCTACTGGTTCACCGATCCGCCCTATGGCAGCCAGCTCTATGAGGGCGAGCCTGATGCTGCGGGCGGCCCGGTCAATCCTGCCGGCAAGCTCAATCCGCGGATCGGCCAGCCGGCGGGCTTCGAGCCGTTCAAGCGCGAGCTGCCGACCAACTGCTATCGGATCGATCCGTCCGGGCGCATCGACCTCGTGGTGAGCGAGGACCAGGTGCCCGATCCGAACGGCATCTGCTTCTCGCCCGATTACAAGAAGCTCTATGTCGTCTCGACCGGCAAGGGACCGGGCGACACCGGGCCGGGCGGCAAGGGCGACGTGTTCGTGTTCGATGTCGGCGCCGACAACAAGGTCTCCAACGGCAAGCGGTTCAGCGACTTCACGATCGACGGCGTGAAATGCGGACCGGACGGCATCCGCTGCGACGTCAACGGCAATGTCTGGTGCTCCAGCAATGCCGGCCGCGCCGTCGGCTATAACGGCGTCACGGTGTGGTCGCCGGAGGGCAAGCTGCTCGGCCGTATCCGCCTGCCGGAGGTGTGCGGCAACATCACCTTCGGCGGCCCCAAGCGCAACCGCCTGTTCATGGCGGCAAGCCAGTCGCTGTATGCGGTCTATACCGCGACGCAGGGGGCAGGCCCGGGCTAGCCCTGACGCGGATTGGCGCCGGCGCGACCCGCCGGCGCCAATCCGCTACCTGACTGTCGCAACTCATGTTTCGGAACTGAAGGCGCGGCGTGCCGTTAACAAACGGCGCTTTCGCCGCGTCAATTTCGCTTCATTTCAAAAGCGAAGTGTTCACCCGTGACCGGCACTTTCCGCTAGGATCATCTCCATCCGCGCCGATTCATGAGGACCCCACCATGAGCTTCCGCCGCGACACGATCACCAAGCCGATTTTCTCGTTTGCGCGAGGCGTGCTGCCGTCGATGTCCGACACCGAGCGCGAGGCGCTGGAGGCCGGCGACGTCTGGTGGGACGCCGATCTCTTCACCGGCAATCCGGACTGGACCAAGCTGCTGGCCTTTGCGCCGGCGACCCTGACCGAAGAGGAGAAGGCCTTCCTGCACGGCCCGGTCGACCAGCTCTGCGCCATGCTCGACGAGTGGAAGATCAACTGGGAATGGCGCGACCTGCCGCCCGAAGTGTGGGACTTCGTCAAGCGCAACAAGTTCTTCGGCATGATCATCCCGAAGGAGTTCGGCGGTCTCGGCTTCTCGCCCTATGCGCATTCCGAAGTGGTGCGCAAGATCTCGTCGCGTTCGTTGACCGCGGCCGTCACCGTGATGGTGCCGAACTCGCTCGGGCCCGGCGAATTGCTGATGCGCTTCGGTACCAGGGAGCAGCAGGACAAATGGCTGCCGCGGCTCGCCGACGGACGTGACATCCCCTGCTTCGGGCTGACCAGTCCGGAGGCCGGCTCGGACGCCGCCTCGATGATCGACAGCGGCATCATCTGCAGGGGCAATTTCGAAGGTCGTGAGGTGCTCGGCCTGAGGCTGAACTGGCACAAGCGCTACATCACGCTCGGCCCCGTCGCGACGCTGCTCGGGCTTGCCTTCAAGGCCTATGATCCCGATCACCTCGTGGGCAACGAGGAAGAGCTTGGCATCACGGTTGCGCTGATTCCAACGCATCTGCCCGGCGTTTCGATCGGCCACCGCCATCTGCCGGCGATGCAGGTGTTCCAGAACGGCCCGAACTGGGGCCGCGATGTCTTCATCCCGCTCGACTACATCATCGGCGGTCAAGAGCGGCTCGGCCAGGGCTGGAAGATGCTGATGACGGCGCTCGCCGCCGGCCGCGGCATCTCGCTGCCGTCGCTGTCGGCTGCCGGCGCCGCCTACGCCGCGCGCACCAGCGGCGCCTATGCCCGCATCCGCGAGCAGTTCGGCATTTCGATCGGCAAATTCGAGGGCATCGAGGAGCCGCTCGCGCGCATCGCGGCGACGGCCTACCTGCTCGACGCCGCGCGGCGGCTGACCTGCGCCGCGTTGAACGCAGGGCATCACCCCGCCGTCATCTCCGGCATCATGAAGCTGCACGCCACCGAGCGGATGCGGCTCGCGATCGACGACGCCATGGACATCCATGGCGGCAAGGCCGTGATCGACGGGCCGCAGAATTACCTGGGAGGGCTCTACCGCTCGGTGCCGGTCGGCATCACGGTCGAGGGCGCCAACATCCTGACCCGCAATCTCATCGTGTTCGGGCAGGGCGCGATCCGCGCCCATCCCTATCTGCTCGCGGAGATGAACGCGCTGCGCGATCCCGATCGCGACAAGGGGCTCACCGCATTCGACACCGCGTTCTGGAAGCATGTCGGCCACAGCTTCGCGACGCTGTTCCGCGCCTGGGGCCGCAGCTGGACCCTTGGGCTGTTCGCGCCGGCGCCGGACGCCGGCGAGGCAACCGGGTTCTATCGCCAGCTCTCGCGCTATTCGTCGGCCTTCGCGCTGTGCGCCGACATGGCGCTGCTCACGCTCGGCGGAGCGCTGAAGCGCAAGGAGATGCTGTCCGCCCGCTTCGGCGACATCCTGTCCGAGCTGTATCTGCTCTCGGCTGCGCTGAAGCGCTGGCAGGACGAGGGCCGGCAGAAGGAGGACCTCCCTGCGCTGCAATGGTGCATGGCGACCGGCTTCAAGACCATCGAGAGCCGGCTGGCGGAGATCACGGCCAACCTGCCCAACCGCGTCGTCGGTGTGATGCTGAAATTCCTGATCCAACCGTTCGGCGCGCGCGTCACGGGTCCGTCTGATGAGGTCGTGCATCGATGCGCGCAGCTCGTGCTGTCACCGTCCGCGGCGCGCGACCGCCTGACGCCCGATCTTGCCTTTGTCGAGGATGACGGCGGCATCGCACGGCTGGAGAAGGCGTTCCGTCTCGTCACCGAGGCCGAGGATGCCGCCAGGCAGCTGCACGCCGCACGCATTCATGACTGGAAGGATGCGGTGAAGAAGGGCGTCATCACCGAGGCCGAGGGCGAGAAACTCGCCGCCGCCCACGACGCAGTCGCCAAGGTCATCGAGGTCGATGATTTTGCGCCGGAGGCGCTGTCGCCGATTTACAAGAAATCCGCCGACGTGCATCAGTTCTTCCAGGAGCTGGGTGAGCAGAGGGCGGCGGGCTGATGGCGCGACCAGTCTTTATCGTCGACGGCAGCCGGACGCCGTTCCTGAAGGCGCGCTCCGGGCCCGGCCCGTTCACCCCCGTTGATCTCGCCGTGCAATGCGGCCGGCCGCTGCTGGCGCGGCAGCCCTTTGCGCCCACCGCCTTCGACCAGGTGATCCTCGGCTGCGTCAACGTCATCGCCGACGAGATGAACCCGGCACGGGTCGCGGCACTTCGGCTCGGCATGGGCGAGAAGATGGTCGCCTTCACGATGCAGATCAATTGCGGCTCGGGCATGCAGTCGGTCGACACCGGCTACCGCTACATCCGCGAGGGGATCTCCGACCTGATCCTGGCCGGCGGCGCCGAGGCGCTGAGCCACGCGCCGCTGGTCTGGCCCAATGCCGGCGTGCGCTGGTTCGCAGGCCTTGCCGGCGCAAAGGGCATGGTCGCCAAGGTCGCCGCGGCGTTGAAGGTGCGGCCGGGCTATTTCAAGCCGATCATCGGGCTCGAGCGCGGGCTGACCGATCCCATCACCGATCTGAACATGGGGCAGACCGCGGAGAAGGTCGGACATCTCTTCGGCATCACGCGCGCGCAGTCCGATGCCTATGCCGCCGAAAGCCACCAGCGGCTGGCGCACGCGCAGAAGGAAGGCTACCTCAAGGGCGAGGTCGAGACCGCCTTCGCCCGCGACGGCAAATTCTACGATCATGACGACGGCGTCCGTCCGGACTCGACGCCGGAGACCCTGGCCAAGCTCAGGCCCGTGTTCGAGCGTCCCTGGGGCCAGGTCACGGCCGGCAATTCCTCGCAGATCACCGACGGCGCGTCCTGGGTGATCCTGGCCTCCGAGACGGCGGTCGCAAAACATGGACTGACGCCGAAGGCCGTCATCCTCGACAGCCAATGGTCGGCGCTCGATCCCTCGATCATGGGCCTCGGCCCGGTGCTGTCGACGACCGCGCTCCTGAAGCGCAACGAGCTGATCTTGCAGGATATCGAGACCTGGGAGCTGAACGAGGCGTTTGCAACGCAAGTGCTCGGCTGCCTCGCGGCGTGGAATGACGAGAAGTTCTGCCGCGAGATCCTGGGGCTCGACGGCGCGGCCGGCGAGATCGATCGCGCCAGGCTCAACGTCGATGGCGGCGCGATCAGCCTCGGCCATCCCGTCGGCACCAGCGGCAACCGCATCGTGCTGCATCTCGTCAATGCAATGAAGCGGCTCGGCACCAGGCGCGGCGTCGCCACGGAATGTATCGGCGGCGGGCAGGGCGGCGCGATGTTGATAGAGACGGTGTGATCATGGATTCGCAGATCATGGACGTTCTCGCCGGTCGCGTGCTCGAGCTGGGGCCAAAACCGACCGCCGAAAGCCCTTACAGGAACTTCAAGCTGACCCGCGACGAGGACGGCATCGCCTGGCTGTTGTTCGACCGCGCAGGCGCCAGCGCCAACACGCTCTCCGTCGATCTGCTCGACGAACTCGACGCGATCGTGTCAGAGCTCCACAGCCAGCGCCCGGCCGGCCTCGTGGTCCGCTCGGCGAAAAAGAGCGGCTTCATCGCCGGCGCCGACGTCAACGAATTTCGTGGTGCCACGGACCCGGGCACGGTCGAGACCGCGATCGGCCGCGCCCATGCGGTGATCGACCGGCTGGAGGCGCTCCGCGTGCCGTCGGTCGCGGTGATCCACGGCTTCTGCCTCGGCGGCGGCCTCGAGGTTGCGCTGGCCTGCCAGATGCGCATCGCGATCGACGATGCACGGTTCGGCTTTCCGGAGGTGATGCTCGGCCTGCATCCCGGTCTCGGCGGAACCGTGCGCTTCACCGAACTGGTCAACCCGATGCAGGCGATGACGCTGATGCTGACCGGCAAGACGATCGATGCGCGCCGCGCCCGGTCGCTCGGGCTGGTCGATGCCGTGACGCAGGAGCGCCATGTCCGCAACGCCGTGAAGGACGCCGTGTTCGGCCGCCTCAAGCGCGCGAAGCCTGGCCCGCTCAACGCGATCCTCAACTTCGCGCCGGTGCGTGGCTTCCTCGCCAGCCGCATGCGCAGCGAGGCTGCCAAGGCGGCGCCGCGCGCGCACTATCCCGCGCCCTATGCGCTGATCGATCTCTGGGAAAAGCACGCCGGCAACCGCACGGCGATGCTGAATGCGGAGAAGACATCGTTCGCCAATCTGATGGTGACGCCGACCGCGCAGAGCCTGATCCGCGTGTTCTTCCTGCGCGAGCAGATGAAGAAGATTGCCGCAGGCGGCAACAAGATCGCGCATGTCCATGTCATCGGCGCCGGCGCGATGGGCGGCGACATCGCGGCCTGGTGCGCGAGCCAGGACATGCGGGTGACCCTGGCAGACATGAAGGCCGAACCGATCGCAGGTGCCTTGAAGCGCGCCGCCGATCTGTTCGGCAAGATCATGCGCAAGAAGATCGACCAGCGCGACGCGCTGGACCGCCTGATCCCGGACATGGAGGGTGAAGGCGTCCGCAATGCGGATCTCGTCATCGAGGCTGTGCCGGAAAAGCTCGAGCTGAAGCAGAAGGTCTATGCCGGCCTCGAACCGAGGATGAAGCCGGGTGCGATCCTCGCCACCAACACCTCGAGCATTCCGCTGCAGGATCTGCGCACCACGCTGCAACGGCCGGAGCGGCTGCTCGGGCTGCACTTCTTCAATCCGGTGTCGCGGCTGCAACTGGTCGAGATCGTCAGCCATGACGGCACCGATCCGGCGCTGCTCGGCGAGGCGCTCGCCTTTGTCGGTGCCATCGACCGCCTGCCGCTGCCGGTGAAGAGCTCGCCGGGCTTCCTCGTCAACCGCGCGCTGACGCCCTACATGCTGGAGGCGATGTTGATGCTGGACGAGAAGATCGACCAGCGCCTGATCGATGCGGCCGCAGTCGAGTTCGGCATGCCGATGGGACCGATCGAGCTGGCCGACCAGGTCGGTCTCGACATCTGCCTCGACGTCGGCGACATGCTGCGCTCCAAGTTCGGCGATCATCTGCCGCCGACGCCGGCCTGGCTGCGCGACAAGGTCGCGAGAGGCGAACTCGGCCGCAAGACCGGCAAGGGGTTCTACAGCTGGAAGGACGGTAAGGCGGAGAAGGCGCCGTTGTCCGAGACCGGCCCGCGGGTGACGGATGAAATGATCGACCGTCTGGTGCTGCCGATGTCCAATGTCTGCGTCGCGGCTCTGCGCGAGGGCATCGTCGACAATGCCGACGTGGTCGACGGTGCGATGATCTTCGGCACAGGCTATGCGCCGTTCCGCGGCGGCCCGCTCAACTATGCTCGCACGCGCGGTACCGACAACGTGGTATCTGCGATGCGCGCGCTCGCGCAGAAGTTCGGCGACCGTTTTGCGCCGGATGCAGGCTGGGAGACTTTCAAGTGACCGATCCGCAAGTGACCGATCCGCAAGTGACCGGCACGCATGTCCACGCGCCGCTGATCACCTCGAACGAGCCGCAGGGCGATCTCTGCATCCGTACGCTGGCGATGCCGGCCGACACCAACGCCAATGGCGACATCTTCGGCGGCTGGCTGCTCAGCCAGATGGACGTCGGCGGCGGCGTGTTCGCCTCCAAGCTCGCGAAATCCCGCACCGTGACGGTCGCGATCGAGGCAATGAATTTCCGCAAGGCGGTCTATGTCGGCGACCTCGTCTCGGTCCATGCCAATCTGGTGCGGGTCGGCCGCACCTCGGTCACGGTCCATCTCGAAGCGTGGGTGCTGCGCCGCCGCGAGCAGCAATCGATCCTGGTCACCGACGGCAATTTCACCTACGTCTCGATCGACGACCAGGGCCATCCGCAACCAATCAAGCGCGAGGGCGCGACGATTGCGACATAATCCGGCCCCAAAGGTTGCTGTCGTCATCCGCGAAGCTCCCGCAACCCGGATGAAGCACAGCGAAATCGCGGATTGCGCTTCGCTCCATCCGGACTGCGCACCGGATTCAAGCCGAAACGTGGCGGCGCGCTGGAAAGCCGGAATCCGCAGGTTGCACGCGAGTGAGGGGCTTAGGAACAAATCGGCGGTGACCCCGTTGTCGGCCCGGACTTAAACCGAGGCTGACCATGTCTGACAGTTACGTGATCGAAGTAAGTTCTCAGACCGCGGGTATCGTGGTGCGCGATACCGGCGGCTATCAGTTTTTTGCGGCGTCGCATCTTTTCGACCGCCTCGAAGGACAGATCTTTCGCAGCGCCCGCGACGCCGAACGGGCGGCGCGTCGTCTGGCTGCGGGCCAGGTGCTCCCGATAGCTTCGTAGCGGCGATCCACAGCGCGCGCCATTTGCGCGCGCCGCAACAGTCTGTATTGATGCATCCGGATTCACTGGGATCATGGTTCGGATGCTGCAGGAACAAGGCAAGGCGCTGCTGTTCGATATCGATGGCACGCTGGCCGATACCGATCCGCTTCACCTTGCCGCGTTCAACCGGGTGCTCGGGCCTCACGGCCACGTGTTCGACCACGCGCGCTTCGGCAAGGAACTGCAAGGTTTCTCCAACGCATCGATCGCCGAGCGTTTCCTGTCGCATGAGCCGGCGGAGCGCCGCGTCAGCATCCTGGGCGAGAAGGAACGAATCTTCCGCGAACTCGTCAGCGGCCAGATTGCGCCGGTGCCCGGATTGCTTGATCTGCTCGACCGGGCGGACCGCACCGGCGTTGCCATGGTGGCGGTGACCAATGCGCCGCGCCCCAATGCCGAATTGCTGCTGTCGGGACTTGGTATCGCGCACCGCTTCAAGGCTGTCGTGATCGGCGACGAACTGGCACACGGCAAGCCGCATCCGCTGCCCTATCTGGAGGGATTGCGCCTCGCCGGCGCATCGGCCGGGGCCGCGCTGGCGTTCGAGGATTCTCGTTCCGGCGTGCAATCCGCGACCGCCGCCGGGATCGCGACGATCGGCATGCGGACAGGGCTCAGTCATGCCGATCTGGTCGCGGCCGGCGCGGTGGCCAGCGCCCGGGCGTTCGACGATCCGGAGCTGATCAGGCTGGTCGCAGCGGCCATGGCCTGGTGAACTTGCCTGGTAAGCTGGCCTGGCGAGCGGCTGCGTGCTTGCTCGTTGACCTCCGGGCCGAACGGTCGCACCATGGGCTGCGGCATGATCAGGAAACTGGATACCGGTTTTCCGAAAAGATCATGTCCAGATCGATTGCCGTTTCAAGGGTGCCGCCGTGGCCGGACTGTCCCATCGCCAGACTGAAATCCTCAACATCGCACGCGCGTTCGGTCGGGTCATGGTGGAGGACCTTGCCAAGCGATTCGAGGTTTCGGCGCAAACCATCCGCAAGGACCTCAACGATCTCTGCGACCAGCGGTCGCTGACGCGCATCCATGGTGGTGCCATCATCGCTTCCGGCGTGGAAAACCTCGCCTACGAGGCGCGCCGCTTCGTCGCGGCCGACGAGAAGAAGGCGATCGGCGCCGCCGCGGCCGCGCGGATCCCGAACGGCTGCTCGCTGTTCATCAATATCGGCACCACGACGGAGGAGGTGGCGAGCGCGCTGACCTCGCATGAGGACCTGCTCGTCATCACCAACAACCTCAACGTTGCGATGCTGCTGTACCGTCATCCGCGCATCGAAGTGGTGGTCGCCGGCGGCACGGTGCGGCGGGCCGACGGCGCCGTGGTCGGCTCGACCGCGACGCAATTGATCGGTCAGTTCAAGGTCGACTATGCCATCATCGGCGCGTCGGCGATCGACGAGGCTGGTGCGCTGCTGGACTTCGACTATCGCGAGGTGCAGGTCGCGCAGGCGATCATCGCCAACGCACGCAATGTGATGCTGGTGTCGGATGCGACAAAGCTCCGCCGCAGCGCGCCGGTGCGCATCGCCCATATCAGCCAGATCCAGACCTTCATCACCGATTCACCGCTGCCCGCCGGCCTCGCCAACATCTGCCACAGCCGGGGCATCGAGGTGGTGGTGGCGATGGACAAGCCGCAATCCGACATCGACGACAACGGCCCCGACTCCGCTCCCGTCACGCTGCGCAGCGCGTAGTGTCAGCAAGTCTCGGCAACATCTGTTGTCGTCGCCGGCTTGACCGGGCGATCCAGTATTCCAGAGACATTCGTGCTTGAGCCGAGAAGCAGCGCTGTACTGGATGCCCCGCTTGAAGCGGGGCATGACGGCGGAGTGTGCCGAAGCTCAGTTCTTCCGCCGTTACCCCGAAGAGCGCGCATCGCGTGCAGGTCGTCGACCCTTCGAGGGCCGCCGAAGAAGCGGCCACCTCAGGGTGACGGTGAGAAATTCGCGCGAGCCGCAATCCGGTCAGCAGCTCCAAACCTAAAAAAAACTTCACAAAGTTCCATTTTCGGATTGCTTTCGTTTTTGCTTGTGATTTACTCCGATCCGAAAGTAAAACCGCTAAAGCGAAGGCGGCGCCCGGGGGAGGCGTTCTTTGGATCGAATTTACGACCTCGCCATCATTGGAGGCGGCGTTAATGGCTGCGGCATCGCGCGCGATGCGGCGGGCCGGGGCAACACCGTTTTCCTCTGTGAAATGAATGATTTGGCGAGCGGGACGTCGTCCTGGTCGACCAAACTCGTGCATGGCGGCTTGCGCTATCTCGAGTACTACGAGTTTCGTTTGGTGCGAGAAGCGCTGATCGAGCGCGAGATTCTCTGGCAGATCGCACCCCACATCATCCGTCCGCTGCGTTTCGTGTTGCCGCATCACTCCGGCTTGCGTCCGGCCTGGCTGCTGCGGCTCGGCCTCTTCCTGTACGACCACATCGGCGGCCGCCATCTGCTGCCGGCAACGCGCTCGGTCGATCTCACCAAGGATGTGGTCGGCAAGCCGCTGATCCCTGGCCGCTACACCAAGGGTTTCGAGTACTCCGACTGCTTCGTCGACGATGCGCGGCTGGTCGCGCTGACCGCGCGTGACGCAGCCGATCGCGGCGCGGACATCCGCACCCGCACCCGTGCGGTCGAGATCAGGCAGGTCGACGGCATCTGGCACGTCACCGTCGAGGATCGCACGAGCGGCACGCGCGAGGTGATCAAGTCCCGCGTCGTGGTCAATGCCGGCGGTCCCTGGGTCGAGCAGGTGCTGGCGGCAGGTGCCGGCGTCAATGCGCGCGCCAAGGTCCGGCTGGTGCAGGGCTCGCACATCGTGGTCAAGAAGCTCTACGACCACGACCGCGCCTACATCTTCCAGAACGCGGACGGTCGCATCATCTTCGTCATCCCCTATCAGGACGATTTCACGCTGATCGGCACCACCGATCGCGATTATGACGGCGACCCGGCCAAGGTGAAGGCGTCCAAGGAGGAGATCCAGTATCTCTGCACCTCCGCCAGCGAATATCTGGCGAGCCCGATCAAGCCCGAGGACGTGGTCTGGGATTATTCCGGCGTGCGTCCGCTCTATGACGACGGCGCGAGCGAAGCCAAGGCCGCGACCCGCGACTACGTGTTCGAGCTAGATACGCCCGGCGGTGCGCCGATGCTGTCGATCTATGGCGGCAAGATCACGACCTATCGCCGTCTCTCCGAAGAGGCGCTCGAGCGGCTGTCGCCGTATCTTCGCAGCGCGAAAGCGAAGGAGGGCTGGACCGGCAAGGCGGCGCTGCCCGGCGGCGACATGGATGTCTCCGCGGTCGCCGCGCTGACCGCCGAGCTCACGCGCGCCTATCCGTTCCTCGCGCAGCCGCATGCGAGCCGTCTCGCGCATGCCTACGGCACGCGCGCTGCCAAATTGCTGGGCAATGCAAAATCCGCTGACGATCTCGGACGATCCTTCGGGGCCACCTTGACGGAGAGCGAAGTCAGGTACCTGATGGCGAACGAATGGGCTCAGGCTGCGGAGGATGTCGTCTGGCGGCGATCCAAGCTCGGCCTGCGGATGACGGCGAACGAAATCGCCGCGCTCGACGAGTGGATGGCCGCCAACCGCGTCCCCGGTGAACGTCCCCTTCGCGAAGCGGGAGGACGGACATGAGCGTTACGCTGCAAAATGTCACGCGGACCGTGGATGGCGTTCCGGCCATCCGCGATGTGTCGCTGACGCTGGAACGCGGCACGCTCAGCGTGCTGCTCGGTCCGACACTGTCGGGCAAGACATCGATCATGCGGCTGCTGGCCGGCCTCGACAAGCCGACGACGGGGCGAGTGCTGGTCGACGGCAAGGACGTCACCGGCGCCGACGTGCGGCAGCGTTCGGTCGCGATGGTCTATCAGCAGTTCATCAACTATCCCTCGCTGACGGTGTACGAGAACATCGCGTCACCCTTGCGGGTGCAGGGCAAGCCGCGCGAGGAGATCGAGAAGCGCGTCGCCGAGGCCGCGGGCCTGTTGCGGCTCGAGCCGTTTCTGAAGCGTACGCCGCTGCAGCTTTCCGGCGGCCAGCAGCAGCGCACGGCGATCGCGCGTGCGCTGGTCAAGGGCGCCGACCTTGTGCTGCTCGACGAGCCGCTCGCCAACCTCGACTACAAGCTGCGCGAGGAACTGCGCGCCGAGCTGCCGCGCATTTTCGAGGCTTCCGGCGCGATCTTCGTCTACGCGACGACCGAGCCGTCGGAAGCGCTGCTGCTCGGCGGCAGCACCGTGTGCATGTGGGAAGGGCAGGCGCTGCAGTTCGGCGAGACGCCGAAGGTCTATCGCCATCCGGACACGCTGCGCGTCGCCCAGGTGTTCTCCGATCCGCCGCTCAACATCATCGGCATCGAGAAGAAGGGCGGGCAGGTGACCTATAGCGGTGGCGAGCAGGCGCCTGCGACCGGCCTCTATGCCAATGTCCCCGACGGCATCTATCGCGTCGGCTTCCGGGCGCATCAGCTCGAGGTCGGCAACGCGCCCGCCGGCCGTCACAAGTTCTCGGCCGCGGTGACGGTGACCGAGATCACCGGCTCGGAGAGCTTCGTGCACCTTCACGTCCACAGCTCGAACTGGGTCGCGGTGCTGCACGGCGTACATGAATACGAACCCGGGCAGGTGCTCGACACCGCGCTCGATCCCGACAACATCTTCGTGTTCGACGCGACCGACCGCCTCGTCGCGTCACCAGGCTCCAAGTGAGGGAGATGCAAGATGGCCCGCATTGACCTCGACGACCTCGCGCATTCCTACGGCGGCAACGATGCGCCGCAGGAATCCTTTGCGCTGAAGCCGGTCACCATGACCTGGCGGCAGGGCGGCGCCTATGCGCTGCTCGGCCCCTCCGGCTGCGGCAAGACCACGTTGCTCAATTTGATCTCCGGCATCGTGACCCCGTCGCGCGGAAAAATCCTGTTCGACGGCAACGACATCACGCCGCTGTCGACGCAGAAGCGCAACATTGCGCAGGTGTTCCAGTTCCCGGTCATCTACGACACCATGACGGTCGGCCAGAACCTCGCCTTCCCGCTGAAGAACCGCGGCGTGGCGAAGGCCGAGGTCGATGCCCGCGTCAAGCAGATCGCCGATCTGCTCGACCTCACGCCCTATCTCAATCGCAAGGCGACGCGGCTCACCGCCGACGCCAAGCAGAAGATCTCGCTTGGCCGCGGCCTGGTCCGCTCCGACGTCGCCGCGGTGCTGTTCGACGAGCCGCTGACGGTGATCGATCCCGAGCTGAAGTGGCAGTTGCGCTCGAAGCTGAAGGCGCTGCACCGCGAGCTCGACCTGACGATGATCTACGTCACGCACGACCAGACCGAGGCGCTGACCTTCGCCGATACCGTCGTCGTGATGCACGACGGCCGCGTGGTGCAGAGCGGCACGCCGGCCGAGCTGTTCGACAAGCCGGCGCACACCTTCGTCGGCTACTTCATCGGCTCACCCGGCATGAACATCGTACCGGCGGAAGTGAACGGGCAGCAGGCGCGGATCGACGGCCATGTCATCGGCCTGCATCGCAACTATGGTGTGCTGCCGGCCGGCAAGAAGATCGAGATCGGCGTGCGGCCCGAATTCGTCGACGTCGCGGCGCCCGCCTCGGGCCTGTTGTCGGCGACGATCGAGCGGATCGACGATCTCGGCCGCATCCAGTTCGCGCGGGTCCGCATCGGCGACGCCAAGTTCGCCGCGCGCGTCCCGCCGGGGTTCTCGATCTCCGGCAACACCGCCGGCCTGGTCTTCGATCCTGCGCACGTTCACGTCTATGCCGACAGCCATTTGGTGGAAGGGGTCGCCTGATGGACAAGACCGTCAACCAGAAAGCCTGGTTCCTGGTACTGCCGGTGTTCCTGGTGGTCGCGTTCTCCGCGATCCTGCCGCTGATGACCGTCGTGAACTATTCGATGCAGGACACGTTCGGCAACAACCAGTTCTTCTGGAACGGCGTCGGCTGGTTCAAGGAACTGCTCGATCCTTCGACCGACCTCGGCGGTCGTTTCCTGGCTTCGCTCGGCCGCAACCTGTTCTTCTCCGCCGTGATCCTCGCGATCGAGGTGCCGCTCGGCATCGTCATCGCATTGTCGATGCCCCGCGAGGGCTGGAGCGTCGCGGCCTGCCTGGTGATTCTCGCGCTGCCGCTCTTGATTCCCTGGAACGTGGTCGGCACCATCTGGCAGATCTTCGGCCGGCCCGACATCGGCCTGCTCGGCTATGTGCTGAACAGCATCGGCATCAACTACAATTACGTGTCCAATGATATCGACGCCTGGGTCACCGTCATCGTGATGGACGTCTGGCACTGGACCAGCCTCGTCGCGCTGCTCTGCTACGCCGGCCTCAAGTCGATCCCCGACGCCTATTACCAGGCGGCGCAGATCGACGGCGCCTCGCGCTGGGCGGTGTTCAAGGCGATCCAGCTGCCGAAGATGCACCGCGTGCTCCTGATCGCCGTGCTGCTGCGTTTCATGGACAGCTTCATGATCTATACCGAGCCCTTCGTCGTTACCGGCGGCGGGCCGGGGAACTCGACCACCTTCATCTCGATCGAGCTCGTCAAGATCGCGCTTGGCCAGTTCGACCTCGGCAAGGCGGCGGCGCTGTCGCTGGTCTACAACCTGATCATCCTGATCGTGTGCTGGGTGTTCTACACCGTCATGACCAATGCCGGCGCCGAGCGCCCGGCCAAGGAAGGAGTGGCCTGATGCACTCGATTCCCGGTCGCCGCGTCGTCATGGCGCTGTTCCTGATCTTCCTCCTGTTGCCGATCTACTGGCTCGTCAACATGAGCTTCAAGACCAATACCGAGATCGTCTCGACGATGACGCTGTGGCCGCATACGCCGACCCTGCAGCACTACAAGCGCATCTTCATCGACGAGAGCTGGTATTCCGGCTACATCCATTCGCTGGAATATGTCGTCATCAACACCATCATCTCGATCTCGGTGGCGCTGCCTGCGGCCTATGCGTTCTCGCGCTATCGCTTCCTCGGCGACAAGCATCTGTTCTTCTGGCTGCTGTCGAACCGCATGGCGCCGGCCGCGGTCTATGCGCTGCCGTTCTTCAACCTCTATTCGGCGATCGGCCTGTTCGATACGCCGTGGGCGGTGGCGCTCGCGCACTGCATCTTCAACGTGCCGCTGGCGGTGTGGATCCTCGAAGGTTTCGTATCCGGGGTGCCGCGCGAGATCGACGAGACAGCGTTCCTCGACGGCTATTCGTTCCCGCGCTTCTTCATCAAGATCCTGGTGCCGCTGATCGCGAGCGGCATCGGCGTCGCCGCGTTCTTCTGCTTCATGTTCTCGTGGGTCGAGCTCCTGCTCGCGCGCACGCTGACCTCGGTCGACGCGAAGCCGATAGCCGCGGTCATGACGCGCACGGTGTCGGCCGCTGGCATGGACTGGGGCCTGCTCTCGGCGGCCGGCGTGCTCACCATCATCCCGGGCGCGCTCGTGATCTGGTTCGTCCGCAACTACATCGCGCGCGGCTTCGCGCTCGGCCGCGTCTAAAGGAGGCATTCATGGACAGCATCGCATGGATGGCCTGGACACTGCCGACCGCGATCTTCTTCGTGCTGCTGGCCTGCACGCTCGGCGTGATGACCTGGCTCGCCGCAGCCTATCCCGAGGCCGAGCGTATCGGAGTGCTCAGCATTCCGACCACGCGCGGCGACCGCCTGTTCATTTCCCTGGTGCTCGCCGCCGTGATCCATCTGGTGTGGATCGGCGTGGTCGGCACCGGCCCGATCGCGACACTGCCGATCGGGGAGGGCTTCGAGATTACGAGCCTGTGGCTCGCAACACTGATTTCGCTTGTCTCGGCCGTGGTGATCTTTCGCACCGTCTGAGCCAGTCGAAAAAGAGCAGATCCGGGGTCTACCCGGGCCTGGGGTTTAGTTAGTTTGTCGCTGCAACCGGAGGAATCATCATGCGACACTTGAGAACGACCAAGGATAGTCTTCTGACGATGACCAGCGCGCTCGCGCTCGTCGCGGCAGCTGTGACTGTCGCCGCGCCTGCTCGCGCGGACGAAGCGGCCGCGAAGAAGTGGATCGACAGCGGCGAATTCCAGCCGTCGACCCTCTCCAAGGACGACCAGATGAAGGAGATGGACTGGTTCATCAAGGCCGCTTCACCCTTCAAGGGCATGGAGATCAACGTCGTCTCCGAAACGCTGACGACGCACGAGTATGAATCCCGCACGCTCGCCAAGGCGTTCGAGGAGATCACCGGCATCAAGGTGAAGCACGACGTCATCCAGGAAGGCGACGTCGTCGAGAAGATCCAGACCCAGATGCAGTCGGGCAAGAACGTCTATGACGGCTGGATCAACGACTCCGACTTCATCGGCACCCACTTCCGCTACGGCCAGGCCGTCGACCTGACGGACTGGATGAAGGGCGAGGGCAAGGACGTCACCGACCCGATGCTCGACGTCGACGACTTCATCGGCAAGTCGTTCACGACCGCGCCGAACGGTCACCTCTACCAGCTGCCCGACCAGCAGTTCGCGAACCTCTACTGGTTCCGCTACGACTGGTTCACCAACCCGGACTACAAGGCCAAGTTCAAGGCCAAGTACGGCTACGAGCTCGGTGTGCCCGTGAACTGGTCGGCCTATGAGGACATCGCCGACTTCTTCACCAACGACATCAAGGAGATCAACGGCGTCAAGGTCTATGGCCACATGGACTATGGCAAGAAGGATCCCTCGCTCGGCTGGCGTTTCACCGACGCCTGGCTGTCGATGGCCGGCAACGGCGACAAGGGCATCCCGAACGGCCTGCCGGTCGACGAATGGGGCATCCGCATGGAAGGCTGCCGTCCGGTCGGCTCGTCGGTCGAGCGCGGCGGCGACGTCAACGGCCCGGCGGCGGTCTACTCGATCGTCAAGTATCTCGACTGGATGAAGAAGTATGCTCCGCCGCAGGCGCAGGGCATGACCTTCTCCGAGTCGGGCCCGGTGCCTTCGCAGGGCAACATCGCCCAGCAGATCTTCTGGTACACCGCCTTCACCGCCGACATGGTGAAGCCCGGCCTGCCCGTGATGAACGCGGACGGTACGCCGAAGTGGCGTATGGCCCCGTCGCCGCACGGATCGTACTGGAAGGACGGCATGAAGCTCGGCTATCAGGACGTCGGCTCCGCGACGCTTCTGAAGTCCACCCCGGTCGATCGTCGCAAGGCGGCCTGGCTCTACCTGCAGTTCATCGTCTCCAAGACGGTGTCCCTGAAGAAGAGCCATGTCGGTCTCACCTTCATCCGTGAATCCGACATCTGGGACAAGTCGTTCACCGAGCGTGCGCCGAAGCTCGGCGGCCTGATCGAGTTCTACCGCTCGCCTGCCCGCGTGCAGTGGACCCCGACCGGCAACAACGTGCCTGACTATCCGAAGCTCGCGCAGCTCTGGTGGCAGAACATCGGCGATGCGTCGTCCGGTGCGAAGACGCCGCAGCAGGCGATGGATGCGCTCGCAGCCGCCCAGGACTCGGTGATGGAGCGTCTCGAGAAGTCCGGCGTGCAGGGTGCCTGCGGTCCGAAGCTCAACAAGAAGGAGACCGCGGAGTACTGGTTCGCCAAGTCGGAGAAGGACGGCAACATCGCGCCGCAGCGCAAGCTTGCCAACGAAAAGCCGAAGGGCGAGACCGTCGACTACGACACGCTGATCAAGTCGTGGCCGGCCTCCCCGCCGAAGCGCGCCTCGGCGAACTAAGCCGCAACACCGTCACGTGGCCGGGCGCGTCCCGGCCACAACGCGACAAGGAGGCCGGGAGCGATCCCGGCCTTTTTTGCGCTGCAGGCAGGATTGCCGTATCGACTTAATGCAAGGCTCAATTCGGCCAGGGAGTTCGCCATGCGCATGACGTTCCGTTGCGATCCTGTTCTCGCCGAGTATCTGCCGCGGCCGTATCCGGCGCGCAGCGCGCTGCCCGACTGGCTGCGCGCGATGCCGGCGAAGGCGCATTCCGCGGTGCATGGCCGCGAGATCCGCACCGTCAAGCAATGCCCGCCCTTTGTCGATGCGATGGCCTATGGGGTGATGATCCCGCTGCCTTGCGACGTCAGGGTCGAGCGCGGCGCCTTCGCCTGGGACTGGGACATTCCGGAGCCGGCGACGGAGGGCCATCCGCGCGCGCCGCTCAGCTTCCATCCGGTCGCTCAATTCGCCGGCGCACCGTTCGGGAACGGACAGGCCGCGCTGAAGTTCAACAGCTTCTGGACCATCGAGGTCGACCCCGGCTGGTCGCTGTTTGCGACCCATCCGGTCAATCGCGACGACCTGCCGTTCCGCCTCGTCTCGGGTCTCGTCGATGCCGATCGCTTTCACGACGGCGGCATCAATTTCCCGGCGGTCTGGACCGCGCCCGATTTCACGGGCGTACTGCCGAAGGGCACGCCGGTCGCGCAATGCTTTGCAGTGCCGCGCGAGGCGCCCGAACTGGTGTTCGAGGCCTTCGACGACGCGCACCGGGAAGCCTATACGAAGGTGGTCGGCGAGGTGCTCGCCGCACCCAATGTCTATCGCAAGCACTTTCGCGCCAGGCGCGGCCGCCTAACCAGCTAATGCGTTTCTCAGCGCGCCCTCGTCGAGCCACAGCCGGCCGTGCGGGGCCGAGGTCAGCGCCATCGCGATCGAACCGAACAGTTGCGGGCGCAAGCCATAGGCCCGAGCGAAGGCGCGCATTGCCGCATCCGGATCGCCGCCTTCCGTGAGCGCGATCCCGAGATTGAGCGCGGCTTCGGCGTAGTCGGGCTTGAGCGCGATTGCCTGGCGATACGCCTGCGCCGCGCCGCCATGATCGCGCAGATCCTGTCGCGCGACGCCGAGATCGAACCAGACCGAAGCGGGCGCGTCGCTCCGGGTCGCGCGCTCCAGCAGGCTGACGGCGCCTGCGAGATCACCGTCATCCCATGCCAGCCGGCCGAGCCGCGCGGCGGCTTCCTGGTGCTCCGGGATCGCCTTGAGGATCGCCTGCCAGGCCTCGCGCGCCAGGGCCCTGTGCCCTGCAAGCTCGAGCGTGCGCGCCTTCTCGATGAAGAGATCGCGCTGCGGCTTCAGCGCAATCGCGCGGTCGAGATGCGCCAGCGCGGCATCGTAGTCGGCGGCCGCACGCGCGATGCGCGCGCCCAGCAGCCGGGCCGCGGCATTGTCCGGGCGCCGGGCAAGGGATGTCTCGACATGCGTGCGCGCCGGCGCGATCTCGCCCTTGGTGAACAGCACCGCGGCGAGCAGATGGCTCAGCATCGGTTCGCCGGGCGCGCGGACGAGGCCGCGTTCGCAGAGTTGCTGTGCGTCCTGCGGGCGGCCCGCATTGAACGCGACGGTCGCGCGTCGAACGATATCCTCGGCAGTGTCCTTCATCGCTGCATTAGAGCAAAGCAGGTCCGACGCAGCAATCTGCCCGGCGCATTGCGCTTGCGCGGCAAGGCGCAATCGCTTCCGCGCATCAGCGACCGCATCAACGCGTGCCGTCGCGCCTCGAGACATAAAACAGAAGTGCCCTTTCGACGCTGATCCGGCCACGACCGGGCCGCCCATCCGCAAACGCCCGCTTGACTCGGCGGGGCAACAATCTCATTATCATAATGCGATTGAAGTAATCGTATTGCGATTAAATTGATCCAAGCCTGCGGAAATGGTGTTGGCCCCACGAGAGGCTGGTTGATGGCACTGATCGAGGCGTTCAGGCAGTTGCTCGGCGACGGCGCGGTTCTGACCCGCGAGGAGGATCTCGCCGGGCTGACCGAGGACTGGCGCGGCCGCTACCGGGCGCCCGCGCTCTGCGCCGTGCTGCCGTCCAACACCGCCCAGGTCGCCGCGGTCGTCCGGCTTTGTGTCGAGCACGGCGTTCCGGTGCTGCCGCAGGGCGGCAATACCAGCCTGTGCGGCGGCGCCACGCCGGCCGACCAGGGCAAGCGGCCCGTCATCATCGCGCTCACCCGGATGCGCCGGATCAGGTCGATCGATCCTGTCAACAACACGATGGAAGTCGACGCCGGCTGCGTGCTCGCCACGATCCAGGAAGCTGCCGCTGCGGCCGGCCGGCTCTATCCGGTCAGTCTCGGCGCCGAGGGCTCCTGCCAGATCGGCGGCAACATCGCCACCAATGCCGGCGGCACCGGCGTGCTGCGCTACGGCAATACGCGCGACAACGTCCTCGGCCTCGAGGCGGTGCTGCCAGACGGGTCGATCTGGGACGGCCTCTATGCCTTGCGCAAGAACAACACGGGCTACGATCTGAAGCATCTCTTCATCGGCTCGGAAGGCACGCTCGGCATCGTCACCGGCGCGGTGCTGAAGCTGCATCCGCTGCCGACCGCGGAGACGGTCGCCTGGCTTGCAGTCGATGGTCCCGAGCAGGCACTCGAGGTGCTCGGCCTGTTCCAGGCCTCCTGCAATTCACGGCTCTCGGCGTTCGAGCTGATCAACTCCAACCAGGTCCGGCTGGTGCTCGAGCAGGTGCCGGGCCGGCGCTGTCCGGTTGCGAGGGTCGACGGCTGGCATGTCCTGGTCGAACTGTCCGATACAGGCGATGCGCAGGCCATCGCGGGCACCATGCAGGCGGTGCTGGAGCGTGCGCTCGAACTCGGACTGATCAGCGACGGCGTCGTGGCGTCGAGCGAAGCCCAGCGCAAGGCGATGTGGCTGGTGCGTCACAGCGTGTCTGAAGCCAACAAGAAGGCCGGCGTCGGCCTCACCTCCGATACGGCCGTGCCGGTGTCGGCGGTGCCGGCGTTCATCGCGCAGGCAACGGCGGCGGTGCACGTCATCGCGCCCGGTGTCCCGATCGTTGTCGTCGGCCATATGGGTGACGGCAACATCCACTTCATCCCGTTCTTCAGCTTCGCGGCGTGGGAGGCGATGGCGAACCGCGCCGAGGTCGCCGACCAGGTGCGCCGGGCCATCGACGATGCCGCTGCCGCATTGCGCGGCACCTTCAGCGCCGAGCACGGCATCGGACGCACGCTGACCGGCGAGATGGCGCGATACAAGGCGCCGGTCGAGCTCCGCTTGATGCGGGCCGTGAAGCAGGCCTTCGATCCGTCCGGACTGTTCAATCCCGGCCGCGTGCTGCCTGTGGCGCGCGAGGCATCTTCTCCATCATCCGACGCAACCGACACCAGGGAGAGTTGAGACATGAGCATTATCGTGAAGACCGGTCTTTCCCGCCGCAGCCTGCTGCTCGCAACCGGCGCCGCCGCGCTCGCAACGCCCGCGATCTGGTCGCCGTCGCGCGCCGCGGGAAAGCGCATCGTGGTGCGTGACGACGGCGGCATCTACACCAAGGCCTATGGTGCGGTGTTCTACCGTCCGTTCACGGATGCGACCGGCATCGAGGTGGTCGGGGTGCAGGCCAATGCCGAGCCGGTCGCGCAGATCAAGACCATGGTCGATACCAAGAACTACACCTGGGACATGGCCAAGATCAGCTGGCCCGCAATCCTGCTGCTGACCAACGGCAGCAAGGTCTATCTCGAAAAGCACGGCCTGGAATCCGAACCCGTGATCAAGTCGATCCCGGCCGAATTCATGTCGCCCTACGGCGTCGGCACCAATGTCTACACCACCGTGCTCGCCTACCGCACCGATGCCTTCAAGGGCCGCAAGGCGCCGCAGTCCTGGGCCGATTTCTGGAACGTGGCGGAGTTTCCGGGCCGCCGCGCCGTGCGCAAGCATCCGTTCGACACGATCGAGGAGGCGTTGATGGGCGCGGGCGTCCCGACCGCGCAGGTCTATCCGTGCGACGTGGACAAGGCGTTTGCCTCGCTGGACAAGATCAAGTCCTCCGTCGCGGTGTGGTGGACCAGCGGCGCGCAGGTCGAGCAGATGCTGATCTCCGGCGAGATCGACCTGCTGCCGACCTGGGTGTCGCGGCCGCAGTCGGCGCAGGCGGCCGGCGCACCGGTCGAGATCGTCTGGAACCAGGGCATCTGGGGCGGCGACAACTGGTCGATCCTCGCCGGCACGCCGAACGCGGATGCCTGCCGCGAGTTCATCAAGTTCGCCTCCGATCCGAAGCGCCAGGCGGCGCTGACGGAGTATTTCCCCGCCGGCCTGACACAGCCGGAGGCCTTCAACTACGTCAAGCCGGAGCTCGCCAAGAACTGTCCGACCTATCCGGACAACATCAAGGCAGGCCTGAAGATCGATGCGAAGTTCTGGTTCGACAACCAGGCCGCCGTCATCGAGCGCTTCAACAGCTGGATCCTGGCCTAGGCCCGAACGGTCGCGATTGGAGCAGGGCATGACATCGTCGAGCTTGCGCGTCAAAGGACTTACCAAGCGCTATGGCGACTTCGTCGCGCTCGCGCCGACCAGTCTCGACGTCGCGAACGGGGAATTCCTCACGCTGCTCGGCCCTTCGGGGTCGGGCAAGACGACGCTGCTGAGCCTGATCGCGGGGCTCGCCCATCCGGACGAGGGCCACATCCTCGTCGATGACGCCGACGTGACGCATAGCCCGGCCTATGACCGGGACATCGGCGTCGTGTTCCAGAACTACGCGCTGTTTCCTCACATGACGGTCGAGGACAACATCGCGTTTCCGTTGAAGATGCGCAAGGTCGCCGACGCCGATTTGCGCCGGCGCACCGCCGAGGCGCTGGAGACGGTGCGCCTGCCGCATGTCGCAAAGCGCTATCCTCGCGAGCTTTCGGGCGGCCAGCAACAGCGCATTGCGCTGGCGCGCTGCATCGTCTACCGGCCCGCGATCATCCTGATGGACGAGCCGCTGGGCGCACTCGACAAGAAGCTGCGCGACCAGATGCAGCTCGAGATCAAGCGCATCCATCGCGAGCTCGGCACCACGATCATCTACGTCACCCACGACCAGGAGGAGGCGATGACCATGTCCGATCGTATCTGCCTGATGAACGCGGGCGCGATCGAGCAGCTCGGCACGCCGGAGGATCTGTATTTCCGCCCGCAATCGGTCTTCGTCGCCGACTTCCTCGGCGAATCCAACCTGCTCAGCGCAACGGTCCGGCAGGTCGACGCGCAGGGGCTCGATATCGTGCTCGCCGACCAGGCGGCGCCGTCGCGCGCCGTCGGCAACGGCGCGAGCTTTGCCGCCGGTGAGCCGATCAAGCTCATGGTGCGCCCGCAGAATCTCCATGTCGAAGACGCGGCGAACGGCAAGCTCACCGGCCGGCTGGTCGACGTGATGATCAGCGGCAGCATGACGAGGCTCTACATCGCGCCCGAAAGGATCGACATGCCGCAACTCGTCGCGGCCTACCCGACGCGCTCGAGCGCGGCGCCTTACGAGATCGGCCAGCTCGTCTCGCTCGACTGGAATTCCGCGGATGCGGTGGCGATCCGCGACGGCAGGGGACACTGACGTCATGGCACTGGCCAAAGCGCCTGCGATCGAGCCGGGACAGCTCCGGACCACGGCGCGCTCACGCGCCCGGTCGCAGGCCTGGACCTGGGCTGCGATGGGCGGCCCGCTCGTCCTGCTGCTCGTCTTCTTCCTGGTCTATCCCGTCGGCCAGTTGCTGCTGCTCAGCATCTACAACGACAGCGGCTTCACGCTCGCGCCGTACCGCCAGCTGTTTGCCTCCGCCGTCTATATCGACGTCCTCCTCATCACACTGAAGATCTCGCTGGCGACGACGCTGGTATGCGTGGTCGTCGGCTATCCGATCGCCTATCTGATTTCCGTCGTCGGCAAGGACAGGAAGGCGACGCTGCTGTTCTGGGTGCTGCTGTCGTTCTGGACCAGCTTTCTGGTGCGCGCCTTCGCATGGATCGTGCTGCTCGGGCGCAACGGCGTCATCAACAAGCTGCTTCTGTCACTCGGCATCATCTCGAGCCCGGCAAGCCTGCTGTTCAATTTCGGCAGCGTCCTCGTCGGCATGGTCAACGCGCTGCTGCCGCTCGCCGTGCTGACCATGCTGTCGGTGATGGAGAACATCGACCGCAACCTGCCGCGCGCGGCGGCAACGCTCGGCGCGCGGCCGGGCATGGCATTCTGGAAGATCTATTTTCCGCTGTCGCTGCCCGGCGTCGCTGCGGCCGGCATCATGGTGTTCGTCACCGCGATCGGCTTCTTCATCGTGCCGGCGCTGCTTGGCGGCCGTCGCGAGACCATGATCACGCAATTGATCATCGACCAGGTCCAGCAGACCCTGAACTGGGGCTTTGCCGGCGCGATCTCCGTGCTGCTCCTGATCGTCGTGCTGATCGTCTTCGTGGCCTATGACCGGTTGCTCGGCCTGTCGACCATGACGGGCGCGGCCGCGCCGCGCCGCGCGGCGCCTTCGCGCCTCGCGGGCCCCGTGCAGAAGATCGGCGACGCGGTGCTGACGCTGCTCGGCATGATCTCCGATCGAATTATCCTCGCGCTGCCGTCGCGCCGCCGTGATCGCAATCCGGAGCAGGCGGGCCTCGGCCTGCAGGCCTTCGTCTGGACCATGCTCATCATCATCAGTGCACCGACGATCTTGATGATCCCGCTGTCATTCGGCACCGGCGGCCTCAACTGGCCGCCGCAAGGATTTACGCTGCACTGGTATGAGACCGTGCTGCATTCGCCGGTGTGGACCCAGGCGTTCCTGCGTTCGCTGCTGGTCGGTCTGGGGACGGGTGGGCTCGCCATGCTGATCGGAACGCCGGCGGCGTTCCTGCTGGTGAGGAGCAACGTCCCCGGCAAGGCCGCGTGGCTCGCCTTCATCCTGTCGCCGATCGTCGTGCCGCGCATGATCATCGCGGTCGGCATGTTCTACGTGTTCGCGCGCATGGGCCTCGTCGGCAGCGCCTTTGGCCTCATTCTCGGACATACCGTCGTCGCGGTGCCCTACGTCGTCATGACCATGATGGCCGTGCTGCGCAACTACGACACGCGGCTCGACCATGCCGCCCAAAGCCTTGGCGCGCGACCTTTCGCCACGCTGCGCCATATCACGTTTCCGATCCTCGGCGCAGGCATGTTCTCCTCGTTCCTGTTCGCCTTTGCGACATCGTTCGATGAATTGACCATCGCGCTGTTCGCCACCGGCGGCCTCAACGCCACGCTGCCGAAGCAGTTCTGGGACGAGGTGACGCTTCAGGTTTCGCCCGTGATCGCCGCCGTCTCGACTTGCCTGTTCATCTTCATGGGGCTCTTGATCTTCGTTGCCGAACGCCTGCGTCGGCGCGCGGCCGCAAGGTAGCACCAGCTTCCAACCAGGGGTTTTTACGATGCTCACTGCCAATCGCCTACGCGGCCTGTTTCCCGCCATCCCGACCCCGGTGAATGCCGACGACACGATCGACGCCGAGGCGGTTTCGGCGTTGTTTGCCTGGCTGCTCAGGCAGGGTATCGACGGCGTGGTGCCGCTCGGCGGCACCGGCGAGTACGGCGCACTGGCGCGCGCGGAGCGCATCCGCATGGCGGGGATGTCGGTCAAGGCAATGGCCGGCAAGGGCCCGGTGATCGCGGGCGTGCTCGACACCGGCTTCCACGATGCCCTGCAGGCCGGCCGGGAATTCGCCGCGGAAGGCGTGGACGGACTGCTGGTCCTGACGCCATACTACACCAACCCGACGCAGGCGGGCATTCGCGACTATTTCCTGCGCTACGCCGATGCCTCGCCCGTACCCATCCTGATCTACGAGATTCCCTACCGCACGAGGATCGCGATCGAGCCCGGGATCCTGCATGAACTGTCCCGGCATCCCAACATCATCGGGATGAAGGCCTGCAATCTCGATACGTATCATTTCCTGCAGGTCGTGGCCGGTGTCGACGAGAGCTTTGCGGTCTTGAGCGGCGAGGACAGTCTGTTTCCGCTGCATCTTGCGGCCGGCGCCAAGGGCGGCATCGTGGTGACCGCGTGCCTGTTGCCGCGGGCCTGGCGGCAGATCTACGAGGCGGGCACCGCCGGCCGCACCGCGGACGCGCTCCAGCTGCACCGCCGGCTGATCCCGCTGATGAACATGGCGTTCGCCGAGACCAATCCGGGGCCGATGAAGGCCGTGATGGATCTCGTCGGCGTCGACGCGCCGCGCATGCTGGCGCCGCTGGTCCAGCCGGCGCCGGCGCTCGTTGCGGCGCTGCGGGCCGAACTCAGCCGTCAGCTGGCGATTTCGGAAGGCGTGGGTTGACGATGTGCCGGCTGCCGCGCGACATCGGTTGTGAAAGGATAACTGCATGAGTCGCGGGAGCCGGAGCGGCGCGGGTCGCACCACCAGGACGGCCAAGGGAACGAAGAGCGCCGAGCCGGCGCGCTCGTCACTGTTCGTCGGTTCGACCGAGAAGGCATTCCAGGTCCTGCATGCGTTCGACGGCCCGCAGCGCTATATGACGCTGGCCGACATCGCGCGGGCTGCCGGTCTTGACCGCAGCGCCACTCAGCGCCTTGTCTATACGCTCGAGACGCTGGGCTATCTCAAGCGGATCGAAGGCACGCGCAATTACGGCCTGACCTCGAAGGTGCTGCAGTTTTCCCACAGCTATCTCAAGGCCAACGATCTGATCGACCGGGCATCGCCCTATCTGCTCGACATCAGCCGCAACCTCGGCGAGACATGCAATCTGCACGAGCTCGACGGCCACGAGATCGTGTTCGTGGCGCGCTTTCCCGGGCAGCATCTCATCAATATCGACATCGTGATCGGCAGCCGGCTGCCGACTTTCTTCACGGCGTCCGGAACAGCGATCCTTTCGGCGTTGCCTGAGGACGAGCGCCTCGATCTCCTGAGACGAACCGCGCTCGAACCCCTGACGCCCTACACGGTGACCGATCCGGACAAGCTGCTCGAGCGCGTCCGCGTCGCGGCCCAGCGCGGCTATGCCGTCATCATGAACGAGACCGTCATGGGTGACATATCCGTCGCCGCACCCGTGATCGACGAGCACGGGCGGGCGATCGCCGCGATCAATATCTCGGTGCCGACCACGCGCTGGACCGTCGAGCGCGCCGAGGCCGAGCTGGTGCAGCACGTCCATGTCGCTGCGACCTCGATCTCGAAGTCGAAATTCAACCGCTACGCCGCCTGATGCAGATGCTGCTGAATGCCGACGACTACCGCAGCAGTGCACAAAAATTCCTGCCGCGCGGCCTGTTCGACTATATCGACCGGGGCACGGAGGATGAGATCGCGCTGAGACGCTTGCGCGCTTCGCTCGACGAGATCACGCTGACGCCGTCCGTGCTGACCGGGCACGACAGGCGATCGTTCGAGACCACGCTGCTGGGACAGCGCCTTGCGGCACCCATCGTCGTGGCGCCGACGGCGCTCGCCGGTCTCGTCGCGCATGATGGCGAGACCAAGTTGGCCCGCGCGGCCTCGCGCGTCGGCATTCCCGTCTGCATCTCGACGCAATCGGTGACAACGGTCGAGGCCATCCGGCGCGGCGCGCCCGATGCGACGCTGTGGTTTCAGCTCTATGTCTGGCGCGATCGGACGCTGACGAAACGGCTTCTGGAGCGCGCCCGAGCCTGCGGCTGCGAGACTCTGGTCGTCACGGCCGATACGCCGGTTTCCCCCAACCGCGAGTATAACAAGCGTAACGGCTTCGGCATTCCGTTCGTGCCGAGCCTGCGCAGCACGTGCGACATCGCGTTGCATCCGCGCTGGTTCGTCAATGTCCTCGCGCGCTATCTTCTGAGCGAAGGCATGCCGACCTACGGACACTACCCGGACGAGTTCCGCACGGTGATCACGCGGCCGAGCATCGCGGAGGCGGTGCGGCTCGACCATCGCCTCAACTGGGACGACATCGGCTGGTTGCGCGAGATCTGGCCGGGCAAGCTGATCGTCAAAGGTGTCTTGGCTGCTGGGGATGCGGAGACCGCGACCGAACTCGGTTGTGATGCAATCGTGATTTCCGCGCATGGCGGGCGCAATCTCGATTGCCTGCCTGCACCGGCGGAGTGCATCCGGGCGATCGCGGATGCCGTGAAGGGACGGTTGACGGTGCTCGCCGACAGCGGCGTCCGCCGCGGCACGGACGTGCTGAAATATCTCGCGCTCGGCGCCGAGGCCGTGCTGCTCGGCCGCCTGCCGCTCTGGGGTCTCGCCGCGGGCGGCGAGACCGGTGCGGAGGCGGTCTTGCGCATGGTCGTCGGTGAGATGGACGCCGCGATGGCGTTTCTCGGCGCGGAGCGCGTATCGGAGTTGCGCTCTCCGTCATTCCGGGCAACGCGTCGCGCGGGCCCGGAATGACAGTGTGAGGTACTACTCCGCCGCCTCGGTCGCCTTGAGCGTCGGATAGTCCGTGTAGCCCTTGGCGCCGCCGCCGTAGAAGGTGGCCTTGTCCCAGTCGTTGAGCGGCGCGCCCTGCTTCAGGCGCTCGACCAGATCGGGGTTGGAGATGAACGGCTTGCCGAACGCGATCAGGTCGGCTTCGCCGGCTTCCAGCACCTTGCTCGCCAGCGCGAAATCATAGCCGTTGTTGGCCATGTAGGCCTGCTTGAAGCGCTTGCGCAGCGAAGCGTAGTCGAACGGCGCGACGTCGCGCGGGCCGCCGGTCGCGCCCTCGATGACGTGAATGTAGGTCAGCTTGAGCGCATTGAGGTGGTCGACGATGTAGTCGAACAGCGGCTGCGGGTTGGAATCGGAGACGTCGTTGGCCGGCGTCACCGGCGAGATGCGGATGCCGGTGCGATCGGCGCCGGCCTCGGCGGCCACGGCCTTCGAGACCTCGAGCATCAGCCTGGCACGGTTCTCGATCGATCCGCCGTAGGCGTCGGTGCGCTTGTTGGTGCCGTCCTTGGCGAACTGGTCGAGCAGGTAGCCGTTGGCGCCGTGGATCTCGACGCCGTCGAAGCCGGCCGCAATCGCGTTCGCCGCGCCGCGCTTGAAGTCGTCGATGATGGCAGGAATTTCGGTCAGTTCCAGCGCGCGAGGCTCCGAGACGTCGGCGAAGGTGCCGTTGACGAAGGTCTTGGTCTTGGCCTTGAGCGCGCTGGGTGCGACCGGTGCACCGCCGTTCGGCTGCAGCGCGACATGCGAGATGCGGCCGACATGCCAGATCTGGATGAAGATGCGCCCGCCGCGCTCATGCACGCGATCGGTGACCTTCTTCCAGCCTTCGACCTGCTCCTTCGAATAGATGCCGGGCGTGTCCTGATAACCCTGGCCCTGCTGCGAGACCTGGCTCGCCTCGGTGATCAGGAGGCCGGCGGAGGCGCGCTGGGCGTAATAGTCGATCGCAAGCGGGCTCGGCACCATCGAGGGCGGCACCGCGCGGTTGCGCGTCAATGGCGCCATCACCAGGCGGTTCGGCAATGTCAGCGGGCCAAGCTTGTAGGGCTCGAAGAGTTTGGTCGATTGGCTCATGGGGAGGTGTTCCAGGATATGACTGATAGCTGAGAGTTGTGCATTGCCGCGAGAAGCGCAATGGCGGCGGTATTCGCTGCCTGCAGATTAGCCGCGCACGATCCCGCCCATGTGCCCGGCATCGAGGAACAGCGTGTGCGCGTTCACATAGGAGGATTCGTTCGAAATCAGGAACAAGGCGGTATAGGCAACCTCCCATCCGGTGCCCTGGCGGCCGAAAGGCACTGTCACCGCCCGGTCCGAGCGCCTGCGGCTGGCGTCGCGGCCCATCGGCGTGTCCATGAAGCCGGGCGCGATCACATTGCAGCGAATGCCTTTGTCCTCGCCGGCGCGCGCGATCGCCCGTCCCAGCGCGATCTGCGCGGCCTTGGAGGATTCATAGGCCGGATTGCGGCCGCCGGCGCGCTGGCTCGCCATCGAGGAGATCAGGATGATCGCGCCGCCCGGTGCCATCACCTGCAGCGCGTTCTGCGCGAACAGCATGTGGCTGCGCACGTTGACGGCATAGTCCTTGTCCCACGCCTCTGCCGTCATCCGCGGCAGCGACAGACCGCAGGATATCCCGACATTCAGCGCCAGCCCGTCGAGCCCGCCGAGCTTTTGCGCGCAGCGTTCGACCGCCGGCGCGATCGCCGCGGCGTCGGAGACGTCGACGACATCGGTGAAGGCCTTGCCGCCTTCTCTCGTGATCTGCGCGACGGTGTCGTCGGCGGCCTCCCTGTTGATGTCGAGGCAGGCGACCGTTGCGCCCTCGCGGGCGAACAGCACGCTCATCGCGCGGCCGTTGCCAACAGGCGGATCCTCGTCGACGGTGTTGCGCTGGCCGGCGCCGACCACGATGATGCGGCGGCCGGCGAGGCGGCCATGGCTTTTCGCCAACCCCAGCGATTCCGCATGCAGCGAGGCCGAGGGATCGACGGATCTTGGCGCGTGCGTGGTGGTCGACATGGCGTGCTCCCTGACGTCTTGTTGTTGTCAGGAAGCACTAGCATGGCTCGCCGTGTGAGGCGAAAATCCCGCAGCGGGGAATATCGCGCGCCTGCGTGGTCAGCTCACGCCGAGGAAATCCCGCTTGCCGATCTCGACGCCGTTGTGGCGCAGGATGCCGTGCGCCGTCACGGCATGGAAATAGAAGTTCGGGAACGAGAACGCGTTGAGGAATTGCTGGCCCTTCAGGGTCATGGTGCGGCCGGGGCCGACCGGGAAGGTGACCTCCTTGACGTCGCCGCCGTCGAATTGCGCGGGCTGGAACGACTTCACATAGTCGATCGTCTTCGCCAGCCGCTGCTTCAATTCGCCGAACGTCGTCTCTGTGTCCGGTGTCGACGGCACCTCGCTGTGCGTCAGCCGCGCGCAGCCGCGTGCGGCGTGATCGCAGACCAGTTGCACCTGCTTGGTCAGGGGCAGCATGTCCGGGTAGAGCCGCGATCCCAAAAGCACCGCGGGCTCGATCTTCTTCGCCTCGCAATGCGCCTCGGCCTTGGTGAGCAGGCCGGTGAGGCTGCCCAGGATCTGCAGGTAGGCGGGGACGACGGCGTCGTGAAAGGACATGTGATGCTCCCGGTCTCGATTTGAATTGCGCATGCGCCTGATGGCGATGCTGCAAATGGGGCCGGGAGGAGAGGAATACAACTGCGGGGAGACGTAATACCTGGTCAAATATTCTTTGACTTCACCTCGCCCCGCCTGTGGGGAGTGGTCGGATCGCAAGATGCGATCCGGGTGAGGGGGACAGGTCCTACTACGCGCAACACTCGCGGCGAGAGGAGCCCTCGCCCCAACGCTCTCCCCGCAAGAGCGAAGGAGCACGAACGCCTAACGCATCCCCGGCATCGCGGCCTCGGTCGGCTGCGCGCGCGGACCGCGCATGTGCGCCAGCAATTCCGCGGTTGGCCAGGAATCCGCCGGCAGGCCGTATTTGATCTGCATCGCCTTGACGGCGCTGCGGCTCGCCTGTCCCAGCACGCCGTCGACCTTGCCGACATCGTAGCCGGCGCGCGCCAGCAGGCCCTGCAACTCCTTGATCTCGCCAAACGGCAGTTGTGCGACGGGCCCACGCGGCCGCTGCATCGGCGGCGCGCCTGCGATGCGGCCGGCGAGATAGCCTGCGGTGGTCGAATAGATCAGCGAGTTGTTCCACTCGGTATAGGCGGCGAAATTCGCGTAGGCCAGGAATGCGGGTCCCATCCGGCCCATCGGCAGCAGCAGCGAGGCCGGCATCTCGTCATTGGGCAGCGGCTTGCCGTCGGCCGAGGTGACGCCGAGCGAGGCCCATTTCGAACGCGGCAGCCTGATGGTGAGATCAGCCTGGTCCCACGGAAAATCCGGGGCCTGCGGCACGCGCACCTCCTGCAGCCACGGCTCGCCGCGCCGCCACTTCAATCCGTTGGCGATGTAGTTCGCGGTCGATCCGATCACGTCGGGCCCGCTGCTCAACAGATTGCGATGGCCGTCGCCATCGTAGTCGACCGCGTAGTTGACATAATGCGTCGGCAGAAATTGCGTCTGCCCGAGCTCGCCGGCCCAGGAGCCGATCATCTCCTCCGGTGCGAGATCGCCGCGATCGATGATCTTCAGCGCGGCGATGGTCTCGCCCTGGAACATCTCGGAACGGCGGCAATCATAGGCCAGCGACACCAGCGATTTCAGCGTCGGCAGGTTGCCCATCTGGGCTCCGAAATCGCTCTCCAGTCCCCAGAACGCGGCGATCACCGCCGGCGGCACGCCGTATTCCTTCTCGGCGCGCGCGAACGCGGCGGCGTAGGTCCTGATGTATTGCTGGCCCTGCTGCATTCGATAGTTCGCGGCCATGCGGCCGGCGAACTGGGTGAAGATCTGGCCGAACACGCGCTGGCCGCGGTCGCGATTGACGATGCCCTGGTCATAGGTGAGGTAGGGCGAGGCCTCCGCGATGGTCTGCTGCGAGACGCCGGCCGCGACCGCCTTTTGCTTCAGCTCGGCGAGGAAGCGATCGAAGCTCGCGCCATCGTGGCACGACGCGGCGCGCGGTACCGCCGCCACCCGTGGCTTGGCAGGCGTGGGTTTTACGGGGACCGGCAACGGCTGTTGCGCCGAGGCAACGGACGGGCACGCCAGCGCGACCATGGTCGCTGCGATCATGATCGGGGTGCGCAGGAAAGATACTGGCATCGAGGTCACCGGCAGGTCATCGAGGGAAAGGCCCGCTCTGCATACACCAGGGCGACACCGGGCAACAACGGGATAGACCAATTGGGCTTCGGCAGGGAGATTGCCCGCCGCTATCATCGGTGCAGGTGATTCGCGGGCAGGGGTGTCGGCGGATCGATCACGCCCGGAGGGACCCATGTGGAGTTTTCTCGAGCGTCTTCTGGATTCGTCGACGCTTTCGCCTCACGGCATCTGCCTGTTGTGGGAGCCAGAGCTGATCTGGCTCCACGTGGTGTCCGACGCCATCATTGCCGCTTCCTACTTCTCGATCCCGTTCGCGCTCGCGATCGTCGTCTCCAAGCGCCGCGATTTCCAGTTCGGCTGGGTGGCTTGGCTGTTCGCCGCCTTCATCCTGCTCTGCGGGCTCACGCATGTGTTCTCGATCTACACGCTGTGGGTGCCGATCTACGGCCTCGAAGGCCTGCTCAAGGCGTTGACCGCGATCGCCTCGATCTTCACCGCGATCATGCTGTGGCCGCTGATCCCGAAGGTGCTGGCGATCCCGACCGAGGCGCAGCTGCGCGAGGCGCATGTCGCGCTTGCGGAAGAGGGCCGGCAGCGCCAGCATTCCGAGATCCTGTTGCAGCGGTTCCGCGAGGCCGAGGCCAACGAGAACAAGATCCGCCAGGCGCAGAAGATGGAGGCGGTCGGCCAGCTCACCGGCGGCATCGCGCACGACTTCAACAACATCCTCACCGTCATCACCGGCACGATCGACATCCTGGCCGAAGCGGTGATGCACAACCGCGCGCTCACCGAGATCACATCCCTGATCCGCGATGCCGCCGAGCGCGGCGCTTCGCTGACCCGGCACCTCCTCGCCTTCGCGCGCAAGCAGCCGCTGCAGCCGACCGACGTCGACGTCAATGCGCTGATGGTCGACACCATCGAGCTGCTGCGGCCGACCATCGGCGACCAGGTCGACATCGACTTCCGCGGCGCGCCGAACCTGCCGCGCGCGCTGGTCGATTCCAACCAGCTGGTCACCGCGATCATCAATCTCGCGCTCAATGCGCGCGACGCGATGCCGAAGGGCGGCAGGCTCGGGATCGAGACCCGCGCCGCCGAGCTGAGGCCGGATGACGTGCGCGGCCATGACGGGCTCGCCGCCGGCGACTATGTCGCGATCGCGCTGGTCGACAACGGGCAGGGCATCGCGGAAGCGGATCTGGCGAAAGTGTTCGAGCCGTTCTTCACCACCAAGGAGGTCGGCAAGGGCACCGGCCTCGGGCTCAGCATGGTCTACGGCTTCGTCAAGCAGTCCAACGGCCACATCGTGCTCGACAGCGCGGTCGGCCGCGGCACCGAGGTCCTGCTCTATCTGCCGCGTGCCGCCGTGACGTCGCTGCCCGCCAGGGCCGACCCGCGCAGGCCGGAACAGCGCGGCGCGCACGAGATCGTGCTCGTCGTCGAGGACGACAGGCTGGTGCGCTCCTATGTGCTGACCCAGATCGAGAGCCTCGGCTACACGACGCTGTCGGCCAGCAATGGGCCGGAGGCGCTCGCGGTGCTGGAAGGCGGCGCGCCGGTCGATCTCCTGTTCACCGACGTCATCATGCCCGGGCTGATGAACGGGCGCGAGCTCGCCACCGAGGCGCAGAAGCGGCGGCCCGGGCTACCCGTGCTGTTCACCTCGGGCTACACCGAGAATGCGATCGACCGCGACGGCAAGCTCGACGAGGGCATCCTGTTCCTCGCCAAACCGTACAGCCGCGCAGAGCTCGCGCGCATGCTGCGCATCGCGCTCCGCGAGGGCGAACTGATCACCGCGCGCGTGGCGGCGGGCAGCGCGGTGGGGGGATGAGTCCGTAACGCGTCCCTCTCACGCCGGAGGCGAGTCCAGGAAAACGTAAAGCGCCGCGATCTTGCCGTCCCGCGCGACGATGAAATCCACGCCCGTATACTCCGCCGCTTGGCCTTTCGGACCGGAGCCCCAGGCCAGGCGCGCCGAATTGTGCAGCACCTGCGGTGCGCCATGCGGCGTGTAGACGTAATGCGGATGCGTCGCCCGCAGGTCGCCGGCGAACTTGTCGAGCGCCTCGCGCCCGACGAGGATGCCGGGCGGCACATACAGTACGCAGTCCTCGGTATAGAGCTCGGCGATGGCGGCCCTTCTGCGCGCCGCGTCGCCTTCGCCGAAAACCTCCGGCAGGTTGCGGCTGAGCAATGTTGCGATCGCGCCCACATCCGCGCCGGGGGACGGCGGCGCGCTGTTCCCGCGATGGTCGTTCATCGTAGGTCTCCTTCGTGCTGGTGGACCCCTTGATGATGCGGTCGCCGCCTGGCTTCCGAAATGGAAGGAATGGAAAGTCATTGTTTCCGATTTTTGGTGTGCGAGGCGCCGCCAATCCCGAAACAAGTTCACCCCCGCGCGGTCAGCACCACATCGTCCATGAACAATGCATCGATGCCGGACTTGCGGAACGTAACGATCGCATCATTGGGCGTGCACACGATGGGTTCGCTGTCGTTGAATGACGTGTTGACGACAAGCGGCACGCCGGTCGTCGCATGGAAGCTCGAGATCAACTCGTGAAAACGCGGATTTGATTTGCGGCTGACGATCTGCACGCGTGCGCTGCCGTCCTTGTGCAGGACCGCGGGAATGAGGTCGCGCTTGTCCGGTTTCACCGGACATGCAAACAGCATGAATTCGTGACTCGCGGTCGGCATGCCGATCTCGAACCATTCCGCGGCGTGCTCGGCCAGCACACTCGGCGCAAAGGGACGGAAATCCTCCCGGTGCTTGACCTTCTGATTGAGGATCGCGCGCATGTCCGGCCGCCGGGGATCGGCGAGCAGGGAGCGGTTGCCGAGCGCCCGCGGCCCGAACTCCATGCGGCCCTGAAACCAGGCGACGATCCTGCCGCCGGCGATCATGCCGGCGGCATCGCGCGCCGGAGACTTGCTCCGCCGCGCCCTGAGGCCGGCCGACTTCACCGCAGCCAGGATCTCGCTCCGCCTGAACGCAGGCCCGAGATACGGCGTCGCGTTGCCGCGCTCGGGTGGACGCTTGTCCTTTGCGCAATGCACGGCAAAGGCGGCGCCGACCGCAGTTCCGGCATCGTGCGGAGCGGAGGGGATGAACACATTGGCGAACTCGCCGCATCGCCGGACCACTTCATTGGTCACGCAATTGAGCCCGACGCCGCCCGCGAGGCAGAGATTGTCCGATGGCACCCTGCGCTTGACGCGCCGCACCGCCGCCGTCACCGCAGCGTCCGTTGCCACCTGCAATGCCGCTGCAATGTCGGCATGCCGCGGCAGGATCTCGGCGTCCTCGTAGCGCGGCGGCCCGAAGATGGCTTCCATCCTGGCGAACCGGTCCGGGTGCGTGCCGAGAAACTCCCGCGCCACCCCGTAGTTCACCTCGTCGGCGCGCATGACCGACAGGAACTGCTCGCGGTAGACCTCCGGATCGCCATAGGCCGCGAGCCCCATCACCTTCGAGGCGTCGTAGTGCGAGAAGCCGAGATAGCCGCTGAACACCTCCCAGATGAACCCGATCGAATGCGGATACTCGAAGGTCTCGACGGTCTTGATATCGGTGCCGACAGCCTTCGCGAGCGAGGAGGCCGCAGTCTCGCCGATGCCGTCGATGGTGAGGATGGCCGCGCGATCGAAGCCCGAAGGGAAGTACGCGGATGCGGCGTGCGCCAGGTGATGCGGCACGAAATGCAGCCGTTGCCCGAGCGAGCGTCCCAGCAGGTCGTCGATGGCCCCACGCACCTGGCCAAGGCGCAACCGAAACGTCTCCTCCAGCCGCGGATCCCACCATTCCGACCGATATCGCTTCCGGCGCGCCGCGGGATCGAACGAGAATGCGACATGGTCGATATCGCGTGCGGTGAGCCCGGCATGGTTCAGGCAAAAACGGACCGCGCGTTCCGGCAGCTGATGGGGATTGTCGAAGTCGGCCTGCTTGCCGTGCTTGATGCGGTTGAACCGTTCCTCCTCGACGGCCACCACGAGCTTGCCGTCGACAAGCAGCGCAGCGGCGGACTCGTGATACACCGAGTTGATTCCAAGAACGTTCACCTGCAACTCCCGATCAGCCTGGCCGTCGCGGAACATTACTCAATGTGTCCGGACGTGTCAGGGGATATCGAGGCTGCGGTTCGACCCGGGGACCGACGGTTCGGGAAGCGGCGCTAAGCGCCGCCTCATCCTATGCGCTCGCCGTGGTCAGCCGTTCGATCTGGCTCGCCGTCAGCTCGAGTCCGGTCGCGGCAACCAGCGTTGCGACGTGCTCGGGCTTGGTCGCGCTGGCGATCGGTGCCGCGATGGCCGGCCTCGTCATCAGCCAGGCGAGCGCGACGGCCGCAGGCTCGGAGCGCGTTTCGCCCGCGACCTCGTCGAGGCCGGCCAGGATGCGCATGCCGCGCGGGTTCATGTATCTCGGAATGCTGCGCGCCCCGCGCGGGCTCTTGCCGAAGTCGGCCTCCGAGCGATACTTGCCGGTGAGGAATCCTGCGGCGAGGGAGAAGAACGTGATCACGCCCAGATCATTGTCCACGCAGACCCGTTGCAGCGCGCCCTCGTAGCTCGATCGCTCCGCCAGGCTGTATTCGGGCTGCATGCTCTCGTAGCGTGGAAGCCCGTTCTTCGCGGATATGTCGAGCGCGTTCTGCAACCGCTCGGCGGAAAAGTTCGACGCGCCGATCGCCCTGACCTTGCCGGCCTTGATCAGCTTCTCATAGGCCGCAAGCGTCTCCTCCTGCGGGGTGGTCTCGTCGTCCTTGTGCGACTGGTAGAGGTCGATGTGGTCGGTCTGCAATCGACGCAGCGAATCCTCGACGGCGCGCGCGATGTAGTCGCCCTTCAGCCCGACATTGCCGTTGCCCATGTCCATGCCGACCTTGGTGGCGAGGATGACGCGGTTGCGGTTGCCGCGTGCCTTCATCCATTTGCCGATGATGGTCTCGGACTCGCCGCCGTGATGGCCCGGCACCCAGCGCGAATAGACGTCGGCCGTATCGAGGAACGTCAGCCCGTGCTCGAGCACGGTGTCGAGCAGGCGGAACGACGACGCCTCATCCACCGTCCAGCCGAACACGTTGCAGCCGAAGCACAGGGGAGGAACTGAAATGCCGGAACGGCCGAGCGGACGATGCTTCATGAGTTTCTTTCGCTTGTTCTTGTTGGGGGCTGGCCACGGAACACTGGGGCAGGTTGCCCTCATTTGCAACATCTGATGATTGCTACGCCCGCCTGCTCACGATCTCTCAGCCGGCATCGTGCGTGTCGTCCGCCTCGTTTTCCTCCACCGCCTTCGGTGGCCAGGCACCGCGGCGGATCAGCGCCTCGTGCAGCAGCTTTTCGATCTGCCCCTGGCGCGAACGCAATTCCGCGGCGGCCAGACGATCGAGGACGTCCAGCAGCGGGCTGCCGAGCCGCAGCAGGACCGGCTCCTTGTCCGGTCCCTTGGGGCGGCCGCGCCTAGGCATACAGCGTCCCGGTGTTCACGACCGGCGTGGCGTCCTTGTCGGAGACCAGCACGACCAGCAGGTTCGACACCATCGCCGCCTTGCGTTCGGGATCGAGATCGATGTCGGTTTCCTCGCGCAGCTTGTCGAGCGCCTCCTTCACGATCTCGACCGCGCCCGACACGACGAGCTTGCGGGCGGCGATCACGGCGCTCGCCTGCTGGCGTCGCAGCATCACCGGCGCGATCTCGGGTGCGTAGGCGAGGTGGTTGATCCAGGCTTCGTCGATGGTGACACCGGCGATCGTGAGGCGGTCCCGCAGCTCGGCGATCAGCTCGTTGGTGACCTGGTCACCGCTTTCGCGCAGCGACAGCGTTCGTGCGGCCTCCCGTTCGGGCGTCGCGGCCGCATCGCTCGCCGGATGCGAGCTCGCTTCGTCGAAATCATAGGGATGGCGTCCGGCGATGTGCCGCAGCGCCGACTCGGTCTGCGCGCCGACGAAATCGGCATAGTCGTTGATCTGGAAGATCGCCTTGGCGCAATCCTCGACCCGCCACACCACGACGGCGCCGATCTCGATCGGGTTGCCGATCAGATCGTTGACCTTCAGCTTCTCGCACTCATTGTAGCGGACGCGCTGCGAGACCTTTCGGGCGTGAAACAGCGGGATCGTCGCGCGCAGCCCCGGCGCGGAATCGGTGCCGGCATAGGACCCGAACAGCGTCAGCACGGCGCTTTCATTCGGCTGCAACGTGTAGATTGCGCCGGCGAACAACACGGCAATCAGGAAAAGGCAGAGCGCGCAGAACAGTGTCAGCCACGAGACCTGGCCGTTGCGCCAGAAGGCGCCATAAGCCGTGTAGACGGAAAGGAGGAGACAGGCGAATCCGATCAGAAGCGCGATATAGCCGCTGCCGACGACGATGGCCGGGCGGTCTTCCACACGGGTGTTGACCCTGATCGCGGACGAACCGGTAGGGGCTTGGATGGTCATGGGAGCATCCCTATTACTCAGCACAATTGCTGATATTTTTTGATATCAAAAAATCAGCAAGCGCACAATGGTACCGTTCGGAGCCTGTTGCCGGGTAACGAATTCGATCGCCAAAACAGTGGCTTGGCGATAGGTCTAACCAAGGCTTGGGATTCAGGGGATCAGGCTGATCCGTGCGGAGGGGATTGCTCGCGCATCATGACGCCTTCAGCCCGATTGGAAGGAACAAGGATGATACGCAGATTCTCCCTCGCGGCCGCAGCGTTTGTGATGGCCGCCGGAGCCGCCCATGCCGGTTCGATCGACGGCGCCTGGATCACTGCCAGCGGTGAGACCGCTGTGATCTCCGGCGGCACGATCACGCTGAAGACCGGCAAGTTTGCCGGCAAGACCATCGGCACGATGAAGGCCGCGGGCGACGGGAAATATGCCGGCACGATCACCGACCCGCAGGACGACCGGACCTATTCAGGATCGGCCAAGCTGTCAGGCGCAACCCTCGAACTGACCGGCTGCGCGATGAGCGTGTTCTGCAAGACCCAGACCTGGAACAAGAAGTAGCGGGGGGCCCGCATCGGCTGGTTTCCGCAAGTCAGATCACTGCGCCATCCCTGTGCAGGGCCTCGCGCAGATCTGAAACGTTCAAGGCTCGCGGCGATGTGCCGCCCTGAACGCACATTGCGGCAGCCATGCCGATTGCCTGACCGTAGGAGAAACACTGCGCCGTCACGCGCGCGGAGGCCATGGCCTCATGCTCGGCAGACAGGCAGCGTCCCGCCACCAGGAGCCCTTCGCCCCTTACCGGGACAAAGCTCTCGTAGGCAATGTCATAATAGTCGTCGAGCAGCCACTCGAGCCTGGGCTTTTCGCCGGAATGAAGCTCGATCGGCCAAGCCGAGCGTGCGATCGACGTCTTGCGCTTTCTGCCGGACACCACGTCATCGTTGGTGAGCACCTCCATGCCCCTGATCTGTCGCGTCTGGCGGACACCGACCTGAACGCCGGTATCGTTGACAAAGGAGCTTTCGCAACCGACCAGGCGATCCCTGAAGAAGCGCGCATACTCGCGCACTTGCCTGCGCCCCTCGATCTCTGCCTCCGTGATGTCTTCTACCAGCAGGGGATTGAGCTCGCGGCCGTCGCGGCCGATGACGCGCGTACAATTGCACAGCAGTTCGTTCGGCCGTGGTGTCGGAAACAGAAAAACCTTGGCGCGTGGCAAGTGGTATTCGCGGCTGTTGTGGAGGTTGCGGATCATCTGCGAGACTTCGTCACCCAGGATGGTGTCGTCGCCATAGTGTGCGCGGAAGCGTTCGACGTCGACGCCCATCAGGCGAAAGATCATGGTCGGGTTCTGCACGGCACCGTCGCGGCCAACGAAGGTCTCGAAACCGGCCAGTGCTGCGACATCCGCGTCGCCGCTCGCATCGATCGTGATCTGGGCGCGAATGTCGAAGCGTCCCTGCTTGGTCCAGGCGACCACACCGGTGACGTTCTCGCCCTCCGTGAGCACGTCAACGACGGTGGTATGAAACAGGATCCTGGCACCCGCCTCCGCAAGCAGATAGTCTCCCGCTTCACGCCAGACGAGCGGATCGTGTGTCAGCGTAAAGGTCTTGCCGTAGCGGACGGGATCGGTCACTCCGCCTCTGATCTTCATCACGTCGAGGAAGCGATCGGCGAATCCGAATACAACCCGCTGCGGAGCGGACGTCCGGTTGTCCGTCGCCGCGAACAGACCGCAGACCGTACCCGACAGTCCGGCCACCGCTGCGCCACCACAGAAACCGTATTTTTCCAACAGGAGAACGCGTGCCCCTGCTCTTGCGGCGGTACAGGCCGCAGCGAGGCCGGCCGCGCCTCCTCCGACGACGAGGACGTCTGCGCTCAACTCCTGCCTCGGCCGCTCATCCCCCGTGCGTGCCATGATGCTTTCACCAATCGCACCGGATCCCGGATCGACGCACATTACAGTCGATCGAGCAGTCAGGGACAAGGGCCTTCGCGTCCGAAACGGGGGGACCGAGCCAGTCGGTCGTGCCCATCACGCGATATTCGCTTTGACCCGAAATCGCCCTGATTGCTGCGGGCACGCAAAATGACGCGATGGGCCGATAGGCGACTTCGCACGTTCCACTCTCTAGTTGCGCGGTGCCAGCGCAAGCTCCATCAGCGCGATCCGCTGCAATGCGCCGAGCTCGCGCTCGCCCTCGTTTGCCGTGCGCAGGATCGATTCCGCGATCACGTTGATTTGCGCGGTGTTGACGGGATCGGGCAGCGTCGCCACCGAGGAGTTCAAGGCCCGCGTCATCAGGTCGATCACCTCAGGTGTAAATTCAGCATCCGGAAAATTCTTCATTGCTCTGCCGTCGCGTTCGTATGCAACCGCCCCCTTGCCGCGACACTAACTTTTGCGATGGCGCCGGGTTCCGGCGCCAGACCGCTACAAAATTCCGCGATCAGGGGAACTGATTTTGCCCGACGGGCGAGTCAACCGAAAACCTGTCAAGCGGTCGTGTAAAATAATTCGGTTTATCGGAACGAAAAAACGGTGTATAGGTTTCCCCGTCTCACCCGCTCGAGGGGCGCTTGCGAACGTTGTGGTGGGATGCGGTGGACGCCGGGTGCGCAACTGACGAGTGCACGCACGGCGGACTGTGAAATCGTGCAGGCCTGCGGCTTCATTTCAGCAGGAGGCGATGGTGCGGTCGGAGCGCGAAGCTCCAGCGCGTACAACGGGCGGAGCGGCCTCCCTGGGCGGCGTCGGGTCCCCGTGGCCATGGACCGTGCTGGCGTGGGCCGCACTGCTGGTGGTGATCGTCGCGTCGTTCAGGCCGGCGGTCCCGGCCATCTGGGGCGACACGCCACCCTTCGTGGAATCTGCCTTTCGTACGCTCGAGGCCGGACGGCCGACCGTGGCGGGCGGGCGCGATCCGGGTTACCCGGCGTTGTTGGCCGCGACGTTCGCGTTTGGGGGTGACCTCGCGACGGTGGTGCGCCTGCAGCAGACGGCGTGGACAATCCTGATGCTGGCGCTCGCACTAACCGTTCAGACCGCGACGCGCAACGCCGGTGGGCTTGTGCCGATCATCCTCGTGGCGGCGTATCCGGGCCTGCTGCTGTTCAGGAACGTCGTCACCTCGGAGCTTCTCTTTGCGGTCTTCCTCAATCTCGCAATGATCGGATTGCTCGTTGCCACCTGCGTCGGCAAAACCGCACGGTGCTTCGCGGTCGCTGCCTCGATCCTGTGCGCGGCTCTCGCGGCGTGCCTCAGATCGCAAGGAATCCTGGTCCCAATCGTCGTCGTCCTGGTGGGCGCGAGCCTCGCCCGGCCAGACACCTCCCGACGCCTTATCGTGATTGCCCTGTCCGTCGCGGCAGCGCTGGGGCTCCTTGCCGTCGGTTCCCGGTTCGGGGCATCCAACTCCGACCAAGCCTCGGTCGTATTCGTCCCCAAGACACTGTTCTGCAATCACCTGAACATCGTGCTCGCAAGCGATGCGGCGCGACGCGAGATCGCGTCCGCGGCCGGGGACCGCGCCGACGCCACGATGGCGCGGCTTGCCGCGGACTTCGCGGCGGAGCCGGGTCGGTGGCCGGCACTCGGGTTCTTCGGCGACGCGTGTCTCTTCGACACCGCACTGGATCGAGACGTCGCCGGCGATACCGAAAATGCCGACGGCGCGGCGAGCGCCTATCGGCGCATCTTCCTGGCCGCCGTGCGCGACCGGCCGCTGGCGTACGCGGGCAAGGTCGTCCGCCAGATTGCCTATGGGGCTACGGTCGCATGGCCGGCTTACGGACTCGCCCCTGCCATACCGGTGTCGACCGACGATGTGCCGCACGTGTCCGACATCATGACGCGGCATGGCCGGGCAGCTCGGCCGATCGATCTGCAGGGCGGACCAGTTCGAATCGGCCTGCTGGCCGATCTCCCGGTCATCTCCGCCTATCTGTTCAGGGCCTTGTCCATCGCGTTCGTCATTGCAGTCACATATTGGACAGTGACTGCCGTGTGGCGTTGGCGCCCCGGATTCTCAACGCGCGGAGGTATCGTCATCGTGATGTGGGCGGCCTCGATCGGGACCGCCGCCGCCGCCCACACCCTCGACGTCTGGCGATACCTGATTCCCGAAGTGCCGATGGTCGGCCTCATGCTGTCCCTTTTTGCCGTTGAACTGGTCGAAATTATCGCATGGCTGCGGAGGGCCTAACCGCATCATTCGCGAACCCCTGCGCGCCGAAGATGCGAGCGCATCGCTCTGGCGCCGCAATGCTGGCAGCCTCCTGAACCAGGGAGCCGTCTTTAGAAGAAAGCCGTCCTTGCAGAGCAAGCTCAAGACGAATGAGTGACGTCACTTATTCCGGAGGCCGCAAAGCCAAATAGGCAAGTCGCCGCAACTCGCGGCGGCCACGCACGACAGTGTCGAGGATTATTCCACTGAAGAAGCTAAGGAAGGCGAGTATCATGAGTCCTGTCGAAAGAACGGCGGTGGGCAGACGCGGCACCAAGCCGGTCCTGGCATACGTGACGGCAAGAGGTATCGCGATCACGGTCGAACCGAACCCGAGCAACGTGCCAATCATGCCGAAAAAAAGCATCGGTCTTTCAACTCGAAACAGCATCAGGATGGTCAGGAAAATGCGACAGCCGTCGCGGAATGTGGAGAGCTTGGACTTCGAACCTTCCGGCCGTACCTTGTAAGCAGTCCCGATCTCGGCCACTGGCATGTGCAACCCCAGAGCATGGATGCTGATCTCCGTCTCCACCTCAAAACCTTCCGAGAGAGCGGGGAAGCTTTTTACGAATCGGCGCGAGAATACGCGATAGCCCGAGAGGACATCGCTGAACGAGCGACCGAAGATATACGACAACATTCCAGTGAGGATCGCATTGCCCAGGCGATGACCCGGCCTAAAAGACGCGTCGGCGATCGAACTTCGCACGCCTACCACCATGTCCAGCCGGCATTCGATCAACTCCCGTATCATCGTCGGTGCAGCCGCTGCGTCATAGGTCGCGTCGCCGTCGGCCATCACATAGATGTCGGCGTCAATGTCTGCAAAACTCCGGCGGACGACGTTGCCCTTTCCTGGCGTCAGTTCGGTTCGAACTATCGCGCCAGCAGCACGAGCTACATTCACGGTATTATCGGTCGAATTGTTATCGAAGACATAAATGGCAGCGTCGGGCAAAGCCGCACGAAATGCTGTTACCGTGGCGCCGACGGCCGCCTCTTCATTGCGACAAGGGAGGATTACCGCCACACTTTGTTGTTTCATGGCCGGACTATAGAGCCTGCAGCATTGCTCGAACCGACAATAAGCCGGAGCTTCCGCGGTCCAGTGCAGGCATCACCATATAAAGTTCGGGTTGAACACTGCTACGTTGCGTGCGTGCAGCTCGATTTTTATCAGCCTGACCTTGCCGACTGCAAGTCTGATCCAGCCTGGTCTCGGCAACGGAGCCATCCGGTCGCTCGCCCAGGAAGAGGATTTTGCCCGACGGGCGAGTCAACCGAAAATCTGTCAAGCGGGCCGCGAAAAAATATTTCGGTTTATCGTAACGACAAATCGGTGTATAGAGTTTCCCGTCTCACCCGCTCGAGGGGCGCTTCGCGATCGTCACGAACGTCGTGGTGGGATGCGGTGGACGCCGGGTGCGCAACTGACGAGTGCACGCACGGCGGACGGTGAAATCGTGCAGGCCTGACGCCCTAGTGGCAGGTGTCTCCCGCGAGATGCGAAAGCATCTTCGCGAGACGGTGACAAAAGAGCCCAGTCTCGCCGGGGCGAGCACGTATAAGCCGTAACCCATCGCGCAGGGAAAGCCGGGTTGTTCCGGTTACACCTGTGGTCCTACCCCGGTGCTACCTTATTTGCACCGGGCCCATGGGTGCGATCGGCACCCGGCTTTCCCTGCGCCCTCTGCTTGAGGAGAGGGCGGAACGAGATGCAAAGCTCAGGCGGATAATGCCGTGAGAACGCGAACGCATGTTTCATCGCCGGGACGACGCGTGGGGTGAGCATCATGGTCAAACTACAAAATGGAAAATCGCGGCGTGCCTTCATCGGTGCTGCAATTGCCGGACTCCCCACGACGCTGTTGCTTCGCACCGCATCTGCATCCGACAAGATGACCAAGCCGCAGGCGGAATATCAGGAGACGCCGAATGGCATCTACTCCTGCGGCCTCTGCTCGCTGTTCGTTGCGCCCGACGGCTGCAAGGTGGTCGAGGGCGCGATCAGCAAGGATGGCTGGTGCAAGGCGTTTGCGGCGGTGGATTAGCCGGTTGTTCCGGCTCACAACTCCCGTGCGTTCGAGAATGCGAACGACGACACCCGCCGCGTGGTCTCGTCGAGAATCAGGGTGCGCGTGATCGGCGGCTCGGCGCGCTGGCTGCAATTCTCGCGCTCGCAGAGCCGGCAGTTGACGCCGATCGGCGTACCCTCGGCCTTCTCAAGATCGATGCCGGTGGCATAGACGAGCTTCGCGGCATGGCGGATCTCGCAGCCGAGCCCGATCGCGAAACGCGGCTGCGGCTGCGGATAGGGCGCGACCGGGCGTCGCACCGTCTGCGCGATCGAGAAATAACGCGTGCCGTCGGGCAGCTCGATCACCTGGCTCAGCAGGCGATCCGGCATGTCGAAGGTCGAATGCACGTTCCAGAGCGGGCAGGTGCCGCCGAACTTGGAGAACGGGAAGGTGCCGGAGGAGAAGCGCTTCGAGACGTTGCCGGCGTTGTCGACGCGCAGCATGAAGAACGGAACGCCGCGCGCGTTCGGCCGCTGCAAGGTGGTGAGGCGATGGCAGACCTGCTCGAAGCCGGAGTTGAAGCGCTGCGCCAGCACGTGGACGTCGTAGTTCAACGCTTCGGCGGCAGAATGGAACGCCTGGTACGGCATCATCGCGGCGGCCGCGAAATAATTGGCGAGCGTGATGCGGTAGAGCCGCCGCGCGGTGTCGTCGAGCGGGCCGGCGCGGCCGATGATGGCATCGATGCCGGCGCCGCATTCGACAAAGCCGACTTGCAACGCAAGCTGGAAGCTGCGGCCGGGGCTGTCGACGAGTTCGGAGATCAACAATTGCCGGCGATGGCGGTCGAAGCGGCGCAAGGTCTCGCGCATCACGTCGACGGGCATGATGCGGGTGACGGTCGAATGCTTTTCCCGCAGCCGCGTGGCGAGCGCCGTGAACAGCCCCTCGGCCGGCACGTCGAGCTCGTCGCGCAGCGTCTCCGCCGCGGTCTCGAGCTCCGGAAAATAGTTGCGGTTGGCCTCGATCAGGTCGCGCACCCGCTCGATCGGGTTGGCCTCGAACTGCGAGCCCTCGCGGTTGGCCATTTGCGCCGCGACCAGCGTCTCGCCGCGGCGCGCCTCGGTGTATGCGGCGTAGAGCCGCTGCAGCGCATGGGTGACGCCGGGGCAGAGTTCGGCGAGGTCGCGCAGCTCCTGCTTCGGCAGGTCGATCTGGCGGAACAGCGGATCGGAGAAGATCTCGTTCAGCTCGGCGAAGAAGCGGTCCTCGTCGGCGGTGGCGAGGTCGCGCAAATCGAGGTCGTAGGTCTCGGCCAGCCGCAGCAGGATCTGCGCCGTCACCGGCCGCTGGTTGCGCTCGATCAGGTTGATGTAGGAGGGCGAGATGCCGAGCCCTTCGGCGATCTGGGTCTGCGACAGCCCCAGTTGCTGACGGATCCGCCGGAAGCGGGGCCCGACGAAGAGTTTTTTGGCGGAGTCAGCCGGCATGATGGGTCTTCCTGCATCACTTGTGACAAAATTTACAAATCGACATTTATTACAAGTGTGTATGTTACATGACATCACCATTCGGAAACAAGGTATCTGTACGAACTTCCCGGTTTCGCGTTAGCTCTTGGCACGGATTTGGCGGCGCGCTGTCACGAATGTCGAGGCAGCCCGCTCGAGAGGAGACTGACAATGACCAAAGGCAGCAACTTCTGGGTGATCGGCGGCGAGTTCGGCTCGATGAACTTCCACAAGCTCGTGGAAGGCTCGGCCCAGGTCAAAGGCCCGTTCAAGACCCGCAAGGAAGCAGAGGATTGCTGGCGCGAGGTCTCGGAAGAGAACCGTCACAAGGCCGGCGTCCGCTTCTCCATCGTCGAGGAGCCCTCGCGGGTCTCGGCCTGACGGTTCACGTCATCAATCAAGAAACGGCCCAAGGACGGCGGCCCCATCCGGTTCACCCGGGTGGGGCCGTCCAGTTTCGGGACACCTGCATTTGGCTTGGGCTGGGGATAAGCGATCGCCTAACCCCTTGGGAACAAACGCCCTTTGCGGCGCTCATGGTTGCTGATAGGTTAATGCATAGCAAAACCCGTCACCACGAGGCCGCGACGAATGTCCGATCCGCAGAACACCGGCAACGAGGCCCGCGAGCTGCGGCCGACATTGCGCGAGGCGCTGCGGCGGGCGCGGATCGAGGCGGCGGACCGCACCGGCGTCGTCGTCGAGCTGCGCGATGCCGAGGTGGCGCGGCTCGAGATCCTCAACGACGCGCTCAATCCCCTGTTCGACCAGGTGCCGGAGAAGGTCGACCTGTTCGACCGCGGCATCAGCCAGGGCGAGACGCCGCGGCTCTGGATCGATGTCGTCGCGCACATCCTGATGGGCCGCGACAAGCGCATCTACCGCTTCGTGCAGGACACGCGGTTCGGCCGCATCGTGCTCGCCGAATCGCACGACGTGCCCGTGATCGTCGATGCCGTGACCGACTATGTCGCGCGGCGCATGATCGAGCGCGAGCACGCGATGGTGGCAACCCCGCTTCCGGTCGCCGAGCAGCCCCCGCCGCTGCCGGTGGCCGTGGTCGCGCCGAAGCGCCGCCGCGGCGGGTTCGGCATCTTCGTGCTCGGCTTCATAATGGGAGCGCTGGCACTGTTCGGCCTCGCGCTGTATGCGAGCCTGAAGAACATCTAGATCAGCCGTGCCGCCGACAGTTCGACGATCCGCCGCGCGCCGTCGAGGCCGCGCACGGTCTGCTCGCAGCGCCAGGCATTTCCGTCGCGTTCGATCGAGAAGAGATTGTAGGCCGCCGCCGGATAATGTTTGCGCGCCAATGCCGACGCCGAGGGCACGCCGATCGCGGGGATTTTCCGGTCCGGCCCGTCGAACCACATCGTCGAGTGGATGTGGTCGTGGCCGTGCAACACCAGCTCGACCCCGTGCCGCTTGAGCAGCGTCAGCAATTGGTGCGAATCGGTCAGGCGCTTGGCGTGGCCGTCGGAGTGCAGCGGGTGATGCACCAGCAGCACGCGGAAGGCATCCTCCTGCGACAGTTGCGCGAGGATTGCTTCCAGCTCCGCGAGCTGCGCGCGCCCGAGCCAGCCGGTAGCCATCAGGGGCGGCGTCGGCACCGCCGAGGAAACGCCGATCAGCGCCACCGGTCCGCGCCTGCGCACGAATGGAAAGGTGGTCGGCGTATCGTCGGCGTCGCCGCGCAGATAGTCGCCGAAGATGCCGACGAAGCGGTGCCGGGTCGCGCGCACATAGGCGTCGTGATTGCCGGGGACCACGGTGACGTCGGCGGGCTGGCCGACGCCCTCGAGCCATTCCCGCGCCGGATTGAACTCGGCGTCCAGCGCCAGGTTGACCAGATCGCCCGTGACGGCGACGTGGTCCGGCTGCTGCGCCTGCATGTCGGAGACCAGTGCGTCGAGCACCTCGCGCCGATGATATTTGTGGCGGTTGCGCGTCCAGTTGAGGTAGCCGAATGCGCGCTTGCCGGCGAGGTCGCGCAGCCGTGCCGCCGGAAGCGGCGGCAGATGCGGGTCGGACAGATGCGCGAGCCGGAATGCCACCATCATCCGGTCCGGTTCGGATCGCCAGTGAAAGATCGCCTGCAAGCGGTCATGTCGTGCTATCCCGAAAGCCCGGCTCTGTATTGGCAAGCGGCGCGCGTCCGCGCAAGGATCAAACAGGATGATGTCGAGGGGTGATGACGTTGCTTGAGGAGGCGCGCAAGCGCTTCGAGCCGCAGATCAGGCGGGTGTTTCATTTCTACTGGCGGCTGGTTCGCGGCATGACGCTCGGGGTGCGCGCCGTCGTGCTCGATGCCGACAACAGGGTGTTCCTGGTCAAGCACAGCTACGTTCGTGGCTGGTACCTGCCGGGCGGCGGGGTCGAGGTCGGCGAAAGCTTTCTGGACTCGCTGCGGCGCGAGCTGGTCGAGGAGGGGCGGATCGAGATGGTCGGCGAGCCGGTGCTGCACGGCATCTTCTTCAACCGGCACGTCTCGCCGCGCGATCATGTCGCGGTCTATGTGGTCAGGCACTTCCGGCAGGACCGGTTGCCGGAGCCGAACCGTGAGATCGTGGCCTGCGGCTTCTTCGACCCTTCGGCGCTGCCCGACGACACCACTCCGGGCACGCGGCTGCGCATCGCCGAGGTGCTCGACGGCAAGCCGTCGACTGTCACATGGCGGTGAACGCGGACGATGGACCGCGCGCCCGTCAAATGCTATCCCGCGCCTCACCATGAACGACCTTTCCCTCACGATTCTGCCCGAGACCCCGAAGGACGCCCAGGCGATCGAGCGCCTGCACGAGCGCACCTTCGGACCCGGCCGCTTCGTGCTCAGCGCCTACCGGCTGCGCGAGCATGTCGATCATCTGCTCGACGTGTCGTTCACGGCGCGGATCGGCACGCTGCTGGTCGGCTCGGTGCGGCAGCTGCCGATCCTGATCGGGGATACGCCCGCGTTGATGCTCGGGCCGCTCACCGTCGAGCCGCCGTTCCGCAGCCGCGGCGTCGGCCGCGCACTGATGGAGCGCGCGATCAACGACGCCCGCGCCAGGGGCCACCGGCTCATCGTGCTGGTCGGCGACGAGCCATATTATTCGCGCGTCGGCTTCAAGCCGATCCCGAAGGGGCGCGCGACCATGCCGGGCCCGGTCGACTACAGCCGCCTGCTCGTGCTCGAGCTGGCGGACGGTGCGTTCGACGGCGTGTCCGGGTCGATCCAGCCGGACTGGAGCAAGGCGATCTGACATTCGTGTGACGCCATCGGAACCGCGCTCTGCGCTGTTGCACGCTCCGGAAAACTGAAGCACAGTCGATGTGCAGCGCCGGAACATAACCGGCTGGTGTCACATCAATGGGAGCGCGCGATGATCAAGGTCAGTGTCATGTATCCGAACAATCCCGGCGCGCGCTTCGACCACGACTACTACCGTGACAAGCACATGCCGCTGCTGAAGGCGCGCCTCGGGGACAAGTGCAAATACTACACGATCGACAAGGGTCTCGCCGGCGGTGCGCCGGGCGCGCCCGCCACCTATGTCGGGATGTGCCACATCTTCTGCGAGACCGTCGAGGACTTCCAGACCGGCTTCGGACCGCACGCCAAGGAGATCATGGGCGACATCGCGAACTACACCGACCTCCAGCCGGTGATCCAGATCAGCGAAGTCGTCGTCGGCCACTGACTTAGAGGTCGCCGCGCGCAGCCGTGCCCCTGCCGCGAACGGCAGGGGTCGAGGCGTCATGCCGTCAGAGCTTCTGCGAGATGCCGACGTAGAAGCCGCGGCGCGGGCCGTATTGCGGGGCGAACACGCCGATGCCCGAGCCGTCCCTGATCTCGTAGATCGTGTCGAACAGGTTGACGACGTCGAAGCGGATCGTGGTCGGCTTGTTCGGCGCGACGATGTTGAAGTCGTGCGATACGCCGAGATTGACCTGCGTATATCCCGGCAGGTGGTCGGTGTTGGCAAAGCCCGAACGCAGACCGCTGCCGTAGATCATCGAGGCGGAAAAGCGCGTGCCGTTCCACAGGTATGACGCGCCGGCGGAGCCCGTCCAGGTCTGTGCGTGATCGGTGTACACATCGTGGGTGGCGATGTAGGCGAGTTCGTCGGCACCGAACAGATACTGGTTCGAGACCACATTGCTCGCGATCTGCTTCGCCCAGGCGAAGTTCGCGTAGGCCTGGAAATTGCCGTTGGCGTACTTCGCCTTGAGCTCGACCCCGGCATTCTCGCCGCGCTCGTAGTTGAATCCGGTCAGCACATAGGCCGCGCCGAATTGGCCGTCGTCGAGCAGGTCGCGGGCGGTCTTGTAGTAGGCGTCAATGCCGACCTCGAGGCCGGGTATCGCATGGATCTTCTGGTCGACGCCGACGTCGTACACGTTGGAGCGTTCGGGCAGCACCGGGCTGTTGGTGCCGACCTGGGGCTGCTGCGAGGTGCCCTGCACGAGAGCGAGGTTGACCGGGGTGGCGATCACCTGCTCTGGCGGCGTGAAGTTTCGCGAATAGCCGGCGTGGAACGCGGTCCCGTCAAACGGCTTCCAGACCAGATTGGCGCGCGGGCTGAACTGGTTGGCGTCGACAAACTGGTACATCTGGTCGAAGCGCAGGCCGACATTGAGGGTCAGCTGGTTGTTGATCCGCCATTCGTCCTGCAGGTAGGTGCCGATCAGCCAGCCGGTTGCGCTGTTCGAATCGAAGATCGAGAACGGCGCGTCGACCGTGCCGGAGGTTGGGTCGGTCGGATCGAGCAGTGGCAGGACCGTCGAGTAGTTGTTGACCAGGGTCCGCTCCGAGGAGACCGAGAAGCCGAACCGCAGCGTATGGGCGTAGCCGACGCGCCACGCGGTGTCTTCCTGGATGCCGTTGACGAAGCTCTGGCGATAGACATCAGAGGCGACGCCGTTGAACACGAGATCGCCGATCGTGTCGGGGTAGAAGTGCAGCTGGCTGTAGCGATTGAAGTAGGACAGCTGCATGTCGATGTCCTCGAACGACTTCTGGTAGGCCACGACGTTGAACTGGTTGGACTCGGTCTGGCGCTCATTGAGCTGCGAGGAATCGAAATTCGACACGCCGAACGCGGTGAAGTTCGGTGTCTGCCCGGGATTGTTCGGGATCTGGTAGGTGCCGTTGGAGACGCCGCCGATATAGGTCAGGCGGCTGGTCGGATCGAGCACCGTCGACAAATAGAGGAAGCCCTTCTCCTGCTGTGTGTTGTCGTGGATCGCGTTGTAGGACGAGGTCGGGTTCTCGATGCCGACGCTGCTCTGGAAATAGCGTCCCGAGACGAAATATTGGGTCTGCCCGACCGTCCCGCCATATTCGAAGCTCGGCGTGATCGTGCCGTGGCTGCCGCCGTACACGCCGACCTTCCCGGTGTTGTCGAACGCGTCGGTCTTGGTCTGGATGTCGAGGACACCGGCGGTATGGAGCCCGTATTGCGCCGGCAGCGCGCCGGTGAGCAGGGCAAGGCTGCCGATGATCCCGGTATCGAGGATCTGGCCGAAGGCGCCGACGCCGTCGGGCAGCATGATGCCGTTGATGCGGTACTGCACGTTGGCATGCTCGTTGCGGACATGGAACTCGCCGCTGGCCGCAGAATCCTGCGTCACGCCGGGGAATTGCAGCAGCACCTTGTCGAGCGGCGCGTCGGTGCCTTGCGGCATCGCCTCGATCGCCTGGTGATTGAGCTGATGGGCGGTCGCACCGAGCGGTGCGACGATGCTCTGGCGCGCCGTGTCGAACTTGTCGTTGGTGCTTGTCAGCACCTGCGCCGCTGACGGTGGCGGTGCCGCCGGCGGCGGTGCCTCGCGTCGCGTGGTGAGGACGGGCTTCTTGGGACGCCGCGGCGGCTGCGTATGCTTCGGTTCGACGACCTCGATCGACGGCAGCGTGGTGGTGCCTGCGGATGCTGGGGGCGGGGTCTGCGCGCTGGAGGCATGGCCCAGGGCGAGCAGCACCGAGGCTGATGTGGAAAAAAGAAGCGTGGCTCTGAACGGGGACTTCATGGTCGGGATCCTGAAGGCCGCCAGCGAATCCGCATTCGGGTAGGCTGGCGCGGCCTTGCCGTCATTCGCGACGGACCGATTGATTGATTGCTCCGCGATCACGCCGCTCAACGCGATGCGATCCCGGAGGCACAGACAGCAATCGATGTCAGGACAGGGGTGGACCGCGCGAGTGGAAGGCCGCGGGCGCCGACTTCAGGTGAAGGAATTCGGCATCGGTGGTGCGGCGGAGAAGCTCCAACGCTTCCGGCAACATCAGCACCGGCGGGGTCGCGACGAGCAGATTGCCGGCCAACGATATGACGGCGCAGATTGCGCATGTGTCGGCCGGGTGCTTGTCGTCGTCGTGATGGGCAGGCGGCTGCCTCTCGGTGACCTGGACCGCGAGGTCCGGCGTCGCCGAGGTCCCGAGATAGGAGAAATCAAGCCGCGACAGGGCGACCTGGGCTGCCGGCGCCGCTTGCGCCGCCGCCAGCGGATGGAAATGGCCGAACGACAGCACGAACTGGACGGCGAGCGCGAACAGCGCCAGCCGCGAGCCAGTCCTGATGTGTTTCCGGAACCACTTCATACTGATCGACGCCCACCCTCGGCGCGGTTTAATGACCCCGACCGCTCCGATGTTACATTATAACATCGGATGGCAATGGCGATGTCAACCGTGGTGCTGACGACGCGCGATCGATCGGCGTGCTGTGTGTGATTGACGCAACGTGCCCGACGGCATGCGCGCTTCGCCTCCAGCAGGGTTTCAGCGTCCCTCGCGCAGCCAGGTCGCGGCGAACGCACCGAGCAGCAACAGGAGGCCGATGGCGCCCGCGAACATCGGTAACACGGCGACACCCTTGACCACGCTGGCATCGCGCATCTTGACGCCGAGCCAGCCGTCGCCGCGGAAGATCGACGAGGCGTGCACCGGAACGATGCGCGGCACGTCGAGACTCGATCCGTCGACGATGCGCCGAGCGTCACCGCCGGTCGCCTGCGCCAGTGGCTTCAGCGTCTCGGTGGTGGAGGTGACCTCAGAAAACTCCTTCGGATTGGTCGGGCCGACATTGATCAGCGCCTTCAGCGTGCCGTCGGTCGCCTGCCACAGGCCGAGCTCGTTCGCAGGCAGCGTCGCGCGCCATTCGCCGGGATCGCCGGCGGTCAGGGTCAGCTCATGCGTGGTGCCGCTCGGCGACGTCACGGTCACCGGCGAGACGGTGTCGGCCATGGTCTGGCGCACCACCACGAGGTCCTTGCCCTGCACCTGCATGCGCAGCGCCTCCTCGTCCAGGTCGGGCTGCTTCATCAGCCAGTGCGACATACGACGCAGCAAATCGAGATGCGGGCCGCCGCCCTCATAGCCGCGCGCCCAGAGCCAGATGTGATCGGACAGCAGCAGCGCGACGCGGCCTTCGCCAAAGCGGGACAGCAGCAGCAGCGGCTTGCCGTCGGCGCCGGTCATCACCGGCGGCGTGACCGCGTTGCGGGTGTCGACGGTGCGGAAGAACCGGCTCCAGTGTGGCGGCTCGGAGGCGGAGCCTTCCAGCCCGCGCGTCACGGGGTGACGTTTTCCGGCGTCACTCAAATGCGCGTAGAACGGTTTCTCGGTCACGCCGACGGGCTCGGCCGGCAGCACCGCGTCGAGCGGCGTGCGCCAGATGCTGGTGGTCGAGGCGTAGTCGGGACCGGCCGAGACCAGCACCGCGCCGCCGGCGCGGACATAGCGCGCGATATTGTCGAAATAGGCGATCGGCAGCACGCCCTGGCGGGCATAGCGGTCGAAGATGATCAGCTGGAATTCGTTGATCTTCTGCTGGAACAGCTCGCGGGTCGGAAATGCGATCAGCGACAGCTCGTTGATCGGCGTGCCGTCCTGCTTCTCCGGCGGACGCAGAATGGTGAAGTGGACGAGATCGACGCTGGGGTCGGACTTCAGCAGGTTGCGCCAGGTGCGCTCGCCGGAATGCGGCTCGCCGGAGACCAGGAGCACGCGCAGCTTGTCGCGGACGCCGTCGATCGCGACCACGGCGCGGTTGTTGACCGGCGTCAGTTCGTTCTCGAGCGGCGAGGCCTCGATCTCGACGATGTTGGGGCCGGCATGCTTGATGTCGACGTCGACACTGGAGGTCTGGCCGCTGGCCAGCGTGCGCTCGCTGATCACCTCGCCGTCGCGGCGGATCGTGACCTTGGCGCGCTCGCCGGTCACGCCCTGGTCGTCGAGCCGATAGGTGATGGTCTGGGTCTGGCCGACGATGCCGAAGCGCGGCGCGGCCGTGATCGCGATGCGGCGGTCGCGCTCGTCCTTGCGGCCGGTGATCAGCGCATGCAGGGGCGCCTGGAAGCCGAGAGCCTGGGCGTTGGCGGGAATGTCGTGGACGCGACCGTCGGTGATCATGAAGGCGCCGGCAACCCGCTCGACCGGAACGTCGGCCAGCGCCGACGTCAGCGCGCCGAACAGCTTGGTGCCGTCGGTCTCGCCATCGGCCTGGCCGGCCTCGACGACGCGGACCTCGAGGCCCTTGACCTGCTTCAGGCTGTCGACCAGCGCTTCCCTGGCCTTGTCGGTCTCCTGGTTGCGGGTGCCGAAGTTCTGGCTCGGGCTCTTGTCGACCACGACGGCGGCAACCGACGACAGCGGCTCGCGGTCCTCGCGGGTGAACGACGGATTGGCCAGCGCAAGCAGGATCAGCGCGAGCGCCGTCACTCGGATCGCGGCACCGCGGGCGCGCGACAGCAACAGCAGCGCCGCGATGACGACGATCGCGCCGAGCGCGAGCCACAGCACGAGCGAGGGAACCAGCGGGGTGAACGCGATACCGTAGTTCATCTCATTGTCCCAGCCGCTCGATCAGAGCGGGTGCGTGCACCTGGTCGGCCTTGTAGTTGCCGGTCAGCGTGTACATCACGATGTTGACGCCGGCGCGGAAGGCGAATTCGCGCTGGCGCGGCTCGCCTGGCGTCAGCGGCAGCATCGGCTGGCCGTCGGGGCGGATGGCCCAGGCGCCGGCGAGATCGTTCGAGGAGATGATGATCGGCGAGACGCCGTCGCCGCCGCGCGCCGGGTGCTGCGCGGCATCGTCGTCGTCTTCTCGCGGCAGTGCCTCGACCCAGGTCTGGCCGGTGGTGAAGCGGCCCGGGAAGTCGCGCAGCAGGTAAAAGGTCTTTGTCAGGACGTGCTCGCGCGGCACCGGTTCGAGCTCGGGAACGTCGAGGGTCGCCAGCAACTCTCGCAATGTCTGCATGCCGGGCGTCTGGGAAGCGCCGTTGTCGCCCGGCGGTGCCTCGATTGCGTCGCGGGTGTCGAACAGCACGGTGCCGCCCTGCTTCATATAGGCGTCGATCTTGTTGATGGCGTCCTGTGGAGGCTTCGGCGCGCCGGGCACGATCGGCCAGTAGATCAGCGGGAAGAAGGCAAGCTCGTCATGCGCGGGATCGACGCCGACCGGATCGCCGGCCTCCAGCGCGGTGCGCTGCGCCAGGAACAGCGTCAGCCCGGACATGCCCGCCTTGACGATCGAATCGACATCGGCATTGCCGGTCACGACGTAGGCGAGGCGGGTCTGCGACACCGCCTTGATGGCGAAGTCGTCCTTGTCCTCGGCGTGCGTCGGCGAAGGTGCGATCGCTGCGAGCATGAAGGCGAAGGCGAGCACGGCAGCGGCCGCGCGCCGCCGCAGCAGCGCGGCGAGACCGGCGCCGAGCATCGCCACCACGATCGCATCGATCAGGAACAGCGCGAGCGCCGACGACAGCAGGATGCCGCGCAGGTCGCGCGGCTCGGTGTTGGTGTAGCTCGCGTGCCGCGCATTGAGGCCGGAGGTGTCGAGCGGCGCAATACGGTCGCCGGAGGCGAGCGTGTTGACCGCGATCGGGCCCTCGGCCGGACCGTAAAGGCCGGGCGGATGATCCGCCGTGGCGCGGTCGTGATAGTCCGCCGGCATCGGCTTGGCGCTCGACGGCGGCGGGCCGAACGCGCCGTAGCCATCGAGGGTGCGCAGCGGCGCGACCGTCTCGGCATTCGGGTTGCCTGCAACAGCGGGGCCGGGCGTTGCGGTATAGCCGGACATGTCGACCAGCCGGCGCAGCATCTCGACGAAGGTGCCGGACATCGGCAGGTCCGACCAGCGCATGTCGGCGCCGACATGGAACAGGCTGATCACGCCCTTGCCGCGATGCTCGCCGGTGACAAGCGGCGTGCCGTCTTCAAGCGATGCCCAGCTCTTGGTCGCGAGCACGGCGTCGGGCTCGGCCAGCACCTGGCGGCTGACGGTGATGTCCTTTGGCACGTTGAGGCCTGCGAACGGGCCGTCGGCAGCGAAGGAGGCCATGTGCTGCGGCTTCTCCCAGGTCAGGCTGCCGCCGAGCGTGCGGCCACCCTTGCGCAGCTTGACCGGGACGAGGTCGTCATCGGCCTGCGCGAGGCGGGGACCGGCGAAGCGCACGAGCACGCCGCCCTGCTCGATCCAGGCGTTGAGCCGCTCGCGGATCTCCGGGGACAGCGTGCCGACATCGGCCATCACGATCATCGGCAGGCGCTGATCGAGGAATTGCGCGATCACCTGTTGCGGTGCACCGCGATCGCCAAGCCTGACATCGGCGAATGGCGACAGCGCGCGCGACAGATAGAAGGTCGAGGCCAGCAGCGGCTGGGCGGTGTCGGTGCTCGATCCCGAGACCACGCCGATGGCGCGGCGACGCCAGCGCTTGTCGAGCAGCTGCACTGCGCCGGCCGAACGTTCGCCCGCGATCTCGAGCCGCGTGATGTCGTTGCGCAGCTCGACCGGAAGGTCGAAGGACGCCTCGGTCTCGCGGTCCTGAGGGCCGAAATTATAGTGGGCCTCGCCGATCGGCGAGCCCTTGGCGTCGACCGCGCGCACCGTGCCGGCTGCGATGCCGCCGACCGTGCGCAGCACCTTCACGGTCATCTTGGCGGCGGCGTTCTCGGCAGCAACCAGCGCCTGCGCGGGCGGGGCGCCACCTTCGAAGATCGTCAGCTTCCTGGTCTCGATCACCTTGCCGAGGCCCTCGGTGAATTCGCTGCCGCGACCGGTGTCGACACCGTCGGACAAAAAGGCGATGTCGCAATCGCCGGTCGCCTTGAGGAAACGTCCGAGCGAGGCAAGGGTTTCCACGCGATCGACCGAGTAGGGCTTTGGCGCAAGTTGACGCAACGCCACGCGGGCGGCGCCGGCGGGCATCAGGGTGATGTCGCGGGCGGGCTCGGACAACGGCACCAGCGCGACGCCGCGGCGATCGCTGTCGGCATCGGCGATCAGCTCGTCCGCCGCCTTGATCCGCGCATCCCAGCTCGCGGCCGCGCTCCAGCCGTCATCGAGCAGGATCACGAGTGGCGACTTGCCGGCCGCGACTCCCGTTTGTGGATTCCAGATCGGGCCAGCCGCGGCGAGAATGACCAGCGCGGCGGCCGCCAGCCGCAGCAGCGTCAGCCACCACGGCGTGCGCGAGGGCGTCTCCTCCTTCGGCGCGATGTCGAACAGCAGCCGCGTCGGCGGGAATTCGACGCGCCGCGGCCGCGGCGGCATCACGCGCAGCAGCCACCACAGGACCGGCAGGCTGACCAGCCCGAGCAGCAGCATCGGTTCGGCGAAGGAGAGGGGGAGGCCTGCGATCATGCGCTGCGTCCCGCCTTGACAGTTGCGCGTCCGCCGGACTTGCTCACCATCATGCCTGAGTGCAGGTACAGCAGCAACTCTGCCGCCGAGCGGCTCGTGGTGTGGGTCGAGAACAGCCAGTCGAGCCGGTTGGTCTCTTCGCGGATCTGGTCGCGATGCAGCGCAACACGGGCGACGTAGTCGTTGGTCCAGCTCTCCGCACGGCCGGCGGTGATATTGCCGCCGCCTTCGGGCTCGACGAATTCGACGCGGCCGGAATAGGGGAAGGTCTCTTCCGCGGGATCGACGATCTGGATCAGCGTGCCATGCGCGCCGGAAGAGGAGAGCCCGGCCAGCATGGCCGCGATCTCCGGTAGCGGCGACCAGAAGTCGGACAGCACCACGATTTCGGCGAGCGACGACGGCACGAACGACGGCGGCAGGCTCGCGCGGGTCGCATCGTCGTGCAGCATCGTTTCCGCCATCTTGTCGATCACGCTGCGGCTCGCGGTCGGGCTCATCAGACCGGGGATGCCGACGCGCTCGCCGCCGGCCACCAGGAGCTCGGCGAGGGCGAAGGCGACGATCAGTCCGCGCTCGAGCTTGCTGTCGCGCGCATTCCTCGAGGCAAACGCCATCGACGGCGAGCGGTCGGCCCAGACCCACACGGTATGTGCGGCCTCCCATTCCTGCTCGCGGACATAAAGGTGGTCGTCGCGCCCCGAGCGGCGCCAGTCGACCCGCTGCGACGGCTCGCCGGAGACGAAACGGCGATATTGCCAGAAACTTTCGCCGGAGCCGGCGCGGCGGCGGCCGTGCAGGCCGTGGATGACGTTGGCCGCGATGCGGCGTGCCTCAAGCACCAGGCGCGGCAGCGATGCGGCGAGCGTTCGGCTTTCGCCATCTGCACGTCGGACCGCCAGAATCTCCTCGTTCAGGTGCCTGTTCTCTGCGGCCATCAACCGATCCGCGTCTTCAATTGCCTGATCACGTCAGGAATGGTGCGCCCTTCGGCGCGCGCAGAAAATGTCAACGCCATGCGGTGCTTGAGCACAGGTTCCGCGAGATCGAGCACGTCGTCGATCGAGGGCGCGAGCCGCCCGTCGAGCAGCGCGCGGGCGCGCACCGCCAGCATCAGCGACTGGCTGGCGCGGGGACCAGGTCCCCAGGCGATCAGCTTGCCGGCTTCGCCACCCTCGGGGCCCGGACGTGCCGATCGAACCAGCGACAGGATCGCCTCGACCACGGAGTCGCCGACCGGCAGGCGGCGCACCAGGCGCTGCGCCGCGATCAGCGTCTCGGCATCCATCGAGGCCTTGGCGAGCGTTTCTTCGGCGCCGGTGGTTTCGAACAGGATGCGCCGCTCGGCGTCGCGATCCGGATAGTCGACGTCGATCTCCATCAGGAAGCGGTCGAGCTGCGCCTCGGGCAGCGGATAGGTGCCTTCCTGCTCCAGCGGGTTCTGCGTCGCGAGCACGTGGAACGGCTTCGGCAGATCATGCCGCGCGCCGGCAACGGTGATGTGCTGCTCCTGCATGGCTTGCAGCAGCGCCGACTGGGTGCGCGGGCTGGCGCGGTTGATCTCGTCGGCCATCAGCAGCTGCGCGAACACTGGCCCGGAAATGAAACGAAACGAGCGTTTGCCGGTCGAGCTCTCATCGAGCACTTCGGCGCCGAGGATGTCCGACGGCATCAGGTCCGGGGTGAACTGGATGCGCTTGGCATCGAGCCCCAGCGTGATGCCGAGCGTTTCGACCAGCTTGGTCTTCGCAAGTCCGGGTACGCCGATCAGCAGCGCATGGCCGCCGGACAGGATCGTCACCAGGGTGTTTTCGATCACCCGGTCCTGACCGAAAATGACAGTGGATATCGCTTCCTTGGCGGCACGGATCTGGCCGGCGACCTGTTCGGCCGAACGGACGATCACGTCCTCCAGTTTCTCGACGCCATCTGCACCAGCCATCCGTCAGCTCCTTCTTGACGATGCGCCTGATTCTCGCGTCGTCATGTCATGACCCTCATGCTAAACCTGTGCGAAGGCCATGTATTCGTTGAATTAAACTATCCCCACCTTATCGGTATTTCAGGGTATGAACGACATCACGATGTGGCGAGAATGACATCCCGACCACATCTCAGGATATGTGCACCAATCGTGCCAGATTGAAGGTTGGAAGCTTAAGGCAAACAATGGCGAAGCAAGGGCAGGCCGAACAGGGCCGTGAAACCACGGGCCTCGAACGCAAGGGTCTCGAGGGCCTTACCGCGGCGGCGACGCAAGCTTCCGCGTCGGGCTCGACCGGCCGGAAGGGCCTGCCGCCCGTGCATCTGTGGAATCCGCCGTTTTGCGGCGATCTCGACATGCGAATTGCCGGCGACGGCACCTGGTTCTACATGGGAACGCCGATCGGCCGTCCGGCCCTGGTGCGGCTGTTCTCGACCATTCTGAAGCGCGAGGACGGCAAGCACTTTCTCGTGACGCCGGTCGAGAAGGTCGGCATCCGCGTCGACGATGCACCGTTCCTTGCCGTCGAAATGCTGACCGAAGCGGACCCACGTGGCCGCCTGCTCAGGTTCCGCACCAATGTCGACGATTGGGTCGATTGCGAAAAGGGCCATGGCCTCAGATTCGAGGCGGCCGAGGACGGCGGGCTCACGCCCTACCTGCATGTGCGCGCCGACCTCTGGGCGAAGGTGACCCGTGCGCTCTATTACGATCTGGTTGACATGGGCGAGGCGCGGATGGTCGATGGTCAGGAAATGTTCGGAATCGAATCCGGCGGGGAATTCTTCGCGATGGCTGACGCGAAGCAGGTGAGGGACGCGCTTTGAACGAGCCGTTGCTGAAGGTGGGGCGGGCGACGATCAGCTCGACGGAATTCTTTGCACGGGCCCGCGCGCGGCTCGATTTCGAGGTGCCGCTCGGCTTGTTCGATCCCCATATCATTCCGCGCACCGGCGATTCCGGCAATGACCGCATGCTCGAGATCGTGGCGCAGGAGCAGCCCGTGCGGCCGGCCGCCGTGCTGATCCCGGTGGTCGATCGCCCCGAGCCAACGGTGCTGTTGACGCAGCGCTCGCCGCATCTGTCGAGCCACGCCGGACAGATCTCGTTTCCCGGCGGCAAGATCGACGCCACCGACGCGTCCCCCCGCGATGCCGCGCTGCGCGAGGCCTGCGAAGAGGTCGGGCTGAAGCGCGAGTTCATCGAGCCGGTCGGCTATCTCGATCTCTATGGCACTGCGTTCGGCTTCCGCATCCTGCCGACGGTCGCCAAGGTGAAGCCGGGGTTCACGCTCGAGATCAACGAGGCCGAGGTCGTCGATGCCTTCGAGGTGCCGCTCGCCTTCCTGATGAACCCGGAAAATCACCAGATCCATACCAAGGAATTCCGCGGTATCGATCGGCGCTATTACGCGATGCCGTACGCCGAGCGCTACATCTGGGGCGCGACTGCCGGCATCCTGCGCGTGCTGTACGAGCGGATCTATCTGTCATGATGCGGACGGCGTTGACCGAGATCGGAATCTTCCTGATCCCGTTCGCTGTCTATGCCATTTTCCTGGTTGCGACGCGGTCCGGCGTGACGGTGCCGGCCTCGTGGCCGCTCGACATGCTGGGCAAGCTGACGCTGGCGGCGCTGCTGCTCGTCATCGTCAGCTTCGTCCTGCTTGCCGAATACACCGGCGCGCCGCCGAATTCGACCTACGTTCCTGCCCATATCGAGAACGGCAGGCTGGTGCCCGGAGTCGAGAGATGAGCGAGGCGCGCCTGCTGTCCGACGCGCCCTGGCTCGCTTCCGGCCCGGCCGCGCGGGTGCTCGGCCTGCTCAATGCCGGCGGCGAAGAGGCGCGGGTGATCGGCGGTGCCGTCCGCAATGCGCTGATGCGAATCCCGCTTGGCGACATCGACATTGCCACCACAGCCGTGCCCGACGAAGTGGTCCGCCGCGCCAGGCAGGCCGGCATCAAGAGCGTGCCGACCGGCATCGCGCATGGCACTGTGACGCTCGTCGTCGAGGGCCAGCCGTTCGAGGTGACCACGTTGCGCGAGGACACCGAGACCTATGGCCGCAAGGCGAAGGTGACGCTCGGCCGCGACTGGGTGCGCGATGCCGAGCGGCGCGATTTCACCATCAACGGCCTGTCGGTCGATGCCGCAGGCCTCGTGCATGATCATGTCGGCGGGCTTGCCGATATCGAGGCGCGGCGTGTGCGCTTCATCGGCGATCCCGCGCGGCGGATCGCGGAGGATTATCTGCGCATCCTGCGCTTCTTCCGCTTTCACGCCGCCTATGGCGCCGGCGAGGTCGATCGCGCCGGCTATCTCGCCTGCATCGGCGGACGCGCCGGGCTCCCGGACCTCTCGGCCGAGCGCATCCGCATGGAGATGCTCAAGCTCGTGATCGCCAAGGGGGCTGCGGCTGATGTGGTCGCGATGGCCGATGGCGGCCTGCTGCTGCCGCTGTTCGGCGGCGTCGCCTACACCGGCCCGTTCGCGGCGATGATCGAGATCGAGACAGAGATGGGGCTGGCCCCGAGCGCGATGCGCAGGCTGGCGGCGCTGACGGTTGCCGTGACCGAGGACGCGCGGCGCATCGCGACGCGGCTGCGTCTGTCGAATGCCGAGGCGAAGGCGCTCGATTCCATGGGCCATCGCTGGTGGCGGCTGCCCGGCATGGACGAGGCGCGCGCAAAGCGGCGGCTCTACCGGCTCGACGAGGCGCCGTATCGCGACCGGCTGCTGCTGGCCTGGGCCCGCACCGGCGCGGATCGGGACGTCGAGCGATGGCGCGCGCTCGCCACGCTGCCGCAGCGCTGGAGGGCGCCCCACTTTCCGTTGAGGGCGTCCGATTTCATCGCGCGCGGCATTGCCGAGGGACCGGCGCTCGGGCATGTCCTGGCGCTCGCCGAGGACGCCTGGCTCGCCGCCGATTTTCCGCTGCAGCCGTCAGCGCTCTCGGCCATCGCCGACCAGACCGTTTCCCGCTTCACGCGCGACCATCGGCTCTGACCGGCCAGCTGCTGACGCGATGCCGCCCGTGTCTGGCGGTACCGCGCGCGCCATTGGTGCTGGAGCATGATCCGGAAAAGCGTGCAACGGTTTTCCGAAAAGATCACGCTCAAGCAAAGAGCCAAAGCGCGATGACGATTCAGCCTTGTCTCATCGCGCTTTAGGCAGCCTTGCGCTTCTTCTTGCGATCGCCTTCGTCGTCTTCGTCCTCGTCGTCATACTCGTCTTCGTCGCCTTCTTCGTCCTCATCCTCTTCTTCATCGTCTTCCGGATCGAGCTCGGTCGATTCCAGCGCGACGACCGGCAAGGACTCGCGATACAGGTCGCCGTCCACACCCATCCAGAGGCACTCGACGTGATCGTCCTTGACGTCCACAACCGTCAGCGGGTGACCGCCGGATTTCAGCATGACGACATCGCCTGGTTTCAGTTCCATGATTTTTCGTGATGACAGCCCGATCACGGCGGATGCGTGCAGGGGCGGGTTTGATGTGGAAACGGTCGCCGTCGCGCTAGGTGCGTGCGGCCGGCACCAGTTCGGTCAGCGAGCGGATGATGCGATCGGGCTTGATCGCCGATCCCGGCGGCAGGCCCTCGCCATGCACGTCCATCCAGATCGCGTAGATGCCGAGCCGCTGCGGCGCCACGACTTCCCATTCCAGATTGTCGCCGACCATCCAGGTGTCCGCGGCGGTGACGCCGAGCGCCGCCATCGCGTGCAGGTAGGCGCGCTCCTCCGGCTTGCCGAAGCCGTGCTCGCCCTCGATCTGGATGTGATCGAAGCGGTGCGTCAGCGCGAAGCGCTCGACCTTGGCACGCTGCATGTCGGCGGCGCCGTTGGTCACCAGCGCAAGCCTGACGCCGCGCGCCTTCAGCGCGTCGATCGCCTCATGCGCGCCCGGGAAGACGAACATTTCCTCTTCGCGATACGTCGTGAAGCGATCGGCGATGCGGTGTGCGAGATCGTCCGGCAACGCCCGGTGGCCTTCGGCCGCGAGCGCAGTGAAGCCGCCTTTCACGGTGAGGCGGCGCGCCTCGCCGAGCCTGATCCGCCAGATCGGCTCCGCCGTCGACCAGAATCGCCGCGCCGACGCGAGCAGCGCGGCGGCGACCTGGTCCGGGGGCAGCGGCGCCAGCTCGTCTGCGAACTCGGCGGTGATCTTGTTCCAGGCGATCTCGGGACGGCCATAGGCCGACAGGATGGTGTCATCCATGTCGATCAGCATCGCGCGCGGCAGTCTGGTCACGGCCATTTCACCTCCGGCGGCAGCGATGACAGGATCGAATCGACATTGCCGCCGGTCTTCAGCCCGAAGATGGTGCCGCGATCATACAGCAGGTTGAATTCGACGTAGCGCCCGCGGCGGATCAGCTGCTCCTCGCGATCCTCGGCCGTCCACGCCAGCGCGAAATTGCGCCGCACCAGCTCGGGATAGACCTTCAGGAAGCTGCGCCCGACATCCTGGGTGAAGCCGAGATCGGCCTCCCAGTCGCCGCTGTCGTGCCAGTCGTAGAAGATGCCGCCGATGCCGCGCGCTTCCTTGCGGTGCGGCAGGTAGAAATACTCGTCGCACCACTTCTTGTACTTGTCGTAATCGGCGACGCCGTTCGGGCCGGTGCACGCCTGCTTCATCGCGGCGTGGAAGGCGACCGTATCAGGGTCGTGCTGGGTGCGCCGCCGGTCCAAAACCGGCGTCAGGTCGGCGCCGCCGCCGAACCAGGCCTTGGCGGTGACGACGAAGCGGGTGTTCATGTGCACGGCGGGCACGTTCGGATTGCGCAAATGCGCGATCAACGAGATGCCGGAAGCCCAGAAGCGCGGATCGTCGGCGGCGCCCGGAATCTGCGCGCGGAACTCGGGAGCGAATTCGCCATGCACGGTCGAGCAGTGCACGCCGACCTTCTCGAACAGCCGGCCCTTCATGATCGACATCACGCCGCCGCCGCCGGGCTTGCCCGTATGGTCGGTGCGCTCCCAGGCCGTGCGCACGAAGCGGCCGGCATCGCCGGGATGGAGCGAAGCGGGCGCATCGTCCTCGAGCTTCTCCAGGGCGGCGCAGATGTCGTCGCGCAGGGCCTCGAACCAGCCGCGTGCGCGAGCCTTGCGATCCTCGATGATGGAGGGGTCTGTGGGCAGCATGTCAGGCCTGCGGTCCGAAATAGGTGCAGCTTTCATTGCAGCTGTCGCGGTGGACGCTGACCCGCGTCAGCCGACCTGCATGCTGCAGCCGCTCCCAGATGAAGCGCGACAGGTTCTCCAGCGTCGGCGGCCCGAGCGTCGTGATCTTGTTCAGCAGCTTGTGGTCGAGCGTCCTGCGCACCTCTTCCATGCTGCGTTCGAGCAGGCCGAGATCGACCACCATTCCGGTGGCCGGATCCGGTGTGCCGCGGACGGTCACTTCGGTCCGGAAGGAGTGGCCGTGGATCTCCTCGCTGTCGGCGCCAAAGGTCGTCCCGGTCAGCGCATGCGCGGCCTCGAACCGGAACGATTTCGTCAATTCCCACATGTCGGTCAACAATCCAGTTCTGTCTGATACGCGTTCATCTGATCCCGAGCGTCTTGTGCGTCTGCACGCTGAGCCGCCATTGCGGATGCTTCAGGCAATAATCGATGGCGGCCGCCGTGTTTGCGATCACGTCAGGGCCGTCCATCGGTTGCAGCGAAAAGCGCTCGAAGGCGAGGCCCGCGAAATCCTCCGGCGCGTTTTCCACCTGCGGATAGACCAGCTTGAGCTCGTGCCCTTTGCGGACCACGAGCTCGCTGCCGGCCTTGGGGCTGACGCAGATCCAGTCGAGCCCGTCGGGCGGGACGATGGTGCCGTTGGTCTCGATCGCGATGGCAAAGCCGCGCGCATGCAGCGCCGCGACCAGCGGCGCGTCGACCTGAAGCAGCGGTTCGCCGCCGGTCAGGACGACATAGCGGTCGGTGCCGCCGCCGGTCCATTGTGCGGCGATGGTGTGGGCGAGCTCGCCTGCGCTAGCGTAGCGGCCGCCCAGCGTGCCGTCGGTACCGACAAAGTCCGTGTCGCAGAATTTGCAGACCGCGTCTGCGCGATCCTGCTCGCGGCCGGTCCAGAGGTTGCAGCCGGCGAAGCGGCAGAACACGGATGCGCGGCCCGCATGGGCGCCTTCGCCCTGCAGCGTCAAAAAAATCTCCTTGACCGCGTAGCTCACAAAAAGTCCCTCAGATTGCCGGGCCGGTGACTGGTGCACCGGTCTGGCGCAGCGCCTCGCCGACTGCCATGGCGGCCGTGACGGCCACATTGAGCGAGCGCAAGGACGGTTTCATCGGAATCAGCAGCCGCGCATCCGCGGCGGCCACGACCGCGTCGGTAACCCCTGCGGTCTCCCGCCCGAACAGCAGGATGTCGGAGGCGTTATAGCTGAAATCAAGGTAGGATTTCGCCGTCTTGGTCGTGAACAGGATCAGTCGACAGCCTGCCTCGCTACGCCATTCCTCGAATTTCGACCATGAGTCGTGCCGCTTCAAGCTGACCTGGTCGAGATAGTCCATCCCTGCGCGCCGGAAATTGCGGTCCGAGGTGTCGAACCCCGCGGGCTCGATGATGTGGGCCGCTACGTCCAGGCAGGCGCAGAGGCGCAGAATCGTGCCTGTATTCTGGGGGATATCGGGCTGGAACAGCGCGATCTGCATGGTGCTGGCGACCTGTGACCTCGGGATGAAATTGTCTCAATAAAACATCGCTTGGCGCGGATTTCGTGCATTGCACGCTTGCGAGCCGATAGCGGGCTTGCGCTCGTACGGCAAGGGTGCCAATAGAACGATTCTGGACTGCCATTCCGACGTTTGGGGTGTGGAATGGCGGTTTCCTGCCGCCGCGGGGGCCGCGGGCGCCGGCAGCCTTTCCTGGGCGCTTCAGCGTCTTCGGGGTGGTTCCACCGGCTGCAGACAAGAAAGGGCTTGGGAACGTGACGACAGCGTCTTCGGCGGATCATCCGACACGCCGTGATTTCCTCTTTGTTGCAACCGGAGCTGCCGCCGTGGTCGGCGCAGCCGCCACCGTCTGGCCGCTGGTTACCCAGATGAACCCGGATGCCGCGACGATCGCGGCCGGCGCGCCGATCGAGGTCGATCTGACGCCGATTGCCGAGGGCCAGGACATCAAGGTCTTCTGGCGCGGCAAGCCGATCTATATCAGCCACCGCACCAAGAAGCAGATCGATGAAGCCCAGCAGGCACCGCTCTCGAGCCTGAAGGACCCCGAGGCCGACTCGGCGCGCGTGAAGGCCGGCCACGACCAATGGCTGGTCGTGATCGGCATCTGCACCCATCTCGGCTGCATCCCGATCGCCCATGAGGGCAATTACGACGGCTTCTTCTGCCCCTGCCACGGCTCGCAATACGACTCCTCCGGTCGTATCCGCCAGGGGCCGGCACCCGCCAATCTCGAAGTGCCGCCCTATACCTTCGTTTCCGACACCAAGATCCAGATCGGCTAAGTCCCGGACCTCCGGGACTTCGGCCTGGACCTCGACTTGACCTCGACTTGGACCCATCGCGTCGTTTTTCTTCTCAGGATCGCATCAATGAGCGGACCATCCGATTATCAACCGAGCAACCCCGCCTTGAAGTGGATCGAGCGGCGCCTTCCGATCTTCGGCCTGGTCCACTCCTCTTTCGTGGCCTATCCGACGCCGCGTAACCTGAACTACTGGTGGACCTTCGGCGCCATCCTCTCGATGATGCTGGCACTGCAGATCCTGACCGGCGTGATCCTGGCGATGCATTACACGCCGCACGCCGATCTCGCCTTCAAGTCGGTCGAGTTGATCGTCCGCGACGTCAATTACGGCTGGCTGCTGCGCAACATGCACGCCTGCGGCGCGTCGATGTTCTTCTTCGCCGTCTACGTCCACATGTTCCGCGGCCTCTATTACGGGTCATACAAGGAGCCGCGCGAGGTGCTGTGGATCCTCGGCGTCATCATCTACCTCCTGATGATGGCGACCGGCTTCATGGGTTACGTGCTGCCGTGGGGCCAGATGAGCTTCTGGGGCGCCACCGTCATCACCAACCTGTTCTCGGCAATCCCCTATGTCGGCAAGAGCATCGTGACGCTGCTGTGGGGCGGTTACTCGGTCGGCAACCCGACGCTGAACCGCTTCTTCTCGCTGCACTATCTGTTGCCCTTCGTCATCGCCGGCGTGGTCGTGCTCCACGTCTGGGCGCTGCACGTCGCGGGCCAGAACAATCCGGCCGGCGTCGAGGCGAAGACCGAGAAGGACACCGTGCCGTTCACGCCGTACGCGACGATCAAGGACATGTTCGGCGTGTCCTGCTTCCTGATCTTCTACGCCTGGTTCATCTTCTACATGCCGAACTATCTCGGCGACGCCGACAACTACATTCCGGCGAATCCGGGCGTGACCCCGGCGCACATCGTGCCCGAATGGTACTATCTGCCGTTCTACGCGATCCTGCGTTCAATCCCGAACAAGCTTGCCGGCGTCGTGGCGATGTTCTCGGCGATCATCATCCTGTGCTTCCTGCCCTGGCTCGACAGCGCACGGACCCGGTCGTCGAAGTATCGTCCGCTGGCCAAGCAGTTCTTCTGGATCTTCGTGGTGGTCTGCGTCCTGCTGGGCTATCTCGGCTCGCAGCCGCCGGAAGGCATCTACGTGATCGCCGGCCGCATCCTCACGGTTTGCTACTTCGCCTACTTCCTGATCGTGCTGCCGTTGCTCGCCCGCATCGAGACGCCGCGGCCGGTGCCGAACTCGATCGCCGACGATGTGCTGTCGCGGAGCAGGGGCAAGGTTGCGGCCGCAGCCTCCGTCGTTCTCGCTGTCGTGATGGCCGGCGGCCTGCTCGCAGGCTCGACGCAGTCCGCCAAGGCCGAGGACGACACCCCGCCGGCCCAGAAATGGTCGTTCTCCGGTCCTTTCGGCAAGTATGACCGCGGTTCGCTGCAGCGTGGCCTGAAGGTCTACAAGGAAGTTTGCTCGGCCTGCCACAGCCTGAACTATATCGCGTTCCGGAACCTCGCCGATCCCGGTGGACCCGGCTATTCGGAAGCGCAGGCGGCGGCGTTCGCGGCCGATTACAAGATCAAGGACGGTCCGAACGACCAGGGCGAGATGTTCGATCGCCCGGGCCGCCCGGCGGACTATTTCCCGCCGCCGTTCCCCAATGAGCAGGCCGCAGCCGCAGCCAACGGCGGCAAGGCACCGCCGGACCTGTCGCTGATGACCAAGGCACGAGGCTACGAGCGCGGCTTCCCGCAGTTCGTCTTCGACTTCTTCACCCAGTTCCAGGAGCAGGGCCCGAACTACGTTTCGGCGATCCTGCAAGGCTTCGAGGACAAGCCGCCGGCGGGCGTCACCATTCCGGAAGGCACGTACTACAACAAGTACTACCCCGGCCACGCGATCAAGATGCCGAAGCCGCTGAATGATGGCCAGGTGACCTTCGACGACGGCTCGCCCGCGACGGTCGCGCAGTATGCCCACGACGTCACGACCTTCCTGATGTGGACCGCCGAGCCGCATCTGGAAGAGCGCAAGCGGGTCGGCTTGCAGGTGTTCGTGTTCCTGATCATCTTCGCCTTCCTGATGTACTTCACCAAGAAGAAGGTCTGGGCCGACGCGCACTGACGCGACGCGGCACTGCCATGTGATTGAAAAAGCCCCTTCGGGGGCTTTTTTGTTGCGCCACGCGAGACGCGTTGCGCCGGATGACGAGTGCGCGAGCCGGATGATGGGCGATTGCGTCCGTCCCGGAGTGCGGACAGAATGCCGGCCAATCAGCCGGCCAACATTGCGGAGGAATCCATGGGTACCATCATCAGCTTCAAGCGCCCCGACGGCAAGGACGCCTCAGGCTATCTCGCCAATGCCGCGCGCGGCAACGCGCCGGGCGTGGTCGTGATCCAGGAATGGTGGGGGCTGCAGGACCAGATCAAGGGAATGTGCGACCGCTTCGCGCTGGCCGGCTTCGATGCGCTGGCGCCCGATCTCTACAAGGGCAAGGTCGTGCCGTATCACGACACCGACGCGGCCGGCAAAGAGATGAACTCGCTCGACTTCATGGACGCGACGACGCAGACGGTGCGCGGCGCCGCGCAATACCTGGCCAAGAGCGGCACCAAGGTCGGTCTGACCGGCTTTTGCCTCGGCGGCGCAGTGACCATCATCGGCGCCACCAAGATCCCGGAACTGACGGCAGGCGTCGTGTTCTACGGCATTCCGCCGGAGCAGGCGGCCAAGCCGGCGGATGTCAAGATCCCGCTGCAGGGGCATTTCGCCACCAAGGACGACTGGTGCACGCCGGCGCTGGTCGACGGTTTTGAGAAAGCGATGAAGGCCGCGGGCAAATCGCTGGAGTTGTTCCGCTATGACGCCGAGCACGGTTTCGGCAACGAGCAGCGCCTGTCCGTGCACGACCGCCATTGTGCGGAACTGGCCTGGGGCCGGGCGACGGACTTCTTCAGGAAGCATCTGGGATAAATCACGAAGCTCCGCGTAATTCGGGGCCGGATCATTCATGGCAACAAGCCCGGATTTCGCTACGCTCCATCCGGGCGCTGTCGAGCGTCACTGCACGCCTTTGCGGCTCTCCATCGCGCGGAGGAATTTGTTGCGATAGGTGTCCAGGATCACGGCCAGCACGATGACGGTGCCGATCACGATCGGTTTCACGTTGTCTTCGGCGCCGAGCAGCTGGAGGCCGGTCGACAGCACCTGGAGAATGCACGCGCCGACCAGAGTGCCGATGATCGATCCCTTGCCGCCGGACAGGCTGGTGCCGCCAATGATCACGGCTGCGATGGCGTTGAGCTCATAGCCGATGCCGGCGATCGGGCTGCCGACGTTGAGCCTCAGCAGATAGACCATGGCGGCGATGCCGGCGGTCAGGCCGGAGATCGTGAAGGCGGCGATCTTGATTGCGCGCGGGTTGTGACCGGACAGGCGCACCGCCTCTTCGTTGGTGCCGATCGCGAAGATGAAACGGCCGAACACCGTGAAGCGCAGGATGAACCAGCCGATCAGGACGACAGCCAGCGCGATGACGAAGATCGACGGGAATATCCCCCAGAAGATCAGGTTGCCGAATTCCACGAAGGGCTGCGGCAGGCCGCTGATCGTGGAATTGTTGGAGACCACGCGAGCAAGGCCGCTGGCGATGTTCAGCATCCCGAGCGTCACGATGAAGGAGGGCAGCTTCCACTTCTCGCACACCCAGCCGTTGATGGCGCCGCACAGCGCTCCGGTGCCGAGACACGCGAGGAACGCCAGCGTGATCGAGGTCCCGGCGGAGAGACGCTCGTCGGTCGTGATGGTCGCGCCGACGACTGTGCAGAGGGCAAGAACCGAGCCGACCGACAGATCGATGCCGCCGGTCAGGATCACGAAGGTCATGCCGGCCGCGAGCACGGTATTGATCGCGATCTGGACGAAGATCTTCAGGAAATTGCCGGACGTCGCGAAATAGGGCGCGGTGGCGCAGAAGAACAGGACGATCAGCACCAGGGCGACGGTCACTCCCGCCTCGCGCATCGAGATGCGGAGCAGGTTCTCCCAGAGCGCGCTCGACTTCTGCTTCCGAGCTTGTTCAGCGATCTCGGACACGGCCATACTCCTGAAAGGCGAAGGAAAGGATGCGGTGTTGGTCGAATTCGGCGCGCGGCACCTCGCCGGCGATCCGACCCTTCGAGAAGACGAGGATGCGGTGGCAGATCGCCATCAGCTCCGGAAGATCTGATGAGACCACCAGGATGCCCTTGCCGTCCGTCGCCAGCTTCCGCAGCAACTCGTAGATTTCGGCCTTGGCCCCGACATCGATGCCACGCGTCGGTTCGTCGAAGATCAGCACCTTGGGGCCGCGGAACAGCCATTTCGCGATGACGATCTTCTGCTGGTTGCCGCCGGAGAAGGTGCGGACGGCCTGGTGGATCGACGGCGTCTTCACCCGCAACTCCTTCACCAGCCGCCGAGAGGCGGCATGCTCCGTCTTGCGCTGGAGCAAGCCTCGCCAGGAGATCTTTGCGAGATCGGTGATGGTGGTATTTTCGGCGCAGCTCATCTCGAGCAGCAGGCCCTGGCCCTTGCGATCCTCGGTGGCGAGGCAAAGCCCATGCGCCACCGCATCCCTTGGCGAGGCAATATCCACCTCCTGACCAACGATCCGGATGCGGCCTGCGGCCTTCGGATCGGCTCCGAACAGCGCGCGGACCACCTCGGTACGGCCTGATCCGACCAGGCCGGCGATGCCGACGATCTCGCCCTTGCCGACCGAGAAGGACATCTCGGGGCTGTCGCCGGTCAGCTTCAGCCCTGTGACGCCGAGCGCCTCGCCGCCGACGGGGATGTCGGCCGAGAACTCGCCCTGATCGGCAATGGTGCGCCCGACCATCAGTTCGACGATATCGGGAATGCCGAGGCCGGACAGCGAGCGGGTCGTGACATGCTGGCCGTCGCGCAGCACCGTCACGTGGTCGCCGACCGCATAGATCTCCTCGAGCCGATGGGAGATGTAGAGCGTGGTCACACCCTTCGCCTTCAGCCGATGCAGGATCTCGAACAGACGATCGACCTCGCGCACGGTGAGCGTTGCGGTCGGCTCGTCGAGAACGAGCAGCTTGCTCTCGTGGCACAGCGCCTTGGCGATCTCGACCAATTGCATCTGCGCGACGCCGAGCCGGCTGACTTCGGTCGTCGGCGCGACGTCGAGGCCGACCTCGGCCAGGAGCTCGGCGGCACGACGGTTCATTTCCCGGAAATTGACCATCCCGTGCCGGCTCGGCAGTTGTTCGAACAGAAGGTTCTCCGCCACCGACAGGTTCGACAGCAAATTGAGCTCCTGATGCACGACGCGGATGCCGGCCTTGAATGCCTCGAGCGGCGAGGCCGGTCGATACGGCGCGCCGTCGAACCAGATCGCGCCGTCGTCGGGCTGCAGCGCGCCGCCGAGCATATTGATCAGCGTCGATTTTCCGGCCCCATTCTCGCCAAGCAGCACGTGGCCCGCGCCGCGCGCGATCTCGAAGGAGACGTCGCGAAGCGCGACCACGCCGGGAAACCGCTTGCCGACCGCCTGCAGCTTCAGCAACGGCGTTTCTGCGTGCGCGGCCGCATCGACGCGAGAACGGGTCAACTCATCGCCGTGCATGAGAGGAAGCGCTCCCCGGTGTGGCAAGACCAGCAGAAGGATGTCGTCGAGGATCCGTCAGGATCGGGACGCCGACAAGGTGCCGGCGTCCCGCTCGCGCAGGGCGGATCACACGTTGTTGGCCTCGATCAGCTTGATGTCCGTCTTGATCCAGCCGGAGAACTTCTCGCCGGCGAGCTGCCGGAGGCCGTATTTGACGCCGTTCACCGCCATCTCGGCGCCGAACTGCTCGACCGTCGCAAGCATCTTGCCGTTCTTGATCAGGGGCTGCACCGGCGGAATGTTGTCGAAGCCGACCACCTTTATCTTGCCGCTCTTGCCGGTGGCATCCAGTGCCTTGACGACGCCGAGTGCCATCGAGTCATTGGCCGCCATCACGCCCTGGATATCCTGATACTTGGTCAGGAAGTTCGTCATCAGCGTGTTGGCCTCTTCGGTCTCCCAGTGCGCCGTCTTGCTGTCGAGCAGTTGCAGCTTGCCTTCGGCGATCGAATCCATGAAGCCCTGCTTGCGCTGCTTGGCGTTGTCCGCCTCGGGGTTGCCTTCGAGGATGACGACCTTGCCGCCGGCGCCGAGAGCCTTGGCGAGCGCGTCACCGGCCAGCTTGGCGCCCGCCTGGTTGTCCGGGCCAAAGAAGGCAAGGTCGATGCCGGCGGCTTTCTTCGCGCCGGCGTCCAGCGGCACGTCGATATTGACGACGACGATGCCGGCCTTGACGGCCTTGGCCAGGGGCGTGGCCATGGCCTTCGAGTCGGCCGGGGCGACGACGATGATGTCGTACTTCTGGGTGATGAAATTCTCGACGGCATCGACCTGGGCAGCAAAGTCCCGCTCATCCTTCATGCCGACGGCCTTGAAGTCGAACTTGTCCTTGTTTTCGGCGGCGTATTTGTCGGCGCCAGCCTGCATCTGTTTGAAGAACTCGTTGGAGAGCGACTTCATCACGAGGCCGACCTTCGGCTTGCTGGCGGCGCGCGTCGGACGAAGGCCCGTCATGATGGTGATGGTGCCGGCCGCACCGGCTAGCACGATTTGACGCCTGCTGATCCCTGTTCCGGACGTCTGATGCGTAGATTTCGTCATGTCCACCTCCCTGTTGAATGAATTTCTTTGTGCCGGATTGTTTGACCGGCATTGTGAAACGTTTCCAAATACGCGATGAAACGTTTCCAAGTCTAAATACCAAAATCGGATGTGGGGTTCAAGTCGACCGTATCGTGTATTGGAGCGGGGCGCGCCGCCCGGGGTTGCTGGCTTTACAACTGGCCCTTTCCGCATTTGCGGTAACAACCGGCGCGCGATTGAGTGTGGCTGATGTCGAAGAGCGGAATCAAGGATGTTGCCGAGCGGGCCGGCGTTGCGGTCGGGACCGTATCGCGGGTGTTGAATGGCCATCCGTCGGTCACGGCGGAGGTGCGGGCGCGCGTGAAGGCCGTGATCCAGGAACTCGGCTATCGTCCAGACCCCTTCGCGCGCAGCATGCGGAGCAAGATCAGCCGGTTGATCGGGATTGTCATTCCGAACCTGACCAATCCGTTCTTCGCTGAGCTCGTTCAATACGCGGAGCGCGCCGCGACCGACCACGGTCACAATGTCATCTTCATGACTTCGTTCGATGATTCCGCCAAGGAGGCTGACCGGCTGGCGCAGCTGGCCGGGCGCAAGGTCGACGGAATCATCATCGTCCCCAGCGATGGTCCCCATCCCATCAAGGCCCCGACGGGGCTTCCCTTGATCACGGTCGACCGCCTTATCGCCGATCATCCGGGGGTCGCGGCGGACCACCGCGGCGGCGCGCGTCTTGCCGTGGATTACCTTGCCGGGCTTGGTCACCGCCGCATCGCCTGCATCGCTGGCCCGGCCGGGTCCCGCCCGGCCGAGGACCGCCTCCAGGGATATCTCGACGTCATGAAGACCCTGCGCAATGACAGCGAGCCGCTCTTTGTTCACGCAGCATTCGACTTTGAAAGCGGGCGGGCGGCCGGCACCCACTTGCTCGCCAGACCAAGGGACGAGCGACCGACGGCATTGTTTGCCAGCTCCGATCAGCAGGCCATCGGTTGCTTGCGCGCGGCCAGGGACCTCGGCATTCAAGTTCCGGCCGAACTGTCCGTTGTCGGCTTTGACGGAATACCGCTGTCAAATCTCATTGCACCGCGCCTGACGACAGTGGTCCAGCCGATGCGGGAGATTGCGGATGCCGCGATCTCGTCGCTGCTCGGTCGGCGGACGATGCCGCCAGTCGGTACGCCCGATCTTTTTCAATGCGAGCTCGCCGTGCGTGAGTCCTCGGCGGCGCCGTTTTCGGAGCCTGCCGCCGTCAGCTCCGTCTAGAGCAATTTCGGTTCTGATTGAATCAGAACCGAAGCTCTAGATTCTTGTTTTGACGCGTTTTCTTCACGCGAACCGGTATCCACTTCGCTCGAAAGCGCTCCAGCTCTTCGCATCCACTCCCGTCCCTGCTGTCTGTTTTTTGGGCGGGGGCGGGCCGCCATTGTCGGCAAATCCTGCGGGATGCGTGCTCATTCAAGGCGGAAAAAGGTGTCTCGAACCGGGGCAGGGGCCGCCATCCCTTGACACGACCCGCGCCGGATGTGAGTAAGCCCCCATGAGCACCGCAGCCCACCCATCCCGTCTCTGGTGGCCCACCTTCTCATAGGTGGCCGGTGCGATTTCATTTCCAAAAGTCGTCGAAGGTCGCCATCGCAGTGCGACCGATGGTTCGTTTGTTTGCCCTTCGTCTGTCCTGTGTGGCGCTCTCTTCCCAAGTCTCGTAAGAGGAACACATGAACAGGACAGTCTTCTCCCTGCCGGCCAAGAGTGAGTATCTGACCAATGGCGGCCTCGCGGTCGCTCGCGTGGTCGAGCAGTTCACCGGCGGTGCCAACCGCCTCGACGAGCTGATCGCGCTGCTCGACCGCCGCCGCGGCGTGGTGCTGTCCTCGGGCACGACGGTGCCGGGGCGTTACGAGAGCTTTGATCTCGGCTTTGCCGACCCGCCGCTGGTGCTGGAGACATCGGGCACCGGTTTCTCGCTCTTGGCACTGAATCCCCGCGGCGAGGTGCTGATCGCCTTCCTCGCCGACGTGCTGCATGAACCCTGTGTCGTGATCACGGAGCGGAGTGCGACGAAGCTCGCCGGCCACATCATCCGCGGGGCTGCGCCGATCGAGGAAGATCAGCGCACCCGGCGCGCCAGCGTGATGTCGCTGGTGCGCGACATGGTGGCCGCGTTCACCTCCAATGCCGATCCGCTGCTCGGCCTGTTCGGCGCCTTCGCCTATGACCTCGTGTTCCAGATCGAGGACCTCGTGCAGAAGCGCGCCCGCGAAGCCGACCAGCGCGACATCGTGCTCTACGTGCCGGACCGTCTGCTTGCCTATGACCGCGCCACCGGCCGCGGCGTGGTGCTGAGTTACGAATTCGCCTGGAAGGGCAGATCCACTGCCGGCCTGCCGCACGACACCGCGGCGAGCGTCTATGTGAAGACGCCGCGGCAGGGTTTCGCCGATCACGCGCCGGGCGAGTATCAGGCGACGGTGGAGGTGGCGCGCGCGGCCTTCGCCCGCGGCGATCTGTTCGAGGCGGTGCCGGGACAATTATTCGCCGAGCCCTGCGAGCGTTCGCCGGCGGAAGTGTTCCAGCGGCTGTGCCGCATCAATCCGTCGCCCTATGGCGCGCTGATGAATCTCGGCGAGGGCGAGTTCCTGGTGTCGGCGTCGCCGGAAATGTTCGTGCGCTCCGACGGCCGCCGGGTCGAGACCTGCCCGATCTCGGGCACGATCGCGCGCGGCTCGGACTCGATCGGCGACGCCGAACAAATCCGCAAGCTCTTGAACTCGGAGAAGGACGAGTTCGAGCTCAACATGTGCACCGACGTCGACCGCAACGACAAGGCGCGCGTCTGCGTTCCCGGCACCATCAAGGTGCTGGCGCGCCGCCAGATCGAGACCTATTCGAAACTGTTCCACACCGTCGACCATGTCGAGGGCATGCTGCGGCCGGGCTTCGACTCGCTCGATGCCTTCCTCACTCACGCCTGGGCCGTGACGGTGACCGGCGCGCCGAAACTGTGGGCGATGCAGTTCGTCGAGGATCACGAGCGCTCGTCGCGGCGCTGGTATGCGGGCGCGATCGGCGCCGTGAATTTCGACGGCAGCATCAACACCGGGCTCACCATCCGCACCATCAGGATGAAGGACGGCCTCGCCGAGGTGCGCGTCGGCGCCACTTGTCTGTTCGATTCTGATCCTGCGGCCGAGGACCGCGAATGCCAGGTCAAGGCCGCCGCGCTGTTCCAGGCACTGCGCGGCGATCCGCCGAAGCCGCTGTCCGACTTCGCGCCCGACGCCACCGGCTCCGGCAAGAACGTGCTCCTGATCGATCATGACGACAGCTTTGTGCACATGCTGGCGGATTATTTCCGCCAGGTCGGCGCCAATGTCACGGTCGTGCGCCACGTCCATGCGCAGGACATGCTGAAGCGCAAGGGCTGGGATCTGCTGGTGCTGTCGCCCGGTCCGGGCAGGCCCGAGGATTTCGGCATCTCGAAGACCATCGGCACGGCGCTCGAGAACAAGCTGCCGATCTTCGGCGTATGTCTCGGCGTGCAGGCGATCGGCGAATATTTCGGCGGCCAGCTCGGTCAGCTCGGCCAGCCGGCGCATGGCCGGCCTTCGCGTGTCCAGGTCCGCGGCGGGCGGCTGATGCACAACCTGCCCAATGAGATCGTGATCGGCCGCTATCACTCGCTGTTCGTTGAGCGCGACAGCGTGCCCGATGTGCTGACGGTGACCGCAACCACCGAAGACGGGGTCGCGATGGTGATCGAACACAAGACCCTGCCGGTCGCCGGCGTCCAGTTCCATCCGGAGTCGCTGATGTCACTCGGCGGCGAGGTGGGACTGCGCATCGTCGAGAATGCATTCCGGCTGAACCCGCCGGCCAGTTGAGGATTGCGAGATCAAATGACCTTCGACCTGGACATCAAGTCAACCGTTCGCACCATCCGTGATTATCCGAAGAAGGGCATCCTGTTCCGCGACATCACCACGCTGCTCGCCGACGCGAGGGCGTTCCGCCGCGCGGTCGACGAACTTGTTCATCCCTGGGCGGGCTCGAAGGTCGACAAGGTCGCGGGCATCGAGGCGCGCGGCTTCATCCTCGGCGGCGCGGTGGCGCACCAGCTCTCGGCCGGCTTCGTGCCGATCCGCAAGAAGGGCAAGCTGCCGCACACCACGGTGCGGATCGCCTACTCGCTGGAATACGGCATCGACGAAATGGAGATGCATGCCGACGCCGTGCAGCCCGGCGAGCGCGTCATTCTGGTCGATGATCTCATCGCGACCGGCGGCACCGCCGAGGGCGCGGTGAAGCTGCTGCGCCAGATCGGCGCCAACGTGGTCGCGGCCTGCTTCATCGTCGACCTGCCCGATCTCGGCGGCGCCGCCAAGCTGCGCGCGATGAATGTTCCGGTGCGCACGCTGATGGCGTTCGAGGGGCATTGAGCCTGCACCCGTTGTCCCGGCCTTCGCCGGGACGACTGCTACGACCTCTGCAGCAGCATGCTCAATTCGAGATCACGGAAGGTGGTGTAGTTCCTCCGGATCCACTGGTGAAGCTCGGTCGAGGAATCCTTTTCGTGGCGCAGGTAGTCCGTGAAGGAGAAATTCAGCCGGTCGATATAGGTCTTCAGGAACACCGGCAGCGCGCGGAAGCGCAGCACGCGGCCGCGCGACATCATGGGCGGCAGTTCGCCACGCACGACGAATTCATTGTCGAGCACGACGAGCGCGGTCGGCGGGATCAGGCCCGCGAGCATCTGGTAGCCATGCTGCGAGACGCGGTCGGTATCGGCGACGAACAGAATGACAGGCGCGACGCGGCGGCGCAGCGCTTCCTTCATCAAGCCGATCTCGCCGCACATTTTGAAGAATTCGTCGAAGGCGTGGTAGCCGAGGTCGATCACCTTGGCGATGCCGTCGTTGACGATGACGCGGTCCATCAGCTGCATCTTGCCATAGGTGTCGATCACGTCGGCGGTCTCGGTGATCCGCGGCAGATAGTCGAGCAGCGACGGCTCCTTCAGGTTGATGTCGAAGGAGACCACGTCGCCGTTCTTGAGCAGCAGGAATTCGCTGAGCAGCCGCGCGATCAGCGTCTTGCCGACCTGCGGGCGGGGCGAGCAGATGATGTAGACGGGCGTAGATGACATCGCCCGCTATATCAGGCCAAATTTTCCGCTAATCCAGCCCCGGCGGCACCCCCGGACGCGATTTTTCGCTGTCCCGGACGCGATTTTTCGCTGCCGCGGCGACTATTTTTCGCCGCCGCGGGTGGCCGATTTGGCACCGACCAGGTCGGTCAGCTTGATCCGGTCGTACTCGCTCCAGACATTCGCCAGCCAGTGCCGGACGTAGCCGCGCAGCACGAAGGAGTAGTTCGCGGCCTCGTCCTCCTTGCCCTTGTTGGCGACGAATTTCAGGAACGGCACCGAGGAAACCTCGACCTGCTCATAGGCCATTTCGTTGAGCTTGGGGATCGTGAGGTCGGTCGCATCCTTGATGCGGTGGAAATAGGAATTGTAGGTCGCCTGATCCCATTGGAAGAACTGGGTGTCGTTGATGAAGTTCTTCACCAGGAAATACTTCGCGCCGCTCATGAAGTTGGCGGTCTCGGCGATCTCGTCCAGCGAGGCGATCGAGGGACCCAGGATGTGGAACACGGCGAAGGTGATCTGGCCGGACCGTGCCGCGTCCAGGAACCCGATGTCGCGCAGCGAGGCCAGCGCAGGCGACAACAGGCCGGCGCGGACGTCGATCACGGTGACCGAGGGGCCTGCGCTCAGCGTATCGAAGATCTTCATCTGGTCCGCGGTCGTCGTCATGTCGACGATCTCGGTGATATCGGGGTGGAAGCGCTTCAGCGTGCCGCGCGGCGATTCGGTGTCGAACGCCCGGGTCGGCACATTGTTGGCACTGAAATAGTCCAGGAGCGTCCGCGAGACAGTGGTCTTGCCGACCCCGCCCTTATCAGCGCCCACCACGATCACGACCGGCTTTGCCATGGAAGTCCCTTAAAAGCGCGCTCCCGATCGCGAGGGCGATCGGCAAGTCCCCACGCCTGCCTGCTTTGGGGCGCGACCATGGCAGAATCGAGGGAGAATTCAATTCCTTAACGGGCCCACCATGGGTTTGGTGGGGATTTCCTTAATGGAATGAGAGGGCTGCGGCGGAGTTAGACGTGCCGTCCCCACGGTCCCTGAAGCGGACCCAGCGGTCCTTGAGCCGGGCCGGGGCCGGGAAGAGACGGAGGATTGTCCGCCGGCGTGGTGGTGGCATCGCCCCACGGCCCGTGGGGTATCGGAGGGGGCTGGTCGCCGGCAGCCTGGTCTTCCTGCCTTGCGGTCGCGTCCGATGTCTCGTCCGGAAGCGCCAGCGGTCCCGGATCGCGGCCACCGGCGTATTTCACCAGCGCATCCACCCGGGACTTGATCGACGGGTGGGTCGCGAACAGGTCGGCAAAGCCTTCGCGCGGGTTGTCGACGCAGAGTTCCATCACTGCCGACGTGGCGCCGGGCAGCTCACCGCGGTTTTCGATCTTGCGCAGCGCCGAGATCATCGCATCGGGGTTTTTCGTCAGCTCGACCGACCCGGCATCGGCGAGGAATTCGCGCGAGCGCGACAGCGCCAGCTTGACGATCTGTGACATCAGCCAGGCCAGCATGATCAGCGCGATCGCGATGATGATGACGACGATCGCCCCGCCGCCCGATCCCTTGCGGTCCGACGAGGACGATGATGATTCCGAGGATGACGACGACGAGGACGACCAGCCGCCGCCGCCGCTCGAATTCCACGACAGATTGGTGAAAACGCGGAAGAACAGCTCGCCGAAGAAGCCGACCACGCCTGCGATGATCACCGCGACCACCATCAGCTGCACGTCGCCGTTCCTGATATGGGTGAGTTCGTGGCCGAGCACGGCCTCGATTTCCTGGTCGTTCAGCGCCTTCAGGAGGCCCGTCGTGACGGTCACGGAATATTGCCGCGGGTTCAGACCGGTGGCGAACGCGTTCAGCGCCGGGCTGTCCATCACCTTCAGCTTCGGCATCGGAATGCCGCGCGAGATGCAGAGGTTTTCAAGGAGATTATAGAGACGCGGCTGCTGCTGTCGCGTCACGCTCTCGCCGCCGGTGACGGCGTCGATCATGTCCTGGTGGAAGAAATAGGCGATCACGATCCAGGCCACGGCCGCGATCGTCGCCCAGGGCAACGCGGAAACGAGATCGCGTGAGGCCCGCGTCAGGTAATAGTCGACCGAGCGGCCATTATTGACCAGCACTTCCGCGACCAGCGCGCCGGCATAGACCAGCACGTAGATCAGCAGGAACAGACCGGCAAGCAGCAGCATCGAACGAAACTTGTTCGATGCGATGTGCGTGTAGAGACCGTAGGCGGCCATCGGGGAGCAGTCTCTCGCCGTAGGAGGTCGCGCGTCTCAGAACTTCACGCTGGGTGCGGCCTCGACTTCGGTGCGGCTGGCGCCGAGATCGAAGAAGTCCTTGCGGGTGAAGCCGAACATGCCGGCGAACAGCGCGGCCGGCATCTGCTGGATGCCGGTGTTGTATTCCTGGACCGCGTTGTTGAAGAAGCGGCGGCTGGCGGCAATCTTGTTCTCGAGGTCGGAGAGCTCGGAGGCGAGCTGCTGGAAATTGGCGTTGGCCTTGAGGTCCGGATAGGCCTCCGACAGCGCAATCAGCCGGCCAAGCGCGCCGGAGAGCTGGTTCTCTGCCGCCGAGACCTGGGCCGGTCCTTGCGCCGACATCGCCGAATTGCGCGCCTTGATCACCTCATCCAGCGTGCCGCGCTCATGGGCGGCGTAGCCCTTCACGGTCTCGACCAGGTTCGGGATCAGGTCATGACGCTGCTTGAGCTGCACATCGATGTCGGCAAAGGCCTGGCTGACCCGCTGGCCGAGCGCGACCAGGCGGTTGTAGGCGCTGAACGCAAACAGCACGAGGATGACGATGATGCCGATAACGATCCAGCTGGTCGACATGACGGGCGGCTCCTGATGGGACGAAACGGCGGCCACCGTAACCCAAAACCGGTCACGCGGCAGCCCGCCGGGAAAAGGTGGGCAAAGCTTTCGTCGCAGTTGGTCTCGAATTAGTTCACGGGGTGTCGACGGCATCGCCCCAGCGCCAGCGCCGGGCGAGGGCGTAGTCGGCTTTGGCGCGGCGCGGGACTTTTGCGATCGCCACGCCTTCCGCAGTACAGAGCTTCGCCGAAATCTCGACCTTGCCGACCATCGGCTGTGCCAGCACCCGGGCGGGCCGCGTGGCCGCCGGCGCGCGAGTCAGCGCGACATAGGCAAATCGCTCGTCCTCGAACGGCAGCTCGGCGCCCTTGAGCTGCTTGTGCGCGCGCGAGCGTTGCAGGCGCTGGCTGAAGTGGCACCAGTCGGGCGCGACCAGCGGGCAGGGACCATCATGCGGACAGGGCGCGGCAACATGGGCGCCGGCCGCGATCAATCGTGCGCGAAGCGAGATGATCCTGGCGTAGCCGGCGGGCGTGCCCGGCTCGACGACCAGCAGCGTGTCCCTGGTTTTCTCCCACATCGCATCGGCGAGTTCGGCGCGCTCGGTATCCCCGATCTCGTTGATCACGTAGCTGCCAATCACGAGGTCGGCCGCGTCGGCGTGCGCGACGCAGGTGCGGGCCTGTCCGAGCTCGTATGCGACACCACGCAGGCGGTGGCTCCTGCGTGTGAGTTCGAGCGCCAGCGTGCGCAGGGCGTCATTGGCATCGAGCTGGGTGAAGTCCTGCAACGATGGGAAAACCTCCGCGGCGGCCCAGCTCGCCGTACCCGGCCCGGCGCCAACATCCAGCAGGCTCGTCGGCGCAAAATCCGGCCTGACCTCGGTGAGGGCATTGATGCTTGCGACAACGGCCGCATAGGTCGCCGGCATGCGCGCCAGCGCGTAGGCCAGCGCGTCGGTCTCGGTCCTGATCGTGCCCGAGCCGCCGCCCTCGCGATAGGTGCGAGAGATTGCGGCGGCGCGCCCGGCCGCATCGTTGCGCGACAAGCCTTCGAGCCTTGCGTTGAGCACTGCGCGGAGTTCGGCGGGGAGATCGGGTGAAACCATCACTACCTCGTCATGCCCCGCGCATGCGGGGCATCCAGTACGCCGAGGCGGATGTCTGTCACACGCAGAGCGCGGCGCACTGGATCATCCGCCTGCGCGGATGATGACGTCAATGGCGAGCACCGGCGCCTTACGCCACGTTCTGGTCGAGGATGTCAACCGCGCCCTGGAGATCGACCGAGACCAGTTGCGAGACGCCGCGCTCGGCCATGGTGACGCCGAACAGGCGGTTCATCTTCGCCATCGTGATCGGATTGTGCGTGATGATGATGAAGCGGGTTTCCGTCGACGACGTCATCTCGTGCAGCAGGTTGCAGAACCGCTCGACGTTGTGGTCGTCGAGCGGCGCGTCGACTTCGTCCAGCACGCAGATCGGCGACGGGTTGGTGAGGAACACCGCGAAGATCAGCGCCAGCGCCGTCAGCGCCTGCTCGCCGCCCGACAGCAGCGACAGCGTCTGCGGCTTCTTGCCCGGCGGCTTGGCGATGATCTCGAGGCCCGCTTCGAGCGGATCGTCGCTCTCGATCAGGTGCAGCGCGGCTTCGCCGCCGCCGAACAATTCGGTGAACAGCCGCTTGAAATGGTTGTTGACGGTCTCGAACGAGGTCAGCAGCCGCTCGCGGGCCTCGCGGTTGAGGCTCTGGATACCCTGGCGCAGCCGCTTGATCGCCTCGACCAGATCGTCACGCTCGGTGGTCAGCGCGGTGTGCTGGGTCTCGACTTCCTTCAGCTCTTCCTCGGCGCGCAGGTTGACGGCACCGAGGCGCTCGCGGTCGCGGCGCAGCTTTTCCAGCTCTTCCTCGATCTGGGCGACCGGCGGCAGCTCCGCGCCGGGCTCGATCTCGGCGAGGCCTGCGACCGCCTGCGGCTCGACCTCGAGCATGTCGTGGATCTCGCGCTCGATGTCGGCGAGGCGGCGGCGAGTGCCTTCCATGCGCTCCTCGGCGCGCGCGGTGGCTTCGCGGGCAGAGGAGAGCGCTTCGAGCGAGGCCTTGGCGAGGCGGTCGGTTTCCGCCATCGCGGCTTCGGCGGTCGCGAGCGCATCGGCCGCGATCCGGCGGTCGCTCTCGGCATGCTCGATCTCCGTGATCAGCGCGCTGCGCTTCTCGGCGAACACTTCCGGCGCGTTGGCGAGTTCCTCGCGCTCGATCGAGACCTCGGCGATGCGCGCCTCTATGGTTTCGACCTGCGAAGCGGCGCTGGTCTTGCGGTTCTGCCATTCGTTGCGCTCGGCGAGGATCGCCTGCACGCGGCGGTCGGCGAGCTCGGCCTCGCGGGCGAGCGCCTGCGCCTCGGCGCGGACCTGGGCGGCGGCGCGGCGCTGGTTGTCGATCTCGGCGCGGACCGCGGCGAGTTGGACTTCGGTCTCGGCACTCGGCGGCAGTTCGGTGAGGGCTGCGACCGCGCTCTCATGCGCGGCTTCGGCCTCGGTGCGGTCGGCCGCGACGCGGCTGTGCGCTTCTGCCAGCGCCGACTTGCGCGCGGCATGACGGTTGATCTCGCGTTCGGTTGCGGCGTGGCGCTCGCGCGCGGCGTCGGCCTCGCGGCGGGCGGCACGCACCGCTTCGCGGGATGCGGCTTCGGCAGCCGATGCCGAGCGCAGCTCGGCCTCTGCCGTCTCCAGTGCCTGGCGCTTGGCGGCGGCATCGATGCGGGCCTGCTCCAGCTCGTGCTCGATGTCGACCAGGCGGGCGCGCTCGGCGAGGCGGCGTGCGGCGCCGGTCGGTGCATGCGCGTCGGCGACGAAACCGTCCCAGCGCCAGACGTCGCCTTCGAGCGACACCAGCCGCTGGCCGGTCTTGAGCTGCGATACCAGCGCGGCACCGCGTTCCTTGGTGACGACGCCGATCTGCGTCAGGCGGCGCGCCAGTTCCGGCGGCGCCTGCACGCGGTCAGCCAGCCGCTCGACGCCGTCGGGCAGCGCGGGGTCGTCAAACGTCGCACCGGCATTGGTCCAGCGCATCGGCGCGGACGGATCGACCGGTGCGTCGAGATCGTCGCCGAGCACGGCGCCGATCGCCTTCTCATAGCCCTTTGCGACCGTGATGCCGTCGATGATCGGCGGCCACAGATTCTTGGTTTCGCTGGTGACCAGCTTGGAGATCGTGCGGGCCTCGGTCTCGAGCCGCTGCACGCGCTTCTCGGCCTCGGCGAGCGGGCTGCGCGAGGATTCCAGCGTCTGCCGCGCCGCGGCGTGATTGATTTCGCTGGCCTGCACGACGGCCTCGGATTCGGCGAGCGTCTGCTGCGCCACCTCCATCGCGGCCGCGAGCGCGTCGATGTCGCCGAGATTGCCGGTCTCCTGCGCGAGCCTGGTTTCCTCGGCCTGGACGTTGGCGATCTCCTGATCGAGCCGCGCCAGCCGGTCGCGGTGGGTGCGCACCCCGGCCTCGAGCTGGTTGCGCTTCGCCGTCAGGTCGGCGAGCTGCGTGGTCAGTTCGGCGAACTGTCGCTCGGTCGCGGCCAAAACGGCTTCGGCCTCGGCGACGCGCTCGTCGACGCCGGAGCGCTTCTCGACGCGCGACTTGATCTCTTCCTTCAGCTCGGCGTCTTCGGCGTCGAGCCGTTGCAGTGCGATGTCGGCATCGGAGGTCTGCTGCTGCTCACGGGCGATGTCGGCGGCGAACTGGGTGAGGCGGCGATCGAGCTCGCCGACGCGCTCCTTGGCGCGCTGCTCCTCGCGGTCCAGCATCTCGCGCGCATTGGTCAGGCGCTGCAGACCGGCCGCCGCGCGGGCCTCGGCTTCGCGCAGCGCCGGCAATTCGGAGGCGCGGATCGCCTGGATGCGGGCGGACTCGGCCTGCTCGCGGGTGCGCTCGGCCATCTCGCGCACGGAAAGATCGTGGGTATGCGCGGCATCGTTGACGTCGGCATGGGCCTCGATCCAGCGCAGATGGAACAGCGTGGCTTCGGACTTGCGCACCTTGGCGGCGACCTCGCGGTAGCGAATCGCCTGGCGTGCCTGCTTCTTCAGGCCGTCGATCTGGCCGGTGAGCTGGCCGATCACGTCCTCGACGCGGGTGAGGTTGGTCTCGGCCGCCTTCAGCCGCAGTTCCGCCTCGTGGCGGCGGGCGTGCAGGCCGGCAACGCCGGCGGCGTCTTCCAGCACGCGGCGACGCTGCTCCGGCTTGGCCTGGATGATCTCGCCGATCTTGCCCTGGTGGACGAGGGCCGGCGAGCGCGCGCCGGTGGCGGCGTCGGCGAACAGAATCTGCACGTCGCGAGCGCGCACGTCGCGGCCGTTGATGCGATAGACCGAGCCGGCCTCGCGCTCGATGCGGCGGGAGATTTCGAGAATCTGGCTGTCGTTGACGGCGGCCGGCGCCGAGCGATCGGAATTGTCGATCGTCATCACCACTTCGGCGTGGTTGCGTGCCGGGCGATTGCCGGAACCTGCGAAGATCACCGCGTCCATGTCGGCGGCGCGCAGCGATTTGTGCGAGGTCTCGCCCATCGCCCAACGCAGCGCTTCAACCAGATTGGATTTGCCGCAACCGTTCGGACCGACGACGCCAGTGAGGCCCGGTTCGATCATGAAGTCAGTGGGTTCAACGAACGACTTGAAACCGTGGAGGCGGAGGCGCGTGAGCTTCATGTACACAGATCTCGCTTGGCCGGGCGCGAATCTCCCTGCCGTGACAATACCATGGAAGGCAATGTCGGTGTGTGGGTGAACAGCTGCGGGCAGCTCTCATACGGCGCGACAATGGCGAGGCCGGCGCTGGAGAGCAACCGCTTGAGGCGGCTTTTCCCAAGGGTTTTGCGTGTGTTCTGAGGTCGCAATGGGCCGCAGGAATACGGCTTTTCGCGAATCAAGTTTTCAACAGGGAATTGATGCGCTTGCTCAATTCCTCGAACTCGATTTCGCCCACTATCATCGTGCCGTTGACGAAGAAGGTCGGCGTACCCTCGATCTTCAGCGTATCGATAGCGAACTTCTGGTCGGCCTGGATCTTGTCCAGCGTCGCCTGATCCCTCAGGCAGTCTTCGACGGCTTGGTCGCCGAGGCCGGCCTGATGCGCGATCCGCTTCAGCGTATCCGTTGTCTTTTTCACCAGGTCGTCCTGCTGGCGGAACATCACGTCGATGACGGCAAAGTATTTTCCGGAGTCGTTGTTCGCGATGGTCCGCGCCACCATCGCGCAGGCGACGTCCTTGATGTTGAGCGGGAACTCGCGAAACACGTAACGCACCTTGCCGGTGTCGATGAACTCCGACTTGAGCTTCGGGAACACATCGCGGTTGAAACGCGCGCAATGCGGGCACGTCGAGGCCGCGTATTCGATGATCCTGACCGGCGCGCCGGATGCGCCGAGCACCATCTCGGGCAGAGAAGTGGGCTTCGACAGGTCATTCGACGCGTCGGCCGCTTCCGCGGCCGTCGCGATGCCGATCAGCCGCAACGGGAAGGCGCCGCAGATCCCGGCGAGCGACAATGCGGCGGCAAGGACGCGGCGGGTGATCGGCATGAGCGGCTCCTTTGGAGCATGATCCGGAAGAGCGGGAACCGGATCTCCTAAAGATCATGCTCAGATCAACAGACGGGATCAGCTCTTCAGGAGCGGATCGATGTGCTTGCTGAATTCCTCGAACGAAGTCTCGCCCTTCAGCACCTCGCCGTTGATGAAGAAGGTCGGCGTCGAGTTCACCTTCAACACATCGTTGGCGTATTTCTGGTCGGCGGCGATCTTGTCGAGCAGCTTCTGGTCCTTCAGGCAGTCCTCGACCTGCTGCTGGCTGAGGCCGGCCTGCTTGCCGATCCGCGTCAGCGTCTCGGTGGTGTTCTTCATCACCCAGTCGTTCTGCTGGCGGAACAGGAGGTCGATCACCGCATAGAACTTCGGCGCGTCGTCCTTGGCGATGCAGCGCGCCAGCATCGAGCCGGCGGCCGCCTTGATGTCGAGCGGGAATTCGCGGAACACGTAGCGGACCTTGCCCGTATCGATGTAGGCCGACTTGATCTTCGGGAACACGGTTTCGTTGAAGTTGGCGCAGTGCGGGCAGGTCATCGAGGCGTATTCGGTGATGGTCACCTTGGCGTCCTGCGGGCCGAGCGCCATGTCGGGCAGCGACTGCGGCTTGGCGACGTCGGCGGCGCTCTGCGCGAACGCTTCCGAGATCAGGCGCAGCGGCGAAAAACCGGCGAGGGCGGCCAGCCCGGTCAGCGAGAGAGCGGTGGTGAAGGCGCGGCGCGTGATGATCAAGGTCAGCTCCCGGATTGGCGCGTTCACGCCTGATAGAATGGGGTTCCCGAAAAAGAAGCCTTCGCTAGCTCGAAACAACCATCGTGGCAATGCCGGGTTCTCGCGGCCACACGGGCGGAAAACGTCAATTTCGCTTGATCGAGGCGCCGAGCCGGGCCAGCGCAGCGCGCAAATCGTCGTCCTCAACGGCGGCGAGGCTGGCCGCCTCCTTGGCCACCGCCGTGGCGTCCGGGGCGCGTGGCCGCGCCGGGCCATTGCGCCGCGATAGCGGGGCCTGGCGGATGGTCAGGCGCCCGACCGCATGCCAGCCGAAAAAGCGATTCACCCGCTCCAGGATGACGTCGGAGGAGTGCTGGATCTCCAGCGCCATCGGCCCCTCGACCCGCAGCACCAGGGTCGCCGGCTCCTGCGGCTGCCCCTCCACCGGCCGCGGCCATTGCAGCTTCAGCGGCTCGCAATAGGCGGCAATCCGCTCGCCCGCGATCTCACCCCAGCGCGTCACCAATTCGCGAGCCGCAAAGCCCTGCCTGGCGTAGGCGTCGGTAAAGACGTCACTGAGCAGGATCGAGAGGGGCTTTGCGCTGATCGGGCCGGGCTTGGACATGGGATGATTATAGCAGCGTCGCTAAAGTGGCTGAAACCCTATCCGTCGCCATGGCGGGGCCTGGGCGTCCGAAGGGCGGCGTCGCTTCCGCTCGCCTATGACAAAGAAAGGCGTGGATGCCCGGGTCAAGCCCGGGCATGACGTGGAGAGATGTGCGCACGATCCGCTAAGCTTGGCTCATGACATCTTCCACTGCCGCCAAGACGAGGCGCCGCGAAGCGCCGGCCGACCGTCCTGCTTTGCTGCTGGCCTGGTACGACCGGCATCGCCGGCGGCTGCCGTGGCGGGCCGCGGCGGGGGAACCGGCCGATCCGTACCGCGTCTGGCTGTCGGAGATCATGCTGCAGCAGACCACGGTCAAGGCGGTCGGTCCCTATTTCGAGAAATTCACCTCGCGCTGGCCTGACGTGTCGGCGCTCGGGCGCGCCTCGCTCGACGACGTCTTGAGGATGTGGGCCGGGCTCGGCTACTACTCGCGGGCGCGCAACCTCCATGCCTGTGCGGTTGCGGTGCTCAACGACCACGGCGGGATCTTTCCCGACACCGAGGACGGGCTGCGCGCGCTGCCCGGCATCGGGCCCTACACGGCGGCCGCGATCGCCGCGATCGCGTTCGACCGGCGCACCATGCCGGTGGATGGCAATATCGAGCGCGTGGTCACCAGGCTCTACGCGATCGAGGAGCCTCTGCCGCAATCCAAGCCGCGGATCCAGCAGATGGCCGCGACATTGCTCGGCCCCTCCCGCGCCGGCGACGAGAAGTCTCGCGCCGGCGATAGTGCCCAGGCGCTGATGGATCTTGGCGCGACGATCTGCACGCCGAAGAAGCCGGCCTGCTCGCTGTGTCCGCTGAATGAGGATTGCGCAGGCCGCGCGCGCGGCGATCAGGAGACCTTCCCGCGCAAGGCGCCGAAGAAGAACGGCATGTTGCGCCGCGGCGCGGCCTTCGTGGTGACGCGGGGCAACGAGCTTCTGGTGCGCTCACGGCCGGAAAAGGGCCTGCTCGGCGGCATGACCGAGGTGCCGGGATCGGAATGGCGTGCCGGGCAGCAGGACAAGGCCGCGCTGGCCCAGGCGCCGGAACTGAAGGCTGTCGCGCGCTGGCACCGCAAGGCCGGTGTCGTCAGCCACGTCTTCACGCATTTCCCGCTCGAACTCGTGGTCTACACGGCCAATGTCGCGGCGCGAACGCGCGCGCCCGACGGCATGCGCTGGGTCGCAGTTGCCACCCTTGCCGGTGAAGCGTTCCCGAACCTCATGCGCAAGGTCATTGCGCATGGCCTCGATCTCTAGAGCATGATCCGGAAAAGTGTGAAGCGGTTTTCCGGAAAGATCATGCTCAAACAAGAAGCTGGAGCGCGATGACGATTCAAGCTGATCTCATCGCGCTCTAGCCACCGCAGCGCTGCTGACACCATGCTGGCAGCAGGGCTCGGCTACCACGCGCCGAGCAAATGGAGGCCGCCATGATCGCAACCGCGCTCGATCACATCCCGACACCGCCCTGCGCCAGGCTGCTCGGCTGGCGCCTCGTCGATGCACGCCCGCAGGACGGCTGGATCAGGATCGTGTTCGACGGCAAGCAGGAGTTCTGCAATCCGGCCGGTTTCGTCCAGGGCGGGATGCTTTCGTCGATGCTCGACGACACGATGGGTCCGGCGGTGTTCGTGATGACCGAGGGCCGGCTCTACACCACGACGATCACGATGACGGTGAATTTCCTCGCGCCGGCAAAGCCCGGGCCGATCACGGGCGAGGCGAGCGTGACCCAGCTCGGCAAGACCATCGCCTTCGTCGAGGGCCGGCTGACGGCCGCGGACGGCACCCTGCTCGCGACCGCGACGAGCAGCATTCGGCTGGTCGAGGCGGCGCGCGCCCTTCGCTAGGCGGTCGCCGGGCGCTGCACGATCGGTGGCTTCGCATTCAGCCCGTCGACCTGGAAGCCGGCGACGCGCTTGTAGTTGGCGGCGATGTCTTCCAGCTCCTGTTGCGACAGCACCTCGGTGACGACGCCGAAGCCATCGGGCGCGCGCTCCTCGACGAGCTGCATCACCTGCTCGGGTCCGTTGCGGCGGTTCAGCATCACGAGATCCGATGTTGCGGGGCGCCGCTCGGCCTCGTAGGCGACCAGGGCTGCATGCGTCATCCCCAGGCCCAGGATCTCCCGGGTCAGCACCCGCGCATCCAGAATCGCCTGCGAGGCGCCGTTGGAGCCGACCGGGTACATCGGATGGGCGGCATCGCCCATCAGCGTGACCCGGCCGAAGGTCCATTGCGGGATCGGATCGCGATCGACCAGTGGATATTCATAGGCGTGCGGGCAGTTCCTGATCAGGCTGGGGACGTCGAGCCAGTCGAAATTCCAGCTCTCGAACCACGGCAGGAATTCGTCGAGCTTTGCGGTGCGGTTGTAGTCCTCGCGCCGCCACTGGTAGGTCGGCGGCATGTGGCGCTCGGCGACCCAGTTGATGTCGAACCTGCCGTCGTCGGCGCCGGCCTGCTTCGAGATCGGGTAGCAGACGAATTTCAGCGTTTCGTGGCCGGCCATGATCATGGTGCGGCCGGTGAGGAAGGCATTTGCGCGCGTGATGCCGCGCCAGAGGATGCGGCCGTTCCAGATCGGCGGGCCCTCCTGCGGATAGAGCTTTTCGCGCACCGCCGAATGGATGCCATCGGCCGCGATCAGGATCGCGCCCTCATGGTGGCCTGCGGGCTTGCCGGTCGCACGGTCGATGAAATCGGCACGCACGCCATCGGCGGTCTCGGTCCAGCCAGTGAGGTGATGGCTGGTCAGGATGTTCTGGCGCCCCAGCCGTTCGGTCGCGGCATCCAGCAGGATCTGCTGCAGGCGGCCGCGATGGATCGAGAATTGCGGCCATTTGTAGCCGGCCTCGAGCCCGCGCGGCTCGCTCCAGATCGACTTGCCGTGCTTGGAGAAATAGGCGAGCTCCTTGGTCCGCACCGCCGCGGCGTCGAGCGCATCGTGCAGGCCGAGCTCGATCAGTTCGCGTACCGCATGCGGCAGCACGTTGATGCCGACACCGAGCGGCCGCAGTTCGGGTACGCTCTCGAACACGCGGCAGGGGACACCGATCTGGTGCAGGCTGAGCGCCAGCGTCAGCCCGCCAATTCCGCCACCTGCGATGAGTACCGTCATGGTCAATCCTCTCGATCGGCCATGGTCATGACACGACAGCGCGGCTGTGGGCAACCGCGAAGGGCTTGCGACGTCGAGCGGGATGGACGGCCGAGGGGAGCGCGGCTAACGTCCGCCCGCCGCAACAAGAACGCGGACCGGGTTCGGAGACCCTGAACCGGCAAGGCCCGCAGAGGACATCATCATGCTCAAGCTCTATTTCGCCCCCGGCACCTGCGCGCTCGCCTCCCATATCGCGCTCGCCGAAGCCGGCGCGCCCTACACGATCGAGAAGGTCGACTTCAAGACCAACCAGCAGAACAGCCCGGAATATCTGAAGATCAACCCGAAGGGCCGGGTGCCGACGCTGGTGACCGACCGCGGCATACTGACCGAGACCCCGGCGATGCTGGCCTATATCGCGCAGAGCTGGCCGCAGGCGAAGCTGGCGCCGCTCGACGACGCCTTCGAGTTCGGCAGGCTGCAGGCCTTCAACTCCTATCTCTGCTCGACCGTGCACGTGAACCACGCCCACAAGATGCGCGGCGCGCGCTGGGCGACCCAGGAGACCTCGTTCGCCGACATGAAGGCGATGATCCCGAAGACCATGGGTGCCAGCTTCATTTTGATCGAGCGCGATATGCTGAAGGGCCCGTGGGTGATGGGCGAGAGCTACACCGTGTGCGACGCCTATCTCTACACGCTGACGCTCTGGCTCGACGGCGACGGCGTCGACCTTGCGACCCTGCCGAAGGTCAAGGCGCATCGCGCTGCGATGGAGCAGCGTCCCGCGGTGCAGAAGGTGCTGGCCGAGCAGAAGGCGTAAGCCGAAATCTCGGTGTCGTCCCGGCCCTCGCCGGGTCGACACCGTTGGTTATCCCCCGCAATGACGGCGCCTGTTACGCCACCTTGGTCTTGAGATGGCCGAACATGATGTTGCGGGCCTCGTCGTCCATCTCGGTCTTGAAGCTGTGCCTGTCCTTCAGCGCGATGGCGCGCGCTGCCGCCGGCCGCGCCGAGATCTCGTCGACCAGGCGCTTCACGTTCGGATACCTGGCGTAGCCTTCCTCGCCCAGCACGAACGGCGCCATGCGCGCCCAGCCCCAGAACGCCATGTCGACGATGGTGTAGCTGTCGCCAACCATGTAGCGCGATTTGGCCAGATGATCGTCGAGGATCTTGTAGTGGCGATGCGCCTCGAACTGATAGCGGTTGTGGGCGTAATCGAGGTCCTTCGGCGCGAAATGCTTGAAGTGCACGGCCTGGCCGGAATAGGGGCCGACACCGGTCGCGATGAACATCAGCCAGGATAGCGTCGCGGCGCGGTTGGCCGGGGTGTTGGCGGGCAGGAACTTGCCGTGCTCCTCGGCGAGGTAGAGCAGGATGGCGTTGGAATCGAATACGAACACGCCGTCATCGTCGATCGCCGGCACCTTGCCGTTGGGGTTGACCTTGAGGAAGTCGGGCGCGAACTGCTCGCCCTTGCGGGTGTCGACCGGGATCGCCTCGAAGGGCAGGCCGGACTCTTCCAGGAACAGCGCGACCTTGTTCGGGTTCGGCGCGCCGTTGAAATAGAATTTGATCATGAAAGGGACTCCCTTGGTTTTGTCACGTCGACAACGGGCGCGGCGTGGCGGGGCCGCGGGCGGCTTTCCATGCGCAAATTTCGCCGTCGGGCGCAAGCAGTGAGTTTGTGGAGCAGATGCGCGCGGCGCGCTGGTCAGCCGAAGCAGACGAAACCCGCCGTACCCGCGATGGCGAGCGCAAGCCCCACCACTTCCAGCACGGCTGCCGATCGCGTTGCTGCATGCAGGTGGGAGACCTGCGTCGCGCGTTCGGACGCGCGCGCGTAGCCATGAACGATGATCTCTTCGTTGAATTCGCTGTGTGCCTCGAGGCCGAGCGTCAGTCCGACGCAGACGAGCAGGATGCCGAAGATGATAAGCCCGAAAAATCCGAGCAGGCCGATCAGCAGCATCGGGAACATGCCGAGCAGGAAGATCGGCAGCAGCGGCAGCAACAGCAGGGTCTCGGATTGCCTTCGCATCGGACGACCAATCGAAACGGGCAATTGACCACTGCAATGTAGGTCCGCGTCAGCGGCGCATCAAGGCGGATGCGTTCAACACGGCGTCATTGCGGAGCGGTCAGAGCCGCCGATTCGTAGGATGGGTTTCGCTTCGCTCGACCCACCCTGCAACCGTCGCTCAGCCCGCCGCCATTCCAGCGCGGATCTCGGCACGCAGCTCGTCGATCAGCTTGAGCCCGTTCTTGGTCTCGACGTGCCAGAAGGTCCAGCCGTTGCAGGCGCCTGAGCCCTGCGCGACCGCGCCGATGCGGTGGATCGAACCGACCTTGTCACCGAGCATGATGGCGCCGTCGGCGCGGACCAGCGCGCCATGGCGCTTCCTGGCGTCGACCAGCCTGGCGCCGGGCATGATCATGCCGCGCTCGATCAATTCGGAGAAGGCGACCCGGGGTGCCTCGCGCGCCGTCATGAACGGAGCCAGGGTTGCGTCCGGCAGCGGCTCGATCGCGGCGATCCGCGCTTCGGCGGCGGCGGCATAGGTCCGGTCGCGCTCGAAGCCGATGTATTTGCGGCCGAGGCGCTTGGCGACCGCACCCGTGGTGCCGGTGCCGTTGAACGGATCGATCACGAGGTCGCCGGGTTTCGACGACGACAGCAGCACGCGCGCCAGAAGCTGCTCGGGCTTCTGCGTCGGATGAACCTTCTTTCCGTCGCCGTCCTTGAGGCGCTCCTCGCCGGTGCACAGCGGGATCAGCCAGTCGGAGCGTGCCTGCACGTCCTCGTTGGCGGCCTTCAGTGCTTCGTAGTTGAAGGTATAGCCCTTGGCCTTCTCGTCGCGCGCGGCCCAGATCATGGTCTCGTGCGCGTTGGTGAAACGGCGGCCGCGGAAGTTCGGCATCGGGTTCGACTTGCGCCACACGATGTCGTTCAGCAGCCAGAACCCGAGGTCCTGCATGACAGCGCCGACGCGGAAGATGTTGTGATAGGAGCCGATCACCCACAGCGTCGCCGACGGCTTCATCACGCGGCGGCAGGCGAGCAGCCAGGCGCGGGTGAAATCGTCATAGGCGGCAAAGGACGAGAACTTGTCCCAGTCGTCGTTGACGGCATCGACATGCGATTCGTCGGGACGCTTGAGGTCGCCCTTGAGCTGCAGATTGTAGGGAGGATCAGCGAAGACCAGATCGACCGAGCCGGCCTCCAGCTTCGACATCTCCGCGACGCAATCGCCGATGACGATGCGAGACGACGGGGTACTCTCGAATTTAGTGCGGGGCGCCCTTGCAGACGCCCCGCGACGCGACACAACCATGACTCAAGAACTCTGACTCAGGCGACGCTGTCGGCGACGCGGGACTAAACAACCGACTGGCCACACATTGACCGGCCTTAGTAAAAATCGACTTAATTGGAAATGTTCGCGTAAAAGATTGCAGCGTCTTTCGAGCGGCGTGTCGCGTCGGCCTCACCGCGTAGCGCTTCGCCGTCGTGTCGTGCTGCAGCATCAATGCGTTGCGCGAAAAGTTTCGAACATCACGAATCCGTCGCGATTCGGCTGCACGGAACAGCGTTGCCGCGGCCGATGTCGCATCCGACGAATGCGCATCCGCGCACTAGGCAATTTTTGCCGGGCGAGCTATTGATTAACAGAACGGAAATTTTACGTCTGCTGTCCCGCGTTGGGCCGCTGACTGGAATGAAGGGAAACCGCCATGCGCTACGATGATTTTCGCCGCAGCGACGACATCGAGGACCGTCGCGACGAAGGCGGGATGGGCGGAGGCGGCGGCGGTGGTTTGGGCCTTCCGATGGGAGGCGGCGGGCTCGGCATCGGCACCATCATCGTGCTCGGCCTGCTCGGCTATGCCTTCGGCATCGATCCGCGCATCCTGATCGGCGGCGCGGAGATTCTCACCGGCGGCGGGCAGGCGCCGAGCTACCAGACCGACCGACAGTCGGGTGGCGGCCAGGTCAAGCGCGGCGCGCCGACCGACGAGATGGGCAGCATGATATCGGGCATCCTCGGCGAGATCGACGACCGCTGGAGCGAGATCTTCCAGGCCTCCGGCCAGAGCTACACCGGTCCGAAGGTCGTGCTGTTCCGCAACGCCACCAATGGCGGACGCTGCGGCATGGCGCAGTCGGCGATGGGCCCGTTCTATTGCCCGCCCGACAAGACCATCTTCCTCGACACCAGCTTCTTCCGCGAGGTCGAGACGCGTTTCCGCGGCTGCTCCGGCAATGCCTGCAAGTTCACCGCGGCCTACATCATCGCGCATGAGGCCGGCCATCACATCCAGAACCTGCTCGGCATCATCCCGCGCGTGACGCGGCTGCAGCAGCAGGCCGGAAGCAAGGCGGAAGCCAATGCCTTGCAGGTCAAGGTCGAGTTGCAGGCCGACTGCCTCTCCGGCGTCTGGGTCAACCGCGAAGAGAAGAAGCGGCCCGGTTTCCTCGAGGCCGGCGACATCGACGCCGCACTGACCACCGCGAACGCGATCGGCGACGACACGCTTCAGCGCCAGGCGACGGGCAGGGTGGTGCCGGACTCCTTCACCCATGGCTCGGCCGCGCAGCGCAAGCAATGGTTCATGACCGGCTATAAGAACGGCACGGTGCAGTCCTGCAACACGTTTGCCGGTGGGTAGTGGCGTCATTCCGGGGCGCCCGAAGGGCGAAACCGGAATCTCGAGGTTCCGGATCAGTCCGCTGCGCGGCCTGTCCGGAATGACGGCGAGGACACGCAATGTCTGCAATTGACGAATCCAAGACCTTCATCCCGCTGAATATCGCGGTGCTGACGATTTCCGACACCCGCGCGCTGGCCGATGACAAGTCGGGCACCACGCTCGCCGATCGCCTGACGGCGGCCGGGCACAAGCTCGCGGCCCGCGAGATCGTCAACGACGATGTCGAGGCGATTCGTGCCGTGGTCAGGCGCTGGATTGCGGATACAGGGATCGATGCCGTCATCACCACCGGTGGCACCGGCTTCACCGGTCGCGACGTGACGCCGGAGGCGATCGAGCCGCTGTTCGAGAAGCGGATGGACGGCTTTTCCATTGCCTTCCACATGCTGAGCCACGCCAAGATCGGCGCCTCGACGATCCAGAGCCGCGCCACCGCAGGCGTTGCGGGCGCGACCTTCATCTTCTGCCTGCCGGGCTCGCCCGGTGCCTGCCGCGACGGCTGGGACGGCATTCTGGCCGCGCAGCTCGACTACCGCACGCGCCCCTGTAATTTCGTCGAGATCATGCCGCGGCTCGACGAGCATCTGCGCCGTCCGAAGGCAAAGGGGGCGAGTGCGTAGCCTCCGGGCTTCATCGCCTGCCGCTGACGAATCTCACCACGACGCGCCACATCCCCCGAACGGCGTCACGATGGGCCTCCGCGCGCAGCGCGTGAGCGCGCCGTGATAGAGTGTGATGAGCTCAGCCGTCACGCGCCGCGCTTTATCGCAGCGCTGCGGCTTCAAAGATCCATCTCCCAGGTCTCACCGACGAGGTCCACGCCAAAGCTGTGGTGCCTCTCTTCCTTGACGCGGCGAAAGCCCTGGCGGGCGTAGATGCCGCGCGCGGCGACCAGGATGCTCTGGGTCCACAGCGTCATCCTCTTGTAGCCGTTCTCACGCGCGGTGCGGACGCATTGCTCGACCAGCGCCCGTCCGACGCCGAGCCCGCGCGCCTTCTCCTCCACCAGCAGCAGGCGCAGTTTTGCAACGCCGGCGCCCCCGTTGACCAGGAAGATCGAGCCGACCGGTTCGCCGTCGACCTCCGCGATCCAGCAATGCTCGCGGGCGGGATCGAACGACTTGACGAACTGCGCGCAGATCTCGGCGACCAAGGCCTCGTAGCTGATGTCCCAGCCATATTCCTCCGCATAGGCGCGTCCCTGGCGCGAGATCACCCAGCCGATGTCGCCGATGCGGTGGCTGCGCAGCAGGAAGCCGGCCGGCCTCGCAGCCTGTGGCTGCAGCGACCGCTCGATCGTGCCCATGGCCTGCACGACGGCGGCGCGCCTGTCGCCGTCGAGGCCATTCAGCATCGTCGCAACTTCGTCGTGGGATGCGCGATCCAGCTTCGCAAAGGCCTGTCGTCCCTTGGTGGTGAGGTTGAGCCGGACCTGCCGCCGGTCGGTCGGCAATGGCGTGCGGACGATCAGCCCGTCGTCATCGAATTTCTGGACGATCCGGCTGAGATAGCCGGCGTCGAGGCCGAGCTCGATCCCGATGTCGCGGGCCGCCGCATCCTCGCGATGGGCAAGCTCGTACAGCACGCGCGCCTCGCTCAGCGAAAACGGACTCTGCAGCAGATGCTGGTCCAGCACGCCGAGCTTGCGGGTGTAGAAACGGTTGAAGCCGCGCACCGCGGCGACCTGGCCTTCGGACTCTGTCATGGGGGCGTCTCCGATATTTGCCATTGTCAAATAATTATTTGACTTTGGCAAGTATCGATTGCGACCATGATCCGGCTACGCCACCATGATCCGGCTGCGCAGCATGGTGCGGGAAGAGCGACCGAGCCGGCGCAACAGCCGGGCCTCGGAACGCGGCGCGTCGGGCCGGTAGCCGCCGAGACGCTCATAATGGTCGCGTGCGATCAGCAGGCCCTGCTCGGCCGAGGGCCCGGCGATCATTCGGGTGACGAATTTGATGCCGTCGCGCAGGCCGGGATCGGCGTAGGGCGGGCGGGCGTAGCGGAAGACCCCGGCGCGGTCCTTGCCGCTCGTCGCAACCATCTGGATGAACTGGGTTGTTTCCTCGATCCAGCCGGCGTCCAGCACCGCACCCGGATGCAGGAACATCAGCCAGGGTGAGCGCGCCTGCTTGGCGCCCGCAGCGAGCGCCGCCGCGCGGCTGCCCAAAAAGCGCATGAAGCGGCAGCCCGCGACATCTGCGACGCGCTCCATCACGTCGGTATCGGTGCGATCGACCAGCAGCACCTCGCGAATGATTCCGGCGGCTGCGCCCGGCACCAGCGCCGCGAGCGTCGCGACCGCGGTGCGTTCGACCCCGTCAGTCGGAATGATCACGCTCAGCATGAGTCTTCGTCGGCTCGAAAGTTGAAAAACCGCGCTGTGTTATCACCTTGTCATATTCAAAGCAGCCTTTCGGGCTGCAGTTTTTTGCGGCAACGGTTTGTGGATTTTTACGCCGCGTGTTCTTGATTTGTTCTATTGCTGTGATAGCTTCACAGCATGAGCCGAGCATCCTCTCATGCCCTCAAGCACCCGCCGGTAACGGCGCCCTCCGATAACCCGGCGGGTGCGCCTTCCCCGTTTCCGGAGCTTGCGGTCGCGATCGAAAGCGAGCGGCGGCGCGGCCGCGGCGCGCAATCCAACGCCTCTGGCCGCTACGAGGCCGAGGCGAGGGTCGCCTTCGACGACGGCTGGCAGAGCCTCGACGATCTGCCGCCATTCAAGACCACGGTCGCGATCGACACCTCGCGCAAGGTGATCACCCGCAACGACTCGCCCGACATCGGCTTCGACCGCTCGATCAATCCCTATCGTGGCTGCGAGCACGGCTGCGTCTACTGCTTCGCGCGGCCGACCCACGCCTATCTCGGCCTGTCGCCGGGGCTCGACTTCGAATCGAAGCTGCTCGCCAAGCCCGACGCGCCGGAACTGCTCGAAAAGGAGCTGGCAGCACCGGACTACGAGCCGCGGATGATCGCGATCGGCACCAACACCGATCCCTATCAGCCGATCGAGCGCGAGCGGAAGATCATGCGCGGCATTCTCGAAGTGCTCGAGCGCGCAGGCCACCCGGTCGGCATCGTGACCAAATCGGCGCTGGTGACCCGCGACATCGACATTTTGGCGCGGATGGCGAAGCGCAATCTGGTCAAGGTCGCGCTCTCGGTGACGACGCTGGATCCGAAGCTCGCGCGTACAATGGAGCCGCGCGCGTCGACGCCGCCGAAGCGGCTGGAGGCGATCAAGCGGCTCGCGGAGGCCGGCATCCCTGCTACGGTCATGGTCGCTCCCGTGATCCCGGCGCTGAACGATTCCGAGATCGAACGGATCCTCGATGCCGCGGCCCATGCCGGCGCCAAGGAGGCGAGCTACGTGCTGCTGCGCCTGCCGCTGGAGGTCCGCGACCTGTTCCGCGAATGGCTGATGGCGAACTATCCCGACCGCTACCGTCACGTCTTCACGCTGATCCGCGACATGCGTGGCGGCCGCGACTACGACTCGCAATGGGGTTCGCGGATGAAGGGCACCGGTCCGATGGCCTGGATGATCGGCCGCCGCTTCGAGATCGCCTGCGAGAAGCTCGGGCTGAACAAGCGCCGCACCAAGCTGACGACGGACCATTTCGCGAAGCCGAAACGCAACGGGCAGCAGCTGAGCTTGTTCTAGGGAGGGTTCCGTAGCCCGGATGCAGCGCGGCGAAATCCGGGACTGCTCCCCCGCGGAACGACGTTCCCGGATTTCGCTTCGCTCCATCCAGGCTACGAACAATGCAAATAGAGAGTGCCAGCATGAGTACCATCCCAGCCCCGCGCTTCACCGTCCTGACCCTCGGCGTCACCGACATGCGCGCCAGCATCGCGTTCTATGAGGCGCTCGGCTTCACCAGGAAGATGCGCGCGACCGGCGAGGAGGTCGCCTTCTTCGAAACCGGCGCCACCGTGCTCGGGCTGTTTCCGTGGCATCTGCTTGCCGCGGATGCCGCCATGCCCGATCAGCCGCGGCCGACGACGTTTCACGGCGTCTCGATCGCCTGGAACTGCCGCGACGATGCCGAGGTCGATACCGTGATGGCGTTCGCACTCTCGAAAGGCGCAAGACTGCTGAACCCTGCACAGCCGACCAGCTATGGCGGCTATTGCGGATATTTCGCCGATCCCGACGGCCACGCCTGGGAAGTGGTGCGTGCGCCGGGCTTTACCGTCGGCGACGACGGGCGGGTGTCGCTGCCCGACTAACCGGCCGACCGCGACGTTCCCGCGCTCCCTCGCCCCGTTCTTACGTGGAGAGGTGAGGCCGAGCGATCGGCAGTTTGAATTGCGGGGACGGACGGCAGGTTCCCGGTTGCGCGGCGGGCCGGGCTTGATCACGATCCCCGCATGATTCGGGACAAGTCCGCCAAGAAAACGTTAGCGAAAACGTTAGCGAAAAAGCCGGCCGAGCCCGCCAAGGCGGAGAAGCGCGTGATCGTGCGGCCGAGCTTTCGGCGCGAGCGCGCGCTGATCAAGCGCGGCGTCTGGCCGATCGCCGGCTGCGACGAGGCCGGGCGCGGCCCGCTCGCCGGGCCCGTGGTCGCTGCTGCCGTGGTGCTCGACCCGAACCGTATTCCAAAGGGCATCGACGATTCCAAGCGGCTGACCGCGGAACGCCGCGAGGAACTGTTCGAGGAGATCTGCGCCACTGCCGCCTTCTCGGTCGCCGTGGCGTCGCGTGCGCGCATAGACCGCGACAATATCCTCCGCGCCTCGCTGTGGGCGCTGGCGCGCGCCGTGCACGCGCTGCCGGAGATGCCGAAGCACGTCTTCGTCGACGGCCGTGACAGGCTCGCCACGCCCTGCGACTGCGAGGCCGTGATCGGTGGCGACGGGCTCGTGTTATCGATCGCGGCGGCCTCGATCATCGCGAAAGTGACGCGCGACCGGCTGATGAGCGCGCTGGCGCTCGATTGCCCCGGCTACGGCTTCGAGCAGCACAAGGGCTACGCGGTTCCCGAGCATCTCGAGGCGCTCGACCGCCTCGGCCCCAGCGCCCATCACCGCAGCTTCTTCGCCCCCGTCGTCGCGGCGCGGCTGAAACATTTCCCGGTCCCGGCCGAACCCGACCTGTTCACAGTGGATGCGGAAAGCGAAGCCGCCGCATCCGAAGCGGCATAGGCCAGGCGCTGGCTTGCGCCCGTTCTCCACCGTGATCGCCCGGCTTGGCCAGGCGACCCAGTAGTCCAGCGATGGTTGTGCGGCAGCCGCGAGGCCGCGGCGTGCTGGATGCCCCGCACGCGCGGGGGCATGACGCGGAGATTGGGGCGGCGGTCCGCTTCAACCATTGAACACATCCGCCGCCGTTGCCACCGTCGCCGTCGCCCGGTATCAAATCCCCCGGATCGGATTGCGCCGCTGACGCGGGTGGCTGGGCATTTCAGGCGTTTCATGCGGTTTACCTCCCTGGTTGTCGAACTGATCCGGGCCCGGCCACGGCTGGTGGTCTGGATCGTGGTGCTGGCGCAGGCCGCGATCTGGCTGCTCGTTCCCCTGATCCTCTACGGCAGCCCGCCCGGCGATCTCGCCACCGTGCTGGCGTTCGGCCGCGAATATCAGGTCGGCACCGACATGGGGCCGCCGCTGTCGTTCTGGCTGGCCGATATCGCCTTCCGCGCCGTCGGCGATCACATGTTCGGCGTCTATCTGCTGGCGCAGGTCTGCGCGGTCGCGACCTTCATCGTCTTCTATCACCTGGCGCGTGCCATCGTCGGCGGGCCGCAGGCGGTGCTCGCGGTGCTGTTATCGATGACGGTGGTGGTGTTTTCCTCGCCGAGCGTCGAGTTCGGCCCGCTGATCCTGGCACGGCCGCTTTGGGCGCTGCTGCTGCTGCACTCCTGGCAACTGATCGGGCAGAACCGGCGCAGCGCCTGGTTCGCCTGGTCGATCGATTGCGGCTTGCTCTTGCTGACGACGCCGGCGGCAATCGGCATGATCCTTCTCGTCGCAGGCTTTGCACTCGCGACCGCGCGCGGGCGGCGCACCCTGATGTCGGTCGATCCGCTGTATGCGCTGCTCGTCATCGTCGTGCTGGCGTTGCCCTATCTGATCTGGCTGATCCGCGCCGATGTAATGGCGCTGCCGCCGCTGCCCGCGATCGCCGGTCTCGGCGCCCGCGCCACGCGCTGGGGCGTCGTGCTCGGCGGGTTGATCGTCGCGATGGTCGCCGTCGTGCTGCTCGCGATCCTCAATTCCGGCTGGTTCGCCCGCGGGCCGGAGGATGCGCCGATCATCTATCGCCCGCCGGTCGGGCCGCTGGCGCAACAATTCGTCTATTTCTTCGCCTTCGCGCCGGCGATCATCGGCAGCTTCGTTGCGGGCCTGTTCAATTTCGACCGCGTGTTCGGTGGCGCCGGCGTCGTGCTGCTGATGTCGGGACTGGCGGTGGTGGTCGCGACCGGCGACCTGGTTCATCTGCGGCGGCAGCGGTTATTGCGCACGGTCTGGGCGCTCGCCGTGGCGGGGCCCGGCCTCGCCGCGATCGCCGCGGCGCTGTTCCTGCCCTGGACCAGCACGACGGAGGCGCCGACCTCGCTGCCGGCGGTCGCGATGGGACGCTTCTTCGACGACAGCTATGAACGCCGCACCAACCAGCGCCTGCGCGCGGTTGCCGGAGATCCGCAACTGGCGAGCCTCATCGCGCTGGATGGGCGCCGGCCGCATCTGTTGCTCGACGCCAGCCCGCAGCGGACGCCCTGGCTGTCGATCGCGAAATTCAACCAGACCGGCGGCGTCGTGGTGTGGCGGGCACAGGACACCGCCGGCACCCCGCCGCCAGAGATCGCGCAGCGCTTTCCCGGCATTGTGCCGGAAGTTCCGCGCGCCTTCGACCGGCTGGTCAACGGACGGCTGCCCGTGCTGCGGATCGGCTGGGCCATCGTGCGGCCGAAGGGGTAGTCATCGTTGCCGTAGCCCGGATGGAGCGCAGCGTAATCCGGGAAAGGTCTCCGCGGATAATCTGCCCCGGATTGCGCTGCGCTTCATCCGGGCTACGAATAACTGAAGCCCTTACGCATTCGCTCCTTGCAACGCCTTCGCGATCGCGCGCAGATCGAGCCACGTCATCTTCTTGTAGGACGGCGAGCGCAGCAGATAGGCCGGGTGGAACGTGGCGATGGCGCGGATCGAACGCGTGCCGGTGTCGTAGTCGAACCATTTGCCGCGCGTGCGCATGATGCCCTCGCGCGTCGACAGCAGCGCCTGGGTCGAGGGATTGCCGAGCGTCACCAGCACGTCGGGATCGACCAGCTCGATCTGGCGCTGGATGAACGGCAGGCAGATTTGCGTTTCCTGCGGTGTCGGTGTGCGGTTGCCGGGCGGCCGCCACGGGATCACGTTGGCGATGTAGGCTTTGCTGCGGTCGAGCCCGATCGCTGCGATCATGCGATCGAGCAGTTTTCCCGAACGGCCGACGAAGGGCAGGCCCTCGATGTCCTCGTCGCGGCCCGGCGCCTCGCCGACGAACATCACGCGCGCCGCCGGATTGCCGTCGGCGAACACCAGCTTCGTCGCGGTCTGCTTCAGTGCGCAGCCGTCGAAATTCTCCAGCAGCGCGCGCAAGGCTTCGAGCGTCGGCGCGGTGCGCGCCGCCTCGCGCGCGGTAGCGATAGCCGCATCCGGCGAGACGCTGATTTCGCTACGCGGAACGGACGGCGTCGGCGCAGGCGGGGGGCGCAGCGGACCGGGCGTTGCGGACGGCTGCGCGGCCGCGGGCGCCGGAGCACGATCCGGCTCCTCCAGCCGGTTGATCGGCTCGTCGACAAGCGCGCAATCGACCCCGGCCTCGAGGTAAAAGGCCAGCAATTGCTTCAATGTAGGCGCGGGTTCTGGCGTCGGGGGCATGATATCGGCAGTTTAGGGCCGATTGCGTCGACGCGAAACCGCGAGATGCGCAATTCCATGGTTGTCCTTGCGTCAAAAATCGGAAACAACGACCTTGAAAAGCTTAGAAGCGTTCTCAACGGGCTGAGATCAGATCATGAGTGCTGAAGAACTTCCCCCTCGCGAGTCCATGGAATTCGACGTCGTCATCGTCGGCGCCGGCCCGTCGGGCCTGTCGGCCGCGATCCGGCTCAAGCAGGTCAATCCCGAATTGTCTGTCGTCGTGGTGGAGAAGGGGTCCGAGGTCGGCGCGCACATTCTCTCGGGCGCGGTGATCGATCCGATCTCGCTCGACAGACTGATCCCGGATTGGCGCGAGGACCCTGACTGTCCGTTGAAGACGCAGGTCAAGGAAGACCGGTTCTACTGGATGTTCGGCGACAATCACATCCGGCTGCCGAATTTCGCGATGCCGCCGTTGATGGACAATCATCACTGCTACATCGGCTCGCTCGGCAATGTCTGCCGCTGGCTGGCGCCGAAGGCGGAGGCGCTCGGCGTCGAGATCTATCCGGGCTTTGCCGCCGCCGAGGTGCTGTACGACGACAAGGGCGCGGTTCGGGGTATCGCGACCGGCGACATGGGCATTGCCAGGGACGGCACGCACAAGGACTCATACACCCGCGGAATGGAGCTGCTCGGCAAATACACGCTGTTCGCGGAGGGCGCGCGCGGCTCGCTGTCCAAGCAGCTGATCGCGAAATACCGGCTCGACGCCAAGAGCGAGCCGCCGAAATTCGGCATCGGGTTGAAGGAAGTCTGGCAGATCGATCCGGCGAAGCACCAGAAGGGCCTGATCCAGCACTCGTTCGGTTGGCCCTTGAACAATTCGACCGGTGGCGGCTCGTTCCTCTATCACTACGACGACAACCGTGTCGCGGTCGGCTTTGTCGTGCATCTGAATTACGACGACCCGTATCTGTCGCCGTTCGATGAATTCCAGCGCTTCAAGACGCATCCGTCGATCCGCGATGTGTTCGAGGGCGGCAAGCGGCTCGCCTATGGCGCGCGCGCCATCACCGAGGGCGGCTACCAGTCGGTGCCGCGGCTGACCTTCCCGGGCGGCGCGCTGGTCGGCTGCGCCGCGGGCTTCGTCAACGTGCCGCGCATCAAGGGCGTGCACAATGCGATGGGCACCGGCATGCTCGCCGCCGAGCACGTCGCTGCGGCACTCGCTGCCGGCCGCGCCAATGACGAGGTCGTCGACTACGAGAATTCCTGGCGCGACTCTGCTGTGGGCAAGGACCTGTTCAGGATCCGCAACGTCAAGCCGCTGTGGTCGAAGTTCGGCACCTTGCTCGGCGTTCCGCTCGGCGCACTGGACATGTGGACCAATCAGCTGTTCGGCTTCTCGCTGTTCGGCACGCTGTCGCACGCCAAGCCCGATCGCAAGACGCTCGACCCGTCGAAGCAGCATCAGCCGATCGTCTATCCGAAGCCGGACGGCAAGATCTCGTTCGACAAGCTGTCGTCGGTGTTCCTGTCCAACACCAACCATGAGGAAGACCAGCCGGTCCACCTCAAGGTCGCCGACATGAACCTGCAGAAGACCTCGGAGCACGACGTGTTCGCCGGCCCATCCAACCGCTATTGCCCGGCCGGCGTCTATGAATGGGTCGAGGAGGCCTCCGGGCCGCGCTACCAGATCAACGCCCAGAACTGCGTCCACTGCAAAACCTGCGACGTGAAGGACCCCAACGGCAATATCACATGGGTTCCCCCGGAGGGCGGCGGCGGCCCGAACTACGAGGCGATGTAATCGGAGCGGCCACTTTGGAAACATCGGGAACAGGTCCCGTTCCGACATTTGATCGGAACGGACGTTTCCGTGCCTGCTCCGGTCACGATACCGCCACAGTACCAGCGTTTTGCGATGGGGCTGGCTGGATCGGCGGGCCTAAAGGCTTAATCTGCCAATCGATTCGTCACGCCTATCCTTGCGGTTGAACGCCAAAAGCGGCATTGTCGCTGGCCGTGATGCCGCCGCTTGGGTTCGCATTCGAGACTGACCGCAGGCAAGATCTGGTCAGAACGATCTTGGCCGTAATCCCTGGAGCAAGGCGACCGTGATGCTGTCCACCCGTTTCAACCGCCTGACGATTGCCCTCATCGCCGCTGCCGCGCTTGCTGCGCCAGGCCAGCTGTTGGCGCAAACGCCGGAGCATCCCTCCGACAACGCGGCGCAGTTTCCGAGCAAGACCGACCTGAAGTCGCTGACCACCTCCGGCAGCTACCTGGCGGCCCGCCACGCCAGCGTCGAGCGCGACGCGGCCTCGGCTGCTGCGTTCTACCGCTCGGCGCTGCGCACCGACCCGAAGAATTCCGAATTGCTCGATCGCGCCTTCATCTCCTCGCTCGCCGACGGCGACATCGACGAGGCGGTCAAGCTCGCCGAGCGCATCCTGACCCAGGACAAGTCCAACCGCGTCGCCCGCCTCGTGATCGGTGTGCGCGATCTCAAGGCCAGGAAATATTCGGCGGCCGAATCCAACATCAACCAGTCGGTCCGCGGCCCGATCACCGACCTGGTGGCGACGCTGCTGTCGGCCTGGGCGAGCTATGGCGCCGGCGACGTCAAGGGAGCGGTTGCCGGCATCGACAAGCTGACCGGGCCGGAATGGTACCCGATCTTCAAGGACCTGCATGCCGGCATGATCCTCGAGCTCGCCGGCAAGGACAAGGATGCCGGCACCCGGTTCGAGCGCGCCTACAAGCTCGATGATTCGATGCTGCGCACGGTCGACGAATATGCGCGCTGGACCTCGCGCAACAAGGACGCCGCGTCGGCGACCGCGCTGTACGAGGCCTTCGACAAGAAGCTGCCGCGCCATCCCCTGGTGCTCGAGGGCATCAAGGAGACCAAGGCCGGCAAGAAGCTGCCGCCGCTGGTCGAGTCGGCGCAGGCCGGCGCCGCCGAGGCGCTGTACGGCATCGGGGCGACGCTGACGCGGCGCGGCGGTGAGGATCTGGCGCTGGTCTACCTGCAGCTTGCGCTCTATCTGCAGCCCAACCATCCGCTGGCGCTGCTCTCGCTCGCCGATCTCTATGAATCGGTGAAGAAGCCGCAGATGGCGATCAAGGTCTACGAGCGGATGCCGGCGTCCTCGCCGCTGAAGCGCAATTCGCAGATCCAGCTTGCGACCGATCTCGACGCCGCCGACCGCAGCGACGAGGCGATCAAGATTCTGAAGGAAGTCACCGCAGACGCGCCGAAGGACGTCGAGGCGATCATGGCGCTCGGCAATATCGAGCGCGGCCGCAAGAAGTTCGCGGACTGCTCCGGCACCTACACCAAGGCGATCGACGCGCTGCCGCCCGAGGGCGACAAGAACGCCTGGGTCACCTACTACTATCGCGGCATCTGCGAGGAGCGCTCCAAGCAGTGGACCAAGGCCGAGGCCGACATGCGCAAGGCGCTCGAGCTGCAGCCCGAGCAGCCGCATGTGCTGAACTATCTCGGCTATTCCTGGATCGACCAGGGCGTCAATCTCGACGAAGGCATGAAGATGATCAAGCGGGCCGTCGATCAGCGTCCCGACGACGGCTACATCGTGGACTCGCTCGGCTGGGCCTATTTCCGCATCGGCAATTACGATGAGGCGGTGAAGAACCTCGAGCGCGCGATCGACCTCAAGCCCGAGGATCCGACCATCAACGACCATCTCGGCGACGCCTACTGGCGCGTCGGCCGCACGCTGGAGGCCAAGTTCCAATGGGCCCATGCGCGCGACCTCAAGCCCGAGCCGGAAGAGCTGCCGAAGATCGAGGCCAAGATCCAGAACGGCCTGCCCGAGGACAACTCGCCGGCGGCCGCCTCCGCCGACAAGAAGAAGGATGACGACGGCAAGGGCGGCTAGTCGGGAGGGCTGAGGCCTCCATCACCTCTCCCGCTTCGGGTCGAGACGGGCGAAGCTCGCGCTCCGCACGCGAAAGAGGGGGAAGAGCACGGAATTTCTGCTCAAACAAAGAGATAGGATCGTGGTGCGATTTACGCTAATCGCATCACGATCTTTGTTTTTTTAGGGGTTTATCGCCGTGCCGGCGCTAGTTGAAGAAGGGCGTGCCAAGGTCAACCTGACGCTGCGGGTGATCGGGCGGCGCGTCGACGGATTTCACGACCTGGAAAGCGTCGTCGCGTTTGCCGATTGCGCCGATCGGCTCACGCTCGAGCCGGGCTCCGAGCTGGGGCTGACGATGGAAGGGCCGCTGGCCGCTGCCTGTGGCGACACCTCGGACAATCTGGTGCTCAAGGCCGCGCGCCTGCTCGGCGAGCGCGTGGCGGATCTCGAGGTCGGCCACTTCACGCTGGAGAAGGTGCTCCCCGTCGCGGCCGGCATCGGCGGCGGCTCCGCGGATGCCGCGGCCGCGCTGCGATTGCTGGCGCGGCTCAACGAGCTCGCGCTCGACGATGCCAGGATCATGGAGGTCGCGCTGCAGACCGGGGCCGACGTGCCGGTCTGCGTCGCCTCGCGCGCCTGCGACATGGCCGGCGTGGGCGAGACGCTGCTGCCGCTCGATCTGCCGACGATGCCTTGCGTGCTGGTCAATCCGCGCGTGCCGGTCGCGACCAGGGCCGTCTTCAACGCGCTCGGTCTGCGCAATGGCGAGCTCCTGATCGGAGCGACCGACGTGATGATGCAGACGCCGTCCTGGCCGGAAGCCGGTGTGGCGATCGACGACTGGATCGATGCGCTCGCAGGCGGCACCAACGATCTCGAAGCTCCCGCGGCGCGCATCGAGCCTGTGATCAGCGAGGTGCTCGCAGCGCTGCGCGCATCCGCAGGCGTCCGCCTCGCCCGCATGTCGGGCTCCGGTGCCACGTGCTTTGCGATCTTCGCCGATGACGCCGCCGCCGAAGCCGCCGGCGACAGACTGCGCGCCGATCGCCCCGGCTGGTGGGTGCATGCGGGCACGCTGAGCTGAGGATGCGGCGCGGCCGGGTGCGACAAATCAACCCGACGGGCAAAACGGCGCTTCCGTCGTCGGGCAAATCAGATGTTCAATTCCGCGCGTCTCACCCGATTGAGGGGCGCTTCGCGATCGTCACGAGTGTTGTGGTGGGATGCGGTGGACGCCGATGTCGCGATTGACGGTCGTGGCAGATGGCGGACGGCGAAATCGTGCAGGCCTGACGCCCTAGTGGCAGGTGTCTCGTCAGTGAGGGCGATGTCTCTTGCTGATGACGGTGACAAAAGAGCCCAGTCTCGCCGGGGAGAGCACGTATAAGCCGTAAACCATCGCGCAGGGAAAGCCGGGATGTTTCCGGTTACACCTGTGGTCCTACCCCCGAGCTATCTTTGTTGCTCGGGGCCCATGGGTGCGATCGGCACCCGGCTTTCCCTGCGCCCTCTGCTCGCAGAGCGGCGAAAGCGAAGAGCAAAGCTCGGGCAAATATGTCGCGAGACCGCGAAGCTGCGTCCTCATCCAAAGTTGTCATCGCCCGGCTCGATCATCGGTGAGCGTGGCGCGCAGCGGATCCGTCAGCCTAATGCGACCTTGCCAGGCAGAACGCCACCACCTCTTCCAGTGCCGTCTTCATCGGCGAGGGCGGGAACAGCGCGAGCGCGTCGACGGCCATCGCGCCATAGTGCTGGGCGCGGCTGATCGTGTCCTCCAGCGCGCGATGCTTGGTCATCAGCCCGATCGCGTGATCGAGATCGCTGGCGCCGATCTCGCCGCGCTCGAGCGCGCGGACCCAGAACTTGCGCTCGGTGTCGTTGCCGCGACGGAAGGCGAGCACCACCGGCAGCGTGATCTTGCCCTCGCGGAAATCGTCGCCGACATTCTTGCCGAGCTTGGCGGACTTGCCGCCATAGTCGAGCACGTCGTCGACCAGCTGGAAGGCGATGCCGAGATTCATGCCGACCGAGCGGCAGGCGGTCTGCTCGGCCTTGGGGCGGTTGGCGATCACGGGACCGACCTCGCAGGCCGCGGCGAACAGCTCGGCGGTCTTGCCTCTGATGACGGCGAGATATTCGTCCTCGGTGGTCGCGGTGTTCTTGGCGGCGGCGAGCTGCATCACCTCGCCCTCGGCAATGGTGGCGGCGGCTGCAGAGAGAATGTCGAGCGCGCGCAGCGAGCCGACCTCGACCATCATGCGGAAAGCCTGGCCGAGCAGGAAGTCGCCGACGAGGACGCTCGCCTCGTTGCCCCACAGCATCCGCGCCGACAGCTTGCCGCGGCGCAGCTCGCTTTCGTCGACGACGTCGTCATGCAGCAGGGTCGCGGTGTGCATGAATTCGACCGCGGCGGCGAGCTTGACGTGGCCGTCGCCGGAATAGTCAGACAATTGGGCCATCGCCAGGGTGAGCATCGGGCGCAGCCGCTTGCCCCCGGACGAGATCAGGTGGTTGGCGACCTCGGGGATCATGGTGACCTCCGAGCCGGTGCGCGAGATGATGGTCGCGTTGACGCGCTCCATGTCGGCGGCGACAAGTCCCACCAGCCCGTCGATCGAAGCATTGGACGGGCTTTCGAAGGGTACAATAACCGCCACGCTGGTCTCCAATTTTGCCGAATTCGCATTATCCTCAGCTATAACAATAGAAACTGCGCGGTGAAGCGGCAAGGCCACGAAATTGTTGACATGTGGCGCGACGCCCGGACAGCCGGGGGCAGAGGAGAGCTGGATTTGCGGGAATTGGTTCGGACCAACGACATGGTGCTGGTCTCCGCCGTCGGCGCGCTGCTCGACAGCGCCAACATCCACCATCTGGTGCTGGACCAGAACATGAGCATCATCGAGGGCTCGCTCGGCGTGCTGCCGCGCCGGATCCTGGTGCATGAGGATGACAACCGCGAAGCGCGCCAGCTCCTGACCGAGGCCGGCCTCGGCCACGAATTGCGGGCCGATGAATAGGCCGTCTTCCGCCGTCACCGAGGATGGATTCCTCGGCGGGCAATTGACGCTGCGGCAGCCGCGGGCCGGTCATCGCGCCGGCCATGACGCGATCCTTCTGGCCGCGGCCACGCCGGCGCGGCCGGGCGATCGCGTCGTCGATCTCGGCGCCGGCGTCGGCGCGGCCGGGCTGGCGGTGGCGCGGCGCGTGGGCGATGTCGACCTCGCACTGGTCGAGGTCGACGCTGGCCTGGCGGAGCTGGCGCGGAATAACGCCGGCGTCAATGCGATCATGGCCGACGTGATCGTGCTCGACGTCGAGGCCGGCGCGGCAGCGTTCGCGGACGCCGGGCTCGCGCCCGACAGTGCCGATGTCGTGATGATGAACCCGCCCTTCAACGATCCCTCGAGGCACCGCGCCTCGCCGGACAGCGTGCGCCAGCGCGCGCATGTCGCGACTGCAACGACGCTGGAGGGATGGGTCCATGTGGCACGGCGGCTGCTGAAATCGAATGGACGGCTGGTGATGATCTGGCGGGCCGACGGGATCGCCGAGGTGTTGAGGGCACTCGAGCGCGGCTTCGGCAGTGTCGAGATCCTGCCGGTTCACGCCGACGCGGCGGCGTCAGCGATCCGGATCCTGGTGCGGGCCACCAAGGGCGGGCGCGCGCCGACACGGCTGCACGCCGCGCTGCTGCTCAAAGATGAGTCAGGTGTGCCCAACAAATGGGTGCAGGAGATAATGGCTGGAAGGGGAGGATTGCCGCTGGCGCGGCCTTGAGCGGGCAGTTCCACCGCCCGCGTCGTCGTCGGAACCGAGTTAGTGCGGAGCCGTTTCCGACTGCCGGTCCGGCGTCGAGGTGAAACGGACCGCGGTGAGGAGTGTACCGATCAGCAAAATCAGCAGATAGATTTTCATGATGCTCTCCCGCTGCGTCATTGCAGCCCCAACGCAAGAATGCAAAAGGCGTGCCCCGCAATCCAATGACAGTGGCGTGATAAGGAATGGTTAATTCGAGGTAACGGCATGAGTGAACAAATAAGTGATCGCGCGGGACGGCCTGGAATGCTCGATCGCCTGATGAGCCTGCTTCCCGCGCGATTGAGGCGGGGTGTTGCCGTCGTTCCCGTGGTCCGTCTGTCTGGCGTGATCGGCGCGGTGACGCCGCTGCGGCCAGGCATGACGCTGTCAGGCGTCGCCAAGATGCTCGAGCGCGCTTTTGGCACCAGGAACGCCAAGGCGGTGGCGCTGGTGATCAACTCGCCGGGCGGCTCGCCGGTGCAGTCGCGGCAGATCTATCTGCGCATCCGTCAGCTCGCCGCCGAGAAGAAGCTGCCGGTCCTGGTGTTCGTCGAGGACGTCGCGGCGTCCGGCGGCTACATGATCGCCTGCGCGGGCGACGAGATCTATTGCGACCCGTCCTCGATCCTCGGCTCGATCGGCGTCGTCGGTGGCAGCTTCGGCCTCGAAGGGCTGATCAAGAAGATCGGGGTCGAGCGGCGGCTCTACACGGCCGGCAGCCACAAGGCGATGCTCGATCCATTCCTGCCGGAGAATCCCGACGACGTCGCTCGGCTGAAGGCGATCCAGCGCGAGATCCATGCGATCTTCATCGCGCTGGTGAAGCAGAGCCGGGGCGGACGCCTCAGGGGGCCCGACGACGAACTGTTCACCGGCGAATATTGGGCCGGCGAGACCGCTGTTGGACTCGGCCTTGCCGACGCCGTCGGCGATCTCAGGTCGACCCTGCGCGTGCGTTATGGTGAGAAGGTGCTGACGCCGGTGATCGCGCCCGCGAGCGGCATGCTCTCCGGCCTGCTCGGCCGGCGCGCGCCGGGGGCAGGGCAGCTGGCGTTGCTGGACGGGCTGGGCGGACTCCCCGACGATTTGATCTCGGCGCTGGAAACCAGGGCGATCTGGGCCAGATTCGGGTTCTGAACACGTGGATTTGAGCGCGCCATTTAGCCCCAAAAGCGCAATTGCGGCGCAGGCTGTCTTCGGCGAGAATACCTCCCATTGGGGGCCTGACCGACGTGAACGACAAGGATCGACCGATGCCGCCGCTGATCGCATTCGCAGGCGTCCTGGGTGGCCTGGCCGTGGTCCGCTGGGCCTACAGGACCGCCATCCAGATCAACCGGGAACTGGAGGAGGCGCGGCTTGCCCGCGGGGCCGAGGCCGCGCGTTCAAGCGAAATCAAGACCCTGCGCCGCGACCCCGTCACCGGAGCCTACCGCCCGGGCTAGGACTTGAAACCCCCTCGCCCCGCTCTTGCGGGGAGAGGGTTGGGGTGAGGGGCTGTCTCCGCAAGCTCGAAAGACGCCAGTACGCGGAGAATCCCTCTCACCGCAAATCCGCGCGACGCGCGAATTTCAGCCTCTCCCCGCAAGCGGGGCGAGGCAAGAACGAAACACCCCGCATCGCCTTGATTCCATTGGCCGCCGCCGATACGGTCCCGCGCGCTTCAATCCCCCCTCGCGAGACCTGACGTGACGATGGACGCCCTGCCTGATCACATGCGCCCGGAACGGTCGTTCCAGGGTTTCATCCTGGCCCTCCAGCGATTCTGGGCCGAGCAGGGCTGCGTCATCCTGCAGCCTTACGACATGGAAATGGGCGCCGGCACCTTCCATCCCGCCACCACCCTGCGCGCGCTGGGCCCGAAGCCCTGGAACGCGGCCTATGTGCAGCCCTCGCGGCGGCCCAAGGACGGCCGCTACGGCGAAAACCCCAACCGGATGCAGCACTACTATCAGTTCCAGGTCATCATGAAGCCGTCGCCGCCGAACCTTCAGGAGCTGTACCTGAAGTCGCTGGCCGCGATCGGCATCGATTCGGCCGTTCACGACATCCGCTTCGTCGAGGACGACTGGGAGAGCCCCACGCTCGGTGCCTGGGGCCTCGGCTGGGAATGCTGGTGCGACGGCATGGAAGTCTCGCAGTTCACCTACTTCCAGCAGGTCGCCGGTGTCGAATGCGCACCGGTGTCGGGCGAACTCACCTACGGGCTCGAGCGCCTCGCGATGTATGTGCAGGGCGTCGACCGCGTCTATGACCTCAACTTCAACGGACGCGAGGGCGCCGACAAGGTCACCTATGGCGACGTGTTCCTGCAGGCCGAGCAGGAATATTCGCGGCACAATTTCGAATATGCCGACACCGCGATGCTGTTCGAGCAGTTCAGGATGGCCGAGGACGCCTGCAAGAAATATCTCGCTGCCGGCTGGCGCGAGGGTGGCAATGCGAAGGAACATCTGATGGCCTTGCCGGCCTACGACCAGTGCATCAAGGCGAGTCACGTGTTCAACCTGCTCGATGCCCGCGGCGTCATCTCGGTGACCGAGCGGCAGAGCTACATCGCGCGCGTGCGCGATCTGGCGAAGGCCTGCGGCGAGGCGTGGATCCACACCGAAACGGGCAGGACGGTCTGATGCCCGATCTTCTCCTCGAACTGTTCTCCGAAGAAATCCCCGCGCGCATGCAGGGGAAGGCGGCGGACGATCTGCGCCGCATGGTGACCGACAAGCTCGTCGCCGAGGGCCTCGTCTATGAGGGCGCCAAGGCGTTCGCGACGCCGCGGCGCCTCGCGCTGACCGTGCACGGCATCCCCGCGCGCCAGCCCGACCTGAAGACCGAACGTCGCGGCCCGAAGATCGGTGCGCCGGATGCGGCGGTGCAGGGCTTTCTGAAGGCGACCGGTCTCAAATCGCTGGATGAAGCGACGATCCAGAAAGATCCGAAGGGCGATTTCTACATCGCGCTGATCGAAAAGCCCGGCCGTCCTGCGATCGACGTGATCGCCGAGATGCTGCCGGTGATCATCCGCACCTTCCCGTGGCCGAAATCGATGCGCTGGGGCGCGCGTTCGGCCAAATCAGGCTCGCTGTCCTGGGTGCGCCCGCTGCACGCGATCACAGCGACCTTCGGGCTCGAGACCGAGGAGCCCGATGTCGTGAAGTTCTCCATCGACGGCATCGGGGCCGGGCAGACCACTTACGGCCACCGCTTCATGGCACCCGGCGCGATCTCCGTGCGCCGCTTCGAGGATTACGAGGCCAAGCTGAAGGCCGCAAAGGTCATCCTCGATCCGCAGGCGCGCAAGGACATCATCCTCGAGGACGCCAAGGAGCTGGCATTCGCGCAGGGCCTCGAGCTGGTCGAGGATCAGGTGCTGCTCGACGAGGTCTCCGGCCTCGTCGAATGGCCCGTCGTCATGATGGGATCGTTCGAGCAGGAATTCCTGGCGATTCCGGACGAAGTGATCCGCGCCACCATCCGCAACAACCAGAAGTGCTTTGTTGTCAGGGATCCCAAGACCGGGAAATTGACCAACAAGTTCGTGCTGACGGCCAATCTCGAAGCCACCGACGGCGGCAAGACCATCGTTGCCGGCAACGAGCGCGTGATCCGGCCGCGGCTGAGTGATGCGAAGTTCTTCTATGAGACGGACCTGAAGACCAGGCTGGAAGACCGGCTGCCGAAGTTCGAGCAGATCGTGTTCCACGAGAAGCTCGGCACGCAGGCGGAACGGATCAGGCGCATCGAGCGGCTTGCCGCCGAGATCGCGCCACTCGTTGGCGCCGATGTCGAGAAGGCAAAGCGTGCCGCGCATCTCGCGAAGGCCGATTTGCTCACGGAAGTCATCGGTGAATTCCCCGAGCTTCAGGGCCTGATGGGCAAGTACTACGCGCTGGCGCAGGGCGAGGATGCGTCCGTCGCTGCGGCGAGCGAAGAGCACTGGAAGCCGCAGGGGCCAACGGATCGCGTGCCGACCGATCCGGTGAGTGTGGCTGTGGCGCTGGCGGACAAGCTCGACACCTTGGTTGGATTCTGGGCGATCGACGAGAAGCCGACGGGGAGCAAGGACCCCTACGCGCTGAGGCGGGCGGCGCTGGGCGTCATCAGGCTGATCGTCGAGAACACGCTGCGCCTGCCGATTGTGAAGGCCGCCAGGTCCGCACTGGCCGGGCTCTCGGTCAACGCGGACAGTGAGAAGCTGTCAAACGATCTGCTCGCCTTCTTCGCCGACCGCCTGAAGGTCCAGCTCCGCGAACAGGGCGCACGCCACGATCTCGTCGATGCCGTGTTCTCGCTCGGCGGCCAGGACGATCTCCTGCTCGTCGTCCGCCGTGTCGAGGCCCTCGGCAAATTCCTCGATACCGACGACGGCAAGAACCTGCTCGCGGGGACAAAACGCGCCAGCAACATCCTCGCGATCGAGGAGAAGAAGGACAAGCGCACCTTCGACGGCGTGCCCGACGCCGCGCTCTACATGCTCGACGAGGAGAAGGCGCTGGCGAAGGCGATCGACCAGGTGAAGAGCGACGCCTCCGCCGCGGTCGCCAAGGAAGAATTTGCGGCTGCGATGAGCGCGATGGCCAAGCTGCGTCCGGCGGTCGATGCCTTCTTCGACAACGTCAAGGTCAATGACGATGACCCGAAGGTTCGCGAGAACCGCCTGAAGCTGCTCAACGAAATCCGGGCTGCGACGCGCGCGGTCGCGGATTTCTCCAGGATCGAGGGCTGAGCGATGGACCGTGCAACGCTCGCCGCCTACGACATGGAAGCGGCGACGTTTGCGCAGGACTGGCATGACCAGCCGGCCCCGACCGATCTGCACGACATCGTCACGCGTTTCTTCATCAAGGGCGGCTCGACCGTCGATATCGGCTGCGGCAGCGGCCGCGAGGTGGCGTGGCTCGATATCAATGGCTATCCAGCCGAAGGGTTCGATGCCTCCGAGGGCCTGCTCGCCGAGGCTCGTATGCGCTATCCGCAGGCCCGCTTCACCCACGCCGAACTGCCTGAGCTGCGTGGCATTGCATCCGGCAGCTTCGACAATGTGCTCTGCGAGACCGTGATCATGCATCTCGATCACGCGCTGATCGCGCCATCGGTCCGCCGCATGCTCGATATCACGAAGCCCGGCGGCGTCTTCTATCTGAGCTGGCGCGTGACCAAGGGCGCCGACATGCGCGATGCGCACGGCCGGCTTTATGCATCGTTCGATGCGGCCGAGGTGCGTGGGCAATTGGCCAAGGCCGTGCTGCTGCACGACGAGGAGGTCGTCAGCGCGTCCTCCGGCAAGGCCATTCACCGGATCATTGCGCGGAAGGGCGGGTAGGGCATTCGCAGATGCCGGACAGCGCAGGACACGAAAAGCCCCGCCCGGAGGGGAGGCCGGGCGGGGCTTTCATGTCCGGTCGGTCTTCGCGCAAATCCGCTTGCGCGGCGCCCGGACACATCATTCAGGCGATCGCGGGGCTGGCTATTCGACGACCTGAACGATGCGACGCGAGCGCGGCTCGACCAGCACGGTCTCGCCGTTCACGACGGTGTAGCGATAGGGCGTCGCGCCGAACCGTTGCGGGACGTCGTAGTAGGTCACGCCCGCGTCCGGCAATACGGTCCCGACCACGACGCGATCGGGGATGGTGTAATTCGGAACGCGCTCGCGCACGATGTATTCGCGGAATGCCGGACGTTGCTCGACCGTAATCCCTTCGTCACTCTCGACCGCAACCGGGGGACCACCGCGTACGACGCCAACCGTCTGCGCCTGTGCGGCAACAGCCGGTACCGTGATCGTTGCCGCAATCGCTGCAACGGCAAGTATCCTGTTTCGCATGGGCTCGCTCCTCATTTCATGCTGCACGGCGCCGGCCTTCGCCAACGCACACGGCGAGCCAATTCATCCGCAGCGACGATGTTCCGGAAAAACCGACGTCACATACGCGGCAATTTCGGGCAAATTTCGTGGGTGAGGGAACCTGTTGGCGCGTCAGGCGTCTTGATGTCGCAACTTGCTCGGCCGATAGAATGCCGCCCTCGATTCGAACTTCCAAAAAACCGCCGGAGAAATTTCAATGGTCATCACCGCTGCGCATGTGCCTGCCATCGTGGCTCTGATCGCGGGCATCCTGATCCTGGTCATGCCGCGGCTGCTCAACTTCATCGTCGCGATCTACCTGATCTTCATCGGGCTGGTCGGGATGGGCCTCTTGCGGTGGCTGCACATGTAGCGGGAAAGAGGGGTTTCGCGGCTTGCGCGGAACCCCTCAAAATGGTGTAAGGCGCGCATCTTCGACCCCTCTTTACGGATTGTTGTCTGACATGGCCAAAGCCGTCGCGAAGTCCAAGAAAGCTGCCGAGAAAATGGCAGCGAAATCAAAGCCCTCCGCTCCGGCCCGCAAGGCCGCGCCGCAGGCGCGCAAGGCCCTGAAGAGCGCCCCCAAGGCGGCGCCGAAGGCCGCGGCCAAGGCCGCAGCAAAGCCGGCCGCGAAGGCGCCGGTTGCCAAGGGAGTTCCGGCCAAGGCAGCTCCCTCCGCGATCAAGGCCGGCAAGTGGGTCTATACGTTCGGCGACGGCAAGGCCGAGGGACAAGCCACCCTGCGCGACCTGCTCGGCGGAAAGGGCGCCAACCTCGCGGAGATGGCCAATCTCGGGCTGCCGGTGCCTCCCGGCTTCACCATTCCGACCTCCGTCTGCACCTATTTCTACGAGCACGACAAGACCTATCCGAAGGAACTGAAAGCGCAGGTTGAGAAGGCGCTCGATTATGTCGGCAAGCTGACCGGCAAGTCGTTCGGCGATGCCAGGAACCCGCTGCTGGTCTCGGTCCGCTCGGGCGCGCGCGCCTCGATGCCGGGCATGATGGACACCGTGCTCAATCTCGGTCTCAACGACCAGACCGTGGAAGCGCTCGCCGAGCTCTCCGGCGATCGCCGCTTCGCCTATGACAGCTATCGCCGCTTCATCACGATGTATTCGGACGTGGTGCTCGGCTTCGAGCATCATCACTTCGAGGACATCCTCGACACCTTCAAGGACGGCCAGGGCTATTCGCTGGACACCGACCTTACCGGCGATGACTGGGTCGAGCTGGTCGGCAGGTACAAGGAAGCGGTGGCGAAGGAGACCGGCCACGATTTCCCGCAGGACCCGCATGACCAGCTGTGGGGCGCGATCGGCGCGGTGTTTTCATCCTGGATGAATGCGCGCGCGGTGACCTACCGCAAGCTGCACGACATTCCGGAATCCTGGGGCACCGCCGTCAACGTGCAGGCGATGGTGTTCGGCAACATGGGCGAGACGTCGGCGACCGGCGTTGCCTTCACCCGCAATCCGTCGACCGGCGAGAGCAAGCTTTACGGCGAGTTCCTGATCAACGCGCAGGGCGAGGACGTCGTGGCCGGCATCCGCACGCCGCAGGACATCACCGAGGAGGCCCGCAAGGAGAGCGGCTCCGACAAGGCGTCGATGGAAGCTGCGATGCCCGAGGCCTTCAAGGAGTTGACGCGGATCTACACGCGGCTCGAGAAGCACTACCGTGACATGCAGGACATGGAGTTCACGGTCGAGCAGGGCAAGCTGTGGATGCTGCAGACCCGCGGCGGCAAGCGCACCGCCAAGGCGGCGCTGCGTATCGCGGTCGAACTCGCCAATGAAGGCTTGATCTCCAGGAAGGACGCGGTGACGCGGATCGACCCGGCTTCCCTCGACCAGCTGCTGCATCCGACCATCGATCCGGCCGCCAAGCGCGACGTGATCTCGACCGGCCTGCCGGCTTCGCCGGGCGCGGCCTCGGGCGAGATCGTGTTCTCGTCGGACGAAGCGGCCAAGCTGCAGGCCGATGGACGCAAAGTGATCCTGGTCCGCATCGAGACAAGTCCGGAAGACATTCACGGCATGCACGCCGCCGAGGGCATCCTCACCACCCGCGGCGGCATGACCTCGCACGCAGCCGTGGTCGCGCGCGGCATGGGCAAGCCCTGCGTCTCCGGCTGCGGCACCATCCGCGTCGACTACGGCCGCGGCACCATGAGCGTGGGCTCGCGCACCTTCAAGACCGGCGACGTCATCACCATCGACGGCTCGGTTGGTCAGGTGCTGGCCGGCCGCATGCCGATGATCGAGCCGGAGCTCTCCGGCGAGTTCGGCACGCTGATGGGCTGGGCCGACGAGGTCCGCAAGCTCCGCGTCCGTGTCAACGGCGACACGCCCGATGACGCGCGCACCGCGGTGAAGTTCGGCGCCGAAGGCATCGGCCTGTGCCGCACCGAGCACATGTTCTTCGAGGAGACCCGCATCCGCACCGTGCGCGAGATGATCCTCTCCGAGGACGAGCAGTCGCGCCGCGCGGCGCTGTCGAAGCTGCTGCCGATGCAGCGCGCCGACTTCGTCGAGCTGTTCGAGATCATGAAGGGCCTGCCCGTCACGATCCGGCTGCTGGATCCGCCGCTGCACGAGTTCCTGCCGCACACCCAGGCCGAGATCGAGGAAGTGGCGCGCGCCATGAACACCGATCCGCGCAAGCTGGCCGATCGCGCCCGTGAGCTCGCCGAGTTCAACCCGATGCTCGGTTTCCGCGGCTGCCGTCTCGCGATCGCCTATCCCGAGATCGCCGAAATGCAGGCGCGCGCGATCTTCGAGGCCGCGGTCGAGGCCGGCAAGCGCACTGGCAAGGCCGTCGGCCTCGAGGTGATGGTGCCGCTGATCGCGACCAAGGCCGAGTTCGATCTCGTCAAGGCGCGGATCGATGCGACCGCGAATGCGGTCATGAAGGAGACCGGCGTCAAGCTGGGCTACCAGGTCGGCACCATGATCGAGCTGCCGCGCGCCTGCCTTATGGCTGGACAGGTGGCCGAGACCGCTGAGTTCTTCTCGTTCGGCACCAACGACCTGACGCAGACCACGTACGGCATCAGCCGCGATGATGCAGCGAGCTTCCTCGGCACATATGTCGCCAAGGGCATCCTCGAGATCGATCCGTTCATCTCGGTCGATCGCGACGGTGTCGGCGAGCTGGTGCGGATCGGCGTCACCCGCGGTCGCAAGACGCGACCGAATCTGAAGGTCGGGATCTGCGGCGAGCACGGCGGCGATCCGGCGTCGGTGGCGTTCTGCCACGAGGTCGGACTCGACTACGTCTCATGCTCGCCCTATCGCGTGCCGATCGCGCGTCTCGCCGCGGCGCAGGCCGCGCTCGGCCAGGCGATCGCAAGCCAGGCGTAAGCGACAAGATAGCTGAAATGGCCGGGACGATTTCCCGGCCGTTTATTTTGGCGTGCCGCGAATGCGCGCAACTGTTTCTTCATCATGTTTGTTGACCGGATATTTACCAATCGTGTCCGTCGCCCGTTTACCAATCCACGCGACACGATGCGCGAACGAACTGCGATCGCTTGAGTGTAGCGCGCGTGCAACGCTGATTAACCCCGCGGCAACCTAAACAGGTTAGCAACTAAAAAGGTCGAATTGCGCGGACGTACCGCGTTCGATTGCACTCTGGTAAGCGTTGCGTGAGCGTACGATGTTTGTGTTGCGTAACCAGCCGAAGGGCGCACGGCTCGCGCTCTTCGGCCTCGGTCTCAGCATCTTCGCATTGATGCCGACCGAGATCGGATATCAGGATATCGCCTCACTGCTTGCCCGGCAGCCGGGTGTCGCGGAGCGCTGGCAGAAGCGCGTCTTCGCGTCCGCCCTCGGCTCGATCCAGGTTGCCACCTACAGCTTCGGCCGCCCGATCGGAACGTCCGCGCCGCAAGCCCCGACCTTGCTGCTGGCTAGCCTCGACAATCGCAACACCGACGTTACAGGCGCGCTGACACACAACACGATCGCGGCGGCGCCGCCGCGCTACCAGGCCTCCGATTTTCCCAGGGTCGACCGCACCCTGAAGGGCGATCGCCTCGTCGTCGCGAAGCCCGATCCGGTCGAGCCGGCTGCGCCTGCCGGTGCTGCGCCGGCCAATTCCGATCCGGCGACGTCAAACTCGTCGGTGATGGGCATGAAGACCGCGGCCGCACCTGTCGACAATGCGCCGCTCGATCCCGAATTGCAGGAGGCGTTGCGCGCGCCGCCGCTGCAGCAATATGCGACGCCCTCGTCGTCGCAATACGACGTTTCACTGTCGCTCGAGGCCGACCCACTCGACGATCTCAAGCCTGCGCCTGCGACGCAGGCGCCTGCCGCCAATTCATCGGAGCCGCGTGATCCGTTCGCGTTCAAGACCGCGAGCCTGTTCTTCGGCTCGTCGCTCGGTTCGCCCGAAAGCATCGAAAGCTGGCAGCCGGGCGAGGCCCCGACAGTCGTGACGCCGGCGGCGCCGCCTGACCCCGACATGAAGGTGATGGCCTCGCTGCCGGTCGATGCCGACAGCCCGGTCAAGGCCGGCGAGATGGGTGAGAGCGTTGCGCCGAAGGGCGAGGTCAATGCCGACGACCAGCACAGCAAGACCCCGGCCGAACGGCTCGGCCTGTTCGACGAGAAGACCCGCGCCAAGTCGGAGAAATGCCTCGCCGAGGCGGTCTATTTCGAGGCCCGTGGCGAAGCGGTCCGCGGCCAGATCGCGGTTGCCCAGGTGGTGCTGAACCGCGCCTTCTCCGGCAAGTATCCGGAGACCGTGTGCGGCGTGGTCTACCAGAACAAGAACCGCCACTACGCCTGCCAGTTCACCTTCGCCTGCGACAACATCCCCGACGTCATCCGCGAGCCCGACATGTGGGACCGCGCCAGGAAGATCGCGAAGGCGATGCTCGACGGCAAGCTGTGGCTGCCCGAAGTGGATCGTTCGACGCACTACCACGCCTATTGGGTGCGGCCGTCATGGGTCAGCGAGATGAAGAAGACGTACAAGTTCGGCGTCCACACCTTCTATCGCCCGCGCGCCTGGGGTGACGGCAGCGATGCGCCGAAGTGGGGCAATCCGGCGGAGACCGCCGCGATCTCGGCGCAGCTCGCCGAAGCCGCGCAAAGCTCGGCCGAGCAGGCCAGCGCGAAACGATAGCGGCGCATCGCCCCCGCACATTTCCGGTCCATCCGTTTTGCAGGGCTGCCCTGCAGGCGAAGATTTTTTTCCATGGCCCCCTTGGGGTTTTCATGCAGTTGCATTAACTCCCCGTAACCTTGCGCGCAGGGGGCGCCGCGCGCGGAAAATGGGGATTGTTCAGATGGCCGTAACCACCGGAGACCTTCGTCCCACGTCCGCCACGTGGCGCACGCCGCTCGTGATCATCGTCTGCGGCTGTGCAATCGCCTTGCTGAGCTTCGGTCCGCGCTCGAGTCTTGGCTTCTTCGTGCAGCCGATGAGCCTCGAATTCGCCTGGGGCCGCGACATCTTCGGCCTGGCGATCGCGCTCCAAAACCTGTTATGGGGCCTCGGCCAGCCGATTGCGGGCGCGATCGCCGACCGCTTCGGCCTGTTGCGCGTCATGATCGTCGGCGCCCTGCTCTATGCCGTCGGTCTGCTGCTGATGCGCTACTCGACGACGTCATTGTCGCTCGACATCAGCGCTGGCGTGCTGATCGGTTTCGGCCTGTCGGGCTCGTCGTTCAATCTGGTGCTGGCGGCGTTCAGCAAGCTGTTGCCGCCCGAGCGGCGCGGCATCGCACTTGGCGCCGGCACCGCCGCCGGCTCGTTCGGCCAGTTCCTGTTTGCGCCGTTTGGCGTGGCCCTGATCGACAATTTCGGCTGGCAGACCGCGCTTGTCGTGTTCAGCGCGCTGATGCTGCTGATCCTGCCGCTGTCGCTCGCGCTCGCAACGCCGCCCGCTGCGACCACCAATGCTCCTGCCGCCGACCAGCAATCGTTCAAGACTGCGCTCGCCGAAGCCTTCGGTCATCGCTCCTATGTGCTGCTGGTGCTGGGCTTCTTCACCTGCGGCTTCCAGCTTGCCTTCATCACCATCCATCTGCCGGCCTTTCTTGCCGATCGCGGCATTCCGGCGTCGACCGGCGGCTGGGTGGTCGCGGCGATCGGCCTGTTCAACATCATCGGCTCGCTCGGGGTCGGGTGGCTACAGACGTTCTTTCCGAAGCGCTACCTGCTGTCGGTGATCTACTTTACGCGCGCGCTTGCGACCGTCGCCTTCATCTCGCTCCCGATCACGCCGTTCTCGGCGATTGCATTCGGCGCGGTCTCGGGGCTGTTGTGGCTGTCCAGCGTGCCGCCGACCTCGGCGCTGGTTGCGTTGATGTTTGGCACCCGATGGTTCTCCACGCTCTACGGATTCGCCTTCGTCAGCCATCAGGTTGGCGGCTTCCTTGGGGTCTGGCTCGGCGGCGTCGCGTTCGAGAAGTTCGGCTCCTACACGCCGATCTGGTGGCTTTCGATCCTGTTCGGCGTGCTGTCGGCGCTGATCAACCTGCCGATCGTGGAAGCCCCTGTCGCGCGCCCGGTTGCGCAGCCTGCCTGATGGGTTAAACATTCCCCGAAACCAAGGTTCGGGGAGTGCTTCATCGTGGCAACGTTCAAGGCAATCAGGATCGACAAGGCGGACAAGGGTACCACCGCCGCGCTCACGCAATTCGACGACGCCGAGCTGATGGACGGCGACGTCACGGTGCGCGTCGAGTGGTCGACATTGAACTACAAGGACGGTCTTGCGCTGACCGGCAAGGCGCCGGTGGTGCGTCGGTTCCCGATGATCGCCGGCATCGACTTCGCTGGCACGATCGAGCAATCCAGCCATCCCGACTGGAAGGCGGGCGACAAGGTCGTCTGCAACGGCTGGGGCATGGGTGAGACGCATCTCGGTGCCTATGCCGAAAGGGCCCGCGTGAAGGGCGACTGGCTGGTGCGGCTGCCTGACGGCATCTCGGCCAGGGATGCGATGGCGGTCGGCACCGCAGGCTACACCGCGATGCTGTCGGTACTGGCGCTGGAGAAGCACGGTCTGACCCCGAAGAGCGGTCCCGTCGTGGTGACGGGCGCCGCCGGCGGCGTCGGATCGGTCGCGATCGCGGTGCTGTCGAAGCTCGGCTACCACGTCATCGCCTCGACCGGCCGCGCGACGGAGGCGGACTATCTGAAGAGCCTTGGCGCCGCCGAGGTGATCGATCGCGCCGAGCTGTCAGGCCCGGCCAAGGCGCTGGCGAAAGAGCGCTGGGCCGGCGGTGTCGACAGCGTCGGATCGACGACGCTTGCGAATCTCCTGTCGATGACCCGGTACGGCGGTGCCATCGCGGCCTGCGGTCTGGCGGCCGGTATGGACCTGCCGTCGTCAGTCGCGCCCTTCATTTTGCGCGGAGTGTGCCTTCTCGGCATCGATTCCGTGATGTGCCCGATCGAGTTGCGTCGAGTTGCCTGGCGCCGTCTCGCCAGCGATCTGGACAAGGCAAAACTTGCTGATATCACTCATGAAATCGCCATCGGGGACGTCATCGGATACGGCCCGAAAATCCTCGATGGCCAGGTCCGGGGCCGGATCGTGGTAAAAATAGTCTGACGACGTTCAGACTTTACCAACGAAGCTGCTCCAATGTTGCCACTGTTGGTATGGTAAGCAGCGGGTAAAGAGACCTGCAGCATGATCTGGGGGCTCACGCAGTTGCGGATAGCGCCTGTGCAGGGATCATGCTCAGACTAAAAGCGGGAGCCCGCGCTCGTAAGTTGGAGTAGCTGCATGCTTGCGCGTTTGGTGTTGGGGGCCGTCACGGCCGGAGCGGTGGTCGTGCCGGCCTTTGCAGGCATGATGAATGCCGAAGAGGCCCGTAAGTTCGTCGCCGGCAAGGTGTTCTCGTTCACGTGCTTCGACGGCACTCGCGGCGCAGGCCGCATTCTCGACGACATGGGGGCAGCAGGCTCGGTCCAGTTCTCGGGCTCCGGCCCGATCCGCCACGTGCGGCTGCCCGGCAATACCCTGCAGATTCGCGGCCAGAGCGTGTGCGCCTCGTTGAAGGGCCTTCCGTTCGAACCCTGCTTCAATCTCGACAAGCAAGACGAGGTGTCGTTCCGCGGGTCGGTCTCCGGAATGGGATTCGCGTACTGCGACTTCCATCATCAGGGCGGGCACCAGATGTTGATGGCCCGCGCCGTGGCACGGCCGCGCCCGCTGCGTGCGCGTGAGCAGTCCCGTTCGGCGGATGCCACACCCACTGAGGTCACGGCGCGCGTGGAAACACCGCGTGTCGAAAGCAACAGGCTCGAGCCGGTAAAATCCGAGAGCAAGGCCCAACCGGCAAAGGTTGAAGGCGCACCGGAGTTGCGCCGCTCGACCGACTGACGCCGCGCCACTTCCGCACTACGACCAAATTTCCGGCCAAGCCGTAGTCATACGGATGGCGGCCTTCATGCCTTGGTAGCTACTCAATGTCCAACGTCCGCCCACAGAGCGGCGTTGACCCCGACGTTTTGAGCAGACTAATGGCGCAGTATTTTTTTCGGATCAGTCACGGCGATTACGCGGGCGCCTCCGATCAGGCCACGGAGTTCGAGAGCCGCGAGATGGCGTGGGCCGAGATGACGAAGGTCTGCAGCAACTTCCTCGGCAGCATCTCGCGCAACCTGAAGCAGGACAGCGAGTGGCACATGGAGCTGCTCGACGAAAGTCGGAATACCGTGTTCAGAATTCGGCTCGTCGCGGAATCCATCGACCGCCACCCGTCTGCGTAAGCGTTCTAGACCCATTTTTCGCTCCGATGAAATCCGAACGGAGCTTCCTGCCTCGGCACCCCGTCTTCACGCGAACCGCCATCCACGTCACTCGAAAACGCCCTATCCCTCCGCTTGCGGAACAGGCGGGGGCGGAGTTGGTGCCGTGACTTGCCTGCGAAACAGGATCCGCTGATACAGCCAGCCGATCGCGACCAGCACGATGCCGAGGCACATGAACGACAGGGCGCGATAGACGCCTGATAATGTCGACATGTCGATCAGGAATGCCTTCAGGATCGTCAAGCCGATGACAGCGGCGGAGGCGAGCCGCGCGCGCTGCGAGTGGACGAGGATTCCGATCCCGAGCAGCGCGACGCCGAACATCAGCCAGGCGATCGAATAGGTGTACTGCTCCGCACCGGTGGTCTCGCCGTAGATCAGAACCGGCCCGTGATAGAGTCTGCGGATCTCGAACGTCACGTAAGCGAGCGCAAGGATCAGCGCACCGGCCGCGATCGTATTGCCGTATGCCGCAGGACGATGGCCAGCCACCGCGTACGACAACAGTAGCGCCAGCACTGCCGGCAGGGCGTAGCCGAGCAGCAGCAGGTTGATGACGCTGCCGCCGACATCCGCGGACCACAGCATCGGATTCTCCAGGCCCAGCAGCCCGAACACGCCCGCAAGTCCGGCGAAGACCGCGAGCAGCACTGCGCCGATATCGTGGACGACGCTTCCACGGCGCAGCCGCAAGCGCTCCAGCCCGATCGCCATCGCAAGCGTCACGCAGACCTGCAGCGCGACCTCGGTCAGCCCAGCGGTATCACGGTATACGTTGCCGCCATTGACAGCGTGGCGGATCTCCATGAAGGCGAGCAGCACCGTGAACAGCACGGCGGCGGACTCGACCACGCGCAGCGGCACGTCGTCGCCGGTGTGGCGGAGCAGGCGGCTTCCCACCCAGAACGACATCGCAGGGATGCCATAGCCCCACAACAGCCAGTTGAAGATCGGCGTTGCGCCGACCGCATCGCCGACGATCCGCGGCTCATAGCCGATGCGCAGCACCACGATGCCGGCAAGGATCGCGGCGAGCCAGCGCAGGAACGGGATCGGTCGCTGCACCGAGAGCCATGCCGTGCCGGCCGAGACCAGTGCCAGCGCGATGGTGAGCCAGCCCTTGTCGAGCGCGAAGGTGAGCGCGAGCGCCAGCGAGGCGAGAGCGCCGGTAGCGAAGAGCGCGATCGAGGGTGACAGCTCCGGCCGCTCGCCGCGCCGCGCCAGCGCTTCGGTTGCGGCAGCAAAGGACGCAGCGAGCAGCACGGCTAGGATCGCGAACGGGATCGAGCGGTCGAGATGCGCAATGCGCGCGTAGAGCGCGACCAATAGTGCGACCGGTGTGAACACGGCCGCCGCGGCCCAGGTGACCGTGATCCTGGTCGCGGCGAAGCGCCGTTGCGCGAGGAAGCCGGCAACGCCAAAGGCGGCCGCGAAAACGGCGGCGCTGACGAGATGCAGCGAGACCGAACCATCGGTCGCCGACGGTCCCATGCCTGGGATCGCGCCGCCCGGCAGCACCAGCATGTCGACGTTGCGGCGCACCGCCCATTCGCCGAACACGATGAAGACGAAGGCCGCGGCGGCGCCCACCGCGCCTGCCGCTGCCGGTGCGCTCCAGGCGACGACGAGGCTGCCTGCCGCCAGCAGCGCGAAACAGATCATCGCGGCATCGGCGTGGGCGCTGTTCAGCACGATCATGACCGCGCCGAACAGATAGGCCGCGAGCGAACCCGACGAGATCGGCTCGATCTCCTCGCCATCGCCGCCCGGGCCGAGCATGAAGCCGCAGACCACAAGCAGCGCCGCAAGCAGGAAGCCCGCGATGACGTGGAAGGCGTGTGGCGCGACCATCCCGGGTCCGCATTGCAGGCAGGGGAAGGTCCAGAGCAGCGCGAACACGATCGTAGTGACCGCAAGCCAGCGCCACAGCCGGATGCGCGCAAGGGCGAAGGATGCCGCGGTGACGATCGCGAGATAGATGTAGAGCGCCCAGAAGTCGGGCTTGTCGGATGAAACCAGGATCGGCGTGACGAACGCGCCAACGACGCCGAGCCCGGCCAGCGCCGGTCCATGCAGCAGCGCGGCGGCGAGCGTGCCGAGCGCGACTAGCCCGAGCAGGACGAAGGCGGTTGCGGGCGCGAGGAAGTCGTACAGCGCATAGGCGGCGTAGACGGTCGCGAAGGCCACCGCCGTGCCGGCCGCGGTGAGGATCGCCGGGATATTGGCGATCGGCAGTGCGGCGATGTTGGAGATGTTCTCCTTGCGCCGCGTCCATTCGCCCGCGACAAGCAGCGCCAGCGCGAACAGGCCGCCGAGCATGGTGCGCACGGCCGGGCCGATCAGGCCGGCCTCGATCGAGTAGCGCACCATGAAGAAGCCGCCGAGCGCGAGCGTCAGGCCGCCGATCCAGACCACCCAGCGCGTGCCGAGGGTTTCCTCGAGGCCCGGCGCCGGTCCCGGCAGCGGTGGTGGCGCGGCACTCGGCGTACTGGGCTCGATGTGCGCCTCGGGTGCAACGGGGGCGACTTCGGGCAAAGGCGGAGGCGTCACCTGAGGCGCGGCCGGAAGCGTCTGCTCGAACTCCTGCAGCTGCGTCAGCGGTGGCGTGACCGGCCGTGCAGCCGATGCCGCGGCCTCGATCGCATCAAGCCGGCTGCGCAGGACGGCGACCTGGCTCATCGCCTTGCGCGCGAAAGCGATCGCCACGATGGCGAGAACCAGCGCGAGGAAGTCAAATGGCGAAGAGAACATGAGACCTCCGGCAAAACGCGCCGGACTCCTGGCCGGTTGGCATCCCGTCGCAATCTATTATGTGCAGTTCTGCGGACGGAAAGTTCAAGCGACCGGGCGTGGCACGTTCGCGCTATTCCAGATCGATCCGGAACGGGCGACCCTCGACGCTCATGCTGCCGGGCCCCATCGCATCGAGCGCGCGCAGCATGCGGCCGTCGCGCCCCAGCGCCTTGTCCGCGAGGCTGACGATCAGCCGGTTGGGCGAGGCGATCGGCGAGGCTTCACGGATCTGCCGCGCGATCGCTATCTCGTCGCGATGCGGATTGAGTGCGCAGGCCGCAGCAAACGCGCTCGCGGTCGAGCGGCTGATGCCGGCATAGCAGTGCACCACCATCGGGGCGCGGCGATCCCAGCAGCGCACGAAGGTCAGCACCTTCTCGATGTGTGCGTCCGTGGGCGCAACGAAACCGTCCATCGCTTCCGTGATGTCGTCCATCGACACCTTCAGGTGATTGGCTGCGAGCACGGATGGCGGCCGCTGCACCTGGTCGACATTGGCCATAACCGTGAGCACATGGCTGGCGCCGGTGGCCCGGACGGTATCGGGAAGCGCGGCAAGCGAGCAGACGTGGAGCATGGAGGTCCTTGTGTCGGGTGGCCCCGATTATAACGGCCGCCGCGGGGTGGGCAAAGGCGCGATGCGATGTGCCCACCCTGCGTCCTGCGGCGGAACTTGCCTGCCCTGCATTTTAAGGCGCTACTGAAGCAGCGCCTTGAAGCGCTCGAGGAACTGTTTCTCAGCCCTGGCCGCGGTCCACGGCGTCAGGTAGTCGCGCTCGGTCGCTTCGGGCAATCCGGGATCGCGGCCGAACAGGCGCCTGGCCTCGGCTTGCGAGAAGCCCGCAAGGCGGGTTGCCTCGAGATAGGCAGCGCCGCGGTCGGCAGCCTTGATCTGCTGGGTGATCTCGTCGGCGAGCACCGCGGGCAGGCCGAAGCGGATATGGATCGCGGACAACAGCCGCTTCTCCACCACCTTGTAGTCGCCGCCAAGCACCGCCTTGAACGGCGAGATCATGTCGCCGATGACGTACTCGGGGGCATCGTGCAGCATCGCGGCGAGGCGATAGCGCGCATCGACGCGCGGCATCTGCTGGCGCATCACGGCCTCGACCAGGAGCGTATGCTGCGCCACCGAGAAGATATGCGCCCCGCTGGTCTGTCCGTTCCAGCGCGCGACCCGCGCCAGCCCATGCGCGATGTCGACGATCTCTATGTCGAGCGGCGACGGGTCGAGCAGGTCGAGCCGGCGCCCCGACAGCATCCGCTGCCAGGCGCGGGCGGTCTCGATCGAATTGCGCGCGGTCATTTCGCCTTGAGCCGTGGCGTGCGGACCTTGCCGCTGCAAGCCTTGTGACAAAAGCAGGTGACAAGATGATCGTTGACCATCCCGGTCGCCTGCATGAAGGCATACACGATGGTGGGACCGACGAACTTGAAGCCGCGGGCGCCGAGCTCCTTGGAGATCTTGATCGAAACCGGCGTCGAGGCCGGCACGCTCGCGGTGGTCTTGAACTGGTTGACCTTCGGCTTGCCGTCGACGAAGTCCCAGAGGAATTTCGAGAAGCCCGGACCTTCTTCCATGATCTCCAGGTAAGCCTTCGCGCTTGCCACCGTGCCCTCGATCTTGGCGCGGTTGCGAACGATGCCTGCATCGTTCATCAGCGCATGCACCTTCTTGTCGCCGTAGCGCGCGATCTTCTCGGGTTGGAAATCGTCGAACGCTTTGCGGAAATTCTCGCGCTTGCGCAGGATCGTGATCCAGGACAGGCCGGCCTGGAAGCCGTCGAGGATAAGCTTTTCATAGAGCGCGCGGTCGTCATATTCCGGCACGCCCCATTCACTGTCGTGATAGGCCATGTAGAACGGGTCTTCACCCGGCCACGGGCATCGTGTCTTGCCGTCGGGATGCAGGCGCGCGGAACGGCTCATGCGACGGTCTGCTTCGGCGGGGTGCGGACGACGTCGGGCTCGGCGAGGTGCAGCGACAGTCCACCGGCGGTCAGCGGCAGGCCTGCATCGAGCGCATCGGCAACACGATCGATGCGGACCAATGCAAGGCCGTTCTGGCCTGCACTCGAGCCGATGGTGCCGACCTGCTTGTCACCGGCCAGGATGGTTGCGCCGGCCTCAGGTGAGGGGCCGTCGAGGATGACCTTCACCGTGCGGGTGCGCGCCGTGCCACGGTGCTGCATGCGCGACACCACCTCCTGGCCGACATAGCAACCCTTGTCGAAATCCACGCCGTGGAGGTGGTCCATGTTGGTCTCGTGCGGAAAGGCGTCACCATAGATGAAATCGAGTCCGCCGCGCGGCACGCCGGTCGCGATGCGATGCGCCTCATAGGCGGCACTGTCGACAAGATCGGCGCCGATCAATTCGGCGAGCTTCTGCTTCAGATCCTCCGGGACCAGGATGCGCCAGCCGAGCGCCGCATTGCGCGGGTCAGCGTAGGCGAGATCCACCGTCATCGTCGCGTCGCCGTCCCAGGCGGCCAGCACGCCGAGGCTATCGGAGAGGTTCTCGACGACGACCTTGGCGCGCAGCTTGTAGAAGCCGAGCTTGTCGGCGAGCGCCTTGGCCAGCGCGCGTGGTGCGTCGATCAGGAAGCCGCCGCCGTGGCCGGCAGGTATCTCGGTGATCAGGAAATCGACGATGATCTTGCCCTGCGGCGTCAGCAGTGCGCCGAACCGGGCCAGCCCCGGGCGCAGCTCGCCGATGTCGGTCGTGATGAGCCCGTTGAGGAAATTGCGGGCGTCCTCGCCAGAGACCTTCACCACGCCCCGATCAGGAAGAAACGCTGCTTTCATTCGAAAATTTGGCTCTTTTCCAAGTTCCTTGGGAAACGGGCTGATCGCCGATATCCCCTGCCAAGCTAAGGCGCTAGAGTGCTCCGAACAAGGCCCGCGCGACAGCGGAAAGCGGGCGCCGAGGACCGATGAATCAGCGTTTTGACACCATTCTAAAATCCGGCACCGTGGTCAATCAGGACGGCGAGGGTCTGCGCGATATCGGCATAGTCGATGGCCGCATCAGCGCGATCGGCTCACTCGCCCAAGCCTCGGCCGGCGAGGTGATCGACTGCAAGGGCCTGCACATCCTGCCCGGCGTCATGGATACCCAGGTGCATTTCCGCGAGCCAGGCCTGACCCACAAGGAGGATCTGGAGACGGGATCGCGCAGCGCCGTGATGGGCGGTGTCACGGCCGTGTTCGAGATGCCGAACACCAATCCGCTCACGGTGACGGAAGCGGCCTTCGGCGACAAGATCAAGCGCGCGCATCACCGCATGCACTGCGATTTCGCGTTCTTCATCGGCGGCACGCGCGAGAACGTGCAGGACCTGCCGGAGTTCGAGCGGGCGCCGGGCTGCGCCGGCGTCAAGGTCTTCATCGGCTCGTCCACCGGAGCGCTCCTGGTCGAGGACGATGCGAGCCTGCGGCGGATCTTCCAGGTGATCCGGCGCCGCGCCGCGTTCCATGCCGAGGACGAATATCGCCTCAACGAGCGCAAGCCGCTGCGCGTCGAGGGTGACCCACGCTCGCATCCGGTTTGGCGTGACGAGGTGGCGGCGCTGATGGCGACCGAGCGTCTGGTCAAGCTGGCGCGCGAGACCGGCAAGCGCATTCACGTGCTTCATATCTCGACCAAGGAAGAGATTCTCTATCTGCGCGACCATAAGGACGTCGCGTCCTGCGAGGCGACGCCGCATCACCTGACCATGGCTGCGCCCGAATGCTACGAGCGGCTCGGCACGCATGCACAGATGAATCCGCCGGTGCGCTCGGCCGATCATCGCGCCGGCATCTGGTACGGCATCGAGCAGGGCATTGTCGACGTGCTCGGTTCGGATCACGCGCCGCATACGCTCGAAGAGAAGGCGAAGACCTATCCGGCGTCGCCCTCGGGGATGACCGGCGTGCAGACGCTGGTGCCCTTGATGCTCGACCACGTCAATGCGGGCCGGCTGTCGCTGGCGCGCTTTGTCGACCTGACCAGTGCCGGGCCGGCGCGCCTGTTCAACATCGCCTGCAAGGGCCGCATCGCGGCGGGCTATGACGCCGACTTCACCATCGTCGACCTCAAGCGCAGCGAGGCCATCACCAACAAATGGATAGCTTCGCGCGCAGGCTGGACGCCCTATGACGGCGTGCGCGTTCAGGGTTGGCCGGTCGGCACCTTCGTGCGCGGCCGACGCGTGATGTGGCAGGGCGAACTGACGGCAGCCTCGCTCGGGGAACCGGTGCGGTTCCTGGAGACGTTGAAGCCGTAATTGCTTCCTGGAATCTACTGCCTGGCCAGCACCAGCGAGAACTCGCCGTTGCGCACGCGTGCGGGCAAGCCTTCTGCGAATTTGGCGACCGCGTCCTCACCATAGGTGGAGACGAGCTCGGCCAGCGCGGCAAACAGGCTCGCCTGCGCCAGGCAATCGCCATCGACGCCGTCATGACGCGCTTCCGCCCAGGCCTCGTTGAGATAGCTCAGCGCGGCCTGCTTCTGCTCGTGATCTGGGCGCGGGTCGTCGTCGTGGTGGAAGGAAAAAGACGCTGGGTGGCGCATGCAACTCATCAAAATGTGTGCGCAGTCCGGACGCGAACCGCGCGAGGCCGTCGAGATGTAGCACGCATGTGGATACCGGCTAGCCCATTTCTTTAAGAAAGGTTAACGCCGCTTCACGCATTTGAAGGGGAATTCCGGACGGTGGCCGACGCTCAGCCGAAAGAGCTGTGGATATGATCGAGCACCGCGCGCGGCGAGGCGCAGAGATGGCTCGCGCCCGCCTCGATCAGCTCCTCGGCGCTGCCGTAGCCATAGGTGACGCCGACCGCGCGGATGCCGTTGCGTCTTGCGCCGATCACGTCGTGGCTGCGGTCGCCGATCATCACGGCGTGCGCGGGGTCGACGCCGGTCTGCTCGATCGCGTAGCCGAGCAGGTCGACCTTGTTGACGCGAGTGCCGTCGAGCTCGGACCCGAACACGTGCTCGAAATAGTCCGACAGGCCGAAATGCGCGATGATCCGCGCCGCGAAGACGTGCGGCTTGCTGGTGGCCACGAACACGCGGCGCGGCGTTTCGTGCAGCGCGGCCAGCACGTGCTCGATGTCGGGATAGACGCTGTTCTCGAACAGCCCGACATCGCTGAACCGCTCGCGGTAGAGCTCAACCGCGCGGTCGGCGAATTCCTCGCCGCCGAGCAGCGCCGCGAAGCTCGCCCGCAAGGGCGGCCCGATGCACCAGGTCAATTCGTCCTGCGAGGGAACCACGCGGTCAAGCTTGCGCAGCGCATACTGGATCGAGCCGGTGATGCCGGGCTTCGGGTCGGTCAGCGTGCCGTCGAGGTCGAAGAAGATCACGGGCTCAGTTGGCATAACGGGCCGTCAGGTCGCGTGAGATTTTCGAGCCCTCCTCGATGTAGCGGCGGATGGCGACCGTGGCAGCCGGCGTGCAGGTGCGGTAGGTCTGCTGGAAGCCGTTATACCCGCGGTTGAAGCCGGCGATCATGCGCGCACGGCGGTCGCCCGAAGGGGTTTCGGCATCGATCAGCGCCTGCATCTCGTTGCGCCATTTCGCGCCTTCATTGGCGCCGCAGATTCCGCGCAGGTAGTGCAGGGTGCCAAGGATCTCGGCCAGCCGCTGCAAGTCTCCATCGAACGGCGCAGCCGCGTCCTGCGCCCGGGCGGGCGTCACAGGGCATGCCGACATCAGGATCACAGCGGCCAGGACCAGCCTGGAAAAATGCTTGGACATCAGGGGTTCCGAAACGGCCGTGGTATGCCCCCTCAATGCGCCCGAGGCAAGGCGGTCAGAGCCCGGAATCCGGGCTCAAACCAGGCTCCGGGCGGCCGCGATCACCTCGTGGAGCCCGCCGGTGACCTTGAGATCGCCGATCTCCTCCGGCGCCAGCCATTTGAAATCGTCGTGCTCGTGGTTCAGCACCGGTTCCCGGGACGACCAGCGTGCCGCGAACGACATGATCAGGTAGTGCCCGCCGCCCGAACTGGTCGGCAGCACCTCGCGCCAGCCGGCGAGCCCCAGGATCTCGATCCGCAGGCCAGTCTCCTCGTCGACCTCCCGGTGCAGGGCTGTGTGCAGCGATTCGCCGAATTCGACACGGCCGCCGGGCAGCGAATAGAACCCCTTGCCGGGCGAGCGTGCGCGACGCACCAGCAGCACCTTGCCGTCGCGGAAGATCACGCCGGAAACGGCCAGTTGCGGGCGGGACGGGGGTTCGGGAGAGGTCAAGGTCGTCGGAAACCGGTTTTGCGCGCTATCATGCCCGAGAAATCATGCACTCGCCATGATGCTGTCGACATCGGCCTCCGCGGCGCCGTTGATCACGCCGGCGGTCAGCATGACCAGCGGCTTGACCCAGACGATCGCCTGCTCGGCAAGCGCCACCCGGCTTTTGTCCTGCTGCACCTGGCGCATCGCCGAGCCGACCTCGGTCAGGATGCACGTCATGCTGTCGGTGAGATGGTCGAATTCGGCGCGGATCTGCCCGTCCGCGGTCTGGTAAGCCTCGATCGCGAGATCGCGTGCCCGGAAATTGGAGGCTATGAAATGCTCCGCATAGGACAGCGGTGTCCATTCCAGGAAATCGCTGGCGCATTCCGGCATGTCCGGAACCATCTCGAGCAGCATGATGGCTTCATTGAAGTGATTGAGGTAGTCGGTAGCAAGCCCGGTGCGGGGATTGATGTTGGCAGCGCGCAACTGCGCCGCCCGCGCCTCGTCGGGGTACGTCGGTCGCGGGGATGAGCCCGCTATGGCGGCCGTTGAGGTCATCTGCCGCAGTCTTTAACTGTCGGGGTTAAGGGCGAATAAATGCATACCACTCTGGACGGGATATGTGCGGACGCTTTGTGATCACCTCGCCGCCGGCGGCGTTGCGCCAGATGTTCGGCTACATCGAGCAGCCCAATTTTCCGCCACGGCACAATGTCGCGCCGACCCAGCCGATTCCGGTGGTGATCCTGGAGAATGGCGGCCGGCATTTTCAGTTGATGCGCTGGGGCCTGATCCCGTCCTGGGTCAAGGATCCCAGGACCTTCTCGCTGTTGATCAACGCCCGCTCCGAGACGGTGCGGGAGAAGCCGGCATTCAAGAACGCGATCAAGCGCCGCCGCGCGCTGATCCCGGCCGACGGCTATTACGAATGGCAGGACGCCGGCGGCCGCAAGCGGCCGTTCTTCATCCATCGCCGCGACGGTCATCCGATTGCGTTTGCCGCGCTTGCCGAGACCTGGATGGGCCCGAACGGCGAGGAGCAGGACACCGTCGCGATCGTCACCGCGCCTGCGAGCCCCGACCTGGCGCGGCTGCATCACCGTGTACCGGTCACGATCGATCCCGAAGCGTTCGAGCACTGGCTCGACTGCCGCACCAACGATGTCGATGACGTCATGCCGATGCTGCGGGGACCTCAAGTCGGGGAATTCGACTGGCATCAGGTGACGACGCGGGTCAACAGTTTCGCCAACGACGATCCGCAACTGATGTTGCCGATGACCGCGGAGGAGATCGCCGCGGAGGAGGCGCCGCCGCCGAAGAAGACTGCGCAGCGCAGGACCTCCGTGCGCGAGGATGACGGGCAGGGGTCGTTGTTCTGAGGTCCGGTCACGCCGCGTGAAGCGGCATGACCGGTGACGTCTTGCGATCGGCTCACGCGGCAGCGACCGCCGAGCCGAGATCGGCATTGCTGTAGGCCTTGCCGCCGATGCCCCAGGCGCCCTCGACGGCGTAGTTGACGTTGCCGAAGATGTGCTCGCGCTTGATGCGGCCGGCCGCGGCGTTCTCGATGATGGTGGTGCCCTCGGCGATCCAGGCGTCCTTCAGCTCCTGTGTCGGCAACACGAATGAGGGCACCTTGAGCTCGAAGATCGCGATGTCGGCAGGCCTGCCGCCGGAGAAGGTGCGGCCCTTCGGCACCACGGTGACTTCGCCGATCACGTTGGGTGTCATGAACGTGTTGCCGGACAGGCCATGCAGGCGCAGCAGCAGGTCGGTGAGCTTGCGGAACGCTTCGGCCTCCCCGGCGGGGGTCAGCGCGCCTTCGGGGACGATGATCTGGATCGGCATGTCGGAATCTCCTTGAGCGGATGGGATCTCGGCCCGCGGTTGTCCGCGGGCCGAGCGATCATTAGATAACGATCGTTATCCAACAAACATAACGATCGTTATCGTGTCAAGAATAAGATAACGATCGTTATCAACTTGATGTGAGGCGCGGATGGCACGGCCGAAAGGCGACAGCGATGCGAAGGGCCGGCTGGTCGAGGCGGCCGGCCGCGGCTTCCGCACCAATGGCTATGGCGGTGCGGGCGTCGATGCGCTGGCCAAGGGCGCGGGGCTGACCTCCGGCGCCTTCTATGCGCATTTCGAGTCCAAGGCCGAGGCCTTCCGCCTGGTCGTGGCCGAAAGCCTGGTGCTGCTGCGCAACGGCGTCGCGGCATTCCAGCAGCAGCATGGCCGCGACTGGCGCGATCCCTTCGTCGACTTCTATGTCGGCCCGCGAATGGAACTGGGCATCGATGAGGCATGCGGCCTGCCGAGCTTCTCCTCCGATGTGGCCCGCGCCGACGATGCGACGCGCGCGGTGTATGAGGCCGAGCTTGGACGGCTGGTCGACGCGGTCGCGAATGGCTTCCACGGCGCCGACGCGAGACAGAGAGCCTGGTCGCTCCTGGCGGTGCTGTCCGGCGCGGCCGCGATGGCGCGGGCCGTGAAGGACGCGCAGGCCCGACGCGACATCCTCGCCGCGGCGGCGGTCACGGCGAAGGCGGTATAGACCTGCTCGCCCACAACACCGTCCCTAACGGAAGATATGCAGCGCTGCGTATTGCAGCAGCATGATGGTCTTGGCATCGACGATGCGGCCGTCGGCGATCATCGCCAGCGCCTCGTCGATCGACAGCTCCAGCACCTCGATGTCCTCGCCCTCGTCGGCGAGCCCGCCGCCGTCGCCGATCCGCATCGTGGCGTCGTATTCGGCGACGAAGAAATGCAGCTTCTCGGTCACCGCGCCGGGGGTGGTGAAAGCCTCGAACACCTTGCGCACGTGATCGAGTCGATAGCCGATTTCCTCTTCCGCCTCGGCGCGGATCCGCACCTCCGGCGCGGCGTCGTCGAGCATGCCGGCGGCGACTTCGATCAGGAGATCGTCATAGCCGTTGGCAAACGCCGGGTAGCGAAACTGCCGCACCAGCACCACGGTGCGCCCGGCGAGATTGTAGGGCAGCAGCGCCGCGCCGTTGCCGCGATCAAAGACCTCGCGCACCTGGGTCTGCCATTCCCCATTGGCGCGCCGGTAGTCGAATGTCGCGCTCTTCAGCTCGTATTTCTTCTTCGACAGCAGTGCGATGTCCCTGACGCGGACGCGGTCGGAAATGCTCATGCGGGTGCCCCAGCGATGTTCAAGCCGTCGGCGTGCGGCCGTCGAGCCATTTGGCCAGCATCACCGAGGTCGATTCCTCGTAGCCGAGCGACTGATAGAAGCCGCTCGCCTTGGCGTTCTCGCGGCGGACCAGCAGCTGCAGCTTCGGCACGCCGGCCCGGCGCAGCCAGGCTTCCACCGACGCCATGATGGTACGGCCAAGGCCCTTGCCCTGACTGTTTGGATCGACCGCGACGTAGTAGACCCAGCCGCGGTGGCCGTCATGGCCGACCATCGCGGTCGCGACGATCGCATCCTCGTGGCGTCCGATCAGCACGGTCGAATGCGCCCCACGCCGCGCCAGCGCGATGTCGGCCGCGGGATCGTTCCAGGGGCGCGTCAGCCCGCAGGCCTGCCACAGCGCGATGACGCGGGGAACGTCGGCGTCGGTGATGTCGGCAATGGCGAGGTCGGCGGTAGGCATCGTGATGGCGGCGGTCACAGCACTTTTCCCGGATTCATGATCCCGAGCGGATCGAGCATCGTCTTGATGGAGCGCATCAGCTCGATCGCGACCTTGTCCTTCACCTCGGGCAGTTCGTCGCGCTTGAGCACGCCGATACCGTGCTCGGCCGAGATCGAGCCGCCCAAGCGCAGCACGATCTCGAACACCACGGCGTTGACGTCGTGCCAGCGCGCCAGGAAATCCGCGGCGTTGCCGCCGACCGGCTGGCTGACATTGTAGTGGATGTTGCCGTCGCCGAGATGACCGAACGGCACCGGCCGCGAACCCGGGATCAGCTTCACGACAGCGGCATTGGCCTCCGCGATGAAGGCGGGGACGGCGGCGACCGGCACCGAGATGTCGTGCTTGATCGAGCCGCCCTCCGGCTTCTGCGCCGCCGACATCTCGTCGCGCAGCTTCCAGAACGCCTGGCGCTGGCTCAGGTTTGCCGCGATCACGGCATCATCGACGACACCGTCCTCCATGCCCTTCTCGAGGATCGCCTCCAGCGCGTCACGGGCGTCGTCGCGCGACGACGACAGCTCCATCAGCACGTACCAGGGATGCTTGCTCTCCAGCGGATCGCGGATGTCGATGCCGTGGCGGATCGAGAAATCGACCGCGATGTCGGCGAGCAGTTCGAAGCTGGTCAGGCTGCCTGCCGCCTCGTTGCGCGAGATCGAGAGCAGCTTCAGCGCCGCCGCCGGCGACTTCAGGCCGACATAGGCGGTCTCGATCGCGCGCGGCTTCGGGAACAGCTTCAGCGTTGCCGCCGTGATGATGCCGAGCGTGCCCTCCGCGCCGATGAAGAGGTTGCGCAGGTCGTAGCCGGTATTGTCCTTCTTCAGCTTGGACAGCGCGTTCAGCACGCGCCCGTCCGCGAGCACGACCTCGAGCCCGATCGCCATCTCGCGCGCCACGCCATAGGCCAGCGCCGCGGTGCCGCCGGCATTGGTGGAGAGGTTGCCGCCGATGGTGCAACTCCCCTCGGCGCCGAGCGAGAGCGGGAACAGGCGATCGACATCGGCGGCGCGCTGCTGCGCCACCTGCAGCACCACGCCTGCCTCGCAGGTCATGGTGTTGGAATCGACATCGATGTCGCGGATCTTGTCGAGGCGCTTGAGCGAGACGACGACTTCGCCATTGTGCGGCGTCTGGCCGCCGACGAGGCCGGTGTTGCCGCCCTGCGGCACCAGCGCGATCCGATGCTCGGTCGCGAGCCTGCAGATCGCAGCGACCTCGGCGGTCGAGCCCGGTCGCAGCACCAGCGGCGAACGTCCCTTGAATAGGTCACGCTCTTCGGTGACGTAAGGCGCGATGTCGGCGGCGTCGGTGACCGCATATTTGTCGCCGACGATGGCACGGAATTTCTGGATCAGTTCGGGTGGAAGCGGCGGCACGGCACTCTGGACGATATTCATTGTTCTTGGTCTTTCACTCCCGGCGGTTTTGAAGCGTCATCGCGCTTCAGCTATTGAGCATGATCTTGTTGGAAAACCGGTTCCCACTGTTCCGGATCATGCTTGATCCCGCCCAACGGCTGCGCGGCGCAGCCGGTCGTTGATGGCTTCGCCCAGCCCGTCATCGGGGATCGGCATCACCGCGATTGCATCCGCATTCCTTTTATCGAGCGTACGAAGATACCCGAACAGATTGGCGGCTGCCTCGGCGAGATCGCCGCTCTCGGACAGGTTCATCACGACGGAGGCGCATTCGGCCCGCGCCACCTTGGCCCGCCCGAACGCCAATAGCGCTTCCCCGACATGGACGTCGCTGGCATTGAGCCTGACCGGCGTGCGCGGCGCATAGTGCGAGGCCAGCATGCCGGGCGCGATCGGCTGGCCGCCGTCACCTTCCGCCTCGGCTGGCGCCGATTGCAGGGGATGGCCGAGCACCAGCTCGATGTCGGCGCGCGTCAGCCCACCCGGCCGCAGCAGCACCGGATCGGAGAAGCAGCCGACGATGGTGGATTCGACGCCGACCTCGACCGGGCCGCCGTCGATGATCAGGTCGATGCGGCCGGCGAGGTCGCCGTTCACATGGTCGGCCGTGGTCGGCGAGACGTGGCCCGAGATATTGGCCGACGGCGCCACCACGGCACCACCGAAAGCCCTGATGATGTCCCGCGCCACCTTGTGGGCGGGAACGCGGATGGCGACGGTATCGAGCCCGGCAGTGGCGAGTTCCGCCACCGGGCAGGACAGGGCCTTGGGCAGCACCAGCGTCAGCGGTCCCGGCCAGAAGGCCTCGGCCAACCGCAGCGCCTGCCCGTCGAACAGCGCGATCCGCCGGGCGGCGGCGAGATCGGCGACATGGGCGATCAGTGGATTGAAGGCCGGCCGGCCCTTGGCCTCGTAGAGGCGGGCGATCGCGGCCGCATTGCCGGCGTCGGCGCCGAGGCCATAGACCGTCTCGGTCGGAAACGCCACGAGGCCGCCCTCGGCCAGGACCCCGGCGGCGGTCGCCGTCGCGGCGGCTCCGGCGGACAAAATCAGCGTTTTCAGGTCTGTTTCCACTGTGACTAGAATCCTCAATCCGGTGCCTTGCGGTCCCCGAAACCCGACGCTATAAGCCCGGCTCTCAGTCGGAGTGTGGCTCAGCCCGGTAGAGCACTGCGTTCGGGACGCAGGGGTCGCAGGTTCGAATCCTGCCACTCCGACCATTCATTTCTCAGGCGTTTTCTGATTGCTGCCGGTTCCCAAGTCAACCGGCAACCAGGTCAGCCGGCAACGCCTGCTTCACCGCCTTGTCATATCAGCTTCCATCGCAACGGTCGTGTGAGAAACGCGGCAGCCAGGTTCACTTATCGTGGCAGCCTGCGCATTATCCGCGCAGGCCGCAGGCGGGTGATCCGGTATTCCAGAGACGTTCGAATTCGATCTGAGGATCCGCAGCGGACCGGGGTTCCCGGTCGAGACGGGCGATGACGCGGCGGACGGGGACGCAGTTTCGCGTTCTCGCGACATGATTGCCCGAGCCTTGCCTTTCGTTTCGCCCTCATCGAGCAGAGGGCGCAGGGAAAGCCGGGTGCCGATCGCACCCATGGGTCCCGAGCAATGGAAAGCTCGGGAGTAGGACCACAGGTGTAACCGGAAACATCCCGGCTTTCCCTGCGCGATGGGTTACGGCTTATACGTACTCTCCCCGGTGAGACTGGGCTTTCTTGTCACCGCTTCCGCAAAGACGCTTGCGCGTCTTGCGAGAGGACACCTGCCACTAGGGCGTCAGGCCTGCACGATTTCGCCGTCCGCGCCGCATGCGCTCGTCGTCGCAATGCGTCGCGTCCACCGCATCCCGCCGCGCGTTCGTGACGTGCGCTCGCCCCTCGCATCGGGCGGGACGGGTCAATCTATACACTGATTTTCCGTACTGAAAAACCGAAATATTTTCTTCAAGGTGGATTGACAGGTTTTGGCTGATTTGCCCGTCGGTCGACCAGCCCCGCAACCTGGTCGCGACACCGCCGGCGCGTCCCGTCCTGCGCACAGGTGCAAGTCGGCCATCGGCTTCGACCGACAGATCTGTCCAGCGTCAATTGTCTGCCGCCAGCCGGGGCTGCCAACCTCCGCACCCAACCCCCCATCGGCGGGGTTCATGTCTGACCGGGGCGAAACCTCTCTCGTTGCGCTCAGCTGTTTTCCGAGTTTGCGAATGGCAAGATGCGAATTCGCCTGCCTGTTGCCTCGAACATCGCATTGGCCACCGCGGGCCCGATCGGCGGAACGCCGGGTTCGCCGACGCCGGTTGGTGGAGCGGAGGAATTAACGATGTGAACCTCGACCGAAGGCATTTCGTTGATCCTCAGTACGTCGTAGCTGTCGAAATTGCCTTGGACGATCTTTCCTTTGTCGAGCGTGATCCGTGATTTCAGGATTGCACCAAGCCCAAATCCGATGCCGCCCTCCATCTGCGCGCGAACTTGATCCGGGTTCACGGCAATGCCGCAATCAACGGCGCAGACGACGCGGTGGACCCTGGGCAGTCCATTGTTGTCGACCGAAATCTCCGCCACCTGGGCGACATAGGAGTGGAACGCCTCGGCGACGGCGACGCCGCGAAAGCGGCCCGCCGGCGTGGGAGAATTCCAGCCGGCCTTTTCGGCAGCAAGCTGCAGCACCGCCGCATGCCGAGGCTTGTCCTTCAGCATGGCGAGCCGAAACGCCACCGGATCTTTGCCGGCTGCATGCGCGATCTCGTCGATGAATGACTCAAGCGCGTACGCCGTGTGCGTTGATCCCACCGCACGCCACCACAGCACGGACACCGGGGAGGCCGTTGTAGTCAGGTCGACACGCAGATTTGGAATCGCGTAAGGCTGATTGGCCATCCCCTCCACCGACAGCACATCCACGCCGTTGTGGACGAGAGCTCCCTCCATTACGGTGCTTTTGGCGATGGATTGGCCGACGAGGGTATCGCGAAGAGCAATCAGATTGCCATTCTCATCGAGCGCCGCCTTCATTTTATGGATGAAAGCGGGGCGGTAGCGACCGGCGCGCATGTCATCCTCGCGGGTCCACTGCACCTTGACGGGCGCCTTCCATCCGAGTGCTTTCGCCGTCGCGACCGCCTCGACAATGATGTCTGCATCGACGGAAGCGCGTCGCCCGAAACCGCCCCCGGTCTTCATTACGCGCAAAATCACCTTGTCCGGTGTAATGCCAGCAACCTTTGCTGCTACCGCCTGATAGAGGTCGGGCATCTGATGGCCGCCCCATACTTCGAGGGTTCCATCGGGATTCATTCTCGCGGCTGCGTTGATCGGCTCCAGCGGAGCGTGCGCCAGATAGGGGAATTCATACCGCGCGTCGATCACTTTCGCTGCTTTCGAGAAGGCTGCATCGGTGTCACCGACATTGGCCGCAACAACCTCGCCCCCCTTTTCGGCGGCAGCGCGATAATCTGCGGCGATCTCGCCTGAGCTCCGCTTCTCGGCCTTGGTGTCGTCCCACTCAACGGAGACGACCTCGCGGGCCTTCATGGCCTCCCACATGCCTGTCGCAACAACCGCGACGCCCCGCGGAATCTCGACAACGTCGACAACGCCCTTCATGGCCTTGGCCTTCGACGCGTCAAACGATTTCAACGTCGCGCCAAAGAGCGGCGGATGGATCACCGCTGCCGTAAGGATTCCGGGCTCGCGCAAGTCGATCGTGTACCGCTGCGTGCCGTTCGATTTAGGCCGCGAGTCGTATCGCGCCAGCGTGGCGTTACCGATGTATTTCCATTCGCCGGGTTGCTTCAGGGTGACGCTCGTCGGAACCGGACCATTCGCGGCGCTCGCGGCCAGCGCACCATAGGTCGCCGACTTGCCGGACGGGTGACTCACGACACCGTTCTCCGCCTTGATCTCGCCGACCGGAACATTCCAGCGCTCCGCGGCGGCTGTGATCAGCATCGCGCGCGCGGCCGCGCCTGCTCGACGATAGCGCTCCCAGGACGAGGCGGTCCCACTGGATCCGCCGGTCATCTGGATCTTGCCGCCAAAGGGAATGTTGCCGTACAGCGCCGTATTCCCGGCCCCACCGACAACAGTCACTTTCGACCAGTCCGCCTCGAGCTCTTCCTGAACCAGAGTGGCAATGCCGTGATAGATACCTTGGCCCATGTCCATTTGCGACGAATAGATCGTCACCGTGTCGTCCGCCGCGATCTGCACATATCCGACGAATGGGTTCGCTCCGGGCTTGGCGGCATCCGGTGCGCCATCCGATTTCACCGCGAAACCGACGACGAGGCTCGAACCGAGCGCTGTCGCCCCGACCAGGAACGAACGACGAGATGGTCCAGGGTCGCGCGCGAGCGAAGCAAGGAATGAGTCGTGCATGTCAGGCCTCCAGCAGTTTGGCGGCTTCGTGGACGGCAGCTCGAATGCGGTGATAGGTGCTGCAGCGGCAGAGATTGCCACTGAGCGCATCATCGATGTCGGTGTCGGTCGGCTTCCGGTTTGCCGTCAACAGGGCAGTCGTAGCTACCACCTGGCCCGACTGACAGTAGCCGCATTGCGGGACGTCGAGCCTGGTCCAGGTCGCCTGCACGACCTCGGCGACCTTTCCCGAGAGGCCCTCGATGGTCACGATGCTTCGGTCTGCGGCATCGGCGATCGTTGTCTGGCAGGCGCGCACCGGTTGTCCGTCGACGAGAATGGTGCAGGCTCCGCAAAGCGCCTGGCCGCAACCGTATTTGGTGCCAACCAAACCGAGATCGTCACGCAAAACCCAGAGCAGCGGTTTGTCGGCGTCGACGTCAAGCTCCGAAGTCTGCCCGTTCAAGGTTATTCGCATGATGGCTCCTCCCGATAATTTTGCCGCTGCTGCGGGGCACAGGCGCTCGCTTCAGGCGGAGGCTGCGAACCTGCGATTCTCGACAGCGCGCGACGCTAACGGCCAGAGCTTCATCTCAAGAACACGCTCCGGGCACCCGAGCCGGATCAGCCGTTCTTGATAAGCCTGCGTTGTGGCGGTGTGCGAGATGGTCGAGATCGCGGCGTTCGCCGCTCGTTGAAAAAAGCGCGGAAATTGCATGACGGGCCCCAAAACGTGACCACACGATCGCATATTTGCAATTGTCAAAGAGTATCGCTGGAACGCCTGCCGACAGCACCGGCGGCTGCCTATTGCAATGCTCGGGATTTCGGCACGCCCCGGTGGCAGCTCACGAAAAAGACTACATCGATTGCCGGAAAGCTGGCAAGAGGCGTGACGCCCCCGTTGGCCCCGAGCCGACTTCAAGCACCGCCGGGCGAGTGATCGCATGGAAGCAATGGTGTCGGCTTTTGGCGGAAAGACCGGCCGTATTCCGTCGTCATGGTTCTGTTGCGATGTGGCCGAACATGGCGCTAAATGCGGCGATTGCGATGGCGTCCATAGCCGCTGGTGCCTGCATGAGCACGCTCGAACTGCCAGAAACGCATTATACCCGGAGCGGCGAATTGAACATCGCCTACCAGGTGATGGGCGATGGACCGGTTGATCTGATCTTCGTTCCCGGAATGATAACTCATGTGGAATTTCTGCATGAACTCCCGGGTTACACCGATTTTCTCCGTCGCCTTGCCGGCTTTGCGCGAGTCATCACCTTCGACAAGAGCGGTCAAGGCTTGTCGGATCGGTATCTTGGCATGCCGTCGTTCGAGCAGCGCATCGATGACGTTCGCGCCATCATGGAGGCGATCGGGTCGAGACGTGCCGCGCTATTGGGCTGCTCTGAGGGCGGGCCGATCAGCATCGTGTTTGCGGCGACCTTTCCCGAACTGGTGTCGCATCTCGTGTTGTTTGGCAGCTTCGCACGATTCAGCAGCGCCGCCGGCTATTCATTCAGGCCCTCGGGAAATGAGATAGTTAGCCGGGTGGACGACGTTTGGGCAGGTGGCTGGGGCACGGGTGTGACCATCCGCCACTTCCTTCCCAGCCATGCCGATGATCCCAACGTTGCCCGACAATACGCCAAGCTGGAGCGTTTGGCGTTCAGCCCAGGCGCTCTCAAGATGGCGGCTCGATACAACATCGAGATCGATGTGCGGACCATTCTTCCTGCGATACGAGTGCCGACCCTGGTGCTGCACCGGGAGGCCGACGTAATGTCGATCGAGAACGGGAAGTTCCTGGCGTCGCAAATTCCGGGCGCGCAATTTCTATCGTATGCAGATTGCGCCGATCATCTCATCTTTCCGGGCGACCAGTCGCGTCTGTGCGGTGATATCGAGGAGTTCGTCACCGGTCACCGCGAGGCAACCGCGCCAGATTTCGATCGGGTGCTTGCGACGGTTCTTTTCGTCGATATTGTCGATTCAACGCGGCGGGCTGTTGAGATGGGCGATCAGGCCTGGCGTCGGCTGCTCGATGAGCACGACCAGGCGGCGCAGCGGATCGTGACGCAACATCGGGGAGTTCTGGTCAAAACGACCGGGGATGGAATCCTCGCCACCTTCGACGGCCCCGGACGGGCGATCCGTTCCGCACTCGCATTTGAAGCGGCAACCAGGCGCCTGGGCCTGCCCGTGCGGGCGGGGCTTCATACCGGCGAGATCGAACTCCGAAACGGCGACATCGGCGGCATCGCAGTCCATGCCGCGGCGCGTGTGATGGCACAGGCCGGACCAAGCGAAGTACTGGTGTCGCGAGTGGTCACCGACCTTGTTGCGGGTTCCGGCCTGAAATTCGCCGACCATGGGACGCACGAACTCAAGGGTCTGCCGGGACGCTGGGATCTATTCGCGGCCAGCGCATAGACGGGCAGATGGCCGCTATTGCGCGCTAGCTGCCCGTCGGACGACCAGCCCACGCAACCATGTCCCGACACCGACGGCGCGCCCGTCCTGCGCGCAGGTGCAGTCGGCCATTGGCCTCGATTGACACATCCTCGCCTGCAGCTTATGTATAGACATATTCTGTCGGAGACGCCTGTATGCCGCCGATCTATATCGCCTATCTCAACCGGCTCGACATCGAAGAGCTGGAGATCACCGACGACGAGATTCTCGCCGCGATCGAAACGAGCCTGGCAGCGCAGGGACGGGGCGATACGGTCATCGAACCGCGGGTCCACCTCGAGCCCGGGGCGGCCAACGGCCATTTCAACGTGCTGCGTGGGGCGATCAAGCCGCCCATCGACAGGGCCGGCGTCAAGATCGTTGGCGACTTCGTCGACAACTACAAGCTCGGGCTTCATTCGGAGCTTGGCATCCTGGCCCTGTTCGATCCGCGCACCGGCGCGCCGATGGCGATCATGGATGCCAGCGGCATTACCGACATGCGGACCGGGGCCGTCACGGCGATCGGTGCCAAATACCTGGCGCGCAAGAACTCCAGGGTGCTCGGCCATATCGGGGCGCGCGGGACAGCCTATTGGAACGTCCGGCTGCTCGATCGTCTGTTCAATTTCGAAGAGATCCGCGTGCATTCGCGCCGCGAGGAGAGCCGCAACAGCTTCGCCGAACGGCTGAGCCGGGATCTCGGCAAGAAGGTGGTGGCGACGGAAGACTGGAAATCCTGCGTCGAAGGCGCCGACATCGTGGTCGAGGCCTCCCGGCTCGACAAGCCGACACCGATGCTGAAGACCGAATGGATCAAGAAGGGAGCCTTCGTCGTTCCCTACGGGACAATGAGCGCGATCGAGTTGTCGCTGACCGATCTCATGTCCAAGCTGGTGGTCGACGACTGGGGCCAGTGCAAGGCCGGCAAGTTCGGCAGCCTCCGTGCCCATGTCGAAGCGGGCAAGCTCTCCGAGGCGACGCTCCATGCGGAGCTCGGGCAGATCGTCGCCGGCCTCAAGCCGGGCCGCGAGAGCGACGCCGAGACCAATCTGCTCTGGCACCGCGGGCTTTCGCTGTCCGATATCGCGCTCGGACATGCGATGCTGGAGAAGGCCGAGCGCATCGGAGTAGGGCAGCGCCTGCGCTTTGCCTGAGCGGAAAGGCCGAGGCATACGGACATGGGCTTCGTCGCCAACGCACGAATGTACTCGGTCAATCCGCCGGCGGCCGCCGCCTGGAAGGAACTGTTTGGCTGGCTTGCGCAGGCAAGCGGCGTCGACCTCGACATTCTCGATCATGCCTTTCCGCTTCCCCTGGCGGACCTTTGGTCGCGTGAGGATCTCGCTTGTGCCTTCATGTGCGGATTTCCGTTCATGCTGGGACCGCAGCGGTTGCGGCCGGTCGCGGCGCCGATACCGGCGAGGGCCCCGATCGCGGGCCGGCCGGTCTATGCAACCTGTCTCGTGGTTCGGGCGCAGTCGGATTTCCACGCCATCGAGGACACGTTCGGCGGACGCCTCGGCTACACCGTTCCGGATTCGCACTCCGGCTACAATGCATTGCGGCATCACCTTCTGCCGTACTTCCGGCGGCGCGGCGCGAAGCTCTATCGCGAAAGCATCGGTCCGTTGACGACGCCACGGCGGGTTATCGACGCCGTGCTTGCCGGTGATATCGATGTCGGCCCGCTCGACGGCTACGCTCTGGACCTGATGCTGCACCATCAGCCGGAGCTCGGATCGCAGATCAGGGTGGTTGCCGTCACCGATCCGGCACCGATTCCATTCCTGGTTGCCTCTCCGGGCTGTCCCGACGAGATCGTCGCGCCCCTGCGGGCAGCTCTCGCAACCTTTGCGACCGCGCCGGCGTGCGCGAAGCTGCGGGACCAGCTTTGCCTCGACGCATTCGCTCCTCCCGCTCTCGACGATTATGGCCTGATGCTGCGGTGGGACGCCGAGGCGCGCGCGGCCGGATATCCTCAACCCGCCTGACTGCGGCATTCGCGCAGCAGCACGACATAGCCGTCCGCAGGCAGCTCCGGAGCAACCTGGAAGGCGGCATTGCCTGCAGGCGTGAGGATTGCGGCATCACCCTCGATCAGGGTTACGCTCTCTTGCAGGAATGTCAGCTCGAGTTTTCCGCAGCAGGCCAGGACCAGCGCGATGTCGTGGTCGTCGAAGTCGCATTGCCGCGATTCCCGGATTCGCAGCAGTCGATGCGTGAATCGTCCACGTCGGGTCATGACGTTCAGGTCAGTGATCTCGCCTGCAGCCAGCCGTGCTGACGTCGCGGTGTCGCCGGCGAAACTGATCGGGTCGGAGTGACGGTCGAGCACGATCGGCGCGGCCTTTCCGATGGTGAGCGACAAGGCGCTTCCGTTCACCACTGCAAGCGTGCGGTCGATGCCGGCAAACTCGGAGAAGGGGCCATCGGAGGCGACGCGGGCCATGCTGACGCGCCAGTCGAAATTGTCCAGCGACGCTCCGGCCGGCGCGGCGGCGATTTCGGTGGTCGACCCGCCGCCGTTCTTCCAGGCCGTGGTCTTGCACTCGCCGGCGCGAACGATCTTCACGGCAAGCTATCGTCCGCCGAGGCTCGGCAGGTCGAGATTGTTCTTCTGCGCGCATTCGATCGCGAGCTCGTAGCCGGCGTCGGCATGCCGCATCACGCCGCTGGCCGGATCGTTCCACAGCACGCGCTCGACGCGTCGTGCCGCCTCCGGAGTGCCGTCGCAGACGATGACCATGCCGGCGTGCTGCGAATAGCCGATGCCGACTCCGCCGCCATGATGCAGCGACACCCAGGTCGCGCCGCCGGCGCAATTCAGCAGGGCGTTCAGCATCGGCCAGTCCGACACCGCGTCCGATCCGTCGCGCATCGCTTCGGTCTCGCGATTGGGCGAGGCAACCGATCCGGAATCGAGATGATCGCGACCGATCACGATCGGCGCCTTCAACTCACCACGGGCGACCATCTCGTTGAAGGCGAGGCCGAGACGATGACGGTCGCCGAGGCCGACCCAGCAGATTCGCGCCGGCAGGCCCTGGAAGGCGATGCGCTGCCGCGCCATGTCGAGCCAGTGATGCAGCGAGGCATCATGCGGCATCAGCTCCTTCACCTTCGCGTCGGTGCGGTAGATGTCTTCGGGATCACCCGACAAGGCGGCCCAGCGGAACGGGCCGATGCCGCGGCAGAACAGCGGCCTGATATAGGCCGGCACGAAGCCGGGGAAATCGAACGCGTCCTTGACGCCTTCCTCGAGCGCCATCTGGCGGATGTTGTTGCCATAGTCGACGACGGGAATCCCCATGCGGTGGAAGTCGAGCATGGCGCGGACGTGTTCGGCCATGGACGCGCGCGCCGCGCGGTCGACGCCCTTCGGATCGCTTTCGCGACGCGACTGCCATTCGTGAATCGTCCAGCCCCTGGGCAGATAGCCGTTCACCGGATCATGCGCCGACGTCTGGTCGGTCACGGCATCGGGCCTGACCCCGCGCCGGACCAGCTCCGGGAAAATGTCCGCCGCGTTGCCCAGCAGGCCGACCGAAACCGGCTTGCCCGTCTTGCCGGCCTCCCCGATGATTGCCAGCGCTTCGTCGAGATCGGTGGCCTGGCGATCGAGATAGCGCGTGCGCATCCGCATCTCGATGCGGGACGGCTGGCATTCGACGGCAAGACAGGACGCGCCTGCCATCACGGCGGCCAGTGGTTGCGCGCCGCCCATGCCGCCAAGACCCGCCGTCAGGATCCATTTGCCGGTCAGATTGCCGCCGTAGTGACGGCGTCCGAGTTCGGCGAAGGTCTCGTAGGTCCCCTGAACGATGCCCTGGCTGCCGATGTAGATCCATGAGCCGGCCGTCATCTGGCCGTACATCATCAGGCCCTTGCGATCGAGCAGGTTGAAATGCTCCCACGTCGCCCAGTGCGGGACCAGATTGGAGTTTGCGATCAGCACGCGCGGCGCATCGGCATGGGTGCGGAAAACGCCGACCGGCTTGCCGGACTGGATCGCGAGCGTCTGATCGCCCTCGAGGCGGCGCAGCGTGGCGACGATCCGGTCGAAGCTCTCCCAGTCACGCGCGGCACGTCCGATGCCGCCATAGACGACCAGTTCGCCGGGTTTCTCGGCAACGTCGGGATCGAGGTTGTTCATCAGCATGCGCAACGGCGCTTCCGTGAGCCAGCTCCTTGCCGAAAGCTCCGGGCCACGAGGTGCACGAACGACGCGCGCATTGTCGATACGAGTCATGGGAACAGGTCCAGTGATGGTGGGAGCCGGAAAATCATGTGATCTGGCCTCGCCAGACGCGTGCGTGCAATGGATTGAAGCCGATCCGGTACACCAGCTCGGCAGGGCGTTCGATGTCCCAGATGGCGAGGTCGCAGCGCTTGCCGGCCTCGAGGCTTCCGATCTCGTCGAACAGGCCGAGAGCGCGGGCGGCCTCGCGCGTGACAGCAGCCAGGCATTCGTCAACGGTCAGGCGGAACAGTGTCGCACCCATGTTCATGGTCAGCAACAGCGAGGTCAGCGGAGACGAGCCGGGGTTGCTGTCGGTCGCCAGCGCAATCGGTACACGGTGCGTGCGCATCAGCTCGATCGGCGGAGCCTGCTTTTCGCGAAGGAAATAGTAGGCGCCCGGAAGCACCACCGCGACGGAGCCCGCATTCGACATGGCCGCGATGCCGGCCTCATCGGCATATTCGAGATGATCCGCCGACAAGGCGCCGAACCGCGCGGCGAGCGCCGCGCCGCCGAGATTCGAGAGCTGGTCGGCGTGGAGCTTGACGGGAAGATTGCAGTCGCTGGCCCGCGCAAACACCCGCGCGGTTTCGTCTGCCGAGAAGGCGATCGTCTCGCAGAACGCATCGACGGCATCGACCAGGCCTTCGGCGGCAAGGCGCGGGATCATGTCGCAGACATCGGCGATGTAGGCGCTGGAGTCGCCGGCGCGTTCGGGCGGCAGTGCGTGGGCGCCGAGGAACGATGTCCGCACCGTCATCGGGTTGTCGGTGGAAAGCCGTCGCGCTGCGCGAAGCTGGCGGCGCTCGGTCGCAAGCTCGAGCCCATAACCGGACTTGATTTCGACCGTTGTCACGCCTTCCGCGATCAGCGCGTCGAGGCGTCGTTGCGCGCCGGACACGAGTTCGTCCTCGCTTGCGGCACGCGTTGCCCTGACCGTGGAGAGGATCCCGCCGCCGCGCCGCGCGATTTCCTCGTAGCTCGCGCCGGCAAGCCGGAGCTCGAATTCCTCGGCCCGGCTGCCGCCATAGACGAGGTGGGTGTGGCAGTCGACCAGGCCGGGCGTGATCCATCGGTCATGGCAATCGGTCCATTGTGCCGGACCAAGCCCAGCGGGCGCATCCGCCCTCGGGCCGGCATAAACGATGACACCGTCCCTGGCTGCGATCAGGCCGTCTTCGACGACGCCGATGCCCTCGCGTTGTGGGGCAAGCGTGGCGAGGCGACAGCGATGCCAGACACGATCGGCGACATTCATGACGAGGGGAGCCTGCAATCCTCTGCTTCGACGCTTGGCACCGGGGCGCTATTTGTCTATACATATTACATTGCTGACGCGTGCTGTCCAGCTTCTCGTCAATGCCGGAGACCAGATTGCCCCAGCTGCATTTCAAGCAAGCCCTGTTGCCGGACGGATGGTCACGCGATGTGCTGATATCGATCGCCGGGGGACGGATTTCGACCATCCAGACCGGCGTTGCAGCGACCGACGCCGACGAGCGCCACATGGCCGGAATTCCGGGCTTGCCCAACCTGCACAGCCACGGCTTCCAGCGTGGCATGGCGGGCCTGACCGAAACGCGCGGCGCCTCGTCCGACAGCTTCTGGAGCTGGCGCGACCTGATGTACCGCTTCGTCGCCCGCATGACCCCCGAGGACGTCGAGGCGATCACGGCTCAGGCCTATGTCGAGATGCTCGAGGCCGGGTTCACGCGGGTCGGTGAATTTCATTACATTCATCACGATGCATCGGGCAGCCCCTATGCCGATATCGCCGAGCTGGCCGGACGTGTCGTCGCTGCGGCACAAGCGAGCGGCATCGGCCTGACGCTGCTGCCGGTGTTCTACGCCCACGCCGGATTTGGTGGCCGCGCACCGGACGATGGACAACGGCGTTTCGTGAACGATGTCGATCGGTTTGCACGCTTGATGGAAGCGTCGCGGCGCGCGGTGGCTGCCTGTGATGGCGGACTGGTCGGCGTCGCGCCCCATTCGTTGCGTGCGGTCACGCCCGAGGAACTGGCCGCCATCCTGCCGCTGGCGGAAGCCGGGCCAGTCCACGTCCATGTCGCCGAGCAGACGAAGGAGGTCGAGGATTGCCTTGCCTGGAGTGGCCTCCGGCCGGTCCAATGGCTGCTGGATCACGCGGCGGTGGATCGTCGCTGGTGTCTGGTGCATGCCACCCACATGACCGACGACGAGACGCGTGCGATGGCTGCAACCGGCGCGGTCGCGGGGCTCTGTCCGGTGACCGAGGCCAATCTCGGCGACGGTACCTTCAATGCAGCGATGTTCCGCGGCGCCGGCGGTCGGTTTGGCGTTGGCACGGACTCGAACGTGCTCATCGCTGTCGCGGACGAACTGCGTCAACTCGAATATTCGCAACGCCTCAGGCACCGGGCGCGCAACGTCATGACCTCGACGCCGAGCTCCTCGACCGGACGCGCACTGTTCGATGGCGCGCTCGCCGGCGGGGCGCAGGCTCTTGGTGTTGCCGGCGGCCTCGCCGCGGGCCTTGCGGCCGATATCGTCAGCCTCGATGCCGAGAACCTGGCGCTGGCCGGTCGTTCCGACGATGCGCTGCTCGACGGCTGGATTTTCGCCAGCGCCCGCTCTGCCGTGGACTGCGTCTGGACATCCGGGCGCAAGGTTGTGACAAACGGCAGACACCATCAGGCAGAGTCGGTTGCAGCCGGCTTCCGCCGCAGGCTGCAGGGATTGCTCGCCGCATGAAGGCCACATCGAAACGGGACGCCGGTGGCGGCGTCGCGCTCTATCAGCGGATCCGCAGCGACATCGAGGGCCGGATCATGTCGGGCGAGTGGCCGCCGGGCCATCGCCTGCCGTTCGAGCACGAGCTGATGAACACCTATTCCTGCGCGCGCATGACGGTAAACAAGGTGCTGTCGGGGCTCGCGGCCGCGGGGCTGGTCGAGCGCCGGCGACGTGCCGGAAGCTTCGTGTCGCGGCCGAAGGTGCATTCGGCGGTCCTGCAGATTCCGGATTTGAAGGCCGAGGTCGAGAACCGAGGCGAACGCTACGGCTATACGCTGCTGCAGCGGCAGAAGCGCCAGGCCACGCGTGACGACAAGGCGCGGCTCGACCTCGGGCCGCGAACGCCGGTGCTGGCTCTGAGGTGCCGCCACGATGCCGCCAGGCAACCTTTTGCGCTGGAGGACCGCATCCTCAACCTGGATGCGGTGCCGGCGGCGGCCGACCAGGATTTCTCGATCGTGCCGCCCAGCACGTGGCTGGTCGATCATGTGCCGTGGACGGAGGCCGAGCATCGCATCTCGGCCGGCAATGCCGATAGCACGCTGGCAGCGGAGCTCAACATCGAGGAAGGGGCCGCCTGCCTGATCATCGAGCGCCGCACCTGGCGAAGCGGCGAGCCGATCACTGCGGTCCGCCTCATCCATCCCGGTCCGCTTTACGACCTGACGGCGCGCTTCACGCCGAGCAGCTAGATCATTTGCCTTTCGCGGCATCGACGAAACGGTTGGTCCACAGATCGTTCTCCGACGCCTTCGCGTCGAAATCCTTGCCGAAATTGGTGCCGACTTCCCGCGCGAAAGTCAGCGCATTCTGCATGCTCTCGACATCGATCTTGCCGCCCTCGGCGACACCGCTGCTCATCGCCTTCAGCGCGACTGCGATGGCCTGCGGATCCGCCTTGGCGAAGAACTGCTTCTGGATCGCGGCGGCGGTGTCGTCCGGCTTGCCGACCGCCGCGGCGCTCGCATCCTGCAGCGCCTTGGCGGTCCTGGTGATGAGATCGGCGGTGGCGGCGCTGATAGGCTTCTTGGCGGCGAGAACGAGGTAGGGCTGGTTCGCGAGCAACGGAAAGTCGTCCCCAAGCGACACCAGCACGGTGCCGGAGCCCGCCTTCTCGGCCAGATAGCCTTCCGGCGGCGACAGCACAAACGCGTCGATCCGCTTGGCTTCGAGGGCCGCCTGGATCGCGGTCGGGTTGCCGACCTGCGCGACCTTGAGATCGTTCTTCGGATCGAGGCCACCTTTGGCGGCGAGCCAGCGCGCGGCAATCTCCTGGGCGCCGGCCAGCGCGGTGGCGCCGACGAGCGTTCCCTTGATGGCGGCAAGCCGCTTGTCGAGCGGATCGCTGGCCTTCACGCCGGTGCGCTCCAGCAGGGCAGGTGAGACGACGAGCTGCAGCGTGACTTTCGACATCAGGGAATAAACGATCTCGAACGGCTGGCCCTTGGCCGCCGCCCGCAGCATCGAATCGGGACCCACTGCGGCCAGATCGATGTCACCGGCATCGAGGGCCGCCAGCGCCGAGGGATCGCCGCCGGGCAACGCGACCACGTTCGCCGTCAAACCCTGCGTCTTGAACGTGTCCAGCGCCCGGGCCGACCAGATCGGAAGGAAGCTCAGGGTCGGAGCGCCAAGCCCGATCCGCACCGCCTGCTGCGCCCGGGCCGGACCCGGCAGCAAGGCAAGCGCAGCTCCGACGACTATGATCTTTGCCAGTGCCATCAAGGTTTGCATGGACGTCTCCGTAGTCTCAGATGTCGATCGGGCCGGAGCCCGAGAGCGAACGCCAGCGCAACAGCCGGCGTTCCAGACGCCCGGCGAGAAGATTGGCCGTGCCGACGAAGGCGAGCAGAATGACGATCCCGGCGAAGACGCCGGCGGGGTCGTAGGTCGACGATGCCTCGTGAATGAACAGGCCGAGCCCCTGCGCCGACGAGGTGAATTCGCCGACGATCACGCCGATCACGCTATAGGGAATGGCAAGGCGCATGCCGAGCATCACGAACGGAGCCGCTGCCGGCAGGAAGACATGATAGGTGAGCTGACGCTGGTTCGCTCCCATCACCAGCGTGAGATTGACAAGCTCGCGGTCGACGCTGCGCACGCCGGCGAACACGTTGTAGAAGACCAGGAAAAACACCATGATCGAAGCGAGCGCAATCTTCGATCCCATCCCGATTCCGAACCAGATGATGAAGAGCGGCGCGAGGGCGATCTTCGGTATGCCGTAGAACGCCATCACATAGGGCTCGAAAATGCGCGCCAGCTGCGGCGAGCGGCCGAGCGCGTAGCCGCCCAGGACGCCGCCTGCGACTCCGATCACGTAGCCGAGCACCAGCTCCTGGCCGGTGGTCCACAGATGCGGATAGATTTCGCCGGACGCGAACAACTCGTAGAGCCGCGCGGCCACGGCAGTCGGCTTGCTGACATAGATTTCCCTGATCAGCCGACCGGAGGCCCATTGCCAGAACAGGAGCAGGGCAATTCCAGGCAGCAGCTTCAACAACCATTGCAGCGGCTTCGCCGCGCGAGCTGAGATGGAACGGCGCGGCGCCGTCCCGCCGTCGGTGGCATCATAGGTCATCTCGGTCATCGGCTTGCTTTCGGTCAATGAACGCGTCCGATATCGATCTGCGAACGGAATTCGGTCCAGACCGCATCATAGGCTGCCTCGAAAGCCGGATTGCGGAACGGCTCGAACATGTTGCGCGGCCGCGGCAGATCGATCGGAATATTGGCAAGCAGCCGCGACGGCCGCTGGCTCAGGACGACGACGTGGTCGGCCAGCAGGACGGCCTCGGTGATGTCATGGGTGACGAAGATGACGGTTGCGCCGGCTTCCATCGACAGGGTCTGCAGATCGCTCTGCATGACCATGCGGGTTTGCGCATCGAGGGCGCCGAACGGCTCGTCCATCAGGATGATATCGGGTCGATAGACCAGTGTGCGAGCGATCGAACCGCGCTTCTGCATGCCGCCGGACAACTGGTTCGGGAAATGCTGCTCGAAGCCCTTCAGTCCGACGGCGCCCAGAGCGTCCGCGACCCGCTGTCTTCGCTCGCCGGCCGCGACGCCTCGAAACAGGAGCGGAAGCTCGACATTCTCCGCCAGCGTCTTCCACGGAAACAGCTGCGCCTGCTGCGGCACGAAACCGACTTCGGTGTTGATCGTCGTGACCGTGCGCCCGCGATGATGGACCGCGCCGCGGGTCGGTATCAGGAGACCCGCGGCCATCTGGAGCAGCGTGCTCTTGCCGCATCCGCTGGGACCGATCACCGCGACAAACTTGCCTCGGTCGACATCGAAGCTGATCCCGTCAAGCACACGAATATTGGCCTTCGTGCCGGGGGCAGGAAAGTCCTGCCCGATTCCGTCGAAGGCAAGTAGGCGGTCGCTCATGCCGGCTATCCTCGTCCGAACATGTCTATACATAATCGAAGCCGCAGGAACGGGCAAGCCGGGATCGATGCGGAGATTTTGCTCTGCGCTGCTCAACGCGTGTTCAGTCTCTTGCGTCCCGCGCCTCGGGCACGAGCTGCGGATATTTGGTTTTTCCTATCGGCAGCTTCGGCCGTTCCAGGTTAGGCGCGCTCGCGACCTTCGTCTAACGTGACGTCACCTCACGGCAGCAAGCGTCTCGGCAGACACCGCAGACCACCAATGAAGAGAAGCAATGGCTGACTCGGTTTTTGCAGGCACGATCGTTCTTCCCGACCGCGTGATCGACAATGGTTACGTTCTGGTCGGCGATGGCAAGGTTCAGGCGGTCGGCTCCGGTGCGATGCCCGCCGGCGAACGGCACGGCGGTGCAGGCTTTCTCGTGCTGCCCGGCGCCATCGATGCGCAGGTGCACAGCCGCAGCCAGCTTGGACAGGAAGACTTCATCTGGTCGACGCGTAGCGCGGCCGCCGGCGGCGTCACCACGATTGTCGACATGCCCTACGACGACAATTGTCTGATCGCGACGGCGGAGCGTTTTCGCACCAAGGTCAAGGAAGCGGGCGCGCAAGCACGTGTCGACTTTGCGCTCTATGCCACGGTCGATCCGGTCGAGGGGGCCGCGCGGGTGGACGAACTGGTCGATGCGGGTGCCGCGGCATTCAAGTTCTCGACGTTCGGCACGCATCCGACGCGCTTTCCGCGGATTTCGCCGCAAATGCTGTACGCGTGTTTCGGCAAGGTCGGAAAGCGCGGCCTGGTCGCCGGCATTCACAACGAGAACGACGAGATGGTGCGCGCCTTCATGGCCGAGGTCGAGGCCAGCGGGATCACCGACTACACCGCGCACGGCCTGTCGCGGCCTCCGGTGACGGAGGCGCTCGCGACTGCGGAGGTCTATGAGCTTGGTGCCGCAGCCGGCTGTCCCGTACACATTGTGCATTGCTCGATCGGGCGCGGATACGAGCTTGCCGCAGCCTATCGTTCGCAGGGGCATGGTGCGACGATCGAGGCGTGCGTTCACTATCTGACGCTCGATGAAGAGAACGATGTCCGTCGCCTCGGCGGCAAGGCCAAGATCAATCCGCCGCTGCGCCCCCGCAAGGAGGTCGACGCGCTCTGGCATCATCTCGCCGCCGGGAACGTCACGATCGTCTCAACCGACCATGTCAGCTGGTCGGAAGACCGCAAGACCGATCCGAACATGTTGAAGAACGCATCGGGAATTCCCGGGCTTGAAGCGCTCTACGGCCTGCTCCTGAAGGGGCTCGACGAGCGCGGTCTGCCGTTGACACATGCCGCGCGCCTGCTCGCGCTCAATCCGGCGGCATTGTTCCGGATCACTCACGTCAAGGGAGCGCTGGAGATCGGTCGCGATGCCGACATCGTGTTGATGCGGCGTGATCCCTACCGCTACAGCGCAGCGGCCAGCGGCAACAATTTCGTGTCGTGGAGCCCTTACGAAGGGATCGAGCTGCCGTTCCGCGTCATCGAGACCTATGTTCGGGGCGAATGCGTCGCGGCCAACGGGGACGTGCTTGCCGGACCGGGCACCGGCCGGTTCATCAGCCCCTTGCGTCCGCATTGACTGGCGGGTCCGTGACGAAATCCAATCTTCCGCTTGATGCCGGGCGCCTGTGGTCCGACATCATGGCGCTTGCAGACATCACCGATCCGGCTCGGCCGTATACGCGCAGGTCATTCACGACCCGGTTCCTCGAAGGCCGCAGCTGGCTTGCGCGACGTTTTGCCGAGGCCGGATTGACGACCCGGATCGATACCGCCGGCAATCTGATCGGTCGGATTGAAGGCCGCAACCCGGCACTCGGTGTCATCGCGGTGGGCTCGCACAGCGATACCGTACCGTCAGGCGGTCGCTTCGACGGCATCGCGGGCGTGGCGACCGGCCTGGAAATCGCCCGCGCATTGCGCGATTCCGGCGCGCGCCTGGACCACTCGCTCGAGATCATCGATTTCCTGGCCGAAGAGCCCAGCGAATACGGCCTGTCCTGTGTCGGCAGCCGCGGCATGACGGGTTCGCTTGACGACAGGATGCTCGATCTGGTCGAGCCGGGCGGTGAGAAGCTTCGCGACGCCCTGCGGCGGGTCGGCGGCGACCCTGACCGGCTCCCCGGGGCGCGACGGAGCGACATCCTCGCCTTCCTCGAACTGCATATCGAGCAGGGCATTGTGCTCGAATCGCAATCGTTGGACATCGGCGTGGTGTCGTCGATCGTCGGCATCCGCCGTCTCGAGATCATCTTCGAGGGCGAGGCCGACCACGCGGGAACAACGCCGCTCCAATTGCGTCACGATGCGCTGGTGGCGGCCGCCAGCACGGTCAGCGCCGTTCGCCGTATCGCCGAACAACTCGACAGCGAAGGCTTGGGCTATTTCATTGCCACGATCGGCATTCTCGGGGTCGAGCCGTCGGCATCGAACATCGTGCCCGGCCGCTGCACTATTGTCGTCGATGCGCGTACCACCAATCCGGCGCTGACCAAGCGTTTCGTCGCGGCGCTCGATCACGAGAGCGAAGCGGCCGCGACAGCGGCGCGGGTTCGGCGCAGCGCGTTTACCACGCTTTCGGACGGCCCACCGGTTGCGTGCGATCCGGGATTGCAGGCGTTGCTGCGTGACGCCGCGCGAGATCTTGGCCTCGCTCAGACCGATCTTCCGAGCGGCGCGGGCCATGATGCGGCCTTCATGAGCCGGATTTGTCGCTCGGCGATGGTGTTTGTGCCGTGCCGGGCGGGAAAAAGTCATGCGCCGGAAGAGTGGGCGGATCAGGACGCTGTCGCTGCGGGCGCCGCGGTGATCCTTCAGGCGGTCAAGGCGCTCGATCAGTCCCTGCAACGGCGCTGATCGGCCCCGTCCTGGTCAGCGGCCTGGGATTCCGACAATCTTCGTCGCAAGATATTGACAAGGCCGCGTTCCGGCTCGCTCAAGGTCCGCTCTCCGGAATAGATCACGTAGAGACGCCGCGCGATCGTGGGCTCTATGATCGGATGAGCGACGAGATCGCCGCTCTCGATCTCCCGCGCCACCGCCGAGGCGGGGAGCACCGTGCAGACGGGCAGGCGCGCCAGTAGCGACACCGCCATCGGCAGCGCGTCGATCTCCATGACCGGCTGGATCTTCAGGTCGCGTTCGACGGCCGCGTTCTCCAGCAGCTGGCGCAAGCCGAAGCGGTTGGTCGGGAGCGCCAGCTTGAGCCGGATCAGGTCGGCAAGTCGAACGGGGCCGCCAGGCAGCAGCCGGTGCGATCTGTGCGCGATCGCGGCGAGGCCTTCCGACGAGCCGAGCGGCAGTCGCGGCATGTGCGGCAGCGCCGTCTCGACCACCGCGACCCCGACAAGACCGCGGATCACCCAGTCCTGCAAGGTGCCGTTGGGGGCCTCCTGGAACACCAGCTTGAGGGCCGGATAACGCGCCCGGATTTCGACGGCGGCGTCCGCAATGCGATTGACCAGGAAGCCGTGCTGGTTGACCGACGGCAGGATGCCGACCACGATGCGCCGTCCCTGTGCTAGCGTTGCACTGTGATCGCTTGCCGACAGGCGACGGGAGCCGGCTTCGATCATGGTTGCGAAGCGTGCAAAGCGATCGCCCTTCGTGGTGGGCACGACGCCGTCGCCCTTGCGTTCGAACAAGGCTCCACCGACCGACTTCTCGAGCTTGTGCAGTTGCTCGCTGAGGGCAGGCTGGCTGATGTTGGCGCCCCGCGCCGCGGCGGAGACCCGGCGCACTCGGTGAATCAGGTTGAAATAGTGGATCTGGCGAAGGCTGATGACCGGCCGTTCCGGGCGTCCCGGCCGTTCAGCCGCGAGCGCGCGCTTCAGGTGACGGACAAACAGGTTTGTCATGGGGTTCGGTTCGGCAGACCGGGCAACGAGTTCCATGGTCAATCCGTGTTCGGGATCGACCAGAACGACGTTGGAGAGCCCGAGCCGCGGCGACATCAGGCTGCGCGGCACGAACAGGGCGGCATCGGCATAGTCGTCGAGGGTGCGTGGCAGATCGCCCGGATGATCGTTGAGAAAGCGGACCCCCGTGATCTTGTGCCGGCTGAAATAGCGATCGGCCTGCTCGACCAGCGGAGCGGCGAGCATGGGAACGACGATCCGGCCGGACAGCAGTTCGGCAGCGCCAGGCGCCTTGCGCGTGCTGGCGGGCAGTCGAAGCGCAAAGACCCACGGGTCGGACAGCACCACGATTTCGTGCCTCGTCTTACGCTGGGCGGCGTCGCTCAACGCTATCGTGACCTGGCTGCGGTCGAGCCCGCTCCAGTCGTCGGCGATCGTCGTGACGTGCGGAAAATCCCTTTCGTCCTTCCATTGCGGGTCGACGAAGGTATCCGGCCGCTCGACCGCCATCCTGTCGATCGCAAGACGAAGGGCCTTGCTGACCCCGCCGATCGTGAACGTCAGATGGACATTGACAACGAGATGCCGGAGCCTCGTTTCGGCGGACGCAGCGACATGACGACGCGCGAACGTTTCGGCGACCAGCAGCGGCTCGGCGGCGCGCATCAGCGTCCGAGCCGCTTCGGTCGGATAGAGCGTGTTGTTTGAGCGCCTGAACAAGGTGACGCCAAGCTCCTCGCCAAGCGCCTTCAGCGTCGTGCTCAGCGTGGAGACGGCGATGTCGAGTTCGTCGGCTGCGCGTGCAAAGCTGGTCGCCCTGCAGCTCGTCACGAAATAGGCAAGGGTGCGCAGCTCAACCATCGGGCCTCATGTCGCGGCAGCATAACTGCCCGGTTGGTCGGCGTCACCGGCTTTCGCTTTTCCCTATGTGCTGGTTTGATCGATAGACCGATGGACGCTGCGGTGTCCACCGATATGATCGACGCCGGGAATATCGTCCACGTCGGGCGCTGGAGCGAGATGGAATTGCACGCACAGGACAAGGTGCAGCCTGCGGGAGCCGCTTCCAGGCAGTCCATGCGCGCGTTTTTGTCCATGCTCGCCGAAACAGGCGACCTGGTCCGCATCGAGGAAGCCGTCAATCTCGACTATGACGTCGCGGCCTGCCTTGCCGAGGCCGATGGAGGCCCGGCCTTGCAGTTTCAGGACGTCAAAGGCTCCGCGGCCGCGGCTTTGCCGATTGTCGGCAATCTGCTCAATTCCCTGCCACGCTTTGCGCTTGGAATGGGCAGCACGACGGGGGAGATGCAAGCTGCGCTGATCGCCGCGATCGAGCAGCCGTTGCCGCATCGAATCATCTCTACGGCTCCTTGCCAGGAGCAGATCATTTCCATGCCGTCGTTGCTCGACGAACTACCAGTTCCGCGCTTCTTCGAGAAGGAAGCCGGACCTTACATCACGGCGGGCGCGATCGTCGCCAGGGACCGGGTGAGCGGGCAGACCAATCTGTCGATCGCGCGCTTGATGCCGCTCGGAGCCAACCGGGCGTTTGTCGGCATCGCACCCAATCATCATCTTGCCCTCCTTGCGCGCGCGGCACTCGCTCGCGGCGAGAAACTCGATATTGCCGTATGTATCGGCAACCACCCGGCAGTGCTGATCGCGGCATGTCTCTACCTCGGTTTCGGCGACGACGAGCTTCCGATTGCAGGCGCTTTGCTCGGAGAGCCGCTGGAGGTGGTCCGTTGTACGCAATCCGATCTCCTTGTGCCGGCGCATTGCGAGTGTGTGCTGGAAGGAACGCTGGATGCCGGCGAGCCCTTTGTCGAGGGTGCGGTCAGCGAATTCCATGGCATGTACGAAAACTACGGGGCCGGTATCGTCGCGACGTTTACGCGGCTGACGCGCCGGCAAGACGCGCTCTTTCAGGTCATCCTGCCGGGTTATCATCCCGAGCATTGCCTGCTCGGCGGGGTCGCGATCGCGGCAGGACTGCATCGTGTGGTACGCAACGCCGTGCCGTCGGTGCGCGAGGTCGCGGTTGGCGTGGGCGGCGCCGGTCGCCTGCATGCCGTGGTGGCGTTGAGCGCGCCGCGCCCGGGCGAGGCGCGCAAGGCGATGTTCGCGGTCTGGGCGGCCGTCAACCTGATCAAGCAGGTGATCGTCGTCGACGACGACGTCGATCCCTGGAATCCGCTTGAGGTGGAACGAGCCTGCGCGACGCGCTCGCGGCCGGATCGCGATCATGTCGTGATAGCGGGTGTCCGCGCGGATCGCTCCGAACCGCTCGAACGAGGCGGAACCATTACCAAGCTCGGCGTCGATGCAACGCGCCGGGAAGAAGACCGCGACGATTGGGATCCGGCGCGACCACCAGCCGCGGCGCTGGCGAGCGCCCGGGATATCCTCCGCCGGCACAAGCTCATCTAGGGACGGCAACGAACAACCTTCATTTTCGCGGAGAAAGCCATGTTGATACGGAACCGCAGGCTGTCAGCGCTAGCTGCAGGTAGCTTGTCCAGTCTCGCCGGCCTCGTCGTCCTTGCGACTTTCGCCGCGTCCCCTGCGCGAGCCGACGTCAAGATCGGATTCCAGGCGCCGTTGACCGGTCCTGCGGCGACCGACGGCAAATCGGCGCAGATAGCCGCCGGGATGGCGGTCGAGGATATCAATGCCGCCGGAGGGGTGCTCGGGCAGAAGGTGCAACTCGTTACGTATGACGACCAGGCCAAGTCCGACCAGGCCATCTTCACGGCAAACAAGCTGATCGGCGAGGACGGCGTCAAGCTCGTGGTGAACGGCAGCTATTCGGCATCCGGACGCGCCGCGGCGCCCGTGTTCCAGAAGGCCGGCGTCGTGATGATCGCCGCCTATGGCGTGCATCCCGATATCACGCGTGCGGGCGACTACATGTTCCGCCTCGTGCATCTTGGACCGCCGCAGGGTGCCGCCACCGCGCTCTATATCGGCAAGACTCTGGGGCTCAAGAAGATCTCCACCATCACCATGGACAACGACTATGGGCAGGCGACGATGGATGGTTTCATCGAGGCCGCCCCCAAATACGGCGTCGAGGTCGTCAACAAATACAGCTATTCGCTGAAGGATCGCCAGTTCGGTTCGATCGTGGCGAGCGTCAAGCGCGACAATCCGGACGGCGTCTACGCGACCGGCTATTTCTTTACGGGAGGCCCGCTGGTGGCGCAGCTTCGCGCAGCCGGGATAACCGTCCCGATCATCGGCTCGCAGGCCTTCGATTCCGAGAAGTTCATCGAGATCGCAGGGCCCGCGGCGGAGGGCACCTATATCATCGACAGCTTCGATCGTGACCGCAAGGACGAAGCGCTGCAGAAATTCTTCACCGAGTTCAAGCAGCGCGCCGGCTACGCGCCGGAGGGGGTCGCCGCAATCACCTACTCGGCGGTGCGGCTGATGGCCGACGGCATCAAGCGTGCGAACAGCGCTGAGCCCGACAAGGTGCGCGACGCGCTGGCAGCGACCAAGGACTTCCCGCTGCTCGAAGGCAACATGAACGGCTTCAACAGCCTGCACGAGATGATCATGCCGATTCAGGTCAATGAGATCAAAGGCGGCAAGTTCACGCCCGCCGGCAGCATCACCGATCTGAACGCGTTCGCGCCGCCAGAGAAGTGACGAAGGCGGGAGTGTGGCCTCGGGGCTCGCGCTCCCACCAGGAGGACCAATCCGGTGTATTACATCGATCTGGCCGTGACCGGCGTCAGCTTCGGCTGCATGTACGCCATGATGTCGGTCGGCCTGACCCTCGTCTACGGCCTGCTGCGCATTCTGCACGTGGCCCACGCGGCAGTGTTCGCGCTGGGTGCCTATGTCGTCGTCCTCGTGGCCAACGCGACCGGCAGCATCGCGCTTGGTTTTCTCGCCGCTGTCATCGTCACGCCGCTGTTCGGAATTGCGATTTATCGTCTGCTGTACGAGCCGCTGCTGCGGTATCGCCCCGACGTTCCGATGATCGCCTCGGTCGGACTCCTGGTGCTGATGCAGGACGCGTTCCGCATCATGTTCGGGGAGCAGGGCGTGACCTTTCGTCAGAATGCGCTCTCCTTCACCACGTTCGATTTCCACGGTGTCACGATCAGCGCCGTGCAGATCGCGCTCATCGTGACGGCCGCGGTCGTTTTTGCGGGATTGCACCTGTTTACCACCCGGACCCGTACCGGCCTCGGCTGGCGTGCGACGGTGTCGAGGCCGAAGATCGCGGCGAGCTTCGGCGTCGACCCCGTCAAGGTTCGCTATCTCAATTTCGCGATCGGTTCGGCGCTTGCCGCCGTAGCCGGCGGGCTGGTCGCCCTGCTCAACAACCTCGTCGATCCCTCGATCGGCTTCGTCGTCAGCTACAAGGCGCTGGCCATCATCGTGCTGGGAGGGCTCGGCAGTGTGCGCGGGACGCTGGTGGCCAGCCTCGTGCTCGGCCTTGTCGAAGCCTATGGCACGATCTTCATCGGCGCCTGGCTCGATCGGGACGCAATCGCGTTTCTCGCGCTCATCGTCCTGCTGATGATCCGCCCGCAAGGTTTCACGGGGGCGCGCACGGCATGAGCGCCTACACGATCAGCATCGTCTCGATCATCGGCATCAACGTGATCCTGGCCGTCAGCCTCAACATGATCAGCGGCTTTTGTGGCCAGATCAGCCTTGGTCACGGAGCGTTCTTTGGGGCCGGCGCCTATGCGGCGGCGTTGGCCATGGTCGCGACCGCGAGCGTGCCGCTGGCGCTGCTCGCGGGCGTCGTCGCCGGTAGCGTGCTCGGCATCCTGGTCGGTTTTGCCTCGCTGCGGGTGCGGAGCGATTTCCTCGCCGTCTCGACGATCGGGGTCAATTTTCTGTTCGTCGGTTTTGTTCGAAAGCAGTCGTGGCTTGGCGGCGAGATGGGCATCAGCGGCATTCCGCCGACAGGGTTCGGCGCGTCCGGCAACATGATCATGATTCTGCTTCTGGCCTGCGCCACTGTCGTCTTCAGCCTGTATGTCAGTCGCTCCTGGATGGGGTTTGCGTTCCGCGCCGTCGGGGAGGATGAGCAGGCCGCTGCGACGCTCGGGATCGGCGCCGGCGCATACAAGCTGGCGGCGTTCGGGATCGGGACTGCGCTCGCCGGTCTCGCCGGAGCGCTCTACGCGTTCTTCACCCAGTTCATCACGGTCGACGCTTTCGACTTCATCCTCTCCGTCATGCTCATGGCCATGGTCGTGATCGGGGGCATAGGCTCGACCTGGGGCGTCGTCGCCGCCGCGGTCGGGCTGACGCTGCTGCCGGAGGCCATCCGCTTCGTCAACGACTATCGGCTGCTGGTTTTCGGTGGGATGCTCGTGCTGGTGATCCGGTTGGCGCCCGGTGGTCTTGCAGCGCTGGTCCACAATCTGTTCGCTCGGACGAGGAAGGCATGAGCGCGGTCCTCGAACTCGACGATGTCGCGATCCGGTTCGGAGGGGTGCAGGCCGTGGGTGGCGTCACGCGCACCGTCGACGCCGGCGATTTCGTCGGCCTGATCGGACCGAATGGCGCCGGCAAGACGACGCTCATTCGCATCATCGCCGGACTGTTGCGGCCGGATCGCGGCAAGGTGATGCTGGGCGGTTCCGATGTGACAGGCGAGTCGACGTCGGCGCGCGTTCGTGCCGGTCTCGCGCTGACCCACCAGATCGTCCGTCCGTTCCGCGAGATGACCGTGCTCGACAACGTCATTCTTGCCGCCGGCATCGGCTATACGTCCGGACCGCTGCGCGCGCTTCTGCACGTCAGCAGGCGACGGGAAGCCGAGCGGGCCATGGAAATCCTCGGCTCGGTCGGATTGACCGGCACCGAGCGCAGGCTGGCGGGCGAGCTTCCGCTCGGCCAGCTCAAACGGCTCGAACTGGCACGGGCCCTTGCCGTCGACCCCAAGATCGTGCTGCTCGACGAGCCGCTCGCAGGTCTCAACCATGCGGAGGCATCGAGACAGGTGGAGACGATCATGGAGGTCCATCGGCGCGGCATCACGGTGGTCCTCGTCGAGCACAATCTCGAGGAAGTCATGCGGGTTTGCCGCCGCCTGATCGTGCTGAACAACGGTGTGGTGATCGGCGACGGCGATCCATGGGAGGTCATGGCCAACCCGGCCGTCCAGGAAGCCTATGTCGGAAGTGGAATGATGGCGCATGCTGAAGCTTGATCACTTGAGCTGTGGCTATGGCGCCGTGGAAGCGGTTCGGGACGTGACCCTTGACGTGCCGGCCGGATCGATCTTCGCGCTACTCGGACCGAATGGTGCCGGCAAGACGTCGACAATCATGGCGGTCATGGGTCATGTCGATATTCACGGCGGCCGGATCCTGCTCGACGGCAAGGACATTACGCGGCGCCGCGCCGTCGATCGGGTCGATCTCGGTATCGCCGTGGTGCCCGAAGGGCGGCAGCTGTTCTCGGATCTGACAGTGGATGAGAACCTTACGGTTGGCGGCTATGCGCATCCGCACATGCGTGACGCGGCCAAGCGCGAGCGCGTATTCTCCTATTTCCCCCGGCTGGCCGAGCGGCGGTCGCAACTGTCGGGATCGCTGTCGGGTGGTGAACAGCAGATGCTGGCGATTGGTCGGGCCTTGATGGCCGAACCGCGGCTTCTGCTGGTCGACGAGTTGTCGCTCGGCCTGATGCCGAAGATGGTCGATCTGTGCCTGGGCGCGCTGATGCAGCTCAAGCGCGACGGTATCACCATCGTCCTGGTCGAGCAGAACACGGAACGCGCTCTCGACGTTGCAGACAATGTCTGCGTGATGTCGTCGGGTGTCCAGATCTACCAGGGCACCGGGAGCGAAGCGAAGGCGGCGGGTTCGCTGTTTGCAACGTTCCTCGGCATGAACCAGCCAGGCCGATCATAGGCAGTCGAAGGTGCGCAACAGGGAAGAGACATGGCACGGATGCTGACAGGGGATGACGTCGAGGCGGGGCTTGTTGGCGGGTTGTTCCTGTCGGCGGGCGGCAGTGGTCGCAACGCCGTTGCAAAGAACCGCGGGCTCGGCCAGATGGCGCTCGACTATGGCGGCGTGCGGTTGGTTGGTATCGACGAACTGGACCCGGACGCGACTGTCATCACGGCGACCGCGGTCGGCGCGCCCGGCTTTGCCAACTGGGCAATCCGGCCGCGCGACAGCATCAATGCAGCGAGGCGCCTGATCGAGAGATTTGAAAGGCCGCCGGTCGGCGTGATCTGCGGTCACGTGCCCGGGTTCAATGCCTGGCTTGTTGCTGCCGCACTTGGGCTCGATTATGTCGACGCCGCCTCGAACGGGCGCGGTCATCCGACGGTGAAGATGGGCGGCATGGGGCTTGCGTCGCGGCTCGATCTTTCGATCACCCAGGTCGGCTGCAGCGGCAGCAAGGCGGAGAACAACGAATTTGCCGTCGTCGTCGACGGAGACATCGTGCGCACCTCGAATCTGATGCGGCAGGCGGCGGTGATCAATGGCGGCCTGATTTACGCTGCGCGGGGACCACTGAGCGCCGGTTACATCAGGGAGAACGGCGCGCCGGGCGCCATCACCTTCCAGCTCGATCTTGGACGAGCCATGCTGGCGGCAAGCGGCGCCGATCGCATCCGCGCCACGGTCGAATTTCTCGACGGCGAGCTTCTGGTCGAGGGTGAAGTCACCGAAAACACGGTTGCCTATGGTGGCGGCTTCGATCTCGGCCAGATGAAGGTCCGGGGCACCCGCGGTGAAGCCGTGCTTGGCGTTTATAACGAGTTCATGACCGCGGATGTCGAAGGCCAGCGTGTCGCGACCTTCCCGGACATGATCGGGACACTCGATCCAGAGACCGGCGACGTGATCTCGATCTCGGAATCGAAACCGGGCACGCATGTTGCGGTCATCATCGCCCACCGTTCCAAGTTCCCGGTCGGGAAGGGTGCCCTCGACCCCGCGGTGTTTCCCGAAGTCGAAAAGGCCATGGGTGTCGATATGCGTTCATATCTCTGAGCGGGAGAACGAACATGCTGCGTCTTTACGACAGCCGTCTGTCCGGAAATGCCTGGAAGGTCCGCATCCTGCTCACGCAGCTCGGTCTCCCATTCGAGCGCGTCACGCTCGATCTCGCCAAGGGGGCGACCGCCGATCCGGCGTTCCGCGCCAAGAGCCGCTTCGCGCGCGTGCCGGTGCTTGAACTCGATGACGGCCGCACCATCGTCGAGTCGGCTGCCATCATGCTGTATCTCGCGGAGGGGACCCGTTTCCTGCCGGATGACCGCTTTCTGCGCGCGGAGGTGACGAGCTGGCTCACCTTCGAACAGGCGGACCTGCTGCGGGCGCTGGCACTCCCGCGCTTCTATCGCATGCGCGGCGTCGCCGATCAGATGGCAAGCCGTATCGCCGACTTTCAGGAAGGCGCTTATCCGGCGCTGGCGAAGGCCGACGCCTGGCTCTCGGGCCACGACTGGCTCGTGGACGATCGCTACACCATCGCGGATATCGGCCTGTTCGGCTACGTATCGATGGCGCATCAAGGCGGCTACGAGATGGAACGATTCCGGTCGATCGCCGCATGGCTTGCGCGTGTGAAGGCGCAGCCTGGCTGGGTGCCGTTGGTCGAGGAGGCAGACGCATGAACATCCCTGTGCGCCGTGGCAAGGACGTCAAGGCCGGGCGCGGCACCGCGCTGCGCTGCAAAGGCTGGCGGCAGGAGGCGATCCTGCGCATGCTGGAGAACAACCTGGAGAATGGCGAGGCTCCCGACAATCTCGTGATCTATATGTCGATTGCCCGCGCAGCGCGCGACTGGAAGAGCTTTGACCGCATCGTTGCGACGCTCACGACCATGCGCGAGGATCAGACCCTCGTCATGCAATCGGGCAAGCCGATCGGGGTGTTCCCGGGGCAGGCGACGACGCCGCTCGTGATCATGGCAAATGGCAATATTGTCGGCGACTGGAGCGGCGAGGAGAGCCGGCGCAAGCTCGACGACATGGGCTTGACGGTCTACCCCGGCATGACCGCCGCTGCGTGGCAGTATATCGGCAGCCAAGGCATCCTGCAGGGCACGTACGAGACCTTCATGTCCGTCGGCCGGCAGCATTTTGGCGGCACGCTGGCCGGTCGGCTGCTGCTGACATCGGGTTGCGGAGGAATGAGCGGTGCGCAGCCGCTGGCCGGAAAACTCGCCGGCGCCTCGACGCTCGTGGTCGAGGTCGATCAGGTGCGGATCGACCGGCGTATCGCCAGCGGCTATTGCGATGCGACGACGGACGATCTCGACGATGCGATTGCACGCTGGCTTGCAGCGCGAGACGCGCGACAGCCTTTGGCACTGGCGCTGTGCGCGAACTCGGCGGCGGTGCTGCCGGAACTGGCGCGGCGCGGCATCGTCCCTGACGTCGTGACGGACCAGACCTATCCGGATCCCTTGAAGGGATACGTCCCTGCGGAATTGTCGGTCGCGCAGGCGCGCGCGATGCGGCAGGAGGATCCGGCGAAATTGATGGCCCTGGCGCGACAGTCGGTCGCCACCCATCTTCGCGCAATCCTCGGTTTCATGGATCGGGGAGCGATCGCATTCGAGTATGGCAACAGCCTGCGCGCCGAGGCCAGGGCGGCGGGCGTCGAGGATGCGTTCCGGATGCGATCCTTCGTCGATCTCTATATCCGACCGCTGTTCTGCCAGGGGATGGGTCCGTTTCGCTGGATCGCGCTGTCGGGTGATCCGCAGGACATCTATACGGTCGACGACATGATCCTGGACACATTCTCGTCCAACCACCCGATCTCATCCTGGATCAGGTTGGCGCGTGAACATGTGAAGTTTACCGGCTTGCCGGCCCGGATCGGCTGGCTTGGCTATGGCGAGCGCAGCCGGCTCGCGCTGCTGGTCAACGAGGCCGTTGCCAACGGCAAGATCTCGGCGCCAATCGCGTTCACCCGCGATCATCTCGATTCCGGCTCGGCAGCGCTGCCGCATCGCGAAACTGAAAACATGAAGGATGGGTCCGATGCGATCGCCGATTGGCCCATTCTCAATGCGCTCTTGAACTGCTCCAGTGGTGCCGATCTCGTCGCCATCCACGGGCTGGGCGGCCGGGGCGTCAGCGCCGGGCTCACCATTGTCGCGGACGGAAATCCCGATACCGCCGAGCGATTGAAGCGTGTGCTCGACGGCGATCCGGGTATTGGTGTGTTGCGTCATGCAGACGCCGGGTATGATATCGCCATCGAGCAGGCCGGCCGGTTCGGCCTGTCGGAGACCATACCGCCGGGTCTGTCGGAGTAAGAGCGGGGAGTCACGCCCGATGAGCGCACCGGTGCCTGCCCAGAGACGGCTCATCGTCGGCATTTCCGGCGCGTCGGGTGTTGTCTACGGGCTGCGAACACTTCAGCTGCTCCGCAACGCCGGGATCGAAACACATCTGGTGATGTCGAAGACCGCCGAAGTGACCTTCGCGCACGAAACGGCGGTGAAGATCGCCGACGTCAGGGCTGCCGCTCACACCGTCCATCGCATCGACGACATGGCTGCCTCGATTGCCAGTGGCGGGTTTCGTACCACTGGCATGATCGTCGCGCCGTGCTCGATCCGCTCGATGTCGGAAATCGCAACCGGCGTGACCTCGACACTGTTGACGCGAGCGGCGGATGTCACGCTCAAGGAACGACGGCGGCTGGTGCTGATGGTCCGGGAAACGCCGCTGCATGCCGGCCACCTCCGGTCGATGGCGGCACTGTCGGACATGGGCGCGATCGTCGCGCCGCCGGTCCCGGCGTTCTATGCCAAACCACGCTCGATCGAGGAGATGGTGGACCAGACGGTGGGACGGATGCTGGACCTGTTCGACATCGATATCGGCGTGGTCCGCCGATGGGGCGAAGATCGGAATTCCTGATGGACCGGTTCAACCTCGGCAGCCATTCGCGAAAGATCTCGACGGCGTCACCCGACGCGCAGCGCTGGTTCGACGCTGGCTTGAACTGGTGCTTCGCCTTCAACAAGTCGGAGGGCGTCAAGTGCTTCAGGAAGGCCCTCGAGTTCGATCCCGATTGCGTCATGGCGCATTGGGGCATCGCCTATGGCAGTGGACCCTTTTACAATCTGACCTGGCGCGACCTCGGAGAACCGGAAGCGGTCGCCGCCACCGGTACGACGTTCGCCCATATCCAGAAAGCTCGCGAGCTCGCGCATGGCGCAACCGAGCTTGAAAATGGCCTCGTTGAAGCACAGGCCTGCCGCATCCAGAGGCCGCACCCGGTGGTGCCCGAGGAGTATGATCGCTGGGACGATGCCTATGCGGCGGAGATGCGCAGGATCCACCGGCGACATTCCGATGACGGCGATGTCGCAGCATTGTTCGTGGAGGCGTTGATTACGCGCACCCCGCGACGCCTGTGGGATGTCCGAACCGGCTCACCCGCGCCGAACTCGGACGTCATGGAAGCACTTGATGTTTGCGAGCGTTGCATCGAACAGGCCGTGCGGGCAGGCGCTCCAAGGCATCCGGCGCTTCTGCACCTGCATATCCACATCCTTGAAATGTCGAATGAACCGGAGCGGGCGATGGCCTCGGCAGGGGCGCTCGGCTCGCTATGCCCAGACGCCGGACATCTCAATCACATGCCGGCGCATGTCTACATGCTCGTCGGGGACTATGAGCGGGCCAGGCTGACCAGCGAGAAGGCGATCGCGGCCAACGACAAATTCCTGGCCTATGCGGGACCGTTGACACCGTACACGACGGGATGTGCGCACGATCTCCTCCTCATGATGCACGCCTGCATGTTCATGGGCAGGTACGGTGATGCGATCGCAACGGCGGACAAGCTTCGCGGCATGATCACAAGGGAGGTTTTGAGTGTTGCAGGCCGTCCGAAGTTTTCGACGAGCCTCGAGGGGTATCATTCGATGAGAATGCACGTGCTGGTGCGGTTCGGGCGCTGGCAAGACATCATCGACGAACCGCCGCCCGACGACCCCGACCTCTATCCCGTTTCGACGGCCATGCATCACTACGGGAAGGCGGTTGCTCATGCGACGCTGAAACGATTTCCGGAGGCAGAGGCCGAACGTCGTTCCTTCCATCAGTCTCTTGCACGCATTCCGCCGCACCGGAAGGTCTTCAACAACAGTGCGCTGAGCATCCTGGGGGTCGCCGAGAAGATGCTGGACGGCGAGTTGAATTATCACCAGGGAAACTATGAGCTGGCCTTCGCAAATCTTCGCGAGGCCGTCGATCGGGACGATAACCTGGAGTATGTCGAGCCCTGGGCGTGGATGCATCCGCCCCGGCACGCGCTTGCGGCCCTGTTGGCCGAGCAATGCAATTTCGCGGAAGCCGAGCAAATCTATCGGGACGATTTGGGCTTGAGCGGGAAAATTCAACGTTGCGCGCAACACCCCGATAATATTTGGGCGCTTCGTGGCCTGGCCGAATGCCTCGAATACCGCAACGAGACGATCGAACTGGCGTCGATCTCGGCGAAATTGCAGGTCGCGACGGCGCTGGCAGACATCCCGATCGATTCATCCTGCATGTGCCGAACCACTGTCAGACCCCTCGGGACGAACCATTGCTGCCATTGAGGCATCCGCCTTCGCAACATGCCGTTGCGTCCAACAGTGCGGCCTGCGCTATGGGGGTCAAGACAGGATTGCAGGCAACTGAACCGCTGCGCCGGCCGCAACCGTGCCGTTGCGCACCAGCGCGATCGCTTGCTGCAGGTCCGGGTAGAAGTGTCTGTCGTCATCGAGATGGGCGATGTCCTTGCGCACCACCGCGCGCACCCGTTCGAGAGCCGGGCTGGAGGTGAGTGGTGCATGGAAATCGCACCCTTGGGCGGCTGCCAGCAACTCTATCCCGATCACCGCGACCGCGTTCTCTACCATCGGCAGAAGACGCCGGGCGCCGTGTGCGGCCATCGAGACATGATCCTCCTGATTGGCAGACGTGGGGATCGAATCGACGCTTGCCGGATAGGCGCGCTGCTTGTTCTCCGATACGAGCGCCGCCGCCGTCACCTGCGGAACCATGAAGCCGGAATTGAGTCCTGGCTTAGGGGTCAGGAATGCGGGCATCCCCGACAGAGCGGGATCGATCAGCATGGCGAGACGCCGCTCGGCGAGGGAGCCGATCTCGCAGATCGCCAATGCGATCATGTCGGCGGCAAATGCCACAGGCTCGCCGTGGAAGTTGCCTCCGGAAAGTGCTTCGCCATCGTCGAAGATCACCGGGTTGTCGGTGACGGCATTGGCTTCAGTTGCGATTGTGAAGGCGGCCTGCCGAAGCAGGTCCAGGACCGCGCCCATCACCTGGGGCTGGCAGCGCAGGCAATACGGATCCTGGACGCGTTCGTCACCAACAAGATGGGATGCACGGATCGCCGATCCCGCCATGAGCGCGCGCAGCGCGTCGGCCGTCTCGATCTGGCCGCGGTGTCCGCGCAGCATATGGATGCGCCGGTCGAAAGGTGTGTCTGAACCCCTGGCGGCATCGGTGGAAAGCGCGCCGGTGACGAGCGCACCATGGAACAGGTTTTCAGCCTCTACCAGCGCGGCAAGCGTGATGGCGGTCGAGAATTGCGTTCCGTTCAGCAATGCCAGCCCTTCTTTCGGACCGAACGTCAGCGGCGTGAGCCCGGCGTTGGCAAGTGCGGTCGCGGCCGGGACTCGTACCCCCGCGACAAAGATTTCACCAACGCCGATCATTGCCGCGGCCAGGTGTGACAAAGGTGCAAGGTCACCAGAGGCACCTACCGAGCCCTGCGAAGGGATCATTGGGGTCAACCCGCTCGCGAGAAGCGCCTCGAGCATCACCAGGGTCGCCGGCCTTACTCCGGATGCGCCCTGGGCAAGGCTGGCGAGCTTGAGAGCCATCAGCAGGCGGGTTGTTTCGATCGAAATGGGATCGCCGACACCCGCTGCATGTGAAAGCACGAGATTCCGCTGCAGCTGTTCCAGGTCATCGACGTCGATCTGTACCCGCGCAAGCTTTCCGAACCCCGTGTTGATCCCGTAAACGGGCGCACCTCTTGCGACGATGGCCTCCACCGCGGCGGCGCTGCGCTCGACGACAGGCAGACAGGCAGGATCGAGGCGAACGCCGGCTCCCCGATAAATGCTCCGCCATTCGGGGAGGGTGACTTGTCCAGGCCGCAGGCGGATGTCGTGCAATTTGTGACTCCATGCGGGCGTCGCGGCGCCATGCTTCTCCTCGAAGCGACCCGAGCGCATTGGTACCGTAAACTAACGCGTACGAAGGGCGGTCAGAGCCAAGCATCGCGGAGAGCAGCATGACGTGCCGGCAGCCCAGTCCCGCCTCGCCGGCAAGGGAACCGAGGAGCCGCCAATCAAGCGCGGTTCACTTTTACAGGATAGCGCATCAACGTGGCCTTCGGAAGTCGCTGATGATCCGCGAGGCCATTCGAAGAACTTCGAGCTCAGTCCGAAGGTTCAGGCGCCGTGAATTCGCCGCGAGCGTTCCTCGAAGACGGCAGCCTCGCTCTCCGGCAGCCGCTCCAATCGAACCGTCACGTGCTTGTGGTACGGTGTCGCCGCGATCGGATCGCAATTGCCGCTGTCGGTCAGGGCATTGACGCGGGGACCGTTGCTGAGCCGTTCGCCGTCGCGGGTCGGATAGCTCTGGCCGTAGCCATGCGGCAGCGCGAGCTGGCCCTGGCGCAGGCTGTCATCTGTCTTGCAACGGACCACGACCCTGCCGCCGGCCGGCGACCGCACGGCGATCCAATCGCCGTCGCTCGCCCCGAGTTCCTTGAGGTCGCGCGTACTGATCAGAAGTGCTCCATCGGGATCTTCACGCCGCCAGGCCGGATCGCGGAAGATCTGATTGGCGTTGAACATGCGCCGCTGGCCGGCGGCGAGCACGAAGGGATAATCGTTGGGCGTCCGTGTCGCCGCGGGATCGAGTCTGCCGAGCCATTCGAGCAGCGGTGTAATGGCAAGATGCACCTTGCGGTCGGGATGGCTGACCAGCGACCACACGTCCTCGTAGCTGTGCTCGGTGATGGCAGCGCCGCTGCGCGTGCCGACGATGGCATCGAACAATGCGCCGCCAAGATCGGCATCCGCCACGCTGCCATCAGGCCCGAGTGCGCGCCGCACCGCATCGGGCGAGCGCCTGGCGCAGGCCTGCGCCGCCTGCCAGAGGGGCGCCGCGGCAGCGGTTCCGTCGGGCAGGGTTGCCCCCAGCGTATGATAGAGCACAAGCGCGCCGACCGCGGAGCTCTGCGGATTGGCGCCCATGAAGGCGCGAAGTGCCTGCGCGAACGCGGGCCGTGAATGGAAGGCGGCTTCGCGGAGCGGCGCCAATGCGTTGTCGCCGGGCAGGAGCCCGAGCGCGCGGGCGAGCCGCGTATAGATTTCCGGCTCGGGCAGAGTGCCTTGCAGCGACGGCACTACGCCTGCGCGGACATGGAAGAAGTTCTTCGGGAATTCGAAATTGAACAGCGTGAATTCGGTCTTCTCGTACTGCGAAGAGGCCGGCAGCACGTAATGGGCGAGCCGGGCCGTCTCGGTCATGGCCACATCGACGACGACACAGAGGTCGAGCGCGGCAAGCGCCTTTTCCACTTCCGCGGTATTGGCGGCGGTGTTGGCCGGGTTCGAGCTGTCGATCCAGACCGCACGCAGGCGGTCAGGGTGATCGTTCAGCACCGCCTGCGGCAAGATGTTGGGTGGGAGCAACCCGCCGATCACTTCCGTACCGGTGGCCGAAAACTGCTGGTTCGGCGAGTTGCCCCAAAGCGGCATCAGCCAGCTATGAAGCTGGTTTGTGCCTGGCCTGCCGAAGCTGCCGGTCAGCATGATCAGCAGCTTTTCGAGATAGGAATTGAGGGTGGAGTTGACGCCCTGCTGAATGCCGAGTTCGACGCGGACCGTCATCGCCCTGGCCTCAGAGATCATGTCGGCGCATCGCTCGATCTGTTCGAGCGAAATGTCCGCCGCCGCGGCCCATTGCGCGACGGGAATGCGCAGCAGAGCCTCCGTCACTTCGGACAGCCCCATGGTGCGTTCCGTCAGAAAGTCATGATCCAGCGCATCACGGCGCACGAGAGTGGCGAGGATCGCACCCAGCAGGAAGGCATCCGCACCGGGCCGCACGGCGAGATGCAGGTCGGCCATCTCGGCGGTCTCGGTACGGCGCGGATCGATCACGATCAGCTTGCGGGCAGGGTCCTTCCTGATCTGGTTCAGATGGTCGCGCGCATTGGGGAAGCCGTGAGCGATCCAGGGATTGGCGCCGATCACGAAGAGGAGGTCGCAGTGATGCACGTCCTCTGCCGTGTGGCAGGTCTGGCTGCCGAACAGATGGCCGTTGACCCAGAAGTCGCCGGTCTTCTCCTGTGACAGCGCGTTGAACACGTGGCGCGAGCCGAGTGCCCGCAGGAAGCCGGTCGCATAGGCGCCGCCGGCATGATTGCCCTGACCGCCGCCACCATAAAGGGCGATACTCTTGCCGCCGTGGCGGTCGACGACATCCCGCAGCCGCGCGGCGATCTCGGCAATCGCAGTATCCCAGTCGATGGCGTCAAAGCCGCCATCAGGGCGCCGCCGCAATGGTGTGGTCAACCGGTCGCGATGATGAGCATAGAAGGGAATCCGTGCCGCCTTGTTGCAGAGATAGCCCCGCGATTTTGGATTGTCGCGGTCGCCGCGCACCTTGACGATGCGATCCTCCTCGACGAGGACCTCGACCCCGCAATTGACGTAGCAGATGTTGCAAGCGGTTTTCTTCCATCCTGCGTTCGACATCGCACCTTCCTCCCGGACCGGATGGCGATGATATTATATGATAAGCATAATAAAACAACTCGGAACCGGCCCTGGGGATGTTGAGCGCCTGCGCGCATGTCATCGATCCCGACAGGGGCATTCTTCGGGCCGACGCGGTCGGCCTCGGGACGCACGACGGCTGTATCCCACTGTTATGAGGCAAGTTCCGCTTCTGGCTGCCCGATGCGGGCGATGGCGATACTCTGTCCGCTGTTCAACGCGATTGCGAAATTGTAATCAGGTCGGGATTCGCAGAGATATCTGCATTCTCAAAAACGACGATGGATATTTCGTGGGAACGAAAAAGAAAGCCCGTGCCGCCACTGGCTCGACAAAGAAAAGCAGGGGGGGAGCCCGATCTGCCGTCTCCACGTCCTCACCCCTCGGCATGTTGGCGCTTCATCTTCTCGAACAATGGAGGAAGTCGGGACGCGACGGCATCGCCTTCCTTGCCGAGGATGAGAACAGGGCGGAGCGGCTTGGGAGCGTCCTTCACTCGCTCGCTTCTTCGGTTGACGTGCTGGTCTTTCCCAGACTGAACACGTTGCCGTTCGATGGATTGGAGCCATCCCGGGAGATTGCCGGCAGACGGTCTTCGGTGCTGCGGCGTCTCGCCAGGGCAAAGAGGCCCGCCTTGCTGGTTTCGACGGCGGAGGCGATCATGGATCGGCTGCCCGTGCCCGCGAGTTGGGGGCGCATCGGCATAAATCTGAAGGTCGGCGCGACATACGCCGAGCGGGATATTCAGAGCCGGCTGGAGGCCGCGGGATACGATCTGGACGAAGAGGCGGAATACCCGGGCACGGCTCTCTTTCACGGCAAGACCTTTGAGATTTTTCCTGCCGGTGCGCTTGGTCCGTACCGGATCGAGCATTCCGGTGACGCGATCCGCAGAATCGTCGCCGTCGATCCGAATGAGCATGACGTCATCTCCGAAGTCAAAGAGCTGCTGATCGACCCGATGTCCGAGCAACTCGCCTTGGGCGGCAAGCGGGGAAGTCGGGCGGCTTTGCCGGACTATTGCGGTCGCGCGCAATGGATCGCGGACGCTGGAGTTCCGGACCATGCCGGCAACTGGCTAAGGACGATCGAGGAAGCGGCCGGTCGCAGGGACCCGGAACGGGAGTATCTGGGCCGAGGAGACTGGCGAAGACTGACAAGGCGCATGAGCGTGCTGCCCAGGAAGGCAGCGTACACGGCTACGCCGGACTTCTCGAAGGAACCGTCGCCGAGGAGGACCCTTCGCGCATTCGTCGCCGACACGCAGCGCGCCGGATCGCGGCTGCTCTTCGTCGCGGCGGTGGAGGACGACTTGCGCGCGATGGAACGCTTGAGCGGGCTGAAGACAGAGCGCTACGCCGACTTCGATGAGGCGACGGGAGCGCGAGATCGCGGGGGCGCTCTGTTGGCCGATTTCGACGCCGGCTTTGTTGTCTCCGGTCGGAAACCCGTTGTGGTCGTTACGGCCTCCGATGTGCTCGGCAGCAGAGCTCATCACCCCCAGCCGATGGCTCGGGCCTGGACCGCGGCATTCGACCACCCGGATGTTCCGGAACAGGGGGCAGTGGTCATCCATCTCCAGCGTGGATTGGCTTTGCTGGACGGTTTGCAGACCCTCGACGTGGCCAAAGGGGCAGTCCGCGAGATGATCAGGCTCAAGTTTGCGGGTGACGATGCCGTTCTCGTTCCGCCTGCCGACCTCGCCCTCATCTGGCCTTATGCTGCGGAGCCCGGGAAGCTCACCCTGGACAAGGCGGACGGAAGCAGCTGGTGGGGTCGACGAGGGGAGGCGGAGCGGGAAATCCAGACCGCCGCCAAAGAGCTTGCCAGGCATATTGCGCAGCGCCGTCGCCGCCGTGCCCCCAAGCTGGTCGCTCCGGGGCCGGCCTACGAAAGGTTCGTCGCGCGATTTCCGTATTTCGCAACGGTCGACCAGGCGCGCGCGGTCCGTGACGTCCTGGATGATCTCGGGGCCGGCCATCCCATGGATCGGGTCGTCTGTGGTGACGTTGGCTTTGGCAAGACGGAGGTCGCCTTGCGGGCAGCCGCGGCGGTCGCGCTGTCCGGCAAGCAGGTCGCCATCGCGGTGCCGACGACCGTTTTGGCAAGGCAGCATGTCGCGAATTTTGCCAAGCGGTTTGGTTCGCTCGGAATCGAAGTGGGAAGCCTGTCGCGGGTTGCATCGGCTGCGCAGGCGAGGGAAGTCAAGGAGGGGCTGCGGCGGGGAAAACTCAAGGTCGTCATCGGCACGCAGGCTCTGGCATCGAACGATGTCAAGTTCGCCGACCTTGGGCTCGTCATTGTCGACGAGGAGCAGCACTTCGGCGCAGCCGAGAAGGCGAAACTCTCGGCTCTGGCCAAGGGTGTCCACACGCTTTGGATGAGTGCCACGCCGATACCGCGAACCTTGGCGGCGGGTCTTGCAGGCTTCAGGGATCTCAGCCTCATCGCGACACCGCCGGTTCATCGGCTTCCGGTCGTGACCAAGGTCGCGCCGCTGTCAGACGGCGCAATCATCGCGGCATTGCTGCGCGAGCAGAGGCGTCACGGGCAGAGCTTTCTGATCTGCCCGCGCATTCAGGATCTGGACCCGATGTTGGCGCGGGTTCAGGCGGCGGCTCCGGATCTCCGCATCGTCTGCCTTCACGGCAGATTGCCGGCAGACGAGATCGACGACCGAATGATGACCTTCGTCGAAGGCGAGGCGGACGTCCTCCTGGCCACCAACATCGTGGAGAGTGGACTCGACATCCCCCGGGCGAACACCATCGTGGTGTGCTGGCCGGAAAAATTCGGCCTGGCGCAACTTCATCAGCTGAGAGGCCGTGTCGGGCGAGGCGGAATACGAGCCTTCGCGTATCTCCTGACCGAAGCGAAGTCGGAGCATTCCGAAAGGCGCCTGGCTGTTTTGGAGGAGTTCAGCAGACCGGGCGCGGGCTTCGCGATCAGCGAGCGGGATCTCGATCTCAGAGGTGCAGGAGACCTCTTCTCGGAGCGGCAGTCGGGCCATGTGCAGGTTTTCGGACCGGTGCTTTACAGCCACCTGCTGAAGCTGGCTTCAGAGAAGACGACCGACGGGGCCGCCGATCTGTGGGTGCCAGACCTGAATCTGCCGGTCGCGGACAAGCTGCCCACGGATTACGTGCAGTCGCTTGCGGTTCGGCTGGAGTTGTATGGCCGTGTCGCGAGATGTCGCAGCGAGGACGACCTCGAGGAATTGGAGGACGAAACCGCGCGGCGTTTCGGCAGGCCGCCGCCGGCGGCGCGCGATTTCTTCGCTGCGGCGCGGCTCAGGTTCGATTGCAAGCGGCGAGGCATCATCAGGCTCGACGTTGGGCCGGAGGCTGTTGCGGCGACATTCTTGCCGGGCCGGCTGCGCAAGTTCAAATCGAGATCGGTCGAGCGCGACGGCGATCGCGTGCTCTACGCCGACAAGGGAAGCGAGAAGACATTCGAGCGGGTCCAGGGGTTCCTGGAGATTTTGGACGGGTAGAGCCGGGCCGGCGGCTTCGGGTGCCGCGGCCGATCCCTCATTCGAGTGGGCCGACGGCCGCCTCGACCGCCTCGACGATGGCGCCCGAGCGCACCAGCGCCAGCACCTCGATCATCTCGTGGTGGTACCAGCGGTCACCCGCGAGCGCCGGCTCGACCACGCTGCGCAGCGCGTCGAGCGCCGCGCGGCTGCCCTTGCCGATCGGATGCTCCCTGGCTTGCTCCTCGATCAGCGAAAGCGCCTGCCCGGCCATCAGGATCTCGCAGGCGACGATCTGCTCGACATTCTCGACCACCGTGCGGGCCTTGCGGCCGCACCAGGTGGAGTTCGAGACATGGTCCTCGGCGTTCGACTTGCCGGGGATCGAGTCCACCGAACCCGGCGTCGACAGCGTGCGGTTCTCCATCACCAGCGCCGACATCGAGCATTGCACGGTGGCGTAGCCGGTATTGAGGCCGCGCTTGCCGGCGAGCAGGTTGCGCGGCAGGCCGTAACTCATGGTCGGGTCGATCAGGCGCGCAAGGCGGCGCTCGCTGATCGAGCCGAGATCGGTGGCGGCGATCGCCAGGAGATCCATGACCTGGGCCACGTACTGGCCGTGGAAATGTCCGCCGGAGATGCAGGTGTAGCCACCCGCGCCGTCGTCGAAGATCAGGGGATTGTCGGTTGCCGAGTTGATCTCGGTGCCGATGACCTTGCCGACATAGCCGAGAGCGTCGCGCATCGGGCCGTGGACCTGGGGCGTACAGCGCAGCGAATAGACGTCCTGCACGCGCGGCGCCGGCGGTTTGCCCGGCGCGCGGCTCTCGTCGGGATAGACGGTCATCCGCGCCGCTTCCGAGCAGCGCTTTGACCCCTCGACGATGCGCCGGATGTTGTGCGCGCTCGCCGCCTGCCCGACATGGGGGCGCGCGACATGGACCCGCGGATCGAACGCGGCGAGCTCGCCGCGCATGCATTCCAGCGACAGTGTCATGGCGATGTCGGCGTGTTTGAGGATGCGGCTCGCATCCTCGATCGCCAGCACCGCGAGCGCCAGCGACACTGTCGAGCCGTTGATCAGGGCCGATGCATCCTTTGCTGACAGCGGGAAATCGACCTCGAAGCCGGCCTCGCGCAGCGCCTCGCGCGCCGGCATGCGGCGCCCCTTGTAGACCATCTCGGCTTCGGCAAAGCCGCAGATCGCGCCGGACATGTGCGCGAGCGGCGCGAGGTCGCCGGAGGCGCCAACCGAACCCTTCTGCGGGATCACCGGGTGCAGCCCGGCGTTAAGGCAGGCGAGCAGGCGATCCACCACCTCGATGCGCGGACCGGAATAGTTCGAGGCAAAGGCGTTGGCGCGCAGCAGCATGGTGGCGCGCGTCACGTCCTCGGGAAACGGCTCGCCGATGCCGGTGGCGTGGGCGTAGACGGTCTTGCGCTGGTACTCGGCCATCTCCGCCATCAGCACCCGCTGATCCTTGAACAGGCCGACGCCGGTATTGAACGAATACATCAGCGGCGCCTCGTCGTGCATGAAGTTGGCATCGATGTAGGCGCGCGCCGCGACCAGCTTCGCCCGGGCGGCGGCATCGAGCTCGGCCGCGGCGAAACGGCCGCCGTTCGGGCGGGCCACGCGAAGCACCTGGTCGCTCGTCAGTGTCAGGCCGTCGATAACAATGGTCATGTTGGGAGGTCTCCAGCGATCGATCAGTCGGCCCGCACGGGCCGGAAATGGCGGATGGTGTCGAGCAGCACCCGCATCGCCACGTCGGCATCTGCGGCAGTGATTTTCTCGGCCGGGCTGTGGCTGACGCCGCCGGCGCAGCGCACGAACAGCATGCCGACGGGACAGAGCGCCGCGACCGCCATGGTGTCATGGCCGGCGCCGGACGCCAACCGCAGCGGCCGCAGGCCGTGGCGGACCACCGCCTGCTCGACCTGAGCGATGATCGCCGGATCGCAAGCGCAGGCACCCGCCTCGTGGGTGGTCGCAATGTCGAGTGCCACGTCGCGCGCCGCTGCGATTGCGGCCAGCCGCTCGCGGATCCGCGCCACCGCTGCACGGCGCCGGGCATCATCGGGCGAGCGCAGGTCGATGGTGAAGCGCACTTCGCCTGGAATGACGTTGACCGCGCCGGGCCGCGCCTCGATCCGTCCGACCGTCGCGACCAGGCCCTCGTCGCCGCGCGCCAGCTCCTCGACGGCCACGAGGCCTTCGGCCGCGCAGGCGAGCGCGTCGCGCCGCAGCGCCATCGGCACTGTGCCGGCGTGGCCGGCGACGCCGCGCATCTCGACCGCAAGTCGCGTCGCACCATTGATGGCGGTGACGATGCCGACCGGCAGGCGCTCGGTCTCGAGTACCGGCCCCTGCTCGATATGGACTTCGAGGAAGCCGAGCACATCGGCCGGCCTGCGGGCGATAGCGGCAATCCCGTCAGGGTCGCAACCGAACGCGATCAGCGCCTCGCGCAGCGTCACGCCGTCTTCGTCCCTTTGATCGAGACTCGTCGGATCGAAGGCGCCGGCCAGTGCCCGCGAGCCGGACAGTGTCACGGGAAAACGCACGCCCTCCTCGTCGCCGAAGGCCACGATCTCGATCGCGAAAGGCAGCCGTTCACCGCGCCGCGCCAGCTCCTCGACAGCGACCAGGCCAGCGGCCACGCCGAGATTGCCGTCATACTTGCCGGCATTGCGCACCGTATCGATGTGCGAGCCGATGATCAGCGCCGGCGCGCCTGATGTCGCAGCCTCATAGCGCGCCACGACATTGCCAATCGCATCGATCGACGCGGCAACGCCGAGCTCTCGGAACCAGCCGATCAGAGAATCGGCGGCGCGGCGGTGCGCGGGCGAAAGGTAGAGGCGCGTCAGCGCGCCGGGCTCGTCGGTCAGGGCCGCCAGCTCCTCGAGCCGCGCCATGACCCGGCCGCCGAGCGACCCGGCCGCTAGTGTCACATGGACTGAACCAAACATCGATCCTCGCTCAGTTGGTGGCGCTGCGCAGCCAGGCGGCGAGCGCAAGGCGCTCGTCGGCGGTCATTTCGGTGATGTTGTTCGGTGGCATGGCGCGGCTGACCACAGCCTGCAGGTTGATGGCCTCGGCCTGGCGGGCGATATGCGCCGGCGTATCGAGCAACACGCCCTTGGGCGCGATCTGGATGCCATCCCAAACCGGATCCGCGGCGTGGCACATGGCGCAGCGCGAGGTGACGATCTCGACCACGTTCGCCGGCGGTGACGTGTGCGCCGCCGCTGTTGACACCGCAGCCGGCGTCGCAGCAAGGCCGAGCTGTGCCCGGCCGGTCGGCGACGACGCCATCGCAATCCAGAAGGTGAGCCACAGGGCCACGGCGACCGTCGCCCAGACCCACCAGGGCGACTTCGCATGGTCGAAGTGGCGGACATTGTAGAAGTGGCGGATCAGTGCGCCCGAGATGGTGATCAGGAACACGATCGGCGGGATCACGGCCGGGTTGGCGTAAAGCACGGGATAGTGGTTCGACAGCATCAGAAGCACGGCGGGCAGGGTGAGGTAGTTGTTATGGGTCGAGCGCTGCTTGGCCTGCTTGCCGAGCGCCGGATCCGGCGCCTCGCCTGCCATCAGCGACGCCACCACCTTGCGCTGGTTGGGGATGATGACCATGAATACGTTGCCGGCCATCCAGGTCGCCATCAGCGCGCCGACATGGATCAACGTGCCGCGACCGCTGAATACCAGGGTGAAGCCGTAGCTTGCCGCGACGATCACCGCGAGCCCGATCAGGCCCAGCAGCGTCTCGTTGTTGCCGAGTGGAGATTTGCACAGCCGGTCGTAGATCAGCCAGCCAACGGCCAGTGCGCCGATGCCGATGGCGGAGGCCTGCGGGCCGGTCAGCGCCATCACCTCCGGATTGACGAGGTAGAGGCTGGACTGGGCGTAATAGATCCAGACCAGCAGAAAGAAGCCCGAGATCCAGGTCGTGTAGGCCTGCCACTTATGCCAGGTCAGTTCCTCCGGCATGAAGTCCGGGGCGACCAGGTATTTGCGCATCTCGTAGAAGCCGCCGCCATGCACCTGCCAGCCGACACCGCCCTTGGCGGCCGGAAGGTCCGGCGCCGCCCGCAGGCTGGCGTCCAGGTGCATGAAAAAAAACGACGATCCGATCCACGCCATGGCCGCGATGACGTGCAGCCAGCGCAGCAGCAGGCTTCCCCACTCCAGAACATACGGAATCATTGCCGTCTCCCGATCGTCTTCTCCCGATCCAGAGACGCTTAACCGGGCCAATTCCATTGCACATCCGCGAATTTCGGGAATATCTTTCGAAACTTTCGACAAATCGGAGGTCCGATGATCTCGCTGGAAAACATCAGGATTTTCATGCGGGCGGCGGAAGCCGGAAGTTTTTCCGCCGCCGGGCGCAGCCTGCGCATGTCGCCTTCGGTGATCAGCTACCGGATCCAGGCCCTGGAGACCCACCTCAACTGCCGGCTTGTCAGCCGCACCACCCGCCGCATGAACCTGACCGAGGCCGGCAGGGTGTTCTACGAGCGCTGCCTCGACATCGTCGAATCGGTAGAGCGGGCCGAAGTCAGCGTCACCGAGGCCGGCGCGACGCCGCGCGGCACGCTGAAGGTCACCGCGCCTCTCGGCCTCGGGCGGCGGGTGATCTCTGCGCTGGCGGCGCGCTACCGCGAAGAGCACACCGAGACTGACATCCACCTGCGGCTGTCCGACCACCTGCTCGACCTCGTGCAGGAATCCGTCGACGTCGCCATTCGCCTCGCGCAGTTGCGCGATTCCACCTTCACGCTGCGCAAGATCGCCGACATCGAGCGGGTGCTGTGCGCCTCGCCCGCCTATCTCGAGCAGCACGGCACGCCTCAGACCGCATCGGAGTTGTTGCGCCACAGCTGCCTGCTGCTGCGGTTTCCGGGCTCGCAGCAGTTCCGCTGGACGCTGATGGTCGACCACGAATTCAACACCCTGCCGGTGTCCGGCCGGCTCGACGCCGACGATTGCGACGTGCTGATCGAATGGGCACTCGCCGGCCAAGGCATCGTCATGATGCCGCTCTTCGAGGTGGCCGGGCACATCGCCAGCGGCCGCCTGGTGCCGGTGCTACCGGACGCGCCGCCTCAACCGGTGACGCTGGGTGTGCTCTATCCCACCCGCAAGATGCTGCCGCTGCGGGTCAAGGCGTTCGTGGACATGTCCGTCGAGGGTATACGTCGCCATGTGTCGAAGGAACTCGCCATCGTCGGCAAGAAATTGTGATTGTTCCGCTCGATGCCAAGCCGGTCGGAGTCTGAGCGCTCACATCGGCTTCGGCTTCGCCGGCCGGCCGGCGACGTAGGTCTCCACCACACAGCGATCGTCGCCGAGCGTCATCAGCAGGAACAGCTCTTCGGCGAGATTGCCGTCGATGCACTCCATGCGATGGGCCATCGCCGGCGTCGCCCGCGCGTCGAGCACGATGATGTCGGCCTCGCGACCGTTCTCAAGGCTGCCGATGCGGTCGCCGAGGCCAAGTACCGACGCATTGCCGCGGGTCATCATGTAGAACGCCTGCAACGCCGGCCAGCGTTGGCCCTGCATCTGCAGCACCTTGTAGGCCTCGTTCGCGGTCTGCAGCATGGAGTAGGTGGTGCCGCCGCCGACGTCGGTCGCGACCCCGACGCGCACGTCACCGTGCTGCAGGCGCCGCATGTCGAACAGCCCCGAGCCGAGGAACAGGTTCGAGGTCGGGCAGAACGCAGCGACCGAGCCGCTCGCCGCCAGCGCCTCGACCTCGCTGTCCTCAAGATAGATGCAATGGCCGAAAATCGACTTCGGCCCAAGCAGACCATAGCGCTGGTAGACGTCGGCGTAGGTCTTCGCCGCGGGAAACATCTCCTTCACCAGGGCGATCTCGGCGAGATTTTCACCGAGGTGGGTCTGAACATACGCATCTTGAAACTCGCGCACCAGCGCACCGCTCGCCTCGAGCTGTTCGGGTGTCGAGGTGATCGCAAAGCGTGGAGTGATCGCGTAGAGCTGACGGCCGCGGCCGTGCCATCGGCGCAGCAGCGCGCGGCTTTCGCGATAGCCGCTCTCGGCCGTGTCCGTCAGCGCCTCCGGCGCATTGCGGTCCATCATCACCTTGCCGGCGATCATCCGCGTTCCACGCCTCTCGCTCTCGGCGAAGAACGCCTCGACCGATTCGGGATGCACCGAGCAGTACACCGCCGCGGTGGTGGTACCCTGGCGCAGCAGTTCGTCGAAGAAGAAGCGGGCGACATGCTCGGCGTGGCTCCGGTCGCGCAGCCTCTGCTCCTCGACGAAGGTGTATTTCTGCAGCCATTCCAGCAGCTGCTCGCCGTAAGAGCCGATCACCCGGGTCTGCGGGTAGTGGATGTGGGTGTCGACGAAGCCGGGCAGGATCAGACGGCCGCGATGATCGTCGACCGCAGTGCCCGTCGGAATCCGTTGCAGCAGCGCGGTCGCCTCGCCGACCGCGACGATCCGGCCGCCGGACATCAGCACGACGCCGTCCTCGATGTAGCGATGGCCGGCATCCGGTCCCACAATGCGCGGATCGGCATGGAAGCTCAGTAAGCGGCCGCGCAGCGCGCGCTCGATTTTGACCGGTAGCGCGGGACTCATGGCAGGTGATCCTTCAGTCGCAGCAGTGCGATGCGTTCGATCTGGCGCAGTGCTTCCTCGAATTCCTCCTCGGCGCTGTTGTCGAGCCGGCTCTTGAAATTGGCGAGGATCTCTGCCTTGTCGCGTCCCTTCACGGCGAGGATGAACGGAAAGCCGAAGCGGTCGCGGTAGCGCTCGTTCAGAACGGTGAACTCGGCGAGTTCCTCAGGCCTAAGCCGGTCGAGGCCGGCGCTGCCCTGTTCGCGCGTGGAATCGTCCGTGAGCTGTTTGGCGAGCGCGAGCCGCCCGGCGAGATCGGGATGCGCAGCAACCAGAGCCCGCTGTCTTTCCGGTGATTGCGCGCGCATCGCCGCGATCATGGTCGCGTGCAGCCCCTCGGCGGCATCGTCCGCCGGGGTCAGACCGGCGCGATGGGCCGCTTCGGCAAGCTCCGGCGAATGCTCGAAAATATCGCCGAAGCACTCGACGAACTGTGCGCACGACATCCGGGTCGGTTGCAGACCGCCCGGCGGCGGATGGTGGCGCAGCCAATGGCGTGCGATGTCGATGCGGCGGGCAAACCACACCTGCGGATGCGACGCCGCGTAATCGATAAAGCGCATCAGGGCAGCGATCCGGCCGGGCCGACCGATCAGCCGGCAGTGCAGTCCGATCGACAGCATCTTCGGCGCGGTCACGCCTTCGGCGTACAATACGTCGAAGGAATCCTTCAAATACGAGAAGAACTGGTCGCCGGCATTGAAGCCTTGCGCGGTTGCGAACCGCATATCGTTGACATCGAGCGTATAAGGCACGACGAGATGCGGGCCGTGCGGCCCTTCGATCCAGTAGGGCAGGTCGTCGGCGTAGGAATCCGACGAATACAGGAAGCCGCCCTCCTGCATCACCAGGCGCGTGGTATGCTCGGAGCAGCGCCCGAGATACCAGCCGGCCGGACGCTCGCCGGTCACCTCCTGATGCAGTTGGATCGCCAGCCTCAGGTGCTCGCGCTCGGCCGCCTCCGGCATATCCTTGTACTCGATCCACTTGTAGCCGTGGCTGGCGATCTCCCAGCCGGCCTCGCGCATGGCCTTGATCGCTGCCGGATTGCGCGCCAGCGCCGTCGCGACGCCGAACACCGTGACCGGGATTTTGCGACCGGTGAACAGCCGCCACAGCCGCCAGAATCCGGCGCGGCTGCCGTACTCGTAGATCGACTCCATGTTCATGTGGCGCTGGCCGGGCCAGGGCTGCGCCCCCACGATCTCCGACAGGAACGCCTCCGAGGAGGCATCGCCATGGAGGACGCAGTTCTCGCTGCCCTCCTCGTAATTGAGCACGAACTGCACGGCGACTCTGGCCCCGCGCGGCCAGGTGACCTGCGGCAAGGTCCGGCCATAACCGACCAGATCGCGCGGATAGTCAGTCGTCTTGATCATCGAGCAGCATCCTTACGAAAAGCCGCGCGACCTTATGCGCGTGGTGGCCGACTGTTCTTTCGGGAATTTCACAAGATGTTTCCGAAGCAGCCGGCAAGCCGGTCGACGGTAAACGTGACAGTGTTCCTGCAGGAGAAGTCGCGCTGATCGCGGCCTGACGGGAAACGCTCATGAGCAGCCAGTACGGCGGCGGACGCCTCACGACGCACGTCCTCGACACCAGCAACGGCCGGCCCGCAGCGCGGATGCGCATCGTGCTGTCCCACCTCGACACCGGCGGCGCGAGGGTCGTCATCGAGACGCAGACCAATCTTGATGGGCGTTGCGACGCCCCTCTGTTGTCAGGCCCGACGATGGTTACGGGCCGCTACGAACTCGTGTTCCATGCCGGCGCCTATCTGCGCAGAGAGCACGGCGAACTGCCCGAGCCCGCCTTCCTTGACCACATTCCGATCCGCTTCGGGATCGCCGATCCGAATGCGCACTATCACGTGCCGCTTCTGATCTCTCCCTATGGCTACGGCACCTACCGGGGCAGCTGATCGCCCTGATGGAGGATTTCGCTTGCGACCTTACATTCGCTTTCTGTTCGGATACGACCTGCAAGAGATCAGCCACATCGCTCCGACGATGACGGTCCTCGACTGGCTGCGTCTGACCAAGCGTCATCTCGGCACCAAGGAAGGCTGCAACGAGGGCGACTGCGGTGCCTGCACCGTCGTGGTGGTGCGCCCCGACCAGGGCCGGCTGATCTACCGCGCGGTGAACGCCTGCATCCAGCTGGTGGGCAGCCTCGACGGGTCCCAGCTGCTCACCGTCGAGCACCTGAAGGAGGACGACGGCACTCTGCACGCCGTGCAGGCGGCGATGGTCGAGCAGCACGGCTCACAATGCGGCTTCTGTACTCCGGGTTTCGTGATGTCGCTGTTTGCGTTCAGCAAGCTCAGCGGCCCATCGCCTACCGACCAGGCCATCGACGATGCTCTGTCCGGCAACCTGTGCCGCTGCACGGGCTATGCACCGATCGTGCGAGCCGCGCGGCGGGCATGCGCATCCGTGACGTCCGACCGGTTCGACCGCAACGCAGCGGCGACGCTGGCGCGGCTTGAAGCATTGCAGGACGAGGCGACCGTGCAGGTTGGTGACTCCTCCGGCATCTTCCATGCGCCTGCCACTGCGGACGCGCTGGCCGAAATCCTGGTTGCCAGCCCGCAGGCCACCATCGTCGCCGGATCGACCGATGTCGGACTGTGGATCACAAAGCAGATGCGCGACCTGCCCGTGCTGGTGTGGATCGGCCGCGTGCGCGAGCTGCGCGCCCTCGACGACAGCGGCGCGGCCATCGAGATCGGCGCCGGCGTTACGTATAGCGATGCCAGAGAGGTGCTGGCCCTCCACTATCCCGATCTCGGCGAACTGATCCGTCGCCTCGCGTCGACCCCGATCCGCAATGCAGGCACCATCGGCGGCAACATCGCCAATGGCTCGCCGATCGGTGACGCATCGCCGTCGCTGATGGCGCTCGGCGCGACACTGCATCTGCGCCGCGGCGGGGAGCGGCGATCGATGGCGCTCGCCGACTTCTTCCTCGCCTACGGCAAGCAGGACCGTCGCCCCGGCGAATTCGTCGAACGGATCACCGTGCCAAAGCCGACCCGCGCCGACCGCTTCCGCGTCTACAAGATCTCCAAGCGCTTCGACCAGGACATCTCCGCCGTGCTGGGCGCGTTCTGGCTGCGGCTCGATGGAGACTGTATCACCGACGTCCGTCTTGCCTTCGGCGGCATGGCCGCGACCCCAAAGCGGGCGGCCGCCGCCGAGCAGGCGCTGCGCGGGCGCACATTCGACGCCGCTGCGGTCGCAGCGGCCAAGACGGCGCTGACGGACGACTTCAGCCCGCTCACCGACATGCGCGCCAGCGCCGGCTACCGGCTGCGCAGCGCGCAGAACCTGATCGAGCGGCTCCACCTCGAACTGACGCATCCCGACATTGAAACCAGGCTCGTCGGCGACAAGGCGCTCGCACATGTCCAGGGTTGAACGCATCTTTCCGCAAGCGGCGACGCTGAAAAGCGGCGTAGCGGCGTCTCTGCCGCATGACAGCGCCGGCCGCCATGTCACCGGGGAAGCGGTTTATATCGACGACATGCCAGAGCCCGAGGGCATGGTGCATGTCTATGTCGGCCTCAGCGAGCGGGCGCATGCCCGCCTTGTCGACGTCGACCTGTCCAGGGTGCGTTCCGCACCCGGCGTGCTCGCGGTGTTCACCGCTGCGGACATTCCCGGCGACAACGACGTCAGCCCACAGCACCTGCACGATGAGCCGCTGCTGGCGACAGATCGCGTCGAGTTCGCCGGCCAACCCGTCTTCATTGTCGCCGCCGGCACCCGTCTTGAGGCCCGCGCCGCTGTCCGTCTGGCCGCCATCACCTATGATGACCTGCCACCGGTACTCGATATCGACGCTGCCAAGGCCACGGGCAAGCTGGTCACCACGCCCATGACCCTCGCTCGTGGCGACGCCGCCGCGGCCCTCGCGGCGGCTCCGCGCCGAATTAGCGCGCGGCTGCAGATCGGCGGCCAGGAGCATTTTTACCTCGAAAGTCAAATCGCCTACGCCGTGCCGGGCGAGGAAGACGACGTCACGGTCTACTCTTCGACCCAGAACCCAACCGAGGTGCAGCACATGGTGTCGGTGACCCTCGGTGTGCCGGCTCACGCCGTCACCATCGAGGTGCGCCGCATGGGCGGAGGTTTCGGCGGCAAGGAGACCCAATGCAGCGCCTTCGCCTGTTATGCCGCGCTCGTCGCCAAGCGGCTGAAGCGGGCCGCCAAGATCCGCCCGGACCGCGACGACGACATGGTGATGACCGGCAAGCGCCACGACTTCACCATGGACTACGACCTCGGCTTCGACGACGACGGCCGCATCCAGGGCGTCGACATGACGTTCGCCGCAAAATGCGGCTGGTCGGCGGACCTGTCCGGCCCGGTCACTGACCGCGCGCTGTTCCATGCGGACAATTGCTACTTCTATCCTGCCGTCCGTGCGGTGTCCGAGCCGCTCAAGACCAACACCGTCTCCAACACCGCCTTCCGCGGCTTCGGCGGTCCGCAGGGCATCGTCGGCGCGGAGCGGCTGATCGAGGAGATCGCCTACGCCACCGGTCTCGATGCGCTTGATGTACGCAAGCGCAACTTCTACGGCAAGGCGGGGCGCGACGTGACGCCCTATCATCAGACGGTCAGGGACAACATTGCCCTCGAACTGGTGGAGAAGCTGGAGCGCGACTGCGACTACCGTGCGCGGCGCGCCGCGATCCGCGCCGCCAATGCCGGAAGCCCGATCATCAAGCGCGGCATCGCGCTCACCCCGGTGAAGTTCGGTATCTCGTTCACGCTGACCTCGTCGAACCAGGCTGGTGCGTTGCTGCTGGTCTATACGGACGGCAGCGTGCAGATCAATCACGGCGGCACGGAGATGGGGCAGGGCCTCTACGTCAAGGTGGCCCAAGTGGTCGCCGAGGTGCTGCAGATCGACATCTCGCGGATCAAGATCACCGCCACCACAACCGGCAAGGTGCCCAACACCTCGCCAACTGCAGCCTCGTCCGGCGCCGACCTCAACGGCAAGGCGGCGGAGGCCGCCGCGCTAACCATCAAGGAGCGGCTCACCAGGTTCGTGGCGGAGAAATGGAGCGTCCGCGAGGACGAGGTCATATTCCTGCCAAACCGCATTCGGATCGGCCAGCAGGAAGTCCCCTTCGCGGACGTGGTCAAGCAGGCCTATCTCGCGCGCGTGCAACTGTCCGCGACCGGCTTCTACAAGACGCCGAAGATCCACTGGGATCGCAAGGCCGGGCGCGGCCGGCCGTTCTACTACTTCGCCTACGGTGCGGCCTGCACCGAGGTGGCCGTTGACACGCTCACCGGCGAATATCGCATCGAACGCGTCGACATCCTGCATGACTGCGGCCGTTCGCTGAACCCGATCCTCGACATCGGCCAGATCGAGGGCGCCTATGTCCAGGGCGCCGGCTGGCTCACCACCGAGGAGCTGTGGTGGGATGGCAAGGGCCGGCTGCGCACCCATGCGCCGTCGACCTACAAGATCCCGGCCTGCAGCGATCGTCCCCGCATCTTCAACGTGGCGCTGTACGACGGCCAGAACCGGGAGGAAAGCATCTTCCGCTCCAAGGCGGTCGGCGAACCGCCGCTGCCGCTCGGCGTATCGGCGCTGCATGCCATCTCCGATGCGGTCGCGAGCGTCGCGGACTATCGTCATTGTCCGCGGCTCGACGCGCCGGCGACACCGGAACGGGTCCTCGACACCGTCGACCGGATGCGGGCGGCAGCAGCGAAAGCCTAGGGACATCATGACCCAGGGGCTCGCTGAAACACTTGCGACCTGTCTTGCGGCCGGAATCGATGTCGCACGTGTCGTCGTCGCCAAGGCGAGAGGGTCGACGCCACGGGAAGCCGGCGCCGCCATGCTGGTCACTGCCGACCAGACCGACGGCACCATCGGCGGGGGCCGACTGGAATGGGACGCGATCGCCGCTGCCCGCGAGTTGCTTGCGTCGAGCGCTGACCGCCGCGTCCTCGACATTCCTCTTGGCCCGGCCATCGGCCAGTGCTGCGGCGGCCACGTCACTCTCACGATCGAGCGGGCCGATGCGCAAATCCTGGCCGCCATGACCATGGACGAAGCCGCCGAGCGCGCAAGCCGCCCCCAGATCCTGATCTTCGGCGCCGGCTTCGTCGGAAGGGCGCTGGCGACTGCGCTGTCCCCGCTTCCGGTTCATGTCCGCCTGATCGACAACCGTGCCGCGGAGTTTGCCGGCTTCGATGCGCCCGGCGTTGTCCAGATCGCGACCGAGCGCGTGCTGAAGGAGGTCGACGCCGCGCCCGCCGGCGCTGCCTACCTGGTAATGACCCACAGCCACACCCTCGATGCACTGATCGCCAGCACGGTGCTGGAGCGCAGTGATTTCCGATACCTCGGCATCATCGGCTCGCGCACCAAGCGCAAGCGCTTCGAGGCGGCATTCCGACAGCAGGGCATCGCGGCAAGCGACATCGCCCGGATCACCTGTCCGATCGGCAGCGCGTCGGTCCGGGACAAGCGTCCCGCCGTGATCGCGGCGCTGGCCGCGGCCGAGTTGATAACGATTTTCGCGACTGACGCGACCGCGCAGACCAACGTCAGCACTGTCGTCGCGATCGATGCCAGCCCGACCGACCATTCGCCGCGACGGGCTGGCGAGTGCGCCCGGGAGGCGTACGGCGCCGAGGCCAACCAGCGGCGGGTGCCGAGAGGCGCCGGCCGTCATCGGTAATCAGACAACAAATCAACCATCAGGAGGAAATATTCGTGTCTTGCAAATCGATTGCAGTTGCGGCCGGCTTGGCATTTGCCACGGCCAGCTCCGCTCTCGCCGCCGACGAGGTGCAGCCGACGAAAGCGCCGAAGTCCGTGCCCGACCTGCCGTTCTTCATCGTCAACGACAACCGCCTGACTTACGCCTACCAGTTCGCCGCCACCGCGCCTGGTGCCGCCGACCGCACCGCCAAGCAGGTGTTTGCCTTCACCCACTTCGACGTTTGGGCCTATGGCACCAACTTCATCAATCTCGATCTGCTCAAATCCGACAACCGCGACCCGGCTTCGCCGTGCCTGCCGTCCGTCGGAGCAGCCAACAACTGCGCGGGCGCGACTGAGTTCTATGGCCTGTTCCGCAGCACCTTCGGCTGGAATCAGATCTTCAACACCAAGGCGTTCTCGGTTGGCCCGCTCAGCAACATCTCCTTCATCGTCGGTGCCGACGGCGAGACCGAGAACCAGTTCCTGGCGCCCAACAAGAAGGACGTGGTCGCCGGTCTGCAGTTCGCCTTCGACCTCCCCTACAAGGGCTACTTCAATGTCTCGCCGCTGTATTACCAGGAGTGGAACCACAACGCCTTCCTGACCCCGGGCTTCATGCCCGCCGGCTTTACCGGCCTGCCCGACGGCAACACCCACTTCCACCCGACCTGGGCAGTCGAGATGAACTACTACATGGACCTCGGCTTCCTGCCGGAGAGCCTGCAATACTTCGCGGTTAGCGGCCGCGCCGGCTTCTACGGCCCAAAGGGCGACGGTGCCTACGGCAGCTTCACCGTGCCGGCCACCAACAACACCAAGATCGAGATCAACAGCGAGCCGATCCGCCTGACCTTCGACGCCGGCAAGCTGTTCTGGGGCCCGAAATACACCCACTTCGTCGATATCTGGGTGGCCTATCGCTACTGGGAGAACAAGTTCGGCCTCGATGACAGCAATCCGGCCAACGGCGTCTGCTTCTTCGCCAATGGTGTCAACAACAAGAGCTGCACCGAGAAGTCGCTCTACTCCGGCATATCCGTCAAATTCTGAACGTGAGGCCGACACCAAGGCGGCGCCGCGATCCTCCCGCGGCGCCGCCTTTCTTCGTTCCGGATTCTCCATTTGATGCCGAGTGCCCGAGGGGCCGCTCCGGCATGCGACCGTTGGAGCACGCTGGTCCGATTGAACCGATGAGGCTCCAAAAAGCAAACGACCCGCGCCGGCGAAGGCGCGGGTCGCATGTTTCGTTGGAAGGATCAGCTAAAGGCCGCGAAGCGGATGACGAACAGCGCCGCGACCAGCCAGGTCGCCGCGTGGACATCGCGGTACCGGCCGGTCAGCGCCTTCAGCACCGCGTAGCTGATGAAGCCGAAGGCAAGACCGTTGGCGATCGAATAGGTGAAAGGCATGATCAACGCCGTCAGCGCTGCAGGCGCCGCCTCGGTCACGTCATCCCACTCGACCTCGAGCAACTCGCGCAGCATCAGTCCTGCGACATAGAGCAGCGCCGGCGCGGTGGCGTAGACCGGAACCGATCCGGCCAGCGGAGCGAACAGCAGGGCCGCGACGAAGAGTACGCCGACAACCAGCGCGGTGAGCCCGGTCCGGCCGCCGGCCTGCACGCCGGACGCACTTTCGACATAGGCCGTCGTGCTGCTGGTGCCGAGCAGCGAACCGGCGACGATGGCCGCGCTGTCCGCCAGCAGCGCCCGACCGAGCCGGCTCGGCTTGCCCTGCTGGATCAGGCCGGCGCGCTTGGCGACACCGATCAGCGTGCCGGTGGCGTCGAAGACCTCAACCAGCACGAACACGAGGATGACGTGCAGCAACCCGCTGTGCAGCGCGCCCATGAGGTCGAGTTGCAGGAAGGTCGGCAGGATACTCGGTGGCAGCGACACCACGCCGTTGAACTTGCTGACGCCAAGGGCCATCGACAACAGCGTGATCGCCAGAATTCCGATCAGAATAGCCCCGCGCACCTTCCGCCCGTCGAGCCCCGCGATGATGAAGAAGCCGAGGATCGACAGCAGCGGCCCGACCTTGGTGACGTCGCCGAGCGTGACATAGGTAGCCGGGCTTGCGACCACGATGCCGGAACTCTTCAGGGCGATGATGGCCAGGAACAAGCCGATCCCCGCGCCGATGGCACTGCGCATGGAATGCGGGATGCCGGAGATCAACCAGCTGCGCACGCCGCTGACGGTCAGCACCACGAAGATGGCGCCCGAGATGAAGACCGCACCGAGGGCCTGCTGCCAGGAAAACCCCATCACCCCGACGACCGTGAAGGCGAAGAAGGCGTTCAGTCCCATGCCGGGCGCCATGCCGATCGGCCAGCGCGCGTACAACCCCATGATCAGGGAGCCGAGCGCCGCCGCGAGGCAGGTGGCGACGAACACGGCGTTGCGATCCATGCCCGTGGTGGACAAGATCTCGGGGTTGACGAAGATGATGTAGGACATCGTCAGGAAGGTGGTGATGCCGGCGACGACTTCGGTTCGCACCGAGGTGCCATGCTCCTTGAGATTGAAATAGGCGTTCAGCACCGCAGAATTCTCCTCCATGCGACGTCGCGACCGGCAGCGCCTGGCGCGCTGCTGATGTGTCCGACAGTGTTTCCTGACCCGGATCCGCAGCGCCGGCCTTGCCAAGCGGTCGCGGCCAACCGGATCGATGTCCGGCTTTCCGGCTAACTTCTTTGGATTGAGGGGGCGGCGCAAGGCCCGCGCCTTGCGGATCGGCACGAAGCAGTTTCGGAAAATTCGCTGGAATGGCCTGGGCGGTCGTCGATTGGAACAGGCGATGTCGGTTGCGAATGTGGCGACGATCCTGGAGATGAGCTCCGGGCAAATTCGCGTCGATCATCCTGTTAGCAATTATACCTGTATGATCTCACTGCTTTACCCGAACGAGAAGCGTAGCAATATCCCGACCTGCTGAACGGGAGACCATCTTATGCGCGTATTTGTCACCGGGGCCGCCGGGTTTATCGGTACCGAAACCACGAAGGAACTCATTGCCAACGGGCATCAGGTCGTCGGCCTGGCGCGCTCGGAAGCGAATGTCGAGACGCTCGAGAAACTGGGTGCGGAGGTTCATCGCGGCTCGCTGCAGGATCTCGACAGCCTGAGGAGCGGCGCAAGGGACGCGGATGGCGTGATCCATCTGGCCTTCATCCATGATTTCGCGAAGTTCGCGGAGAATGGTGCGATCGACAAGGCTGCCATCGAAGCCATGGGCGACGTGCTGACAGGTACCAACAAGCCCTTCATCGTCACCTCGGGAACGGGCCTCATCGCGCCAGGTGTGCTGATCACCGAAGACATGCGGCGCGAGTCCAGCCCGCATGCTCCACGCGTCTCAGAGCAGGCCGGCTTGACCTATGCGTCGCGTGGTGTCCGTGCGATGGCCATACGTCTCCCGCAGGTGCATGGCGCCGCCGGAAAGGCTGGGTTGATCTCTTATCTGGTCGATCGCGCGCGTCAAAAGGGCACAGCCGCCTATGTCGGCGAAGGCGCCGAACGCTGGGCCGCAGCGCACCGGCAGGATGTCGTCCGCTTGTACCGGCTTGCATTGGAGAGGGGGCAGGCAGACGGAATCTACCACGCCGTTGGCGAGGAAGGCGTACCCATGCGCCAGGTCGTCGAAGTGATTGGCCGCGCGTTGAATGTGCCGGTCATTTCGATCACGAAAGAAGAGGCGGGCGACTACTACGGGCCCCTGGCAATGTTCGCCGGTCTGGACATGCCGGCCTCCAGCACCCTGACGCAGCAGCGGTTGGGCTGGACCCCCACCGGGGCCAGCCTGATTGCCGACATCGGCCAGCCCGGCTACTTCAAGGCGTGAAGTGGTCGAGAGGTTTTCGGACACAACCTCGAGTGCCAGCGGCTGGTCGTCGCTGGCGCACCTTCAATGCTGGCCCGACCTCAGTCATTTTGCGACCGGTCGCGAGTAGTGGTCCGGGGCGCACGCGGCAATCCAGCGATCCATGCATTGACCGCCTGGCTTGTCTGCTGCGCCTGATCGAGAATCCATTTTCGAAAGCTGGCGATTCCTGCTTCGTCTTTCCGTGATCGGCGGCAGGACAGGAAGAATGGCGGGCCATCCTCGACCACAATGGGGACTGGAGTGACCAGGCGCCCCGTAACAATCTCGTCGATATTGTAGAACAACTCGCCCAGCGCGATACCAGCGCCCGAACGGGCCGCTTGATAGGTCAGGGACAGACTGTCGAGCTTCCACCCACCTCTCAGGTCAATTGAATCGCCGTCGGCAAATCGAAACCAGGCATTCCATATGTGCGCCTCACGCGTGGAATAGAGCAGGTTCTGGTTGCGCAGATCGCGAGGCGTCGTGTTGTCGTCCGTCAGCTTCGGAGCGCACACCGGTATGTATCTCGGTTGAAACAGCAAATCCGAATGGACGTCGGATCTGTGCGGCTCTCCGGCAGTCACGACCATATCGACCGCGTCGGTGTCGAAATTCCCCGGTTGCATTTTGGCCGAAAGATGCAACTCGATCGAAGGATGCAAGGCGTGGAATCGCCGAATCCGTGGCGCGAGCCATTCCGTTGTTATGGCCGAGTAAAGCACGATCGAAAGTCGGGGCGTGGAATGTGTGCCGCTCCTCAGGTGGCGACTGCCCTGGTCGATGCTTTCGAAAGCTTGCGAAATGACCTTGAAATAAGCATCTCCGTGTTCGGTTAGAGTCATTCCGCGCGCTTCGCGTCTTAACAGCTGACAGCCGAAGTCGCTTTCGAGAAGCGCAATGTGCCGGCTGATGGCGCCCGCAGAAACGTTCAATTCACGTGCCGCCCTGGATACGCTTCCATTCCTTGCTGTCGCCTCGAATGCGCGGAGCGCGTTGAGCGATGGGAGATGAAACGGCATCCGACAAACCGGGATTCGAGAGCGATTCAACAAGCTTCCAAGGACCCATGATCACCAAAATAGTCCGTTGAGTCAAAGCGATAGGCGGTCAACGGCGTCCTGATTTCAACTTTTCTCAAGTCCGGTTTGACAACATTGTCATGGCGTCCATCCCTTGCCGATTTAGGCTGTGCCAAAACACGACTGCGATCCTCCAGGCGTGAGCAAGGGAAGGAAACCATGCCTGCCAGCGCCGAACCGTTTGATGTCATCGTAGCAGGTGCGGGGCCTGCGGGATTTTGCACGGCAATCGATCTTGGACGGCGAGGCGTGACGTGTCTTCTGCTGGAACGCCGCCCGGCGACGGCGCCGTGGCCGAAGATGGATCGCACCAATGCCCGATCGATGGAATTCTTCCGCCGCATCGGAATTGCCGACCGCATCCGCGACCTCGGTTTCCCGCCCGACATGCCGATGGACGTTTTCCTGATGACGCGTCTCAGCGAGCCGCCTGTGGCTGTGCTGCCGTTCCCGTCGGTCGCGGAATGGCGGACGCGAATTGGGCGCACCCACGACGGTTCCTTGCCACTCGAGCCCTACCAGCTGGTTGCGCAGAACAAGGTCGAACCGCTGTTGAAGGAGGTGGCGGAGAGCACGCCCAATGTCACGGTGCGGCACGGCTGCGAGGTGACCGATTTCGAGCAGGATGATGCGGGGGTGACCGTCACGGTCCGTCGGGCCAATGGCGAAGACATCACCGCACGCGCCCGTTACCTGGTCGGTTGCGACGGCGGCGTGAGCACCGTCCGCAAGCGGCTGAACATCAAACTGGAGGGCGAGGGATCGATCCGCGAACTGCGTCAGGTGATCTTCTATTCGGCCGACCTGTTCGACAAGATCCCCTACGGCAAGGGACGTCATTACACATTTCTTGATCCAGCCGAGAGCTTCACGATCGTCGTTCAGGGCGATCGCAAGGAATTCACCCTTCACACCTCGCTGCCGGAAGACGCTGACTTCAAGGCCGTCATTGCCAGGCTGGTCGGCTATCCCTGCGACATCAAGATTCTGCACGTCCTGACGTGGCGCTATCACCTTCTGCTCGCCGAACGTTACAGGGACCGCCGGGTGTTTCTGGCCGGGGATTCTGCGCATTTGGTGATTCCGACCGGCGGCTTGGGCATGAACACGGCTCTCGGTGATGCCTTCGACCTCTCGTGGAAACTCGCCGGCGCGATCAGAGGTTGGGGAGGGCCGGCACTGCTGGACTCCTACGAACTGGAGCGCCGTCCGGTGGGTGCGCACAACGTCGCCTGCTCCGGATGGGCCGCTTCAGGCGTTCCGATCTGGCAGTCGCTCGTGAAGCCGCACGTCCTCGAGGACACATCGGATGGCGCCGACCTGCGCCATGAAATCGCGAAATCCTTCAAGATCAATCATGGCCGGATGCACAGCATGAGGGGCGCCGAATTCGGATACACTTATGCGGGTTCGGCGATCCTCGACGAGGACTCCAGGCCGGAGACGTGGGACACCATCGCCTACACACCCAATACGCGGCCCGGCGCGCGGGCGCCGCACATGTGGTTGAGCGACGGGCGACCGCTCCAGGACGTGGTCGGCAACTGGTACACGCTGCTCGTCTTCGGAAGCGAAATCGACTTCAGCGAGTTCGAGGCCGCATTCCGCGCGATCGGCGCGCCGCTGACAGTATTGCGCCTGGATGAGCCCCACATGAGGAAACTCTACGACAGGTCGATGTTCCTGCTGCGTCCGGACATGCACATCGCCTGGCGCGGTGACGCCACGCCGGCAAATGTCGGCAAGCTCGTGGACCGGGTGACCGGTCGCACGCAGCACTGAGCGACCCCTTCACAGAAAAGGGGGTTAACGGCTCGTCCGTTCACCAGCTTCGCTTTGAGCCCCACATGCAAAGGCTTGACGGCTCGAAACCAAATTGGCGCGGCCGGTGCGTTTCCTCGTCCTCGATTTCGTCCACGCCGACGGAATATTCGAACACCATCCCGTCAGGACCGCGGAAGTAGAGAAACCTTGCGCCTGATGTCGGATGACGGCCCGGGCCGAACACGATGGGCACACGCTGGCCCGACAGGTGATAGTAGGAGCGCAGCACGTCATCGTTGCTCTCGACCTGATGATTGACGTGGTGCACGCCCGGCCCGGGACCCGGCGCGAGGGCGATCGTGTGATGTATGGCGTTGACCCTCATCAGCGCGATGTCTCCGATACGGTCGCTGACACGCGCATTGCAGACCTGGGTCCAGAACCTTTCATCCCTCATCGGATCGGTGGTGAATAGACCGACATGGCTAAAGCCGGTGATACCCGCGTCCCGAGATGCAAAATAGCGCCTGCCGCTGCGTTCCGGTCGAACCACCAATTCGACGTGGTTGCCGGTCGGATCCTTGAAGCCGATAAATGCCTTGACCTTGCGCAGCGCGCATTCGCTCGGTGTCCCCGCGTGCACTGGGTGCCCCAACTGGTCCAGCGTTGCTGCGGCAGCATTCAGCTTGCGTTCGTCTTCCACCTCGAAGCCGACGGTCTGCTCGGCAGGGTCACCCTCGAAATAGCAGAGCGTATGAGCTCGATCATCTGAGCGAAGATAGAGGGCTTTCCCGGACTGCTCGCCGACCTGCAAGCCCAGACATTTCGTCGCAAAATTTTCGGCGTCCTCGAGATTGGATGTCCCGAATCTGACGTAGGAAAGGTCCTTGAGCTCGATCATGTGTCTCTCCTCAGCGGACGTTAGTGGCCGGCACCGGGCTGCAGTTCGACGATGTCAGCGCACTGGCTTCCCCATTCGCAGAGGGAGGAAGCCTCCAGGGTGAATTGTCTTGGGCGATGAGTTGGCTCGATATCCCGCAGGCCGTGACCGTAGGAAAAAACGTAACCTTCCGGTCCGGCAAACCTGACGAACATCTGGCCGGATGCCGGCTCGCGCCCCGGTCCGTGCAGGATCCTGATCTGCCGTTCCTCGGCGAAATAGTGATTCTGCATCAAGGCATCCAGGCTTTCGACGCCGTAGGACACGTAGACGAGGCCGGCCCTGTCAGACGGGTAAAGCGCCACGCGATGATGCATTTGGTCGATGCCGAGATAGGTTATCTCACCGACCCGGTCGGTTATCCTGGCACCCAGGATCGTGGTCCATAATTTGAGGTCGTCCTTGATGGCTCGGCTGCGGAGGCCAACGCCCTGCAATCCCGTGACCCCGGCGTCGCGGCTCGGGAAATAGCGACGGCCGCTGCGGGCGGGCCGCAAGACCAGATCGATTTCGTTGCCCGTGGCATCCTCGACGATCAACGCACGGCGAACGAAGCGCTGGGCACACTCATCCTTCGTCGCTTCGCGTCCGCGAAATCCCCCGCTCGCCAGATCTTGAGCGATGCGATCGAACTCCTGTTCATCCGATATCTCGATCCCGATGCTCGGCCTGTCGGCGTCGCGCGGGAAGCAAAGCGAGTAATAGCGTTCGTCGGAACGATAAAGGAACGGCTCCAGATCGTTGGGGACATGTTGCAAGCCGAGAACCTCGGTTGCGAAAGCCGCCGCCGGCTGCGGTATCTGAACCGCAAGTCGAACGTAGCAGAGCTGTATCAGGGGACAGCGCGGAGATGTGGTCCACTGCTTCACACTGGTCATGTCCGCTTCCTCGGTCGCCTGGAAATCGAAGCCGCAATATACTCTCCCACGATGGTGCGCCAGAGGCTCATCAGGCGCGAAAATTGCTCGGGATCGTTTTCGAGCAGCGTTCTTACCGAGAACCCGCGGACGACACTCAATGTCAGTGCGAGAACGTCGCCGGCAAGCTGCCTGGGAAGTCCCGAGGATATCAGGGTATCCAGCCACGCAGCTTCGATCGAAAAACGGGTTTGACGCGTCAGCTCCGACGTCTCGCGCCTGAGACGGCGCGTACTCTCGTCGCTCATCGCTATGGCGAGCCCGATGAAGAATGGGTCGCCGAAGAAGAAATCCATGGCGTCTTCGATGATATCCCCGATCGGATCCCCGCTGCTTCGAGCCAGTTGCGCCCGGCGAGTACTCTGCGCGAAGGTCATCTCGTTGACATAGGTCAGCACCGCCACCACCAGATCGTGCTTGCTCGGAAAATGGTGCAGCAGAGCACCGCGGGACACGCCGGCCAGTTCGGCGACCTCTATGGTCCTCAAACCACCGAATCCGTTCCTGCGAATGAGCTTCGTCGCGGCGTCCAGCAGCAGCTTGCGCGTGGTTTCACTGCGCTCGGCCTGGGTTCGCCGTGGAGCATATTTGGGTTCGGCAGAACTCTCTCGCCGCGATCGAAGCTTTTGGCGCGGTGGGGGAACCGCAAGCATTCCACGGCTGAGGCGGGACGTCGGTTTTGGATCCTTGGTATTCGACATGGACGCTTTCTTATGATTCGGATCAGCGATCGCGCCGATCGGAAAACCTGGTGGCGGGCTCCGTCATAGCATTGTGCTTCCGCCGTTGACGCTGATGACCTGTCCGGTGACGAAGGACGCTTCCTTCGAGGCAAGATAGCAGACCATCGACGCGATTTCGTCCATTTCGCCGGCTCGGCCCATCGGCACCACGTCGACGAAGCGCTGCAGGGCTTGCGGTGACATCAGAGTGGCCTTCTGGACCTGGGGCGTGTTGACGATGCACGGCGCCACGACGTTGAAGGTGATCCCGTCCTTGGCGAACTCCCGGGCAAGTCCGGTAGCGATGGCGTGCACGCCACCCTTCGCCGCATTATAGGCCGCGTGATCCCAAAGGCCGTTGCGAACGGAATCGGCGCCGACATTCACGACACGGCCATAGCCGTTGGCTTTCATGATGGGGACGACGTGCCATGTGCACCACACCGTTGTCCACAAATTGCGATCGATCGTAGTGCGCAGGGTGTCTGGAGTATGATCCAGGAATGGCTTGATGATGCCGCCGCCGGCATTGTTCACCAGCACGTCGATCGTGCCGTAGGTGTCGATCGTCGACTTGATGAGGCCTCCGGCGATGTCCTCCTTGGAGAGGTCGCCGGCTTTGACCGCTGGTATCTCACGCCCGCTCGCGGCGATTTCCTCGGCAACCGCCGCAAGTTGCTTTTCATTGACATCCGACAACATCAGCTTCGCGCCGGCATCGGCGAAATGCCTGGCTATGACGGCGCCAATTCCGCTGGCGGCTCCGGTGACGATGACCACCTGGTTTGCGAAGCGCGAATTCATGCTTGATCCGCCCTGATCTAGAGCACGATGCTGATGCGTCCGGAAGGCCGCAGCCCTTCGCTGCCGAGCAGGCAGCGTTTTTCCCGGATCTTGAAAGTATCGCCGTCGATCGCCAGCCGGTAATTGCTCGATCCAAAGTAGAGATCGGTGGTGCCGTCCTTCGTTCGCAGCGTCTGAAATACGCAGGTCACTTCGATTTCATCTTCGGTCCGGCTGCGGATCCGGACATTGCCGACGATCCGGCTGGTCTTCGAATGCGGAAACTCGGCGTGCGCGGTGCGCTTCATCAACCGCTTGACCCGCTCGCCGAGCCGGGTGCGATCATCGGCGATATAGAACAGGTTACTGTCCGGTGATGCGCCGGGCGGCAGGTCGGTACAAGGCACCTCATATTTGGCGTCGTCGGTGAAAAGTGTCAGCCACTCCGGAAGGCGCCACTGATCCAGCAGGTCGGCCTCGGCAAACAGAAAGTCCTCGACGTCCGAACGGTTAACGGAATGCATTACCGCCTCCTCAAGCTGCAACGTCCTTGATGCTCGGAACAGGGGTCGGGAACATCAGCCGGTTCCACTGGGTCCAGAACGCACGCATCTGGAGTTCGTCATTGTGCGAAGGCTTGTCCTTGCCCATGCCCTTCGAGATGTCGTTCCACAGCGCTTCCTTCGAATTCTTGAAGCCGCGCTGGCAGTGTTCGAGCGCTTCGGCATCATCCGGCGTCGCAAACCCGCCCGGGCCCAGGAATTCCAGGAAGTTGTTGAGGCGATACTTGCGCGCCCACGCGGTCTCGTCGTTCGGTGCCAGCGCCCACGCATTGATGACCATGTAGTCGGGCGCCATCGGAAAGTAGGTCCTGACGGTCAGGGCCATGATGTCGTTGACGACGAGATTTGGGAAAATGAACAGGTTGCGGTTCTTGAGCGCGATCCGGTCGGCGCGCTCCTTTCCGTACAGGGCGACCAGGTTGTCGTATTGCCGGGCGATCTCCGTTTTTCCGGCTTCCCCCCAGCCCGGAATCCACTGTGCGACCGGCCGACCCCACGGAGCGCCATATTCCAGAACCGCATGCCCGCCGCCGAGATCGTAACCAAAGCCGCCGCCGGTGCCGGCGCTCATGTTGTCGGTGGTGTTCATCAGAATATCGAAGTAGCTCGCATGCGTCGTCACCGCATGATAGCCGTCGATGCTGTTCTCGGTCAGCAGCTTCCAGTTGGCGCGGATCGAATACTCCTGGCTGCCCGCCACGATCGACATGCCGGCCTCGGTTTGATCGCAGATGACGTCGAGATATTCCTTGGCATTGCCGAGATATTGTTCGAGCGGAACGATGTCTGGATCGAAGGAAATGAAGTTGAAGTCGCGATAACTCTCGTAGCGCGGCACGGGCTGCATGTTCGAGGTGCTGCGGGCTTTGAAGTCCTCGGGATAGGAGTCTTCGCCTGGCTGGCCTCGCAGCTTTCCGTCGGCGCTGAACGTCCAGCCGTGATAGAAGCACTGGAACGACTTGGCGTTACCCTTGCGCTCTCGGCAGACCTGGGCGCCGCGATGCGGGCAAGTGTTCAGCAAGGCGCGAAGCCGCTGCTTTGAATCACGTGCGAACAGAATGTTGCGGCCCGCTACCGAACGGGTGATGAAGTCGCCGGGCTTCGGCAATTCCGATGAATGGCCGAGATAGAGCCAGCAGCGGTCGAAGAGTCTCTCCTTCTCTGCCTCGAAGATCTCGCGATCGACGAAGTTGCGGCGTGCGACTTTGAAAATCCGTTGTGCCGGATCCACGAGCAGGGCCGGCTCGGCGTTATCAGCGCTCATGACGTCTCCTTCAAGCTATCCGGACGCATTCGATAGCGTCCGCGTTTCGTCCCTTGCCGATCCGGCAGTCGTCCTGACGCTTCTCAAAACGCGTCTTGACTCCAGATTAGAAACAATCAATCCTGTTTGTAAAGTAAAAAGCCGCTCGAGGCCGTCTGGCTTGCAACCTCCGGTCCAGATCGATGCGAGCAGCAACGGGGAGCGACGCGGTGGGCGCGGTGATCGATATTCACACTCATGTTGTGCCTCCCCGACTTGCCGCCGATGCGGGTCGAGACGCGCGTTGGCCGAGCGTCGAATTGTCGGGCGACGATCAGGCCGCGGTGATGATTGGCGGCAAGGTTTTTCGGAAGGTTGATGCGCGGTCCTGGGACGTCGGTCGGCGGCTCTCGGACATGCATGGCGACGGGACCGATGTGCAGGTGTTGTCCCCCATGCCCGAGCTGCTGTCGCACTGGCTGCCTGCAGGTGACGCCGAATACCTTGCAGACCTCATGAACGAGCAGATCGCCGCGATGGTCGCACGAGCGCCACGCAATTTCGCCGGCATCGGGATGGTTTGTGCGCAGGACGTGCCTCGCACCGTCAGCCAATTGCGGAAAGTCAAGGCGCTCGGTTTTGCCGGGATCGAAATCGGAACCCACATCAACGGTGTGGCGCTCGGGAGCGACACCCTGCTGCCGCTCTACGAAGCTGCGGAGGCGATGGATCTCGGAATTTTCGTGCATCCGCTGCATCCGGCCGGCGTGGAAAGAATTGGATCAGGTCCGGAGTTTGCGGCAGTAGCGGCCTTTCCGCTTGAGACGGCTCTCGCGTCCGTATCGCTGCTGGCGGCCGGTATTCCCGAGCGCTTCCCACGCTTGAGAATATTGTTGAGCCACGGCGGGGGAGCTCTGTCCTGGATACTGCCGAGACTGGATGTCGGTTGGTCGCTCGGCCTGAAGGGCCAGATGAAGCAAGCGCCGTCGGAAGTTGCCCGTCGGTTCTGGTACGACACGATTCTCTATGACACGGCTTCGTTGTCATATCTCGCCGATGCCGTCGGTCGCGATCATATCATTGTCGGGTCCGATTATCCTTTCACCATCATGCAGAAACAGCCCGGTGCATTTGCGGCACGCGCGCTGGACAGGGCTGCGCTGACAGCCAATGCTCTCGGCTTCCTCGGCCGGGATCACGACTTGACGAGGCTCCTGGGCCCGGCGGAGACGGATCGCGAGCCGAAGCTGGGGGCCCGCCATGGTTGAGTGCCGGTCGCACCCCCAGATGTGCCTGCTCGGTCCGGTACCTCCCCGCACGCCCGGGCGGAGTGACGCTCACGTGCCGTCGGACGCAAGCCGCGGCGAAAGCAAATATGGCCGGATACCCTTTGTCTATTTCTATCATGACGGCGTGAAAGCTGACGCCGCTTTCGGTCTTCTCGATATCGAGATTGCAATACAGCGCCGCGGCCCCAGGTCGTTCCAGTTCGAGATCTACTGCGTCGGCGATGGCTATCAGAGCGGGCACGGATCGAGCAAGCCGCAGCCATTGGCGATCGAGTTTCGTGCCGGAGCCCGCGCCGTGGCGAAGGCGGAATGGACCTACCCGGCGGTTCTCGATGGCCGCATGGATCCGTTTGGCTTCTCGGCAGCCATCGAGCTCGACGAGGCGGATTTCCGGGACATCGACAGCGCCTTGCTCCCCTCCGTGCGAGGCGAGGTGACGATATGTCTCGATTAGGCGTCAGATCATGGGACTGAACATGCGAACCAGTATCACACGCCGCCGCGCGCTTGCGGTCACTGCCTCGGCACTCGCGGCACCAATGCTTTTACCGCGGCAAGCGCGCAGCGCCAACGACGAGGGCGTGACGGATTCCGAGATCAAGCTCGGAACGACGGCGACCTACAGCGGGCCCGTTTCGGCAATTGCGTCCTATGGCGAGGCGCAAGTGGCCTACTTCAAGATGATCAACGATCGGGGCGGCATAAACGGACGCAAGGTCAACCTGATCTCGCTCGACAATGCCTTCTCTCCGCCCAAGACGATCGAGCAAACGCGAAGGCTCGTCGAGTCCGACGGCGTCTTTGCCGTTGCCGGCGCGCTCGGCACGCCAACCAATGCCGCCGTCCAGAAGTATCTCAATTCAAAGAAGGTGCCCAACCTGTTCTTCACGTCGGGATCCGAGCGTTTCAACGATCCGGCGAACTTTCCCTGGATCGTTCCGCTCTATCCCTCATATGTCGCACAAGGCACGATATATGCGCGCTTTCTCCTTGCGACCAAGCCGGACGCGAAGATTGGCGTGCTCTATGAAAACGACGACCTTGGGCGGGATTATCTGCGGGGCCTGAAGCAGGGGCTCGGCGACAAGGCCTCGACGATGATCGTGGCCGAGATGTCTCACGAGATCACCGATCCCACGATCGACAGCGCAGTCATTTCGATACAGGCGGCCGGCGCGAATGCGTTTCTTCAATTCACCAACCAGCGCTACGCCGCGCAAGGTATTCGCAAGGCGGCCACCTCGAACTGGAAGCCGCTCCAGATCATCTGCTCCAACGCTGCAAGCATAGGACAGACGCTGGTTCCGGCGGGCATCGAGAACTGCAAGGGCATCATTTCCGCTCGCTGGGAGAAGGCGCCGAATGATCCGGCCTTCGCCAACGACCCGGGTGTCGAGGAATTCAAGCGGTTCGCCAGCCAATACATGCCGCGATACAATCTGGACGATCTCAATGCTGTGCCCGGCTACAATTGCGCCTGTGCGATCGCCGAGGTGCTGAAGCGCTGCGGCAACGAGCTTACACGGGAGAATCTCTTGAAGCAGGCGACCTCTCTCAGGGAGTTGGCTCTGCCGATGCTCCTGAACGGCATCACGGTGTCGAATTCACCCACCAACTACGCCGCCTTCCACGCCATGGAACTGATCCAGTTCGACGGAGAGAAGTGGGTCGGCCAGGGTGACGTGATCCAGATCTAAACATGCCGATGGCTTGATCTGTTCGCAGATGAGCTCGGCTCTGGCTCCCGCCGCAGCCGATGCCGGCATGACGCCCAAGCCAGCCTAGCCGTCAGGATCGAAACACCATGGATCTCGGAATTAGCGGTCGCACGGCACTGGTTTGCGCTGCGAGCAAAGGCCTCGGGCGGGCCTGCGCCGAAGCGTTGGCCGCCGAAGGGGTCAACCTCGTGCTGACGGCACGGAGCGTGGAGCCCCTGGAACTGTCGGCGGCCGACATCCGTCGGAAATTTTCCGTCGCGGTCGCCGTCGCCCCGGGCGATATCACGACCGAACTCGGACGCATGGCGGCGCTGGCCGCCTGTCCAGCTCCCGACATCCTGATCAACAACGCCGGCGGCCCGCCGGTCGGCGACTGGCGCGCTTTCGATCGCGAGCATTGGCTGGCCGCAGCCGACAGCAATATGGTGTCGGCGATCATGCTGATGCGGGCCGTGATCGACGGCATGGCTGAACGCAGGTTCGGGCGGATCATCAACATCACGTCGGCGATGGTGAAGCAGCCGCACTCCGGCTTGAGCCTGTCCGTTGCGGCGCGCATCGGGCTGACGGGGTTTTCCAAGGCGATTGCGGCGCAGTACGTCGCGGCTAACGTGACGATCAACAACCTGCTGCCGGAGCAGTTCGAGACCGATCGGCTCCGCTCCAACATCCAGAAGCTGACCGCCAAGAGCGGTCGCACACTCGACGAGGAAGTCGCGGCTGCGACCGCCAGCAGCCCGGCCAAGCGCATGGGACGTGTCGAGGAGTTTGGCGCCGTCTGCGCGTTTTATTGCAGCGCCCATGCCGGTTATCTGACCGGCCAGAACGTCATGTTGGATGGCGGCCGGTACCCCGCCGTCTTCTGAAAAGATCGAAAGACCAGCGCGACCAGGTTTGCCACGACGAGCCGCACCGGCGAGGGCGGATCGGAGAGGTTGAGTGATCGCCGTCTACTGCGATGCAGCAACGGCCCGCAGCAAGGTCGGCAACAAATATGTTGTCGGAACAGCGGCTCTGGAGAAAATATGCAAAACTAGGCTGCCAGGTGCCTGCGGAGGAGACACATGAACAACTTCACATCGCCAGGGGATCCATCCGAGTATCTTGAGCGCCTGATGCAGGCCGGTCAGCAATCAATGAAGCAATTCGACGAGGCCTTGGCGATGACGGCCGGCGTGGGCGGCAAGAAGCCGGCTCCGGCGGGGCAGGGGTTTTCGCCGTTTGGGTTTGCGCTGGACATGCAGCGCGAATACCTGACGCAGGTCTGGCGCTTCTGGAACACCACCGCGATCAGGACATTCACTCTCGGGGCCAGGTCCGAGATCCAGCCGGCGCGCGGCGACAAGCGTTTCAAGGACGAGGCGTGGCAGGAGACTCCCTACTATGACCTCCTCAAGCAATCCTACCTGCTGGCGGCAAAGCAGATGCATGACCTGGTCGAAGGCGCGCAGGTCGACGACAGGACGAAATTGCAGCTGCGCTTCTACGCCCGGCAGTTCATCGATGCGATGAGTCCGTCAAATTTTCCGGCGACCAACCCCGAGGTGATCCGGACCGCCATCGAGACCCGCTCGGCAAGCCTCGCGAGCGGGATGGCAAACCTGATCGAGGACATGCGGAAGGGCCGAATTACGCGCGTCGATGAATCCGCCTTTGAAGTCGGCGGCAATCTTGCGGTCACGCCGGGCTCGGTGGTCTTCGAGAATGAATTGATTCAGCTCATCCAGTACACGCCGCAGACCCCTGTGGTCGAACGGACGCCGCTGTTGATCGTGCCGCCCTGTATCAACAAGTACTATCTGCTCGACCTCGGCAAGGGCAATTCGTTCGTCGAATATGCTGTTGCGCAAGGCCATCAGGTCTTCCTCATCTCCTGGCGCAGCGCCGTGCCCGAAATCGATCATCTCACTTGGGACGACTACCTCACGAAAGGTCCCTTGCAGGCGATCGAGGTGGTGCGCGAGATCGCGAAGGTGGAGCAGGTTCACGCGCTGGGGTTCTGCGTCGGTGGCACAATCATGAGCTGCGCCGCAGCAGTGCTGGCGGCTCGTGGCGAGAGCAAGCTCACGAGCCTCACGCTGCTGACGACGATGCTCGATTTTGTCGACACCGGCGACATCGGGTTGCTGATCGATGAAGGCGCGGTTGCATTGCGCGAGGCGACCATTGGTCGCGGCGGCATCCTTCCGGGCAAGGAACTGGCTTTCACCTTCGGGACATTGCGTGCCAACGACCTGATATGGCGCTATGTCGTGGACAGCTATCTGAAGGGAGCACCGCCCGACGCATTCGACCTGCTGTACTGGGACTCGGATAGCGTCAGCCTGCCGGGCCCGATGTACTGCTGGTACACGCGCAACACGTACCTCGAAAACAAGCTCAGGGAGCCGGGCAAGACCACGCAGTGCGGGCTGCCGATCGACCTATCGAGGGTCAAGACTCCCCTTTATGTGCTTGCTTCGCGCGAGGATCACATCGTGCCCTGGCGAAGCGCCTATCGTTCAAAGGATCTCATGGGCACGAACCCGCGCTTTGTGCTCGCCGCAAGCGGCCACGTCGCCGGCGTGATCAATCCTCCCGCCCGCAACAAGCGCAGTCACTGGCTGAACGACGATCTCAATTGCGAAGCCAAGGACTGGCTTGACCGGGCCGAGGAGAAACCCGGCAGCTGGTGGCCTGACTGGGATGCCTGGATGAAGCGGCATTCGAGTGGAACGGTGCCGGCCCCGGGGCACGCCGGCGACGACAAATACGGGGTTATCGAGCCGGCGCCCGGAAGGTACGTCAAGTTGAAATCGAACTGAACGAAGCAGGCGCCCGCCGAGACCTGCCGGAAGGACCCGGATCTGACGATCGAAAACATCGCTGATCGGGTAGGACAGGGCGATGCGTCCACTTCCGGCACCCGTTCATGAAATGGGTCCGCATGTCGTCAACGGCAGGCGGCCAATGCGACGACCATCAGTTCCGTCTCGCCGGCCGCCAAATCTGCTTTGCATCACTCGCTTCCCGTCCATCAGCAACGCTATCTTGCGCTCTGGTGCAGATCGGGTTTCGCCGCCGGGACAGGACCTCGGTCGGTTGGCCCATGCCTGACATGGACGCATGACCGGATCGATTGACAGCAAGTAAGTAATTATATTATTACTAAGTCGGTCAGGGAGTTTTGGGATGTTGCAGACGAAACGTAGCTATGGCGGCATGGTCACTGCGCCGCACCACCTTGCGGCGCAGGCCGGACTTGGCGTCCTGTCCGAGGGCGGCAACGCCATCGAGGCCATGATCGCGTCGGCTGCAACGATTGCCGTGGTCTATCCTCATATGAACGGCCTGGGCGGTGACAGCTTTTGGCTCGTCGGTCGTGCCGGCTCGACACCAGTCGGAATTCAGGCATGCGGACGTGCGGCGCTGGCGGCCGATCGTGCCTGGTATCGCGAGCGCGGTTGCAGCAATATTCCAGGCCGCGGCCCGCTCGCGGCTCTCACCGTCGCGGGCACCGTCGACGGTTGGCAAAAGGCCTACGACCTGAGCCGCGATCGCCACGGCGGGCAGTTGCCACTGACTCGATTGCTCGAGCCCGCGATCCGCCATGCCGAAGAAGGCGTAGCCGTTACGAGCACGCTCCATGAAAATATCTGCAAGAAGCGGCATGAACTCGAGGACGTGCCCGGCTTTGCCGAGGTATATCTGTCGCAGGGCGCTGCGCCCGCGGTCGGTACGCGGCTGCAGCAGGCGCGGGTCGCGGAGACGCTGCGCCGATTGGCGAGAGCCGGCTTGGCCGATTTCTACCGCGGCGATCTGGCGCGCTCGATGGCGGCCGATCTCGAGCGGCTGGGCAGCCCGCTTCGATTCGCCGATCTGGAGCGACACCAGGCGTCGCTGGTGGAGCCGCTCTCGGTCGATGTGGCTGGACACAAGGTGTTCAACATGCCGCCGCCGACACAGGGCCTGGCCTCGCTCCTGATCCTGGCGCTCTACGCCCGCTGCATGGCCGATGAGGCCGACGGCGTCGATCACGTGCACCATCTGGTCGAATGCACCAAAGCCGCGTTCCGCGTCCGCAACCGCTACGTGACTGATCCTGAGCATATGAAGCGTTCGGCCGGTGAGTTGCTGTCCAGTGAATCACTGGCCGCGCTGTATCGAACGGTTTCCATAGGTCGCGCGGCGTCCTGGCCCGATCCGCCGAAGCAGGGTGATACGGTATGGCTTGCTGCAACCGATCGCACCGGACTGAGCGTCAGCTTCATCCAAAGCGTCTATTGGGAGTTCGGTTCCGGTGTCATTCTTCCGGAAACCGGAATCACCTGGCAAAACCGCGGAACGAGCTTTAGCCTTGGTGAGGCTGACACCAACAGGTTGGATCCGGGACGACTGCCGTTCCACACGATCCAGCCGGCGATGGCCGAACTCGGCGACGGGCGGCTGATGTCCTTTGGTACGATGGGCGGGGAGGGCCAGCCGCAAACCCAGGCTGCCGTCTTCACGCGTTACGCGCTGTATGGTCAGCAGTTGCAATCTGCGATCACGGCGCCGCGCTGGCTGCTGGGGCGCACCTGGGGCGAGGAAAACAACAACCTGAAGATCGAATCTCGTTTCGAGAAGAGCACGATCGACAGGTTGCGTGCGCGTGGCCATGATATCCAGGTGGCGGGTCCGTTCGAGGAGTTCATGGGACATGCAGGCGCGATCGTCTGGCACCCGGACGGCCTGCTGGAGGGGGCCAGCGATCCGCGCAGTGACGGCGCTGTCGCAGCGCGCTGAGCGGGGACAGGCCGTACGACCTGCAGGATGCTTGTCTGCAGGATACTTCCGTCGGCGGTTACCGAGCCGGTTTGCCTCTGCCGATTGCTCTCGATCCTGCGGCCCAGTGCTTCCGCTCTCCCTTGAGAGTGGTCAACCAGGTCAGGATCATATCTTGCGCATGCTCGTGGCGCAGTGCGAGCCAATCCGAATCGCCCAGGTCCTTGTCGAACATCGCGGAGAGCGTGTAGCGGTTGGAAACGTGGAAATAGCTCATGGCGGTGATCGAGACGTAGAGCTGAATTGGATCGACATCTCCGCGAAACAGACCTGCCGCCACGCCGCGACGAAGAACGTTCTCGATACTCGCGACGAGAGGCAACGTAAGCTCAGCGATCTTGCGTGACTTGCGCATGTTGCGCCCGCGCTGAAGGTTCTCGTTGTTGATCAGGGCGATATAGTTCTGGTGGTCGCCGAAGAACGTGAACGTGAAATTTATCAGCTCGCTCATCGCCGCGATCGGCTCCAGGTCATCCAGCTTGAGCTGCTGTTCGGCCGCGCGGATTTCCGAATAGACGTCCTCGAGGACCGCGACATAGAGTGCATTCTTGTCGCCGAAATATGCGTAGAGAAGGCGCATATTGGCCTTTGCTCGCTGCGCGATTGCCTCGACGCGGGCTCCGCCGAGGCCCTTGTGGCAGAACTCGAACGTCGCCGCTCGCAGGATCGCTTCCTTCGTGAGCGTGGAGTCTCTCGGGCGCCTTCCGCGAGCGGAGCTGCGGGACGGGGTGGTCTGTGCGGTTGTCTCGGTCACGGCGTCAACATTGCTTGGGCTTCAAATGTCCTGGCGGGGTCCAACCGGCGGAGCCGATCCTGGGCAAAGCAGCTTGGATTGAGATCGATATTGCGGGTGCTCGTCAAGGGGGATGCTGTTCAGCGTCTCCGGTTTCAGCTGGCGACCGCCATCGGCGTGCTCGCATTCGCGACCAGACGCCCCTTCTTGTAGACGTCGCGCGGCTTGGGGCGGGCGACCACGGCCTCCTGGACATTCACGGCATCGAGGACGACGAAATCTGCCGTGCCGCCGGCCCTAACGCCGTACTCCGCCAAGCCCAGCGCGCGTGCGGCGTTGGCCGTCACCATGTCAAAGGCCGCGGCCAATTGCTCATCGGTATTGAACCCGGATCGATAGCCGATCAGCATGGCGCGTTCGAGCAGGTCGCCGTCGCCGTAAGGCCACCACGAATCACGGATGTTGTCGTTGCCGGAGAAGACGTTGACGCCTGCGTCGCGCAGCAGCAACACCGGCGGAAACGGTCGTGCTCCCGGCGCGTTGGTGAGGATGGCAACGCCCGCCTCGGCAAGCCGGTGCGCGGTGCGCTGAACCTCGTCGCGCGTCACTTCGCCGAGTGCATAGGCGTGGCTGATCGCGACCTTGCCACCGAGGCCCGATGCCTTGGTCCGTCGCGCGATTTCCTCGATCTCCGAGATGCCCTGCTGGCCGCCATCATGCAGATGAATGTCGATCCCGACACCGTGCCGTTCGGCGATGCCGAACACGACGTCGAGATGACCGGTGACGTCACCATCATGACCCGCGGGGTCCAGTCCACCGACCAGGTCGGCGCCGGCACGAACGGCCTCATCGAGCAACTCGGCCGTTCCGGGCGATGTCAGAATGCCGCTTTGAGGAAACGCAACGATTTGGATTGAAACCCTGTTCCGGTGCGCTTCCCGTGCTGCCATGATCGGTTCAAAATGTCGCAGGCCGACCTCGGCATCCACGTCCACATGGCTGCGCATGTGTGTCGTGCCCTGCGAGACACAGAGATCGATCAGGGCCGCGGCCCGCACCTCGATGGGCTTGGCGCCGGCAAGGGCTTCCTTCTCGAACTTGACGCGTTCGCGCACGTTGAAGCCCCTGGTGCAGGGTCGATGCGGCTTCCAGTCGTCGCCAATAAAACACTTGTCCAGATGAATGTGGCCTTCGACCATGCCTGGCAACACCAGTCGCCCGCCGAGGTCGCGGGTTTCGCCGATTGCGCCGTAGCTTTCGGGGCTTGACGCGATCGCGACGATTCTTCCGTCGCGGACGGCGATTTCGACGATGCGTCCGTCAGCCAGTCGCGCGTTCCGAAGAAGTGTGTCGATTGGGGTCATTAGCGTGCCTCCGGTTCAATCATGCCGGTACAATGCCATCGGGTAAGGTACGTGAAAATGCCGAGATGCCGCCGGCAGTCGTAATCCAGATGTCGTCGCGCCTTGCGACGATCGCCTGCAGCGCGCGTCGCAGCGGCCGCAGCCGGTGCGGCTGCCCGACCAGATAGGGATGCAGCGCAATGCCCATAACGAGCGACTGTCCTGCTGACTGCTCCAGCATCTCATCGAATGTATCAGTGATCATCGTCGCGAACTGTTCGCCGTTGTCCTTCCGGCCGACGATCGAAGGGATGTCGTTCAGTTCCTGCGGATATGGGATCGACAGGATACGTCCACCATTGCGCGTCGTGAACCATACCGGCTGATCGTCCATGCACCAGTCGAGCAGGTATTGATAGCCGGCTTCGGCAAGGAGGTCCGGTGTAACCGGCGACTGGGAAATCCAGGGCCCCAGCCAACCGAGTGGTCGACGTCCCTCGGACCGCGCAATGATGTCCGTGGCCTCCTCGATCAATCGCCGTTCTTCCTCGGGCGCCAGCACGCCCTGACGCTCCGAGTTGGTCCGCCCATGGCCGACGATCTCGTCGCCGCGCGCGCGAAAGGCGTCCATGACTTCGGGACAGTAGTGGTAGATCGCGCTGTTCGCGAGCACGGAGACCGGTAGATCCAAATCGCCGAAGAGCCTGAGCAATCGCCAAACACCGACGCGGTTGCCGTAGTCGCGCCAGGCGTAGTTGAGGACATCCGGATGCGGGCCACCCGGGCACAGCTCCGCGCCCAAGCCCTCGCCGAACGCAAAGTGCTCCAGGTTGAGGCCGATGTAGACGGCCAGGCGCTTGCCGCCCGGCCAGAGGAAGTGCGGGCGGCGCGTGATTGCACTGTAGCGGTAGCGGTCGTGTGCGACGAGATCGAGCGTCGGACGCAATGCCGCGGTGCGAGTTGCATCGCCCGCAACGCCGCGCGAAGGGGGGGCCCGATCCCGCTGGGCCTCGTTCTCCCGTTGCATTGCAATCTCCGTTCGGGCGCAATCGCCGCTTGACATTCGCTGAATTGTGAAGAAAGTTTTTACTTCAGTCAAGGTCGCGTAGATGCGGCTTCGAATAAAGGGCGGCTGGAAGCAGCCGTTGGGAGCGGGAGGAGTGCAGAAATGAACGCTTGTATTACCTTTGCCGGCCTGCGCCGTGGCATCCTGTCGCACGGCGCACTCGCCGTTCTGTTTGGCTCGATGTCGCTGATCGGGGGCGCAAAGGCCGCCGAGCCGATCAAGATCGGGCTCGTCACGGCTCTATCGGGGCAGTCTGCGCGCGCCGGCGAAGCGCTTACGCGCGGTGCCACGATCGCAATCGAGGACATCAACGCCAAAGGCGGTGTGCTCGGCCGGCCGCTCGAACTCGTCCGCCGCGACGATGAAAGCAATCCGGCGAAAGGCCTGATTGCCGCACGCGAACTCATTCAACGCGAGAAGGTGACGGTGCTGCTCGGCGGTCTCGACACGCCGGTCGAGCTTGCGATCGTGCCATTCGTCAACAACGTCAAGGTGCCGTTCGTCGTGCCATGGGCAGCTGGCACCAAGATCACGCAGAACGGCGCTCCGTCCAACTACGTGTTTCGCGTCTCGGCGATGGACGACGAGGTCGACAAGGCGATCGTGGCCTTCGCGAGCAAAACATACGGAGCGAAGAAACCCGGTCTTATTCTCGTCAACAACCCGTGGGGCGAATCGAACGAGCATGGTCTGGGCGCTGCCATGAAGGCCGCCGGGATCGAGCCTGCGGGGGTCGAGAAGTTCGAGCCCAACGACGTCGACGTGGTGGCTCAACTGTCGCGGCTGAAGCAGGCAGGCGCCGATGTTCTGTTTCTCGTCGGCAACGTCGGTCCCGCATCGCAGGTGGTGAAGTCATTGGACCGCATGGGATGGACGCCACCAATCGTGTCTCATTGGGGACCGGCCGGTGGCCGCTTCACCGAGCTCGCCGGGCCGAATGCGAAGAACGTCATTTTCGTCCAGACCTACAGCTTCTTCGGTGACCTCTCGCCTGTCGGCAAGCGCGTGATGACTGAGCTTCAGGCCAAGTATCCGGACATCAAGGGCCCTGCAGATGTGACCCCGGCAGTGGGGTTCGCCAACGCCTATGACAGCGTCATGATGGTCGCCGGCGCGATCCAGAAGGCGGGCAGTACCGATCCCAGCGCCGTTCGCGACGGTTTCTATGCCATCGACCGCGTCGAAGGCCTGATCAAGACCTACGAAAAACCATTTGCCCAGACCCAGCACGACGCGTTGACCGCGCAAGACTACATCTGGGCCCGGTTCGAGGACAATCACATCCTGCCCTTCAGCAAGAACTGACGGGTCAATTGCCCAACAAACAGATCGGGATGGCCTGCGATGTCGTTTTTTTCGGCGATCATAACCGGAATGGCATTGGGGAGCATGTATGGCCTGCTCGCGCTCGGCTTTCATGTGACCTACGCGGTATCCGGCACCGTGAACTTCTCGCAGGGCAGCTCGATGACGCTCGGCGCCGTTGCCGGCTACTTCTTCCTCGTCGTGTGGGGTTGGCCTGGCGCGATCGGCATTCCCGCGGTCTTGCTGGTCTGCGCAGTTTACGGCGCTCTCATTGAGCGTTTCGCGGTTCGTCCGTTCGTACAACGTGGCTCGGACAATTGGCTGATGGCGACGGTTGCCGTGGGTGTCGTCGTCGACAACCTCATGCTGTTCGTCTTCGGAAAGGAGCCCCGCAGCTTTCCGTCCGTCCTTGCTGCAAAGCCGATCCAGATCGTCGAGGGAGCGGGGGTTTATCCCTTGCAGATCCTGATTCCAGCTGTCGGGGTGCTACTCGCGCTGGCGCTGCACCTGATCACGCGCCGGACGCGCCATGGCGTCGCGATGCTTGCGGTCGTGCAGAACCCCGGTGCCGCACGACTCATGGGCATCAATGTCGATGGTGCCATCGCTGCGAGTTACGCGGTATCGGCAATGCTGGCAGGGGTGGCCGCGCTCCTCATCGCTCCCCTTTTCAACGTCTCGTCCGAGATGGGCACGCTGTTCGGCATCAAGGCGTTCGCTGCGGCGATCATCGGCGGGCTGGCCAGCTCCTGGGGCGTCATGCTGGCAGGGCTGTGCCTTGGCCTGATCGAGGTGTTTGCGACGAATTATCTGGGCTCTGTCTACACCCAGATCATCACTTTCGCGTCCGTCATTCTGATCCTCGTCGTTGCGCCACACGGGCTACTGGGCCGAGCCGGAGTCAAGAAGGTATGACCGCACGCGCTTCCCTTCCTGTCGCTGTTGCGATACTCGCGGCCGTTCTGGGTTACGTCGCGATCGCCGACAGCTACGGGGTCTTTCTGGTCGCGACGATTTCGTTGACCGCGATCGCCTGTATCGGACTGAACGTGCTGCTCGGGCTCGCGGGCCAGATATCGCTCGGACACATCGGATTTATGGCCATCGGGGCGTACACGACCGTGCTTCTGATGGAGAAGGCGGGCTGGCCTTATCTTGCGGCCACCGGAGGGGCCATCGTGCTGGTCGGTATCATAGGCGGTTTGCTTGCCATGCCTGCCCTCCGCGTGCGGGGGCCGTACCTGGCGATGGTGACGATTGCTTTCGGTTTCATCGTTGAACATGTCACGATCGAGTGGCGTGACCTCACCGGCGGCGGCAACGGTCTGGTGTTGAGCGCGCCGCCCTCGATCTTCGGATACGCGCTGTCGGAGCGTTCGCTGGCGGTTGCCGGCGCCGGGTTGACCCTTGCCGGCCTTTTTATGTTCGATCGACTGAAGCGGAGCGGCTGGGGTTATGCGATGCGCGCCGCCCGCGATGCGGAAGTCGCCGCGCGCTCTATCGGCATCGATCTGGTACACATTCGTGCCGTAGCCTTCGTGATCTCGGCGGCAGCGATGGCATTGGCCGGCGCGCTGTTCGCGCCGTTGCAAGGCTATATCAGCCCGAGTTCGTTTCCGTTTCTGCAATCGGTGCTGCTGCTGTTCGGTGTGATGGTCGGCGGCGCCGGTTCGACGCTCGGTCCCGTGATCGGAGCCGCGCTCGTCGTGCTGCTGCCGGAACTGTTGTCTGATCTCGAGGAATATCGTCTCCTGGCATTTGGAGTGCTGCTCTTCGTCGTATTGCGCGTCGCGCCGTCCGGTATCGTCGGACTGATGGAGCAACTTGCGGCAAAATTCCTGCCGGCGCGGCATCCGCCGGCGGGTTCCGAGGTGGCGGCGGCGAGCGTCGCCACGGCCGGCCTTGAGACAAGGAATCCGGCTGCGCTGGACGTGACGGATCTTTCGGTTTCGTTCGGCGGTGTCCGTGCGGTTCAAAGCGTCTCGTTCACGGCGCGGCCCGGCGCCGTCACCAGCATCATCGGTCCCAATGGCGCCGGGAAAACCAGTGCGCTGAACCTGCTCTGCGGCTTCTATCGACCGAAATCGGGAACGGTGACGCTTGGCGATCAAGACGTGACGGGCATGACGTCGCATTTGCTTGCGCGGACCGGTGTGGCGCGAACATTCCAGACGACGCAACTGTTCGGTTCGCTCTCGATCCTCGAAAACATCCTTCTGGCCGAGAGAGCCGGACGGCTCGGCGGCATCGTGTCCGCACTGCGCAACGCGGCGACGGAAGACTTCGCGCGTTTCCTGATGCGCTTTGTCGGCGTCGATGGCGATCCGGCTCGACCGGCAGGCTCACTGTCACATGGCGAGAAGAGGCTGGTCGAAATTGCGCGTGCGCTGGCATTGCGGCCGCGGGTCCTGCTGCTCGACGAGCCCGCGGCGGGCCTCTCGAAGGGCGACAAGCAGCGCTTGACCGCGCTTCTGCGTCGCATCGCCGATGCCGGGATCAGCGTCATCATCGTCGAGCATGACATGCCGATGATCATGTCGCTCAGCGATCTCGTCGTTGTGCTCGATGCCGGCAAACGAATAGCGATCGGCGATGCGGCTGAAATCCGCAACGATCCGCTTGTCCGCAAGGCCTATCTCGGCGATTCCTCGGCTGGTGAACGAAACAAGGCGCCGCGACCTGCAAGGACCGGCGGCAGCGCGCTGGAAATCAGGGCGCTCGAATCGTCCTATGGCCTGTCGCGCGCCTTGAGCGGGATTGATCTCTCTGTCGCGTCCGGCGAGGCGGTCGCGGTGCTCGGCGCGAACGGTGCCGGGAAGACCACGTTGATGCGGTCGATCGCCGGCCTCGAACCGCCGCGGTCGACCGGTGAAGTCTGGCTCGCGGACATGCGTATCGACAGGATGCCGGCGCACGTGCGCGCGCGATCCGGCGTCGTGCTGGTGCCGGAAGGACGTCAGGTGTTTCCGGAGCTGACGGTGAAGCAAAATCTCCAGCTCGGCGCCTACGCGCGCAAGGGCTTCGATCTCGACGCCGAAATCGAGTCGATGTTCGTACGCTTCCCCCGATTGAAGGAACGAATCGGCCAGCGTGCAGGGCTTCTGTCCGGCGGGGAGCAGCAGATGCTGGCGGTCGCACGCGGCCTTCTCACCGGGCCGAAGGTATTCATGCTTGACGAGCCCTCGCTGGGCTTGGCGCCGCTGGTTGTCGATGAACTGTTCGCATCGATTGAACGGTTACGCAGTGAAGGGATGACCATCATCGTGGTCGATCAGATGGCGGGACATGCTCTCGCTCTGGCCGACCGGGCCTACCTACTGGAGACTGGCGCGATCCTGAAGAGCGGCCCTGCGGGCATTATCGCTGAAGATCCTCTGCTCGAGGCGGCGTATCTCGGGGGAGAAGCTGAAGCCGGACCGCATCTCGCGGCCCAGGTCTCCTGAAACGAAGCCCGGAGGAGGCGAATGGTCGTCGCAGGGCAGGGTGCCGACGGCATAGCGGCGGGCTTATCTGGCTCGCAAGACAATGGACGTGTCAACGTCGCGGCAGCGACCAGCATCGCCGTGGAGGTCGGGCTGCTCGCGGTGAAGGCGCTCCGTGCCCCTGCCGCGGGCCGGGTCGTCGCCGTGTTCGAACGCTCCTTCTACGCTGTTGTCGATGAGAACTGGATCTGTGTCGGACATACCGACATCGGCTCTGGGCCATTCAATCTGTTGGGCAACTTTCGGTGGTCGCAGCTTGCTGTCGGCGCCCCGGTTCGCTTTGCGGATCCGCTTCTGTGGGTTGCGGGGGAGCCGCTCGCGACGTTGGTCTCCACTCCGGTTTGGGCGCCGGGCGCGGCGCCGCGCTGGTCCCGCAACAGCCTGCGACGCGGTCTTCGCGCCGTCGATGAAATGTGGAAGGGCGATCTGACGGCGGGAGGCCTCGCAGTTTTGGGGGCAGCGCACCGGTCGAGCGAGCTGTCGGCTCTCGCTCGGGCGGCGGTACCGGGCTTCATTGCCCTGGAGCACGTTATCACGGGCGTGGCGGACGATGTCGATCATGAGACTGGCCTTGGGAGCTTGATCGGCCTCGGGCCGGGGCTCACTCCGTCCGGTGATGACCTGATCGGCGGCGCGCTCATCGCATTGGCTGCGCTCGGTCTTGCACAACGTCGTGATCTGCTGTGGCGCCACTGCAGCGCGTTGCTCCGCGATACCAACGATATCAGCCGAATCCACCTGCAAGCGGCGGCGCTCGGATACGGCGCGGCCGCATTGCACGCTGCCCTTCATGCGACGATGAGCGGTGATGTCGTGCGGCTTCATCAGACGATCAACGGGCTGACCGCGATCGGTCACACGTCTGGCCTTGATGCGTTCGCGGGATGCCTGATGGTCTTGCGGCACGTCATTCGAACGCCGTGATGCGCGGCGCCTGGCTGGAATTTCGAGTTCTCCCAGACTGCTCCGAACGATGTTCGGAGCGTTTTTTTATCATCGCTCTCCGCGTTGAACGACTCGCACAAATCGTGGAATTTCGCGCTTGACGAAGTAAGTGTTTTCTTATTTATTGGACGCAACGATAATCAACTGGTTAGGGCAGGAGACATGACGGATCAGAATGGACCGCAGTATCAGCGATTGCTGGCGGGCAAGGTCGAAGTCGTGAATGTCGGGCTGGAGGGGTTCGTGAAGGATCTCCACGACTGCGGCATCGGCGTCGTCCACGTTGACTGGAAGCCGTCGGCGGGCGGGGATCCCCAGATGGCCGCCCTGCTCGCAAAGCTTGGTGTGTGAGGGCGCGCCGATGAAGCTGATCGAAGACGCAAACCAACAGGCGCTGGCCCGCATCCTCGAGGGAGAGCCGAGGCTGATCGACATAGTTCCCGCCAGCCAGCTGATGAAGGGCTTGCGGGATCGGATGATCCTGCATGCGGGTCCGCCGATCACCTGGGAGAGAATGTGCGGGCCGATGCGCGGTGCCGTGGCCGGCGCGATCGTTTTCGAGGGCTGGGCGCAGGATCTCCGGTCTGCCACGGAGCTCGCGGCTAGCGGAGGAATCGAATTTCACCCGAACCATCACTTCGGTGCCGTCGGCCCGATGACCGGCATGACGACGAAGTCGATGCCGTTGTTCGTGGTCGAGAACGCTCGCTTTTCCAATCGGGCCTACTGCGCGATCAACGAGGGGTTGGGCAAGGTCATGCGCTTCGGCGGCAACGACGCGAGCGTGCTGAAGCGCCTCGCCTGGTTGCGCGATGTGTTCGGGCCGGTTCTGGGCAAGGCCATCCGCGCATCCGGCGGTGTCGACCTGAAATCGATTATCGCGCGCGGATTGTCGATGGGCGACGAGATGCACCAGCGCAATCTCGCCTGCTCGAGCATCTTCCTTCGCGAAATCGCGCCCTGGATGGCGCGGACCTCGGTCGACAATGCGACCCTTGCCGAATGTCTGGCGTTCATCGGGCAGAATGATCAGTTCTTCCTGAACATCGCCATGGCCATGGGCAAGGTGATGACTGATCCCGCCAACGGCATTCGCGGTTCGACGATCGTCACGACGATGTGCCGCAACGGGACCGATTTCGGCATCCGTGTAAGTGGATTGGGCGAGCGGTGGTTTACGGCTCCGGTCGAGATGCCGGAGGGGCTTTATTTCGCCGGATATTCCGAGAAGGACGCCAATCCCGACATGGGCGATTCCGCGATCGTCGAGACGATCGGCCTGGGCGGATTCGCGATGGCGGCGGCGCCGGCGGTCGCCGGTTTCATCGGCGCCGGTGCGCCGTCGGAAGCGGGCAACTTCACCCGCTCGATGGGCGAAATCACCGTCGCGCAGAACCCGGAGTGGAGCATTGCCGCGATGGACTTCGCGGGCGTGCCCACCGGCATCGACATCCGCCTGGTCGTTGATTCCGGAATCGTGCCCGTCATCAACACGGGGATCGCGCATCGCGAGCCCGGCATCGGTCAGGTCGGGGCAGGCGTGGTGAAGGCGCCGTTGGCCTGCTTCCAGCAAGCGGTGCGCGCCGTCGCGAGCGATTTGGGGGTGTCATGAAGGTCGTTGTGCTGAATGAAATCCGCAAGGGGTTCTACCTGGATTCGGTTGCCCTGATGCGGCTGTCCCGCGAGGTGGCAGCATGTCCCGGTGTGATCGAGGCCGCGCTGATGATGGGGACACCATCGAATGCGGCGATCATGCGTAATGCGGGCCTGCTGAATGAGGGGGCCGCCGTAAAGGGCAATGATCTCGTGATCGCAGTGAAGGCAGACACCGAACCTGCCGCGCGCGATGCGCTCGACGGCGCGATCAAATCACTCGAGAAACCCAAGAGCCAGGGAGAGGCGTCGGCCGCCTGGCGGCCGCACTCCATCTCCGCGGCAGTCAAGGTCCGGCCGGAGATCAATCTCGCATTGATCTCCGTGCCCGGCGATTTCGCAGCGGCCGAAGCCAGAAAGGCGCTCAATCGCGGCCTGCATGTTCTGATGTTCAGCGACAACGTCTCCCTCGAGGACGAGCTGTCGCTCAAGCTGCAGGCACGAGATGCCGGCCTGTTGATGATGGGGCCCGATTGCGGCACGGCCGTCATCGGCGGAGCGCCGCTGGCGTTCGCCAACAGGCTGCGGCGCGGCAAGATCGGGATAATCGGTGCGTCGGGTACCGGAACGCAGGAAGTCTCGTGCCTGGTTTCGGAAGCCGGCGAAGGCATCTCTCATGCAATAGGGGTGGGCGGGCGCGATCTGAAGAAGGATATCGGCGGCATCACGACATTGATGGCGATCGATGCATTCGATTCCGATCCGGAAACTGACCATGTCGTGCTGATTTCGAAGCCCCCGCATCCCGATGTCGCCACGACGGTCCTGAAGCGGATCGGGCAGAGCCGAAAGTCTTTCACCGTGTGCTTCATCGGAGCTTCCGACATGACCGTTCCGGCGAATGCGCGCTTTTCGCCGACGCTCAAGGGGGCCGCTGAACTGGCCCTCGGTGGCAAGCCGATCGGGGCGGAGTTCGATCCTGGTGCAGTCGCCTCACGCGTTGCGCGACGGCCTGCCGGCGGCGGGATCGAAGGCTTGTTTGCCGGCGGGACGCTGTGTGCCGAAGCCCAGGTCATTCTGACGGCCGCAGGCCGCGAGGTGACGTCGAATGCCGCAATCCCGGGTGTCAAGACGCTGTGCGCCGGGCGGGACCCGGGCCGAGACCGGCTGATCGATCTCGGCGATGACGAATACACGCGTGGCCGACCACACCCGATGATCGATCCGTCGGTACGAGATGACGCATTGCGTGCGGCACTCAGGAATCCCGCTCTCTCGGTCATCCTGCTCGATCTGGTGCTTGGCTACGGCGCGCATGCTGATCCGGCCGAGCATTTGACGCGGCTCGTCGCCGACCGTGGGCAGGATGCGCCGGTGCTGATCGCATCGGTCGTCGGTACCGAGCAGGATCCGCAGGTGCGTTCAGCGCAGGTCAGAAAACTCGAACTGGCCGGAATCGTCGTCGCGCCGTCCAACGCTCAGGCGTGCGAACTCGCAGTTGCCATCGCCAATACGGCCGGGAGGTAGGAAAATGCGTACACTCAACGATGTGCCGCGTCGCCTTGTGGTCGCGATCGGCGGCAATGCCGTTCATCCCGAAGACATAAGGGGTACTTCCCAGGAGCAAAAGTCGGTTGCGCAGATGACAGCAGAGGCGTTGTTGCCGCTTGCCCAACTCGACAACGAACTGGTCATCACGCACGGCAACGGTCCCGTCGTCGGCAAGATCATGATGCGCCAGTTGCTGACCATGAGCCGCATTCCGCCGATGGACATGGACATCTGCGTCGCGCACAGCCAGGGCGGCATCGGATATCTCCTGATGCAGGCGATCGAGAACGCCCTGCGCGAACAGGGCAACCAGAGGCACGTGGCGAGCCTGCTGACCCAGGTCGAGGTCGACAAGGACGACCCTGCCTTCAAGAACCCGACGAAGTTCGTCGGGCCGTTCTTCAAGGAGGATGAGGCCAGGAAGATCAGCGCCGAACTCAACTGGGCGATGCGCGAGGATTCGGGCAGGGGCTGGCGTCACGTCGTTCCGTCCCCGAAGCCGAAGCATGTCTGCGATATTTCGCTGGTCGACGCGTTGGTCAAGCGCGGAACGATTGTCATCGCCGGTGGCGGAGGCGGCGTTCCCGTCGTTCGTGATGAAAAGGGCGTGCGCACGGGCGTTCCGGCAGTCATCGACAAGGACCTGACGTCCGCCCATATTGCGAACGTCCTCGGCATCGAGGAACTGCTGATCCTTACCGCCGTGCCGCGCGTTGCAGTCAATTTTGGCAAGCCGAACCGGAAAGACCTGGACCAGGTCAGCCTCGAGGAAATCAAAGCCTATCATCGTGAGGGACACTTTCCCCCGGGAAGCATGGGTCCCAAGGTCGATGCTGCGATCCGCTTTCTGGAGGGAGGTGGAAAGCGCGCGATCATCAGCCACCTCGATTGCGCGATGGCTGCGCTGCGGGGGGAGACAGGAACGCACGTCGTTCATTAGCCGGCGACCGGCCTGACAGAACAGGGACACGACAAGAAAATGGCCATCCAACCCAGTGTGAAGGCGAACCTATACAAGGACTCCGTCTCGTTGATGCGAATCTCGCAGATCGCGATCGCACGGAGCGGCGTTCAGCGCGTCACGTTGTTGATGGGGACACGCAGCAACAAGGAATTCCTGCAACAGGCCGGGCTGATGAGCCCTGTACTCGAAAACGCGAAGCCGGGCGACATCATGATCGTCGTGCAGGACGATACCTCGGAAAAGCGCGAAGCCGCGGAACGGGAAATTCATTCGCTGATCGCCGGCGATGAGCCGAAGGCCGGCGCGACCGAATCTGCGATGGACGCGCCGCCACGATCGATCGCCGGCGGCATTGCGATCGCCGGTCATGCCGACCTGGCATTGATTTCGGTGCCGGGTCCCTACGCCGCGGCGGAAGCTCTGAAGGCCCTGCGCCGGGGCCTCAACGTGCTGCTGTTCAGCGACAATGTGACGATCGAGCAGGAGCAGGCCATCAAGCGCGTTGCCGCGCAGAAGGGGCTGCTGGTCATGGGTCCCGACTGCGGCACTGCGATCATCAACGGCGTTCCGCTTGGATTTGCCAACGTCGTTCGGCGCGGCGTTATCGGCCTGGTCGGAGCATCGGGAACGGGGCTCCAGGAGGTGATGTGCCAGATCCATCGCCACGGGCTGGGCGTATCGCAGGCGATCGGTACCGGCAGCCACGACGTTTCAAGCCGGGTCGGCGGCACGACGATGTTGCAGGGGCTGGCTCTGCTGGCTGCAGACGAACAGACCAAGGTCATTGCCATCGTTTCCAAGCCGCCAGCGCCCGATGTCCAGCAACGTGTGATCGAGCAGGCGAGCATGATCGGCAAGCCGGTCGTGCTCTGCTTCCTGGGCGGCGAGGTCGTAGCCTCTACAGGCAATGTCCACCGTGCGTCGTCGCTCGAGGAGACTGCGAAGCAGGCCGTCTCCCTTGCGGGAGCGCAGCAGCCCGGAAGCGACGAAAAGGCGGTCGAGGAACTGGTCAGCAGGGTGTGTCGGTCGCTCGCGCCTTCGCAGCGCTATCTCCGCGGTCTCTATTCCGGTGGAACGTTCTGTTCGGAGGCGCAAATCATCTGGCTGGAGGCCGGGGTTCGCGCGCGGTCGAACGCCCCCCTCGCCGACGCCGACCGGCTGGCCGATCCGGAAGACAGCTACGGACATACGGCGATTGACCTGGGCAGCGACGAGTTCACCGTCGGGCGGCCGCACCCGATGATCGACTATGGCGTGCGGGTCGACCGGCTCCTGAAGGAAGCAAACGATCCGACTGTTGCCTGCGTGGTGCTGGACGTCGTGCTTGGCTACGGCAGTCACGCAAATCCCGCGGAGATCCTGGCTCCGGCCATTCGACAGGCCAAGGCCACAGCGAAAGCAAAGGGACGGGAGCTTCCCGTCATCTGCTTCGTGTGCGGCACGGCCGAGGATCCGCAGTCCTTTGAAACCCAGAAGACCATGTTGGCGGCTGCCGGAGCCGAACTGGTCGGTAGCAGCACCGCCGCTGCCCGTTCGGCGCAGGCCATCGCGAGCCGCATGGCGGCGTCACAGGCCGTCGCATGAAGCAAGGTGGAGAATGACGATGAATGCAGCACCCTCCGCTCTGCGGGACCGCAAGACGTCCATCATCAGTCTCGGCGCCTCCGGTCTCGATCGGGGTGTCGAGAGCAGCGGAGCGCCGCTGACGCGGCTGCACTGGCAGCCGGTCGGAGACGGAAGCCCGGAAGTCGCCTGGAATCTGGCGCAGCTGATCGGCGATGCCGACGATGCCGACTGCCTCGGATCGCGCATCGACCGCGCCAATGCGCAGGCACTGGAACGCATCCTCGCCGCCCAGCCGACCTGGGTCGATGTCGCTGCGCACGCCTCCGAGATCTGGCCCGACATGGGCCGCACCCTGCTGCATGCCGGCCCGCCGATCGACTGGAAGGACATGTGCGGTCCGATGAAGGGCGCTGTCGTCGGCGCAGTCCTCTACGAGAAATGGGCGGCGTCCCCCGCGGAGGCGGAGCAACTTGTCGCCGGCGGCGGCATTCGCTTTGCGCCGTGCCACGAATTCGGCGCAGTCGGGCCGATGACCGGGATCATCTCGCCATCCATGCCGCTCTTCGTGGTGATGAACAGCGCTGCGGGCAACCGCGCGTATGCGCCGATGATGGAGTCGGGCGGTGCCAGGACGTTGCGGTTCGGCGCGTTCGCTCCCGAGGTGATCGAAGGCCTGAAGCTGATCGAGAATGTGCTGGCGCCATGCCTGAAAGCGGCGATCGCAGGCATCGACGGCGGATTGCCCTTGAAGCCGCTGATATCGCAATCGCTGCACATGGGTGACGACGTTCACAACCGCAACACGGCGGCGACCCTGCTGCTGTATCGCGCCGTCACGGAATCACTTCTGAAGTCGCCCGTCCCTCGCGACATCGTTCAGGAGACGCTCCGGACGATCGGGGCAGACGACATGTTCTTCCTGAGCCTGTCCATGGCGGCGTGCAAGGCGATCATGGACGCCGCGCATGGCGTGCCATTCAGCAGCATCGTCACCGCGATGGCGCGTAACGGCGTCAATGTCGGCATCAGGGTGAGCGGGCTGGAGGGACAATGGTACGTTGGTCCAGCCGACGTTCCCGTCGGCCTGTTCCTGCCGGGGTTCAGCGAGGCCGATGCCAATCCCGATATCGGCGACAGCGCGATTACCGAGACGGCCGGGCTGGGCGCGTTTGCGATGGCGGCTGCTCCCGCGATGGTCCAGTTCGTCGGCGGGACGCCGCAGGATGCGCTGCGCTATTCGCGTGAGATGGCACACATCGCGATCGGCCGCAATCCGGGCTTCACGCTGCCGATGCTCGATTTCATAGGCGCGCCGGTCGGCATCGACATCCGCAAGGTCGTGGATGAGGGCAGGCGTCCAGTCATCAACACCGCAACAGCCCACAAAGAGCCCGGGATGGGAATCATCGGCGCGGGGGTCGTGCAGGCTCCGATGAAGTGCTTTGTCGATGCCGTCGCTGCGCTTGCGACGATCGCGGTGAGCTGACGCCGCCGCTGCTCCGAGAATAGCGGCAAACGCAGACCGACCGTTGCGCCGCCGCCGCATGGAATGCCGCGAAAAAAAGCGCGGAAACGCCGGAAAGAAACAGGAGGAAACAACATGAACGGTACTCGTCGTACATTTCTGCAAGCCGGCCTGCTTTCGATGGCCTGGATTGGTTCATCAGTCCGGTTCGCGCTTGCCGAGGAAGCGCAAAAGCCGCTCCGCATCGGTATCCTCATTCCGGGATCGCGGGCCGACCACGGATGGATGGAGTCGGCCTACAACGGCATGAAGGCGGCCGAGCAGCGCCACGGCGACAGGGTTGCGATCACCTCCATCGAGAACGTCAAGTTCGCCGATATGGAGCAGGCCCTCGTCACGCTCGCTTCGAAGAACGACGTGGTCATCGGTGCCGCTGGGCAGACCCAGGCCTCGGTGCTGAAGGTTGCCAAGCGGTTCCCGAAGGTGAAATTCGCCATCGTCGGCCCGACGGGACAGCCGACGAACAACGTCGCGCAATACGACGTGCTGCAAGCCCAGATCGGCTTCATCGCCGGGGCGGTCGCCGCGATGATGTCGAAGAACGGCGCGGTAAGCTATGTCGGCGGTCTCGAGATTCCGGCCATCGTCAACACCGGGACGGAATTCGCGAATGGCGCCAAATACGTCAAACCGGATACCAAGTGCTTCGTGACCTATACCGGCGACTTTGACGACGTCGCCAAGGCGAAGGAAGCAACGCTCGCGGCCATCGCTCAAGGAGCGGACATTCACTACAACATCCTCAATCTCGGCGTGCGGGGGATGGAGCAGGCGGCGCGCGAGAAGGGCACCAGGATGATCGGGAGCTATTCCAATTATTGCTCCGACAACAATCCGCTTTACATCGCCTACACCGTCAGCGGCATCGGCTTCATGGTCGAATACGCCATCGACCAGGCGGTCGCCGGGACGTGGCACCCCGAATACAAGCAGTTCGGTCTCGCGATGGGGCCGCGTTCGGCCGACATCGAGATATGCACGGGAGCGACGCCGGAGGTCCTCGCGAAGATCAAGGAACTGAAGGACGACCTGCTATCGAACAAGATCAAGGTCAAGGTTGGTTGATCGTGGCTATTCTTGAACTGTCTGGTTTGACCAAGCGGTTCGGCGCCTTCACCGCGCTCGATAATATTTCGCTAGGTATCGAGCGCGGCGAGGTGCATTGCCTGCTTGGCGAAAATGGCGCTGGAAAATCCACTCTCTGTAACCTCATCTTCGGGGTGCACCGTCCCGATGCCGGCACGATGGTGCTGAGCGGCGAACAGTTCCAGCCTCGTGGCCCTGCCGAAGCGCTCCAGCGCGGCATCGTGATGGTGCACCAGCATTTCAGCCTGGTGCCCAACATGAGCGTCGCCGAGAATCTGATGCTTGGCCGGGCCAGCGCGGTGCTGAAGCCACAAGACATCATCGTGCGAATGGGGCAGCTCGCCGCAGAGTACGGGCTCGAAATCGATCCGGATGCGCTGATCGAGGACCTCTCGGTCGGAGAGCGCCAAAGAGTTGAGATCATCAAGTGCCTGCTTGGCGATCCGCGGCTGCTCGTGCTCGACGAGCCGACCGCGGTCCTGCAGCCGGATGAGATCGATGCGCTGCTGGCGATCTGCCGCCAGGTCGCTCTTCGCGGCAAGTCCGTGATCCTGGTGACCCACAAGCTTGGTGAAATCGGCCGGGTCGCGGATCGCACGACGGTGCTGCGGCAGGGGCGGATCATCGAAACCGTGACGATGGAGGGAGCGGATATGCGCGCCCTGGTGCGCTCCATGGTCGGCCGGGATGTCCAGTCGGCGGGCTCGGTGCTCGCGGCCGCCGTCGATATCGAGGGCAAGGTTCCGGCAAAGTCCGCAATGGACGCGGTTGATCCGACGTCTTCGGGCGAAGCCGTGCTGCAGATCTCCGACCTCGTCTATCGCGACGCGCATGGCTTGGCCAGGCTTGACGGCCTGAACCTGACGGTTGGGTCCGGCGAGATCGTCGGCATCGCGGGCGTCGAGGGCAACGGCCAGACCGAGCTGGGCTTGATCCTTGCCGGTCTTGCCTCGCCGAGCACGGGTGCGATCGTCGTCGGCGGCACGCCGGTCACCGATTGCACGCCACAGCAGATCACGGATGCGGGCGTCGGCATCGTTCCGGAAGACCGCCACGCGGTGGCCTGCATCAAGGAACTATCGGTCGCCGAGAATCTGTTTCTCGGCGCGATCGGAAAATTCAGCCGCTTCGGTCTGCTCGACAAGTCGGCGCGTCGCAAGGCAGCCGAAGCGATGATGCGCGAGTTCGACGTCCGCGCGAGCAGCCCGGACGTGTCGATGGCAAGCCTCTCGGGCGGTAACCAGCAGAAGGCCGTGCTGGCACGCGAACTCTCGCTCGATCCGCTGGTGTTTCTGCTCGCGGCCCAGCCGACCCGAGGGCTCGACGTCGGCGCGATCGAGGCGGTCTACAACCGTATTCGCGCCGCGCGCGACCGTGGCCTCGGGGTTCTTCTGATCTCCAGCGAACTGGAGGAGTTGATGGCGGTGTCGGATCGGATCGCGGTGATCTACCGCGGAAAGCTGGTTGGCGAGCTGTCGGCCGGGTCGTTCAGTCGAGAGGCGATCGGGGCAATGATGTCGGGGCATGCGCATGTCTAGATTGGCCGCAGTCATGAAGATTCCAAAGTTCGCCGAGGTCGCGCGAGGCGCCAGATTTGACGTCAGGCCGCTGCAGGTAATGGTCCCGGTGATATCGACCGTCATCGCGCTCGGAATCGGCGTACTGATCATCGCGTCAACCGGAGCGTCGGTCCTTGGAGCGATCGATGCCTTCTGGGACGGCATGGCGGGAAGCGATTTCAACATCGGCGCCTCGCTCAATCGAGCCATCAGCCTCGCGCTGGTCGGTCTCGGCTTCATCTTTGCCGGCCGCGCCAATTTGACCAACGTGGGGGGCGAGGGGCAGATCGCGATGGGCGGCATGTTCGCAACCGCTGCCGCCCTGCACGGCGCCGGTGACCTGCCGCTCGGACTGGCGTTCGTCGTGCCGCTGGTCGTTGGAACCGCCGCCGGAGCGCTGTGGGGCGGGCTGGCGGGTTTTCTCAAGGCTGCGCGCGGCACGAACGAGGTCATCAGCACGTTGCTGTTGAGCTTCATCGCCCTGCCGCTGGTGTACTGGTCCGTCGAGTCGTTTCACCTGCTGCGCAAGCCCATCAGCGACCTGTCGTCGCTGCCGGAATCTCCTGAGATTCCTGATACCACCAAGCTGCCATTGCTGTTTCCGGACAACGGATCTCCGCTCCACATCGGTCTGCTGATTGCGGCGGTCGCGGTCGTTGCCGTGTGGCTGGTGCTCAAGCATAGCCCGCTCGGCGTGCGGCTGCGCGCCGTCGGTCTGAACGCGACGGCCTCGAGGCGCGCCGGGATGCGCACCAGCCTCCACGTGGTCCTCGCCATGACGGTGTCAGGGGGCTTTGGCGGCCTGGCCGGCGCGATCATGATTCTCGGCCAGCAATTCTACCTGACCAGCGACTTCTCGTCCGGTTACGGGTTCGATGGTCTGGTTGTCGGCCTGCTCTCGCGCGGCTCGGCGGCCGGTGTCGTGATCGGAGCGCTGCTGTTCGGGTTCCTGCGCTCCGGCTCGATCAACATGGAGATATCGGCGAATGTCCCGTCGGCGGTCGTGCTGATCTGCCAGGGCCTCATCGTCATCATCATTGCGGGCTCCACCATCCTCACCAACCGAAAGGCGAGCCGATGATTGACGAACAGATGGCTGTGTTCATTGGTTCGGGGCTGCGCCTTGCGGTGCCGATCATCTTCGCCGCGACCGGCGAGATGTTGAGCGAACGCGCCGGCGTGCTCAATCTTAGCCTCGACGGCATGATGCTGATGTCGGCCTTTGCCGCTGCATTGACATCGTGGGCAACCGGATCGCCACTTGCCGGCGTCGCCGCCGGCGTGGTGGTGGCAACGGCGGTTGCCGCGGTCCAGGCCGTGCTGAGTGTTACGTTGCGGGCAAATCAACTTGTCGTGGGTATCGGATTCAATATCCTGGCGCTGGGAACGACCACATTCCTCTACCGCGAAATCTTCGGGCCGCTGTCGCGCGATCCAATTCCCGGCCTTGCGCAGCTCAATCTGCCATGGCTGGCAAGTATCCCCGTTATTGGACCTGCACTGTCGAGCCAGACCGGCCTGGCCTATGTCAGCATCCTGATGGTGATCGTGACGTGGCTGCTTCTCAAGTACACGTCGTTCGGATTGGCGGTCCGGGCAGTCGGCGAGGATCCGCGCGCTGCAGACAAGGCGGGAATCAGCGTGGCCAGGACGCGCTATCTCGGTGTGCTTTACGCCGGAGCGCTGGCCGGCCTCGGCGGGGCGTTCATGTCGGTTGCTGACAGCAATACGTTCACGGAGAACATGACCAAGGGTGCGGGCTATCTCGCAATCACCGCAGTCATCTTCGGCGGCTGGAATCCCTGGTACACGTTGGCCGCGTGCCTGTTGTTCGGCTTTGCGACGGCGTTGCAATTCCTGGTGCCTGCGCTGCAGCTGGATGTGCCCGTCGCGCTGCTGCTGTTGTTGCCGTACCTGCTGGCGTTGATCGCGATCGCGGGCTTCGTCGGAAAGGGCAGGCAGCCGGGGGCGCTGACGATCCCGTTCGAGCGCGGCGGCTGACACAGATAAATCCAAAACATCTGCAAAGGGAGGAAGGTCCGATGACGAGTTCCACTTTGGCAAAGGCCGCCGGATCCACGGCGCCCAGCACCGCCAATCCTCTTGGCTCCGCTTCGGGCTACAAATGGTTCGTCGACGACAACAACGTCAACATGGCGGTGGCGCCGCCACCGCCGCTCGCGGTCACGATCAACGCGCAGCCGCAAACGGTGACGCTGGATCTGCATCGCACCGTTCTCATCGTCGTCGATATGCAGAACGACTTTTGCGCCAAGGATGGATGGGTCGACCATCTCGGCGTCGATTACTCGCCGGATCGGGCTCCGATCGAGCCGCTGCAGAGACTTCTGCCGGTGCTGCGGGCTGCGGGCGTGCACGTCATCTGGCTGAATTGGGGCAACAGGCCGGATCTGAAGAACATGCCACCCAATCAGTTGCATTTGTACAAGCCCAAGGGCGTAGGGATCGGACTTGGCGAGCCCTTGCCCGGCAGCGGCGCGCGGGTGTTGCAGAAGGACAGCTGGGCGGCGGCCGTCGTTGACGAGTTGAAGCAGGAGCCGGAAGACATTCACGTCGACAAATACCGGATCAGCGGCTTCTGGGATACGCCGCTGGACAGCATCCTGCGCAATCTCGGGACGAGGACGATCCTGTTTGCCGGCGTCAACACCGATCAATGCGTGCTGCACTCGCTAACGGATGCCAATTTCCTCGGTTACGGTTGCGTTCTGGTTGAGGATTGCTGTGCAACGACATCGCCGGACTTCTGCGTCGAAGCAACTCTTTTCAACGTCAGGAAGTGTTTTGGCTTCGTGACGCATTCGTCGCAGGTCATGGAGGCGCTTCGGCAACCTTCGAGATAACCCCGATGGCATGTGAAACCATTCCGGAAGAAGCGAGGGCCTCGACGCGGGGCTGATCGCGTCGAGGCCCCCCATCCTGATGGTGGCAGAACCGACCCCAGCACCCTTGGAGGAGGCTGCGGGCCCGGTGCTGGGGTCATTGCCTGTGCGGGGTCGAGACCGAGACAGACAGCCAATCATGCCCCGATCCCTGATATGCGCATTTGCCTATGTGAATCGACCTCGAGAGGCCCGGAGGATGCCCGGTTCGGGCACCAGGCATCGCCCGTCCAATGTCTAGCGACTTGCAATTTCCGGTCTATCGCGCAAAGGACCTTCCAGACTGCTGCTTTTGGTCTCGGCGGTGCCCAGAACCGCCAGGATTGCAAGGGCGGCATATACCATGACGATCACGCCGATATAGAGATACGCCTGGTGAATGCCGTATGATTTCAGGATCAAGCCCGCGAGGATCGGGATCAGGCCGCCGCCATAGACTTGAGATATCTGGTATCCGGCACTGGCCCCGGATGCACGATAGCGGGTCGGGAAGTTCTCGGTGTAGAAGGCGGGTAGCGCGCCGTAGCCAAATCCGAAGACAAAGCCGAATCCGATGATGTCTGCAATCGTTGCCGGGAGCAATCTGCCGGTGCCGACCAGGTGGAAATATGGAATGGCAAAGACAAACAGCACGGCCGCCGCGACGATCAGGATCGCGCGTCGATTAATCCTATCCGCAAGCAGCGAGCCTATGATCATGAAGATCAGCATGAATGCTGCGGCGATCAACCCGATGATTTCGGGAGTTGAGCCGGAGAAGCCCACCGCCTTCATGTAGCTTGTGCCGAAAACGAAATACAGGAAGAACGCTCCGCCGAACATGGCATTCACCAGCGACGTGCGCAGGATGGTGAGCGGCATGTCGCGCCAGACCTGAGCGGCCGGATGTTCCAGCACGCTGTCCCGGGATCTGTGCTGCTCGAACACGAAACTGTCCTCGGTGCGGGTACGTATCACAATCCCGACAATGGCCACCACGAAACCGATGACGAAGAGAACGCGCCAGCCCCAGGCCACGAAGGCATCGGCCGACATGACCGATTTCATCAGGATGACCGAGCCAAAGCCGAGCAATAGTCCGATCGGTATGGCAAAACCCACCCAGGCGCTCCAGAAGGCGCGATGGCCGGAGCGTGCGGCTTGCTCTATGACCCAGGTTGAAGCCGTGCCGAACTCGGCGCCGAAACTGATCCCCTGCGCCAGTCGAAACAGGATCAGCAGCACCGGCGCCAAGATCCCGATCCGGTCGTAGCTCGGCGTGAGGCCGATCAGCAGCGTGCTGACGCCCATCAAGACAAGTGCGCTGACGAGCGCGTCCTTGCGGCCGCTTCGGTCGGCCAGATGACCAAAGATATAGGCGCCGATCGGACGAATGATGATGCCGATTCCATAGACGCTGATGGCGGCTGCGGCGGCCGCCAAGCCCGGAAGCTTGAAGAACAGGTCGCCCCAGACGGTGGCGGCGATCACGCCGGTGATGAGGAAATCATACTGCTCGATCACCGATCCGATGATGCTCGCAACGGCGACCTTGTAGATCTGGCGGTTCGTTGGACCTGCGGTTTCGTTCACCTGTTTGGTCCTCCACCTCTGGAATGCGTCCAACGTGCCTGTGTGAGGCAAGTTCCAAAGCCATCCCGGTCGAGACCGATAGCTGCCATCATGCGGCCGCGATCGATGTCTTGCGCCAGTTGATCAGGCCTCCGGCGAGGATGACCTCCAATTCCCGCGGCGTGAGATCGTGCCGTGCGGCAATCCGGCTGCGGCAATGGAACACGATGTTGTCGTCCTTCCGCAGGCTTCGACGCAAAGCGCTCGTCTTCAGTACGTCACCTTGTTGCAGTCGCTCGTAGTCGGACGGTTGGCTGAAGACCAGCGGCAAAACCCCGTAGTTGATCAGGTTCTGCCGGTGGATGCGAGCAAAGCCCCTAGCCAGGACCAGCCGGAGGCCAAGGTTGCGTGGGGCGAGCGCCGCATGCTCGCGCGATGAGCCCTGGCCATAATTGTCGCCGGCGACGACAGCGTGGCCCGTCGTTCGTCGAACTGCACGCGCGCGCTCCAGATAGCTGGGATCAATGCGCTCGAACGAGAAATCATCGATCTTCTGGATGTTCGACCGGTACGGAAGGACTCTGGCGCCTGCGGGCAGGATTTCATCGGTCGAGATGTCATCGCCCATCTTCAACAGGACGGGCAGGGCGACTTCCTCGGGCAGTGCGTCAAACTGTGGAAGAGAGTGGATGTTCGGGCTCTTGATCAGTTCCACGCGGCGGCCCGGCTCAATCGACGGGGGCGGTTCAAGCAATGGGGACGTGATCGTCCCTCGGGCCTTCGGCGCGAGCTTCGGATATGGAATGGTGACAGAGCGAGGGTCGGTGATCCGGCCTGCGAGCGCCGACGCTGCCGCGGTTTCGGGAGAGCACAGGAAAACGGAGTCCTCGCGGGAGCCCGATCGGCCCGGAAAATTGCGTGGCGTGGTCCGAAGCGAGTTCCGGCCCATGGCCGGCGCTTGCCCCATTCCGATGCAGCCGTTGCAGCCGGCCTGATGAATACGAGCTCCGCTGGAAACGAGAGCCTGGAGATGGCCGTCTGCGATCAGGATATCGAGAAGGTCGCGCGATGTCGGGTTGACATCGAATGACACGTGTGACGGAAGCGCCCTTCCGCGAACGATTTCGGCGGCGATTGCAAAATCACGCCAGCCGGGATTGGCAGACGATCCGATGTAGGATTGATGAATCTCCAGCCCCTCGATATCGCTGACTTTCACCACATTGCCGGGGCTCGACGGTTTCGCGATCAGCGGCTCGAGGCGCGACAGGTCGATGCTGTCGTCCTCTTCGTAGTGGCAACCGGGATCCGCCTTGAGCTCCCGCCAATCGGAGGCACGGCCTTCGAACTCCATGAATCGGCGGGTCTCATCATCAGACGGGAAGACGGATGTGGTCGCGCCGAGCTCGGCGCCCATGTTCGCGATAACGTGGCGATCCATCGCCGAGAGCGAGTTCAATCCGGGGCCGGAATATTCGATGATCCTGCCGACACCTCCTGCGACGCCGTGCCGGCGCAGCATCTCCAGAATGACGTCCTTGGCACTCACCCAATCCGGCAGCTTGCCGGTCAGGTGAACGCCGAACACCTTCGGCATCGCGAGGTGAAACGGCTCTCCGCTCATGGCAAGAGCAACATCCAGTCCACCCGCGCCGATCGCCAGCATTCCCAGAGAGCCCGCCGCCGGCGTATGACTATCCGATCCGAGCAGCGATGTGCCGGGCCTGCCAAAGCGCTGCATGTGAATCACGTGACTGATACCGTTGCCCGGCCGCGAATACCAAACGCCGAAGCGCCGGCATGCGCTCTCCAGGAAGGCGTGATCCTCCGCGTTGAGATTGTCGATCTGCAGGATGTTATGATCGACATATTGGGCGCTCAGCTCGGTTCGAACCCGATCGAGCTGCATCGCCTCGAGGGCCAGCATCACAAGTGTGCCCGTGGCATCCTGGGTAAGCGTCTGGTCGACCCGGATTGCGATCGGGGAACCGGTCCGCATCGTCCCGTCAACGAGATGGGCCAGGATCAGTTTCTGGGCAACATTGTGGGGCATGTCCGAACCTCGATGCGGGCTTCATGGGAGCGTGGCTAAAATTCGCCAAGGCCGCATAAAGGCCGCGTGCGATGCGGGCTCATTCCGGATCGCCCGCTGATGCTATCGCGACCTGGCGCGATATCGATCGGGGCGACAATCGCGGCGCCTGATCGACAACGCTTGCCTCGAGAGGCTCGTTCCTGCCTGGAAAGGCTACTTAAGTTCAATGGATGGCCGCGCGTCGGCGATGAGGTCAATCGAGCTGGAGCGGCGTCAAGGGTTCACCTCTCCGCGGTAGGGAGAGGTGAACCGAAACCTCACCGCTTCAGTGCGCCTTCGCGATGTAAGGGCAACCGCCTTCGTCGAGCGGACGGAACGCCTGGTCGCCCGGCACCGTCGCGAGATACTCGTAGAGATCCCATTTGCTCTTGGACTCTTCCGGCTTCTTGATGCGCATCAGGTACATGTCGTGGACCATGCGGCCATCCTCGCGCACGACGCCGTTCTGCGCGAAGAAATCATTCACGGGCGTCTTGCGCATCTGCGCGATCACGGCTTCCGAATCCGTCGAATTGGTCGCAGCGACCGCCTTGAAATAGTGCCGCAGCGCCGAGTTCACGCCGGCCTGGTAGGCCGTCGGCATCGCGCCATGCCGCTTGAAGAACTCCTGCGCGAACGCGCGCGTCTCGGGCGTACGATCCCAGTAGAAGGAATCGGTGAACAGAAGATCATGCGCATGCGCGAGCCCGAGCGCCGGTACGTCGGTGAGCGTCACCTGCAACGCGACGAGCTGCATGCCTGCGCGGATATTGAACTCGTCGGCCTGCGACACGGCATTGCGGAAGTCCGAGCCGGCATTGGCGAGGGCGAGGATTTTGGCGCCGGATGACTGCGCCTGCAGCAGAAAGGAGGAGAAATCGGCGGTGTCGAAGGGATGGCGCACCGCGCCCAGCACCTTGCCGCCGGCTGTTGTCACCGCCTTGCTCGCGTCGCGCTCGAGCGCCTGGCCGAAGGCATAGTCCGCCGTGAGGAAGAACCAGGGCGTGCCGCCCCGCGCCACCACGGCCTTCGCGGTCGCGTTCGAGGAGGCATAGGTGTCGTAGGTCCATTGCACGCTGGTCGGCGAGCATTGCTTCCCGGTGAGGTCGGACGAGCCGGAGCCCGAGATCAGGAACAGCTTCTTGCGTTCGCGCGTCACGGTCTGGATCGCGAGCGCCACGGCGGAGTTGACGCCTTCGGCGATCACGTCGACGCCCTTGGTATCGATCCAGTTGCGCACGATTCCGGTCGCCACGTCGGGCTTGTTCTGGTGATCGGCGGAAATGATCTCGATCTTGCGTCCGGCGACCGTGCCGCCGATTTCCTCCGCCGCCATTTGCGCCGCGATGACCGAACCGGGGCCGTTGCCGTCGGCATATTGCCCGCTCATGTCGGTGATGATGCCGACCCTGAGCACGCCGTCCTCGGCCCGTGCAGCCGTCGCGGCAAACGAGAGATGTGCGGCAACAAGCGCCACCAGGAAATGGACTGACGAATTCTTTGTCTTGGACATTTCGTTCCCAAAGGTTTCGGATTTTTCAGATGTCACCTGAAGGAAACGCGCAGCACCGACAACCCCTTCGCAGAGCATGGCGCTCTGCAAATCCGTGCGAGAAATTCCGGGAGAAAGAATGATTGCGAACGACTCAGCTCGATGACGAAGGCAGGCCTTGCGAGGCTTGTTCGCGATAGAATTGCAGCAGGCGCGCGCCCTCGGGCGAGAGCCAATCGGCCGCGCCGGTGATGTAGCCCTCGATCTGCATGCTCGGGCCGACCAGATAGGTGATTGGCATGCCGACGAGCTTGAAGAGCGCGTCGGACGAGCCCTTCGGGGGAACGGCCGCGCCGTAGGTGTCGACGTAGCAGCTGAGATCCGGAACGTTCACGCTGCCGAGAAAGCTGCGGATTGCCCTGATGTCGCGTGTGTCCGTGCAGATCGCGCAGGCGTCGAGCGCGTCGCGGCGCTGCCGGCCGAGGCTCGCGATCGTCGGCAGATCCAGCCGGCAGGCGGCGCACCAGGTGGCCCACAAGTTGATGAGCGTGATCCGTCCCGGCTTCGGTGCCAGCAGCACGTCCTTGCCGCGCAAATCCTGCAGCCGCAACGACGGCATCGTCGTGCGTGGCCTGACCACGGTGAACTGGCTGCGTCCGGTCTCGAACACCGGCGGCCAGTCCCGTTCGCCTGCGCGCGTCGGGGGCGCACCGAGAGTGGCGAGCGTGAGCGCGGGCGCCGCCATCAGAAACGATCGCCGGGACAGCGTTCGGCCGGCGGCCTTGCTCCCGTCATGCATGGACATAGGCCCAGCCCCTGAGCTGCAAATCGACCACGCGCCCGATGCCGAACGGCACCAGCGCAGCGCCGTCGATCAATGGAATGACGATGCGCTCGTTGGCCTCGGCGATCGCCTTCGAGGAGGCGCACGCGCTGTAGGTCAGGTTCGGCAGCGACTGCCGCAGCGCCGCCAGCGGCTCGGCGAGCGCGGTCTTGTCGGCGCGAAACAACTCGATGCCCTTGCCGTTCGCCACGACCTCGATCTGCAATCGCTTGCCCAACTCGGCGAAATGCCTGGCCAGATTGGCCGAGTAGCTGATCGCGTGCCCCATCACGGTGGGCTCGTTGCTCGCGATCAGGATCACGACGCCTTGGATGAGGCGATCCTCCTTCGCCGCCGCTGCGGGAGATGTCGCCGCGGTGAGGAGGGATGCACCGGCGAGCAGGTCCCTGCGGGACCAGGTTGATGGAGAGGAGATCATGCCGATCGCTACCGCCGTCCGGCTACGCCAAACTCAGAACGGGCGCGGAGCGATTGGCAGGATGCGGCCGCGTCCCCACAGCACGAACAGCGCGAGCGCCAGCAGGACCAGGTTGAGCGGGGTGACGGGCGCCTCCCCGCGGGAGACGTGGAAGGCGATCGCGAACACCTGCAACACCGAGCAGCCGAGCGCGGCCAGCACCGTAAGGTTCGGCAGGATCCGGGTCAGCGCCGGCAGCAGGATTCCGATTCCGCCGGCGAGATCGATCAGGCCGATGATACGGACGAATGCTTCGGAATGCTCGCCGGTCCATGGCATCATTGCCGCGAGCTGCGGTATTGGCGTCAGCGTCTTCACGAGGCCGGCCGCGACGAAGGTGAAGAAGAGCAGGCCCTGGGCAACCCAGAGGCCGATCCGAAGGGCGCGTCCGGACGGGGCGGTTTCGATTGATGTCGACATGGCGATCTCCAATGTTGAGGTTGCCGCCATCTGATAGTTTCTATCCAATTGATCATTATGTAGGATAGGATGAGTTCATTTCTCCTATGTTGATGATCCGATGGATACGCTGACCAGCATGAGGGTGTTTTGCCTGGTCGCGGAGCTGAAGAGCTTTGTGGCCGCGGCGGATCGCCTGAACATTTCTCCCGCCATGGCGAGCAAGCACGTGATGCAGCTCGAGAAGCGGCTCGGCACGCGGCTCCTGAACCGCACCAGCCGGCGCGTCAGCCTCAGCGAGAGCGGCGCGATCTATTTCGAGCAGACCCGCCCGATGCTGGAGTCGCTCGACGAGGTCGAGACCGCGGTCAGCAAGGCGACGGTCGTGCCGCGCGGCATGCTGCGGCTGACTGCGCCGGTGTGGATGGCCAATCCGGGATTCGCGGGTATCCTGGCTGATTACCAGGTCCGCTATCCGGACGTGCGGCTGGATGTCGATCTCAGCGGACGAATGGTCAATCTGGTCGAGGAAGGTTTTGACCTCGCCTTGCGCGCGACCGGTGCACCCGATCCGGCGCTGATCGCGCGGCCGATCGCCAGGGTCGCGTTCCGCATGGTGGCTTCGCCTGCCTATCTCGATCGCGTCGGGCGCCCGACACAGCCGACGGACCTGTCCGGGCAGGCGCTGTTGCACTACGCATTGTATTCGCCGGGCGAGAGCATCTCCTTCCAGGGCGAAGGCGGCACGCAGACCGTCAAGTTCAATCCGGTCCTGCGCAGCGGCAACGAAACGCTGCTGCATCTGGCCGCGCTGAGGGGCATGGGCCTCGCTTTCCTGCCTCAATGGCTTGTTGCCGACGACCTCGCGGCCGGCCGGCTCGTGCACATCCTGCCCGAGCAGGTGATCTTCGAGGGACGGTTGTTTGCGGTCTACCCGAGCCGAAAATATCTCTCCGCGAAGGTGCGGACCTTCATCGACTTCATCGCCGCCGACAAGCGGCTGAGATGACGGGGCCGTAGCAGTATCGGCGCGACGCCGCTATCCGCCCTCGGGCAGGTCGAACTTGATGCCCTGGGCGAGCGGCAAAGTGCGGCCGAAATTGACCGTGTTGGTTGCGCGCCGCATGTAGGCCTTCCATGCATCCGAGCCGGATTCGCGGCCGCCGCCGGTCTCCTTCTCGCCGCCGAATGCTCCGCCGATCTCGGCGCCCGACGGTCCGATATTGACGTTGGCGATACCGCAGTCCGAGCCGCGTGCCGACAAGAAGCCCTCTGCTTCCCGCAGGTCATTGGTGAAGATCGCGGACGAGAGGCCTTGCGGGACGGCATTGTGCAGATCGAGCGCCGCATCGAAGTCGTCATACTTGATGACATAGAGGATCGGCGCAAACGTCTCGTGCGCCACCGGGCCGCACTGTCCGGGCATCTCGACCAGCGCCGGCCGGACGTAATAGGCCTCGGCGGCGTTCTCTAAAGCGATGCGGTCGCCGCCGATCACCTTGCCGCCGGCGGCCCGTGCGTCCGCCAGGGCGGTCTGCATCGACGCATAGGCCGCGCCGTCGATCAGCGGCCCGACCAGATTGCCGTCCTTGAGCGGATTGCCGACCGGAACGCTCTGGTACGCACGCTTGAGGCGCGGCAGCAGCGTCGCGTAGATGCTCTCATGGACGAACAGGCGGCGCAGCGTCGTGCAGCGCTGCCCGGCGGTACCCATCGCGGCGAAGGCGACGGCGCGCAGCGTCAAGTCGAGGTCCGCGGTCGGCGTGACAATGGCCGCGTTGTTGCCGCCGAGTTCGAGGATGGCGCGGGCGAAGCGTCTTGCGAGTCGCGGCCCAACGGCGCGCCCCATTGCGGTCGATCCGGTCGCCGACACCAGCGGGACTTTGGGGTGGTCGACGAGAATCTCGCCGATCTCCCGGTCGCCGAGCAGAATCGCGGACAACCCGGCCGGCGCTGCGCCGCCGTCCTGGACGAAGCGGGTCACTGCACGCTCGAACAGCCCCTGTACCGCCAGTGCGGTGAGTGGCGTCTTCTCGGACGGCTTCCAGACCAGGCTGTTGCCACACACCAGGGCCAGCGCGGCGTTCCAGCACCAGACCGCGACGGGAAAGTTGAAGGCCGAGATGATGCCGGTCACGCCGAGCGGATGCCAGGTCTCCATCATCCGGTGCTCGCCGCGCTCCGTGGCGATGGTCAGGCCGTACAGTTGACGGGACAGGCCGACGGCGAAGTCGCAGATGTCGATCATCTCCTGGACCTCGCCGAGGCCCTCCGCCGCGATCTTGCCGACCTCGATCGAGACGAGCCGGCCGAGCGCCGGTTTGTTGGCGCGCAATTCCTCACCGAGCAGCCGGACGAGCTCGCCGCGCTTCGGGGCTGGAACGAGACGCCATTCGAGGAAGGCCGCGTGAGCCCGGTCGATCGTCGCCTGCGCTTCTGCGGCGCCGACATTGTCGATATGGGCGATGATCTCGCCCGTGATCGGCGATCGCGTGGCGGTCGTACCGCCGGTGTAGCTGATCCGCTCGACGCCAAGCTGTGCGAGCAGCGCGTCGGTCTCGGCTGCCAGGGATTTGCTGACGGGTGCTTGCTTGCTGGACGCGACGGTCACGAGTAGGCCCTCTTGGCTGATGGATCCTGATGTCAGCTCAGTAGCGCCGCTTTCGGTCGAGGGACAGGCCCGTCCACGCGGTCAACACTGGACTTTTTTGACGAAACGTCAATAATTTCCCATCATTTTGTACCTTAATGGCGATTTGGAGGGGAAATGGCGCGGCCGGTTGATGCCAGGAAGGACCAGGCTCTGATCAACATCCTGACCGCCAACGCGCGTACGTCCGTATCCGAGATTGCCAAGGTGCTTGGCGTGTCCCGCGCCACGGCGCAGGGGCGAATAGCAAGACTGGAGCGGGACGGTACGATCGCCGGCTACACGACCGTGTTGGGCAAGGAAGACCACGGCACGACCATTTCGGCGATCATCCTGATCGAGCTCGAGGTCAAGCAGCAAGGAGGCGTCATCGCAGCGCTGCGCAAGAGGACCGAAGTCGTCAATTGCTACACCCTGAGCGGTCCGTTCGATCTCTTTGTGAGGCTGAGCTGCGCCACGTCGGCCCATCTCGACGAGGTCATTGACTGGATCGCCGAGATGGACGGCGTCAGGCGCACCACCTCGTCCATTCTGCTCGCCAGGAAGTTCGAAAGGTAGACGCGGGCGGCCGGCGCGGCTGGTCACGAAATCCGGTTTGCCTTCGAGTCGCAGTGTTTCACTGCGGAATGTCACAATATTATTCCTATAGCCGGCGCTTTGGATATTTATGCCGCGACTATGCGCCGCGACTATCGAGAAAGGAGCGATGGGCCTCCTGGCTGCTTCACGAGAGGTTCTTGCAATGGCCGGCTTGCAGAAAAACATCGCTGTACTCGGCGCGGGCCAGATCGGCGCAGTCATCGCCGGGATGCTGGCGGCGCAGGGCCACCGGGTCACGTTGGCGGATGCGTCTCGAGCGAGACTTGCCTCGAATGCCGGACCGGCGATCCCGACCAGGGTGGTGGACGCCGCGGACCATGACGCGCTGCGCGTCTTCCTCGCCGGGCAGGACATCGTCGTCAGTGCCTGTCCGTATTTCCTCAACAACGGTATCGCAAGGGTCGCGGTCGAAACCGGCACGCATTACTTCGACCTCACCGAGGACGTTGCGACGACGGCCTATATCAGGGAGATAGCCGCAAGCGCCGAGGTCGCGCTGGTCCCGCAATGCGGCCTTGCGCCCGGCTTCATCTGCGTGCTTGGTGCCGACATGGCGGCCCGCTTCGAGACCGTGAAGACCATCAAGATGCGAGTCGGCGCGCTGCCGCTCTACCCGACCAATGCGCTCCGCTACAACGTAACCTGGTCCGTCGACGGCCTGATCAACGAATACTGCAATCCGTGCGAAATCATCCTTGATGGCAGGCCGGTCCTGGTACCGCCGCTCGAGGGGGTCGACAGTGTCATGATCGACGGCGTGGCCTACGAGGCCTTCAATACCTCGGGTGGTCTCGGCACTCTCACCGAGACGCTGGCCGGCAAGGTACGGGACATGAGCTACAAGACTCTGCGCTATCCCGGTCATGCCGAAATCATGAAGCTGCTCCTGCAGGGCCTCGAGCTTGCCGGTGACCGCGATACGATGCGCCGAATCCTCGATCGTGCCGCACCGTTCACGCGCAGGGATGTCGTGGTGATCTTCGTGACCGGTGTCGGCGAGCGCAACGGCCGCACCGAAGAAGACAGCATCGTGCTTCGCTATGACGGAAGGCCGGAACTCGGGGCGATCCAGCTCACGACAGCGGCGGGCTGCGTCGCGATGGTCGAGCTTTTCCTGCTGGGCAAGCTGCCGGACAGGGGATTCGTGCGGCAGGAGGACGCGAGCCTGTCCAACTTCCTCTCGACGCGTGCAGGCAGCCGTCTGGTCAAGGAAGCCCGTAGTTCCGAGACGAGCGATCTTGTAGGGTTGGCAAGCAAGCGGGCCGCCGCCTAGCGCCGCTTCGGAGAGCCGGGATCAGGTCTGATCCCGGCACAGCCATTTCAATTTGGGGGGACTATGGTTACTCGTCGTCAAATCGGATCGCTGGTCGGGCTCGGCGCCGCAGCCGCAATCATTGCCGATTCGGCCGGATCGCAGGCCGTCGCGGACAACGCACCGGCACCCGGCGAAAGCACATTCGCGCAGATCCGACGGACGAAAAAGCTGCGCATCGCGGGGATCGTCGGGACCGAGCCCTATTATCACAAGGATCTCGCCACCGGGCAGTGGTCCGGCTTTTGCGTCAGCATGGCAACCGACCTCGCCAAGGCGCTCGAGGCGGAGGTCGAGATCATCGAATCGACCTGGGGCAACTCGGTGCTCGATCTCCAGGCCAACAAGATCGATATCATGTTCGGTCTCAGTCCGACGCCGTCACGCGCGTTGGTCGTCGAATTCACGCGGCCGATCATGAACAACACCTTCACGATCATCGCCAAGCCGGACTTTGCCGCAAGGTCGTGGGAGGATCTCAACAAGCCCGAGATGCGCGTTGCGGTGGACATCGGCTCGACCCACGATCTGTTCGCGCGACGAACCATCCCCAAGGCGACGCTGGTCGCCCTCAGGACTCCCGACGATGCCGTGCTGTCCTTGCAGTCCGGGCGGGCGGATTGCCTGATACAGGTCGCGATGTTGTCCCTCGTCACGGTCAAGAAGAACCCGCGGCTCGGCAAGGTCTCCATCCCGACGCCGGTCTCATCTCAGCCGACCTGCTGTGGCGTTCGCGTCGACCTCGATTCCCGCTTCCGGACCTATGTCGACAACTGGCTGGAATACAATCGCTCGCTCGGCGCGTTGCGCGAATGGATCATCTCCAGCCTGTCGCTGGTTGGTATTCAGGAGCAGGACATTCCGCCGGGGCTCCAGTTCTAGGCGCGCGCGGCGTGCTTCACTCACCCGGGACCAGGTGCCCGACCGGCGGAGCCGCCACGCGGCGATGCCGGCGGCGCGACAAATGGAGCAAGAGGCCGGTTGCCGCGAACAGCGGCATCAGCGCGGCTGCCAGCATGAAGGCGAGCTTGCCCGGCCATCCGAGGATGGCACCGCGGTGGATATCGAGCACGCTGGCGAGGATGCGCTCACCGAACGTCCTGTCGTAATAGAGATCCGCGGATATCAGGCGGCCGGTTGCGGCATCGATGCGGAATTCGTCGCGCGCGGTGTCGAGCGAACCGCCGCGCGGCCAGGAGCGGACACGCACCACCGTGCCTGCGCCGGCCGGCAGCGTCAGGAGTGCCCGTGCGTAACGGTCGCCCTGTTCGCGCAGGAAGGTGGCCCAGACGCGATCGAAGCCGAGCGGTTTGGCGGCGTCAGCGATATCGGTCCTTGCGCCTGCGACGCCGCGCGGCGCTTTCGGCTGCATCGGTGCGGCCGATGGCGAGGGGCGCGCCAGCAGCCATTTCGCGCCGTCCTTGTACCATTCGAACGAATAAGTCAGGCCGGTCAGCGTTATCACCAGATAGACCGGCAGCACCCAGGTGCCGATCACGGCATGCAGCGATCGGTGCAGTCCGCGGCCGCGCAGCGAAAGATTCGGCTTCAGCCACACCTTCACACTGGTGGCGCGGTGTGGCCAGCGCAGCACCATGCCTGACATGAGCATCAGGATCAGGCAGATCGCGGCGGTCCCGGTGATGGTGCGGCCGTAGCCATTGCCGTCGCCCGGCAGCAGCAGCCAGCGATGCAGCTTGCGGACAGTGGCGAAGAAATCCTCGCCGCGCGGCGAGCCGAGCACGTGCCCGTTATAGGGATCCGCATAGACCGATGACGGCTGCGCGCCGCCCTCGCTGCGGGTAAAGCGGATGCGCACAGCTGCAGTCGGATCGGCCGGCATCGTCACCGCTGACACCTTGCCGAAGTCGCCGGCCGCCTCGACCCGCGCGACCAGCTCGTCCGGCGAGAGCCGCTGCGCCGCGCTGGCGTCGACATGCGTCAGGTCGCGGTTGAGGCTGGCCTGGATCTCGTCCTCAAAACTCATCGTCGCGCCGGTGAGGCCCACCACGGCCCACAGCAGCGCCAGCGCCAGGCCGGCGATGGAATGGACCTGCAACAGCGCACAGATCAGAAGATGGGGCCGACCCTTGTCGGCTGGATTTCGATGGTCTCCGGCAGGCCGGCCATCAGTGTAGGCAGTCACTTCTCGATTCCAGGTCAATGCATTTCGTTCGCGATCGCGCCTCTAGCAGCCGCGGATGACGAAAAGAACCGCCTCGGAATTGAATCCCTCTAAGCAGTAGCGCAGTCATGCGTCACAGTGCGCGTATCCATCTGCGCGACGCATGCGTAGAATTCGTCGGCACGCCCCGTGAAAAGGCACTAGCGCCGACGTGTCAAACGAGAACAATTCCAGGCGCGTCGGCGACCGACGCGTGTCAATTGGCCGCGAGGATGACCGTCCGCGAGCCGATCGTTCCCGCGCTCACCCCCTCGCGCGCCATCGTTTCGATCGCCGTCCAGTTCTCGCGAAAGATCTTCGCGGCCTCGTTGGCACTGTCCGCCTGGATCGTCAGACTGCACGCGCGTCTCGTGCCATTGCTGGCAAACTGGAAGTAGAAAATAAATCCAGACGATTCCGCGCTCCGTGCGCCCGACGGTCCCTGCTGCATGAAGCCATTTCCCCAAATCAATTGCCTGCGACCCACCGCGGGCAGGATTGAACCGGGATGCGGCACAGTCGTGATTCAAGATGGGCAATGTGACCGATCGTGCATTTTGTCGTGAAGTGTTGCCGGGATTCAACACTCGACGGAACCTTGAGAACGCGGACGCGCGAAAGTGAGCGTCTGATCACCCCTGCTTGGCGGAGCATCTTATGTCGCTTCGCCGTCTGGATGCACCATCAGGGTTTCCTGGATCGCCGTGGCGAGCATCGCTCCGTCACGATCATGGATACGCGCGATCGACAGGCCTCGGCCGCCATCGGCGCAGGGGCTTTCGGATTCCACGTGCATCCATGCATCCGGGGAGAATGCGCGGTGAAACCAGATGCAATGGTTGAGGCTCGACAGATAGAGCGGCTCGCGGGACTGCAGAGCACGGAGATGGTTGCCGACGCTGGAGAAGTTGAGCCACCAGTCCGAGAGATAGGCGAAAACGGCGGCCTGCGCGTGGGAGTGCGCAGCGAGCGGCTGCCGGCTTTTCAGCCAGAATCGCAGCCGCGGTTGCGCGGTCGCAGCCGACAGCTGGCGCTCGACCTCCGGGATTCGAAAGTCCATGCAGGGCTTGATGTGCCGGGAGTAGGGACCGAGCGGCCGTAGCTGTGCCATCAGTGCCTCGGGGATCATGGTCAGATCCGGCAGGCGATCGGGATCCTCCGACGGTGCGAACGGTGCCGCGTGTCGCGGTCCCGGTTGCGGCGCGCAAAAGGTGGCCTGCGCACTCAGGATCGTGCGTCCGTCATCCTGGGTGCCAATGACGTGGCGCGAAGAGAACCGCTTGCCGTCCTGGAGCGCCTGGACGTCGAAGGTGATGCGCTGGTCGGGATCAGCACCGCGCAGGAACAGCAGCTGCAGCATCGCCGCCGGCCGAGCCTCGGGGGCGCTGAGCGTTGCCGCCATCATGGCCTGCCCGAGGATCTGGCCGCCGTAGGACCGTCCGTTGAGATTGGCGTCACCGAAGCGGCTGCGATAGCGAAGCCGCGCGACCGGCTCGAGCGACACCAGCGCGGCGACATCCGCGCCGTCCCACGGATCGCAGGCCGTCACGTCCGCCGCCATGACGTCGGTCACAGGGCCGGGAATTTCTGCGGCCCCGGATACAGCGGATAGCCGGCGGCCACGCCATATTCGCTGATGCCAAAGCCGGTCTCGCTGCCGCTCTCGAGCCGGACCACATGGTCCGACAGCGTGCGCGCGATCCTGCGCGTCGCCGCATCATCGAGGTTCCAGACGTCGTGCGCGGCATCGCTCTCGCCGCGATCGTCGCCGTGGGTCCAGCCCTGCAACCCGCCATACATTCCGGCCTTGAGATAGAACCGCGTCGGCAAACCATGCATCCTGACGTGACGCGGGTCGCCGCGATCGAAGCCGAATGTGTAGTCGGCCACCGCAATGGTCTGGCCGAGCGGATCATCGGCCCATTCGATCTTGTGCTCGACCGAGGTCACCTCGCGGTGTGAAACCGATCCGTCGGCTTCACGGCGGAATTCAATTCCGGAGAGGTAGTGAGCTTTTCCGGGCGCGCGCTCCTTGAGGAAAACCGACAGCGCCGACCGCTCGAACTGGAACATCGACCAGGTCCAGAGGAAACTGCGGTGGGTCGCCACCGGCGGCCGCGCCTCGTCTGTGCGCATTTCGGAACGCAGGCCCCAGGAACGGTCGCGCTGCCCCCACCACGTCTCGGGCGTGACCTCGTAGCGCCGCCCGTCGACAGCGATCCATCCGCGCCAGCGGCCGAACTGCGCGACGCGCGCGAGGTCCTCCTCGACGACGCCGTTGCGCTCGCGATAGTTCTGCTTCTCCTGAGCCGCCGGAAAGCTCGCCTTGAACTCGAGCTGGAAGCTGATCCCCGACGGATTATCGGCCAGCGACAGCCGGTGCAAGCTCATCCCCTCGATGATCTCGATCCTGAGGCTGCCAACGGCGGTCTCCAGTGGCCGTGTGCCGAGCCGGCGCGAGGCGCGGAAATTGTGCTGGCGGCGGCCGACGGTCACGCCGGCAAATCCGTCCATGACGTTGCGGTTGGGATAATAGCCGAGCCCGATATCGATCAAGAGCTCGGTTCCGTCGATCGGGTGCGCAGTATACCAGTAGCGCTCGGTGAAGCGGATGTCGCCACCGCCTGCTTCGGCAAAGGTCCGCGGCGTCTGATGGCCGATCAAATCGTCCTGGGCTGTCAGCATTGTTCTTGTCCTTTTGTCGAGCCGCCTCGGTCAGTGCGCTGTGTTTTTTGGGTCAGTCCTTGGCGGGCCCGGCGCCCACGATGTCGCCGAACAACACCCAGGTCTTGCCGTCGAACCGCGCAAAGCGGCGTTCGGTAATCGCCGCGTAGTCCTGTGGCGTGGTCTGGATGGTGATGCCGGGAAGCAGCATCGGCAGCGCGATGCCGCTCAGATTGGTGGCCTGCTTCAGCACGTTTTCCCGCGTGAGGTCGTCGCCGCAGCGTTGCAGGATGATCGCGCCGAGCTGCGCGGTGGTGTAGCCGGTCACTGCGATCACGTCGTTCGGGTCCATGCCCGGCAGATACTTCGCGACGAAAGCGAGATAGTCGGTCATGCCCTTGTCATTCGCCCATTCGGGATCGTTCGGCGTCTTGTAGGACGTCGTGGTCAGGATGCCGGTGGAGGCCTCGAGCCCGGCCGGCACCAGCACGCCGGCGATCGAATTCGCCGTCGAGCCGAGGAAGATCAGCGGCTTCCATCCGAGCTCGTGGATCTTGCGGATCGCCATCGAGGCGAACTTGTTCTGCGCCGCGATCAGCACGGTGTCGGCGCCCGATGCCTTCAGGTTGACGATCTGCGAGTCGATCGTGGGCTCGGTCGACTGGTATGTCGCCTCCTTGACGATCATCGCGTCGGCCTTGGCGCCCAACCCTTCCTTCAGGCCGAGCACGAAATCCTTGCCGATATCGTCGGCTTGCAGCAGCACGCCGATTTTCGCGTCGGGCTTCTCGCGCAAGACGTAGCGAGCGATGATCCGGGATTCGTTGACGTAAGTCGGCGAGTAGGGCGTCGTCCAGGGGAACTGCTTGGGGTCGTTCCAGCGCGTGCCGCCGCTCTGTACCAGAAGCTGCGGCACACCATTGGTGTTGAGATATTTCTGGATCGCCGCGTTGGTCGGTGTGCCGAACGGCGCCATGATCGCGAGAACCTTGTCGTTCTCGACCAGCGCGCGTGTCACCTCCACCGTCTTCGGCGGGCTGTAGGCGTCGTCACGGGTGAGGAGATTGATGTGGCGGCCGTTGATGCCGCCCTTCTCGTTCAGCATCGCGAAATAGGCCAGCATGGTCTTCGGGAAGCTCGCATAGATCGAGGCCGGGCCGCTGTAAGGCGCGTTGGCGCCCAGCGTGATCTCGGTATCCGTCACACCCGGACCGTAGGCTTTCTCGGCGCGTGCCGCGCCAAGGCCAGTCGCGAGCGCGAACGCCCACACCGCAAATGTCACAATCGGCTTTCGCATCGTGCCTCCCAATGGCCCTCTTCGCGGGGCTCGCTGATCCGGCGATGGCGCCTCCAGAGGCTTTACCCCTCGCAACGGCTGTGTAATAATAGACCGTCCGTTCGGATTATCAACTGATTTCTCCGGATCGAGATCAAACGGCCGCGGCGAGACGGAAAATCCGCGTGCATCGGCCGCCGTAAGTGTCGAGGAGGAAACATGAAGCTGACGCAGGCTCTCATTTCGGCGGTGCAACTGCGCAGGAATTCGCCGGGCACGATCCACGCGGGGCGGTCGAGGACCTGGGCCGAGATTGGCCGGCGCGTGGCGCGCGCCGCCGGCGGGCTGCGCCGGCTTGGTGTGGAGGCCGGCGATCGCGTCGCCATCCTTGCCCACAACAGCGATCTCTATATCGAGGCGCTCTACGCGATCGCCTGGGCTGGCGCAGTCGCGGTGCCGCTCAACACCCGCTGGGCGGTCGCGGAAAACGCCTATGCGATCGACGACTCCACGCCGAAGCTGCTGTTGGCCGACAGGACCTTCGCCGACGTCGCAGCCGGACTGAAGACTGCGAAATCGCTCTCCGCGATCGTTTACCTGGACGAAGGGGCGGTGCCGGACGGTATGCAGAGCTACGACGCGCTGATGGAGCACGGGCCGATCGAGGATGCCTCCGGTGCCTACAATGATCTGGCCGGCATCTTCTACACCGGCGGTACCACGGGATTCCCCAAGGGCGTGATGCTGTCGCACGCCAACATCGTCTATGAATCACTGGTCTGGATCTACGCCCTGCGCTTCAGGGAGGACACGCGCTATCTGCATTCGGCCGGGATGTTCCATCTGGCAGGGACCTCGCCGATGATTGCGCTGACCCTGGTCGGCGGCACCCATGTGACCATACCGAAGTTCGAGCCCGAACTGGCGATGAAGACGATTGCCGAGCACAGGGTGGATTACTGCCTGTTCGTGCCGACCATGCTCAACATGATGCTCAATCACCCGTCGTTCGGGAGCTTTGATCTCAGCAGCGTCAAGGATTGCGAATATGGTGCGTCGCCGATGCCCGACGCGCTGCTGGTCAAGCTGATGAAGGTGCTGCCGGGCTGGCGCTTCCACCAGGGTTACGGCATGACCGAGAGCGCGGCGCTGGCAACGATCCTGCCGTGGGAATATCACGCGCTGGAAGGACCGCTGGCGGGAAAGCGCAAATCGGCGGGGCGTGCGGCTCCGGGTGTCGAGGTCCGCGTCGTCGATGCCGCCGGCAGCGAAGTGCCGCGCGGCACGGTCGGCGAGATCGCGATCCGCGGCGCCGGCGTTATGCTGGGGTATTGGCGCAAGCCCGAGGAGACCGCGCGCGTGCTGCGCAACGGATGGCTGCACACCGGCGACGGGGCGTGGATGGATGAGGACGGCTTCGTCTATATCGTCGACCGCCTGAAGGACATGATCGTGTCCGGCGGCGAGAACGTCTATTCGGGTGAGGTCGAAAACGCTATCTTCCAGCACGAGCATGTCAGGGAATGCGCGGTCATCGCTGTTCCCGATCCGCAATGGGGAGAGGCGGTCCACGCGATCGTCGTGCCGAAGGATGGCGCGACGCTTGATGCGGAAACGATCATTGCGCACTGCCGCAACCTTATCGCCGGCTACAAATGCCCGCGGTCAGTCGATATCCGCCTCGAGCCGCTACCGCTGACCGGCTCGGGCAAGATCATGAAGTCGGCGCTGCGCGAGGAGAAGTGGCGCGGCTATGCGAGGTCGGTCAACTGATGCAGGACGCCACAACCCGAACCGACGGCTCGCCGGCCCCTGGGCCCGTGCGCGGTCCCGATACCGTGGACGACGATACGGTGCGCGCCGCGCTCGGCCGATATCTCACGCGGACATCCGGACACCGGACCGAGATAACTCATTTCTCGCGCAAGTCGTCGGGCTTCTCCTGGATCACGTTCGGCTTCGAGGCCCGCTCGGCATCCGGCGCTGATCGCATGCTGATCCTGCGCGTCGGCCCGCCGAATGGACTGTTCGCGCCCTATTCGGTGCAGCCCCAGGTCCATGCGCTGCAGTCGCTGGCCGGGACTGGTGTGCCGGTTCCTGCCCTGGTCGCGTTCGAACAGGGCGGCGCGGAGATCGGTCATCCTTTCTTCATCTGCGAGCACATCGAAGGCGCCGTTCCCGCGCCCTGGGCCGCGAGCATGCTTGCCGACGGCCACAAGCGCGCGATCGCCCTGCAGTTCCTGAGCATCCTGGGCAAGCTGCATCGGATCGACGCGCGCGCGACGCCGTTGGCGACGCGACCGGACAAAAGCGACGAACGCGCCGAGGTCGGCGCTGTCGCAGCCTGGCGAGCCTCGCTGGCGCGTCCGACCGCGCGCTACTATCCGCTGCTCGATTGGGGCGGCAAATGGCTGCAGGACAATTGCCCGTTGCCGCCGCGCCGCACGATCGTGCATGGCGACTACCGGATCGGAAACTTCATCGAACGCGACGGCACGATAGTCGCGATCCTCGATTGGGAGCTCACCCATGTCGGCGACCCCCATGAGGATCTGGCTTGGGCGCTCATGCCGACCTTCAACGCCAGGAGCCGAAAGCTCTATGGCGTGATCGAGCGCGCCGAAGTGATCGATCTCTATCAGCGCGCGTCGGGGATCACGGTCTCGGCGCGGAGCCTCGCATTCTATGAGGCGTTTGCCTTGTATCAGGCCGCGGCGATCCAGATGTGCGCAGTGCGCGCTTTCGAGGTCGATCGATTCAACGATATGCGGATGGCAGTCATGGCGAGCCAGATGCCGTCGATCATACGCGCTTTCGAACGCGCGCTGGAGGCCGCCGCATGAGCACGTCTTACGAACGGCAGATCGACGGCATCATCGAAGCGTTGCAGGCCCATGTCCTGCCGAACAACGCAGATGACTTCATCCGAGGCCAGGTGTTCTCGGTGATCTTCGCACTGAATGGGCTGAAGCTCGCCGCGGACTGGAAGGCCGGACCGCTGCTGCAGCAGGTGCGGGTCCAGGACGATGCATTCGCTGCGGTCAGACGACTGGCGGACGGGATGGCTCATCCGGAGATTCCCGCGGCGCCGCGTATCGAGGGTGACATCGTCGATGCCGCTCACATCGAGGGCTTGCGGGACGATGGCGATCGGCTGCTCGGGCAGTTGCTGTTGTGGGCGACAGGCGAGGGCGTCCGCGCGGATAATCCGCTTGCGGCGAGCGAGATCGAGCGGCTGCTGCGGGGCTCGATCTGCGACCAGCTCAAGGTGGAGCTCGCAACGACGCCGAAGTCGATGCTGCAGCAGATCGCCGGCGGCGACGGCGACAAGGCAGCAACTCCGGGCTGAGATTCGCCTCGCGGGGGATCCTCGCAGACCTTACGCTTGCGATCAGCCGGCTTGGTTGAAGATGCTTGCCGGTCTATCGCGAACGTGCTATTTACCGAACGGTTGTCCGGATTATTATAAAATGACTCGAAGCGACGTCGATGGAATGGCCAGCGAGGGAGGCGGAGCGATGAACATGATGACCGGTGTCTCGCCATGGGAGCGCCTGATCCGGCCTGACCGGGTACACGGCTCGCTCTACACCGATCCCGCCATCTTCGAGGCGGAGCTCGCGAACATCTGGTACCGCACCTGGGTCTATGTCGGGCACGAGAGCGAGGTGCCCAACGCCAACGACTATGTCGTCAAGTCGATCGGCCCGCAGTCCATCATCATGACGCGCGACGAGCAGGGCAAGGTCAACCTCCTGCTCAACCGCTGCTCGCATCGCGGCAACCAGGTCTGCTCCTATGAGCGCGGCAATGCGCGCTCCTTCACCTGTCCGTTCCACTCCTGGACCTTCGCCAATGACGGCCGCCTTGTCGGTTATGCCTTCCCCGACGGCTATGAGGGGCAGGACAAGTCCCAGCTCGCGCTCGGCCGCGTGACGCGCGTCGCCACCTATCGCGGCTTCGTGTTTGGCTCGTTCGCCGCCGACGGGCCGACGCTCGAGGAGCATCTCGGCGGCGCCGCCGAGACCATCGACCGACTGGTGCGCACCTCGCCCGAGGGCGAGGTCGAGATCACCGCGGGCTTCCTCAAGCATCGCGTCAAGGCAAACTGGAAATTCATCCTGGAGAACGAGTGCGACGGCTATCACCCGGCCTTCGTGCACACCTCGATCTTTGGCGTCGCCGACAGCATGATCGGCAAGCTCTATGGCGGTGCCTCGACCGCGCTGACCCGCTGTTATGGCAACGGCCATACCGAGATCGACCTGCGGCCGGAGTTCCGCAAGCGCGGCGCACCCTTGAGCTGGTTCGGCACCAGCGAGGAACGGCTGCCGGACTATGCGGCGCGGATGAAGGCGGCTTACGGCGACACAGCGGCGCGCGAGATCATGATCGACGGCACGCCGCATGTGATGATCTTCCCGAACCTGTTCATCGCCGAGATCCAGATGTTCGTGATCCAGCCGCTCGGCGTCGACGACAGCGTGCAGCACGTCACCGCCCTGCAGTTCAAGGGCGCGCCCGATCTGAACCGCCGGCTGCGCCAGCAGACGATGGGCTCGGTCGGTCCGGCCGGCTTCCTGCTCGCGGATGATTCCGAGATGTACGAGCGCTGCCATCGCGGCGTGCTGGCCCGCAATCCGGAATGGATATTCCTTGGCCGCGGCGAGAAGCGCGAGCGGCGGGACGAACTCGGATACACGGTTGGCCACGTCACCGACGAGGTGCCGTCGCGCGGCATCTGGACCCACTATCGCAAGCTGATGGAGCCGGCCTGATGCTGTCGCCCGAGAGCAGCGCTGCGCTGATGAGCACGGTCACCGCCTTCCTCTATCGCGAAGCGCGGCTGCAGGACGAGCATCAGTACGAGGCCTGGGAGAGGCTCTGGACCGACGACGGCGTCTACTGGGTGCCTGCAAACGGCGCCGATATCGATCCCGAGCGGCAGATGTCGATCATCTACGACAACCGCTCGCGGATCGCGCTGCGCGTCCGCCAGCTGATGACCGGCAAGCACTTCACCCAGACGCCGCAGTCGAACCTGCGCCGCCTCGTCTCCAACATCGAGTTGATGGACGAGCAGCCGGGTGGCGACATCGCGGTCGCCAGCAACAGCCTGATTTTCGAGTCGAGCCTGCGCGACGATACGCTTTGGGCGGCGCGCAACGAATACCGCCTGCGCCGTGTCGATGGCGAGTTGCGGATGGCCTACAAGAAGGTCGTCCTCGTCAACAACGACAAGGCGATCTACACGATGTCATTCCTGGTCTAGGGAGCGATCACCATGATCGACAAGGGCCCCGTTCTGCTCGACATCACCGACGGCATCGCGCGGCTGCGGCTGAACCGGCCCGATGCGGCGAACGGCATGAGCGTCGAACTCTTGAGCGCGCTGTGCGACGCCATCATGGCCTGCCACGGGCGGTCGGACCTGCGCGTGGTTCTGCTGAGCGGCGAGGGAACCAATTTCTGCGCCGGCGGCGATGTCAGGGCCTTTGCATCCAAAGGCGACAAGCTGCCGGACTATATCAGGCAGGCGACCGCGTATCTTCAGAACGCGGTGACGGGCCTGTTGCGGCTCGAGGCGCCCGTGATCGCCTCGGTGCAGGGTTTCGCGGCAGGTGGCGGCGGCTTCGGCCTCGTCTGTGCGTCCGACATCGTCATCGCGGCGGAGTCCGCAAAATTCCTCGCCGGCGCGACGCGGGTGGCGATGGCGCCGGATGCCGGCGTCTCGGTCACGCTGTCGCGGCTGGTCGGCCTGCGGCGGGCGATGTCGATCCTCCTGACCAATCCCGTGATATCGGCTGCGGAGGCGCTGCAAATCGGCATCGTCACCAGGGTCGTGCCTGATGCCGAGCTCGTCGACGCATCGCTGAACCTGGCGCGGGAGCTTGCGGCCGGTGCGCCGAAGGCGCTGGCCGCGACCAAGCGGCTGGTGTGGGCCGGCACCGGCACCAGCATCGAGCAGTGCCTGTCGGAGGAGGCGCGCACGGTCGCAGAACTCTCCGGCATGGCCGACGCCCGCGAAGGGCTTGCCGCGGTCATCGAGCGGCGCAAGCCGAACTTCAGGGGACGCTGAGACATGGCCGGTGCCCTGCCATTCGGGCGTCTCGACGGCCGCCGCGCGTTCGTCTCCGGCGGCGCGCGCGGCATTGGCGCCGCGATCGCGCGCGGCTTTGCTGGCGCAGGCGCGAGGGTCGTGCTTGCCGATCTCGACGTCGCGGCGGCGTCGGCGCTTGCGCATGAGATTAACGCCGTCGCTGCGGGCCTCGACGTCAGCGACGTGACGGCGGTGCAGGCGGTGATGACCCGGGATGGTCCGTTCGACATCGTGGTCAACAACGCCGGGATCGATCAGCATGCCTTCTTCACCGACACGACGTCGGAGGATTGGGCGCGGCTGATCGCGGTCAATCTGACCTCGGTGCTTGCCTGCACCCAGGCGGCGCTGCCGGCGATGCAGGCAGCCCGTTTCGGGCGCGTCATCAACATCACATCGGAAGCGGCGCGGCTCGGTTCCAGGGGTGGCGCGGTCTACTCAGCGGCCAAGGGCGGCGTAATCGCCTTTACAAAAAGCATCGCGCGCGAGAACGCGCGTTACTGCATCACGGCGAACGCAATTGCGCCCGGGCCGATCCGGACGCCGATGCTCGAGCAGGCCGTCGCCGCCGGCGGCGACAGGATCTTGCAGGCGATGACGGGCGCGACACTGCTGGGCCGGCTCGGCGAACCGGAGGAGATTGCCGCCGCCGCGCTGTTCCTGGCGTCCGATCAGGCGGCCTATATCACTGGCGAGACGCTCGGCGTCTCCGGCGGCATGGGGATCGGCGGCTGAGATGGGCAACCCAGCCGACGATATCGCCGCGATGCCGGTCGAGCGCGCCATCGAGCGCCTGCGTGCGATCTATCGCGGCTGGACACGCGATACGACGGTGGCGCAGATGCGCAGAGATTGGGACGCGGCCTTTGCCGGCTGCTTGGCGCCGGTATCGTGCCGCCATGTCTCGGCCGGCGGCGTCGATGGCGAGTGGATCGAGCCGGCGGACACGCCGCGCGACAAGGCCATCCTCTATTTCCATGGCGGCGGCTTTCGGATTGGCTCGGTCGAATCGCATCGAGACCTGATCGCCAGGATCGCCGTGGCGTCAGGTTGCCGCGTGCTCGCGATCAATTACCGACTGGCGCCCGAGCATCGCTTCCCGGCGGCGCTGGATGACGCACTGACCGCCTATCGGCACTTGCGTGATCAGGGCCTGCGGCCGGCCGACATTGCATTTGCGGGCGACTCCGCCGGCGGCAATCTCGTGCTGGGCACCATGCTGGCTGCGCGCGACCGCGGCGTGCCGTTGCCGGCAGCGGGCGCACTGATGTCGCCCTGGACCGATCTGGCTGCGACCGGCGCAAGCTATGAGACCAGGGCCGCAGCCGACCCGGTCCACCAGCGCGGGATGATCCTGGCGCTTGCGAAGACCTATCTCGGCAGGGATGGCGACCCGCGCGACCCGCTGGCCTCGCCGCTCTATGCCGATCTCGACGGCCTGCCGCCGCTGTTGGTGCAGGCGGGCGACCGCGAAACCGTGCGCGACGATGCGACCGGCCTCGCGGCAAAGGCGAAGGCCGCCGGCGTCGAGGTCGAGCTGCAGATATGGAACGGCATGATCCACGTGTTCCAGATGTTCCCGCAGATTCCGCAAGCTGCGGAAGCTCTCGCGTCACTGGCGGATTTCCTGCGCAAGCATCTTCACATCGGTCATCGGAAGGCGTCACAATGAACGTCATGACATCGGACCCGCGCCAGCTCGTTGAAGCCGAATTCCAGTTCTCGGAGCAGCCAGGCTTGCCCGAGGAGCTGCGCATGCTGCGCGAGCAGGTTCGCCGCTTCGTCGAGAAGGAAGTGGTGCCGCACGCGGAAGCCTGGGAGCGCGAGGGCAAGATCCCGCGCGAGATCTTTCGCCGCATGGGCGCGCTGGGTTTCCTTGGCATGCGCCACGAGGCCGAATATGGCGGCACCGAGATGGGCCCGCTGGCCTCGATGGTGTTCGCCGAAGAACTCGGCCGCTCGAGCTTCGGCGGCTTCACCTCGTCGACCCTGGTGCACTCCGACATGTCGGCGGTGCACATCACGCTGCGCGGCACGCCGGAGCAGAAGCGCAAATACCTGCCGGCGATCATCCGCGGCGAGACGATCTGCTCGATCGCGGTGACCGAGCCGGATGCGGGCTCCGATGTCGCCGGCCTGAAGACACGCGCGGTCCGCGACGGCGACAGCTGGGTGATCAACGGCGCAAAAATGTTCATCACCAACGCCGTCTATGGTGACATCCTGATTGTCGCGGCTCGGACCGATCCGCATGCCAAGGGAAGCCGCGGCATCTCGCTGTTCATCGTCGAGCGCAGGACGCCGGGCGTTACGGCGACCAAGCTCGACAAGCATGGGTGGCTCTGCTCGGACACCGCCGAAATCGCCTTCCAGGACGTTCGGGTGCCGCTGGAGAACCTGCTCGGCGAGGAGAACAAGGGTTTTTATGGCATCATGGAGACCTTCCAGAACGAGCGCATCGTGATCGGCGGCATCTGTGCCGGCGAATCTGCCAAGGCGATCGAACTGACGACGAATTACGTGAAGACGCGGCAGGCGTTCGGCGGTCCACTCTGGAACCAGCAGGCGGTGCGGCTGAAACTCGCCCAGCTTGCGGCGAAGGCAGCCGCGGCGCGGCAGCTGGCCTATCATGCCGCCGAGCTTGCGCAAGCCGGGCAGGAATGCCTGCGCGAGGTTTCGATGGTCAAGGCGCTGTCACCGGAGGTGCTGCACGACGTCGTGCATGGCTGCCTGCAACTGCATGGCGGCTCGGGCTTCATGCGCGGCACGCCGATCGAGCGCATGGTGCGCGATGCCCGTGTGCTGACCATCGGCGGCGGCGCCACCGAGGTGATGCTGGAAGAGGTCGCCAAGCGGATGTGAGACGCTGGCTCGGACTTGCAATCCGCCCTTTGCCGGCTATCTGAGCCTGGCAAGGGCAGGAGACGGCAATGGCATGCAGTCGAGTGAGGCCGGCACGCGTTGACGAGGCCGACGAGCTTACGCAAATCGCGGTACGGGCGACGACGCGCGATGGATACGACGACGGAGCGATCTCCCGGTTCATGCCGGCGCTCAAGGTCAACCTTGCCTTGATCGCGGCCGGATTGGTCTTTGTCGCCGAGGACGAACTGGGCGCTGCACGAGGTTACATGGCCTTGAGACCGACCGGGATGGGCGGCCTCATTCTCCTCGAGGGCATTTTCGTCGATCCAGCCTGTGCGCGAAGCGGCTTTGGCACACGGTTGTTCGCGACCGCCATTGAGCATTCGAGACGGATGGCGGGAAGTGTCATCATGATCTTTTCGAACCCGCACGCAGTGGATTTCTACAGCCGCCTCGGTGCCACCAAGATCGGCATGACGCCGTTCGTATTTTCTCCCGACGTCCAGCTCTCCATGTTCGCGTTCACGATCCCTGCTCCCTGAACGGGCCGGCGCGAGAGCGGGCTTTCGCAGGCCCCCTGCTTGCCTTAGTGTGATCTGATCTTCCCCTGGATCAGAGATCATGAGTCGCTTCTGGAGCCCGGTCGTCCATACGCTTTCGCCCTACGTGCCGGGTGAGCAGCCCAAGCAGGGCGGCGTCATCAAGCTCAATACCAACGAGAACCCCTATGGGCCGTCGCCGCGTGCGCTGGCGGCAATCACGGCGGCGACCGAGCGGCTGCGGCTGTACCCGGATCCGCACGCCACCCGTCTGCGCGAGGCGATCGCGGCGCGCTACGATGTCGCGCCCGAGGAGGTCTTCGTCGGCAACGGCTCGGACGAGGTGCTGGCCCACACATTCCAGGCCCTCCTGAAGCATGATGCGCCGCTGCTGTTTCCCGACATCACCTACAGCTTCTACCCGGTCTATAGCGGCCTCTATGGCGTCAATTACCAGACGGTGCCGCTCGATCCGGAGATGCGGGTGCAGATCGCCGACTATCGGCGGCCATGCAGCGCGATCCTGCTGCCCAATCCGAACGCGCCGACCGGCATCGCGCTTCCCCGCACGGCGATCGAGGCGCTGCTGGCCGAGCATCCCGATCAGCTCGTTGTGCTCGACGAGGCCTATGTCGATTTCGGCGCCGAGACTGCGGTGCCGCTGGTGAAACGGCACGACAATCTGCTGGTGGTCCAGACGTTCTCCAAGGCGCGGTCCCTGGCGGGGCTGAGGGTCGGGTTTGCCATCGGGCAGCGGCCGCTGATCGATGCGCTGGAGCGGGTGAAGGACAGCTTCAACTCCTATCCGCTCGACAGCCTCGCCATCGCCGGCGCGGTCGCCGCGATCGAGGACGACGCCTGGTTTCAGGAGACGCGCCGCCGCATCATGGCGACCCGCGAGACGCTGGTCCGCGATCTCACCACGCTCGGCTTCGAGGTCCTGCCGTCCGCCGCGAATTTCGTCTTCGCACGCCATCCGGGCCGCGGCGGCGCACATCTTGCCGGCGGGCTTCGCGAGCGGGGCGTGCTGGTACGGCATTTCAGCAAGCCGCGGATCGCGGATTTCCTGCGCATCACCATCGGCACCGACGAGGAGTGTGGCCGACTGATCGCGCTGCTTCGCGAGCTGGTCTGATTACGCCGGGCTCATCGGCCGGCCTTGACCGACGGTTTTCGCCGTCACGCCCGGCTTGAGCCGCCAGTCTGCGCCGAAATCCGCGAGCGGGTGGAAGAACAGCGGCTTGGTGGTCTCGATGCGGCGTATCCGCTCGGCGTAGTCGTCGAGATAGCGCTGCCGTGTTGCTTCGTCGACGAAGTTGACCGACCAGGACACGAAGGGCGGCAGCACCTTGCAGCCGGCATAGGCGAGCATGCCGTTCTGGATCGGCCACAGGATCACGTCCAGCGCTCCGACCAGACCGTCGGGCGCGCACATGCCGGGATAGGCCGCAGTCGAGGTGACGACCATGGCGTGGCGCCCATCGAGGCCGCCGGTGTCGTAGCGGCGCCCGCTGCCATAGATGGCGCCATTGACGAAGACGCGATCGATCCAGCCCTTCATGATGGCGGGAACGGAGAACCACCATAACGGAAACTGGAGGATCAGGAGATCGCACCAGAGCAGCTTCTCGATCTCGGCGACAATGTCGGAGCTGAGCGAGCGGCGCTGGAAGTTGTGCTTCTGCTCGCGATCATATTGCAGCCGGTCGGGAAACCGGCGCTCGGCGAAATCGTCCGCGGTCGCGACCGGATTGAAGCGCATCGCGTAGAGATCGGAGATCCTGACCGCGTGCCCGTGCGCGGTCAGCTCTGCGACAGACCGCGCCAGGAGGGCGCTGTTGAACGACTGTGCTTCCTGGTGAGCATAGACGATCAGGACCTTCATGACGCCCTCAATTCACCGGCTTGAAGCTCAAGGTCGCCGTATCGGCCTGCATGATCTGGAGCTTCTGGTTCGAGAAGCGCACGCCGGGGCCGAAGCTGATCGGCGCCATCACGCCGGTCGCGACATCCTTGGTCTTCTCCAGCTCCGCGATGGTGCAGGCCCAGCTCGGCTCCTTGCCGCAGCGCTCGATCGCCGCGATCAGCACCTTCGCCGCGGCATAGCCGGTCATGGTGTAGCGGTTGATGCCCTTGAACTCGGCCTCCGACACCAATGGCTTTGCCTTGTCGAGGAACGCCTTGCCAGCGGCGCCGGCGAACGGTTCGACATAGTCGACCGCATAGATGCCGTCGCCCGCCGGGCCCATCAGCTTGAGCACCGGCTCGATGCGGCCGGGCCAGAAGATGCCGGTCACCGGCTTGACGCCGAGTTTTTCCAGCTCCTTCATCATCGCGATGTTCTCGGCGATGATGCCGCCGGCCAGAAATACCTCGGCGCCGGATTCCTTGAGCTGCAGCATGTCGGACGAGAAGTCCTGCTGGCCCTTCTTGTAATTGCCGCTGTAGACGACGTTCAGCTTCTTCGCTTTCACGACAGAGTCGAAGCCGTCGCGCACGGTGACGCCGTAATCGTCGTCCTGGGTGATGAGGCCCCATTTCTTGCCGGGATTCTTGTCGGCCAGATAGTTGACGAGGTGGATGATGCCCTCCTCGTAGGACTGCCCGATCACGAACACGTTCTTGCGCGGCGGCTCCCACAGGAACTTGACCGGCGCGACGTCGATCACGGTCGGGATGCCGGCCTTCTCCAGCACGGGCATGACCGCGATCGACTGGCCGGAGCCTGATATGCCGAGCATGGCAAAGACCTTGTCGACATCGATCACCTTCTTGACACCCTGTATGGTGCGCGCGGTGACGTAGCCGTCGTCTTCCAGCACATATTTGATCTTGCGGCCGTTGATGCCGCCGGCGGCGTTGGCTTCGGCGATGGCGATCTTGTGACCGATCGAGGCGGCGACGCCGAGCAGCGCGGGCGGTCCGGTCAGCGGCTCGACATCGCCAATCAGGATCTCGGTGTCGGTGATGCCGGGGTCGGCGGCGCGCGCCGGACGGGCGGCAAGACAGGCCGCAAGGCAGGCGGTCGAAAGCAGCAGCGCCGCGAACGCCGGATGTCTGATCATCGTATCCTCCTCATGATGTGCTTGTTCCTGTCAGTAGCGCAGCGGCCAGTGCACCCAGGTCCGCCTGATGTCGTGCCACGCGCCGACCAGGCCGCGCGGCTGGAAGCGCAGGAACAGGATGATGACGAGGCCGTAGAGCATGCTCTTGAGTTCCTGTGCACCGGTGGTGAAGAGAGCGTCCATCTGCGCGCTGAACAGTCCGAGGATGATCCGCGTCGCCTCGGGCAGCAGCCCGATCAGGATGGTGCCGAGCACGGCGCCGAGCGCCGAGCCGAGCCCGCCGACGATCAGGATCGCCAGCGCCTCGATCGAAAGCAGGAACGGGAACCCCTCGACGCTGACGAAGGACAGATAGAGGCCGTACAACGCGCCGGCGATGCCGGTGATGAAGGCCGACGTGACGAAGGCGAGCAGCTTGTAGGCGTGCAGGTTGATGCCCATCACGCGGGCGGCGGTGTCGTTGTCCCTGATCGCCACAAAGGCGCGGCCGACGCGGCTGCGGCGGATATTGAGGGTGGCGAACAGCGTCAGCGTTGCGATTGCCAGACAGAGATAGGTGAACGCGGCGTCGCCGTCGAAGCTGACGCCGAACATCTGTGGCCGCTGCACGGAGATGCCGCGCGCGCCGTTGGTGAGCCAGCGCATCTCCAGGATCGCGGTGTTGATGATGAAGGAGAAGGCCAGCGTGGTGATGGCAAGATAGAGGCCCTTGAGCCGCAGCGACGGCGCGCCGACGACCAGGCTGGCAGCCGCCGGCACCACGCCGGCGCCGAGCAGGCCGATCAGCGGATGCATCTGGTATTTGGCGACCAGGACCGCATAGGCGTAGGCGCCCGTGACGAGGAAGCCGACATGGCCGAGCGAGATCAGTCCGGTGTAGCCGGTCAGGATGTTGAGGCCGAGCGCGCCGGTCGCCGTGATCAGGATGACGGTCAGGAGCGACAGCGCGTAGGAGTTCAGCACATGCGGTGCCGCGATCAGCGCCAGCACCAGCACCGCCGACCACAGCCAGACCGGTGGAGAATCGACCAGCGCGACGAGTTCGCCATAGGTCTGCTTGTAATCGCCGGTGCGCATCAGACCCTCTCGATGTCGCGTTCGCCGAAGATGCCGAACGGGCGGACCATCAGGACCACGATGATCATCGCGAAGCCCGCGACCTCCTTCGTGCCGGAGCCGATATAGCCGCCGGCGAGGTTCTCGGTGATGCCGATCAGGAGCCCGCCGAGGCCGGAGCCGAGCACGGCATCGAGGCCGCCGAGGATCGTGGCCGGAAACGCCTTCAGACCGAGCTGGAACATTGCCGGCGACAGGTCGTAGGACAGCGCGAAGAACACCCCGCCGATGCCTGAAATCACCGAGGAGGCGGCCCACGCCAGCGCATGGACCTTCTTGGCGCTGATGCCCATCAGGAGCGCGGTGCGGTCGTCGGCCGCCACCGCGCGCATCGCGACGCCAATCTTGCTGTAGCGGAAGAACGCCCAGATCGCCGCGAGCAGCAGAAGCAGCGTCACGATGACCGCGATCTGGCCGGTGCGCACGCCGATGCCGCCGAGATGCGCAATGCCGCGGCCCATGCCGACATCGAGGCCGTGCGGATAGGCGTCCCAGATGAAGTTGATCGCCGAGCGCAGGATCACCGCGAGCCCGATCGTCACCATCACGGTGGCGAACACGGGTTCGCCCAGCATCGGCCGCATCACGACGCGCTCGATGACGAGGCCGAGCACGACAGCAGCGAGGATCGCGCCGATCGCGACCACGAACACGTTGCCGCTGACGGTCGTCGAGATCGTCCAGGCGACATAGGCCGTGATCATGGTCATTTCGCCCTGCGCGAAATTGACCAGGCCCGTCGACTTGTAGATCACGGCGAAGCCCATCGCGATCAGGCCGTAGATCGCGCCGATCGCAAGGCCGGAGATCAGGAGTTGCAGCAGATACTGCATGTCAGCCCTCCGCCGGGTAGATGATGGCGAGCTCGCGCGCGAACTTCTTCTCGATCATGGCGCGTCGCACCTTCTGCGTGGCCGTCAATTCGCCGTCGTCGTGGTCGAGCTCCTTCTCGAGGATCGCGAAACGCCTGATGTTCTCGACCCGGGCGAACCGCTTGTTGGTGTCGTTGACGATACGCTCGACCAGCTCACGAACCTCGGGAAGCTGCGACAATGACTTGTAGTTGGTGTAGGCCAGCGCGCGGTCGCGGGCCCAGCGGCCGACATTGTCGTAGTCGACCTGGACGATGGCGCCGAGATACTTCCTGGCCTCCCCGACCACGATGGCTTCCTTGATGAATTCGGAGTCCTTCAGCGCGTTCTCGATCTCGGACGGCGCGATGTTCTTGCCGCCGGCGGTGATGATGATCGCCTTCTTGCGGTCGACCACGGCGATCTCGCCATTGTCCAGCACCTCCACGATGTCGCCGGTTCGCAGCCATCCGTCAGGCTCGAGCGAGGCGGTCGAGGCCTTCTCGTCGAGGAAGTAGCCCTTGAAGATTCCGGGATTGCGCAGCAGGATCTCGCCGTCGGCGTCGCACTTCCACTCGGTCTGCGGCAGCGGCACGCCGCAGCCGCCGAGCCGGTGATGGCTCCCGGTCTGGATGAAGGCGACGCCGCCGCTTTCGGTGAGGCCGTAGCCCTGCGACACGGGCCGGCCGATGATGTCGAAGAAGCGCAGCGTTTCCGGCGAGATCGACGCGCCCGCGCACAGCCGGTGGCGGCTGCGGGCGAAGCCGAGATGGCGCTGCAGATTGCGGAACATCAGGAGATAGAGCAGGGCGTAGGCGGCATGATCGAGCAGCCCGTCTCTGCCGACCTGCCGGCGGTCGGACAGCGTGCGGCCCCAGGCGAGGCAGGCTCGTGTGAAGCGCTGCCGCAGCCTGCCGCTTTCGCCGAGCCGGAACAGAAAGCCCTGTTGCAGCTTCTCGTAGATGCGGGGCACGCCGACGAAGAAGGTCGGCGCGATCTCGCGGATGTTGATCGCTACCGTGTCGATCGATTCGGCAAAGGAGACGGTGCCGCCGAGCACGAGATGCGTCACGGTGCCGTAGCAGCGTTCGGCGACGTGACACAGCGGCAGATAGCTCACCGCCTCGAAGGGCGTGTCGGTGATGCCTACGGTTTTCGCATATGTGTAGGCCGCGTAGACCAGGTTGCGGTGGGTCAGCATCGCGCCCTTCGGCGGGCCCGTCGTGCCTGACGTGTAGACGAGGATGCATACGTCGTCGGGTGCGCCCTGCGAGATCAGGCGGTCCAGCGTGGCGTTGGCCTCGGGCTTCTCCTGCGCATACGACCCGCCGCGCGCGCAGAGCGCCTCGAACGACATCAGCTCGGACCGGCGGTAGTGGCGCAGGCCCTTCATGTCGATGCAGACGATGGCGTCCAGGTCGGGCAGACCGCCATTGCCCGCCATCGCCTCCAGCACCTTGTCGGTCTGCTCCTGGTCGCCGGTGACGACGATGCGGGCACCGGAATGCCTGACGATGTATTGCAGCTCGACCCAGGGATTGGTGGGATAGATGCCGACCGCGACGGCGCCGATCATCTGGACGCCGAGATCGGCATAGAACCATTCCGGCGTGTTCTCGCCGGCAATCGCAACGCGATCGCCGGGCTTGATGCCGAGCGACAGCAGGCCGAGCGCGACGGCGCGTGCCGTCTCGTAGTAATGCCGCCAGGAACAGGGATTCCAGATGCCGTAATCCTTGTCACGCAGCGCCAGCGCCTCGCCGTGCATCGCGGCGCGCTGCCGCAGCAATTGCGGGATGGTGATGGCGGCGTCCTGCAGCGCCGAGCGGAACGAAGCGCTATCGGTCGGCGCCACGCTGCGCGCGGCGTTCGCCTGCAGCGGCGGGTGGGCGGTGCGCAGGCTGTCCAGCGTCGACATCAGGCGTCTGCCCCGGTCGTTGTCCGGGCGGTTGTCGCGGCGCGATTGCCGCCGAGATAGGCCTCGGCGACAGCGGGATCGCGCCGGATATCGTCGGGCGTGCCCTCGGCGATCTTGCGGCCGAAATTGAGCACATGGACGCGGTCGGAGATGTCCATCACGATGCGCATCTCGTGCTCGATCATCAGGACGGTGATGCCGAGTTCGTCGCGGATGTCGAGCACGAAGCGCGCGATGTCCTCGGTCTCCTCCTGGTTCATCCCGGAAACCATCTCGTCGAGCAGCAGCAGTTTAGGCTCGCAGGCGAGCGCCCGGGCGAGCTCGACGCGCTTCTGCTGGCCGTAGGACAGCGTGCCGACGACGGCGTCCCGGATGTGCTCGATCTCGAGGAATTCGATGATGTGCTCGACCCGCTGCCGCGCCGAGATTTCCTCGCGGCGGGTGCGGCCGAACCACAGCACGGCATCGAGCACGGTCGAGCGCAGATGGGTGTGGCGGCCGGTCAGGATGTTCTCGACCACGGTGCCGTGCTTGAACAGGGCCAGGTTCTGGAAGGTGCGACCGATGCCGGCGGCGGCGAACCGCCACGGCGGGATGGTGGCGAGATCGATGCCGTCGAAGCCGATGCTGCCGCTGCTGGGCCGCAGCACGCCCGAGATCATGTTGAACAGCGTGGTCTTGCCGGCGCCGTTCGGGCCGATCACGCTGCAGATCTCGCCCGGCGCGACTTGCAGGCTGACGTCGGCGACGGCCTGCAGGCCGCCGAAGCGCTTTGACAGGTTCTCGATCGCGAGCAGCGCGGTCACGACAGCCACCGCTTGCGGCGCTTGTAGTGCTTGACGTCGCGCAGGCTCTTGCGGCCCGACGCGGAGATGCCGAGGTAGAATTCCTGGACATCCTCGTTGGCGACGAGCTTTTTCGACGGACCGTCGAGCACGACGCGGCCGGTCTCGAGGATGTAGCCGTAGTCGGCGATGTCGAGCGCGCGCTGGGCATTCTGCTCGACCAGCAGCACCGTCATCTTCAATTCGTCGCGCAGGCGGACGATCACCTCGTAGATGCGGTCGATGATCAGCGGCGCGAGGCCGAGCGACGGCTCGTCAAGCGCGAGCAAGGCGGGATCGGTCATCAGCGCGCGACCGATCGCGAGCATCTGCTGCTCGCCGCCGGACATGTAGCCGGCGATCTGGTCGCGTCGCTCGTGGAGCCGCGGAAACAGCGCGAACACCCTGTCGCGGCGCTCGCGTGCCTCGGCATTGGTCCTGGTGTAGCCGCCCATTTGCAGGTTTTCGTCGATGGTCAGCGCCGCGAACACGCGGCGGCCCTCCGGCACCTGCACGATGCCGCGGCGGACCAGCTCGTCGGGACCGAGATGATGCACGTCCTCGCCACGGAATCGGACGCTGCCGTTCTCGATCACGCCCTCTTCGGTGTAGAGGATGCCCGACATCGCCTTCAGCAGCGTCGACTTGCCGGCGCCGTTGGAGCCGAGCAGGGCGACGATGCCGCCGTCGGGCACCGCGATCGAGACGTCGCGGATCGCCTCGATCGCATTGTCGTAGAGGATGCGGATGTTGCGGAATTCGAGCAGACAATCCCGTTCGGGAACGGCCTGCGGCGTGGCCGCCGCATGCGTCGATGTCGGCAGCGTCGTCGGCACCGCGCTCAGACCCGGCCGGCCTGCGGCACGCGAGGGCGCGCCGCGAGGATCGCATCGGTGACGATCTTCGCGGTCTCGGCGCAGGCCTGCGTGCCGCCATTGCCATACTGCTTCACCGCATCGCCGACGCACCACAGGCCCGCGATGCCGGTCTCCCGCGGCAGGTCGTAGCCGGCGCAGCTGCGTTGCGCCGGCCAGTCATCGCGCATCACCCGGATCGAGAGGATCCTGGCCTGATCGAAATTGGCGAACTGGTCGCGGAGATCGGCAAGCGCGAGTTCGACCTCGGTATCCTCGTCGAAATCGCCGAGCGCGGGGACGGGCACGGCGTAGGCGACATAGAGATGCCAGCCCGATGGCGCCAGTTCCGGGCAGGTCGCGGAGAGATTCGCCATGTTGCAGAGCCGGCGCGTCTTGCCGAAGGTGACGATGCCTGGATGGCCGATCAGCGGCTCGCGGCTCGCGATATTGATGACGATGTTGGCGGCCGGGCGAAGCACGTCCTTCACTTTTGCGATGTAATCCGCGGGGAAGGCGGCTTCACCTGCGAGCGCGACGGTGGCTTTCGGCCCGGCATTGCTGATCACGAGACCGGTGTCGATCCGCAGCTGTTTCCCGTCCCTTGCGACGGTGACGCCTTCGACGCGGCCATCAGTGGTGTGGATCGCCGTCGCCGGCGTTCCGAGCCAGATGTCACCGTTGCGCCGGATTGCCGAGCCGAGGCTGTTCCAGACGCCGATCGTGCCTTGCGGACAGAAGCCGAACTTCTTGAAGGCGCCCTTGCTGGTGAAATAGGTGAGGAACGCGCGCGCCGGCAGCTCGGCGGCGTTGCAGGCGAAGATCGCGGCGCAAAGATTGCGGAAGATCGCGTGCACGGTGGCGTTGCCGGTGTAGCCCTTCAGCCAGTCCTCGGTCGATTGCCGCCCGTCGGGCAGATTCCCGGAGCGGGCGTCGGCGAATTTCTCCAGGATCCGCGATGCCTGTTTCGTCAGCTGGCCGAGCAGCAGCGACCAGCCGCCGCGGCCGACGTCGATCAGCTTGCCGTCGATGAAGAACGAGCTCGCAGGCTCCGGTGCGCGGATGTCGAGCGGTGCGCCGACGGTGTGGAAGGTTTCCTCGAACACGCCGCCGAACTCGATCGCGATCGCGCCGATATTGACCTTGAAGCCGTCGATCTCCTCGGTCGAGGCGCGGCCGCCGAGCCGATCCTTGTCGTCGACGACCAGCGTGTGCAGGCCACCATGGGCAAGGCGCGCGGCGGCACACAGCCCGCCTGCGCCGGCTCCGATCACGACAGCATCGACCTTCAGAGCTTCCACGAACAGCCTCCCTCGTTGCCGCCGGTTGGCCCCGGCGTGCGCGCGATCTGCTTGCTTGACGGCGGGCACGATAATATAATCCGACCGGTCGTTCAAATTATTTTTTGACGCAGAGGGCCGCCGCGGAGCAGGAGCGAGTTCTGGTGGATGGCGTGCAGACGAGGGCAGTCGCAGGCGCGGCGGTAGTATAGAGAGACAGGGTCGCCCGGTGGCGGCGCCCGGTTTGGAAGAGAGACGGCGATGGCGCGGACGCGCTCGGAGAACTACGACGACATTGCGCGGGGCATCCTCGCCACCGCCTGCGGATTGTTCGCCCGGCAAGGCTATATGCGCGCGTCGATCGCGGACCTTGCCGATGCCTGCAAGCTGTCACGCGGCGCGCTGTATCACTATTTCGACTCCAAGGAAGCGATCCTGTTCGCGATTCTCGATGCGCATATCCGCGAGATGATCGCGGATGTCGAGGCCGCGATGGCCGGCAAGGCGAGCACGCTGGAGCAGTTTCGTGCCGCGATCCAGGCCGTCGTCGAGCTCAACGCGCGCTCCAGCGATGAGCAGCGTGTGATCCTGAACGACCTGTCATTCCTCGGCGAGGCCGAGCAGGACGCCATCAAGGCGCTGGAACGCCAATTGGTGGACATGATCTCTGACCTGCTGATCCGGCTCGACAAGGAAGGCAAGATCGTCAAGCGTACCAAGAAGATCTACAGCATGATGCTGTTCGGCATCCTGAATTTCAGCCACACCTGGTACGACCCGAAGGGCGGGATCGATCCCAGGGAATTCGCCGACATGGTGGTGGACCTGTTCCTGTACGGCTTCACCATGCCGCTGCCTGCGAAGGATGCGGCCAAGCCTCAGCGCCAGCGCGCCTGAGCTGCACCCACGCTCGTCACCTCGTCTGCACATCATCGTGAAGGCTGCGATCGCCTCCCGTGCGTAACGCGGCGCGGCGCCTTGCGTATGAGCTGTCATGTGCGCCGCCGCACGCGGTGGCCGGGATCAAACGCAGCATGGAACAAACCTCCACATGAACCAGTCTTTCAACGTCGCCGAAATCGGTGATGGGTCCTATCGTCTGCTTGCGCTTCTGCGCTGGGTGATGGTCGTCATCTTCGTCTCGTTCGGCATGCAGAAGTTTACGCCGCAGTCTGCGCAGGGCATCGTCCAATTCATCAGCAACAGCCCGTTCGTCTCGTGGCTGTCAGTGTTCGGCGTGAGGGGAGAGGCCTATGTCCTCGGGGTGGTCGAGCTTTGTATCGCTGCGCTGCTCGCGGCCGGTGCGTTCAGCCCGATCCTGTCGGCGATCGGCTCGTTGATGGGGGTCGTTACCTTCGCGATCACATGGTCGTTCTTCTTCACGACGCCGGGTGTCGTGAGGTGGAGCCTGTCGACGGATCCGATGGCCTGGAATCTGACCGGCGAATTCATCTTCAAGGACATCGTCCTGCTCTGCGTCTGCGTGGTGCTGTTCATGGCATCGTTACCGCGCTCGGTGGTTCCGTTGCGCATTGAATAGATTGCCGTATCCTGATACCTCGTCCGCTCGGCTATCTGGACCCATCGATTGCGGAACCCGCGGGCAGGCGTCGGTCACTCGAATCCAATTCGCGGCCGCAACCGTTGATTGACGATTTATTGCTAATCAAACACCTCCCTCGGCTGGGAGTTGAACGTGACCGCCCTTGAAATGTCGGCGACCGGTTCAGCGTCATTGGCGCTGCGGCATCGGATCCTGCCTGTCCTGTTCTTCTTCTCCGGAGTTCCCGCGCTCATCTATCAGCTGACCTGGCAGCGGAGCCTGTTTCGCATCTTTGGCGTCAACACGGAATCCGTGACCATCGTCGTGACAGCCTTCATGCTCGGGCTCGGTCTCGGCAGCCTCGCCGGTGGATGGATCACGCGGCGAGGAGCCGTGCGGCCGCTGCTGCTGCTCGGCGTGATCGAGATGCTGACCGCAATCTTCGGGCTCGCGTCGCTTGCGATCTTCGAGCAGGTCGGTGACCTCGCGCTGGACTGGCCGCTGCCGGCGATCGCCGCGGTCAATCTGCTGCTGGTCCTGATCCCGACGCTGCTGATGGGAGCGACGCTGCCGATCCTGGTCTCGCACCTGGTGCGGACGTCGGGCCAGGTCGCCCGTTCGGTCGGGCTGCTCTACTACGTCAACACACTGGGTGCGTCCGCGGCCTGCCTGCTCTCCGCCTTCGTCATCTTTCCCTATTTCGGGATGCAGGCCGCGGTGCGCATCGCCGCCGCGATCAATATCGCGGTCGCACTTGGTGCATTCATGGCCTGGTATCGTCGCCTGGAAGCGGACGAGACCCGCGTTTCGCCGGCCCGCGTGCGCACGGCGCAACCGATCCTGTCGATTCCGCTCGTGATGCTGCTCGCTGCCATCGGCGGGTTTGTCTCGCTGTCCTCCGAGATATTCCTGTTTCGCGTTGCGTCGTTTGCTTCCGGATCGAGCTCGATGGCATTCGCCGTCGTGTTGTGCGGCTTTCTGGCGGGCATCGCCGGAGGCGCATACAATGCGAGCCGCCTTTGCGCGACGCTGTCTCCCGCAGACGCGATCCACGAGGCGGCCAAGGGCCTGATCTGGGCCAATGTGTTCGGCGCTGCCTTCCTTCCGCTCGTCACCCAGGGCGCCGGGACGGGGTTCGGCCTGATCCTGATCATGCTGGCCGGCATCTACCTGATCGGGCGGCAATGGGGCGCGCTGCTGCCTTTCCTGTCGCATTTCGGCGTCGCCGCGGATGGCCGCGCCGGCATGCAGACTGCGCTGCTCTACAGCGCGAACATCGCCGGATGTGCCACAGGCGCCGTCCTCACCGGCTTTGTGCTGGCCAATCATCTCGATTCGCAGCAGATGAGCATGCTGTTGCTCGCGATCGGAACGATGTGTTCCCTTATCCTGATTTACAGGTCCAGCACCGTGGCTGGTGCGCGGGGGAAGGCGGTCGCGATCGCCGTTGCGGTTTTCGGCGCCGGAACGGTCATCGCGCCGCCCCTTTCCCGGAACCTGTTCGAGAACCTTCAGGCTCATGCGAGATCCGACCACCCGTTCGCGCGCGTGGTCGAGAACCGCAGCGGCGTCATCACGGTCGATACCGACGGCACCGTGTTCGGCAACGGCATGTATGACGGGCGCTTCAACACCAGCCTGAAATCCGATCGCAACGGCATCATACGCCCGTTTGCGCTCAGCCTGTTTCATCCCGCGCCGCGCGAGGTGCTGATGATCGGGCTGGCAACGGGCTCCTGGGCGCAAGTCATCGCCAACAACCCGTTTGTCGAACGGCTCACCATCGTCGAAATCAATCCGGGTTACACCCGGCTGATCGCGGAGCAGCCCGAGGTGCAATCGGTGCTGCACAATCCGAAGGTCACGATCATCGAGGACGACGGACGGCGCTGGTTGAACCGGCATCCCGGACGCACGTTCGATGCGGTCGTTTCCAACACGACGTGGAATTTCCGCGCCAACACGACGAACCTGCTTTCGACCGAGTTTCTCCAGCTTGTCGGCCGGCACCTCAATCCTGGCGGCATCATGTTCTACAACGCGACCTTTTCGCGACGGGTCGAGAAGACCGGCTGCACCGCGTTTCCCTACGGCGCGCGATTCACGAACCACGTGGTCGCGTCGAACGCCCCGATCGACTGGAACTATGAACGGTGGCGGAAGGTCCTGGAAAGCTACACGATCGACGGCAAGCCCGAGTTCAATTTGACCGACCGCGCCGATCGCGAATTTCTCGACGCGCTGATGCAGGAATATCGCCTCGATGGCAGCATGATCGAGCAGTGTCCCACCCTGCTGTCGCGAACCACGGACAAGGCCCTCGTCACCGACGACAATATGGGGACCGAGTGGCGCTACTATCTGAACCTTGAGTAGCAGTGTCCGGACGGGGTCTCCGGAGAGCGCCGCGGGATCTGCAGCGCGCGCAATCGTGAATTCGAGCATGCGGTCCATACGGTAAGGTCAGGCAGTCGCTGCGGCTCGACCGTTACATCGAGCCGGCCTCAAGGCTCCTGCATCCGGATGATAGCTTCCATGAGACTGTGGTTCCCGGCCTCGATCGCAGCGCTGTTGTTGGCCTTATCCATCACCCCGACGCCGCACGCGCGCGCGGAGTCCGACATGCAGGCCAGGATCAGCGACATCGTGACGCGCGAGCTGGCGCCGACCGCGACAGCGGCCGAGCCGGGCGGCCTTGCCGCGGCCGTCTATGCCGGCGGCGAGCTGACATTCTTCGACTACGGCTTCGCCGACGGCGCCACGAAGCGCCCCGTGACGCCGGACACGCTGTTCAGTCTCGCTTCGCTGCGGAAGCTGTTCGAGGCGACGCTGGTGGCGCTCGGCACCGAGCGCGGCGAGTTGCGGCTAGATGATCCCGTCAGCAAATACCTGCCCGAACTGCACGGCGATTATGTCAGTCGCGTCACCATCGGCGAGCTCGTCACGCACACGTCGGGGCTGCTGCTGCCGACCGATCATCCGCCCTGGCCGAACGAAACGTTCAGCCGCGATCAGCTCATCGCGATGCTCAATGCATGGACCCCGCAGGCGGGAGAAGCGCCGGGCAAGCAGCGCATCTACACCCACGCCGGCTATGTTCTGCTGCAGCTCGTCCTGGAGCGGCGCTATGGCATCCCGATCAGCGCACTGATCGAAAGCCGCATCCTCAGACCGCTCGGCATGAACTCGACATTCATTCCGGAACGCGGCGAGGACAATCGTTCGGTGGCGCAGCCCGCGATCATGCAGCGGATGGTGCAAGGCTATTCCTATCAGGGCATGCCGATCGGCCCGCCGGGCAACCAGCAGAGCTATTATGATTTCCCGGGCACGGGCCAGATGTTCTCCTCCACCCACGATCTCGGCACGTTCATCCGTGCCTGTCTTGACGGCGCGGTGATCGATCCCGAGCTGCGCACGGCGCTGGAGATGACCGAACGCGAGCAATTTCGCGTCGACGAGACGTTCGGGCAGGCGATGGCGTGGGAGCATGTCCGTCTCGACAACGTCACCGTCATCGACAAGCCAGGCGGCCTCAACAACGCCTCGGCCTATGTTGGCCTCGTGCCCTCGCACAGGCTCGGTATCGTGTTGCTCGCCAATCGCGGCGAGTATCCGCACGAGATCGCGCGCTACAGGATCCTGCCCGCGCTTGCGCGGCTTTGACGTGGGTCCATGCCGAGTCGATGCAGCGGCGGTCTGAACGCCTGACAGGGATGCGAAAATAGCGATGGCGCGGCGCTGTCGTCGGCTATACAAGCCGGTAGCTTCTTCTCCATTTCGAAGAGGCTGACATGACCGAACTCGTGACGTCCGATTTGCATGCGTGGCTCGCGCGACAGCACCACGGGCTGCGGACCTTCAGGACTTTCCAGCAGAAACTCGAGACCTTGAGCAGCGACGACCCCGGGCAACGGGCCGTGTGCCGGCTGCTGAGCGGTCTCGTCGGCAGCTACATCGAGGCTTTCGACGAGGAGCCACTGCCGGTCGCGGTCGCCGATCGCGCCTATGGCCGGCTGCTCGATCTCGTCGCGAGCCTCGATCTGCGGGGCAATGCCGAGCGGCGCCTCGCCGACATCAACCGCGTCGCGACCTGCGATCTCCTGCACTGATCGCGCTACTGCGCCGCCTGCCGCGCCGCGATCAGGTCGCGATAGAGCGCGGCATACTGGCCGGCACGATTGTTCCAGGACACGTCGGTCGTCATGCCGGCATGCTGCAGCCGGCGCCAGGTCACGTCGTCGTTGAACAACAGGTTCGCCTTGCGCAGCGCATGGGCAAGCGCCTCTGCGGTCACAGGCGCGAACTTGACGCCGGTCGCGGCCCCGCCTTCCATGGCTACCTCGTCGACATCGAGCACAGTGTCCGCAAGGCCGCCGACGTCGGAGACAACAGGCACCGCGCCATAGCGCAGCGCGCAGAGCTGGGTGAGGCCGCAGGGCTCGAAGCGCGACGGCACCGCGAGCGCATCGGCGCCCGCCTGGATCAGATGCGCCAGTGCCTCGTCATAGCCGATCACGACACCGATCCGGCCCGGATGGGCCTGCACCAGCGCGGAATAGCGATCCTGCAGGTCGCGATCGCCGCTGCCGAGCAGGGCGAGCTGCATGCCTTCGCTCAGCAGCGTCGGAATGGTCTCGAGCATGAGATCGAGGCCCTTCTGCCAGGACAGCCGGCTGACGACGCCGAGCAGCAGCGCCTCTCCGGACGGCTCGAGCCCGAAGCGCCGTTGCAACGCCGCCTTGTTGGCCGCGCGCGTCGCGAGGTGAGACGCGCCGTAGCGCGCGGCGATATGCGGATCGGTCTCCGGATTCCACACCGACAGGTCGATGCCGTTGAGGATCCCGCGGAGTACGCCGGCGCGCTCACGCAACAGGCCGCCGAGCCCCATGCCGCCATCGTCGCCCTGGATCTCGCGCGCATAGGTCGGGGACACCGTCGTGATGCGGTCGGCGAATTGCAGGCCGGCCTTGAGCAGGCTGATCGTGCCGTAATACTCGACGCCGCGGATCGCGTAGGCATCCTGCGGCAGACCGAACGTCGCGAGCATGTCAGGCGAGAACTGCCCCTGATAGGCGAGGTTGTGCACGGTCATCACGGTGCCGGGTCGCGGCTGGCGGCCGTAATGCAGATAGGCCGGCACCAGCCCGGCCTGCCAGTCATGCGCATGCACGACGTGGGGCACGAAGGATGGAAGCGTACCCTGGCCGATCTCGGCCGCCATTCGCGACAGTGCCGCAAAGCGGACGCCGTTGTCGGGCCAGTCGCGGCCGTCGGGCCCGACATAGGGATTACCGGGGCGCGCGAACAGATGCGGCGCGTCGAGCGCGAACAGATCGAGGCCGTCATGCGTGCCGCCGAGCACGCGGATCGGGCCGCCGTAGAATTCAGGCCACTGCAGCAGCGTCTCCGCCGCGGGCAGCGCCTTGAGCACGTCGGGATAGCCGGGCACCAGCGTGCGCGTCGCGACGCCGTGCTCCTTCAGCGCCGCCGGCAGCGCACCGGCCACGTCGGCGAGGCCGCCGGTCTTGACGATCGGGTAGATTTCCGAGGCGACCGCGAGGACGCGGATTGGCGTCATGTGCCGAGCCTGTCGATCATCGGCTGCGTGATCAGCGAAATGCCCTGCTCCGTCCTGCGGAAGCGTTGGCCGTCGAGCTCGGGATCCTCGCCGACCACCAGGCCTTCCGGAATCCTGACGCCGCGGTCGATCACGACGTTCTTCAGCCGCGCACCGCGGCCGACATCGACATAGGGCATGATCACCGCGTTCTCGACATAGGCGTATGAATTGACATGCACGCCGGTGAACAGCAGAGAGCGGCGCAGCGCCGCGCCCGAGATGATGCAGGCGCCCGACACCAGCGAGGTGACTGCGTGTCCGCGCCTTCCGTCCTCGTCATGGACGAATTTGGCCGGCGGCGTGATCTCGGCATAGGTCCAGATCGGCCAGGCGCGGTCGTAGAGGTCGAGCTCCGGCACGACGTCGGTGAGGTCGATGTTGGCGCCCCAATATGCGTCGACCGTGCCGGCATCGCGCCAATAGGCGCGGGGATCGTCGCCGGAGCGGACGCAGGAATCGTTGAACTGATGCGCGATCGCGCGGCCGTGCTTCACGATATGGGGGATGATGTCCTTGCCGAAATCGTGGGCCGAGTTCGGATCGGCGGCATCGCGGCGCAGTTCGTCGAACAGGAATTCCGAATTGAAGACGTAGATGCCCATGCTGGCGAGCGACTTGTCGGGCTTGCCCGGCATCGGCGGCGGATCGGCGGGCTTCTCCAGGAAGGACTGGATCAGGCCCTTCTCGTCGATATGCATGATGCCGAAGCCGCTGGATTCCGAGCGCGGCATCTCGAGGCAGCCGACGGTGACATCGGCGCCGCTCTCGACATGCTGCTTCAGCATGATCTCGTAGTCCATCTTGTAGACGTGGTCGCCGGCGAGCACCAGGATGTACTTGGTGCCGTGAGCTTCGATGATGTCGATGTTCTGATAGACCGCGTCTGCCGTGCCGACATACCACATCGTCTCGGAGACGCGCTGGCTCGCAGGCAGGATGTCGAAGCTCTCGTTTCGTTCCGGGCGGAAGAAGTTCCAGCCCATCTGCAGATGCCGGATCAGGCTGTGCGCCTTGTATTGCGTCGCCACCGCGATGCGGCGGATGCCGGAATTGACGGCGTTGGATAGGGCGAAGTCGATGATGCGGGATTTGCCGCCAAAATAGACAGCCGGTTTGGCGCGCTTGTCGGTCAGCTCCATCAGCCTGCTGCCGCGCCCGCCGGCCAGAACGAAGGCGAGGGCATGGCGCGACAGCGGCTCGTTTCCAACGGTTCTCATGGTCATCCTCCCGGGCTTCTGGTTCGGCCCCACCACCTTCTCTTGTCCGGAAGGTCTGATCGGGCGCCAATGGGGCCGATCGGAACGTAGCAAGCGGGCCCGGATGAGCAAAGCGGCATCCGCGCGTTTCGTTCCTTGACTCTTAAAGATGTGGAGACTTGCAGGCCATGCAGGGGACCGCTGCGCGCATCATGCGGACCATTGACGGGGCGTCATTTCGGCATACAGGAAAGCGATCGTCGCATTCCGCCCAGGCCCACATGTCATGACCGCTACCACCGTCTCGCCCCAGGATGTCCGCTCGGCGCTGATGCTGCGCCAGGAGATCGCCCTGCTCGATATCAGGCATGAGGCGCAGTTCGCCACCGGCCATCCGTTGTTTGCCGCCAACATGGCGGGGGAGCGGATCGCGCTCGAGGCTGAGTTGCGCCTGCCGCGCAAGGACGTGCCGGTCGTGCTCTATGATGACGGCGAGGGGCTGGTCTCCGCCGCGAAGGGGCAGTTCGAGGCGCTCGGCTACAGCAATGTTCGGGCGCTTGCCGACGGCCTGCAGGGCTGGCGGCTGGCCGGCTACGAAATATTCGCGGACGTCAATTCCTATGCCAAGGCCTTTGGCGAACTGGTCGAGTCGCGCAGGCATACGCCGTCGCTGAGCGCCGACGAGGTCGCCTCCCTGATCGAGGAGAACGCCAACATCGCCATCCTCGATGTCCGCCGTTTCGACGAATATGCCACCATGAACATTCCGGGCTCGGTCAGCGTGCCCGGCGCCGAGCTGGTGCTGCGTGCCGGCCGCGCGGCACCCGATCCCGACACCACTGTTATCGTCAACTGCGCCGGCCGTACCCGTTCGATCATCGGGACGCAGTCCCTGATCAATGCCGGCCTGCCCAACAAGGTCCGGGCGTTGCGCAACGGGACGATCGGTTGGACGCTTGCCCGGCACAGTCTCGAGCACGGCGCCGGCAGGCGCGGCGAATCCGGGCCGTTCGAGGGTGCCGGCGACAAGGCGCGCGACGTCGCCTATCGTGCCGGCGTCAGGCATATCGGCCTGCGCGACCTCGCCATGCTGGAGGCGGCGACGCATCGCACGCTTTATCGCTTCGACGTGCGCGAGGCCGACGAATACGCGGCCGGTCACCTTGCCGGTTTCCACCACTACGCCGGCGGCCAGCTCGTCCAGGAGATCGACATGGCGGCCCCGGTGCGCGGCGCGCGCATCGTGCTGACCGATAACAGGAGCATCCGCGCCGACATGACCGCGTCCTGGCTCGCGCAGATGGGCTGGGAAGCCTACGTGCTCGAGGGTGGCTATGACGGCACGCTCGACATCGGCCCGCCGCTCGTGCTGCCGAAGCCGGATCCGGCGCAGCGTTACCGGCGCCCCTATGAGGGCACCGACGCCGCCGAGCAGGCGATGCAGGCCTATCTCGAGTGGGAGTACGGCCTCGTCGAGCAGCTTCGCCGCGACGGGACGCACGGGTTTTACGTGATCTAGCAGATGTCGGCTTGGGCTGAGTGGCAGCAGCATCGCAATGACATTCCCTCTCCCGCTTGCGGGCCCGCAGGCGGGAGAGGTGCACTGAGTCGGCCGGCCACTACTTCGGCAGTGCCACCGGCGTCAGCTTGAACGGGCCGGGGTCCTTCCCCTTGTTGTCGCCGATGATGTAGGACAGCTTGCCTTCGGCAACCCAGCCGGCGTTGCCGATCCGCGTCACGGACACCGGCCCGTCAAATCCGTCCCTGATGGTGTCGATCTCGGCCTGGTCGTCCCTGACCGTGACCTTGTCGAGCTTGCCATTGCCCTCGATCATGAGAAAGCCATTGCCGAACGCGCGCAGTGCGTCGGCATGATCGAGCGGCCGCGACGGTTTCAGTTCGGTCACCGCGCCCGCCTTGCCGTCCTTGACCGCGACCCGGAACAGTTTTGCGGGAATGAAGGTCGTGACATAGAGATTGCCGTCGGCGCCGATCGCAATGCCGTCGAGCCCGACACCGTCCTTGGCCGGCGCGAGCTGCGGATCGGTGGCAAAGGTCGCGAGATCGGTGGCACCGGGCTTGAGGCTATGGACGATCGGTGCGCCGGAATCGCTGACATAGGCGGTGCCGTCGCCGCCGACCACGATATCGTTGCAGAATGACCTGGGATCACCAAGCGCGAAGCTGCCCTTGGGCGTGCCGCTCTTGAGATCGAAGGTCTTCAGCCAGGCGCCCTTGACGTCGCCCGGACCTGCGACGCCGAGGCCGCTGATGTCGTTGGAGCAGACATAGAGCGTGCCGCTTCTCTCGTCGGCGAGCACGCCGAGCGTCGAGCGGCTGCCACCGGCGCCCGGCTTGACCAGCTGCTCGGGAGTGCCGCCGGACGGGATTCTCGTAACGCCGCCGAGGTTGAAGCTGCCGACATAGAGCGCGCCGTCGGATGTCGAGGTCACGCTTTCCGGAAAGCTCTTGTCGGGAACGCCGACAGGGGCCGTCTCGGCGCGTGCCGCGCCCGATGTGCCTGATATGAGGATGATGGCCGCCGCGCCAAGCGCAGATGCGCGACGGATCTTGAGCAGTTCACCCTTTGCGCGCGGACATCCCGCGTCGTCTGTTTGTTTTTTCATGATCGCGTTTCCTGATGGGGCCTGGTCCAACCAGGCAGGACTGTCGAGGCGATCGTCGCCGGTCGGCGGCTAGTCAGGTCTTGCAGGGTTCCCGACCGGATTGTTCACCCGCCTGCCTTGTCGTCAACGATATATACGATAGTATATAACGTGAGGAAAGCGACGATGGCGGGAGGTGTAGGCATGGAGCGGGATCTTGCCGCGCGGCATCGGTGCGCGTGCTGCGACCGCGTCGTGATGAGAGCGATGCCCGTCGGGGATTCGACTGCGCGCTAGCAGATCTTCTGCTGCAGGTGCTGGATGCAAGTACACGTCGTCGCGGCCGTGTACTTGACGTCATAGTATGGAAAGCTCGCGTTGGCAGGGCTGTTCGTCGAACAGCGCGGGAACAGATAGTAGCTGTCCTGAAGCGTGATGGTCCCTTTGACCGCGAAGCCGAGATTAGGTGTATAGGCGTAGGAGACTTCGCCCAGAATGAGCGAAGTATTATAGTTTGCCGCTCCGCTGTACGAAGCGGGCAAGGCCATCACCTGACCAACCGGCCGCCCCGTTGAAACGGTCGATCCATTGTACGATTCGCTCCATTGTACGGTGGTTTTGCCGCTACTGTCCGTGGACACTCCGGACACCGTGACCGTGATGAGCGAGCCGCTGCCGCCGGTCGTGGCATAGGGAGCCATGATTGCCGTCGAAGCCGCCAGGATGCTCTGCACCTGGGCCGCGCTGACCTGCGTGTTCTGCGAAATCATGTCGGCGACGGAGTGTGCCGTTTCGGTGACCTTGACGTTGATCGCCATGCCGTTGCCGAGTTCGACGCCGCCGATGTAGAGCAGCAGCATGAACGGCAGAAGCAGAGCGAACTCCACCGCTGCGATGGCCTTGGCGTCGATCCATAGTTCGCGCACGCGAGATGACAGGCTGGTCATTGGCAAACCTTCAGGACGACGGCTCATTCTGGAACGCGGCAGTCGACATGATCATGCGGCTGCCGTTGGGTTGATTTGACAGGCTGAAGGCGAGCGGCCCTCCGACGACCGGCCACAGATACATCACCCGGACGATGACGATATTGCCCGCGGTGCCGGGATTGAATTGCCAGGTATTCGTGACCTGCCCCTGGGCGTTGTAGGTCAACGTGGGCGCGGTTGTATTGGTCGACGACCATGACGCGGCAACCTGCACGTCGACCATCAAGCCACTGCAGTTGAAGAGGATCTTTGTCTGGTTGCAAACGACCTGTTGAAAGGCGCTCTGCGTCATTTGCGCATTCTGCACTTGCCCGGTCATGATTTGACGGCCGGCTTGCTGCACCACCTGTTCCAGCACGCCTTGCGCAAAAAACACCACAAACGTCTGAATCAGCGCGACGACGAGCGCTAGAAACGGTGCGGCGACCATCGCGAACTCGACCGCGGTAGCGCCACGTCGATCCGTGATGAAGGCAGCGCGACGATTGCGGCGCACTGTACGTGATGTATTCACTTCGTGCATGGCGCTGTTCTTACTGCGTGAGGCTGGCGGTGCTTGAAGCGACCTTGATGAACAGGTTCGTCAGCGCCGTCGAAATGTCGCCGCCGGTTGTGACGTCCGAAAAGAAGCCGGGCGAAGCACACGCCTGGAGATTCTGCGCGATTTTGCCGGTTGCGGAGGTCGGGCCGTCGTAGGGGTTGACCCAGCTCATGTACCAGCTGTCCGTAATATTTTGACTTGGGCCGAGATTGATAAGTTGCAGATACTCCGTGTAGAGGATCGCAATCTTGATTCCCCGGTTCTTGATGGTCGTGCACATCGTCGTGTCGAGCGGCTGCTGGCATCTGCTGTTGGAGGCAAAGCTCGCGTTGGGGCAGCTCGAGACGATCTTGTCTTCGACGCCGTCGGTGACAAGGAACACAACCTCCTGCGGCGTATCTCCCGTCGTATTGCTGCCAAGGCCCGGGGTCGGCATGATGTTGTTCAGGCTGGTGAGCGCGCCGGCGATGTTCGTGCCATAGTCGGTGTTGCAGGACGACGAAGTGACGCAGTTCTGGTAGAGGACCGGCATCAGCGCAATGTTGGAAACCTGGGTTCCGGCGCTCGTCGGGGTGGTCAGCGTCGCGAGCGTGTTCAAGCCCGTGTCGAACGTATAAAGCGCCGCTTTATAGGTCGTGTTGTTCAGGGACGACATGCACTGCATGACGCCACCCGACACGCCGGTCTGCGGGCAGTTCGACCATGAATTGAGCAGCTGGTTGACGGCATTCACCACGAGATCGATCCGCAAGGTGACACTGTTGTTGCGTGCGATCGTAAGGTTGTCCTTGGTCCCGCCGTCGTGACTGATATTGGTTTCATGACAGGCGAAGCCGCAATTCTGCGATGATCCGGCTGACTGTTTTGCGGGGGCGGTGGCCACGATGAGATTGTTGATGTCGGTCAGGGTCGCTCCGATCCCCATCGACGGCGAGTCGTCCATCAGCAGATAGAAGTTCATGTTGGGCGCGCTCGATGCCTTTGCCGTCGACGAGCCGCTGATCGGCCAGGCCGCGCTGCCAAGGAAGGCCGGAAAGTTGTTGTTGGACTTGGTCTGATACGAAACCGTGACCGTGCGTGAGAGTCCGGAATCGGTGATGGTGATCGTCGGCGTCGGGATCGATGACAGGCCGGAAAGGTTGTTTGCGGTCGATTGGAAGACGGACAGCGCAGCCGCCTGGGCAACGGCATCGGTTTGCTGCAGCATTGCGGGCCTGACGGCCGCGATAGCGGCTGCGTCGGTGGCGGCGTCCAGCTGGGTCTGTTTGCGCAAGGCCTGCGTGTAGTCCATTGCCAGGCCCAGCGCATAGATCGTCGGCACCATCGTGAGGGCAAAGATCACGGCGACGTTCGCCCTGCGATCTCTTGCGAAACGACGAAAACAAACGCGCGGCATGACCTGTCCCTCAGTTGCCGGTCGTCCCGGCAGCGGCAATTCCGGTTTCCATAGGCAAGGACGGGAGAATGCGATCGAGGAGCCTTCCGCCTACGCTCGGCAGAATGGAACTTGCGGGATGGCCTCTAAAAAAATGCTTACCCGGATACTGCAAACCCGGGCGACGGGAACTCGGTCGCCGTGAGATCGAGACGGCATCCCTAATCAAGTCTAAACGCTGAGCGGGAAAAAATTGCACTTTCGGGATCGACCACTTCTGCTTGCGGCCCGAGGGCGACAGCTAGGGTAGGTCGGCTTCCGCGTCGCAGACTCTAGTCGGCCGCGAATGCGTCGTAGACCAGCTTCCGGAACGCCGGGGTAATACGCTGGCGTTCGTTCTGGGTCTGCTCCAGCATGATGTAGATCATGTCGAGCTTCCGATCGACACCGAAATAGGTGCCGCTGCCGCTGTCCCATTTCAGCTCGCCGATCGAGCCGGGCGGAGGCGGCTTGGCTATGCCGGGATCGGTGCGCACCGCGATGCCATAGCCGTAACCAAACCCGTCACCGGGAAAGTACCAGTAGTCGCGGCCGACGCCGGAGCCTGGTCCGATATGGTCCGTCGTCATGTCCTTGAAGGCGGCCGGACTGAGATAACGCTTGCCGTCGAGTTCGCCGCCGTCGAGCAGCATCTGGGCGAAACGGGCATAGTCGAGGATGGTCGAGAGCAGCCCTCCGCCACCGGATTCCCACTCGGGGTGCGCACGCCGGTCGCGCTCGCCGTCGATCAGGATGGTGTCCGACGGCAGCGGCTCGGCCAGCCGCGTCCGTTCGGTCTCCGGATCGAGCACGTATTCGGTGTCCTTCAGTCGCATCGGATCGAAGATCTGCTCCTTCTCGAATTGATAGAGCGTCTTGCCCGAGATGATCTCGATCACCCGTCCCAGCACGTCGGTGGAATGACCGTAGCGCCACATGGTGCCAGGCTGCCGCGACAGCGGCAGCCTGGCCAGCCGCGCGACAAAGTCCTTGTTGTCGAACTTGCCGTCGAACAGATGCCCTTCACGGTACAGCTTCTGGATCCAATCGGCGCCGATATATTCGTAGGTGATCCCCGAGGTGTGCCGCATCAGGTCTTCGATGTTGACCGGGCGGACCGGCGGCACCAGTTCCAGCTTGCTCAGGTCGTTTCCGCCATCCGGCTCGATGCCGACCTTCACGTCGGCGAAAGCCGGAATGTATTTCGACAGCGGGTCCTGTGGCGACAGCCTGCCTTCGTCGACCAGCATCATCGCGGCGACGTTGGTGACCGGCTTCGTCATCGAGTGCAGCGCGAAGATCGTGTCCGGCTTCATCGGCGCCCTGGTGGTGACGTCGCGATAGCCGAAGGTCTTCAGATAGACCGGCTTGCCGTGCTGCTGGATCAGGATCGCCGCGCCGGGTATCCGCCCGCTGTCGACCTCGTCGTTGAAGAACGCGGTGATGCGCTCGAGCTTTTCGGGCCGCGGGGGCGGGACGTCGTTGGCGCGCGCCGCGCTGGTCGGGTTTGCGGCGAGCGCGACCGCCATGCCGATCGCAAGCCATCCGCGCCTGACAATCGACGCGGCTTCGCGAGCCGGGTGAAATCTGCGTGGCATGGACGGGGGCCCCGATGGTAAGCGCGCCGAACTCTAGCGCGGCCATCAGGTGCGACATAGCATTTTCGTGTCATCGTCTTTGCGACGGATATTCAAGTTCAGACGATTTGCGTGGCGCCAACCGGCGTGCGGACCGCCCGCGACAGCACTTGCAGCGCCTGGCTCAGTTCGGCGCGATTGCGTGCGGCGCCGAGCGACACGCGTAGCCCGCGCGGCGCGGCGTCGCCTACCGAGAAGGCGTCTTCGCCGACCACGGCCAGCCCGTTGCGCATCAGATGCGACAGCAGGTCGGTGCCGTCGAAATGCTTCGGCAGCGGCATCCAGATATGATGGCTGGCCGGCCGCGCCGCATAGCTCACGCCCTTCAGGAAGCGGGTGGCGAGTTGCTGGCGGGCTGCCGCCTCGTTGCGGATGGCGCGGATGATCTCGCCGGCGATGCCGGAGCGCAGCCATTGCGTGACCAGTGCCACCATCAGCGACGGCGGCATCTGCATAGTGGCCTGCAGGCCGGCGCGCATGCGCTGCTCGGCGGCCGGATCGGGCGCCAGCAGATAGGCGACGCGGAGCGCCGGCGCGATGCATTTGGCGATGCTCGCCGCGAGCCAGGTATGCTCGGGGATCAGGGTCGCGATCGGCGCCACCTGCGGCTCGAGCGGGCCGTAGACATCGTCCTCTATCAGGATGCAGCCGCGCTTCCTGATGATGTCGGCGATCGCCTTGCGTCGGGCCGCGCTCATCGTCGCCGTGGTCGGGTTCTGCTGCGTCGGCACCAGATAAACCGCCTTCGGCCTGTGCTTGCGGCAAGCCTCGTCGAGCGCGTCGGGGCGTGCGCCTTCCGCATCCATCGCGACGCCGACGAGGCGAACATCGAGCCGCGCCGCAGCGGCCTTCACCCCCGGAAAGGTCAAGGCTTCCGTCAGCACGACATCGCCGGGCGAGGTCAGTGCGAGCAGGGCGTTGAAGATGATCGCCTGCGACCCCGGATAGATCACGATGCGGTCGGCGGACGCCTGCGGCACGCGCGGTTGCAGCCATGAGGCCGCGACCTCGCGCTCCTCGCTGGTGCCGCCCGGGCGCGCATAGCCGAGATAGGCGGAAAAGCCGGCGTCGGCGCGGATCGTCGCCAGCCCCTGCGCGATGCGCAGGTCGAGATTGGCTTCGACCGGCTGCGGCGGCAGGTTCATCGACAGGTCGATGTTGACGGGCGCGGGCAGGTCGGAAGCGGCGCGCGCGGTCGTCTCCGAGACGAACGTGCCCTGGCCGACGCGCGCGTCGAGCAGACCACGCCGGCGCGCTTCACCGTAAGCGCGTGTCACCGTGGTGAGGTCGATGTCGAGCGCCGTGGCCAGCGCGCGGTGGGTCGGCAACCGCTGCCCGCGCACCAGCGCCCCGCTGGCGATATCAGCGGCCAGCGCATCCACGATGCGCAGGAACATCGGGCCCTGCCACTCCGAAACTGTAGGGATCCAATCCATGCAATCCAGCGGTTTGTCTTTGATTGTAGGTCTCTTGATCCATATTGTATGGATCAACGGATCAGGTCAAGGATGACGGCCATGACAAACACGGTTTCCCTGCCAAAAGCGCTGTGGCGCGGCTTTACGATGAAGTGCCCGAATTGCGGACGCGGCCATCTGTTTGGCCACTTCCTGAAAGTCGCTGATCATTGCGAGGTGTGCGGCGAGGATTTCACCCCGCAGCGCGCCGACGATTTTCCGGCCTATCTCGTCATCGTGGTGGTTGGCCACATCGTGGTGCCGTCGCTGCTCTGGATGGAGATGACCTACGCACCGCCGGCCTGGCTGCAACTGGCGATCTGGCTGCCGTTCACGCTGTTCAGCGCACTCGGATTGCTGCAACCGACCAAGGGCGCAATCGTCGGGCTGCAGTGGCAGCTCGGCATGGAGGGATTTGCGACGTCGCGGCGGAAAATGGTTCCGTTGCGGGCACGGAGCGGCGTGGGACGGCCGCGGGAAGCCTGAGGTCGTCTCAGATTCGGCCCGGATGGAGCGAAGCGCATCCGGGAAGACTTTACCCGCAGGACGAATCCCGGATTTCGCTTCGCTCGATCCGGGCTACAGGCCGTCAAATCGGGTGATGGTGCGGCCGGAACATGCGGCCTTTCTCCGTCACCAGCACCACCGCCAGCGCGGCCAGCGTGCAGAGGAAGAAGCCGGTCGCGAACGGCAACAGCGTGCCGTCATAGTCCTGGCCGATCGTGGTGCCGATGCCGATCCCGAGCAGGGTGGTGATCGTGCCATAGAGCGAGGAGGCGGTGCCGGCGATCCTGCCCTGCGGCTCCATGGCAAGCGCGGTGAAATTCGCCATCATCAGGCCGAAGGCGAACATCATCAGCGCCGCCAGCGCCATGAACAGCGCTAACGAGAGGGTTTGCGTCTTCACCGCGACGAGCAGTACCGCGGCGACCACGGCAAAGCCGGTCAGCGCCGCGTGCGAGATCACGCGCATGCCGATGCGGCCGACGATGCGCGAGTTGAGGAAGCCGGCGATCGCGACGCCGACGGCGGCGGCCGCGAAGGCGGCCGGGAAGTAGTGTCCGAGCTTGAAGATCTCGGTGAAGATCTGCTGCGAGGAGAACACGAATGCGAACAGAGAGCCCTGCACGCCGCCGGCGGCGAGCGCGTAGCCGAGCGTCTGGCGGTTGGTGACGGTCTGGCGGAACGCCGAGAGCACCTCCGGGATCGCCAGCGACTTGCGCAACTCGTCCGGCAGCGTCTCCGGCATGCGCAGCGCGCTCCAGGCCAGCGCGATCACGCCATAGACCATGAGCACCACGAAGATGCCGCGCCAATGCGTCAGCAGCATCACCGCCTGGCCGAATGACGGCGCGATCACGGGGACCGCGATGAACACCATCATCGCCAGCGACATCACGCTCGCCATGCGCCTGCCGGCGTAGCAGTCGCGCACGATCGAGGTCGCGATCACGCGGGTCGCGGCGGTGCCGAGGCCTTGCAGCGCGCGGGCCAGCAGCAGCGTCTCGAAGGAGGGCGCCATGATCGCGAGCAGGCCGGCGATTGTGTAGACGGTCATGCCGCCGAGCAGCACCGGGCGGCGGCCGAAGCGGTCCGACAGCGGGCCCATGATGAACTGGCCGACCCCGAAGCCGACCAGGAAGATCGACAGCACCATCTGCGGACGGTTGGCGTCGGCGATCGCAAAGGCGGAACGGATGTTCGGCAGCGCCGGCAGCATCATGTCCATCGCCAGCGGGTTCAGCGCCATGATGGATGCGATAACGACGACGAATTCGGGAAAGCCCATCGGGCGGTGGCCTGAAGAGACCCAGGCATCGGCATTGATGTCGGACACGTAGCAACCTCTTGGGAAGTCTTGAATAGTAATGGTCTTGTTGCGCTGCACAATCGGCGTTTTGGGATGGGTGCCCATCGGTGGCGGGTGAGGTAGCCTGGTCGGGAACCGCCGTATTGTCGACGGATACCGTTGCATGTGCAACTATTTTGCTCGCGCCGCGCGCGGAGTTCTGCTATCCGGGCCGCCAGAACCGGGCAGGGCGCGGCAGATGAGGCGCCCCTCGGACAAGAACCGGTATCGGGGAGGCCACATGTCCATCGAACTGTCCGCGCGCACGCGCGGCGCTGAACTGACGGATGAGGGGCGCAAGGTCCTCACCGCAACGCTCGTCGGCACCACCATCGAGTGGTACGACTTCTTCGTCTACGCGCAGGCCGCGGGCCTGGTGTTCGGCACGCTGTACTTCGCGCCGATGAACAAGAACGATCCGCTGCTGGCGCAAATCGCGGCGTTTGCCACGCTCGGCCTGTCGTTCCTGTTCCGCCCGCTCGGCGCGATCATTTTCGGCCATCTCGGCGACCGCTTCGGACGCAAGAACATGCTGGTCGTGACGCTCCTGCTGATGGGCGCCGCGACCGCGCTGGTCGGGCTGCTGCCGACCTATGCGCAGATCGGCGCCTGGGCGCCGGCGCTCCTTATCCTGCTCCGCATCCTGCAAGGCTTCTCGGCCGGGGGCGAGTGGGGTGGCGCGGCGCTGATGGCGGTGGAATCGGCCCCTCGCGACCGGCGCAGCTTCTTCGGCTCGTTCCCGCAGATCGGTACGCCGCTCGGCATGATCCTGGCGACCGGCGTGCTCTGGGTGCTCACGTCAACGCTCGGCAAGCAGGCGATGATGGAGTGGGGCTGGCGCATCCCGTTCCTGCTGTCGATCGTGCTGATCGTGGTGGGCATCGTGATCCGCCGTACCGTCGAGGAATCACCGGTGTTCCAGGCGATGCAGCGGCGACACCGGGAATCCTCGGCGCCGCTGAAGGAGCTGATGCACAATCATGCCAAGGAAATCCTGCGCACGGCGCTGATCTTCATGGCCAACAATGCGGCCGGCTACATCCTGATCGCCTTCATCATCAGCTATGGCGCCAACACGCTGAAGATGCCGTCCGACCAGCTGCTGCTGATCGGCACGCTCGCCGCCGTGAGCTGGTTCGTCTTCACGCTGGCAGGCGGCATCCTCGGCGACAGGATCGGGCGCGTGCGCTGCTTCCAGATCGGCTATGGGCTGATGGTGCTGTGGGCGGTGCCGATGTGGTTCCTGATCGACAGCAGGAATCTGCTGCTGTTCTTCGTCAGTGCGGTCGGCCTCACCGTCGCGCTCGGGCTGTCCTACGGTCCGCAGGCGGCGCTCTATGCCGAGCTGTTCCCGGCCAAGGTGCGCTATTCCGGCGTCTCGATCGGCTACGCGCTCGGCGCCATCTTCGGCGGGGCCTTCGCGCCCATGATCGCGCAATGGATCATCGGCACCTACGGCCAATCCTGGCGTGTCGGCGTCTACATCGCGGTGCTGTCGCTGATCTCGCTGATCACGGTGTCGACGATCCGGGATCCGCAAGGCGTGGATCTGAACCTCAACGACAGCGGCGGGTGAGGGCAGGTTGCGGGGCGGATCAGCCGCAAGGCGCGATCCGCCTTTCGCTCGATGGATTAAGCGGAAGCCTGTCATCGGGCTGCGCTTCGCGCGGGGCCGGTCCACCCTGGGCGGTTGCGTCGGTTGAACCACCTGGATCCGGGCGTGGAAGCTTGTGAGGGCGGAGCGGACGTCCCGTGCACCGCGTGGGCAATCAACTGATGCGTGAGGGCTTCTGCCTATTCGAAGTGTAGTGCTACAATCGGATCAAGCCGCGCTGCCCGATGGGCCGGATAGAGGCCAAACGAAATTCCGATGACCCCGGCAAACCCACAAGCCAGAATGATTGCCCAGGGGCTGATCAGGACTGGCCAGCCAGCTTTCCATGCGATTGCGACTGCCGCGGCGGCTCCCAAGAAAGCGCCTGCAAGTCCTCCGACCAACGCCAGGATCGCGGCTTCGATGAGGAATTGCGATCGTATATCGCGCCGCCTGGCTCCGACGGCCATGCGCAAGCCGATTTCGCGGGTTCGTTCGGTTACCGAAACCAGCATGATGTTCATGATGCTAATGCCGCCAACGAGCAGCGAGACTGCAGCCACCGCAATCAGCAGACTGGCGAGCAGCCGCACTGCGGCCCCGCGTGCAAACAGGACATCCGCTGGATTCTCGATCCTGAAATCGCTGGGCGCATCCCCGCGAATGCGGTGCCGCTGTCGAAGTAGCGCTTCAACCTCGCGCTCGATATCTGACATTGCAGTCGTGTCCGAAACCTTGACCGAGATGAAATCCAATGCCTCGCGGGTCGTGCCGCGTACGGCTCCCAGCACGCGGCTTTTCGCAGCCGACAGCGGGATGAACACGACATCGTCCTGGCTGCGGCCGGCTGCGCCCAACCCTTTCCTGTCCAGCACGCCAATCACGGTAAAGGGGACGTTGCCGATCCGAAGCGTCTCCCCGACTCCCGAACCCCCATTGAAGAGCTCCTCGACGATAACCGCCCCCACGATGGCAACCTTCGCTCCGGATGCGATCTCATCGCTCGTAAAGATCCGGCCACTGGCGACTTGCCATTCGCGAGCGACCAGATAGTCGGCATTTATTCCGGCCACCACCGTCACCCAGTTTTTGTTTGCGGCCACCAGCGGGAGCGAACGCGACAACAGCGGAGCCGCGACCTGCACACCCGCGAGTTCGCGGCGGATAGAAGCGGCGTCCTCTACCGTCAGCGTCGGCTGCGTTCCCGATTCAAGCCTCGCCCCACCTGAATCTCTCGCTCCAGGCATGACGAGCAGGAGGTTAGCTCCGAGCGTGCGGATCTTCTCGGAAACTTCCGCTTGTGCGCCGGCTCCGACCGAGACCATGCAGATGACAGCTCCGACGCCGACGACGATCCCAAGCACGGTCAAGGCGCTCCGCAGTTTGTTGGCGCGAAGCGCCCGAACAGCGATCCGCAAGCTCTCCAGAGGACTCATGGGAAGGAATCCATGGCGATGGGGGCTGGAAGCAAATTGTTGCCTGGTGCCGCGGCGTCTTTGATGATGCGTCCGTCGTGCAAGGTGATCTGTCGCCGCGCACGATCGGCGACCTCGGTGGCGTGCGTCACCACGATGATGGTGTGCCCATCGTGATGAAGAGTCTCGAACAGCGACAATATCTCGTTGCCGGTGACGCTATCCAGTGATCCGGTCGGCTCGTCGGCGAGAATGAGAGCTGGATCGTTCACCGTCGCACGGGCGATGACAACCCGCTGCTGCTCTCCTCCCGAGAGTTGACTTGGCCAATGATGACTGCGGTCGGCGAGGCCCACGCGGTCAAGCGCTTCCTTGGCCGTGCGACGTCGTTTGGAGGGAGGAACGCCGGCGTAAACAAGGGGAAGTTCGACATTTTCCAGCGCGGTTGCCCGCGGCAGAAGGGCCGGCTGCTGGAATATGAATCCGATGTCGCGGCTCCTGACGGCCGTGCGTCCGTCCTCGCTCAGCTTTGCAACTTCTCGACCGCCGAGCGCGTATCTGCCGGAATCGGGCCGATCCAATAGACCCAAGAGGTTCATCAAGCTCGACTTTCCCGAACCCGACCGCCCCCGAATTGCGACAAACTCGCCGTGCTCGATTGTGAGCGACACGTTCGATACCGCGCGAACGATCGTCCCTCCGGAGGGATAGCTTTTTGAAATTCCGACGGTTCGAACCAGGGGCTGCATCCTGGAATCCCATCTCAAAATCCAAGGCGCAGGCCGAAATAGCCCCTTTGCTTTTGCGAGTTCGCGATCCCTATGATCACTTGCTGGTCCTCCGCGAGCGCACCCTCCAGCACTTCGGTGCTGTTGTCGTCGCTCACACCCAGTCTCACTGCGACCGGCTTCGGTCGCCCACTGTCGTCGACCAGCCATGCCGTCGCAGCGGCCTCGGAGGAGGCGGTCTGGTTCGTGCTCCGGTGACCCGTCGAAGGACCGGCATCGTTCGGCCGGAAGCGCAGCGCCTGGTTGGGAATCTTGAGGATCCCGCGAGTCTCACTCACTACAATCCGAAGCTGGGCAGTCATTCCCGGCAGCAGCAAAAGGTCCGGATTTGGTGCGGAAACGATTGTCGTATAGGTGACGACGTTTTGCACGACCTCGGGAGACTTGCGGATCTGGAGAATCTGCCCGTTGAAGGTCCGATCAGGATAGGCGTCCACCGTGAACTGGACCGTCTGGCCCACCTTCAATTGCCCGACATCGGCCTCGTCGATCTTGCCATGGACTTCCATCTCACGCAGATCGTTCGCAATCTTGAACAAGGTCTTGGCTTCGAGACTGACGGCGACCGTTTGTCCCGGATTGACATCCCGCTTGATGATGATTCCGTCGATCGGCGCACGGAGCACGGTACGATCGAGATCAACTTCGGCCTGATCGACGGCCGCCTGCCTCTGCTCGACAACGGCTTGTGCATTCTCGAGATTGGCCTCGGCCATATTCCTTTCCGCCTCTGCGATCGCAATGGCCTCGGCTTTCATCTGGATTTGCTCGCGAGAGGCGTTCAGGTCGGCAGCTCCCGCATCGCGCAGAGAGCGCGCCTGGCTCAAGTCTCGCTCGGTACCGCTTCCGGTGCTTGCCAATGCGAGCTTTCGCCGGAATTCCCTCTCTGCTTCTTCTTGCCTGGCCTTGTTCGCAGTCGATTGATCTTCCGCCAGTTTTTCGGCGGTCTGCGCATTCGTCACGGCGACCTTTGCTCGTTCCAGCGCCGCCTTTTCGACTTGAGCGGTGGCTCTCGCCACTCTCAGGGCGGCTCTTGCTTCCTTGACGCGGGCGGCAAAGATCTCCTGATCGATTTGCGCGATCGGCTGCCCAGCCCTTACGCCATCGTTGAAACTAACGAACACCTCTGCGATTTGCCCCGACAATTGCGAGCTGACATCAACGTTTACCACCGCCTCAACGGTGCCGCTGGCCTTTACCAAAGTCGAGATGCTGCCCCGTTCAACCGGGGCCGTGAGGAAGGTCGGGACCGGGCTATCTTGACCATGGGTATAGCCCAGCCCGACCATCAAGGCGCACAACAGAAATGCCACGCCGACGAAACGCATGTGGCTATCATCCTGTTTCAACGCATTGCCGGCTTGCCCGGGGCATCAGCGCTTCGGGCACAGCAGGTAAATCAGCCCCCCGTTCTCCAAGTCTAGGGCGCTTGGTGCGAGCAAGCGACGTCATATTGGGAAACGGCGGCCGTCGAGTTTGCGTGCGCCGTCGATGCCGTGCCCGGATTTCCCGCATAGACGTTGCCTGCTTGTCCGGCTGGATTGAACGGTGACCCCGGCGCCGCGATGGCATTCCCCGGAGTGTCGATACCCGCACCACTGTTGGTACAGCTAAAGCCGTGATTGGAGCCATGCTGTCCAGTTGTGGGATTTTGAGCAGGCTTGGCGGGAGGACCCGCGCCCAACACTGCGCCGGCTGACGGAAGCAGCAGGCACGCGCTGATCGCGAGAGAAACTAACACGTGCTTCATCTCTGCACTCCTTTCTGTACTCCTTCAAAGACGAATTTGCGCGTTGCAGTTACTCGTTGAATTGCGGAGCGCGAGCATCGGCCGATGCTCCACGCGCGCGCATTGACCATCCTCTTGCTGGCAAGGGTTTGGTCGCCGCGAATATAGAACACCGAACAATGCAGAATGTCCCAGTCTATCCCTTTTTTTTAGCCGCTCTCACAAGCCACGACAGCGAAGCTGACTCTGTCAGAAACTAACTTCGAAGTAATTTTCGACTTGGCGTCGAACATTGCTCTGCGCGGTGAGTGTGTTCTGAATTCGCGCAGATCAAGCCCTGCACTCGCAAGCCATCAGGACAACAGTCGCGCGTATCCGCATACAGGCCTGACCGACCCCGAGCATCGCCTTCAGCTTCGTGACCGCGCTGTCGGACGTTCTGCACCCCGCCTGGCATTTTCCGGCTTTTGCCCCCTCTCGGACGTCGGTTGCCGATGGCGGATTGTCCGTCATTGGGGCTAAACTCCCCGCGTCGGAACGTGTCGCGCCGGAGCTCCTGTCGGAGAGGAACAGATGGCAGCGCGTGGCTTTCGTGGACTGCTCGTTTGCACGGGTCTGCTGGTGGTGACGCCGGCGCTGTCAGCCACGTCGGCCGACCGGGACGCGTGCGCCGCCAGCGCCGGCAAGCCCGACCTCGGGGGCGCGGCTTGCGGCCGTATCATCGACGATGCAGGCGAGGCGGTGGCAGCGCGCGTCGAGGCCCTCAAGAACCGCGGTCGTGGCTTCTTCGACATCAAGGATTTCGATCGCGCGATTGCCGATTACAGCGAGGCCGTCAGGCTCAGCCCGGACGACGCCTGGGCCCTTGCGCATCGCTGCGAGGCTTACGAGGGCAAGGAAGACCACGACGCGGCCAAAGCCGATTGCACCGCGGCGATCAGGATCGATCCGAAGAATGGCTGGGCCTACAACAACCGCGGCGTCGCCTATTACGGTCTGCATGACTATGACGCGGCGCTGGCAGACCATGCCGAAGCGATCAGGATCGATTCCAGGGACGCGTGGGCCCATACCCGTCATGGCATGGCGTTGATGGAGAAGGGCGAATTCGATCAGGCGATCGCCGATCTCACCGAGGCGGTCACGATCGATCCGAAATACGCCTTTGGTTTTGGCCAGCGAGGCCAGGCGCTGTTCAGGAAGAGGTTGATCACGAAAAAGGGCGGATGGGAGCCCGCGATCGCGGATTACAGCGAGGCGATCAAGCTCGACCCAAATCTGGTCTGGCTCTACAGCTCGCGTGGCGTCGCCTACAGCAATAATCGCCAGTACGATCTAGCCATTCCGGACTGCAGCGAGGTCATCAGGCGTGAACCCGGCAATTCCAGCGGGTACAATTGTCTCGGTGTCGCTTACGAAGGCTTGAAGGATTATGGCCGCGCGATCGCCGGCTACGATCAGTCGATCGGCATCAATCCAAGGAACGGCGTGACGTACTGGAATCGTGGCAATGCCTACTGGATCCTGGCTTTCAAGGACCCGGGCAAGCTCAATGACGCGATCCGCGACTATGATCGGGCAATCGCGATCAACCCGAAGGATTTCAACTCCTTCAACTCCCGCGGCAAGGCCTACGCCGCAAAGGGCGACCGCAATCATGCGATTGCAGATTACACGCAAGCCATCCAGTTGAATCCGTCCTATGTCGAGGCCTACGACAACCGCGGCCTCACCTCAGAGGCGCTGGGCCGCCGCGCCGAGGCGATTGCCGATTTCCGCACCGCGCAATCGATCGACAAGGACGACCCGGTCAGCAAGCAACAACTCCGTCTATTCGGCTTCTGACCGCCCCGCCGCGAGCCGGTTCACGCTGTTAACCGACCCCGAGCATCGCCTTCAATTTCGCAACCGCGCTGTCGGGCGTCGTCAGCACCGGTCGGCCGGTGGCTTCGGCGACGCGCTCGGCCGCCGGCGCCATGCTGTACTGGGCGAGCGCGATCAGATCGCAGTCGCGCAGGTCTTTCGACGCCTCGACCACGAGCCGATCGTGCCCGGCGCGATCGCCGCGGTCGAGCGCGGCCAGCGCGCCCTCGGCGAGCTTTGGCACCAGTTGCACCGACGAAGGAAACTCCGGCGGCATCGAGACCAGCGTCGGCGGGAAGGTCGAGAGCAGGCCGATCCTTTTTCCCTGGGCGACGGCCTGCTCGATCATCGCCTCGTTCGGCTTCAGCACCGGCATCGGCGCGTGCTCGCGCGCGACCGCCTCGATGCAGGGGCCGAACGCCGAGCAGGTGAACAGGATGCCGTCGGCACCGGTCGAGGCCGCATAGCGGCCCATGGCGAGGAAGCGCTCGGTCATCCGCTCGGTGAGCTTGCCGTCGCGCGCGAGATCGGCGGAGAGCGAGTCGTCGAGCAGGTTCATCAGCTGCGCCTGCGGCCACAGCCGCGCGAAGGACGCCTCGATCGGCACGATCGAGTGTTTCAACGCGTGGATGAGAGTGATGCGCATGGAAAGCCTCGCCGCGTCTTCTCCCTCTCCCTGCTCTTGGCGGGGAGAGGGTTGGGGTGAGCATCCTTACTTGAACGGGATCGCGTACATCAGGCCGCCCTTGGTCCAGGAGGCGTTGAGGCCGCGATCGAGCTTCAGCGGGCTTGCCTTGCCGACATTGCGCTCGAAGATCTCGCCGTAATTGCCGCCGGCCTTGATCGCGCCGACCAGCCAGGTGTTGGCGAGGCCGAGCCGCGAGCCGAGATCGCCCGATGCGCCGAGCAGGCGCTGGATCGCGGGCACCTGCGACTTCGCCATCTCCTCGACATTGGCCTGGGTGACGCCGAGCTCTTCGGCCTCGATCAGGCCGTAGTGCAGCCAGGTGATGATGTCGCTCCACACCTCGTCGCCATTGCGGGTGAACGGGCCGAGCGGCTCCTTGCTGATGGTCTGCGGCAGCACGACGTAATCGTCGGGCTTCGGCGCCGCGGTGGCGACCGCGCCGGCGAGCGCCGAGGCGTCCTGGGTCATCGCATCGCAGCGACCGCCGAAGAAGGCCTGGTACATGGTGTCGGGGCGGTCGAACACCAGCGGCTTCCAGTCGATGCCGTTGGCACGGCCATAGTCGCCGAGCGTCACCTCGTGCGTGGTGCCCTGGGCGACGCAGACGGTGGCGCCGTTGAGGCTCTTGACGTCCTTCACGCCGGTATCCTTCTTCACCACGAAACCCTGGCCGTCGTAGAAATTGATCGGGCCCTGGCGCAGCCCGAGCGTGGTGCCGCGCAGGTAGGTTTGCGTCGAGTTGCGGTAGAGGACGTCGATCTCGCCGGATTGCAGCGCCGTGAAGCGGTTTTGCGCGGTCAGGGCGACGTAGCGCACCTTGCCGGGATCACCGAGCACGCCGGCCGCGAGCGCCCGGCAATAGTCGACGTCGAGGCCCTTGAAATTGCCCTGCGAGTCCGGGGCCGAGAAGCCGGCAAAGCCGGTCGAGACGCCGCACACCAGCGTGCCGCGCTGCTTGACGGTGTCGAGCGTCGCTGCGCTGGCTCCGGTGATGCCTGCGGCGAGAACGGTCGCCGTGATGATACCCTTGTACATTCGTACTCCTCCTACTCAGTGACCAACATCTTTCAACGCGCTGTCTACCGCAGCGCCGAGTCTTTCGACGATCATGTCGATGTCGCCGGAAGTCGCGATATAGGGCGGCGCGAGCAGCACGTGGTCGCCGCTCTGGCCGTCGGCGGTGCCGCCCGATGGATAGCAGCCGAGACCGCCGGCGAACGCCGCCGCCTTGATCCGCGCGTGCAGCTTCAGCTTGGGATCGAACGATTGCCGCGTGGCGCGGTCGGCGACCAGCTCGATGCCCCAGAACAGGCCGCGGCCCCTGATGTCGCCGACATGGCGGTGGTTGCCGAAGCGCTCGATCAGCCGCTGCTCGAGCTGCCTGCCACGCGCCTTGACCTGGTCGAGCAGCTTCTCCTCGCTGATCGTCTTCTGCACCTCGAGCGCCGCGGCGCAGGCGAGCGGATGTGCCAGGTAGGTATGGCCGTGCTGGAATGCCCCGGAACCGTTGCGGACGGTGTCGACGATGGTGCCGCTGGCGAGCATCGCGCCGATCGGCTGGTAGCCGCCGCCGAGCCCCTTGGCGATCGCCTGGATGTCGGGCGCAATGCCTTCCTGCTCCCAGGCGTGCAGCGTGCCGGTGCGACCCATGCCGCACATCACCTCGTCGAGGATCAGCAGCGCGCCGTGGCGATTGCAGATCTCGCGCACGGCCTTGAAGTAGCCTTCCGGTGCCGGCACGCAGCCGGCGGTGGCGCCGACCACCGGCTCGGCGATGAAGGCCGCGACCGTGTCGGGGCCGAGCCGCTGGAATTCGGCTTCCAGCTCGCCGGCAAGGCGCGCCACGAATGCGGCCTCCGATTCATCGTCATGCTTCTCGTGATAGGCGAAGGCCGGCGTGACATGGCTGAACGACGGTGACAGCAGCGGTGCGTAGGGCTCGCGGCGCCAGGCGTTGCCGCCGGCCGACAGCGCGCCCAGCGTGTTGCCGTGATAGCTCTGGCGTCGGGCGATGAAGCGCGCGCGCTTCGGCTCGCCGCGCTCGATGAAATACTGCCGCGCCAGCTTGATCGAGGCCTCGATCGCCTCCGATCCGCCGCTGACGAAATAGGCATAGGCCAGTCCGCCGGGCTCGTGGCCGACCAGCCGTTCCGCCAGCTCTTCCGCAGGCTCCGACGAGAAGAAGCCGGTATGCGCATAGGCGAGGGTGGATGCCTGCCTGGCGATCGCAGCCAGCACGCGCGGATGCTGGTGGCCGAGGCAGGAGACCGCGGCGCCGCCGGACGAATCCAGGATGCGGCGGCCGTCTTCCGCGATCAGCCAGACACCTTCGCCGCCGATTGCCTTCGGCGGGGTCTCGCGCAGGCTGCGATGCATCACGCGGCTGTTTTGGGCGGCCATGACTCTCATCCTTTCTCGACGAAATATTGCGACATCTCGGCAAGCCGGTCTTCGGTTTCTTCCAGCCTGCGCTTGGCGGCTGCGCCGCCCAGCGTGAAGGTCACGGCGGCGAGCGACTGGGCGATCGCGATCGCGCCCGTGAGGCTCGGGAAGAAGCCGGGCGAGGTCGCGGCTTCGAACAGCAGAAGGTGATCGGCGCCCTCGGCCATCGGCGCGCTGATCGAATCGGCGATCGCGATCAGTGTCGCGCCGGCCGCGTGCGCGGCGCGCGCGGTCTCGACGCTGATCGTGGTGTAGGGGACGAAGCCGATCACGACCACGGCGTCATCGGCGCGGAAGGCGCCGTGATCGAGATCAACGGGGCCGGAGCCGCCGACCAGCTGCACGGCGGCGGGCCGGAACAGGCGGAGCTGGTAGGTCAGGAGCTCGGCGACGCTGCGGCAGCTGCGAAAGCCGGTGATCCAGATCCGCCCGGCGCTGTGCAGGGCGCGCGCGGCGTCGGCGATCGCATTCGACGAGATCCGCGCGAGGCCCGCGGCCTCCGCCTCGAGCTTCTCGTTGACCAGCGTGACATCGGCGTTCGGCCCGGCGCGGCGCCCCTTGGCGCGGCCGGAGAAAGGCGAGGCCTGCGGCGGCCGGCGCGCCTCGGTGAGTGCGGCACGCAGCTCGTCCCAGCCGGAATAGCCGATCGCCTTGGCGAGGCGGGTGAAGGAAGCGGGATCGGCGCCGGCGACCGATGCGAGCTCGCGCATCGAGCGGGTGGTGGCGTCGTAATCATTGGCTGCGACAAATCGGCCGACCTCCTGCAACCGCATGGGCAGCGACGGCAGAGCGCTGCACAATTCGGTGAGGGGCGATGGTTTCGCCTGAGCCTGGGCCATGAAACATATGTTGCATGAAACGTGTTTTGGTGCAACATATGAAGTGCGCAGACGATCGCTTCCCACCCGGATCCTCGTGCCGTGACGACATCGACGCCGAAACGCCCTCCCGCCCGTCCCTGGCGGCTGTCGCTTGATGATCCGCGGGTGGCCGGCCTGTTCTGGCAGGTCGTGGTCGTCGGCATCGCGGTCGCGATCGTCGCCTTCCTGTGGTCGAACGCGGTGCACAATCTGTCGGTGCGCCGGATCTCGACCGGCTTCGCCTTCCTCGGCCGCGAAGCCGGCATGCCGATCGCCGACAGCTGGATCGACTATTCGCCCAAGAACACCTATCTGCGGGCCTTCATCGTCGGCATCGTCAACACGCTGCGCGTCGCGGTCATCGGCATCGTGCTGGCGACGGTGGTCGGCACGCTGGTCGGCATCGCGCGGCTGTCGACCAACTGGCTGCTGTCGCGGCTTGCCGCCGTCTATGTCGAGGTGCTGCGGGACCTGCCGCTCCTGCTGCAATTGCTGTTCTGGTACGTGTTGATGCAGGGACTGCCGGCGGCGCGGCAGGCATGGAAACCGGTCGAGGGCGTGTTCCTGTCCAATCGCGGACTGATCCTGCCGTCGATTCCGCTCAGCGCGCCGAATTGGTGGACGATCCTGGCGCTGATCGCGGGCCTGATCGTGCTGCAGCTGGTCAGGCGGCGCCTGATCGCGCAGCAGATGCTGGACGGCCGGGCGCGGCCGGCCTGGCCCTATGCGCTCGGCCTCGTGGTCGCGCTGCCGGCGCTGGTCTCGTACCTCGCAGGCGCAAGCTGGAGCATCACGCTGCCCGAGCTGCGCGGTTTCAACTTCGTCGGCGGCTTGACCCTGGCGCCGGAATATTTCGCGCTGCTGATCGCGCTCGTCACCTACACCTCGGCCTTCATCGCCGAGATCGTGCGCAGCGGCATCCAGGCGGTGCCGCGCGGGCAGTGGGATGCCGCCAAGGCACTGGGGCTGAAGAGGAGCTTCGCGCTCCAGCACATCGTGCTGCCGCAGGCGCTTCGCGTCATCATCCCGCCGATGACGAGCCAGTATCTGAACCTGACGAAAAACTCCTCGCTCGCGGTCGCCGTCGGCTACCAGGACATCGTCTCGATCGCCAACACCACGCTGAACCAGACCGGGCAGGCGATCGAGTCGATCGCGCTGATCATGATGGTGTTCCTGACCATCAGCCTCGGCATCAGCTTCTTCATGAACTGGTACAATGCGCGGATCGCGCTGGTGGAGCGCTGACATGAGCTCGGTCGCGCACCTTCCGCAGGATCCGCTGCCGATCGGCAGGCCGCGCGTGCAGCGGACGCTCGGCGGCGCGATCGTGGCCTGGCTGCGCGCCAACCTGTTCCCCTCGATCCCGTCGGGCATCGTGACGCTGTTGCTGCTGTTCCTGCTCGGCAAGGCCTGTTTCAGCCTCTGGCAATGGGGCATCGCGAATGCGGTCTGGAGTGTCCCCGGCAGCGACACCGGCGCCTGTCGCTCGGTGCGCGGGCTGGGCGCCTGCTGGGCGGTGGTCCCCGAAAAATATCGCTTCATCCTGTTCGGCACCTATCCGTTCGACGAGCAGTGGCGGCCGGCGCTGGCGGTTCTGATCTTCATCGCGCTGTTCATCGTCTCGAGCCGGCGCAGCTTCTGGCGCAAGGAGCTGTTCCTGGTCTGGGCCGCCGCGCTGATCGCGATCGGCGTTCTGATGTGGGGCGGCCTGTTCGGCATGTCCTTTGTCTCGCAGGATCGCTGGGGCGGCCTGCCGGTGACACTGATCCTCGCGACCTTCGGGCTCGCCTTCGGCTTTCCGCTCGGGGTTCTCGTCGCGCTGGGCCGCCGTTCGAAACTGCCGGCGATCCGCTCGCTCTGCGTGCTCTACGTCGAACTGATCCGCGGTGTGCCGCTGATCAGCCTCCTGTTCATGTCGAGCGTGATGTTCCCGCTGTTCATGCCCGACGGCGTCAACATCGACAAACTGCTGCGCGCGCAGATCGCCTTCATCCTCTATGCCGGCGCCTATCTTGCCGAAGTGGTGCGCGGCGGCCTGCAGGCGGTGCCGCGCGGGCAGTATGAAGCCGGCGATGCGCTCGGGCTGTCCTACTGGCAGAAACACGCGCTGATCGTGCTGCCGCAGGCGATCCGCCACGTCATCCCGCCGCTGGTCAACACCTTCCTCGCCTTCTTCAAGGACACCAGCCTGGTCCTGATCATCGGCATCTTCGACCTCTTGACGACCGCCAAGACCGCGATCGTCGATCCGGCCTGGCAATCCTTCAGCGTCGAGGTCTATCTGTTCGTCGGCGTGATCTACTTCGTCTTCAGCTTCGCGATGTCGCGCTACAGCCGCAGCCTCGAGGCGCAGCGCACGCCGACCTGAGCGAGCCGGCTCCGTCACTCTCTCCGCAAATGCATGGGCCCCCGGGCGCGTCGGCGCCCGCCCATGGGCGCGCGTATTCCCCCGACAGGGTCTTGCAAAGCCATCCTGAATCTATTTATGATGATAAAATGAATAAACCGGATATCCGAACCCTCGATCCGTCACGACGTGCGTCCATCAAGCGCAAGCGCTCCGATGCCGTCGCCGACCTGATCCGCAGCCATATCTTCCAGGCGGGGCTGAAGCCCGACGACCGGTTGCCGCAGGAGCCCGAGCTGATCGAGATGTTCGGCTGCAGCCGCTCGACCATCCGCGAGGCGCTCAAATCGCTGGAGGTGCAGGGGTTGGTGCAGAACACCACCGGTCCGGGGGGCGGAGCGCGCGTCGCGCCGGTGTCGATCAACCGGATCGTCGGCCTGCTCAGCAACTATTTCTATTTCCAGTCGGTCAGCGCCGCGCAGATCTACCAGATCCGCCGCCTGATCGAGCCGGAGCTCGCCTCCAGCGTGGTCGGCCACCTCACGGCTCTGCATTTCGAGGCACTGGAGCAGGCGATCGCCGTGCAGGAGCATCACCCCGGCGGCGACGCCGACTGGGAGCATCATCGCCACGCCGAGATCGATTTCCACGACATCCTGATCGATGCCTGCCCCAACCCGCTGCTCGGCCTTGTCTGCCGCTTCGTCAACGAGGCGATCCGTCATCTGATCGGCAGATCGGGGGTGCAGGAATTCGCTGCGAGCTTCACCTGCGAGAACGTCGACTTCCACAAGCGCCTGATGAGTGCGTTCCGCTCCGGCAATGCCGCGCGCGCCCGGCGCGTGATGCTGGATCACGTGCTCAGCGCCGAAGCGATCGTCGTTCCCGCCGCCGACCGCGGCATCGATCAGCCGGTTTTCCGTGAGCCGTTGCGGCTCGACTAAGGCGTATCACCCGTTGGAGGAAGCAATGGTCACACGGCGCGACGATGAACTGTGGAGCTGGTCGGCCGTCGAGCTGGCGCGCGCGATCGCGGCCCGCGCGATCTCGAGCCGGCAGGCCGTCAAGTCGAGCCTCGATCGCATCGCAAAGGTGAATCCGGCATTGAACGCCGTGGTCGAGGTGCTCGCCGATGAGGCGCTGGCGGCGGCTGATGCGGCGGATGCCGCGGTGAAGTCGGGGGCAGAGCTCGGGCCGCTGCACGGTGTCCCCGTCACGACCAAGGTCAATGTCGACCAGCGCGGCTGCGCCACCACCAATGGCGTCGTGGCCTTCCGCGACGTCATTGCGACCGAGGACAGCCCGGTGGTCGCGAACTTTCGCAAGGCGGGCGCGGTCATTGTCGGCCGCACCAACACGCCGGCCTTCTCGCACCGCTGGTTCACCAACAACGACCTGCACGGCGCGACCTACAATCCGTGGGGCAAGCGGCTGACGCCGGGCGGCTCGAGCGGCGGCGCAGCGTCGTCGGTGGCCGCCGGCATCGGCGCCATCGCGCACGGCAATGATTTCGGCGGCTCGATCCGTTATCCCGCCTATGCCTGCGGTGTCGCCGGCCTGCGTCCCACCCCCGGGCGCATTCCCTCGTTCAACCCGTCGGCAACATCTGATCGTCCGATCACCGCGCAGATGATGTCCGTGCAGGGGCCGCTCGCGCGCTCCGTCGCCGACCTGCGGCTCGGTCTCGCCGCGATGGCGCAGCCGGACATGCGCGACGGAACTTGGATGCCGGTGTCCTTGCAGGGCACCGCGCTGAAACGGCCGATCGGGGTTGCGATCGCGCCTCGGCCGTTCGGCGACGAGGCGCCCGAGGTGAGCGCGGCAATCCATACCGCCGGGCGCTGGCTCGCGGAGGCCGGCTTTGCGGTGGAGGAGACGCTGCCGCCGCGCCTCGCCGAGGCTGCCGATCTCTGGCATCGCCTCGTCATCAACGAAGAGCGGCGCACGCTCGCTCCCGCGATCCGCAAGTTCGGCGACGCGAAGAGCCGCTACAATCTGGATTGCCATGTTGCCTATGCGCCAGAGCTCGACGGTGATCAGGTGCTCGCCTGCTTCGAGCAGCGGTTGGCAATCGTGCGCGCCTGGCAGCTGTTCCAGGAGCGGTATCCCATCCTCATCCTTCCGGTGTCGGCACAACTGCCGTTCCGTTACGATCAGGACCAGGAGGACGATACGGTGGTGCGTGCGCTGCTCGACGCCCAGCGGCCGCTGCTCGCCGTCCCCGCGCTCGGCTTCCCGTCGGTCGTGGTGCCGACCGGAATCGCCGGTGACACGCCGGTCGGCGTGCAGGTGGTCGCCGGACGTTTCCGCGAGGATGTATGTCTCGCGGCCGCCGAGGTGATCGAGGCGCGCGCATCGACGCTGACGCCGATCGATCCGCGGGACTGAACGGCACGGCGGGCAAGTCTGAAGAAACATCAAGAGAAGGAGAGGGAGCACATGACGAATTCACCCATCTGGCAGTGGTCCGCCGTGGAGACGGCCAATGCGATCAGGAATGGCGAGGTGGCCTCGGAGCAGGTCGTGCGCGCCCATCTCGACCGCATGCAAGAGGCCAACCCCGCGCTCAACGCCGTCGTCGTCGACCTCGGCGAGGCCGCATTGAAAGCCGCGAAGGCCGCGGACGAGGCGCTGGCGAAGAGCAAGCGCGGGGGCAATGACGTCGGCGGGCTGCATGGCGTGCCGGTCACGATCAAGATCAATATCGACGTCGAGGGCCAGGCCAACTCCAACGGCGTCGTGGCGTTCAAGGACAATATCGCGCCGGGTGACTCTCCGGTGACTGCCAATCTCAGGAAGGCCGGCGCGGTCATCATTGGCCTGACCAATACGCCCGAATTCTCGTTGCGCGGCTTCACCGACAATCCGTTGCACGGCTTGACCCGCAATCCCTGGAATCCGGCGATCACGTGCGGCGGATCGTCGGGCGGCGCGGGGGCTTCCATCGCCGCCGGCATCGGCACCATCGCGCATGGCAATGACATCGGGGGCTCGCTGCGCTGGCCGGCGCATTGCAACGGCATCGCCACCATCAAGCCGACCCAGGGCCGCATCCCGGCCTTCAATCCGAGCGCGACCGCGGAGCGGCCGCTGATGGCGCAGTTCATGTCGTCGCAAGGGCCCCTGGCGCGCCGGGTCGCCGACGTCCGCCTCGGCCTCGAGGTGATGGCGCAACGCGATCCGCGCGATCCCTGGTGGGTGCCGGCGCCGCTCAAGGGACCGAAGCGCGAGGGCGCGATCAAGGTCGCGCTGGCAAGGATCCCCGAAGACATGGCGACCGATCGCGGTGTGATCGCACTCCAGCGCAGGGCCGCCGATCATCTGGCCGACGCCGGCTATGCGGTCAGCGAGGTCGAGGTCCCCGATCTCAACAAGGTCTGGCAGCTCTGGTGCGACCTGATCATGACCGAAACCCGAATCCTGCAGCAGGACCAGATGCTGGCGGCGGCCAGCGCGGACTTCAAGAAGACGTTCCATGGCTTCATGGCGCTCGCGAACCCGCTCGACCAGGCCGGCTACATGAAGGCGATCGCCGAGCGGTCACGCCACATCAGGAACTGGATGCTGTTCCTCGAGGAATACCCGCTGGTGCTGGCGCCGACCACCGTGCGCCAGACGCCGGAGGTCAACGCGGATCTCGGCGGCGATCAGCGCGTCAAGGAGATCTTCTGGAACGATCTTCGCTTCATCTCGTCGATCAACGTGCTCGGCCTGCCGTCCGCGGTGGTGCCGGTCGGCCTGCATGAGGGATTGCCGGTCGGCGTCCAGATCATCGGCTCGCGCTATCGCGAGGACATGTGCCTCGATGCCGCCGAGGCCATCGAGGGCAAAGTGGGTGTCTTGTCGAAGCAATTGTGGGCGCGCTCGCGGTAATGACGCCTGTGAGTTGAGCAGGTCTCTCAGGCACCCTCCCCCTTGTGGGGGAGGGTGGGGAGGGAACCTCTCAGCGTTCGTCCGTCACGCGCAATCACTGATTTGCCCGACGGCGCAAGCCCTCGCGGCAAAAATATTTCGGTTTATCGTAACGCCAAATCAGTGTATAGAGTTTCCCGTCTCACCCGCTCGAGGGGCGCTTCGCGGTCGTCACGAACGTTGTGGTGGGATGCGGTGGACGCCGATGTCGCGATTGACGGTCGCGGCGGATAGCGGACGGCGAAATCGTGCAGGCCTGACGCCCTAGTGGCAGGTGTCTCCCGCGAGATGCGAAAGCGTCTTCGCGAGACGGTGACAAGCAAGCCCAGTCTCACCGGGGGGAGCACGTATAAGCCGTAAACCATCGCGCAGGGAAAGCCGGATTGCTCCGGTTACACCTGTGGTCCTACCCCGGTGCTTTTTTGTTGCACCGGGCCCATGGGTGCGATCGGCACCCGGCTTTCCCTGCGCCCTCTGCAAGATGAGAGGGCGAAACGAAGCAAAGCTCGGACAATTCATGTCGCGAGAATGCGGGTGTATGACTCGTGAGCTCGCGCCACATCCTCGCTGTCGTCCCGGTGCGCAATTTCGCACTAGGCCGGGACGACACTGAAGTCTGGGCGAGCACCATGCCGTTTGACATCGTCGCGACGAACGCATCCACTGGAAGTCGCGTCACCGTCCACGTCAAAAGAGGCGACATGACCCACACCGTCGAAGCCCCCGACAGCGGCTATCGCTTCATGCCGGGTGTCAGCCAGTATTCCTGCGGCATCGCCGCGCTATCGGGCTTTGCCATCGAACGGGTCAGGTTCAGCGAGCCGGTGCCGTTGACGGCGGGCTTTGCGCGGATCGCTGAAATCATCAAGGCTGCGGGGCGGCCGCTCACCGCGTTCGGCGCCTGCGAATTGCGTTCGCCGGCACCGTTCACCGAGGACGGCTTCAAGGCGTTCAACGCGACCTACATCAAGACCTTGATCGAATGGGGCGTGATGCGCGACGGCGTCAATCCGGTGGCGCGCAGCAATGTGTGTCCAAGGATCAATCCGCCTGCGGAACCGAGCTTCCACGCCTTCTCCTACACCGTGCCGGCGACCGAAGCGCCCGACAGTTTTGTGGTGGCTGGCAGCGGGGAATCGGTCGAGGGCAAGGCAAACTATCGCGACCACGTCGTTGCGCCCGGCGACACCGGCCCGGGCGGCATGCTTGCCAAGGCAAAATTCGTGCTGGACGAGATGGAGCGGCGGATGCGCGCGTTCGGAGGCGCGTGGGCGGACACCACCGCAGTGCAACTTTACACGGTATATGACGTCTATCCCGTCCTCGAACGCGAACTCGGCCGGCGCGGCGTGCTGCACAACGGCCTGACTTGGCATTTCGACCGGCCGCCGGTAATCGGGCTCGACTACGAGATGGATTGCCGGCGCGTGCATCGCGAGCGTGTCGTCTGATGCATCAAAAGCGCGTGTGGGTAGGCGGAATGGCGAGCCCATTCTTGACACCGCGCGCGTCTGTCGTTTCCTTTCTCGAACGATCAATGCGGCTGGGTGAACGCAGGTGCAGGACGGATCTGTGATCAAGCGGCGCGACCTGCTCACGCTGATCGGTACCATCGCCGGAAGCTCGGCGATGTATCATGCGATGACGAGCCTCGGCTTCGCCTCGGAATCCGCCTACAAGGGCCCGCTCAGGCTCGCGGGCGACCCGAAAGGTGCCTCCGTGCTGATCCTCGGCGCAGGGCTCGCGGGCATGACCGCGGCGCTCGAGCTCCGCAAGGCCGGCTACAAGGTCCAGATCCTCGAGTTCAACAGCCGTGCCGGCGGCCGCAACTGGACGATCCGCGGCGGCGACAGCTTCGTCGAACTCGGCGGCCACAGGCAGAAGTGCGAGTTCGAAGAGGGACTCTACATCAATCCCGGCCCGTGGCGGATTCCCTATCATCATCGCGCGCTGCTCGACTATTGCCGGCGCCTCAACGTTGCGCTGGAACCCTTCATCCAGCTCAACCACAACGCCTATCTGCACACGACGCGGGCATTCCACGGCAGGCCGCAGCGCGTCCGCAGCATCAAGGCGGATTTCCAGGGGCAGGTCTCGGAGCTGCTCGCCAAGGTCACGCAACAGGGCAAGCTCGACGAAGCCGTTACGAAGGAGGATCAGGAGATCCTGTTGCAGGCGCTGCGCGCCTGGGGCGCGCTCGATCGCGACTACAAATACAATGCCAATCTCGGCTCCGCCGAGTTCCGCGGTTATAGCCGCGATCCCGGCGGCGGGTTGACCGCAGATCCGCTGCCGAGCGATCCGATCGCGCTGCCGGAGATCCTGCGCTCGCGGCTGTGGCTCGCTCTGCAGTCCTTTGCGCGCTACAATTTCCAGACCACGATGTTCCAGCCGGTCGGCGGCATGGACATGATCGGCAAGGCGTTCGCCCGCGAGGTCGGCGATCTCATCCGCTATAATGCCAAGGTGACGCAGATCCAGCAGAACGGCTCCGGCGTCACCGTGAGCTATGTCGATGCGGTCAATCCGTCCGCCGTGCAGCAGGCCACCGCCGACTGGTGCGTCTGCACCATTCCGCTCTCGATCCTGAGCCAGTTGCCGATCGATGTCGGCGCGCCGATGAAGAATGCGATCGAGGCCGTGCCCTATGCCGCCTCGGTGAAGATCGGGTTGCAGTTCAAGCGCCGCTTCTGGGAAGAGGACGAGGCGATCTATGGCGGGATCAGCTTCACCGACCTGCCGATCCGGCAGATCGCCTATCCGAATTACGGTTTCAATCGCAGCGGCCGCGGCATCCTGCTCGGCGCCTACCTTTTCGAGGGTGCCAATGCCTACGAGTTCACCGCGATGACGCCGGCCGAGCGGGTCGCGAGCGCCGTCGAGTTCGGCTCCCTGATCCATCCGCAATATAAAGACGAGTTCGAGACCGGCGTCGCGGTGGCCTGGCATCGGGTGCCGTTCACGCTCGGCTGCAGCGGCGAATGGAGCGACGCCGGCCGCGCGCAGCATTACCGCAATCTCTGCCAGATCGACGGCCGCATCGTGCTCGCAGGCGAGCATGCGTCCGACCTGCCGGCGTGGCAGGAGGGCGCGATCCTGTCCTCGCTCGATGCGATCGGACGGCTGCATGAACGCGTGGTGAAGACATGATGATGCGCCTGATGGCCTCGTTGATCGCTGTGCTGACCCTGCTGTCGGCGACCGCGGCGATCGGGCAGGACAGTGCCGCCGGCCGGCGCACGTTCAGCGACGGCTACCGCTTCGTCGAGATGACCGGCGAGGAGCTGTTCGCCAATGTCTGCCAGGGCTGTCACATGCCGGATGCGATGGGAGCCTCCGGCGCCGGGACCTATCCGTCGCTCGCCGCCAACAAGAATCTCGAATCCGGCGCCTACCCGATCTTCCTGGTCGTCAACGGCCGCCGCGGCATGCCGGCATTCGGCGACATGATGACCGATGGCCAGGTCGCCGCCGTCGTGAACTACCTGCGCACGCATTTCGGCAACGACTTCCAGGATGCGGTGACGGCAAAGGACGTTCAGGATGCGCGTCGCTAGAGCATGATCCACGGGGGAAGCATGAAATTCGTAAACCTTGTACTGGCAGCGACGCTCTCGATCGCGGCGACTGCTGCAAGCGCTGACGTGGTCCGCCATCCGATCCCGAATTCCACGTTCCCGATCGCGCAGTCCGTGACGGTCACCGGCAACACGACGACCGTCTATGTCAGCGGCCAGGTGCCGCCGGTCGTCAACAAGGATGCCGATGCGGCGAGCCCGCAGGCCTATGGCGACACCAGGACCCAGACCGTCGGTGTGCTCAACCGCATCAAGGGGATACTGGAGGGTCAGGGGCTCGGCATGGGCGACGTGATCAAGATGCAGGTGTTCCTGGTGCACAGCGCATCCGCGCCGATGGACTTCAAGGCCTTCATGGAGGGCTACACCCAGTTCTTCGGCGGCGGCCAGCCGAACCTGCCGGCGCGTTCCGTGGTCGGTGTCGCCGCGCTCGCCAATCCCGGCTTCCTGGTCGAGATCGAGGTAATCGCGGCCAGGGACAATGCGAAATAGACGGGCTTGCGCGCGGAAATCGAAGGGCTCGTCGTCTTGCCAAATCTCGCAGCGCCTGTCTGTATCGGGCGAAAGAGGCGGTGGGATCCCGGGAGTGCAAGAGAGATGTCAGACAAGGCTCGAAAGGCGCTTCGATCGCTGCTCATGACTGCCGCTGTTGCCCCGGTCCTGCTGGCGAGAGGTGTCGCGGCGGAGGGATTGACCGAGCAGCAGCAATTCGCGCGCGGCATCTATCAGGAACTGGTCGAGATCAATACCACGACCGCGACCGGCGACACCCAGAAGGCGGCCGAGGCGATGGGGGCGCGGCTGCGCGCGGCCGGTTTCCCTGAAGACGACGTCCACGTGTTCTCGCCGGCACCGCACAAGGGCAATCTGGTGGCCCGGTTGCACGGCTCCGGCGCGCGCAAGCCGATCCTGCTGGTCGCGCATCTCGACGTCGTGCCCGCCAACCGCGAGGACTGGTCGCTCGATCCGTTCAAGCTGACCGAGCAGGACGGCTATTTCTACGGCCGTGGCTCCAGCGACGACAAATACATGGCCGCGACCTTCATCAACAATCTGATCCGCTACAAGAAAGAAGGTTACCGGCCCGACCGCGACATCATCGTGGCATTGGAGACCGACGAGGAAATCCTCGATGCCAACGGTCTCGGCATGCAGTGGCTGATCAAGAACCACCGCGACCTGATCGATGCAGAGTTCGCGCTGAACGAGGGCGGCGGTGTCGGCCTGAAGAACGGCAAGGCGATCCGCAACAGCGTGCAGACCAGCGAAAAGGTCTCGGTCGGCTATCAGCTCACCGTGAAGGACAGCGGCGGCCACTCTTCGCTGCCGCGCAAGGACAACGCGATCTATCGCCTCGCCGAGGGGCTCGTTCGGCTCTCCAAATACAGTTTCCCGGTGAATCTCAACGAGACCACCCGGACCTATTTCGCGAAAACCGCCGAGGTCGACACCAAGCGGGCCGACGACATCCGCGCCATCCTGGCGCCGCAGCCCGATCCCGCCGCGGCGGCGCGGTTGTCGGAAAGCCCCGGATACAACGCACAGCTTCGCACCACCTGCGTCGCCACCATGCTCGAAGGCGGTCACGCCCTCAACGCGCTGCCGCAGCTTGCGACTGCGAAGGTCAATTGCCGCATCCTGCCTGGCGAGCCGGTCGACGGCGTGCAGGCGACGCTCGAGCGTGTGCTCGACGACAGGCAGATCGAGGTGAAGCCGACCGGCCATGCGGTGCTGAGCCCGCCATCGCCGCTCAACGAGGAGGTCATGGGGTCGATCGAGAAGCTGTCGAAGGAGTTCTGGCCGGATGCCGCGATCGTGCCGGTCATGAGCACGGGGGCCACGGACGGCAGCTATCTGCGCAACGCGGGGATTCCGACCTACGGTCACTCCGGCCTTGGCGCCGATGTCGACGACAACAGGAATCACGGCAAGGACGAGCGCGTGCTGGTGAAGTCCTTCTATGAGGGCCAGGAATACCTCTATCGCCTGGTCAAGATGCTGGCCGGTGGGAAGGCATGATGGACAAGACAAGGACCCGTGTCGCGGTTGCCGGCCTGGGTGCGATCGGCGCTGATGTCGTCAGGGCGCTCGATCAGGGCATCGAGGGCTTGAGCCTGATTGCGGTGTCCGCGAGCAGCCCGGACAAGCATCGCGGCTGGGTCGCGGGTCTCAAATCTGCGCCAAAGATCGTGCCGATCGACGAACTCGCCGAGGTCGCCGACATCGTGGTCGAATGCGCGCCGAGCAAGGTAGTCCGCTCGATCGTCGCGCCCGTGGTCGAGCGCGGCAAGACTGCGATCGTGCTCAGCGTCGGCGCGCTGTTGCAGAACGAGGACCTCGTCGATCTCGCCAGGGCACATGGCGGCCAGATCATCGTGCCGACCGGCGCGCTGATCGGGCTCGATGCCGTGACCGCAGCGGCGGTCGGCACCATCCATTCGGCAAGGCTCGTGACACGCAAGCCGGTCGCGGGGCTGGTCGGCGCGCCGCATCTGGTCGAGAACGACATCCGGATCGAAGGCATCACCGAGCCGCTGCGCATCTTCGAAGGCAGCGCGCGCGAGGCGGCAAGGGGATTTCCGGCCAATCTCAACGTCGCGGTGGCGCTGTCGCTCGCCGGCATCGGCCCCGATCGCACCCGGGTGGAGATCTGGGCCGATCCGACGGTGACGCGCAACACCCATCGGATCGAGGTCGATTCCGATTCCGCGCGGTTCTCGATGATGATCGAGAACATTCCGTCGGAGAACCCGAAGACCGGCCGCATCACCGCGCTGTCAGTCATCGCCTGCCTGCGCAAGCTGCGCGCCTCGCTGCGGATCGGGACCTGAGGCGATGAAGGTCGGGCCCGACGATCTCCTGCTCATCATCGACGTGCAGAACGATTTCTGCCCGGGCGGAGCGCTGGCGGTCGCCGACGGCGATGGCGTGGTGCCGATCATCAACCGGCTCGCCGGGCGCTTCGATCACGTCGCGCTGACCCAGGACTGGCACCCGGCGGGCCACAGCTCGTTTGCGTCGTCGCATCCGGGGGCGGCGCCGTTCTCGATGGTCACGATGCCCTACGGCCAGCAGACGCTGTGGCCGGATCACTGCATCCAGGGCACGCCGGGCGCCGCGTTCCATCCGGGGCTTGCAACCGACAGGGCCGAACTCGTCATCCGCAAGGGCTTTCGTGCGGCGATCGATTCCTACTCGGCGTTCTTCGAGAACGACCGGACAACCCCGACAGGGCTTGCCGGATATTTGCGCGAGCGCGGCCTCAAACGCGTCGTGATGGCGGGGCTCGCGACCGATTACTGCGTTCAGTATTCGGCGCTGGATGCGCTGCGGCTCGGCTTCGAGACGATCGTGGTGCTGTCGGGCTGCCGCGCCATTGATCTGGCGGGCTCGCTTGTGGCTGCCACCAAGGCGATGGCGGAGGCAGGTGTCGAATTGGTGGAGGGCATCGTTTGAGTGCTGTCGAATGTGGGCAAAACCATTGTTTTGACAGGTCTTTTGTTCTAATCCCCGGCTGTTGACGTTCAATTGCGCGGAGATTTCGTGTCGGGACAGGCTTTACGGATTGGCACGCGCAAGAGCGCGATGGCGCTGGCGCAGACCGACGAGGTCGCGCGGCTGCTGCGTGCGTCGGCGCCGGAGCTTGCCGTCGAGGTCGTCAAGTTCGAGACGCGCGGCGACCAGGACCAGACCAGCAAGCTGCTCCGTCACGGCGGCAAGGGCGGCGCTTTCGTTGCCGAGATCCGCGAGGCGATGCGATCAGGCACGCTGCAGGCCGCCATGCATTCGCTGAAGGACGTGCCGGGCAATGAGGAGACGCCAGGCCTCGTGCTCGCGGCGCTGCTGGCGCGGGATGCGGCGAACGACTCGCTCGTGCTGCGGCCGGGCCTCTCGCTGGAGACCTTCCGCACATCGCGCGGCAAGGGCTTCATGATCGGCACCAATGCGGTGCGCCGTGCAGCCTATCTGCGCCGGCTGTTTCCGGAAGCCGTCGTGATCCATTACCGCGGCGCTGCCGACACGAGGATCGCAAAGCTCGATCGCGGCGACAGGCAGCGGCTGCCCGGTGGCGGCGAGGTCGGGCCGGCCGACGCGCTGGTGATGGCGCGCTCCGGGCTCGAGCGGATCGGCATGACCGCGCGTATCGCGCATGATTTCTCGGTCGACGAGATGCTGCCCGCCGTCGGCCAGGGCATCGTCGCGGTCGAATGCGTCGAGATCGACTGGGCGACGCGCGCGCGGCTCGCGGCAATCGACAACGCAGCGTCGCGGCTCAGCGCGGAAGCCGAGCGCGAGGTCCTGTGGGTGCTCAACGGCCATTGCAATTCGCCGATCGCTGGCCACGCGACGCTGGCAGGGAGCGAGATGACCTTGCGCGCCTCGGTGCTCGACGAAGCCGGCGACCGCTTCATCGAGGTGTCGCGCCGCGGTACGGCGGATCGTCCCCGCGAGCTAGGCCGCGCCGTCGGAATGGAGCTGCTGGAGAAGGGCGCCGGCGAGATCATCGCCCGCACAAGGCCGGAGGAATAGAGGTCAGGCGCGCAGCCGCCAGCTGCCGATGATGCGGAAGCGCGAAGCGGCGTCGTCCTGCTTGAACAGTGCAATGCGATCGATCGCGATGGTCTTGAGCTCGAGCGCCGCGAATCGTTCGCGCAGCCATGCGATGACCGTGCCGCGCCGCTCGTCGCCGAGCCGTCCCGTGAGCGTCATGTGGAAACGGAATTCCTCCATGACGTAGGGATAGCCCCAGCGATCGAGATACTCGCGTTGCCGCTCGCTGAGCCCAGCCGGATTGCGCCGCGCGCGATCGTCGGGCGAGAGCGGCGGACGGAAGCAGTCGAACTCCCTGACGCAGTCGGCGGCGAGTTGCCGGAGCGCGTCCGAGCCTCGGGCCGGAATGACCGCGATGAAGCCGCTGATGGCGTCCACGACCGGCTCGATCACCGGGATCGGCCGCGCGCGGCCGGCGAAGGCGGCGCAGGCGTCGGTGAGGTCCGCTTCGCGGGTGCCGTCGGCGAGCGCGATCGGCGCCTTCAGCGTGGCGTGAAAGCCGTATTTGCGCGGATCCTGCGTCAGCTCGCGCCAGTCCGGCGCGACGCCGTCGGGAAATTGCAGATCGCGGCCGTCGGCGGCATCGTAGCCGAGCATGGTCGAGCCGAAGCGGTGCAGCGCGCTGTCCGGCGGCGGCGCGTAGTAGATCGCATAACGCGGATGATTTGCCATGATCGTCAGAATAGAGCCGCGTTACGCCGTCGCAACCGTCTTGCGCGGCGCGGGCGAATGGACGAGGCGGCTGGCATCGGTCAGATGCACCAGCCGTCCGGCGGCGATGACGGCAACGACGCGCGGCCGCAGCGGCACCTTGTCATCGATGATGATGATGTCGGCGCGGCGGCCGGTGGCGAGCACGCCGCGATCCTCGAGGCCAGCGGCGCGGGCCGGCGCCGCCGAGATCAGGTCCCACGCTCTGGCGAGCGGCAGGATGCCGTCGGCGGCGAGGCGGAAGGCCGCGAGCAGCTGCGCCGGATAGTAGTAGTCCGAGGCGAGCACCGAGCAGAGTCCCTTGGCGATCATGTCGGAGGCTCTGGTCCAGCCGGTATGGCTGCCGCCACGCACCACGTTGGGGGCGCCGAACACGATGAAGTCGCCGGCCGCGACCGCATCGCGCGCAGTCTCCTCGTTGACCGGGAATTCGGCGATAACCGCGCCGAGTGCGCGAAACTCCCGACGCATCGTCGGGCTGTTGTCGTCATGCGAGAGCATGCGGATGTTGGCCGCACGCGCGGCAGCCGCCAGACGCGCGATCGAGGCCGGGACATCGGGGCGGCGCGCAACCACCTTGTCGAGCAGCTGATTGAAGGCTTCCGCCGAGAGGCCGGCGCGATCGGCCAATTGGCCTCGCTTGGTCGGCTTGACGTTGCTATGGTCGTTGAACGCGAACAGATCGATGCGGCCTTCGGTGAGCCATTGCGTGATCTCGACTTCGGCCTCGAGATTGTGGGTCTCGTGGCGCAGATGGAAGCGTGTGTCGGCGGCGAGCTGCGGCCGCATCGCCTCGATCGTATCGAGCAGCTTCCGCGCGTTGTCGGCGCTGCGCAAGCCGGGCTCCCATGACCAGGTGGTGCCGTGGAATACGGTCGTGATGCCGTTGGCGATCGCCTGGCGGTCGCTGTCGACCAGCGCTACGTCGATCGGGAAGTCGACGCCGGGGCGCGGCATCATCTGCCGCTCGAACGCGTCGCCATGCAGGTCGACGATGCCCGGCAGCACCAGCAGTCCGCTCGCATTGACATGGAGCGCGGCGCGGCCCTGCTCGGCGTCGAGCGCGCCGATGTCACGGCCCGACGTGCGCAGCGACGTTTCGGTGAACTCGCCGTCGACCAGCGATCGTCCGCTCTCGATGAAAATGTCGGTCACGATGCGGCACTCCGCTGTTTGTCATGCGATCGGGCCGAAACCCCGGCCTCGTATCTGTCGAGAAAGTCTTCCACCGAAAGCCTGCGGAAATCGGGCAAGGCGCGGCGAAGCGTCTCATGATCCCAATCCCACCACGCCAGCGCGGTGAGGCGTTCGGCGACGGCTTCCGAGAAGCGCCGCTTGATCGGCTTCGCCGGATTGCCCCCTACGATAGTATAGGCCGGCACGTCCCTGGTCACGATCGCGCCGGCCGCGATGACCGATCCGGTGCCGATGTTGCGGCCCGGCAGGACCACCGCGCCATGACCGACCCAGACGTCATGGCCGATATGCACGCGGTGCGCACGTCGCCAGTCGAAGAACTCGGTGTCGTCGCGCTCGCCGGGAAAATAGGCACTGGCGCGGTAGGTGAAATGCGCCTGCGTTGCGCGGTGCATCGGATGATTCCCGGGATTGATCCGCGTCATCGCCGCGATCGAGCAGAATTTTCCGATTTGCGTGTAGGTGATCTGGCTGTCGTTCACGACGTAGGAATAGTCATCCATGCTGACTTCGAGCAGTATGGTGCGGGCGCCAACTTCGGTGTAGGCGCCGAGCTTGCTCTCGCGCACCGACGCAGTGGGGTCGATGGTGGGTACGACCGCGAGCGCCTTCATTATTGTCTCCCGATTCATCGTGGCTTCAAACGGAGTGCGCCCCTCATCCGAGCGCTTGATGACAGCATCATGACGTTGCGATGACGGCAAGGGTCGGGTGTGGACGATTGCCGCACCGCACCGGCGTCGTCACATAACTGTAAAACACCGGGGATAGCGATGGCCCAAGCGTGACGCGGTTGGAGCATTGCATGCTGGTGGTGGAAGGTTTGACGTGCCGCTTTGGCACAAAAGCCGCGGTCGACAACGCGTCCTTTTCGATCGCGCCCGGCAGCTTCGTCGGCGTGATCGGCCGCTCAGGCGCCGGCAAGTCGACCCTGCTCCGGATGATCAACCGTCTCGCCGATCCGACCTCCGGCCGTATCCTGTTCGAGGGCACCGACGTCACCGCGCTGCACGGCAAGGCGCTGCGGCAGTGGCGGGCACGCTCGGCGATGATCTTCCAGCAATTCAACCTGGTCGGCCGGCTCGATGTGCTGACCAACGTGCTGATGGGCCGGCTCGCCGGGATCCCGTCGTGGCGCTCGCTTGCACAGATGTGGCCGGAGCAGGACAGGGCGCTGGCGATGTCCGCACTCGAGCAGTTCGACATCGCGCAGCTCGCCGCGCAGCGCGCCGATCAGCTCTCCGGCGGCCAGCAGCAGCGCGTCGCGATCGCCCGCGCGCTGGTGCAGGAGCCTGATATCATCCTCGCCGACGAGCCGATCGCCTCGCTCGATCCGCGCAACACCAAGATCGTGATGGATGCGCTGCTGCGCATCAACAAGCATTTCGGCATCACGGTGCTCTGCAATCTGCACTCGCTCGATCTGGCACGGACCTATTGCGACCGCCTGATCGGCATGGCCGCGGGCCGCGTCGTGTTCGACGGCGCGCCTGCGACGCTGACTGACCATGTCGCCCGCGAGCTCTACGACCTCGAGGCCAATGACGTCATCGGCGCGGCGCCGTTGCCGGTGCCCGACGGCGCAACCGCTCCGGCGCTCCGCACCGCAGCCGCGGCCTGAGCGTTGGACATTTCCGTTTCCAGGCGGCCGGGCATTTCGTCCGGTCCAACAGGCGTAACCACGCAAGAGGGGTAATCATGATCACTCGTCGCATCGTTCTGGCTGGCGCTGCCGCGCTGGCGTTTGCCGGCTCCGCTTCGGCCGAAGACTGGAAGACCAAGTATCCGGAGATCACCTTCGCCGTGATCCCGGCCGAGAATGGCTCCGGCGTGACCGAGCGCTACGGGCCGTTCGTGGACTATCTGTCGAAGGAACTCGGCATCAAGGTGACCCTGCGCGTCGCGAACGACTACGCCGCCGTGATCGAAGGCCAGCGCGCCGGCAACATCCACATCGGCTATTACGGTCCGGCGTCGTTTGCCCGCGCCCGCCTCACCGGCGTCAAGACCGACGCCTTCGTGATCGACGTCAATGCCGACGGCTCGAAAGGCTATTATTCGGTGTTCTACGTGCTCGCCAAGAGCCCGTACCAGAAGATCGAGGACCTCAAGGGCAAGAACCTCGGCCTGGTCGACCCGAACTCGACCTCCGGCAACAACATGCCGCGCTTCAAGCTGAACGCGATGGGCATCGATCCGGACGCCTATTTCTCCAAGGTGATCTTCACCGGCAGCCACGAGAACGCCGTCCTGGCGCTGGCGCAGGGCACCGTCGACGTCGCCGCCAACTGGTGGAACGCCGACGACGATTCGAACCTCACCCGCATGCTCAACAAGAACATGGTGAAGTCGAGCGACGGTACGCCGCTCAAGAAAGAAGACTTCCGCATCATCGTGAAGTCCGACCTCATCATCAACTCGCCCTATGCCTATCTCGAGAGCCTTCCGGACGACATGAAGGCGGCGATCAAGCAGGCCTTCCTCGATGCCGCCAAGAAGGATCCGGAGGCGTTCAAGAAGCTCTCCGACGGCAAGAACCTGCCATGGCAGCCGATCACCAACGCCGACTACGACAAGACCATCGAGTTGATCAAGTTCGTCGACAATCTGCGCAAGAAGGCGTCCTGATCGATCGACGTCATCGAATTGGGCCGGGTTCGTTAACCCGGCCCTTTTCCGTTCAACCCCGAGGCAGACTGGTTCGCACCGATGGCGACCGCAGTATCCATCCTTCCGGCCCAGCAACTGGCCGTTCTCAACGAGGCCTACCGCCAGGCGGTCGCGCGCAAGCGGCTGAAGGCGATGCTGGCGGCCGCGGCTTTCTGCGCGGTGCTCCTCGTCGCAGCAGTCGGCGCGGAAGTGAACCTGCACACGCTGTTCAGCTATTTCGGCAATTTCGTCGGTTATTTCGACCGCATCCTCACGCTCGATTCAGGCGCGCGGGTCTGGACCAGCCCGGCTGAATGGTTCTGGGGATGGAAGAAGTGGCTTCGCATGCTCGGCGAGACGCTGCTGATCAGCTATGTCGGCACGCTGATCGGCGCAGTGCTCGCCTTCGCGCTGAATTTCCTCGCGGCGCAGAACACCTCGCCGTCGGCCTGGCTGCGCTTTACGGTCCGCCGCCTGCTGGAATTCGCCCGCACGGTGCCCGGCATCGTGTTCGCACTGATCTTCGTGATCGCTTTTGGCCTCGGGCCGATGGCCGGCGTGCTGGCGATCGCGATCCATTCCACCGGGGCACTCGGCAAGCTGTTCGCCGAGATCGTCGAGAATGCCGACATGAAGCCGGTCGAAGGCATCCGCTCCACCGGCGCGAGCTGGCTGTCCTGCATGCGCTTTGCCGTGCTGCCGCAGGTTCTGACCGGCTATGCGAGCTATGCGCTGCTGCGCTTCGAGATCAACGTCCGGGAAGCTTCCGTGATGGGTTTTGTCGGCGCCGGCGGCATCGGCCAGGAGTTCGTGGTCGCGATCCGCAAGTTCTACTATTCCGACGTCAGTGCCATCCTCGTCACCATCATCGTCACGGTCTTCATCATCGACATCTCGACGGGCTGGCTGCGCGCCCGGCTGTTCGGCAAGGAGACGCGCCGATGAGCCAGCTGCCGAAGCCCGACACCGTGCAGCTGCGCGCGAAATATCCTGACGTGTTCGAGCGGCCGGCCTCGGCGCGGCTGGCGACGCCGGCGATGATCGTCGCCTTGCTTGCGATCTTCGTGCTCGGGCTGGTCGATCTCGACTTCTCACCGTCCAAGCTGATCTCGGGCGTCAGCCAGCTCGGCTGGATCACCATGATGATGATCCCGCCGAATCCCGGTTCGTCGTTCCCGCTCTACATGCAGGCGCTCGGCGAGACGCTGTCGATCGCGCTGCTCGGCACCACGCTGGCCGCCGTGCTGGCGCTGCCGGTCAGCCTGCTGGCGGCGCGCAACATCATCCCGTCCAATCTGATCCGCTTTCCGGTCCGCCGTTTCCTGGATTCGATCCGCGGCGTCGATACGCTGATCTGGGCACTGGTCTGGATCAACGTCGTCGGCCTCGGTCCGTTCGCCGGCGTGCTGGCGATCATGGTCTCCGACTTCGGCGCGTTCGGAAAGCTGTTCTCCGAAGCGATCGAGGCGGCCGACCGCAAGCAGGTCGAGGGCATCCGCGCCTCCGGCGGCAACGCGCTGCACGAAATCCGCTTCGGCCTGCTGCCGCAGGTGCTGCCCGTGATCGCGGGGCAGGTGCTCTACTTCATCGAGTCAAACACGCGCTCGGCCACCATCATCGGCATCGTCGGCGCCGGCGGCATCGGCCTGCAACTCGCCGAGCAGATCCGCGTGCTGGAATGGCAGAAGGTGTCGTTCCTGATCCTGATGATCCTGATCGCGGTCGCGGCGATCGATTTCATCTCGGGCAAGCTGCGGTTTGCGATCATCGGCCAGCGGGCGGTGGCCTGAGAGGCACCTCTCCCCGCAGGAGCGGAGCGAGGGAGATGAGCTCAGGTGTTCTCCACCAGGAACTCCACCCGCTCCGCGGCAAAGCGCGAGCGCTTGGTCACCAGCGGCTTGTCCGCGATGTCGACGTCGGTGGCGTCGACGACGAGCACCGGGCGACCGAGCGCGAGATCGAGCCGCGCCGCGTCGGTGGCGTCCGCAATCGCCGCGGTGATCCGGGTCGAGGAGCGGCGGTAATCCTTGATGTCGTAGTGCGCCAGCAGCTTGGTCATCGAGCGGACAGCGGCGAACACGCTGCCGGCGTCGGGAAAACGTTCGGCCGACAACCACGTTGTGGAGACGCAGATCGGCGTGCGGTCCGCGAGCCTGACGGACTCGATCCGGATCAGCGGCGCGCCGGTCTTCAGCCCAAGCTCGCGCGCGATCTCGCGGGTGGCAACATCCTCGCCGGCATCGATAAACTGGCCGCGCGGCTCATGCCCGCCGGCCCCGACGATCTCCGAGAAACGTGTGCGTGAGCGCAACGGATAGGCAAGGCGCTGCGCCTCGACATAGGTGCCGCTGCCGCGTTCGGCGCGCACCAGGCCGCGCTCGGCCAGCGCGGCAAGCGCGCGTCGCACGGTGTGGCGGTTGACGCGATAGGTCTCCGCGATCTCGACCTCGCCGGGCAGCTTCTCGCCGGCAGCGAAACGGCCGTCGGCAATGCCGCGTTCGATGCCGTCGGCCACCTGCCGCCACAGGGCGACGCCGGAACTCTCCTGCATGCTCATGGCGCCGTGATACCCAGAAATCGTCGATTTGTCACGAAACGGTCATTGGCGTTCGCTAGGAAGTTGTCTATTATCATAGACAACTTGATTCAGGCAAGGTGGCTGATGGGCTTGACCGGGCAGAACAGCAAAGAGGCGCAGCGCAAGGCCGCCATGGCGGTGCTGGCGCATGCGAGCGGGGCCGAGATTGCCGGCCGTCTCGCTGATATCGAATTGCCTGCGCACGAGACTCTGCGTGAACCGGAAAACGGCCTCGTGATGCTGCGCGGGCGGATCGGCGGCGACGGCGCGCCGTTCAATCTCGGCGAGGCGACGGTGTCGCGCGCGGCGGTGCGGCTTGCGAGCGGCGAGGTCGGCTTCGGCTACACGCTCGGTCGGGACGCGCAGAAGGCCAGGATGATCGCGCTGTGCGATGCCATGGTGCAGTCGGCGGAATTCTCCGGCGAGGTGGAGGCGAAGGTGATCGCACCGCTGCGCGAGCACCTCAGCGCCGAACGGAATCGAAAGGGCCGAGAGACGGCGGCGACGCGGGTCGATTTCTACACGATGGTGCGTGGCGAGGGGTGATGCGATGACGACGTTTGCGGAACTGCCTCCCGGATTTGCCGACAAGGTGCTGTCGGCGCAGTCGACCTTCCGCTCCGTGATGGACGCCATGGCGCGTCCGGGCAGCGTCCAGCGCGTTGCGGCGAACGCGGGCGTGCCCGCCGGCATGATGCGCGGCTCGGCCGCGATCGCGCTGACGCTGTTCGACCATGACACGCCGATCTGGCTAGATGCCGCGATGTCCGCGACATCGGACGTCGCCCGATGGCTCAAGTTCCACACCAGCGCGCCTGTCGTTGCGGATTCCTCGATATCAAGCTTCGCTCTGATCGGCGACGCCGCGAGCCTGCCGGCGCTCGATCGCTTCGCGTTCGGCAGCAATGAATATCCGGATCGTTCGACCACGCTGGTCCTGCAGGTCGACAGCCTGACGCAGGGGCCCGGCTTCGAGCTCAAGGGCCCGGGCATCGACGGCACAGCGCTGCTGCAGGCGATGATCCGGCCGCTCGATCTGTTCGAGCGGCTCAGCATCAACGAGACCCTGTTCCCGCGCGGCATCGACGTCGTGCTGGTCCATGATGACGCCATTGTGGCGATCCCCCGCACCACGCGGCTGGTCGCAAGCGGAGTGTAAGCGATGTATGTAGCCGTCAAGGGAGGCGAACGTGCCATCGAGAACGCCCACCGCCTGCTCGCGCATGAGCGGCGCGGCGACCGCGATGTACCGGAGGTGACGCTGTCGCAGATCTCCGAACAGCTGTCGCTCGGCGTCGACCGCGTGATGACCGAAGGCTCGCTCTACGACCGCGAGCTCGCGGCGCTCGCGATCAAGCAGGCGCGCGGCGACATGATCGAGGCGATCTTCCTGGTGCGCGCCTTCCGTGCCACGCTGCCGCGTTTTGGCTCGAGCGAACCGGTCAATACCGGCGAGATGCTGGTCCGGCGCCGTATCTCCTCGACCTTCAAGGACATTCCGGGCGGTCAGATCCTCGGGCCGACTTTCGATTACACCCATCGCCTGCTCGACCCGCAGCTTGCCGAAGGTTTCGTGCCCGACGAGCCGGCGACGGCGCAAGCGCCTGATGTGCCTGCACCGCGCGTCACCGACATCCTCGGCCGCGACGGCCTGATCGAACCGTCGCCGCGGGCAGAGCCGGATGCGCCGATCGGCGACCTCACCCGCGAGCCGCTGAGCTTTCCGGCCGACCGCGACCTTCGCCTGCAAAACCTGGCGCGTGGCGACGAGGGCTTCCTGCTCGCGCTCGGCTACTCGACGCAGCGCGGCTACGGCCGCAACCATCCATTCGCCGGCGAGATCCGCTTCGGTGATGTCGAGGTCGAGTTCGTCGCCGAGGATGCCGGCTTCGCGGTGCCGCTCGGTTCGATCGAACTGACCGAGTGCCAGATGGTCAACCAGTTCAAGGGCTCGGCGACCGAAGCGCCGTGCTTCACCCGCGGCTATGGGCTCGCCTTCGGCCAGAGCGAGCGCAAGACCATGTCGATGGCGCTGGTCGATCGCGCCCTGCGTGCGCGCGAGCTCGACGAGGAGGTGAAGTCGCCGGCGCAGGACGAGGAGTTCGTGATGTCGCACTCCGACAACGTTCAGGCAACCGGCTTCGTCGAGCATCTGAAGCTGCCGCATTATGTCGACTTCCAGTCCGAGCTCGGCCTGCTGCGCAAGCTGCGGCAGGAGTTCGCCGAGTCGAACCAGGCTGCCGAAATGCAGGAGGCCGCGGAATGAACGCGCCGGCTTACAACTTCGCCTATCTCGACGAGCAGACCAAGCGGATGATCCGCCGCGCGATCCTGAAGGCGATCGCGATCCCCGGCTACCAGGTGCCGTTCGCCAGCCGCGAGATGCCGATGCCCTATGGCTGGGGCACCGGCGGCGTGCAGGTGACGGCCGCAATCCTCGGTCCCGACGACGTGCTGAAGGTGATCGATCAGGGCTCGGACGACACCACCAATGCGATCTCGATCCGCAAGTTCTTCGGCAAGACAGCCGGCGTCGCGACCACGACCTCGACCACGGACGCGACCGTGATCCAGACCCGGCACCGCATTCCCGAGGCCGAGCTGCATGCGGGGCAGGTGCTGGTCTACCAGGTGCCGATCCCCGAGCCGCTGCGTTTCCTCGAGCCGCGCGAGACCGAGACGCGGCGCATGCACGCGCTCGCCGAATACGGGCTGATGCATGTCAAGCTCTATGAGGACATTGCGCGCTTCGGGCATATCGCGACCGCCTACGCCTATCCGGTGAGGGTGAACGCGCGCTATGTGATGGATCCGTCGCCGACGCCGAAATTCGACAATCCGAAAATGGACAATTGCGCGGCCCTGCAGCTGTTCGGCGCCGGCCGGGAGAAGCGCATCTATGCGATCCCGCCCTACACCACGGTGGTCTCCCTGGATTTCGAGGATCATCCCTTCACGCGCTACCGCTTCGATGCGCCCTGTGCGCTGTGCGGCGCCGACAATTCCTATCTCGACGAGATCGTCACCGACGACAAGGGTGGACGGATGTTCGTCTGCTCCGACACCGATTTCTGCGAGCAGCGCCAGGCCGCGGGCCATCACGGCACCGAGAGCGCGGCGCCGCACAAGGAGAAGGCGCATGTCTGAGCCGTCATCCCTCGACAACGACCAGCCGCTCCTGGTCGCCGAAGGGCTTGCCAAAAACTACGGCCAGCTTGCGGCCTGCCGCGACATTTCGTTTGCACTCTATCCGGGCGAGGTGCTGGCGATCGTCGGTGAATCCGGCTCGGGCAAATCGACGCTGTTGCAGCTGCTGTCGGCCCAGCTGGCGCCGAGCGCGGGGCGGGTGTCATACCGGATGCGCGACGGCGTGCTGCGCGATCTCGCAGAGCTTGGCGAGGCCGAGCGACGCTTCCTGTTCCGTACCGACTGGGGCTTCGTGCACCAGGATCCTGCGCAGGGGTTGCGCATGGCGGTCTCGGCCGGCGCCAATGTCGGCGAGCGGCTGATGGCGGTCGGCTGGAATCACTACGGCCGGATCCGCGACACCGCATCGAACTGGCTCGAACGGGTCGAGATCGACGTCGGCCGGATCGACGATGCGCCGAAAACCTATTCGGGCGGCATGCGGCAGCGGCTGCAGATCGCGCGCAACCTCGTCACCGAGCCGCGGCTGGTGTTCATGGACGAGCCGACCGGCGGCCTCGACGTTTCGGTGCAGGCGCGCCTGCTTGATCTGATGCGCAACCTCGTCAGCGAGCTCGGGCTCGCAGCTATCGTCGTCACTCACGATCTCGCCGTCGCACGGCTCCTGTCCCATCGCGTGATGGTGATGAAGGGCGGCCGCGTCATCGAGACCGGTCTCACCGACCAGGTGCTCGACGATCCGCGCGAGCCCTATACGCAACTGCTCGTCTCCTCGATCCTTCCGCCATGAGGCCAGTGATGACCGCGATGATCGATATCGCCAATGCCGAGAAGACCTTCACCATGCACCTGCAGGGCGGCGTCGAGCTGCCCGTGGTGCGTGGCGTCACGTTTCACGTCAATCCCGGTGAATGCGTCGTGCTGTCGGGTCCCTCGGGCGCCGGCAAATCGTCCATTCTCAAGATGATGTTCGGCAACTATCGCTGCGACGGCGGCCGGATCGGCATCCGTCACCAGGGCACCGTGATCGATCTTGCGACCGCCGAGCCGCGTCAGGTGCTGAGCGTGCGCCGCTCGACGATCGGCTATGTCAGCCAGTTCCTGCGCGCCGTCCCCCGTGTCGCGACGATCGATGTCGTTGCCGAGCCCCTGATTGCCAACGGTGTGGCGCGGGAGGAAGCACGTGACCGCGCCGGCCGCCTGCTGCGCCGACTCAACATCCCCGAGCGGCTGTGGAAGCTGCCGCCGTCGACTTTCTCCGGCGGCGAGCAGCAGCGCGTCAACATCGCGCACGGCTTCATTTCGGACCTGCCGATCCTGCTGCTGGACGAGCCGACCGCCTCGCTCGATGCCGCCAACCGTGCCGTGGTGGTCGAGCTGATCGCCGAGAAGAAGACCAGGGGCGTCGCGATGGTCGCGATCGTCCATGACGACGAGATCCGTCATCTGATCGCCGACCGCATCGTCGATGTGACCTCGTTCGCCGCTGCCGCCTGAAGGATCGTTTGAAATGACTGCCAAGCAAGACACCATCATCGGCAACGCCCGCCTCGTTCTCGCCGATCGCGTGATCGAGCAGGGCTGGCTGGCCATGTCCGATGGCAGGATCGCCGAATTCGGTGAGGGCAGGGCGCCGGGAGCAGCCGACGACGCCGGCGGCGACCTCCTGATGCCCGGGCTGATCGAGCTGCACACCGACCATCTCGAGATGCACTACGTGCCGCGGCCCAAGGTGTTCTGGAATCCGGTCGCCGCCGTGATCTCGTATGACGGTCAGCTTGCCACGTCGGGCATCACCACCGTGCTGGATTCGCTGCGCGTCTGGCGTGAGGACGGCGCCGAGGAGGTCGATGGACGTGCCGGCCTCCTGGCGGAGGCGATCACGGCCGCGCGCGAGGAGAACCTGCTGCGTGCCGACCACTTCCTGCATCTGCGCTGCGAGATACCGATGCCGGACGTGGTGGCGGAGGCCAAGGAGCTGATTGATCGTCCCGACGTGAGGCTGATGTCGCTGATGGACCACACGCCCGGCCAGCGCCAGTTTCGCGACGAGGTCAAGCTGCGCGACTATTACCGCGGCAAGGGCGGCGGCATGACCGACGCCCAGCTCGACGAGCTGTTCGCAAGACGCTTCGCCTATCAGCAGCAATATGCCGAAGCCAACATGCGCGCGATCGTCGCGCTGGCGCATCAGTACGGGATTCCGCTCGCCAGCCACGACGATACCACGGAAGAGAACGTGACCGATGCGATCAAGGACAAGGTCGCGGTCGCGGAATTTCCGACTACGCTGGAGGCCGCGCGCGGGCTGCACGCGGCCGGCATCGACGTCCTGATGGGCGCGCCCAACGTGGTGCGCGGCGGCTCGCATTCCGGCAATATCGCGGCCGTCGACCTTGCCCGCGAGGGCATGCTCGACATCCTGTCGTCGGACTACATCCCCTCGAGCCTGTTGATGGCGGCGCTGCAATTGCCGCAGCATGTGCCGGCGATCGATCTCGCCTCCGCCATCCGCACAGTCACCAAGACGCCGGCAGAAGCCGTCGGGCTGTCGGATCGCGGCGAGATCGCGGTCGGCAAGCGCGCCGACCTGATCCGCGTGCACGTCGCGCGTAACCTTCCGGTGGTGCGCAGCGTCTGGCGCGAAGGAGGAAGGGTCGCATGAGTGATGCTCCCGTGGTCACCAACCGGCGTATCGCCGCAATCGGCCCGGGACGGCTGGTGCTGGTGGTCGGCCCCAGCGGCGCCGGCAAGGATACGCTGCTGGGATTGGCGAGGGCGGCCTGTGCCGATGACCGCAACATCGTGTTTCCGCGCCGCCTGATCACCCGCGAGGCATCGGTATCGGAAGACAATGAGGAGGTCGGCCTCGAGGCCTTCGAGCGCGCGCTCGCCGACGGCGACTATGCCATGCATTGGGAAGCGCACGGGCATCGCTACGCGCTGTCGCAGGCCATCGACGACGAGATCCGCGCCGGCCGCACCGTGATCGCCAATGTCTCGCGCACGGTGATAGCGGCCGCGCGCCGCTACTACGTCAATGTCGTCGTCGTCTCGATCACCGCCCCGCCGGACGTGCTTGCGGCGCGGCTTGCGATGCGCGCGCGCGCCAGCGACGGCCGGATCGAGCGGCGGCTGTCTCGTATCGTCGACGAGACCACCGCGACGCCGGATTTCACCATCGTCAATTCCGGCACCGTCGATTATCACGCGCGGCAACTCGTCCGTATCATCAGGGGCGAGCGCTGGGACGGTTAGTTAACCCAAAGGACAAGGACTGGATGTCGGTGATCTCGACGATTGAGCAGCTCGAGGCGATCTACGGTTTTCCGAACGACGCTTCCACCATGAAAGTCGCCGATCGCGTCACGCCGTCCTACCGGGTGCTGATCGAGAAATCGCCGTTCGTGTCGCTCGCGACCTCCGGTCCCGAGGGGCTCGACTGCTCGCCACGCGGCGATCTGCCCGGCTTCGTCCGCATCCATGACGACAAGACGCTGATGATGCCGGATCGCCGCGGCAACAACCGCTGCGACTCGCTTCGTAACATCGTGCGCGATCCCCGCGTTGCGCTGCTGTTCCTGATTCCGGGCTCCGGCAGCACGCTGCGCGTCAACGGCCGCGCCTATTTGTCGGCCGATCCGGCATTACTCGAATCCTTCAGGATGGAAGGCAAGGCGCCGCGCACGGTGATCGTGATGACCGTCGAGGAGATGTATTTCCAGTGCGCCCGCGCGATCGTGCGCTCCGATCTCTGGAATCCGGCCAAGCACGTCGATCCTGCGACCTTGCCGACGCCGGGCCGGATCCTCGCCGAGATGAGCGCCAACACGGTCGGCGGCGAGACATACGATCGTGAATGGCCCGAGCGTGCCCGGCAAACGATGTGGTGACATCGCCGCGGTCTTATCCGGCCTTCGACTGCTCCTCGAACGCCTTCAATGACACGGCCGCGACCTCGCGCAGCGCATCGCGGTCGGCGCCGGAGGAGGCCATCACGCCCATGCCTGCGATGACGGCGGACAGGTAGCGCGCCAGCGCGGCGGGATCGGCGAGTTCGCCGAGATCGCGCTCTTTCCTGGCGCGGATGAAGCGGTGGCGCAGCTGCTCTTCGGTGTGGGCCCGGCGCGCCGCCAGTTCGAACGGCACGTTCGCCGAGCCGGTGCCGCAGGCGAGGCCGCCCTGGACGAGCAGGCAGCCGGGCGGGTTGGCGGGATCGGTCTGGGCGTCGGCCGTGCCCGTCAGCAGGCGCTCGGCCACCTCGCGGGCGGTCGGTGCGCCGAGCACCTCTTCCATCCAGGCGTCGCGTCTCTCGGTGTAGCGGTCGAGCGCTGCTTTCAGCAGGCCCTCCTTGCTGCCGAAGGCGGCATAGAGACTCGGCGGATTGATGCACATCGCGTCCGTGAGCTGCGCGATGGTCGCGCCCTCATATCCGTGCCGCCAGAACACTTCCATGGCGCGGTCCAGTGCCGCGTCGGCGTCGAAAGCGCGGGGGCGTCCCATGCCCATCTGCGTACCTCCTTCAAAGCGGGTGCCGTTTCTGTGACGGGCTGGCCTCACTCTATCCTGTTGGCGGGTCTTAATTTTCCCTCTGACTTCCAATCTTCGCCGCAATGCGCTAAGAAATTTATAGTGCATGATACATAAGTATCTTGCGGACCGGCGTCCACCTCCACATCTGTAGTGAACACTACACATCTGGAGCGCGCGAATGCCGTCGTCAACCCAAAATCCCCGTTCCGGCCGGTTCCGACGCATCGTCGGCGGACTTGCGATCCTCGGCGCCCTTGCGGTGGCCGGCTCACTCTCGACCGGCCGCTATTTTTATGCCGCCCAGGCGACCGGCAGCGCCACCCCGCCCGAACAGGCCGTGCCGGTGACCGTCGCCGTCGTCCAGCCGCGCCCGACCACGCTGTTCGACGATTTCTCCGGCCGGCTCGAGGCTGTCGACCGGGTCCAGGTCCGGCCCCGGGTGGCGGGCGCGATCCTGGCGACCAACTTCACCGAGGGCGCGCTGGTCAAGGCCGGCGACGTCCTGTTCAAGATCGATCCCGCGCCCTATGCCGCCGAGGTCGACAAGGCCCAGGCGCAGCTCGAGGCCGCGAAAGCCCGCGTCGTCTTCACCACCAGCGAGGTCGAGCGCGGCGCGCAGCTGGTCGGCAACAACGTCGTGACCAGGCGGGATTTCGATCAGCGCGACAACGCCAATCGCGAGGCTATCGCCAACGTCAAGGCGGCCGAGGCGACGCTGCAGACCGCAAGGCTCAACCTCGACTACACCGAGGTCCGCGCGCCGGTCGACGGCCGGGTTGGCCGGATCGAGGTCACGGTCGGCAACCTCGTTGCCGCCGGGACTGCTTCGCCGGTGCTGACCTCGCTGGTCTCGGTCAATCCGATCTATGCGAGCTTCGATGCGGATGAGGAGGTGGTGCTGCGCGCGCTCAACTCGATCGCGGACGCCTCCGGCAAGCGCGGCAATCTCGACCAGATCCCCGTCGAGATGACGACCTCGGGCGGCCTCGGCGCCAAGGGCCACATCCAGCTGATCGACAACCAGGTCAACGGCCAGAGCGGCACCATCCGCGTCCGCGCGGTGTTCCGCAACGAAGACGGCCGGCTGATCCCCGGGCAGTTCGCGCGCGTGCGCATGGGCCAGCCGAGGCAGCAGACGCTGGTCCTGATCGACGAGCGCGCCATCGGCACCGACCAGGACAAGAAGTTCGTGATGCTGGTCGGCGATGACGGCCGCGCGGTCTATCGCCCGATCACGCTCGGCGTTTCGGTCGACGGACTGCGGATCGTGACCGCTGGCCTGAAGTCCGGTGACCGCATCGTCGTCAACGGCCTGCAGCGCGTCCGTCCCGGTGCGCTTCTCAAGATGGAAGTCGCCGAAATGGGTGCGCGCGGCCAGCAGCAGGCATCAAACGAAACCAGCAAGCAGGTCGCGCAGCGCTAGGCATCGCTTGCGCGCGGGGGCGAACCCATGAATCTCTCCAAATTCTTCATCGACCGGCCGATCTTCGCCGGAGTGCTCTCAATCCTGATCTTCCTGGCCGGGCTGATCTCGCTGTTCGCGATGCCGATCTCGGAATATCCCGATGTGGTGCCGCCGTCGGTCGTGGTGCGTGCCACCTATCCCGGCGCCAATCCGAAGGTGATCGCCGAGACGGTTGCGACCCCGATCGAGGAGCAGATCAACGGCGTCGAGGACATGCTCTACATGAGCAGCCAGGCGACCACCGACGGCGCGATGACGCTGACGGTGACCTTCCGGCTCGGCACCGATCCCGACAAGGCGACGCAGCTGGTGCAGAACCGCGTGCAGCAGGCCGAACCGCGGCTGCCGGCCGTGGTGCGCCAGCTCGGCATCATCACCAAGAAGAGCTCGCCCGACCTCACCATGGTCGTGCATCTGCTGTCGCCGAATAACCGCTACGACATGACGTATCTGCGCAACTATGCGGTGCTCAACGTCAAGGACCGGCTGGCGCGGATCGACGGCGTCGGGGACGTGCAGCTTTACGGTGCCGGCGACTATTCGATGCGGATCTGGGTCGATCCGCAGAAGGCTGCCGAGCACTCACTGACCGCGAACGACATCGTGAAGGCGATCCAGGCCCAGAACGTCGAGGCCGCCGCGGGCGTGGTCGGCGCATCGCCGAGCGTCAAGGGCATCGACCTGCAACTCTCGGTCAACGCCGAGGGCCGGCTGTCGAGCGAGGAACAATTCGGCGACATCGTGGTGAAGACCGGCTCGGCGGGCGAGGTGGTGCGGCTGCGCGACGTCGCGCGGATCGAGCTCGGCGCCTCCGAATACGGGCTGCGCTCGCTGCTCGACAACAAGCAGGCGGTGGCGATCCCGATCTTCCAGGCCCCGGGCTCCAACGCGCTGCAGATCTCCGATCATGTCCGCGCCACCATGGCCGAAATCAAGAAGAACATGCCGGAGGGCGTGTCCTACCAGATCGTCTACGACCCCACGCAGTTCGTCCGCTCCTCGATCGAGGCGGTGGTGCACACGCTGCTGGAAGCCATCGTGCTGGTCGTGCTGGTGGTGATCCTGTTCCTGCAGACCTGGCGCGCCTCGATCATCCCGCTGCTGGCGGTGCCGGTCTCGATCGTCGGCACCTTCGCGGTGATGCATGTGTTCGGCTTCTCGATCAATGCGCTCAGCCTGTTCGGCCTGGTGCTGGCGATCGGCATCGTGGTCGACGACGCCATCGTTGTGGTCGAGAACGTCGAGCGCAACATCGAGGCCGGCCTGTCGCCGCGCGAGGCGACCTACCAGGCGATGCGGGAAGTGTCCGGGCCGATCATTGCGATCGCGCTGGTGCTGATCGCGGTGTTCGTGCCGCTGGCTTTCATCTCCGGACTCACCGGGCAGTTCTACAAGCAGTTCGCGCTGACGATCGCGATCTCGACCGTGATCTCCGCCGTCAACTCGCTGACGCTGTCCCCGGCGCTGTCGGCGCTGCTGCTGAAGGGCCACCACGAGCCGAAGGACCGGCTGACGCGCATCCTCGAAACCGGGCTCGGCTGGTTCTTCCGCGGCTTCAACAAGGTGTTCACCCGCTCCTCCGAAAACTATGGCCGCAGCGTCGGCAAGGTGATCACCGGCAAGGCTGCCGTGCTGGGTCTCTATGTGCTCTTGATCGGCGTCACCGGCGTGCTGTTCCGGCAGGTGCCCAGCGGCTTCGTGCCGGGCCAGGACAAGCAGTACCTGGTCGGTTTCGCGCGACTGCCCGACGGAGCCACGCTCGACCGCACCGAGGAAGTGATCCGCAAGATGAGCGACATCGCGCTGACGCAGCCGGGTGTCGAGAGCTCGGTCGCATTCCCGGGCCTGTCGATCTCCGGCTTCACCAACTCCTCCAACGCCGGCATCGTGTTCTCGACGCTGAAGCCGTTCGACGAGCGCAAGGATCCCTCGCTGAGCGGTCCGGCGATCGCGGCCGCGCTCAACAAGAAATATGCCGGCATCCAGGACGCCTTCATCGCCATGTTCCCGCCGCCGCCGGTCAACGGCCTCGGCACCATCGGCGGCTTCAAGCTGCAGATCGAGGACCGTGCAGGCCTCGGCTATGACACGCTGAACGACGCGACCAAGGCGTTCATGGCCGCGATCCAGAAGGCGCCGGAGATCGCCGGTGCGTTCTCGAGCTTCCAGGTCAACGTGCCGCAATTGTTTGCCGACATCGACCGCACCAAGGCGCTGCAGCTCGGCGTGCCCGTGACCGAAGTCTTCAACACGCTGCAGATCTATCTCGGCTCCTACTACGTGAACGACTTCAACAAGTTTGGCCGCACCTACTCGGTCTATGTGCAGGCCGACGCGCCGTTCCGCGCCCGTGCCGACGACATCAGGCAGTTGAAGGTGCGTTCGTCGTCCGGCGACATGGTGCCGCTGTCGGCACTCCTGAAAGTCCGCCAGAGCGCGGGGCCCGAGCGTGCGATCCGCTACAACGGCTTCCTGTCATCCGACATCAATGCCGCTGCGGCACCCGGCTATTCCTCCGGTCAGGCACAGGAGGCGGCGACCCGGATCGCAGCCGAGGTGCTGCCGCCCGGCTTCGCCTTCGAATGGACCGACCTGACCTATCAGGAGTTCATCGCCGGTAATTCCGGAATCTGGGTGTTCCCGCTGGCGATCCTGCTGGTGTTCCTGGTGCTGGCTGCGCTCTATGAGAGCCTGGCGCTGCCGCTCTCGATCATCATGATCGTGCCGATGGGTCTGTTGGCGGCGATGTTCGGCGTCTGGCTGTCGAAGGGCGACAACAACGTGTTTACGCAGATCGGTTTGATCGTGCTGGTGGGATTGTCGGCGAAGAACGCGATCCTGATCGTCGAATTCGCGCGCGAGCTGGAATTTGCCGGCCGCTCGCCGATCCGCGCCGCGATCGAGGCAAGCCGGTTGCGGCTGCGGCCGATCCTGATGACGTCGATGGCGTTCATCATGGGCGTGCTGCCACTGGTGCTGTCGACCGGTGCGGGCTCGGAGATGCGGCGCGCGATGGGTGTTGCAGTGTTTTCCGGCATGATCGGCGTCACAGTCTTCGGCCTGTTCCTGACGCCGGTATTCTATGTGTTGCTCCGCAGCCTCACCGGCATGAAGCCGCTGACGCAGCACGGCGAAGCCACGATCCCCCAGAAAGCGCACGCGGCGTGATGCCGCATGTTGCCGAAGACGCGTCAGAAGAACGAAAGCTCCGGTTCTGGTTCCAGAACCGGAGCTTTCGTTCAAGACATCCTGGAAAGGTCAGGCTGCGATATCGAGCAGCAACTGGGACGAGCCGCGGACCAGCGCCTTGCGGCCAGCGGGCGTCAACGCGAACGCATCACCACGCAACGCAACATAACCGAGCGTAATCAGGCTTTCGACTGCGAACCGGCTGAGTCTCGAGGGATTTGCTGCGGGAGCCCGCAACGCTTTCAGGGCTTCCCACTGATCTGGTCTGAGTTCGAGGTCTTCGTTCATGGTCAACTCCGGCATCCACGGCCTGCCAGATACAGAGCGCAGATGAAAATCGTGCGACCATAACGAGTCCGGATTTCGATTTAAGTGGACCTCGTGTCACATCACCGTGTCATTGGAATACTTCAACTTTCTCGAATCATGCGGCGGGCCGAGGCGTGATCTCGTCACAGAAGTTAATCGCCTTAGTTAACCACGCCGCACGCTCGAACCGCCGTCCACCGGCAACGTGACACCGGTTATGAAATCGGCTTCGTCGGATGCGAGGAACAGCGCCGCATTTGCGACATCCCAGCCGGTGCCCATCTTGTGGCGCAGCGGCACCCTGCTGTCGCGTTCCGCCTCGACCTCGGCACGGCTCTTCTTGAACTCGCGGGCGCGGGTATCGACCGCCATCGGCGTGTTCATCAGGCCCGGCAGGATCACGTTGGCGCGGATGCCATATTGCGCGTTCTGGTAGGCGAGCTGCTCGGTGAAGGCGATCATCGCGGATTTCGTCGCCTTGTAGGCGACATAGGGGTAGGTCGTGATCGCGGCCATCGACGAGATGTTGATGATCGAGCCGCGCTGCTGCTGCCGCATGACCGGGATCACATGCTTGGCGGCAAGGATGCAGCTCTTCAGGTTGATCGCGACGCAGCGGTCGAACGCCTCTTCGGTGATGTCGAGCAGTTCGGCGTCGCCGCCTGACAGGCTGACGCCGACATTGTTGTGCAGGATATCGACGCTGCCCCAGCGTGCATGCGCGTCCGCGACCATCGCCTTGATGTCGGAGTTCCTGGTGACGTCTGCCTTGAAGGCGAGCGCGATGCCGCCTTTGGCCGCGATCAGGTCGACGGTCTCCTGCGCCGATTCCAGATTGTGATCGACGCAGAGGACTTTCGCGCCTTCGCGCGCGAAGGTCAGCGCGGTGGCGCGGCCGTTGCCGATGCCCTCGCCGGGGCTCTGTCCGGCGCCGACCACGATGGCAACGCGATCTCTGAGGCGCATCTCATGTCACTCCCGGTAACGGGTACTGTTGCAGTACCTCTTTGTAGTAGGGTTCGTTGTCGATCTTCATGGTGGCGAGCACGCGGACCACGGCGCAGTAGAACGCGATCGTGAGCACGAGGTCGGTCATGTGTTCGTCGGAGAGCTCTTTTCTGATTTCGGCGAAGGTCGCATCCGACATTGCAAGTTCGCGGACCATCTCGCGGGCGCCCTTGAGGATCGCTCGCGCAAGCGGCTCCAGCTTCGACGGCTTGCCCTCGGTCTCCGCCATCAGGCCCTGGATGTCCGCGTCGGTGACGCCGAACTCCTTGCCGATCTTCACATGATGGGTGAACTCGTATTCCGACTTCTCCAGCCAGCCAACCTGCAGGATGGCAAGCTCGCGCAGCCGCGGATCGAGCTTGCTCTTGAAGCGGATATAGCCGCCGACGCCGTTGAAGGCTCGCGCCATGTCCGGCGAGTTCACCAACAGCTTGTGCAGATTGGTATTGCGCTTGAGCATGTCGCGATATTCAGGGGCGACCTGGTCGGCCTCCAGATAGGGCAGGCGAGCCATTTTTTGTCCTTGGTTGTTGTCCTTGCCTGGCGCGGAAGGCTCCTGGCTTAACCGTAGAGCGCTTTGTGCTCGCTCTGGTAGTTGGCGTAGGAGTCCTTCATGCTGGCGCCGTTGAGCAGCATGGTCGCAACCAGCGTGTTGTCGGCATCGAACACGCTGGTGCGCACCCACATGCTCTCGGTGCGCTTGCTCCCCGAAAGCGCGACCACCTCGCGCTCGGCCCAGTAGGTTTCGCCCGGGAACATCGGCCCGCGCAGCAGGCGGATCTCCTGATCCGCGAACAGCCCGACTGCGGGGCCGCGGACCGGCAGTCGGTCCTCGCGGGCGCGGTACTGCAACAGCACGCTCAGCATCTCCATCGGGATGATCGCGCGCCCCCACGGATTGTGTTCCAGGAAGTAGTAATCCGACGGCTCGGTGATCACTTTCAGCTTGTCCGCCAGCGAGAACGGATAGAGGTCGCCCATGTTCTGGTCGAAATCCATCTTGATCGCCTGCCGCGGCGTTCTCATGCCGACCTTGACATCGGCGAGGATCACGGGATCGGCCAGCGGCTTCAGTTCACCGAGCCTCTGGCTGAGCGCGGTTTCCTTGCCGTCGCCGTCGATCGACGCGGTGCCGCGCAGGATCTCCGTGCCATCGCGCCTGATCATTCCGATCGCGCAAACCGTCTGGCCGGGTTTCGGCTTCTCGATCTGGGCCTGCACCTCTTCGCCCTCGAAGACGGGGTTGCGGTAATGCGCCGACAGGCATCCGGTGATGAACCAGGCGCGGCCCCAGATGCGTTCGCACAGGGGCGCAAACTGGCTGAAATGGGTCGGCCCCTCGATCGTGCCGCCCCGGAAGCCGAGCTTTTGCGCGGTTGCGTCGTCGTGGATCGACGCGTGCGAGTCGTAGGTCTGGGCCTGAAGCATCTGCTTCGGGCTCCGCCATGGCCCGACCAGCAGATTGCCATGTTCCAGAATTTCCGTCCTGAAGGCGGCTTCGACTGTGATCATCCCTAGGGCTCCCTTTGAGCGCCAGCGTTTCAAAGAAGGCCCGGTTCGGCAAGGGCTCGCGGACGCAACATCGAGATATGTGCTGCGGCCATGGAACACGGCTGTCCATGCATAGCAAAATCAGTGCATGCTCGCTGCCAACGAGACCGGTTCGTACCGGCCGCTTCAATGGGACGGGGAGCCTGACGAATGGCCTTGCTGGAAGTTGGACTGGACGACAAGTACCGGTTGGACACGAAACGAATCTTCCTTTCCGGAACTCAGGCGCTGGTCCGATTGCCCATGCTGCAGCGCGAACGCGATCGCGCGCACGGGCTGAACACCGCAGGCTTCATCTCCGGCTACCGCGGCTCGCCGCTCGGCATGTATGACCATGCGCTGTGGCGCGCGAAATCGTTCCTGAAGGAGCATGACATCGCCTTCGTGCCGGGTCTCAACGAAGACCTTGCGGCAACGGCAGTGTGGGGCAGCCAGCAGGTCGGCATGTTTCCGGGCGCCAAGGTCGATGGCGTGTTCGGCATCTGGTACGGCAAGGGGCCCGGCGTCGACCGCTCGCTGGACGCGCTCAAGCACGCCAATTCGGCCGGCACATCGCCCAACGGCGGCGTGATCGCGCTCGCCGGCGATGACCATGGCTGTCAGTCCTCGACCCTGGCGCACCAGAGCGAGCAGGTGTTCGCCTCGGCCCTGATGCCGGTGGTCAATCCGGCGACGCTGCAGGATTATCTCGATCTCGGCATCCTCGGCTTCGCGCTGTCGCGTTATTCAGGCTGCTGGGTCGGCTTCAAGGCGATCTCCGAGACGGTGGAGAGCTCGGCCTCGATCGTCAGCGATCCTGATCGCATCAAGATCGTCACACCCGATGATTTCGAGATGCCGCCCGGCGGGCTCTCGATCCGCTGGCCAGATCCGTCGCTCGAGGCCGAGCGTCGCCTGCACGGGCCAAAGATGGAGGCGGTCGCCGCCTTCACCCGCACCAACCGGTTCGACCGCATCGTGCTGGATTCGAAGCCGGCGCGGCTCGGCATCATGGCGACCGGCAAGGCCTATCTCGATCTGCGCCAGGCGCTCGCCGATCTCGGCATCACCGATGCCGATGCGCAGGCGCTCGGCCTGCGCATCTACAAGGTGGCACTGACCTGGCCGCTCGAGGCGCGCGGCGCGCGCGCCTTCGCCGAGGGCCTTCAGGACGTGCTGGTGGTCGAGGAGAAGCGCGGCTTCATCGAGGACCAGCTCATCCGCATTCTCTACAACATGGATGCATCGAAGCGTCCGTCGGTGGTCGGCAAGCGCGACGAGAGCGGCGCGATCCTGCTGCCGAGCGAGGGCGAACTGACGCCGACGATGGTCGCGGCCGCCGTGGTCGCGCGCCTGCGCAAGCTCGGCCACCGCAGCCCGATGCTGGAGCAGCGCCTTGCCAAGCTGGAGGCGTTCGATCGGCCGGCCGAAGGCACCGGCACGGTCAAGCTGGCGCGCACGCCCTATTTCTGCTCGGGCTGCCCGCACAACACCTCGACGCGGATTCCCGAGGGCAGCCGCGCCATGGCCGGCATCGGCTGCCACGGCATGGCGCTCTCGATCCCCGCCCGGCGTACCGCGACGATCTCGCATATGGGCGCGGAGGGAGTGAACTGGATCGGGCAGGCGCCGTTCACCAGCGAGCAGCACGTGTTCCAGAATCTCGGCGACGGCACCTACACCCATTCGGGCCTGCTGGCGTTGCGTGCCGCGGGAGCGGCCGGCGTCAACATCACCTACAAGATCCTCTACAACGACGCGGTCGCGATGACCGGCGGCCAGCCTGCCGAGGGCAGCTTCACCGTGTCGCAGATCGCCCATCAGGTGGCGGCCGAGGGGACCAAGCGGCTCGCCATCGTATCCGACGATCCGGACAAATATCCCGCGAACTATTTCCCTGCCGGCGCCACCATCCACCATCGCCGCGAGCTCGATGCCGTGCAGCGCGAGCTGCGCGATGTCAAAGGGTTGACGGTCCTGATCTACGACCAGACCTGCGCGGCCGAGAAGCGACGGCGCCGCAAGCGCGGGCTCTATCCCGATCCGCCGAAGCGCATCTTCATCAACGAGCGCGTCTGCGAGGGCTGCGGCGACTGCTCGGCCGCGTCGAACTGCGTCTCGGTGCAGCCGCTCGAGACCGAGCTCGGCCGCAAGCGCCGCATCGACCAGTCGAACTGCAACAAGGATTTCTCCTGCATCGAGGGGTTCTGCCCGAGCTTCGTCACCGTGCATGATCCCAAGCTGCGCAGGGCCGACCGGACCGCGGTCGATCCGAAGGCGCTGTTTGCCGACCTGCCGATCCCGCCTGCCACCGCGCTCGCCGGCCCCTACAACATCCTGATCACCGGCATCGGCGGCACCGGAGTCATCACCATCGGCGCGCTGCTCGGCATGGCCGCGCACGTCCAGGGCATGGCCTGCTCGACGCTCGACTTCACCGGCCTGTCGCAGAAGAACGGCGCCGTCATGAGCCATGTCCGCCTCGCGCCGGCGACCGACATGCTGACCACCGTGCGCATCGCACCCGGCAATGCCAACCTGATCCTGGGCTGTGATCTCGTCGTCGCCACCAGCGTGCCGGCGCTGAGCCGTGCCGAACGTGGCGTCACGCGCGCCGTCGTCAATGCCGATCTGTTGCCGACCGCGAGCTTCGTGATGGATCCCGACCTCGACTTCGAGGCAGGGGCGATGCGCGATGCCCTGAACGGCGCGGTGACGCCTGGTGATCTCGATATCCTCGATGCCACCGGGCTTGCGACTGCGCTGTTGGGCGACAGCATCGCCACCAACGCCTTCATGCTCGGCTTCGCGTTCCAGCGCGGCGCGATCCCGCTGTCGCTCGACGCCATCATCAAGGCGATCGAGCTCAATGGCGCGGCGATCGAGATGAACACGATGGCGTTCTCCTGGGGTCGCCTCGCCGCGCATGATTTGCAGCGCGTGGTCACCGCGGCGCGGTTCAAGGGCGCCGGTCACGCTCCGGCCAAGCGCACGCTCGACGAGACGATCGCCTTCCGGGCCAAATTCCTCACTGATTATCAGGACGAGGCCTACGCCCGGCGCTATCTCGCCGACGTCGCACGGGTGCGCGCGGCCGAGAGTGCCGCGGCACCGGGCTCGCAGGCGCTGACCGAGGCCTTTGCCAAGGGGCTGTTCAAGCTGATGGCCTACAAGGACGAGTACGAGGTCGCGCGGCTCTATTCCGACGGCGAATTCGCGAAAGCGCTGAAGGAGCAATTCGAGGGCGAGCCCGGCCTGAAGGTGCTGCTGGCGCCGCCGCTTCTGGCGCGCCGCGATCCCGTCACCGGGCATCTGCAGAAGCGCGAGTTCGGCCCGTGGGTGTTCAAGGCGTTCGGGGTGCTGGCGCGGCTCAAGGGCCTGCGCGGCACCGCGCTCGACATCTTCGGCTACACGGCGGAACGGAAGATGGAGCGCGCGCTCCCGGTCGAATATGCGGCGATGATCCAGCGTCATCTCGATGGCAAGACGATCGACCTGACGCGGCTCGTGGCGCTGGCGAAGTCGGCCGATCTGGTGCGCGGCTACGGCCACATCAAGGAAGCCAATGTCGCCCGTTACCGCGCCGAGTGTGCGCGGCTGGAAAGCGCGATCGGCCAGCAAGTGGCACAAGCCGCCGAATAGGGCGCCGAACGGAACGCTCGGCCGGCCGCGGAACTTTCCGCTGCCGTCCTGGTTGACCGGTAACCCTGCCGCCCGCAACGGCTGGATTCGCGCGGCCGGACCCCTAAATATCAGATGTTTCCGTTCGAGTGATTTCAGGAGGCCGTTTGATGGTCCTGAAAAACGCTTTCGTTGCAGCCGTTTGTACCGCGTTCCTGGCGATGGGCAGCGTGGCGTCGGCTGACGAGTATCGGCCGGGCGAGTTCTTCGGCCTCGATCTGTCCAAGGCCGTGTTGTCACCGAAGCGGCTCGGCCCACCCACGCAATTCCAGCCGGTCCCGGTCGAGGCGAATTCCGATCACGGCACCGACACCCAGGCCAAGGTCGATGAGCCGAAGATCGAGCCGCAGCGGACCGTGCGGACGACGCGCGCGACGGCGCCGGCCGAGGGGCCGGGTATTGAACGGTCGCGTGCCGAGCGGTCGCGCAAGATCGCTCACGTTCCCGCCCGCGCCAGGCTCGCACGGCGTCACAGCAACCCGCTGGATGCGCAAGCGCGCGACACGCGGATCCAGACCTGGCCCTGCCGATCCGGCGGCATCTGCAAATGGCGGTGAGGTCCATCCGGCCCAACCCGCCTGGAGCGACGCTTCTCGCATGACGCGCGAGTCATCTCACCGTCGCAAAACCGTCTGCTGAGAGTCAAGAAAACGTAAGCCTGGAGTCAAGCAGCGCAGGCACAACCGTCGTCGCGATTCGACGAAGGTTGTGCGATGGCGATTGTGTCCCCCGCAAAGCGAGGCCTGACCCGGCGCCAGCTCCTGGTGCGCTCGGCATCGACGGTCGCGCTGGCGGGGCTCGGCTCGATTGCGAGGCCTTATCTCGGCCGTGCCGCGGATCGTCCGCAGATCGCGGGCGGCATCCAGTCCGGCGACGTCGCGAGCGACTCGGCGGTGATCTGGGCCCGTGCCGACCGCGCGGCACGCATGCAGGTGGAATGTTCCGCGGTCGAGAGCTTTGCGACGATCCTGCGTACGGCGTCGACCGAGGCGCTGCCTGATCGCGACTTCACGGCAAAGCTGCTGCTCGACGGCCTGCCGCCGGGTCAGGACATCTTCTACCGCGTCCGCTTCGATGATCGCGACGGCGTCAGAGGCGAAGACCGCATCGGTCATTTCCGTACCGCGCCGGCAGACCGCCGCTCGGTCTCGTTTGTCTGGTCCGGCGATGTTGCCGGGCAGGGCTGGGGTATCGATCGCGCGCGCGGCGGCATGCGCAGCTATCGCACCATGCTCAACGAGCGGCCCGACTTCTTCATCCATTCCGGCGACCACATCTATGCCGATTGCACGGTGCCGCCGGAGCAGGAGCTTCCGAACGGTGAGGTCTGGCGCAACATCACGACCGAGGAGAAATCCGCCGTCGCGCACAGCCTCGACGAGTTCCGCGGCAACTACAAATACAACTGGCTCGACGACAATTTTCGCGCGTTCCACGCCGAAGTGCCGATGTTCGCGCAGTGGGACGATCACGAGGTGGCCGACGACTGGTCGCCGATCGGCACCGCTGACGCAACCGGCTATGATCCCGACGGCACGTCGCGGCTGGTGGCGCGGGCGCGCCGCGCGTTCCACGAATTCATGCCGATGCGGCTGATGCCGGAGCGCGACGGGCGGGTCTATCGCAAGATCGGTTACGGCCCGCTGCTCGACGTCTTCATCATCGACATGCGCTCGTACCGCGATTCGACCTGGAACAAGCAGGGCGATCCGGACCAGGCCTTCATCCTCGGCCCGGGCCAGCTCGCCTGGCTGAAGCGGGAGCTGGTGGCATCGGATGCGACCTGGAAAGTGATTGCGGCGGATCTGCCGATCGGCCTGGTCAGCCTCGATGCGATTGCGCTCGGCGACGGGCCGCCTGCGCGGCGCGAGCACGAGATCGCGGACCTGTTGTGCTTCATGAAGCGTGCGGGCATCCGCAACACGGTGTGGCTCACCGCCGACATGCACTACACCGCGGCGCATCACTACGATCCGAACCGCGCGGTGTTCCAGGAGTTCGAGCCGTTCTGGGAATTCGTCTCCGGCCCCCTGCATGCCGGCACCTGGTCGCCTGGCGAACTCGACAACACGTTCGGGCCGAAGGCGATGTATCAGAAGGGCTGCAGCGCCGGGCAGGGCGACAACCTCGCGCCATGCTTCGGCCTGCAATTTTTCGGCCGCGTCGATATCGACGGCAAGACGGGTGTGATGACGGTGACGCTGAAAGACGTCGACAACCACGATCTCTGGTCGGTCGACATCGAACCGCGGCCGGACGCGCGGCCCGGCCAGATCATGGCTCAGCATATCTAGGTCATTGCGGACCCCAACGCAGATCAAGAAAATGGCTCCGCAAGGAGCCATTTTCGATTGGGTCAGGCTTATGTGTCGGACCTAGTCGTGATGCCTCCGGATCACCACCCGGTCGTGGTGATGATGGTCCCAGCCATGGTGCCAGCCGTGATCCCAGTGATGATGGTCACCGTGCCTGACCACGACGGTCTCGGCACTTGCGATCGACGGTACTGCGACTGCAAGCGTACCAATCGCTGCAAGAACCAATCCAAGCTTCTTCATTTCATCCTCCTCATTGAGCGAGAATGAAACCGTGCAGCGATCGAAACGTTCCTGGGGAAACCCGAGAGTTTTCTGAACGGTTGTTCAGCAAGCCAGACTCGGCGTCACTCTCTTCCTTCGTCATTGCGAGCGATTGCTAGCTCTTCTCCACGTTGCTGCTGCGCGCGGGCACGCCGAACTCCTTGCGGCAGACCTCGGCGAGCACTGCGACGCCCTCGCGGATCTGCTGGTGCGAGGGGCTGGCGAAACACAGTCGCAGCCGGCTGGCGGAATGGGCCTTGCTGGTCGACCATTCCGGTCCCGGATTGATCGAGACGCCGGCGGCGAGCGCTGCCTGATAGAGTTTCAGCGTATCGACATTGTCGGGCAGCTTGACCCAGAGGAAGATGCCGCCCTTCGGCGCCTCGAACTCGGCCGCGGTGCCGAACTGCTCGTTCAGTGCCTCCATCAGCGTGTCGAGTTTTGCGCGCAGACCGCGCGTCAGCCGCGGCACATGGGTGGCGAAGTGCGGCGCGCAATATTCTGATAACACCATCTGCTCCAGTGCGCCGGAGCCGGCGTCGGTCTTCAGCGCCAGCATCCGCGACATCATCTCCCAGGGCGCGACGATGAAGCCGACGCGGAGCGCAGGGGCGATCGACTTCGAGAACGAGCCGATATGGATCACGCCGCCATGCTTGCTCATGGCGTAGATCGCGGGTGGCCGCTCACCGTTCCAGATCAGGTCGGCATAGCAATCGTCCTCGAAGATCGGCACGCCGTACTCCTGCGACAGCCGGAGCATCTCGGCGCGGCGGCTCTCGGGCAGGATCGAGCCGGTCGGATTTTGCACCGTCGGGATGGTGTAGATGTACTTCGGCGTGATGCCGCGTTCCTTGTGGTCGGCCAGCGCTGCGGCCAGCGCGTCCATCCGCATGCCCTCGCCATCGAGCGGAATGCCGACCGCGTTGACGCCCAGCCGGGTCAGCCGGTTCAGCGCACCCTGATAGGTCTCCTGCTCGATCAGCACGGTGTCGCCCTGGGCGAGCAGCGTGTGGTTGACGAGATCGAGTGCCTGGAGCGAGCCGGAGACGATCATGACCTCGTCGGGCGTGCAGGCGATGCCGGCGTCGCGCTTGAGCTTCCCGGTCAGGAATTGCCGCAGCGGCATGTAGCCCTGCGGCCCGTGGGCGAGATTGTAGGTCGCAAGATATCTGCCTTCGCGCTTCAGCACGGTGTTGACCGCCTCGAGCAGTCCGTCGACCGGAACCTGCTCGGGATCATTATTGCCGCCGACGAAGCTGTACTTTGCGAGCCCGGTCCACCGCGCCGCCGGCGCCGGCAGTCCGGCCGGAAGCAGGGGACCAAAATCGAACTGGGCTGAGGTGGACATGGATGTTTCGCTCCGTTTTTTTCATTGAGAAGGCCGTCGTGCGGCCTTCCCTGGTGTCAGTTCTTGCCGAGCAGCTTCACCGGCCGGCCCTGGCTGATGAAAGCATAGTGTCCGGCGCCGACGCCGCCGACCATCAGCGCCTCCACCACCGGTTCGGCGATCTCGCCGCTGGCCGCCCAATCGACCACGAAATTGGCGCCGGTGCCGCCGCGGGTATCCGTGGTGGCGATGGAGACCTCGACGGTCGAGAACGGTTTTAGCGCGACCGGCGATTTGAGGTAGCTCTCCACCATCTTGCCTGATGTGTCGAAATAGGCGATCCGCTTCAGGATCAGTGGCCTCGTCTCCGAGGCGTTGTGAACGCTCAGCGTGACCGAGAAGTCGGCCCGGAGCTTGCCCTGGCTCATCGACACGCTGGAATAGACCGGCACGTAGAACGCGCCGGAGACGGCGATCGGCTCTGACGGCACCGCGGTGAGCGAATTCGCAAAATTGTGCTCAATATCGCCCGCTGCTTGCGCTGCCGCCTCTCCCATGCGCACGGTGAGCAGACAGGCAAGAATCGCCAGAAAAATGCAGCCTGCGCGAATGTGACACATTGCTCGTTTGATCCTCACGCGCGGTCCTCCAGGTTGCAGCAAAAGGCAGTCTTGACGCATGCACGAACTCATTCGCGATATCACCCTCTGCATCCTGTTTGCCTGGGGGCTCGGCCTGTTGGCCCATTTCTCCCGGCAGCCGCTCATCCTGGCGTACCTTATCGCCGGCTTTTTCATTGGTCCATTCGGCACGGGCTGGGTCAAGTCCCAGGAGTCGATCAGCGTCATCTCCGAGCTCGGCCTGATCTTCATGCTGTTCATGATCGGGTTGGAGATCGATCTGAAAAAGATCGTCCGCGCCGGCAAGGTGATCCTGTTCGCGGCGGGCGGCCAGCTGCTGGGTGGCTGCCTGCTCGGCATCCTGTTCTTTGCCGGAATCGGGCTGGCGATCGGCGACGGCAAGTTCGATGCGCTTTATCTGTGCGTCGCCTGCGCGCTGTCCTCGACCGTCATCATCGTCAAGGTGCTCTACGAGAAGCGCGAGCTCGACACGCTGCCCGGGCGGATCACGCTCGGCGTGCTGGTCCTGCAGGATATCTTCGCGATCCTGTTTCTTGCGGTGCAGCCGAGCCTCGACAATTTGCAGATTGGTGTGGTGCTGCTGTCGGTGGCTCGCGTCGCGGTGCTTGTTGTGACCGCGCTGGCGTTGAGCCGTTACGTGCTGCCGCGGCTGTTTCACCAGATCGCGCGGCGCCCGGAGCTGGTGCTGCTCGGCGCACTCGCCTGGTGCTTTCTGATCGGCGAGATCGCCGAACGGCTGCATCTGTCGCGGGAGATGGGTTCGCTGGTCGCCGGCGTCTCGCTGTCGACCTTTCCCTATGCGCTCGATGTCACCGCGAAAGTCACGACGCTGCGGGATTTTTTCATCACCCTGTTCTTCGTCGCGCTCGGCATGACGATCCCGATTCCGGGCCTCTCGGTGATCGGACTGGCGTTCGTGATCGCGGCATTCACCGTGGCCAGTCGCTTGCTGACGACGTTCACGCCGCTCTACCTGATGAAGCAGGGCCTGCGCGCCAGCCTGCTGCCGGCGATCAACCTGGCGCAGATCTCCGAATTCTCGCTGGTGGTGATCCAGACCGGGGTTGCAGCCAACCATATCGCGACCGAGACGGCGAGCGCCGCCTCCTTTGCCTTCGTGGTGCTGGCGGTGCTCTCGACCTTTGCGATGGGACGCAGCGACCGGATCGTTCGCGGTCTGATCGGTCCGCTGAAGCGGATCGGTCTCCGCGATCTCGACCACGCCCGCGAAGGCGAGGGGACGGATGAGGGCGGGCACGAGGGCGGCCATGGCGAGATCAGGCGCATCGTCCTTCTCGGCTTTTTCCGCTCGGCGAGCGCGCTGCTCAACCAGATCGAGCGGCAGAACCAGTCGCTGCTCGAGCAGATCAGCGTGATCGATTTCAATCCGGTGGTGTTCCGCACCCTGTCCGACCGTGGCCTGCACGTGATCTACGGCGACGTCAGCAATGTCGACACCCTGGTCCATGCCGGTATCGGCAAGGCCGAGATCATCATCCTGAGCGTGCCGGATTTCCTGCTTGTCGGCGTCAGCAACGAGAAACTGGTGCGCCACGTCCGGACCCTGAACCCGACCGCGAGGATCGTGGCCACCGCGGACCTTCTGGCCGACGTCGACGACCTTTATGCCGCCGGTGCCAACTATGTGACGGTGACCCGGATCAGCGACGCCGGCGAGCTCTACGCGGTGATCGAGGCCGCCGACGCCGGCCTGCTCGACGACAAGCGCGCTGCGATGGACGCCCAGCTCAGCGAGCGACGCGAGGTGCTGCCGTAAGGCGGGATATCGGTTGCCTTGCGAGAGCTCGCCTCGCCCAGGCAAGAGGTGAATGCCCCGCCTGGTATGCCTGCCGGACGCATGGCGGGTTGCATAATGATACTGGCGCGCGGTTCGGAACCCGGCTAATCCACTGCCTGCAAAATATGAGATGTCAGGACAATGGCCGATTCAATCCAGGAAGTGCTGCAGGCGTTTGCGAGGGGCGAACTCGTCGTCGTCACCGATGATGACGACCGGGAAGGCGAGGGCGATCTGATCGTCGCGGCGTCGCTTTGCACGGCGGAGAAGATGGCCTTCATCATCCGCCACACCTCGGGCATCGTCTGCGCACCGATCACCACCGAGGACGCGCGCCGGCTGCGGCTCGATCCGATGGTGGCGCACAACGAGTCCAACCACACCACGGCCTTCACGGTCTCGATCGACTACAAGCCCGACGGCGGCACCGGCATTTCGGCCGAGGAACGCGCCTCCTGCTGCCGCGCGCTCGCCAATCCCAACGCCGGCGCCAACGACTTTGCGCGCCCTGGCCACATCTTTCCGCTGATCGCGCGCGACGGCGGTGTGCTGCTGCGCTCCGGCCATACCGAGGCCGCGGTCGATCTTTGCCGGCTCTCCGGCCTGCCGCCGGTCGGCGTCATCAGCGAGCTGATGAACGACGACGGCACCGTGACGAAGGGCGAGCAGGTCGCGAAATTCGCCGCTGCCCACAATCTCAAGCACGTCACGATCGCTGACATGATCGCCTATCGCCAGGCGCGCGAGAAGCTGATCGAGCGCGTTGCGACGTTCACGACCGAAAGCCCGATCGGTCCGCTGCAAGGCTATGCCTACCGCTCGCCGTTCGACGAGATCATGCACGCCGCCTTCGTCTACAACGGCGTCGGTGACGGCAAGGACGTGCTGACCCGGCTGCACAAGCCCAACATCGTGCTGGACCTGTTCACCGGCCAGGCTCGAATGGAAGCGGTGTTGCGCCATTTCAAGACGGCCGGCCGCGGCGTGCTGGTCTATCTGCGCGATGGCGCCGCCGGCGTTCCGGTCGAACCGGTCGGTGAGACGAAGAGCGCGGAGGCCGACCGCAACAGGCAGTGGCGCGAGGTCGGCGTCGGTGCGCAGATCCTGCGCGATCTCGGCATCAGCTCGATCCGGCATCTCACCTCGTCGGTGCACGACTACAAGGGACTGTCCGGTTTCGGCATCGAGATCGTGTCGAACGAGAAGCTCGAGAATTGAACCATTCCGGGTTCGCGCATCGCGTGCCCCTAAATGACGGTGAGCGGATCACCAATTGCGCTTCGCATCATAGCGCTTTAATTTATCCGGCAAATTCCGAACCCAGACGCGAAAGGATGTTTCATGAGCGTGAGCCCCAAGGCCAAGGACAAGCCGGCAGCGGCCAGCTTTCAATGGGATGATCCGTTCCTGCTCGACGACCAGCTTACCGAGGACGAGCGTCTGATCCGCGACACCGCGCGGGCCTATGCGCAGGACAAGCTGTTGCCGCGGGTCACCAAGGCGTATCTGGAAGAGAAGACCGACCGCGAGATCTTCAACGAGATGGGCGAGCTCGGCCTGATCGGCGTCACCCTCCCGGAGGAGTATGGCTGCGCCAACGCCAGCTATGTCGCCTATGGCCTCGTGGCGCGCGAGATCGAGCGCGTCGACAGCGGCTATCGCTCGATGAACTCGGTGCAGACCTCGCTGGTGATGTATCCGATCTACGCCTATGGCGACGAGACCCAGCGCAAGAAGTACCTGCCCAAGCTCGCGACCGGCGAATGGGTCGGCTGCTTCGGCCTGACCGAGCCGGATGCCGGTTCCGATCCCGGCGGCATGAAGACCCGTGCCGAGAAGGTGGCCGACGGCTACAGGCTCAACGGTGCCAAGATGTGGATCTCGAACGCGCCGATCGCCGACGTCTTCGTGGTCTGGGCCAAGTCGGCTGCGCATGACAACCAGATCCGCGGCTTCGTCCTGGAGAAGGGCATGAAGGGCCTGTCGGCGCCGAAGGTCGGTGGAAAGCTGTCGCTGCGGGCCTCGATCACGGGCGAGATCGTGCTCGACAATGTGGTGGTGCCGGAAAGCGCGCTGCTCCCCAACGTCGCCGGCCTGAAGGGCCCGTTCGGCTGCCTCAACCGCGCCCGCTACGGTATCTCCTGGGGCGCAATGGGCGCCGCGGAGGACTGCATGCACCGCGCGCGGCAATACACGCTCGATCGCAAGCAGTTCAACCGGCCGCTCGCCGCAACTCAGCTGGTGCAGAAGAAGCTTGCCGACATGGAGACCGAGATCGCGCTCGGCCTGCAGGCCTCATTGCGCGTCGGCCGCCTGATGGATGAAGGCAAGATGGCGCCGGAGATGATCTCGATCGTCAAGCGCAACAATTGCGGCAAGGCGCTCGACATCGCCCGCATGGCGCGCGACATGCACGGCGGCAACGGCATCCAGATCGAGTATCATGTGATGCGCCACGCCGCGAACCTGGAAACCGTGAACACCTATGAAGGCACGCACGACGTCCACGCCCTGATCCTCGGCCGAGCGATCACCGGCATCCAGGCGTTTTCGTAAGCGACCTCGCGACGATTGGGTGGGATGGGCAGAGCGAAGCGAAACCCATCTTACCGCCCGCCATGCGGCTCGCATGACGGGTTTCGCTGCGCTCTACCCATCCTGCAAGATCGTATCCCGGGCACTCCCATGACCGACAACGACGACATCCCGTTCAACCGTGACTTCCCGCTCAAGCCCGGCGTGGTCGAGGAGGTACGGCCCGGCGTGCGCCGCGTCCTCTGCAACAATCCGAGCCCGTTCACCTTCACCGGCACGGTCAGCTACATCGTCGGTCACGGCAAGGTCGCGATCATCGATCCCGGCCCGGATAACGAGGCGCATGCGAAGGCGCTGCTCGATGCGGTCAGGGGCGAGACGGTGACGCACATCCTGGTCACCCACACCCATCGCGACCATTCGCCGAACACGCCGCGCATCAAGGCCGCGACCGGCGCGCCCGTCTATGCCGAAGGGCCGCACCGCGCCTCGCGTCCGCGCTTCGAGAGCGAGAAGCACAACCCGGAATCCGGTGCCGACCGCGACTTCCGCCCCGACGTGCAGGTGAAGCACGGCGACGTCATCGAGGGCGAAGGCTTTGCCCTGGAGGCGGTCGCCACGCCCGGCCACACCGCCAACCATCTGGCGTTTGCGTGGGCCGAGCGCAGCATCAACTTCGTCGGCGATCACGTGATGGGCTGGTCGACCTCGATCGTGGCCCCGCCCGACGGCTCGATGATCGATTACATGGCCTCGCTGGAGCGTCTGGAGCAGCGGCCGGAGCAACTCTATCTCTCGGGCCATGGCCCGGAGATCCCGGAGGGGCCGCGCTTCGTGCGCTTCCTGGCGCGTCACCGCCGCGCCCGCGAGAGTTCGATCCTGCATCGCCTCGGCAAGGGCGAGACCGACATCCCGACCATGGTGCGCGCGATCTATATCGGACTCGATCCGCGACTCGCCAACGCTGCCGGCTACTCGGTGCTGGCGCATCTGGAGGATCTGGTCGGACGCGGAATGGTGGTGACCGATGGCGATCCGGTGATCGGCGGGAGGTACCGGCTGGCTTCCTAACCTCGCCCCGTCCTTCTCGGGGAGAGGTCGAAATTCGAGCGTAGCTCGAATTTCGGGTGAGGGGCATGCCACAAGCTCAATTTCACCGTTGTGCGCGCGGATGGAAGCCCCTCACCCCGACCCTCTCCCCGCAAAAGCGGGGCGAGGGAGAGCACCAGTGACGCGGCGAGACGTCACTTTTTCACCGTCTTCGCCGGCGGCGCCTTCGGCGCGACGGGCGCCTTCTTCGCCGGCTTGGAATTGTCGTTCTCGACCGCGGTGTTGATGTCTTCGATCAGCCTGGCCACGCGCGCGGCGTTGCTGCCGAGATCGGCGTCGAAATAGCGCGAGGCGGAGCGGATATCGACGCGGGAGTCCTCGCCGTCGGCGGTGACCCGGATCGAGACGTCCTCGCGGAACCCCATGATCGGCGTGCGCGCCACGGCTTCGATCCGGCCGATGTTGCGCGGCGGCTGCGGCGCACGCTCGTCGATCACGAGCCATTTGCGGCGGTTGACCAGCCGCAGCGTCAGATCGAAGGCGCGGGTGACCGGGGCCTCGAGCTCGACCGTCTCGATGTCGGGATAGGCGATGCGCTGCTGTTCGGCCGAATAGAGGCCGGCATAGACCGCCGGATTGGTGCCTTCCCCGGTGCGCAGCCGCGCCAGCGCCTCGAACTTCGGCGGGTCGATCGGGTCGGTGGTGATGTCGTAGATTCGCGGCAGCTTGCGGTACTGATAGGTGAGATAGGCCGGGTAGGCGAGCACGGCGGCGTCGATCAGGAACGCAAGCAGGACCCGACCCATGCCGCGGGTACCGTTCTGCCAGATCGCGGCAAAGGCGGCGAGACCGACCAGGATCGAAAGGCCGGTGCAGCCCAGCGCGCCAAAGAAGGTCGCCAGGGCCGGCTTCACCTCGAGGAAGCCGAAGCGGACGATGAGGATCGAGACCACGACCGCGACGATGGAGAAGACGGCAAGGTTGCGCGACCAGGTGGCGAGACCCGACACGGGCTCCTGCTGGTAGGGAGCGGAAAACCTGCGGGCCATTCTCTCGATATCTGCCTGATAGCGCTCTGCCCGGGGCCATTGGCGCCGGGCTCCAAGGGCGGTGTGAGACCACGGACCTGCGGCGAATTCAAGGGAATTGGGCGTTGAACCGTCCTGGTTGACTGTCATGCCCGGGACAAGCCCGGGCATGGCGCCACCCCTGGTTTATGCAGCGCCGGTCGGCAGCGTGTAGTCCTTGAACTGGTCGCGCAGTGCCGTCTTCAGGATCTTGCCGGTCGCGGTGTGCGGAATGCCCTCGACGAAGGCGACGTCGTCGGGCATCCACCATTTGGCGATCTTGCCGTCCATGTACTTCAGGATGTCTTCGCGCGTCGCGCTCTGGCCCTGCTTGAGTTGCACGATCAAGAGCGGCCGTTCGTCCCATTTCGGATGATGGACGCCGATCACGGCGGCCTCCGCGACTGCGGGGTGGCCGACCGCGAGGTTTTCCAGGTCGATCGACGAGATCCACTCGCCGCCGGACTTGATCACGTCCTTGGAGCGGTCGGTGATCCGCATGTAGCCGTGCTCGTCCATCGTGGAGACGTCGCCGGTGTCGAAATAACCTTCCTCGTCGAGGATGTTGGCGTCGACCCGGAAATAAGCTTTCGCGATCGCGGGGCCGGACACTTTCAGGCGTCCGAAGGTCTTGCCGTCCCACGGCAGTTCCTTGCCGGCGTCGTCGGTGATCTTCATCTGCACGCCGAACGGCGGATAGCCCTGGGTCTGCAGGATGTCGAGCCGCTCCTCGCCGGCGCGTTCGTTGAACGGTGGCTTCAGCGTCGCCAGCGTGCCGAGCGGGCTCATCTCGGTCATGCCCCAGGCGTGGCGCACCTGGCTGCCCATGTCGAGGAAGGTCTTGATCATCGAGCGCGGCATCGCCGATCCGCCGCACACCACCATCTGCAGGTCCGGCAGCTTGAGATTGTTGGCGGCCATGTATTGCAGCAGCATCAGCCACACCGTCGGGACACCCGCAGTGTGGGTGACTTTCTCGGTCGAGAGCAATTCATAGACCGAGGCGCCGTCGAGCTTCGGGCCCGGCATCACGAGCTTGGTGCCCATCGAGGGCGCCGAGAAGGCGATGCCCCAGCTGTTGGCATGGAACAGGGGGACGACGGGAAGCATTGTGTCCGTAGCGGAGGTGCCGAGCGCGTCCTTCGAGTTGGCCATCAGCGCATGCAAGACGTTGGAGCGGTGGGAATAGAGAACGCCCTTGGGATCGCCGGTCGTGCCGGACGTGTAACACATCGCCGCCGCAGTGTTCTCGTCGAAGGTCTTCCACTGGAACTTGCCGTCGGAGGCCGCGATCCAGTCCTCATAGGCGATCGCGTTCTTCAGCGTGGTCTCCGGCATGTGGGCCTTGTCGGTCAGCACCACGTAGCGCTCGACGCTCGGCAGTTGACCGGCGATCTTCTCCAGTACCGGAACGAAGGTGAGGTCGGTGACGACGATCCGGTCCTGGGCGTGGTTGACGATCCAGGCGATCTGTTCCGGGAACAGGCGCGGATTGACGGTATGGCAGATCGCGCCGATCCCCATGATGCCGTACCAGACCTCGAGATGGCGCCAGGTGTTCCACGCGATCGTGGCGACGCGGTCACCGAGCTTGATGCCGTCGCGTTCCAGGCTCTGCGAAACTTTCAGCGCGCGGGCGTGGATTTCGGCGTAATTGGTCCGATGGATCGGGCCTTCGACCGACCGCGTCACGACCTCTTGCGTGCCGTGATATTTCGCGGCGTGCTCGATAATCTTGTGACACAGCAAGGGCCAGTCTTGCATCAAGCCAAGCATACGCAAATCCCTCCTCAAATCCTCGCGCATGATCCCCCGGGCATCTTGGGCGGCCGTTGGTGAGATCACGGAACTGACATGAACTGTAGCGCGGAGAAAGCAAGCCGAAAATGGTCTGATGGCGCGTTTCGTCGCGCCCGCCCGGCAATGGTTACCGTTGCCGTGGCCGCGCTGTGGCTTGGCATGCAAGTCGGATCTGCGGAAGCCGCGCGCCGGCATGCGGTCTTTCCGTGGGACGACCTGTTCGGCGTCCGTCCGCACAGGCCGCATGCCACCGTCCGCCGCGCGGCCGTGCCGCTGCCGAAGCCGCGCCCGGCCGAGGCTCCGGCCGCCGCCGACGCCAAGCAGCCTGCGTCCGAGACGCCAGCTGCGGCCGGCTCGACCAGGCCGGCTGAGGCAGCCAAGCCTGCCGAGGCCAAGCCTGCCGAGGCCAAGCCTGCTGAGACCAAGCCCGCTGAGACCAGGCCGGCCACCACGGCGGCGCCTCAGCTTTCGGCCTGCCGGCAGGCGCTGACCGAGGCGATCGCGATCGCGCCGAGCATTCCGGACATCCACGGCGCCGGCGGCTGCGGCGGCGAGGATCTGGTGCGGCTGGAAGCGATCGTGCTGCCGGACCAGCACAAGGTCACGGTGACGCCGGCGGCGATCCTCCGCTGCAAGATGGCGGCGGCAATCGCCGACTGGGTCCGATCCGACATCGCGCCGCTCGCGCAGGAGTCCGGAAGTGCGATCACCGGTCTCGACAATTTCGATTCGTTCGAGTGCCGCGGCCGCAACCGCGTCGCCGGCGCGCCGCTCTCCGAGCACGGCCGCGCCAACGCGCTCGACGTGCGCGCGTTCAGGCTTGCCAGCGGCAAGTCGATCTCGTTGACCGATCGCAACGTGCCGCGCGCCTTGCGCGAAACCGTGCTGCATTCGGCCTGTGCACGGTTCTCGACAGTGCTCGGCCCAGGCTCGGACTGGTACCACGAGGACCACATCCATCTCGACCTGATGGAGCGGCACAACAACTATCGGATCTGCCAGTGGAACGTGTACGACCCGCTGCCCCAGGTCGCGCCGCTGTTGCCCGCCGAGCGCCCGGAGGAGGCGCCGCCGCGCGAGGTGGCGAAGAAGGACGACGAGGCGAAAGGCAAGAAGGAGAATGGCGAGTAGACGGCAGGGTCACTCTTCGTCACTCGACACCACAAGCAAAAAGCGCCGGCAAAGCCGGCGCCCTCTTTGCGATGCGGATCAGTAGGTCGTGGTTGCGATGCCGGTGTTGTTGCCGCCGCCGCCCTGCAGCGCCATTTGCGAATTGTACGGCGAGTCGCCGTGCTTCGGCTCCAGCACCACCACGATGGTGCCAACCTTGACGCGGTTGTAGAGGTCGATGGCATCCACGTTGGTCATGCGGATGCAGCCGGAGGAGATCGACGCGCCGATATATTCCGGCTGATTGGTGCCGTGGATGCGGAACAGCGTGTCCTTGCCGCCCGCGTACAGGTACATCGCGCGCGACCCCATCGGATTGTCCGGGCCCGGCGCCACGTAGGAGGGAACGCCGAGGCGGGAGATTTCGCCGGGGGTCGGGTGCCATGCCGGCCATTCGGTCATGCTGCCGATCTTGGCGATACCGGACCAGGCCATGGCCTCCTCGCCGACGGTGATGCCGTAACGGATCGCCTTGCCGTCGTTCAGCACGTAGTAAAGGTAGTGATTGTCGGAATCGACCACGATCGAGCCCGGGGCTTCCTTGCGGTGATATTCGACGATGGCGCGGCGGAAGGGCTCGGCAACCGGTGTCTGGGTGAAGCTGGCCTTGGCCAGGAGTTCCTTGTCGTGGGGCTTGAAGTTCGAAGTGTTGGTTGCCTCGTAGGTCGTGGCCTGCATGCAGCCCGACAGCAACAGGCCACCGGCCAGGAATCCCAAGGTAACTTTGAGCGACGACATGATTTACATTCCAATCGAAAATCTGTGTCTCAAAGCGCCAAGATTGCGCCCCAAAACGCCACGATTCCATTGCGTGGCATTATCGCCGAAACCCACGGTTAATCCCAGCGCTTAGATGACTCTGCCGCGTTGCGGGACGCCATCTGTGGCTTTTTTGCCGCAAGATTTCTGGTGTCGGGCCAAATTCTGTGCAAACAGGCAACGGTCGACGAAGCGGAGCGCCGCCTGGCCGCCACAAAGATGGACGTCCAGTTAATTCACCGGTCATGAAGCGCCAGCCAGAATCGCGCTAAGTCCGCCGCGTTGCACGCCCGTGTCCTGGAGTTCTCTATGCTGTCGGTGTTCGTCCCCTCCGATACCTCGCTCAAGAAGTCCACCGCGACCGACCTGACATCGCTGCCGGATGCGGCGGTCTGGATCGATCTTGTGAACCCGACCTTGGAGGAGGACCGGGCGGTCGAGAAGCTGGCCGGGATCGCGGTTCCGACCCGCGAGGACATGCAGGAGATCGAGATCTCCAGCCGCCTCTACCTGGAGAACAGCGCGCGCTACATGACGGCGACGCTGATGTGCCAGTCCGACACCGACATGCCGCGCACCACGGCCGTCACCTTCATCGTGACCGGCCACCGCCTGGTGACGGTGCGCTACGACCTGCCGAAGCCGTTCGCGCTGGTCGAGAACAAGCTGGCGCGCGCCTGCGCCCCCGGCATCACCGGCGAGATGGTGCTGATGGAACTGCTCGACGCGGTGATCGACCGCTGCGCCGACATCCTGGAGCGCTGCGGCGCCGATATCGATCAGGTCTCCCACGACATCTTCGAGCCGGAGAGCGAGCGCCACGGCAACGCCAAGCGGTATTCGCAGATCCTGATCACGATCGGCCGCAAGGGCGACCTGACCTCGAAAGTCCGCGAGAGCCTGGTCTCGATCGGCCGCGTCGTCACCTTCATGTCCGCGGTGGTGGAAGGCGTCAAATGGTCGAAGGACATGCGCGAGCAGCTCAAGACCATGCAGCGCGACGTGGCCTCGCTGACCGACCACGCCTCCTATCTCTCCAACAAGATCACCTTCGTGCTCGATGCCATGCTCGGCGTCGTCAATCTCGAGCAGAACAACATCATCAAGCTGTTCTCGGTGATGGCGGTCGTGTTGATGCCGCCGACGCTGATCGCCTCGATTTACGGCATGAATTTCAAGATCATGCCGGAGCTCGAATGGACGCACGGCTATCCCCTGGCGCTGGTCGCGATGCTCGCAGCCGCGATCGTGCCGTACTGGATCTTCAAGTGGAAGAAGTGGCTGTGAGGCGCCCGTTTCTCCAGCGCCTGCGTCGCATTTTGGGATTGAGGCAGCCGCCTTATTTCCTCCCCTAAAATTTGAGCGTTGCGCTGAACGTTTGGGCGAAACTTGTCTGCGATAACGCGCGTCTCGAAGCCGGAGGACAGCAATGGTTGAGAAACCCATAACGCCACGGCGTAACGTCATCGACTTTGCGCGCTATCAACAGAACCGCGCAGCAGGCAAGGTGCTGGCACTCTCGCCGAAGCTTTGCCGATACTGTGGCGCTGCGTTGATGGATGGCGAGGACGAGGACGAATGCTCCAGCGCGCTCAATACGCTCGCGCTGCAGCCGCTTGAGACGAAGCCGCGCCGGTTCTACGCGGACTAGAAGCCAGCGCTTCAGGAGGCAGAAGCCTCCGAGGCAGAAGCCTCCTTGCGTCGTTGCACCTGCAATCGAAGCAATCCCACAAGTTGAGGCCGCGGCGGCGGCCGGGATCGCCTCGCTCTCCTTCCCCGCAGCGACCGTTCGTCCCGCTCTCAGACGTGCTGACCACCGTTGATGTGGATTTCCGCACCGTTCACGTAAGAGCTGGTCTCCGTACAGAGAACGTAAATGATCTTGGCGACTTCGTCCGGCGTGCCGAGGCGGTGCATCGGGATCTGCTGGTCGACGATCTTCTCGGTGCCCGGCGACAGGATCGAGGTGTCGATCTCGCCCGGCGCGATCGCGTTGACGCGGACGCCGACCCGGCCGAAGTCGGAGGCCATTTCGCGGGTCAGGGCCGCCAGTGCCGCCTTCGAGGTCGCATAGGCCGCGCCCGCGAACGGGTGGACGCGGGAACCCGCGATCGAGGTGACGTTCACCACCGCGCCCTTGGCGTGCTTCAGTTCCTCGAGCAGCCCGCGCGCGATCATGATCGGGGCGAAGAAGTTGACGTGGAAGACGTGGGTCCAGGTCTCGATGTCGGTGTCCATGGTGCCGAGCCGCCCGCCGCCGGTCGCCTTCGGCGAGATCGCGGCGTTGTTGACGAGGGCGTGCAGTTCGTCGTTTTCCAGGCGTCGGCGGATTTCGGAGATCGCACGCACGGTGTCGTCATGGCTGCCGAGGTCGACCTCGATGTGATCCTCGGGTCCGGCGCCCCAGGGGCAGACTTCCGGGAAGGCATGCCTCGAGAGGGTGATGACCCGCCAGCCGGCGGACGAGAAGCGGATGGCGGTGGCATGGCCGATGCCCCGGCTGGCGCCGGTCAGGAGCAGCGTGCGGCGCGGCGCGTTGGATGGGCGTGGCATGTCGATCTTTCAGCGTTGCAGGGCGTCCAGAGCATGATCCGGAAGAGTGGAGGCCGGTTTTCGCTCAAACAAGTTGGCGTCAGGGATAGAGCCGCACCTTGGACCACGCGTGGCCTTCGATCTCGCGGCGGAATTCGATGCGGTCGTGCAGGCGGAACGGGCGGTCGTGCCAGAACTCGAAGCGCTGCGGCGTGATCCGCCAGCCGCTCCAGCCCGGCGGCCGCGGCACCTCGCCGATGACGTATTTGGCGCCGATCCTGGCGATCGCCTGCTCGAAGGCGAAGCGGCTCTCCAGCTGCTGCGACTGCTTGCTGGCCCATGCGCCGATCTGCGCCTGCTTCGGCCGCGTTGCGAAATAGGCGTCGGCCTCGGCATCGCTCACCGGCGTGACCTGGCCTCGGATGCGCACCTGCCTGCGCAGCGATTTCCAGTGGAACAGCAAGGCCGCCTTGGGATTCGCGGCGAGCTCGCGGCCCTTGGCGCTGGCGATGTGGCTGTAGAACACGAAGCCGTCGGCATCAAAACCCTTCATCAGCACCATGCGCACGTCGGGCAGGCCGTCGGCATCGACGGTTGCGAGCGCCATCGCATTCGGGTCGTTCGGCTCTGACTTGGCCGCCTCCGCAAACCATTCTGCGAACAGCGCAAACGGCTCCTCCGCCCCGGTAAAATCACCCGATGTTAACGGTGTCGGGTGTTTGATGGAGGTCGTGTCGGTCATGTCAGGGGTCCCGATTTGCGTCTGCCCGCGTCACAGAACGCGTTATCAGCCCTATATAGGACATGGGCGCGCGTTGGCCTATCGGCGATCCGCCCTGCGGGCGCGGTGGTGACATTGATTCTAATCGGCGTCGGCGCCAGCGGATGCAGCCTGTCGCGCACCGACGCCATGGCCAAACTGGACGACAACGACATGACGGGCTCGATCAGCCCTGTCTCGGCTCACGCACGGGCGCCGACCGAGAGCGATCTTGCCTTCGCCCGCAACGCGGTCTCCGACGTGCTGACCAAGGGCGACAAGGATGCCAGCCAGCCCTGGGAGAATCCCGAGACCGGCGCGCGCGGCTCGGTGACGCCGCTGGCCCAGGCCTATTCGGGCGAGGACGGCCGGACCTGCCGGGACTTCCTCGCCAGCTATGTCAATGGATCGACGGAGAGCTGGTTGCAGGGCGCCGCCTGCAAGGCTGGACAGGGACGGTGGGAAATCCATACCCTCAAGCCTTGGAGAAAGTCCTGAGGGCCACCCGCTTTTCGGGCGGGTTAGGCGCCAGGCTAGTTGCATAAATGCCACTGAACCCCCAGATGAAGGTAAAGTGGGCCCGATTGGGTTCCGGATTCAGGCTGATTTTCCCGTGAAGGAGACGTGACGGATGCGCGACCCCTATGAGGTCTTGGGGGTGCAGCGGAGCGCCAGCGCCGCGACGATCAAGAGCGCCTATCGCAAGCTCGCCAAGAAGCATCATCCAGACAACAACAAGAACGATCCGAGGGCGGCGTCCCGCTTTGCGGAGATCAACACCGCCAACGAGATCATCGGCGACGAGGACAAGCGCAAGCAGTTCGATCGCGGTGAGATCGATGCGGAGGGCAAGCCGCGCTTCCAGGGGTTCCCTGGCGGCGGTGCGGGCGGCCGTGCCGGTCCCGGCGGCTTCGAGTACAGCTTCCGCACCGGACCCGGCGGTGCCGGCATGGGCGGCGGCAGCTTCGAGGACATCCTCAACAGCATGTTCGGCAACGCCACCCGGGGCGGCGCCCGCGCCGGGCGATCAGGCCCGTTCGAATTTGATGGCGGCGGCGTCGGGGTCGACCTCGATCTCTCGGTGGCGATGACGGTCACGCTGGAAGAATCGGTCAAGGGCGGCGAGAAGCGCGTCCGGCTGCCGACCGGCCGCGAACTCAATGTCAGGATTCCCGCCGGCGTCATGAGCGGCCAGCAGATCCGGCTGAAGGGGCAGGGCGAGAGCGCGCCCGGCCATCCGCCCGGCGATCTCCTGATCACCGTGAGCATCGCGGCGCATCCGTTCTTCAAGGTCGACGGCAACGACCTCAGGGTCGATCTGCCTGTGACGCTGTACGAGGCGGTGCTGGGCGGCAAGGTCCGGGTGCCGACGCTCGGCAGCGCGGTCGAACTGTCGATCCCGAAAAATACCTCCAGCGGCCGCACCTTCCGCCTCAAGGGCAAGGGACTGCCGAAGGCGGGGGTCCCGGGCGATCTCTACGTCACCATCCGTATCATCCTTCCCGACGGGAACGATGCCGATCTCGAGGCATTGATGCAGACGTGGCGCGATCGACATCCCTACAATCCGCGCAGCGATCTCGGCTAATCACCGGGTTACGCGCAGAAGATGCGAAACTGACCTGCCCCGCAGTCTTGCGGGGTAGACAACAGCCCTCGTGAACGCGTCAAAAGAAGGCAGACCGCCGGGTCCGCATCTGCAGCTGGCAGGCCGGGACGGCGGAAAAAGGAGTGCGGCCTCGAGAGGGGGACCAGCGCGGTACCAAACCCCAATCGAGGCCGCGTGCGCCGATCGGCGGATCGGGCGCTGATCATCTTCGCGTGAACATCCGGTGCGATATTGAGACGCGCCAATGACGCGATTCGAAATTTTCAATGTCGGAATTGGGACGCCGGGTGAGGCTGGATTCACTCAACGCCGTTGCGGCCGAACTTCCCGTAAAATTACGGGGGTCATCCGCCGCTCTTTTCCATCTGGTCGTAGACCGCCTGCGCGACCTGCGTCAGGCGTCCACGGTCGCTGCCGCCTGAGACCACATAGGCGACGCCGCGATCGGCCCAGTACAGCGCGCCGTCGCCGCCCTGGGCGGAGTAGCGCATCTGGGTCGCCTCGGTTTCAGCCTTCGCGGTGTAGACCGTGAAGCGCTCGCCGGACGCGCTCTCATACATCAGGAACGACGCCGGCCCGCTCGGGCCCGGCAGCAGCCGGCCGCCGACCAGCTTCAGCCCGGCAAGGTCGGGCGCGCGGACGTCCCAGCCGCAGCGCTTGGTCAGCCATTGCTGCAAATGGGCCCGTTCGCTGCCGGGAACCTCGACGGGATGGCGGACCTCGACCACGTAGAGGCGGTGCGCATCCAGGGCATCGAGCGTGAAGCTCTGGAAGGCCGACGGCGCAGCCGTGGCGCCGCGCGCGATCCAGCCGACACCGCCGCCGGCGACGAAGGCGAGCAGCGTGGCCGCCACGGCGGCATAGATCCAGCGCCGCGGCTGGCGCTCCAGCCGCTCGAGCTCGAGCCGCTTCGGCACCGCCTCGTCGAGCACGGAATCATAGCGCGCATGCAGCGCCTCCGCCATCGTGCGCCACGATTGCACCCGTGCCGCGTCGTCGGGATGCGTCGCCAGCCACGCCTCGACGTCACTGCTGCGTTCGGCCGGCAGCTCGTTATCGACATAGGCATGAAGCTCGTCTTCGGTGACGGGAATCTTTGGAGTGGTCATATCGGTCGTCTCTGTCAAATCTCGTTTTGATAATGTTGGGCACGCCGCCCGCCGCCTATGCACTCGTCATTTCACCCGCCTCAGCGCAGGACGCTCGCCGTCGAGCGCCGCCTTCACATGGGCGCGAGCGCGGGCGAGGCGGGACATCACGGTGCCGATCGGCACGCCCTGGATGTCGGCGACCTCGCGGTAGCTCATGCCCTCCAGCATCACCAGCAGCAGCACCGAGCGCTGCTCCTCGACCAGCGTCGACAGCGCGCGTGCGATGTCGCGCCCTTCCGCCTCGGTGCCGCTGGCATCGGCATTGTTGTCGAGCAGCGGCATGAACTGCGGCCGCCGCGCCAACGAGCGCCGGCGGTTCTTGTTCAGATTGGTCAGGATCGTATAGAGCCAGCTCCTGAGGTCGCCGCCGAGGAACAGCCGTTCCGAGCGCAGCGCGCGCACCAGCGTATCCTGCACCAGATCGTCGGCGATATCGGCGTCACGCGCGAGCGCACGCGCATAGCGGCGCAGCGCCGGAATCATGGCCTCGACACTTTGACGAAACGCGCTCATCCCTGCCAGTCTTCAAATGGTCGCGGCGGCAACCGCCTTGTCCAGCATAACACCCGAATCGCGTGACTATTCCTGCGGCATCGGGCTGCGCAGGCCGCATTGACCGGCGACTGATTTGGGCTGTACGCGGCAACTCGATTCCGGCTACCACGTGCTCCGCATGAGGTAGCCTGAAACACGCGGCATCTCGCTCAGCACGGACCAGTCATCAGAGAATGCCGGTGCCCACAATCTACTATATCCGCCACGGCGAGACGTCGTGGAACGCCGAAGCCAGGCTGCAAGGCGTACAGGACATCGCGCTGAACGAGCGGGGCCGCGCGCAGGCGGCGCATGCCGGCCGGATCCTCGCCGGTCTCCTGGTGCGCGACGGCCGTGAGGCGGCCGCGCTGCCGTTTGTCGCAAGCCCGCTCACCCGCGCCCGCGCGACCATGGAGCTGGTGCGCGCCGAGCTTGGCCTTGCGCCCGGCAACTATGCGCGCGACGACCGGCTGCGCGAGATCGGCTACGGCGCCTGGGAGGGCTCGACGCTGGACGAGGCGCAGGCCGCTGATCCCACGATCTATGCGCGGCGCCAGGCCGAAAAATGGACGGTGGCGGCGCCCGGCGGCGAGAGCTATGTCGATGTGCAGAGGCGGATGACCGACTGGTACCATTCGGTGACCTCGGACACCGTCGTGGTCGCCCATGGCGGCACGGCACGGGCGCTGATGGTGGCGCTCGGTTTCGAGACCCCGGCGAGCGCTGCGGACCTCTATATCGAGCAGGGCGCCGTGTATGTGTTCCGGGATGGGGAGTTGCGGAAGTATAGTTAACTTCCTCCGTCATCCCGGGGCGGTCCGCAGGACCGAACCTCAGGGACGCAACCCCGCTCCGGGGAATCTCGAGGTCCCGGTTTCGATGCCTTGCATCGGCGCGGAATGACGAAGCGGCTGTTTGACCGCCGGGCTCCCGCGCGTTACGTGCTATGTTGACATTCAGCATGGACGTTAACTTCCAGCAGGCAGCATCTCGTGTCCTTCAACACCTTCGGCCACATGTTCCGCGTCACGACCTTCGGCGAAAGCCACGGGGTTGCGATCGGCTGCGTGGTCGATGGCTGCCCGCCGCTGATTCCGCTCAACGTGGAGGAGATCCAGCACGATCTCGATCGCCGCCGTCCCGGCCAGTCGCGTTTCACCACCCAGCGCCAGGAGCCGGATGCGGTGAAGATCCTGTCCGGCGTGATGGCGCATCCGGAGACCGGCGTGCAGGTGACGACGGGCACGCCGATCGCGCTGCTGATCGAGAACACCGACCAGCGCTCCAAGGACTATTCCGAGATCAAGGACAAGTTTCGTCCGGGCCATGCCGACTTCACCTATGAGGCGAAGTACGGCCTGCGCGACTATCGCGGCGGCGGCCGCTCCTCGGCGCGCGAGACTGCGACCCGCGTCGCGGCCGGCGCGATCGCGCGAAAGATCCTGCCCGGCGTGAAGGTGCGCGGCGCGCTGGTGCAGATGGGCCCGCACAGGATCGACCGCGAGAAGTGGGACTGGGAGGAGATCGCGAACAACCCGTTCTTCTGCCCCGACAAGGACAAGGCGGCGTTCTTCGAAAGCTATCTCGACGGCATCAGGAAGAGCGGCTCCTCGATCGGCGCGGTCATCGAGGTCACGGCCGAGGGCGTCCCCCCCGGGCTCGGCGCACCGATCTATGCCAAGCTCGACAGCGATCTGGCGTCCGCGATGATGAGCATCAATGCGGTGAAGGGCGTCGAGATCGGTGCAGGATTCGGCGCCGCCGAACTCTCGGGCGAGGAGAACGCCGACGAGATGCGGACCGGCAATGACGGAGCGCGCTTCCTCTCCAACCATGCCGGCGGAATCCTCGGCGGCATCTCGACCGGCCAGCCGGTCGTGGTGCGCTTCGCGGTCAAGCCGACGTCCTCGATCCTGACCCCGCGCAAGACCGTCGATCGCAAGGGCGCCGACACCGACATCCTGACCAAGGGCCGACATGACCCATGCGTCGGCATCCGCGCGGTTCCGGTCGGCGAGGCGATGATGGCCTGCGTGCTGGCCGATCATTTTCTGCGCGATCGCGGGCAGATCGGTCGCTGATCGCCTATATAGTGGCAGCTGCCAGATCGGACGCTCGCCAGGGGACTGCCATGAACGCGTCGGAGCTACAGGACATCATCGCCTGGATGATCGACGGCGCGCGCTCGGCGCCGACGCCCCCGCAGATGATGGCGGAGTGCAGCGAACGTCTGGTCCGTGCCGGCCTTCCGATATGGCGTGTCGGCGTCTTCGTCCGAACGCTGCATCCCGAGATCTACGGCCGCAGTTTCTTCTGGACGCATGGTGGCAGGGTCGAGACCGGCACCGTCGATCACAAGATCCTGGATTCGCCGGAGTTTGCCGTCAGCCCGCTCGCGCCCGTGTTCCGGCAGGGCGTCGAGGTGAGGGCGCGGTTCGATGATCCGGCGAGCGCGCGCTTTCCGATCGTCGAGGATTTGCGCGCGGAAGGCGCCACCGACTATGTCGCCGTGCCACTGATCAATACCGACGGCTTCGTCAATGCGTCGACCTGGACCACCAGGCAGCCGGGCGGCTTCACCGAGGAGCAATTGAGCGCGATCCGGTCGATCGCCGTTCCATTGGCGCGCTATATCGAGATCGTCACCCTGCGCCGCACCGCATCGCTCCTGCTCGACACCTATGTCGGCAACCGCGCCGGCGAGAAGATTCTCGGCGGCCAGATCAGGCGCGGCCATGCCGATACGATGGATGCGGCGATCTGGCTGTCCGACCTGCGTGGCTTCACCGCATTGTCGGATCGCTTGCCGGCCGAGACGGTGGTCGAGATCCTCAACCTTTACTTCGACTGCCAGGTGTCCGCGATCCGCGCCAATGGCGGCGAGGTGCTGAAGTTCATGGGGGACGGCCTGCTTGCGGTGTTTCCGGTCGACGACTATGTCGGCGACGAGGCAGAGGTGTGCTCCCGCGTGCTGGAGGCGGCGCGCGAATCCCGCGCCGGCGTCAAGGCGCTGCAATTTCCCAATGGCGATGATGTCGAGCGCTTCCGCTTCGGCGTCGCGCTGCATCTCGGGCGCGTGCTCTACGGCAATATCGGCGGCGGCGACCGGCTGGACTTCACCTGCATCGGTCCTGCGGTCAATCTCGCCGCCCGGCTGGAGAAGATCGCGAGCCGGCTCGGCCGCACCGTCGTCGCGTCGGAACGCTTCGCCGGCATCTGCGATGGTGGCTGGAGCGATCTCGGCGAATTTCCGGTCGCCGGCTTCTCCAGGGCAGCGCGGGTCTATGGCTTGCATGACGAGATATCAGCCGCGGCGAACTGACCAGAGGCAGTGCAAGTGCCAGACATCGCCGCCCAGCGCCGCACTGGTATTGCGCTGATCGTCGCGGCGGCGGTGGCATGGAGCACGGCGCCGTTCTTTACCCGCCTGCTTCACTTCGACTCCTGGACCATCCTGTTCTGGCGCGGCCTGTTCGGCGGCGGTGCGATCGCGCTGTTCCTGACCGCGACCCAGGGCGGTCGCGGCTTGCGCGATCTCATCGCGATGCGCCCGAGCGGCTGGCTGGTGGCGGTGTTGTCCACGATCGGGATGGTGACGTTCATTCCGGCGTTGCAGCTCACCAGCGTCGCCAATGTCGCTATCATCGTCGCGGTGCAGCCATTCGCCGCGGCTGCGATCGCCTGGATCTGGCTGCGCGAGAAGGCGTTGCCGAGAACGCTGGCGGCGAGCGTCGTCGCATTCGCCGGCGTTGTCGTCACCGTCAGCGGTGCCGTCGCCGACACCGATTATCGGGGCATCGGTCTCGCCTGCGTGATGATGCTGGCGCTGTCGGTGATGACGGTCGCGATCCGCAGGCACAGGGCTAGTTCGATGGTCGCGGCCGCTTCGTTGTCGAATTTCCTCGGCAGCCTGGTCAGCCTTCCCTTCGCGGATGGCATCGGTTCGGTGACGACAGCCGACATCGGCGTGCTCGCGATGTTCGGGTTTTGCCAGGTTGGACTGGGCCTCACACTGTTCACGCTGGGCTCGCGGCTGTTGCCGTCAGGCCAGGCGTCCCTGATCGCCACGCTCGAGACGCCGTTGATGCCGTTCTGGGTGTGGCTGGCGTTTGCCGAGGTGCCGTCGCTGCGCGCGCTGATCGGCGGCGCGCTGGTGATGGGCGCCGTGGTCGCCGACATCGCGGCAGAGCGGCGCGCGCATCCGGCGGAACGGTAAGCGCTATTCTTCCGGCTCGGTGGTGAACAGCAGCGGATAGCCCTTGGCGCGGCCGGCATCGGTCGCGCGCGTCGCCTTCGTCTCGGCGATGTCCCGGGTGAAGACGGCGACCACGCAGACGCCACGCTGATGCGCGGTCAGCATCACCTTGTAGGCCTGGTCGTCGGTCATGCGGAATTCGCCCTTGAGCACGGTGACGACGAACTCGCGCGGCGTATAGTCGTCGTTGATCAGGATCACCTTGTGCAGGCGCGGTCGCTCGACCTTGGTCTTGACCCGCGTTTTCGGCTTGACGACGGTATCGGGCATCGTCCCGCTGCTCCTTCACGGTTGTGTCTGAAGATTACCGCGTTCCGGCCATCGTTGGAACCGGCTGATTTGCACGGGCTCGTTGCGGTGGCGGCGCAGCGCGCAACGCGAGTGTCGCCCGGAACGGGGCGAGCCGCGCTTAAACTGAATGTGAAGAGCAGATGCTGTTCGCACTTTTCGCCGCCCAATTTGCGTGTCACCATGACATTCACACGACGGGAGGGCCGCGATGCGCTGGTATGTCTCGATCGGAGCGGTGCTTGTCGCGGGCATGCTGGCCGGCGGCGATGTGGCGGCTTTGGCCGCGCCGGCTTCGGGGCAGCAGTCCGGTGGAGAGATGGCCGAAAAGGAGTCCACCCCGAGCGTCGATGTCGAATTGATCATCGCAGTCGACGTCTCCTATTCGATGGACATGGACGAACTCGCGGTGCAGCGCGAGGGCTATGCCCAGGCGATCGTCTCCAAGGAGTTCCTGCAGGCGCTGAAGGCCGGGCCGAACGGCAAGATCTCGGTGACCTATTTCGAATGGGCGGCATCCTCCGACCAGAAGATGATCATTCCCTGGCGGGTGATCGACGGACCGGAATCCGCTGATGCCGTCTCCGCCGAGATCATGAAGACGCCCGTGCGCCGCGCCTCGCGCACCTCGATCTCGGGCGCGATTTACTATGCCATTCCCCTGTTCGACGAGAACCCGCATCGCGGCCTGCGGCGGGTGATCGATATTTCCGGCGACGGCCCAAACAACAACGGAACACCGATCACGCCGGCGCGCGATGCGGCGCTGGAGAAGGGCATCGTCATCAACGGCCTGCCGATCATGGTCAAGGAGCCGTCCTACTCGACGATGGATATCGAAAATCTCGACTGGTACTACGAGGACTGCGTGATTGGCGGTCCCGGCTCCTTCGTGGTGGCGATCAAGGACCGCGAGAAGTTCAAGGAAGCGATCCGCACCAAGCTCCTGCTCGAGGTCGCCGGCCGCACGCCGGAGCACCCCGTGATACGCGTCGCCGACAAGGAACCGCGCGTCAGCTGCACGATCGGCGAGAAGATCTGGCAGGACCGCTGGGGGCGGTGAGCGCACGTAGGGTGGGTTACGCTCAGCTACCCGCCCAAGAAATTCCGCGAAGGTCCAGTTCGAGCGTGCGGAGCAATTGCAAGGCGCCCGCGTGCCGATCGGATCCGATCAGTCGCCAGATATCCGCAACGCGCCCGGTCAGATCGTGAACCGTCGCCGGCAACACCGCGGCCGCAGCGAGCGCGCCCTTCTCGTTGATGAGATACTGCCCGTTAAGCGCAAACAGCACCTGGCCCACGCAGGCCAGTGCGCGATAGGCGCAGCCTGCGATATGCGTGGCATCGCCACGCTGCAGCGCGAGCTCCGCATTCTCGATGCCGAACAGGATTTCCCACTGGAAGCGCCGGATGATGGCCTCGCGCAGCGCGCGTGGATAGGGCACGGTTGTGGCCTTCAACGCCGCGATGGCTCCGTCGGGATCATGCAGCGGCTGACAGAGCGCGACCTCGCCCACCCAGATTGCCGAGCAGAACCCGTGCGGATGGCCCGGCTGATAGTGCATGGTGATCTCGCCCTTGCGGCACGCCTCGATCGTCGCAGCGACCTTGTCGATGCTCCGGTAGAGCAGGTCGACCTTGCGGCTGTCGATCCCGAGCCACGCACCGCCGACGATCCACGGTCCCCACTCGCCGACAGGTGTCACGTGGACGGCGCCGGGTTCGTCAACGAGGCCAGTGACCGCCTTGCGCAACCGATCGGTGTCGAGAGCGGCCGCCTCCGCGTAATAGAGGCCGATGTCGTAATCGGAGGCGGCGTGCGCCGTTCCGCGCGCCCGCGAGCCGCCGAGCACGATGGCGGCGACGCCGGGGATGTCGGCGAGCACGGGAATGATGCGCGCAAGCAGCGGATCTTCGGACATGGCGCGACTATAGCGAGGCAACCACGCTGCGATAGCCGTCCTGTCGCGTCAGCGCGCGAACCGTGCCACCAGCTCGACATGTGGGGTGTGGCGGAACTGGTCGACCGGGGTGACGCCCTCGATCTTGTAGCCGCCGTCGATCAGGATCCTTGCATCGCGCGCGAAGGTCGCGACGTTGCAGGAGACCGCGACGACCACAGGCACCTTGCTGGCGGCGAGCTGCGTCGCGACCGCCTGCGCGCCCTGGCGTGGCGGGTCGAACACCACGGCGTCGAAGTCGCGCAACTCCTGCGGCACCAGCGGGCGGCGGAACAGGTCGCGCGCCTCGGCCTTGACCGGCTTCAGCCCTTTCGTCGCCGTCACCGCCTTCTGCAGCGAGGCCGCCGCAGCCGCGTCGCTGTCGAATGCGGCGACGCGCGCACGCGCGGCAAGGCGCAGCGCGAACGGGCCGACGCCGCAGAACAGGTCGGCGATGTGCCTTGCGCGCCTGGTGTGCTCCTGCACCAGCGTGGCCAGCGCCTCTTCGCCGGCCGCCGTCGCCTGCAGGAACGAGCCGGGCGGCAGCGCGACCTGGGCGCTGCCCATCGTCACGACGGGCGTGTTGCGCATCAGCACCAGCTCGCCATGGCGGGTCAGCCGCGCCAGCCGTTGCTTTTCAGCGACCTGCGACAGCACGCCGATCGTCGCCGTCGCGACGGGGCCGGAACCGCGCACGTCGATATCGAGGCCGTTGGCGGTGGCGGTGATCTGGATGTCGAGCGGCTTGTCGGCCGGCTTCAACACCTCGGCGATCGCGCGTGCGGCGTCGAGCGCGCCGCGCAAGGCCGGATCGAGGATCGGGCAATCCGCGATCGCGACGATGGCGTGGCTGCCGGCGCCGGCAAAGCCGGTGCGCAATTCGCCGTCGGCGCCGCGGCGGGCGTGGACGGTGACGCGGCGGCGGCCGGCGCCATGGGCGTCGACGATGTCGGCGACCGCGCTCTCGATGCCGGCCTGCGCCAGCGTGTCGACCACGATCCGCCGCTTCCAGGCGCGATAGGCATCCATCCGCCAGTGCTGGATCGCGCAGCCGCCGCATCGTCCGAAATATTCGCAGAACGGCGCGATCCGCTCCGGGCTCGGCTCGGTGATGCGCAGAAGATGCGGCCGTTCCGGATCGCCGGTCGCCCGATCGACCTCGATCCTCTCGGCGGGCAGCGTGTACGGCACATAGGCCGCGCGACCGCCTTCGAGCGCGACGCCGTCGCCGCGGTGGCCGACATGGTCGATGGTGAGCAACTCAGCCACGGCGCGCGCCGAGGAAGAACTCGATATTGCCGTCGCCGCCTGATATCGAGGACGGGAACACCTGGATGCCGGTGCAGCCGAGCGAGGCGGCAAACGCCGCGATGTCGTCGCAGATTTCCTGATGCACCATCGCGTTGCGGATGATGCCGCGCTTGGAGTGCTTCCGCTGGGCCTCGAATTGCGGCTTGATCAGCGCGAGCAGATGCATCGGAGCGGCCGCGAGCGACAGCGCCACCGGCAGCACCAGCTTCAGCGAGATGAAGCTGACGTCGATCACGACGACGTCGGGCCGCGCCGGCAGGCGCTTGCCCTCGAAGCTCCTGATGTCGGTCTCCTCCATCGAGACGATCTTCGGGTGCCCCTGCAGCGAGGGATGCAGCTGGCCGCGGCCGACATCGATCGAGAACACCATGCTCGCGCCATTGGCGAGCAGCACCTCGGTGAAGCCGCCGGTCGAGGCGCCGACGTCGAGGCAGACATGGTCCTCGATCTCGATCGGATAGTGCTCCAGCGCGCCGGCGAGCTTGACGCCGCCGCGCGAGACGTAGGGATGCGCGGGCTCCGCCGACAGCGCGGCATCCGGCGCGACGATCTCGGAGGCCCTGGCGACCTGCCTGCCGTCGGCAATCACGAGGCCGGCGTCGATCGCCGCGCGCGCCCGAGCCCGGCTCTCGAACAGGCCGCGTTCGACCAGCAGCACGTCGATGCGCTTGCCGGCCTGCCCCTCGCTGTTGTCGGCGCCGCTCAATTGAACCCCAGAGGATTGCGCGCGCGTTCGGCAGCCAGGCGGACGCAGATCTCGAAGCAGGCGAGATCGTGCCAGACGTCCTCGGGCGCGGCGCGCGGCGTCACCAGCGGCGCGCCGTGCAGCTCGAGCGCGTGGATCAGCATCAGATTGTCGGGCAAGCCAAACTCTTCCACCGTCAGCCCCTCGGCGTCGACCAGGCGGCCGCCAGGTGCCGCCGCCACCGGATGGAGCCGCGCCACGCGATCGGCGTAGGACGCGGGGTCGTTGCAATAGGCGAGGCACAGCTTGCCGCGTCCCGCCATGAAGCCGAGCTCATAGACGGTGCCTGCGTCGGCACTGGGGCCGCGAAACGGCGTCAAATTGGCGATGATGGCGTCGGCGGACTCCATCATCGCCTCGTTGCCCCTGAAGATCGTGCGCGAGACGCCGGCATCGGCGGGATCGATCGCATTGTCGAGCGGATAGCGCCCGGTCAGCCCATGCGCCGCGCAGATCTCCGCCTTGCGGCGGCCGATCTCCACGGCATCCGGCAGGAACACGTCCGGACCTGCCAGATAGATGATCATGGACTTTGCCGGCGCAGTTGCGCGCCGCCCGGGCAGTTAGGCGAGCTTGACGGTCTCGGTCTTGTAGTCCTTGCCGAGGGTCTCGAACACCTTGGCAACGATGCTCTTGGCGTCGAGCCCGGCGCGGCCATACATCGCCGCCGGCGTGTCGTGATCGAGGAACACGTCGGGCAGGACCATCGAGCGGAACTTCAGCATTCCGCTGTCGAGCATGCCGTTGTCGGTCAGGAACTGCACCACATGCGAGCCGAAGCCGCCGACCGAGCCTTCCTCGATCGTGATCAGGATCTCGTGCTCGCGTGCGAGCTTCAGCACCAGGTCCTCGTCGAGCGGCTTCATGAAGCGCGCATCGGCGATGGTGGCCGAGAGGCCGTGCGCGGCGAGCTCGTCGGCCGCCTTCTCGCACTCGGCGAGGCGGGTGCCGAAGGAGAGCAGGGCAACCTTCTTGCCCTCGCGGATGACGCGGCCCTTGCCGATTTCCAGGGGGATCCCGACTTCCGGCATATCGATGCCGCGGCCTTCGCCGCGCGGATAGCGCAGCGCGCTCGGGCGGTCGTTGATCGCGACCTGGGTCGCCACCATGTGAACCATGTCCGCCTCGTCGGCGGCGGCCATGATCACGAAGTTCGGCAGGCAGCCCAGATAGGCATTGTCGAACGAGCCGGCATGGGTCGCGCCGTCGGCGCCGACCAGGCCGGCGCGGTCGATCGCAAAGCGAACCGGCAGGCTCTGGATCGCGACGTCATGCACCACCTGGTCATAGCCGCGCTGCAGGAAGGTCGAGTAGATCGCGCAGAACGGCTTGTAGCCTTCGGTGGCGAGGCCGGCGGCGAAAGTCACCGCGTGCTGCTCGGCGATGCCGACGTCGAAGGTGCGCTGCGGGAATGCCTTGTTGAAGATGTCGACGCCGGTGCCCGACGGCATCGCCGCGGTGATGGCGACGATCTTCTCGTCTTTCTGGGCTTCCTTGACGAGGCTCTGGCCGAACACGTTCTGGTAGGCCGGCGCATTCGGCTTTGCCTTGGCCTGGGTGCCGGTGGCGACGTCGAACTTGACGACCGCATGGTACTTGTCGGCGGAGGCTTCCGCCGGGCCGTAGCCCTTGCCTTTCTGGGTCACGACGTGGACCAGGATCGGCCCGGTGTCCATGTCGCGGACGTTCTTCAGGACCGGCAGAAGGTGATCGAGGTTATGGCCGTCGATCGGCCCGACGTAATAGAAGCCGAGTTCCTCGAACAGCGTGCCGCCGTCCATCATGAAGCCGCGGGAATATTCCTCGACACGGTTGGCGCGGTTGGCGAGCACCTTGGGCAGGCGCTTGTTGATCTGCTTGGCCGCCTCGCGCAGCGTGCGGTAGGTTTTGCCTGAGTAGAGCCGCGACAGATAGGCGCTCATGGCGCCGACCGGCGGCGCGATCGACATGTCGTTGTCGTTGAGGATCACGATCAGGCGCGAATTCATGGCGCCGGCATTGTTCATGGCCTCATAGGCCATTCCGGCCGACATCGCGCCGTCGCCGATCACCGCAATGACGTTGTTCTTGCCGCCGGCGAGGTCGCGTGCCACCGCCATGCCGAGGCCGGCGGAGATCGAGGTCGAGGAGTGGGCGGCACCGAACGGATCGTAATCGCTCTCGGTGCGCTTGGTGAAGCCGGAGAGGCCGCCGCCGGTGCGCAGCGTGCGAATGCGGTCGCGGCGTCCGGTCAGGATCTTGTGCGGATAGGCCTGGTGGCCGACGTCCCAGATCAGGCGGTCGCGCGGGGTGTCGAAGATGTAGTGGATGGCGGTGGTCAGTTCGACCACGCCGAGCCCGGCGCCGAAATGCCCGCCGGTCACCGACACGGCATCGATGGTTTCCTGGCGCAGTTCGTCGGCAACCTGGCGCACCTGCTCGACCTTGAGCTTGCGCAGGTCTTCCGGCGTGCGGATGGTGTCGAGAAGCGGCGTCTTACTAAATGTGGTCACGGCGAATTTCCAATTTTGCCAAGTCGGAACCAACGGCCCGACGCGAGAAGGGTTGCTGCGCGCTCTCCGCGCAAAGAAGCCAGACACTGGGTGCCGTCCCGGCAGGCCGGTGCCTGTTGTAAGCCTAGATGCACTCCGGATTGGACCGCCGTGAAACCCCTCACGTTGGTCGCTTTTCACCCGTCCCGGTTCAGTTTGTCGAACCATTCGAGAGGCTTGCCGCCCGAACAATCTGGCTGCCTGCCACCCTCAAATGCCCATAGAGATGCAAGCATTACACCAAAGCGACAGCCAAAGCCAACCCGCTCGCCGCGCCGGGTTCCCATGCTCCAGGTCAAAAAATCCAGATATTTCAATGGTTGCGGTAAGGGGCGGGTTCCATCTCGCCCAATTTAGCGGCAGCCGGCTGGGCAGCATGCGTCAATTCGGCCCGTAAAGTTACGGGCCGACAAACACCTGCGGGTGCGACCGCAACCTTCCGGGCTGGCGCCTTCCTGGAAACGCGCAGCAACAATAGCCGGCCGGCGGGAAATCCGGCCGCCGCCCCGATCGCTCCCGACTATTGCACGTCGAGCGGTTCGGTACCGGTCGCCTGGCCCGTGGCGTCGGTGGTGATCTTGTCGACGCGGGCTTCGGCCTGCCGCAGCAGTTCCTCGCAGCGCCGCTTCAACGCCTCGCCGCGCTCATAGATCGCAACCGATTCCTCAAGCGGGACCTTGCCATCCTCGAGCCGCTTCACGATCGATTCGAGTTCCTCGATCGCGCGTTCGAAGGACAGCTTCTTGACGTCGGCTTGGGTGTTTTCGACCATTGCATGTTCCCGGCTGCGCAGGCTTGTTTGAGCATGATCTCCGCGCAAACGCTACGCGTTTGTCGCGATGGAAAACCGGTTCCCACGTTTCGGAATCATGCTCGCCAGATCGCAGAATCAATCGAAGTTTTGCGGACGTATTGTGGCGGGGATTCAGGCCCCCATCAATGCGGTGACGTGCGAAGCCACCGACTCTTTCAGGCCCTCGAGGTCGTAGCCGCCCTCCAGCACCGAGACCACGCGGCCGCCGGCGCATCGGTCGGCGACGTCGATCAGCTTGCGCGTCACCCAGCCGAAATCCTCGCCCCTCAGGTTGATCGAGGCCAGCGGATCGCGGTGGTGGGCGTCGAAGCCGGCCGAGATGATGACGAGCTCGGGCGAGAACTTTTCGAGCCGCGGTAGGATCAGGTTCTCGAAGGCCGAGCGGAATTTGGCGCTGCCGTCCTCGGGCGCCAACGGCGCGTTGACGACGGTGTCATGCTCGCCGCGCTCGCCCATCGCGCCGGTGCCGGGAAACAGCGGCATCTGGTGCGTCGAGCAGTACATCACGGTCGGATCGGCCCAGAAGATGTCCTGGGTGCCGTTGCCGTGATGGACGTCGAAATCGACCACGGCAGCGCGCGCAATGCCGTATTTGCGCTGCGCGTGCCGGGCGGCGATTGCGGCATTGTCGAAGAAGCAGAAACCCATCGGCGTCGATTTCTCGGCGTGATGGCCGGGCGGGCGCACCGCGACGAAGGCGTTGTGGTGGGTGCCCGCCATGACCTGATCGGTTGCGGCGATCGCGCCGCCGACGCCGCGCATCACCGCTTCCCAGGTGCCCGGGGACATCGCGGTGTCGCCGTCGATGTAGATCATGCCCGACGACGGCGCGACGTGGCGGAGCTCGCTGACATAATGCTCGCCATGGCACAGCAGCACGGACTCGAGATCACCCTCCGGCGCAGACTCCCGCACCAGGGCCTTGAAGCGGTCCTCGCCGAGCACCTGGTCGACGGCGCGCAGCCGGTCAGGACGTTCGGGATGTCCTGGTGGGGTCAAGTGGTTGAGGCAGGCGGAATGCGTCAGAAGCAGTGTCATGCAAATTCCCGGCGCAACCAATGCGCATAGGTCGTCCAATCTAGGCCGATACCGGGCTTGCGGAAAGGCCCGCGTTCGGCTTGCAGCATCGCAGGCCCTTGACCGTCATGCCCCGCGAAAGCGGGGCATCCGGTACTCAGGGACGCCGGTGATTGAGCCGCCCGGCCGCGGCGTACCGGATACCCCGCATGCGCGGGGTATGACACCTCGAAAGCTCGCAGGCTCAATTGATCCGCTCGATGCGCCTGCCTGCCGTCGGGCCGACCGGGCTGTTGGCCTTGAAATAGGCATACAGCGCGTCGACGTCGTAGATGCCGAATTGCTGAGCGGTGCCGGCCTTGAACACCGCGAAGCCGTCGCCGCCTTCGGCGAGGTAGTTGTTCACGGTCACGCGATAGCTCGCTTGGGGGTCGATCGGCCGGCCGCCGAGCGACATCCGCTCGGCGACGATGTGCGCGCCGTCCGGCCTGCTCGCGTCCCAAACATAGGCAAAGCCCTTCGAGACCTGCAGCGGGCGTGGCCGCTTCGGGTCGGCCCATTGCTGCTCGAGCGCATCCTTGAGCTGCCGGCCGGTCAGCGTCATGGTCACCAGCTGGTTGCGGAACGGCTGGCTCGCGAAGATGTCGGCATAGGACACCGCGCCGTCGTCGCGCTTGACGAGATCGGTGCGCACGCCGCCTGGATTGGTGAAGGCGATCACCGCGCCGCCAGTGGCCTCCGAATTGGTCGCGGCAAGCTGTGCGTCGGCCACGATGTCGCCGAGCGGGCTTTCGCCTGATTCATTGGGCGTGCGCGACAGCGTTTCCGTAACCGTGCCCGCCGCGCGGTTGGCGATCGGCGCGGCCAGCCGGTCATAGGCTTCCAGCAGCGCACTCTGCTCGGGATCGCGCTTGAACGTGCCGATGCGAACGATGGTGTTGTCGGCCTTCGCGGTGATCACGTCATGGGTGTTCGGATCGAGCTCGAGATCGATGGCCGTGACCAGCGTGCCGTATTTGTCGCCCGAGGTGACGAGCCGTCCGTCGATCCGGCAGACATAGGCCTGATGGGTGTGGCCGGAGATCACGACATCCACGGCCTTGTCGAGCTTCTTGACGATATCGACGATCGGCCCGGAAATGCCCGGGCATTCATTGTAGTCGCCGGTCGGAAATCCGCCTTCGTGGATCAGCACCACGATCGCCTCGACACCCTTCGCCTTCAACTCGGGGATCAGCGCGTTGACCGTCTCGGCCTCGTCGCGGAACTCGAGGCTTGCGACGCCGACCGGCGAAACCAGGTTCGGGGTGTTCTTCAGCGTCAGCCCGATGAACGCGACCGGGATGCCGTCGAACTGCTTGATTTCATAGGACGGAAACACCGTCTTGCCGGTGGTCTTGTCGATGGTGCTGGCGGCGAGGTACCTGAATTTGGCACCCGTGAAGGGATGCGGCCCCTGGCACTTGTCGACCGGGTGGCAACCGCCATTCTGCATCCGCAGCAGTTCGTCCTTGCCCTCGTCGAATTCGTGATTGCCGACCGAGGAGATCGCAAGTCCCATCATCGAGAGCGACTCGATGGTCGGTTCGTCATGGAACATCGCCGACAAAAAAGGGCTGGCGCCGATCAGATCGCCTGCGGCGACGAAGATGTTGTTCTTGTGGCCTTCGCGCAATTGCTTGACCGCAGTTGCCATCCGCTCGGCACCGCCGGCGCCCACCGTGATCTTCCTGGTCGCATCATTGGGATCGGCGATGCGGATGCCGCCCGGCGGCGGTCGCAGATAGCCATGGAAATCGTTGATCGCGAGAATGCGCAGGTCCACCGGCGCCGTCGACTGCGCCAGGCAGGGGCCTGCCGAGAGGAACGCGAGCGGCCAGAGAGCGATGGCGAGGAGCAAACGGGAGCGTTTCATGACCTGTCCATGGAGCACGGGATCATGCGGTATCGCCACTACATTTTTGCGACGTGGCCGTTCAATCCTTCGTGCGCCCGATAGCCGGTTCGTCAGGGTTTCGAGGTCGGTGTTACAGGCCTTCCGGAAACTCCGGCGTCTTGTCTTTCGGGTCATACCAGGTCGCGGCAATGGACCGCCAGATATGCGCCCGCGCCGGTCCCGTGACCGGACTATCGAGGCATCCCATTCGCAACAGGACGTTTGGCTGTGCGTCCCGCTCTGCCGTGATGTGCGATCCGCACCTCGTGCAGAAGCGCCGTTGCTTGCCCGGCGAGGACTCGAACGCGCCGAGCAGCTCTTCGCCGCGGACCCAGCGAAACGCCATGCGGGGCACCGGCATCACGGTCGAGAAGGCCGAACCGTGCGTCTTCCGGCAGGTCCGGCAATGACAATGGACGAACGCACCCGGCTCGGCATCGACTTCATAGGCGACGGCCCCGCACAGGCAACTCCCGGTCAACATCGCCATTCCTCCTGTGCAACTGGTGGTCGCCATCCCGCCGGGACGATCCGTCAAAGCAGTATATCCCGGTGGATAAAGCTCATTTCTGTACGATTCCGTGATGTCTCGTGGTCGTCCGCTGCCTTGATTTGGGCACCTATAGGCAGGAAACTCCTGACACGGCTGGGATGCCAGGGCGGCCACCGCAGGGGAGGCTTGCAGGTGCAGGATCGTGTCTCCGAGTCGTTTCGCGATATCGACTTGCGCAACCTCGTTCGGGTCATTTCGGCCTGCACCTTGGGTCTCTGGGCATTTGCGGCGGGGCTTTTGATCGGCACCTTCCTGTTTCAGTGATCGGATCGCCGGCGCGGGACGCCCTCGCGCCATCACCCGCCCCAGATCGTGGCCTCGCTCCAGCCGAGCTCGGCGAATTCGGCGGCCCGCAGCGGCGCTTCGCCGGCGGCAAAGAACTCGTCGAGCTGCGGCGGCTTGACGGCCGTCCCCGCGAGCATCGCGTGCGCCTGACCGCGATGGTGGACCTGGTGCTGGAACAGATGCATCAGGAGGCGGTCGCGTCGCTCGGTCTGCACCGTCGTGTCGCGATTGATCCGCACCATGCTGCCGAGCAGATCGGGCGTCAGCGCATCGCAGACCGCGATCAGGCGCCGGTCGACCGCCCGCTGGGCCGGCCTCAGTTCCGCGACGGAGGGGCAGGGCACCTCGTCGGCCCATGCCCTTGGCCCGAGCCATCCGCCTTCGAGCGCGTCGACGTAGAACAGGTCGATGACGTAGATGTGGTTCAAGGTCTGCTGCAGGCTTGGGAAGAAGCCGGTTCGCTCGGCGGCAAAATCGACCTCGCTGAGACCAGCGCACGCCGCGAGCAGACGGTGATTGGCCCACGCATTGTTGTGGGCAAAGGCGCGATAGGTCTGGACCAGGTCAGCCGGCATGTCTGTCCTCATTGCTGGGCGATGCCTCAAGCGCGATGAGATAAGGCTGAATCTTCATCGCGCTCCAGCTCTTTGTTTGAGCATGATCTCCGCGCAAACGCGTTCCGCGTTGGTCGCGAGGGAAAACCGCGACACACTTTCCGGATCATGCTCCAGGCGTACTCGGGCGCGTACTCATAAACGCCAGCCGTCCAATGTCCGTTTCCGCAGAAGAAGCGAACATGCGAAGCCTGTTGAACTCCGTCGAGAATGACCCATAGCGGGCGTGCCTACCAATTCGGTGAGACCGCCTCAGTGGGATGCTGACGTTCGGGCGGGGCCTAGAATGACTAGCGCCAGAAGCGCAAACGGCTCAAAGATCAAGGTCGTCCAAAGCCACGGGTATGTAGATCGACCACGGTCGCGCCATGCCATAGGCAGCAGGCATACAGGCCGTCCAGAAGAGCTGGAAATCAGCCACGTCGGCAAGCTCCATTCATCGTTCGACAGTCGCATCGTCGCTGCGGCTAGAGTGTTTCGCGGCCGCTCAATATCGGGGGCGATTGTCGCCGCGCGCACGGAGCGAGAAAGCGTAGGTGGGATTGATCCCGCAAGACGCATCGGTACCGCTCGCGGTGACCATGCACTCGGCGTAGCTGGAGAATTGGCAATTGCCCGGATAGCCCCATATGCGCCCCTGCAGGCAGTAGCTGTTGGGTACCCTCTCATACGCGAGGGGAGATCCGTAGAAGCCCGGACCATGTGGCTGGGCCCGAGCTTGGCCGCCTGCCAAGGCAATACCCATCGTCAAAATCATCATAGGCGCCAAGGTGCGCATGCAGTGTCTCCGACGTCGGCACAATCAATAATCCCAATGCGCTTGAACAACAGGCAATGTTTGATCCAGATCAATGTTGTCGTATCCCGCGATCGCCAGCCGAGCACGCAAGCCTTGTGGCCCTAAGCGGACGGGCCGAAGCGAAGGTCCGCTTTTGGTCGATAATGTTGAGAAAGTCGAAAATAATACTGGTTCAAATATCTCTTTGAAATCAGCTCGGATCGAATCCCGACAAGCAAAGCCTTCACGGTAGACTTAGGAAGATCGCACAGCGATCCTGCGTGGATTGACGTAGCCCCCGCATCTGATGGCAACGACTGCACCGGATGCCCTTAGAAAATAGACATCCGCGCCACATGGGACTTTTTCAACAATATCGGCCCGCAGCGGAAAGTCTCTTCAGCCATTAGCGTGTCGGTTATTGGGTGTAGAGCGGACTTGGCGCAGATTATTCGCTTTCGGCAGCTTTTGACACAACTCGGACCATCCACGATGTCGGTCCTACCGCCGCTGTCAGGGAAAGACCGGACATCGAACCGAGCTCCGAAGCGCGACGTGAACACGGATAAGCCCGACGTGGAACACGAGCGATGTCCACTAACGCGCCGCTGTTGGAGGCCAAGGGCATGTTCTGATCAGTTCGAGCATACATAACTTCACTCTTACAATATGAAATGGCTCACTCTCGGCAGAGGTGTGCATGCGTTAAGATGCAACCACGAAAAGCCGGCCAGGCTTTACCGCGATCAATGCGGTAACTCTCTAGTGGCAATTGTTTGATCCGGTCAGTTACTGCGTAGCTCCACCAATCCAAGGAGAAAGCATCATGTTTAAGGGCAGAGCCGAGTTAGTCGATCCTGAGAAGAACACTCCGGTTGCCACATTCACCGAGACTTGCCAGAGCGATGGCACGGCGAAGATGAAGGTCGTCCTCAAGCAACCGATAACCATCTCGGGAACCGGGTCGTTGGCTATCTTCAGCACGCTCAAGGACCAAGCGGTGATCGCCGTGACCGCCAACGGCGGAGCCTCGACCGTGATCCACGAATTTGAGGGCACGAGTTCGCTCGGCTGCCTCGCCGACAAGTCAGATATCACCCTGACCAGAAGTCCCGGTGGTGATCTCGGAACACTCCTTATCGTGGTCGGAAAGGGAACGATCCACGGAGAACGGCATGAGTACACGCCATAGGCTGTCGGACTCGCTATGATTCAGATGCTGGAGACTGGACAAACCTGAAGTGAGGTAGCCATGAACGATGCACCGCCTCCTTACCCTCCGCCACGTAACGTTATCTATTTCTTCCATGACGCGAACCCAATACCCTTGGCAGGGATCGCTGACTTACCTTACACGGATGTCATTCTTGGATTTCTCATTCCAGAAAATCCCGGTGTTACTGGGTTGATGGGAGACGGTCCCGCTTTCACCGACACACTCCAACTGCAAAACGACATACAGTTACTTCGGTCGGCTGGTAAGAATGTCCTGATCTCAGTCGGGGGCGAGGTAAGATCTGATTCTGCATCGAAAGGCTGGACCTCGGCGAAATACAAAATATGCAGCGGCGAAGTGCCAAGACTAGTGGACCAAATAGTCTCCTGGGTGGAATCGACCGGCGCGAATGGGGTCGACATTGATTTCGAGGACAGCCATGCCTTTACCGGCAAAGCCGGCTATGACGGCATTGCATTTTTGTCTGAGCTAACGAGTGGGCTTCACCAAGCTTTACCATCGGGGAGCATTATAACCCACGCTCCACAAACGCCTTATTGGGATGAAAACTCCTTGTACAAGGCTGCGTACCTAAACCTGCATTCGCAAGTTGGTAGTTCGATTGCGTGGTACAACAACCAATTCTACAACAATCCGCGCTACGACCAAGACGCGGCTACCAAGGTAGCTTCGTATCTTATGGTTGCTGAGGAAATCGGGTCAACGAAGCTATTGATGGGGGTTTCGATCGACCAAAGCGATGAAGGCGCCATGATTGCTCTCGATGACATGACGCAAAACGTTATTGCACCACTGCAAGCCCAATTCCCCCCTACACCTCAATCGATTGAATTTGGTGGTGTCATGACTTGGGAGTTTTCATTTGATGACGGAGGTGCTTGGGCAAACGAAATCGCCCAAGCGCTCGGTTTGTAGCAAGCCGATACAGGATTGCCAGCAAGAGCGTTTGCGTGCGCTCGAGCCGCAGCCGCTGCCGAAGGCCGCTCGGACCAAGGTGCACCGGAGCGATTTGGAGCGAGCCGGTCCAGCCCGAATTGTCGGCAATCCAGGGCGAGTGCTCATAATTCGGATGTCCGCTTTCGCGGGTAAAACGGACTCGTTGTGCTCACTGCGTACTTTTCAGCTTTTGTGAAGGGTTTCGGATGCCGGCCGCTTGAGGGACGTCGCCGCTTGTTCGGCGGCCGGCGTCCGAAAGCCTCCAAGGGAGGAAACCGCGCGCAAGGGAACGTAAGGCGGTGCCGCAAGTGCTATGGGGATTTGAGTGCCGCGGACGAGGTGTGTGATCGAGGTCGAGCCGATCCAGCGAGTTGTCTGACGATGAAGCGGCTGACGAATGAACGGCGGGTGGTATCGAACTCTATAGGCTCCCCGGCGACTTGCGACGGCCGGCGGACATCTGGGCGAGCTTCGCCGTGGCTGGTCGAGCGGCAGCAAGCACGGCGAGCGGATTTGCAGGATTGTGACGTGGTCATGAGGTGTCGATCCTGATGCGGTTCGCTGGAGCTGTCGGCTGGTGTCGTGGCGCTGCACCGCGCGCGAACACCTCGATGATGATCATGCGACCGCCGCAGCATGGGCAAGCCGGCGTGTTGGCATCGACGGTGGTCGCGGTGGGATTGGCTTCAGGTTTTGCGGCGGCGAGCAGTTCGCGGGCGCGGGCGATGTTGTCGGCACAGGCGCTCTTGGCAAACAGGCCGTAGTGGCGGATGCGGTGGAAGCCCCTGGGCAGCACGTGGATGAGGAAGCGGCGGATGAACTCGAAGGTGGCGAGCGTCATCTGCTTGTATCGATCGCGGCCCTCGATGCGGTAGTCCTTCCACTTGAAGGTGACGCCCTGCTGGTCGCAGGCGATCAAGCGGCTGTTGGCGATGGCGACACGGTGGGTGTAACGCGACAAATAGGCCAGCACCGCCTCGGGTCCACCGAACGGACGCTTGGCATAGACCACCCATTCGGCCTTGCGCAGCGGTGCGAGATAGGTCGCGAAGGATTGCGGCTCGGCGAGATGGGCGTGATCGCCAAAGAAGCTGAGGCGGCCGTTCTGGTGGGTGGCGACGAGCTTCTGAAGGAACAGGCGCCGGAACAGGCGGGAGAGCACGCGCACGGGCAGGAAGAATCCCGGCCGGCACGACACCCAGCGCTGACCGTCGGGTGAGATGCCACCGCCCGGCACGATCATGTGCACGTGGGGGTGATGGGTCATGCCCGAGCCCCAGGTGTGCAGCACGGAGGTGATGCCGATCCGCCCACCCAGATGCTTCGGATCGGCGGCGATCGTCAGCATCGTCTCGGCCGAGACCTTGAACAAGAGGTCGTAGACGACGGCCTTGTTCTGGTAGGCGATGTCGGCGATGGCGGCAGGCAGCGTGAACACCACGTGATAGTACGGCACCGGCAACAGCTCGGCCTCGCGGTCGGCAAGCCATTCCTTCGCGGCGGCAGCTTGGCACTTCGGACAGTGCCGGTTGCGGCAGGAGTTGTAGGCGATGGCCGTATAGGCGCAGTCCTCACAGCGCGCGACATGGCCGCCGAGCGCCGCCGTGCGGCAGCGCTCGATTGCCGACATCACCTTCAACTGGTCGAGGCTGACATGGCCGGCACGGGCTTGACGCCATGCCGGACCATGGCTGCGGAAGATGTCCGCAACCTCCAAAGCCGGGCGTGACACGCCCTTGGCTCAGCCGGGCGGGCGGACCTCCTTGAGCTTGAGCGCGATGTGCTCCAGCGGGCTCATGACCTCGCTGATCGTCTTGGTGGCGACGCGGGTATAGAGCGCCGTGGTGTCGAGCTTGGCGTGGCCGAGCAGCACCTGGATAATGCGGACATCGATGTTTTGTTCGAGCAGGTGGGTTGCGAAGCTATGACGCAAGGTGTGCAGCGAGACGCGTTTGTTGATCTCCGCCATCTGCGCGGCAGCGTGGCAGGCACGATTGAGCTGGCGCGTGGTCATCGGCTGCGCCGGATCGCGGCCGGGGAACAGCCAGCCTTGCGGGCGCGCTGCCTTCCACCAGGTGCGCAGCAGTTCGAGCAGGTGTGGGGACAGCATGACGTTGCGGTCCTTGCCGCCCTTGCCCTGCTCGACGCGGATGATCATGCGCTTGCTGTCGATGTCGGCGACCTTGAGCGAGATCACCTCGGCGGCGCGCAGGCCGGCGCCATAGGCCACGCTCAGTGCCGCCTTGTACTTCAGCCCAGGTGTGGCATCGAGCAGCCGCGCCACCTCCTCGACGCTGAGGACCACTGGCAGCTTGCGCAGTTCGTGGATGACATGGGTGTGCGCGACGATCTCGCGGCGCTTCAGCGTCACCTTAAAGAAGAACCGCAGCGTCGAGACGGTCTGATTGATGGTCGGCACGCCAACGCCGCTTGCCACCAGATGGAGTTGGTAGCGGCGCACGTCTTCTAAGCTCGCCGTATCCGGCGATCGTCCAAGGAACATCGCGAAGTTCTTGACCCTTTGCACGTAGTCATGTTGGGTCTTCGGCGCGAACTTGCGGATCGTCATGTCTTCGATCATGCGCCGGCGCAACGGGCTCATTGCCTCGTCGGTCATGGGGATGCTCCTGTCTTTGGGTGAAGGTTGCGAACCCCTCATCTCAAGACAGGACGCCCCGTCGCGCTATCGTCTTGGCTGTATCGCCAGCCCCAGCGCCCTACCGCGCGAGCGGTTTAGTCCTCTGGGGATAAGCGGACATCAATAGGGTCCGAAATGATCACCGCACCGTCGTCCAACTCCCGGCCCAAGCGGATCTGAACCGGCTTGGCACGGCGCCAGATTCCGAAGGCCGAGGAAGTGGCGCGACGCCTGTTGGCCGAATATGTCAAATACTTTGGGCCGACGGCGAGGATTGACGGCGGAGGAGCGGACGATGACAGCCCTAACGCTCGTCCCGCATATATGGACTTCGCTGGGAGACGAGTCTTAAGTCTTGATCCGCTGCTATTGTCCGTGGCCCGTGCATGTGCGGCACGTTCACCGGATTGCCCCACAACGTCCAAGCAATAGCGCCAGTGGCAAGTATTCCGCCGCAGATAGCCAAAAGGTCCCGGTTCATCGCGCTCCCTCCTTGTGGCCTCTTCGAAGCATAAATCAGGCCAAGCTATGCAGAGGACGTCTTTTTCGGCGCGGCGCACAGTCCTATCCTCGCGCCCCATGGGAACAGAGGCAGATTACTACATAGAGATTATCGATACGGGCGTCAGGCCGTATCCGTGGCGTTGGGAATTGAGGAGACGAAGCAAGCCAATGGGCGTGTTATTAGGATCGAGTGGCTTTCAGTCTCCGACCGCCGCTGAATATGCAGGTAAGCGAGCTCTGGAGCGCTTTTTGGAGGAAATCTCCAAAGAAGAAAGACGCAAGTCATAGGAATTGAGTTGCACCAATCTGCGGCCAGTTGCCTATCAAATCACCTTGCGGAGATTTCTCTACTGCGTTGTCATGCAGGTGGGTCCTTGGAGCGACACCGGGTCAATCTCGCCTCGCACCATCTTTCCCATCCCCCGTCGGTCCCAGACCCGGCGGGGGTATTAGTAGAAGGCAGTACCTGCGCGTGTTTGGTGTTCTGGCACCCCGGCCGCTGTGAACATCGTCCTGTTTTGGCATGACAGGGTCATGCGGGTGAACTCCTTGAATTGGATCACGATCGCGGCTTACGCCTCACCGTGTTAACCGCGCTGATCCTGGTTATCGTTGAGCAAATCGAATTACGTTCTCGGCCGCCTGGCTACGCGATGGGCCATAAGTGTTCGAGAAGGCGCGCAAGAGGTGATATTAAATCCACAACAGCTTCAATTCTGCTCTCCTTCCGACTCGATCAGAACACCCAGCTGACTCGATTCAGGATTCGGCTCTGCGTGCGCAATTTCGCGCATGATGGAGCGATCCAATGGCACGCAAACCCACACCTAAGACGCACTGCAACTATGGTCATGCGATGAGGGCGGAGAACACCAGGATCGTACAGCCTAATCGTTCTAGATACCCTTGGCGCCAATGTCGGATTTGTATGGAGCTAACGGCTGGTGAAATCTCCGACATCGAAACCAAGATGGAGGCCGGCGCCTCGATGAAAGATCTCGATCTGTCTCACGCCAAGGCGCTCGGGTTCGAGGCACATCGCGCCGAAAATCCCGAATGGTCGCTTGGCCTGCGGCTGTTTGATCGTGTGGGACGCCGCCTACTTCTGACGGGCCAAAGGCGAGCAACTGCTGACAAGTTGCCGGGTTCTCCTTAATTCGCCACCGCCGTGACAGAGCAGGCCGAACTACTTCGTCATGGAAAAACCGGTGTTCTCAAGATCGCCGGTTCGCCGCAGCATATCGAAAGCGTACTGACAAAGTTCTTGCATCGCTACGCGGAGCGTTATCCGCAGGTCCAGGTCAAGATCAGCGAACTCTTGGCAGCTTGCGATCCCTCGACTCCGATCGGTCGCAGGCCCGACGTGGCGACCGCCATTTGCGAGGGCTTCTGTACGAAGCGGCAGCGGTCATTCTGACGCGCAGCTCAACCAGCAGCACTCTGCGCACGTGGGGGTCTGCGGCTCCGGGAGAGGATCGGCTTCAAAGAGCCGCCGTAGCTGTAGCGCGCAAACTGGCGGTAATAATGCATACGATGCTTAAGACCGGCGAGCTATTTAATCCTAATGCTGGAGTCGCCGCATAGATCCAGATAGCGTTCAGAATCCGAACGCCAAAGGAGTCCCTGCCGGGACGTGAGCCGAGCCATTCCGCTGATGCTGTTGCACTGCTGACTCTGCAAAGTGCAGCGTCCACATTGAAGGCTCGTCCCGCGAAGCTCTATCATGCGGCGGCTAATGTCGACCGCGAAGACAACCATGCACCCGGCAGCGCCTCCTTTACGAAATTATATGCTTGACGCCCGGGCAGCGATTAGACACAGCATCAGAACCGGACCTATCTCAACTGAGCCCGCGATTCTGGCAAACGATGCGGCCGGGGACAAGCCACGATCTTGGCTGTCAGCCAAGATCGCGGCGGGGTTCTCTTTTGTCCGCCGTCGGTGTTTGGTCGCAAGTGGCGGGAGGACGGGCGATGCGGGGATCTCTCGGGGAGATGATCAACCAGGGCGGCACGGCGGACATCCACGCATGGGCGCCAGGTCAGGTCGTAAAGCTGTTCAAGGAAGGCTTCTCACCGCAGCTCGTCCGACAAGAGGCGCGGATAACCCGGGCGGTCTTCGCCGCCGGCGCGCCGGCGCCGGAGGTGTTCGGCGAGGTGACGCTCGATGGACGCTTCGGCATCGTGCTCGGCCGCCTCGACGGACCGACACTGCTGCAGGTCACGCGCAGTGGCGCCGTGACGTTCGCCGGGGCGGGCGCGATCATTGCGTCCCTCGTCCTGTCCGTTCACAGGATGTCGCCACCACCGGATGTCCTGTATTTGCGCCCCTGGATGGAGAGCGCGTTCAGGCTCACGAGCGACATCGTGCCGAAGCACATCGCCTCCGGCACCCTCGCGCTGGTCGACCGTCTGCAGCACCCAGAGGACGGGCTGTGCCATGGCGACATACACCCTCAGAACGTGATCATGACGTCGGATGGTCCGCGTCTGATCGACTGGACCTTTTCAATCCGCGCTCCTGCGGCCTTCGATCATGGGCACTTTCACATCAATCTGACCGAACTTGCCCTCGACGTTGCCGACAATCCGCAGCGGCCGCTTGCGGTCCATGCGGCCGCGCAATCCGAATACGCGCGGCTGTCCGGCGTTCCGGAAGCAGCGGTGAAGCAAGCGATGGAGACCTGGTTGCCGATCGCGATCGTTCGCTACTTCCTGCTGATGGGCGGGCCGACAAGCGAGCGATGGCGGCGGATGATGCAGAGCGCCGAAGCGGCCCTGCGCCCGCAGGACTGAATCCTTCATTACACGTGGCCGTCGATGCGGCTGCTCAGTGTCGGCTTCGAGGGTCAGAGACAGACATCAGGCGATGCAGCCCGATGATCTAGAGCAAAACCTACCTGTAGCGTTCTGCGAGGACCGGCTGCTTGATCAATAAGCTCAGTGCGTCGTCGTTTCTCGCTCGCTCCTCGACTTCTGCCAGGCCTTTTCCCTGGAGGCCCGCAAGTCCAAGCTGGCAAAGCTGCTCGAGCGCCGCCCAAGGGAATCTTCGTGGCGCCCTATGAGCGTGGCGAGATCGGCCCCGACCTCTTCCACGCGTGCCAGATGAACCTCGAGGGTCTCGTGTTAAAGCACCTCGGGCGCCAGTATCGGCCCAAGACCTGCGACTGGGTGAAGGTGAAGAACCGATACCACCCAGCATTCAAGCGCGTGGTGGATCAGTTCTAATGGCCGGCTTCCTGCTCACCGGCGAGGTCATGACCTACGAGAAGGCGCTCGAGGCCGCCATCAAGGCCGCAGAGAAGAACAAGAGCGTCCGCATCATCGTCGAGCCGTGACTGCGCGAAAATGCCCACCCAAGGGAGCCAATCACCCCCTGGGTGGGCAGTGCGCCCGCCAATCTTGGCATCCGGCGGGCTAGGCTTCTCACCACAAGACAAGCCTAGCCGCCATAACGAATGTTAAGATTTTGCTTTCGAGGTTTGGTTAGCGGTCCGCCCTCTCGACAACCATGATGCCGAGCTGAACGACGCCGATGCTCGCAAGAAGGATCACGATCCCGATTGGGAAGTCTCCTACGATGTTTGCAAGCTTGTTGACGCCGATCCACTCACTCTGCAGGTCGCCGCCGCCCCAGAGGGCGTTGATTCCAAGCGGCTCCCAGGCGCCATCCTTGGATAAAACAATAAGGCCGACCGCCCCTCCCAGAAATCCGGTCAGCACCGTCAACCAGCCGATCGCTTTCATCGCCTCAGCCATTCGGTCTTATACAGGGCGAAGCACCCCTCCGCAGACGAAAATGCCCACCCAGGGAAGAGGCTCGACCTGGGTGGGCATTCGCCTGCTTGAGGATCCGCCAATCGTCCCGCAGGCCAGGCTTCTCACCACGGTTCTAGGCGAGCCGCCATAAAGAATGTGAATCGGAACCTCCAAGGATCCGAACGCCGGCAGTTCGGTGGATTTTCCGACCAGTGAGAAGGTAACTATGATACGCGCCATTGACCTCGATCGATTGTATTTCCATCTCTCGCTGGTCTAGGTGGCGATAGTCGCCGCCGGGCTCGCCTTTGTGATTTTCTGCTGAGGCCCGCGGCGAGCGAGGAACCTCGCGCCCACGTTAGGGTTTGAGAGTTGCACGCGATTGGTCTACGTGCAGTCCCGCCGCCCGCTCACCATGGCCCCCTTCCGCAGGACAGTTCGACGACTAAAACCGCAGAGCGGCGGGCGCGTGGTCACCCATCTTGTTGCCCAACAGCCCAAGGAACGATCAGCCGCGCGGGGAGTCGACCTCGTGCTCTCGGTCCGGCCCCCCCAGCCTCGCCGAGAGCGAGCCCAACCGGCTGCCCCCCAGCCTCGCCGAGAGCGAGCCCAACCGGCTCGCGATCCTCGGCGCGCGCAGTCCCCAAACTTCGGCGCCGGGGGTCGTTCAGCGCACATCGATGACGCTCTAGGACCGGGGTGTGCCCGCGCGGACGCCCGTGCCCTATCCCGCCAAGTGTACTAGGCGAAACCTGCCGGTGGGTGCCTTCCTGGCCCCCGAAGCCCGACACCCACGGCGGCCTCAGCACCTAGCGCGTCTCCCGGGTTGCTGGAGACGCTTTCGTCAGCCCATCCACCACACACCAACCACGAAGATCGTGAAGGCGGCTAAGATAGCGATCACGATCAACAGCAATCGAAAATAGAGTTGATAGAACTGGTCACGGTCCATGAAACGGTTGTATGCGGCGCCGCTTGCGCAGGCCTTAGTGGGATTAGCTTAACCCGGTGTCCATCAAACCGGCGGCAGCTCATACATTCTCAATGGGGACAAGCGCGGGGCCCACGAGAGGTTGATGATTCTCCCCGGCTCCTCCGGAGTACCGAAGTCATACGGGCCACAAGATGATCAAGCCTACGCCGACAACCACCGCGACAAGGGACACTCCCAAGCATACGATAAGAGCGAACTCTGCGTTGTCGAACTCCACCATCCAGCAAGGCTAGGACCGGGCCAGAAGCGCAGCATTCAAATATGTTAGTTTGAAAGGACGGATGTCCTTCGTGGCGGCTAGACCACCAGATACCCGCGCCTCGTACGCGCAGATGTCTATTTCCGTTCGACGAATATCTGGTGACAGTCCTCAGGACCAAGTCTCACCGGACTGTGCGGGGATAATCGGGCAAGTCCCGCTTGCTGCACCAGATCGAGCGTGTGGGTCACATGGTGACTCATGTAGATGCGTCCGGGATCGCGGACGCCGTAGCAGCACTGGCGCTCAACCTTGGAGGAGTAGGGTTTCAGAAGACTTGCAGCTATTTGTTCAAAGACAAGCTAATGCGGGTTACGATGGCGTCCCATTGGCGGTCTTCTTGGGCTGGATAATTGATCAACACACAGTTCATGAAACCTTTTGCTCGGTTGCACCGATTGTACCAGGTCCGACCATCCCGAATGCTGGAGACAGCAAAGAACCCGGAAGTGACTCTTTTGTATTGTATGTGAGCCGGCGGCTGCATCTTCTTAAGGAAAATTGCGGGCGAGTCATCTTCGGGATTAGGCATGGACTTGATCGTCAAATCCGCTCGATGATCCCGAGTGACCAACGTACGGCCCTTTATGTCGTCGGTTGGACCTACGTCCTCGGTGAAGATCGAGACTGGAACATCAACGCTGAGTCCGGTTTCCGCAATGCTTAAAGTCCGCCATTGAGTGTCGGCAGCCGAAGTACTTGCGGATACAATTCCGCAAAAAGGTATCACAGTCAAAATCATGAGCGCGGAAGAAACCAATCTGACCATAGAGGCTCTCCCATTTTGCTCCAGGACAGTGCGATCGAACAGGCCAACGTCTCCGCTGAATTCCTAGTTCCCAAAGAAGCCAGCCGCCGGCCGAAAATCGGCGCCGAACGCCATCACGCCGGCTCGCTCCTGCGCACGAACCTCTTCCTGTTGGCGGCCAAGCTTGAGGCGGTCCTTTTTCAGGCGATTCGCTTCGCGTCTCGCCTTTCTTTCTGAATAGTGTCCACGATGGTCACGGCCCGAGGGTTCCGACAGCCGTGCATTTTCGATAGTCTGCGCGCGCGGTCCGGTCGCCGCTTGCCCCTGCCTGCGCGGCTTCTGCCGGAAAGGTCTGCGCATCGGCCGATTGCTCTGAATTCGCGGAAGGCTTCGTTGCTGGAGTGGCGGGGGTAACTGCGGGAACGGGTTCCGCTGAACCAGGCAGAAAAACCCTGGCAGGCTGCGATTGATCGCGGGCAACTGCTTTGTTCCGGGAAACAGGCTCCGTTGCCGTTCTGGCTAACATTAACCCTCCGGCGAAGCCGGCGCTTAGAAGCAGAATCGTTGTTCCCATACCCGCGAAAAATACTCGTGCGCTCGACATGGATTCTCTCAAAACTGACCAGACCCAGCGTGCGTGCTTAGGTTCAAAGGTTTACGGAGGGTCGCACTGCGCGCTCTCAGGTTCTTACGATCTGGTAAACATCTGAGAGATCTTGCGAGTTCCTACGGAGGGGTGCATAGCGATTTCCTCACGACCTGTCATAAGTTACAAAGTCAATTCTCGCGGGGTCGAGTTCAAAGTACTTGTTTCCGGATGCCCGATCAGCCCGCAGCACGCGTCGGGAGCGCGTGCATTGGTCCACAGTTCACACGCGCTGCCGTGTCAGCAGCATAAATCGAGGTGCTTAGCTCATTGCGCATCTCAGGGATAATCGCCTTTATTCTTCTCTACGTCGCCTTGTACCGAGCCTTCGGCGTCGCGTCTCCCTTCTGGCCCAAGTTTTTTGAAATCAAAAATTTAGTACCCCAGCAGATCAGCCTAATTCTGGCTACGGCTATGCTTGCGCGCCTTGTCTCTGGACCGTTAGTCGGATTTCTGGCTGATCTACTCGGATCATTGCGCCTCGCGCTCGCCTGTTGCGCTGTATTCTCCGCTGCAGCAGCCTTTGCATTCGGCTGGGCCGACAAATTTTGGCTCCTCCTAGTGGTCGCCTTACTTCAGGCTGCCGCTCTCGCTCCCACGACCTCAATTGCTGACGCGCTATCAGTCAATGTGGTGAGTGCTCGGAGGGCGGAAAGGCTCGAGTACGGCTGGTTGCGGGGATCGGCCTCGGCGGCTTTCGTAATAGGAACATTGACCGTGGGGCAGCTCATAACTTCAGCCGATCTGTCCCCTGTTGTCTGGATGAGTGCCAGCCTTCCGCTCGCGGCAGCGGCTGCGACAGCATTGTTGCCCGGTGAAGTTAGTCAAGCGGAATTGCGGGAGAGCGCGCGGTCCTTTCCTCAGGCAGAAATGAAGGCACTGCTCGGCATGCGGCGATTTCAGGTGATCGTTTTGGTATCAGCTTTGGTCTTTGGCAGTCATGCAATGCACGATGCATTTGCCGTGATCCGGTGGAGCGACGCTGGCGTAAGCACTTCCGCGATCAGCTTCCTGTGGTCCGAAGCCGTCATTGCAGAAGTGTTCGTCTTTCTGATCGCCGGTCCGGCATTGATTGAGCGATTTGGCGTGCGGGCCGCGGCGATGCTGGCGGCCTTCGCGGGCGTCGTTCGTTGGACCGTGGCCGGCGTGACAACCTCGGTATTGCTGCTCGCTTTGATACAGCCCTTGCAAGGGTTGACCTTCGCTTTGCTTCATCTCGCTTGCATGCGACTGATGCGGATCGTCGCCCCAACGCGCGTCGCCGCTTCGGCGCAAGCTCTTCACGCGTTTGGTTCAGGCTTGGTGAGTGCTTTAGTGACGTTCTTCTCCGGCACACTTTATGATTTCTATGCCGGGGCCGCGTTCTTTCCCATGGCAGCTCTCTGCACCGTAGCACTCCCATCGCCTGGTTTGGCTTCACCGACGGAACGGATCGAGCATCCGCCGCCGCCTGATTGCAGTTATTCCTATTTCATCAGGGCCACCCCATGAGGCGCGTTCTCCGGTGGCCTTTCAACGTCTATTGCTGCGATCCCTCTTGCTGGCTGGAAGGTTCGGTGTTTCGGCTGGGCGGTGCAGTCGCTTGCGCTCGCAGACCGCCATCGGAGGAGCAGAAGTGAGAGGCTCTTCAAATATGTCGCAAGGTTTTACATTGTCCCGATGTTTTTCAGCACGAACATCATGGAGCCGTAGCCATATTTCTCGGGTAGTTGGTCGGAAGTAGACGTCGAGGCGGACTAGGCATCTTATTATCGATTGCAGCCGCGAAGACATACGGGCTCCATTTCGGCAGCGGATTCTGAAACCGGTTCGGCTCCATAAGGAGCTCAAGCGTCGCCGTCATGCATCCCAACGTCTGTGGCCCGGCACGAAAGATCCATTCGCGCCATGAGCAAGAAGCCCCGCCATTATGACAGGCCCGACGAAAAGCCCCATGAGGCCGAACGCCGCCGGTCCACCGAAAATGCCGACGAACGCGAGCAGAAAGGAAAGCCGCGCGGAGCCGCCGGCGAGCATCACGACGCAGCCCCAGAGGAATACGCACGTACCCGCGATGCCGCTCCCGGCTCCGGAGATCGTGACGATCGTGGCGACGGTGAAGGCCAGCCACGCGCCGAACGGGATCATCGCGATCGGCGTCATCAAGATCAGCACCACGCAAATCGTGAAGACGAACGCGGCCGCCGCCGAAGGGCCCCCATGATACGCGTGGCGAATGCGACGTATAGCGGCCACAGCGCGACCGCCAGAATGGTGCCCCAGATAAGCGAGGGCAGGAAGCTTGCGGCTGTCCACAATCCCAGGGCAACTAGCATGAGCGCAAGAACGATCCTGGCGTTCATGCGCGCGCCCGCTCCCAACGGAAGCGGCTTCTGCTTGCCAGCGGCCACTGCGGGGGAGCCCCTCGGCTGGAGTTTTGTCGGCGTGGTGCCTCTCGTGCCTGTCATGCGGGATGCGGTTCCAATAGCTGTCGCTATCGCTCCGTCGCGGATACTGGGTCAGCACGCCAGACGCGCTCGCGGTTGCTCCGAGGTCGCGCGCCGAATGACTTGCTCATCGACGCTGCCGGAGCGCCTGCAGCCGATGCTTGCGACGCTCGCCGACGCGCCCTTCAACGATCCGAGTGGGGTGTTCGAGGAGACGGACTTCGTATGGTGTCGGAGATCCGCGGGTGCATCATCAACGCGGCGCATCGACAAAGGCAACCGGCGTTCCTTTCGTCACGCTGTCGGCGACGCGCTCGGCATCCCAATTCGTGAGCCGAACGCAACCGTGGGACTCTGCTTTCGACACTTTGCCGGGCGCCGGCGTGCCGTGAATCCCATATCCTTCGGCGGACAAGTTGATCCAGATCGTGCCGACCGGATTGTTCGGTCCGGGCTTGATCGTGAACGGTTTGTCGGCACGGACGCCCTTGAAGTGGTAGTCCGGATTGTATCGATAGGTCGGATTGTGGCTGACCTCGGTCACCTTCAGCGTCCCGTTCGGAGACGGCTTCTCTTGGCTTCCGACAGTTGCAGGGTAGAATCCGATCAGCGCATTCGATCTGTTGAACAGCTTGACGGTCTGCCGGCTCTTGTCGACCTCGATCCTGTCCGCCTTGACCGGTGGATTCGTCCGGCCGCCGGTCTCCACGACGACGATGCGGTCACCCGCCCGGTCGAACCGCTGGTTAGGATTGAGATCGGCCAGCAGCTGCTCGCTCATGTGAAACTTTTCCGCGAGACCCTCGCGAGGCGTCGTGTAGCCCAGCTTCGGAATATCCTTCATGTCCTCCATCCGGGAGGGAAGCTTGGACAGGAAGGGACCCGCCACGTCCTTCTCGGTGATGGTATAGTTTGCCATCACGCTTCGGTCGTCGGCCCGCAGCGCCTTCCAGACATCGTCGGTCGGTAGGTCGGAGCTCGGCAACTGCTGCGCCTCGGCATATGCCCGCAAAGCCTTCTTCGCATTCTCTCCGAACTTGCCGTCGATTTCGCCCGGGGAGAAACGCGCCCTGTCCAGCAGCACCTGCAGCCGCACGCCAGCCGGCGTAGGCTTTTCGCTGGAGAGGGATTTCTTCGACGGCTCGGCAGCGTCGATGTCCGAACCGTTCAAGCCGGCACCAAGGACAGGGCTCGCGACACATGCGAAGACGATGCCCACCAACAGCATTCTTGTCTTTGCGTCGCGCATGGTCCGAACCCTTCATGTTTCCGATGAACATGAGACTGTCTGCCCCGAGCTTTTCACCGAGGCCCGGTACAGACTTTCGTATTCTCTCGCCATCCGACTTGCCGAGAATCGCTCCTCGAACCGGGCGCGGACCTTCGCTCGATCGAGCCGCTTGGCTTCGCGCACCGCTTCGATGGCCTGCGCCTCGCCTTCGACGATGAAGCCTGTCACCCCGTCCTCGATCACCTCCGGCACCGAACCCGAGCGGTAGGCGATGACGGGCGTCCCGCACGCCATCGCTTCGATCATCACTAGTCCGAAGGGCTCCGGCCAGTCGATCGGGAACAGCAGGGCCGCGGCACCGCCGAGGAAGGGCTGCTTCTTCGCATCATCGACCTCTCCAATAAGCTTGACGTTCTCGCCGTCCACGTGCGGCTCGATGTGGTTCTTGAAGTAGGCAGTTTCCGCACGCGGAATTTTCGCGGCTATGCGCAGCGGCATGCGCGCAGCGCGCGCGATGCGGATGGCGTCCTCCGGCCCCTTCTCTTTCGAGAGGCGGCCAAGGAACGCCAGATAGGAACCCTCGCCGCAGGAGGGCCGCAACAAGTCCAACGGCAGACCGTGTCGGATCGTACCGAGCCAGTTCGCACCCGGAAGGGGCACGCGCTGATGGTCCGAAATCGAGACGAATCCGGCCTTCGGAAAGGCACGGATGACGTCCGGTAATCCTGGCGGATCGAGGCGCCCGTGCATGGTCGTAAGAAAAGGCACCCCAAGCCGTCCAAGTAGCGGAAGCGGCAGCCAGTCGACGTGGGAGTGAATCACGTCGAATTCCGAGGCGCGCTCCGCGATCGCTTCCAAGAGAACGGCACAAGCCGAATTGGGGTCGACGCCCTTTCGTCCGAGTCGCAAAGCGCGCGGCCACACAGCCTGGAGATTGCCGCGGATCCGGGAGTCACCACTCGCGAACAGAGTGACGTCATGACCGAGATCGACGAGTTCATCCACGAGCCAGGCCACCACCCGTTCGGTTCCTCCGTAGAGCTTCGGAGGGACGCTCTCTGCGAGCGGCGCAAGCTGGGCGATGCGCATGGTCTATCCGGCCGCCCCCAAGAGCGATCGCATGGCCAATATGACGGCCCCAGCGAGCATGTAGGCAAAGACCAGGAGCGTCCAAACCGGCCTGGCGCTCCCGGCGGCGACCTCCACCAGCAGTTCTTCCATGCGCCTCAACATTCGTCCTCCGGAAGCCTCGCGAGATACGCTAGACCGAGGCTTGTGAGCTCTCCGACGTCGCCTTCGCGCGCCTCCGGTCTCCCCTGTAGATGGCGCTCGAGAAGGCATCGGCGAGCGTCCGAAGCGTCCACCTCATGATGGTTTGCCCGATAGATTGACCACGCCGTATCCACTACCGCTCTCAGCCGGTCCTTATCGACCATGTTCGCTCCATCAAACCTTCAAAGGGAACTGCGCTGGCCCTCCGAAGTTTCTTCATGGCTCGGAGGGCGCGTCAGAACATCGCAGTTCGGCAACGCTTCGGTGCCGAGCGGACCCGCGTTGGCTTCCTTCGCGCTGAGGTGCGCCCACAGGAGCGGCGCGGCTTCTCGACGGCGTCACGGCTCTGACGCCGGCAGCGGCCATCGCTGTCAAGGCGGCGATCCGCTCACAAAGTCGTCCAGGAACCCTTGAAGCACCAGCGCGTTCAGGATGCTAAGTCAGTACCCGCGTTATCAGATGCCAGCACGCGCCAACAAGCCTTGGTCCCAAGCGGATACGAGCGGAAGCTCCTAGCTCTGCACAATGAAGCGATGCCCCTTAAATCCATCGCCAAAGCTCTCGGTCGGTCAGAAGAAGCTGTCCGGCAGCGCTTGATCGGGATTGGTTGGCGGCAAACGGTGAAACTGCTCCGACGGCGGACAACCCAAATGAGAGTGTGCTCGAGACCGCGGCGGCGTTCGCCGTCAGCCAGTCCCGCAATGGGTCGCAGTAACGACACATCACCGCTGCCGGCCTGATCGGAGGAACTCACCGCTGCAGCCGGGCGTTTCAAGATATCCAAAACCGGAGGTAGCCCGATGGAATCAATCCTGGGAATAGCCAGTCTCATCGGGACCTTCGTGGTGTTAGCAGCACTCTATTTGGGGTTCGTTCGTGGCTAGCGCTGATGGCCTCTCTCCTGGCTCGATGATTGCGTGGGAGACACACCCACGCCGGCTACCCCGATGTAAAGCTAGCCGAATAGTTTGTGCGCGAGAAGCGTAACAGATCGATGTCGGGATCAGGGCCTGCCGGCGAGATCTGGAAGCTCGGCGGGGCGTCTAGGCGTCATTCGGGATTTCTCATACCTCGCCGGGCTGCATGCGCAGCTTTGCAATATCTGCGGCGCTCAGCTCGTTCTTCATTAGGCTGGCAGTCCATCCTTCTGGGATGGCCTCCAGGACGCTGTCCACCGCCTGATCGCGGTCCGTGGCAGCCAGCCAAATTCTCCATCCGCCGTCATCTGTGGTGACGCGGACAAGATGAACCTCCGAGGCCATGCTCCCGTCATCTCTGCTAGGACGCGCCCTTTTTGTCACGGTCTTCGTCCATCTCCGCTTGCGTCTGTTTGGACTGTGTCAGAGCCACTTCACTTGAAGCTAGCACTCGGTAGCCATGCTCCATCCGCTCCAGATAATATCGGGTGAAGTCGTCCGTGGCCCTCTCCTTGGCGGAGCCGACAATGTTCGGCCATTTGCAGATAATCTTCCGCACTCATAACTGAATATGCGCTGGAAGCTGTAGGCGCTCCCAGAGTTTCTGGCCCAATCAAACTGACTCACTCTCCGGAGATCCGGAAGCCAGCGGTGCAGATTCCCCCACAGGACGAGCCTCGTAAAGCAAGCGCTACCTTGTTCCGGGTAAGTCGAGGACGAAGACGCCGAGCGCGATTCAACCCAAGGGGAACGGAATGTCCTTATGCGAGAAGCCAAAGCCCGGGTAGAGGCCGCTGTGAGGAAAAATGACCCTGGTACGCATGCCTTGAGCGGCGGGGCCGGATCAGGACTATCTCGTTAAAACCGTCGCGGCACGCACCGGCTTAAGCCAGGCTGACGCGGAAAAGCGCGTCAATGACGTCTTGCCGCAGGCGAAAGCAGATCTCGATAAGGCGCGTAAGGCCGCGATGCATTGGCTGACACTGTCCCTCTTCATGGGCGCCTTCGCTGCGGCAGCGGCGGCATGGGAGGGCGGCGGCGTGAGAGACGGAACGTGGGGCAAGGCCGCCGCTATTCGTGAAGCCACGGTTCGGACCAGTTAAGCAAACTCTAGAAACGGAGAAAACAAATGCCTATTCTTCTTTGGCTACTCGGAATTCCGATCCCCTTGATCATCCTGATCATGCTGCTCCATCACTAACGGAAGCGCGACCGGTCTCCTGGACCCCACACTCTGTTCACTTTGGTACACAGCACTGTTCAAGTCCCTACGCTTCATGGATGTTTCGCTTGCACAATGGACGGCGCTGACACCGCCGGAGCTCGTCGAAGCGCACCTCAATATCAATCGCAAAGTCCTTGGCGACCTGAGCAAAGACAAACAGCCCGTGGTCTAGACGCCCGCCACCGGACATCATCATGGGGCTGCGCGACGTCGAAAAGGACCGTGACCCCAGCGAAGACATCAACCAGCCCGAGTGATCCAATGCCTGGCCGGCAAACTACGCATCAGTCGCGCTCGCGCCGTCTCCGCAACCCTGACCAGCCCCGATGGCGCGAGGGCTACCGTCGTGCACTCGGGAACGTTTAAAAGTGATTGACAATAATCCGCGCTTAAAGGGCCGAATGACACGGATACCTGCAAAGCGGAGCGGCTTGACGGCAAGCGTCGCCAGCAGCGACGATGCATCACGTGGATGGTATGAATCGACATCGCGACGAAGTAGCAATGAAGAAGTCCGACGCCATCCGCGATCAAGACGGTTTGTCATCGCTAAAGTTACAAGCCAGGAATCAATTGACCGGCTCGCGATCGGGACGAATTCAGGGCGTCTTTGAAGACCCATAGTGGCGACAGTGCTCGAGATACGCCGTTTCATGTTTTGCAATAAGAGAGAGCACGCTTGCCCAGAGCCACGAAGGTGCATCGAGCGACTTGCTTCTGGCTCGGCCCAGTTCAGTTCGCCAATTCTTGCGAGTTGACGTGTCCATTTGACGCGCATGAGCACGCCCAACGACAGCCGCGAGATAACGTCCGACGTGGACCGCATCTCGCGGCTTGAGATTCTCGATGTCGAGCTTTAAATCCTGCGGCAATAGCTCTCGCACAAAAACGTCTCGGCCAAGCAGCGAGCACGCGATCATTCGTTCCCCGAGAAACGGTGACAGCTGGCTGGCCCCCTCGACAACACGTGCCGCGTTGTTGCCAGTTATTTTTGATCCTTTACACGAGGGCGCAGCAGGCTTTACCGCCTGCTTGATGTCTAGCAAACAATAGCTGTGCTCGTCTCCTGCATCGACCCCGAGCAATACAGCGCTTCGAAACAGGCCCAGTGAACTGCAACCTCTCCGCCAGTATGCCGCGTCAAGCAAGGTGACGTCGGAATTGCTTTCGCGCGATCGCAAAAGCGTCGCAAGCTGAACGACTTCGTCTGATAAAATCAACTTCTTGAGCGCGCCCTCCTCCCTTCGCGACAAATCCCAGAAGGAGTGGCCACGTGGAATATCCGGTTTAGTGTCCTCTATCGATCGTTTAGCCAGTTTCTTCCACGAGCCGGCGACAGCCTTTTTCATGGCCACTCTTATCGACGAAGGTCGATCTTTGAGCTGCGGCCTTCCAGACAGAGCCTCGCGATATCCGCCAACCATTTGCTCGATCATCTTCTCGGTCACAATGCCGGGTAGGTCCGAACCACGCGCAGTCATCGCCAGAGAAAGCGCCAACCTGATCAGGTCGTACGCGGGATTGCTAATGATCGTTTGATCGAGGTCTCGAATTTCGATCTCGACATCTCCATCGGCATTCGCAAGCGGGCCAAGATTGCCGGTATGGC
>NZ_JAFCKQ010000020.1 GCF_018130215.1 Bradyrhizobium jicamae
ACAAACCGGCTTTCCCTGCGCGATGGGTTACGGCTTATACGTGCTCGCCCCGGCGAGACTGGGCTCTTTTGTCACCGTCTCGCGAAGATGCTTTCGCATCTCGCGGGAGACACCTGCCACTAGGGCGTCAGGCCTGCACGATTTCGCCGTCCGCTTCATGCGCTCTCGTCAGTCACGCACGCAACGTCCACCGCATCCCACCACCACGTTCGTGACGATCGCGAGCGCCCCTCGAGCGGGTGAGACGGGAAATTCTATACACTGATTTGGCATACTGATAAACCGAAATATTTTTGCAATCGAGGCTTGCGCCGTCGGGCAAATCAATGATTGGCGCGTGAGGGACGGAGGATGGAAGGGTTCCCTCCCCCCTTGCGGGGGAGGGTTAGGGAGAGGGGTGCCACACGACGGGCTCTCTTCGCGTCTGTCGCCGCGATGTACGAAGGAAATTGCGAGAGCGCGACCACCATAATCATCTCGCCCGAGGCCACCCCTCTCCCCACCCTCCCCCGCAAGGGGGGGAGAGAGCCTGAAGAGCGTGCTCACCTCACGTCGAGCGTTGCACGATCTAGCTGTGTTCCAGGCTACCGATCCTGAAACGCCAGCCGCGCGCCAAGCACGATCAGGATACTCCCCCCGATCCGCTGCATGATGCGTTGTGACCTCTGCGATTTCTGCAGCCTCCCCATCACCGCGCTTGCGAACATCACGCAAACGATATCGACCAGCGAAAAGCTCAAATTGACTGTTGTGCCGAGCAGGACGAGTTGGGTCCAGACCGGCCAACTTGCCGACGCATCGACGAACTGCGGCAGGAAGGCCAGGAAGAAGATCGCGGTCTTCGGGTTGAGCACCTCGACCACGATGCTTTGCACGAAGGCGCGCCGCGCCGACACCGGCTCAAGCCGAGGCCGCTCCACGCCGTCGCGATCACGAAACAGCGACAGCCCGAGCCAGACCAGATAGGCCGCGCCCGCGAGCTTCATCGCCATGAACAGGGGCGGCACCGCATGGAACAGGATCGCGAGGCCGGCGGCCGCGGCCGTCACATGCACGTAGCCGCCGAGGTGCAGGCCGAGCGAGGCCATCAGTCCCGCGCTCCTTCCGCCCGCGAGCGTGCGGGCGGCGGCGTAGAGCATCGCGGGGCCGGGGATCAGCGCGAAGGTCGCGGTCGTGATCGCGAAGGCAAGGTACAATTCCATTGCAGGCAATCGCTTACTGCGTCGGGATCATCGCAGCGACCTCGCGATCGACCGGATCGTCGCTGGCGCCGAGGCCCGCGATGACGCCGGCGCGATCCTCGAGCTTGCGGTTCTGGCTCATCTTCCGCTTCGCATCTATCCGCGTGACCGGCATCCGAAGGCCGACGATGCCGCGCAGCTGCGCTCTGATGAAATCATCAGGCGCATCGCTGACCTGCCAGCGTTCCCTGCGCGAACTCTCATGCAGGTTGGTGAGCCGCGTCACGATGTCGAGCAGGCGATCGGCGTCCTCGAAGAACTCGACCTCGCCATAGGCATGCACGGCGACGTAGTTCCAGGTCGGCACGACCTTGCCGTGCTCGGCCTTGGTCACGTACCAGGACGGCGTCACATAGGCGTCGGGCCCGGTGAAGATCGCCATCGCCTGGCCGATTGCGGGCAGCTTCCATTGCGGGTTGGGCCGCGCGACGTGGCCGTAGAGCGTGCCGAACTCGCCCTCGCTCTCGCTCAGGATCATGGGCAGCGGCGTTCCGACCAGCCCATCCGCGGTCGCGGTGACCAGCGTCGCCAGCCGTGACGCACGCATCGCGGCGTGGATCGCGCCGAGTTCGTCCATCTTGAAGTGCGGCGGCAGATACATGGCAAACCTCATCTTTACTGCTCGCAATATAGCACGAAAGTGGTCTAGGATAAGGACCACTTCCTGGCATCCTGACTGAACCACTATGCCGCGTCCGCGCGCCACCATCAGCATCCCCTCACTCGGCGCGGTCGACCCCGCCGCCGGACAGGTCGGGCGCCAGATTGCCGGGGCATTGCGCGTCGCGATCAGCGGCAACGAGCTAAAGCCCGGCGAGCTGCTGCCGTCGACGCGTGCGCTCTCGGCCTCGCTCGGCGTGGCCCGCGGCACGGTGGTGGAGGCTTTCGAGCAGTTGCAGGCCGAGGGCTATCTGCAATCCGAGGTCGGCGCCGGTACGCGGGTCGCCGCGACGCTCGCGGACACGCCTCCGCCGGCTCGTCCGCGGCTCAACCGGAAGGCAGAAACCGCGCCGGTTCGGATGCCGGCGCGCGCCAAGCGGCTTGCCGAGGTCGCGGCCGCCTTCACTCCGATGCCGGAAGTGCCGTTCGCGATTCCCGTTCCCGGCGGCGCCGTCGCACCCGATGACAATTGGCGACGGCTCGGCAACCGGGTGCGCGCATCGCGCACGGCCGCGCCCGCGAGCTATGGCGATCCGCGAGGCCTGACGGACCTGCGCGAGGCGATCGCCGACTATGTGCGCAAGTCCCGCGGCGTGCATTGCGCAGCTGAAGAGGTCGTGATCACGGCCGGCACGCAACAAGGCCTCTATCTTGCCGGCCGCGTGCTGCTGGCGCGCGGCGATCATGTCTGGGCCGAAGACCCAGCCTATCCCGGCATGACCGCGGTGCTCGACGATCTCGAGGTCGTGACGACGCGTGTCCCTGTCGATGCGCAGGGCATCGATGTCGATGCCGGCATCGCGGTTTGCCCGCAGGCCGCTGCGGCCTTCGTGACGCCGTCGCATCAGTATCCGCTGGGCATGCCGATGAGCATGGCGCGCCGCAAGGCGCTGGTCGGCTGGGCGCAGCGCCGCAACGCCTGGATCGTCGAGGACGATTACGACAGCGAGCTGCGCTATGCGGGCCATCCCTTCCCGTCGCTGCAAGGCCTCGACCCGTCGCGCGTGATCTACCTGGGTACGCTGAGCAAGGTGCTGTTTCCCTCGCTGCGGCTCGGCTATGTCGTGGCACCCGCACCATTGGTCGATGCCTTCGCCGGCGCCCGCGCCCTGCTCGACCGTCATTCACCGACCGCCGACCAGCATGTGCTGGCGGCCTATATGCGCGAGGGCCTGTTCGAGGCGCATATCAGGCGCATCCGCGGCGTCTACGCCGCGCGCCGCGCGACGCTGATCACAGCCCTCGAACGCCACATGCACGATGACGTCACGCTGCAACCGAGCGACCAGGGCATGCATCTGCTGCTGTGGCTGCCGAAGGGCACGGACGATGTGCAACTTGCGAAGGCGGCGCTTGTTGAAGGAATCGTCGTGCGGCCGATCTCGCCGATGTACAAGAGAGCGGCAAGGGCGGGCCTGATGCTCGGTTTCGGCGGATTTGCACCGGAGGCGCTGCAGATAGCAGCAATCCGTCTGTGCGGTATCATCAAACAGCACGGTGCACCACGATACCGGCATAGCGCGACAAGACGGACATCGGCGCCGGGCCACGAAACCCGCGATTAACTGTCTTCGTGAATAGGGCGCTCACGCCGCGCGCAGATCGCGCCATTGCAACTTCTGACAAACCCACCGTCCGTACCGTTTTCAGTCGGCTTGGAGGGTGGAGCGCATGAGCAGTCGACCGCGGAACGCACCTCGCGGTGGGGTCGAGGAGTTGAATCGCGGGTCGGCAGAAGCCGATTCGGAGATTGCGCGGCTGCGCGACACGATTGCGCAGTTGATGCACACGTCGGTGCACGACACGCTGACCGGACTCCCCAATCGCAGCTTTCTTCTCGAACGGCTCGAGCAAGAACTTGCCCGCGACGCGGCCGACGGTGCCAACATCGCAATCCTGTTTGTCGATCTCGACAACTTCAAGCTCGTCAACGATTCACTCGGCCATGGCAGTGGCGATGAAGTGCTGATCGAAATGGCGCGGCGTCTCGTCGGCTGTATTGGATCGGAAGACATCGCAAGCCGGTTCGGGGGTGACGAGATGGTCATCCTGCATTCGTGCGCGACCGGGGATTCCGGAGCAGCTCTTGGCGAGCGAATCCTTGCCGCCCTGTCCGAGCCGATTTTTGTGTCGGGCAAGGAAGTCGTGATGTCGGCAAGCGTAGGCCTTGCGCTGTGCAGGCCCGGTACGAAGTCCGCCGGGCAATTGCTGCGCGAAGCCGACACCGCCCTCTACGCGGCCAAGGGCCGGGGCCGCGCGCGGCTGGAGCAGTTCAACGACGAACTCCATGCGCGAGCCCAGAAGCGCGTGCAGATCGAGTCGGATCTGCGTGCGGCATTGCGCGCATCGCAGCTCTTTGTGGAGTATCAACCGCAAGTCCGCCTGAAGGACGGACGCGTCGTCGGGGTCGAGGCGCTGGTTCGCTGGCGACACCCCAGGCACGGTATCATCCCGCCGGGTGACTTCATTTCCGTCGCGGAGGACTGCGGCCTCATCATCAAGGTCGGGCGGCAGGTGTTGCAGGAATGCTGCCGTCAGCTTGCCGAGTGGACGAAACTGATGCCCGGTCGGACGCTCGCCATGACCGTGAATGTCTCGCCGCGCCAGATCATGGAGCCGGCTTTCGTCGGGGAGCTCCGCCAGATACTCGCCGACGCCAATATCGATCCGGCCACGTTGTGCCTGGAGCTCACCGAAAACGTCATGATGAGCGCCACTGAGGAGGTCGCGCGGCTCCTCAACGAAATCAGGCAGCTGGGAGTCTTTATCGCGATCGATGATTTCGGCACCGAACACTCGTCGCTTTCCCGGCTGCGGGATATGCCGGCCGAAGTGCTCAAGATCGACCGCAGCTTCATCGACGGCCTCAGTAGCGAACCCGGCGATACCGCAATCGTCTCATCGATCCTGAGCCTGGCCTACGCCATGGGCAAGCACACCATCGCCGAAGGCGTGGAAAAGCGGGAACAGGCGGCGATGCTGCTCCGCATGGGTTGTGAGGTTGCTCAGGGCTATTTCTTTTCGCGGCCGGTCGCAGCCGAACAGATCGTGCCGATGCTGAGCAAGGCGCTCTGGCAGCCCGATACCGGACGTGCACTGCACGCCGCGCATTTCACCGAGGAACTCGTGCGACGCGGCCATCGGTACTTCATCGACGAATTCCTCGATCACATCGGCGCCCCAATGGGGACCAAGACGGCAGCTTCACGATGATGTCTTTTGTCATAGGTCTCAGCAATCTGGGGGTCGGGCTTGCCTATGCAGGCCTGGGCTTGCTGGCGGTTTGGGAAACGATCACCCTGCACGACTATCGGGGCTGGTCGCGCTTCGGCCTCGGGTTCGCAATGATGGCGGCAAGCTGCGGTCCGCATCACCTGGTGCATGGCTGGGACGTGCTTCAGGGCGCGAGCATTTCCTTGCCGATGCTGGCTGTCACCCTGATCGGGATGCCGGCGGGGCTCACTTTCGTTTGGCTGCGCCTTGAGACGATGTGGGGCGGCCGCGGCGAGCGCCTGGTCACGGCCTCGCCGCACCGGGTGGCGCTGCTGACTGGCGCCTTCACGGTCCTGGCCGGCTGGCTGGCCGCATCGGCGTTCAACCAGTCCGAAGCCAGCCTGCCGTTCCAGTTTCTATGCACGTCGACAGGGCCTGTCAGTCGCACTGCGGCGCCGGAGACCGGGATCGACTTTGTCTCGGTCTCGTTCCTTGCCAATGTGTTCGTGACCATCACCTACGGCATGGTTGGCTTTTACCTTGCTGATCACCAGGTGCGCCGTCACATCGTCACCGGTGCCTGGTCGCTGTCGGGCTTGGCTTTGACGGGCGTATTCTTCACCTGTGCCCAGATGCACCTCATTGATGCCACGACGGTCGGCAGCGGCCCCATGCTTGTCTTCGACCTGATAGGCGTTCCCGCTTCGATTTACTTCCTGTGGGTCGTCAAGCAGGTGCACAGTGACGCGGTCCTGGACTGGAACCGTCGTCCGCTGGTCGGCACCGCGGCCGCGCCGGCGCGCCCTTCGCCATGGAGCGGAGCGAGCGCGCAGCATTGATCGGCACGAGAGTTACCAAAGGATCATCGAGCGAGCGCGCCATGATGATGGTGCGTTCATCGCCATAGCGCACGCAGGATGGCCGCGCTGATCTCGTCAGCGCCGGCTTCCAGCGCGGAGCTCACCCCGCCCCGCAAAATCGGGCGAGACTACCCATACCGGACATTGGCCAATCCGGACGCACCCCCATATGGTGCTGACGAGCATGACGGCGCGTTCGCAGGGAGGGGTCAATGGCCAAGCTGGCAATCGTGGCGACCATCAAGACGGTGCCGGGCAAGCGGGACGAGTATCTGAAGCATTTGCGGGCGCATCGCCACCGTTGCCTCACGGGCGAACCGGGGACGCTCTCCTTCGAGATATTGGTACCAAGGGAGGAAGCGGACACGCTTCTGCTTTACGAGGTCTATGCGAGCGATGACGCATTCCAGACCCACTGGACGGGCGCGTCGATCCAGCAGATGAGGCAGGATGCGGGCGGCCTGCAGGTCAGCATTTCCGGCGTACGCTCTGACCTGATCGAATAATCGCAAGGCGTGAAAGCCTCGCGACGATGTCGCCGTCATTGCGCGCCACAAACCGGGGATATCAGCAATGCCGTTTCCCATCACCGAGCATGTTGCGAAAACAGACCGGCACACGACGGCCCATCTTGCCTGCGGCGCCGCCGACGCTCCCTTGATCATCTTCACACATGGGTGGCCCGAGCTGTCGCTCAGCTGGCGTCACCAGTTGCCGGTGTTCGCCGGGCTGGGATTCCGTTGCGTGGCGCCCGACATGCGCGGCTACGGCAGGTCCAGCGTCTATCCGCAGCATGCGGATTATGCGGTCGAGAACAGCGTGCGCGACATGATCGAGCTCTTGGACTCGCTGGGGCGAGAGAAGGCCGTGTGGGTGGGACACGACTGGGGCAGCCCGGTGGTCTGGGCGATCGCCAGCCACCATCCGGACCGCTGCCACGGCGTTGCCAGCCTGTGCATTCCCTATATGCCCGAGGGATTCGCGCCGAGAAATCTCGTCCCGCTGGTAGATCGGGCGCTCTATCCGGAAGCCGAATTCCCGGCAGGCCAGTGGGAGTATCAGCTGTTCTACGAGGAGAATTTCCCGGCCGCATGTGCCGCGTTCGACGCCAATCCGCGCAACACCGTGAAGGCGCTGTTCCGAAAGGGTGACGCGGCCGGACGCGGCCAGCCGGTGCGCACCGCGCTGATCCGCAAGAACGGGGGATGGTTTGGCGGCGCGGGCAAAGCCCCTGACGTGCCGATGGAATCCGCCGTCCTCACCGAGCAGGACCTTGCCGCATACGCGGCGGCGCTGGAACGCAACGGCTTCTTCGGTCCGGACTCCTGGTACATGAACCACGACCGCAACATCGCCTACGCCGCAAAGGCGGCCAATGGCGGCCGGCTGAACCTGCCCGTGCTGTTCCTGCATGCGGCCTACGACTTCGTTTGCGACACCACGGGCTCCCGGCTCGCCGAACCGATGCGCGAATCCTGCGCTGATCTCACCGAGGCGGTGGTTCAGTCCGGCCATTGGATGGCGCAGGAATGCCCCGTCGCCGTGAACGCGGCCCTGGCGAAGTGGCTGGCCGTCAAATTGGCCAATGTCTGGACATCGTGACGAGAATGCCGCCCGACGAGCTGTCCGCATACACGACCTACGGCCGGAGCGATTGGGCGGCGTTGCGCTCGAATACATCGCCGACCTTGTCCGATGCCGATCTGTCTGCGCTTCGCGGCCTGCATGAACCGATCGATGCCGACGAAGTGGCCGACGTGTATCTGCCGCTCACCCGCCTGCTGAATCTGCATTTCGGGGCGGCGCGCAACCTGATGCAGGTCAAGGCGGAATTTCTCGGCCGGCAGGCGCGCCCCTCGCCCTACATCATCGCGCTGGCGGGAAGCGTCGGCGTCGGCAAGAGCACCTTTGCGCGCGTGCTGTGCGCGCTGCTGGCCAGTTCACCGGACCATCTCCGGGTCGAGCTGGTCACGACCGACGGCTTCCTGCATTCCAACTCGGTGCTGGAAGAGCGCGGGCTGATGCGGCGCAAGGGTTTTCCGGACAGCTACGACCTGCCGCGGATGTTGCGTTTCCTCGCGGCGGCAAGGGCTGGTAACGGCGACCTCGAGCTTCCCGTATACTCACACCTGATCGGCGATATCGTGGCGTCGGAACGCCAGATCGTCCGGCAACCGGACATCCTGATGTTCGAGGGCCTCAATGTGCTGCAGGCACGCGGCACGGAGCCCGCGGTGGTCTCGGACTTCTTCGACTTTTCGATCTATCTCGATGCCGACGAGGCCGACATCCAGTCCTGGTATGTCGAACGCTTTCTCGGGCTGCAGCGAACCGCGTTCCGAAACCCCGCGTCCTACTTCCACCATTACAAGGACCTGCCGTCGCAAGACGCGCGCGAAGTTGCCGACCGCTTGTGGCGCGAGCATCACCGCGCCAACCTCAGGCAGAACATTCAGCCGACGCGGACGCGGGCCGACGTGGTGCTGCGCAAGCGCTCCGACCATTCGATCGGCGAAGTCTGGTTGCGGGACACATGAGGCCGGGTCGCGTCGGGCACGCGGCAGAGATGACGCGATCCGCGCTTACTGCTCGAACGCCGCCTTCAGGCGGTTGAGCTGCGGCACCAGCGGATTGCCGATCGCGGAACGGTCGGGCGCCGGCGCATGGATCGTGGTGTCGAGCCGGCGCACGCGGGCCTGCAGATCCATCGAGCGGGCGATCAGGTCCTGCAATTGCTGCGGCAGCTTCGCGATCATGTCGGTCGGGCCGGGATCGGCGGCCGACAGCTTGACCTTGGTCTTCTCGCGATTGGCCTGGGTCAGCGTCATCTCGCCTTCCTTGACCGCACGATGCAGCAGCAGCCATGAGGCCAGTTGCATCAGCCGTGTGGTCAGGCGCATGCTTTCGGTGGCATAGGTCAGGCTCACTGAACGTTCGAGCGCCTTGGCTTCAGCGCGACCGTCGCCGTCGAGATAGGCAGCGGTCTGCTCGACCAGGTCCATCCCTTCGCGGAACAACACGCCGAATGCCGCGGAGTTGGTCAGCCGTTCACTGAACAGCACGAGACCGGATTCGCTTTGCGAACGATCCGCCATGGTTAACGCCCTCACACCAACCTAACGCCCGCCGGCATCTCACGCACCGGCTTATGATGAACAAATCATTGCGCGAGCGTGGCCAAGAGTCCAGCCGCAACCCGATTTATGGTTTCCAGCTGATAGGACGCACAAAAAAGAGCCGCCGTTTCCGGCGGCTTTTGAAGTTGATAACAGGGAGGCGTCAAACAGAGTGGACAGGAGCCACTCGGTGTCCAAACGAGGACAATGCAGTCATAATCGAGAAAGCTTAACCGACCGTAAACGAGCGATCTTCTTTAAGCTTTGTTTGCCATGTCGGCCATTGACCGAGTTTGGCACAGCGCGAGGTCGCGAGTCGTCCCGACCTTCAACGGGACGACATGATGTGAGATCGCCGGCTTACGACTTGAAGAAGGCGTTCGCGGCGTCCTTCGACGCGCGCTTCTTCGTCATCGCCTCCTTCAGGCGATCGACCTCGGTGCTGAGCAGCGCGATGCGTTCGGTCAATTCCTCGACCGACAACAGCGAGAGATCCTGTCCGATCTCGTGGCTGATCTTCTTGCGCGGGCGGTCGTCTTCCTCGATTCCCATGCGTCCTCCCGGCGGTCGAATGTGGCGGCCCGGCCATTTTGCCACGCAGGCACTGTCGGCCGCAATCTCGCGACGCGGACCGGATTCAACGGCGTTCCACTCCGGCGGAAAAGGCGATATGCCATCCGCCAAACCCCTTATCCCCACCAAGGACGCACCATGCCAGTCCCATCGCAAATGACCGTCGTCGCCATCAGCAAGCCGGGTGGCCCGGAGGTCCTGGTGCCGGAGACCCGCGCGGTCCCCGTGCCAAAAGCAGGCGAAATCCTGGTCAAGGTCGCGGCCGCCGGCGTCAACCGCCCCGATGTCGCCCAGCGATCCGGCTCCTATCCGCCGCCGCCCGGCGCGAGCGACCTGCCCGGCCTCGAGATCGCAGGCGAGGTGGTGGCGCTCGGCGAGGGCGCTGTGCACAAGATCGGCGACAAGGTGATGTCGCTGGTCGCCGGCGGCGGCTATGCGCAATATTGCATCGCGCAGGATGCGCAGGCGATGACCGTGCCGCCGGCGCTCACGATGCAGGAAGCCGGCGCCATTCCGGAAACCCTGATGACGGTGTGGCACAACGTGTTCGAGCGCGGCGGCCTGAAGGCCGGCGAGACACTCCTGATCCATGGCGGCTCGTCGGGCATCGGCACGATGGCGATCCAGCTTGCGAAAGCGTTCGGCGCAAAGGTGTTCGTCACCGTCGGCTCGCAGGACAAGGCCAGTGCATGCCTCAAGCTCGGCGCCGATCACGCCGTCAACTACAGGAGCGAGGACTTCGTCGATGCGGTGAAGAAACTCACCGGCGGCGCCGGGGTCAACGTCATCCTCGACATGGTCGGCGGCGACTACATCGAGCGGAACTACGAGGCCGCCGCCGTCGAGGGCCGCATCGTCCAGATCGCGTTCCTGTCGGGAACGCCGAAGGCGTCGGCCAATTTCGCCAAGCTGATGGTCAAGCGGCTGCATCACACCGGCTCGACCCTGCGCCCCCGTAGTAATGCGGACAAGGCGGCGATGGTCGCGGCGATCGAGGCCAAAGTGATGCCGCTCTTGCGCGAAGGCCGCATCAAGCCGCTGATGGACAGCACTTTCCCGCTGGAAAAGGCTGCCGACGCACATCGGCGCATGGAGACCAGCGAACATATTGGCAAAATTGTGTTGGTCATCTGACGATCGCTGCACAAGCGAAGGCGGAAACCCTTTGATTCCCTTCGCTTTCGTGTCATTTATCGCGGCCATGCCGGGCTGATTGCCGGGCCCGGAACAAGTATCGATCGCGGAGTACTGACATTGCGTCTGATCAGGTGCCTTGCGCTGCTGGCGCTGGGTCTCATGATTTTTGCCGCTGCGCCCGACGCGTATGCGATCGACGCCGTCAGCGTGCGCAGCGATGCGCCGGCGATCGACCTCACCGCGGTGCTCGACCATCAGCGCAGCGAAGGCGACCGCATCCAGGTCTCCACTGCGCCCGGAACCGACGGCATCGTGCGCCGCATCGAGGTCCGCGCCCGCGAGGGTGGCACGAACTGGGTGGTGTTCGCGCTCGCCAACAACACCGATGACCAGCTCGACCGCCTGATCGTTGCGCCGCACTATCGCATTGTCTCGTCCGGCCTGTTGTGGCCCGACCTCGGCCTCTCGCGCATCGCGACCATCACGCCTTCGGTCGGCGACCGGCCCGAACGACAGGAAAGCCCGACCGCCGACGTGTTCCGCATCACGCTCGATCCCGGCGCGGTCGTCACCTATGTCGCGGAGCTGCGCACCGACAAGCTGCCGCAGCTGTATCTGTGGGAACCCGACGCCTACAAGGACAAGGTGAACTCGTTCACGCTCTACCAGGGCATCGTGATCGGCATCTCCGGCCTGCTCGCGCTGGTGCTGACGATTCTGTTCGTGGTGAAGGGAAGCATCATGTTCCCGGCCGCCGCGGCGCTGGCCTGGGCGGTGCTGGTCTATATCGGTGTCGACTTCGGCTTCTGGGGCAAGGTGCTCGACATGTCGAACAACGCCGAGCGCGTCTGGCGCGCGGCGGGCGAGGCGATCCTCGCGGCAACGCTGCTGGTGTTCCTGTTCGCCTATCTGAACTTGAGCCGCTGGCATGTGCGCTACTCGCACATCACGATCGGCTGGCTCGCCTTCCTCGGCTCGCTGGTGGCGCTGGCGCTGTTCGATCCGGCCGTGGCCTCCGGCATCGCGCGCATGTCGCTGGTCATGATCGCCTTCGCCGGCTTCGCGCTGATCGTCTATCTCTCGACCCACGGCTTCGACCGCGCGGTGCTGCTGATCCCGACCTGGTTCCTGCTGGTGGTCTGGGTCATCGCGGCCGGCATGACGGTGGCGGGCTCGGTCACCAACGACATCGTCGGCCCTGCCCTGCTCGGCGGCCTCGTGCTGATCGTGATGCTGATCGGGTTCACGGTGATGCAGCACGCCTTCGCCGGCGGCGGTGCCACCACCGGCGTCGTCTCCGACGTCGAGCGCCGCGCGCTGGCGCTGACCGGTTCGGGCGATCTGATCTGGGACTGGGACGTCTCGGCCGACAAGGTGTTCACCAGCCCCGAGACCGAAGCCCTGCTCGGGCTCAAGCGCGGCACGCTCGAAGGCCCTGCCGCGAAGTGGCTCGAGGTGCTGCATCCGCTCGACCAGGACCGCTTCCGCGCCGCGCTCGACAGCGTGCTCGACCAGCGCCGCGGCCGCCTGATGCAGGACTTCCGCCTGCGCACGCCTGACGGCCATTTCATGTGGTTCGCGCTGAAGGCGCGCCCCGTGGTCGGCTCCGACGGCGAAGTCTCGCGCGTGGTCGGCACGCTCACCGACGTCACCGAGACCAAGAACGCCGAAGAGCGGATGCTTCATGATTCCGTGCACGACAATCTGACCGGCCTGCCCAACCGCAGGCTGTTCATGGATCGCCTCGGCGCAGTCGCAAACCTCGCCAAGTCCGTTCCGACCCTGCGGCCGGCCTTGATGGTGATCGACCTCGATCGCTTCAAGCAGGTCAACGACTCCGTCGGGATCGCGGTCGGCGATTCCATCCTGCTCACGTTGGCGCGCCGCCTGACCCGCATCCTGAAACCCCAGGACACGCTGGCGCGGCTCGCCGGCGACCAGTTCGGCCTGATCCTGCTGTCGGAGCAGGACCCGGCGCGGATCACTAATTTCGCCGAGACCATCCGCAAGACCATCCGCGCCCCGATCGCCTTCAACGACCGCGAGATCTTCCTGACCGCCTCGATCGGGCTCGCGTTGTCGGATCCGCAGTCGCCGCTGACCGACGAGATCATCAAGGACGCCGAACTTGCGATGTATCATTCCAAGCGGATCGGCGGCGACCGCATCGACGTCTACAAGTCGGCGATGCGGGCGCGGAAGACCGACCGCCTGACGCTCGAGAGCGACCTGCGCCGCGCCATCGAGCGCCAGGAGATCACGATCCTGTACCAGCCGATCGTGCGGCTCGAGGATCGCGCCATCGCCGGCTTCGAGGCCCTGGCGCGCTGGGATCATCCCAAGCTCGGCCGGATGTCGCCGTCGGAGTTCATCTCGGTCGCCGAGGAGATCGGCCTGATCGTCGATCTCGGCATGTTCGTGATGGACCAGACCGCCCGCCAGCTTGCGGTATGGCAGCGCGCGATGCGGGCGCGCGAGCCGATCTTCGCCTCCGTCAACGTCTCGTCGCGGCAATTGCTGCGCCACGATCTGATCCACGACATCAGGACCGTGCTGTCGCGCTCAACGGTGGCGCGCGGCACGCTCAAGCTGGAATTGACGGAATCGCTCGTCATGGAGAACCCGGAGCACGCGGCCCAGATGCTGGCGCGGATCCGCGAGCTCGGCACCGGCCTGTCGCTGGACGATTTCGGCACCGGCCATTCCTCGCTGTCCTATCTGCAGCGCTTCCCGTTCGACACCATCAAGATCGACCAGTCGTTCGTCCGCACCACCAGCCGCGGCACCCGCCCGGTGATCCTGAAATCGATCATCGCGCTGGCGCACGACCTCGGCATGGACGTGGTGGCCGAGGGCGCCGAGACGGATTCGGACGCCGTCGAGCTCTACCAGCTCGGCTGCGAATACGCCCAAGGCTTCGCCTTCGGCGAGCCGATGGACGCCGACGCCGCCACCCGGCTGCTCACCGAAGAGCGGCTCGAAGCGGCGAGTTAGTCGCCCCGCGGCCTGGGCATCCTCTTGAACTTCACGCTCGCCCCGTCGGCCTGGCGGGTCGCGATATAGCCGCCGTCGAGACAGGCCTCGCGCTGCGGCATCTTCTCCTGCGGGCTGCGCAGTGAATCCCACCACGAAGCGCGCTGCGCAGCGCGCGGCAGCGCCGCATCGATGATCTCCTCGATCTGCGCGAAGGTCAGCACGAACTCGGAGAGATGCTGCTTCTTCAGGTAGTCCCGCAGCGCGTCGTAGTCGTTCACGTTGTCCTCAAGGCTCAAAATCACGGCAACCCCCCGTTAACCCATTCGGCGGCCGCTGTCCTCACTTAAGGCGTCAACAACATTTCCCGATGCATGACAGTGCTTTGGAGCTGGAAATGCCATTTCGACGAGGACGGGACGCACGGCGACGCTGGCGGCTATCGGCAAAGCTGCTGATCGCCTCGTCGGTCGCAACCGTCCTCGGCTTCTCCGCGATCTGCGCCAGCGTCATGCTCGACATGCGCCGCGGCGAGGAAGAACTCGCCCGCCAGACCCTGGAGAACCTGGCCTCGGGCGTCGACGCCGACATCAGCCGCAACATCGAGCTCTACGATCTGTCGCTGCGCGCGGTCGTCAGCAACTTCGTGATGCCGGAGATCGACCATGTCCCCAAGGAGCTGCGCCACCTGATCCTGTTCGATCACGCGGCGACCGCCCAGCATTTCGGCGCGATCCAGGTGTTCGACGCCGGCGGCAACCTGACCGTCGACGCCGCGAGCCTCGATCCGCAGCCGGAGAACCGCGCCGACGAGGATTATTTCACTGTTCACCGCGACCATCCCGACGTCGGACTGTTCATCAGCAAGCCGACGCTCTATCGCGGCGCCTATGCCATCGTGCTGAGTCGGCGCATCACCGGCGACGACGGCCGCTTCCTCGGCGTCGTGGTCGGCTCGATCCGCTTCAGCTATTTCCACGAGCTGTTCGGACGGCTGAACCTTGCGCCCGGCGACACCATCACCGTGCTTCGCCGCGACCGCACCATCATCATGCGGACGCCGTTCGATCTCGACGTCATCGGCAAGAACCTCGCCGAACGGACGGACTGGAATCAGGAGAACCTGAAGGAAGGCAGCGCGTTCGCCGGCAAGGGCCCGGTGGATTCGACGCCGCGGCTCTATGTCAGGCGTGCCGGCAGCAGCCCGCTTTTCGTCGTGGTCGGCAAGCCGCTCGCGAGCATCTTCAGTCTCTGGCGCACCGAGGCGATCCGGATCGGCGCCATCATGGCGGCACTGATCATTTTCGTGATAGGCACCGCGCTGTTCCTAGCCCGCGAGATCGGCCGCCGCGCCGATGCCGAGGACAAGCTCGAGGAGATGGCGACCACTGACGCGCTCACCGGCCTGCGCAACCGGCGCAAGTTCGACGCCGAGATCGAGATCGAGTGGCGCCGCGCGGCGCGGCAGGGGCAGCCCGTGGCGCTGTTGATGATCGATGCCGATCATTTCAAGGCCTACAACGACACCTACGGCCATCAGGCCGGCGACCAGGTGCTGGTCGGGATCGCGATCTGCATCTCGGATTCGGTGCGCCGCGCCGCCGACTGTGCCGCGCGCTTCGGCGGCGAGGAGTTCGCCGTGCTGCTGCCCGGGGCCAATGCGGTCGAGGCCTTCAACGTCGCGGAAGCGATCCGCCTCAAGGTGCTGCAATGGTGCGAGGGCGAGATCCTCACCACCGTAAGCGCCGGCATCGCCAGCATGCGCCCGACCGCCGGCCAATCATGGGCCGACCTCGTCGAGGCGGCCGACAAGGCGCTCTACGCCGCCAAGGCCAACGGCCGCAACCAGTCGGTGCTCGCAAGCGTGCCGAAAATCGCCCTGGTGGCGTGAGGCTGGGCCCTTACGGAGGCCAGGACGGCACCGAGCGCGCGGCGCCATGATGCCAGTGCCATTGCGAACCAACCGGTCGCACGACCGCGCACGGTGACAGGCGCCCGGGCGTGCGGCCGGTGCCATCGGCGTTAACCATCATGGGTTATGGCGGTAGGCGGCCGGCAGGCGTAGGTTGATACTGGTAGGCGCTTATTCATCAAGGGCAGCGAGGTGTCGCCATGCCTCTGTTGGAATTGCCGCACTGGCTGATCATTGCCGGAACCCTTCTCGTCGTGGTTGGGGTCCTCGGGCTGGCCTTTGGGCCAAGGAAGGTCGTCGAGATCGACGAACCCGAGCTGCTGCCCGGAGACCTCGACGCCTGGAAGGCCGAGCAGAACCGATCACCGGAGGAGCACCATCGAAGCGCGGCCTGATCAACGGCGTGGTGCCACGGCCGCTATCCGAATTCACGTCTCCAGATACTTCTTCATCTCGGCAATCAGCCCTTCGCGCAGCTCGGGACGCTTCAGGCCGTAGGCGATGTTGGCGCGGAGGAAGCCGGCTTTCGAGCCGCAATCGTGGCGCTCGCCCTCGAACTCGACGCCGTAGAATTTCTGCGTCCTGGCAAGTCCGATCATCGCATCGGTGAGCTGGATCTCGCCGCCGGCGCCGCGCTCCTGGGTCTCCAGAATCTTGAAGATCTCGGGCTGCAGGATGTAGCGGCCGGTGATCGAGAGGTTGGACGGCGCGGTGCCCTTCGGCGGCTTCTCTACCATGCCGTCGACCTCGAACGTCTTGCCGGTGCGTTTTCCGACGCCGCAGATGCCGTATTGATGGGTGAGATGGTCGGGCACCGCCTCGACCGCAAGCACGTTCGCCTTGTTACCGAGCTGGCTTGCTGCCTCGATCATCTGCTTCAGGCAGCCCGGGGTGTTCAGCACCAGTTCGTCCGGCAGCACCACCGCGAACGGCTCGTTGCCGACGATGTCGCGCGCGCACCACACCGCGTGCCCGAGCCCGAGCGGCGCCTGCTGCCGGGTGAAGCTCATCGCGCCGGCTTCCGGCTGGCTTTGCGCCAGGATGTCCTGCTCGGCCTTCTTGCCGCGTGCGGCGAGCGTGGTGTCGAGCTCGAACATGCGGTCGAAATGGTCCTCGATCACGGCCTTGTTGCGGCCGGTGACGAACACGAAATGCTCGATGCCGGCTTCCCTGGCTTCGTCGACCACATACTGGATCAGGGGCCTGTCGACGATGGTCAGCATCTCCTTCGGCATCGCCTTGGTGGCGGGCAGCACGCGGGTGCCGAGACCGGCGACGGGAAAAACGGCTTTGCGGATTTTCATGGGATGATCGGAAGCCTTGAAACGGATGGGACGGCACGAATGAAACCGTACCTTGGTAACCGTTTTGCAGCCGAGAACAAAGGCGGATGTGTGATCGCAACGGCGCGCCCGATCGGCAACGGCGCGCTTATTTCACAGCCAGTGTTCCGCCCGCTGCTATCGTGACATCCCCGCGACACGCGCGTTTGCCTGCGATGACATCGGCTCTTGCTGAGGGCGGTCAGCGACGGCTGATGATGTCATCCAGCGGCGGTACTTGCGGGTGAGCGACGCGGTGCGAAGCTGCGTGAGCAGCAACGCCCAGAGCGGCGAGATGCCGGGATTCGGCCTGCTGCCCCGGCTCAGCCGCCGCAGCTGGAATTTGACCACGGCCATCATGGCGAGCGAGGCGAGCGGCTTGCTCTTCCAGGTGATCGGTGCGACCTCAGGCCGCGGGTCCTCGCCACGCCGCCAGGCCAGCGGCAGATCCGGCTTGACGGCGAGTGCGGTCCCGATCCCCGCGATCGCAACACCGGAGTCGAGGACCTTTTGCACGATGCCGATGCGACGGATGCCTCCGGTGACCATAACCGGCATCTTCGCAACGGCCGCGATGTCACGCGCGAATTCGAGGAAATAGGCCTCACGCGCCAGCGTGCGACCGTCACGGGCGACGCCTTGCATCGCCGGCGCTTCGTAGCTGCCGCCGGAAAGCTCCACCAGATCGACGGGCAGCCGGTTCAACATCCCCACGACGATTTTCGCATCGGCTGCATCGAAGCCGCCGCGCTGGAAATCCGCCGAGTTCAGCTTGACCGCGACCGAGAAGCCCGGCGACACCGCCGCGCGAACGGCCTTCACCGTCTCGATCAGAATCCGCGCCCGGTTCTCCAGCGACCCGCCATAATCGTCGGTGCGACGATTCGTGAGCGGCGACAGGAACTGGCTGATCAGATAACCATGCGCCGCGTGGATCTGCGCGCCGGAGAAACCCGCCTGCTCTCCGAGCTTCGCCGCATTGGCGAAACGCGTGATGACCTCGTGGATGTCCTGCTCGGTCATCGCCTTCGGTGTCGCAAACAGATTCGAATGCTTGCCGAGGTCGAGCGACACCGCCGACGGCGCCCGGGTTTGCTGGCCCAGGCTCTTCATCATCTGCCGACCCGGATGATTGAGCTGCAACCACATCTGCGCGCCCCTGGCGCGACCGGCACGCGTCCAGTCGCGGAAGGCGTCGAGCCTGCTCCCGTCCTCCAGCACCACTCCGCCGGGACCGGTCATGGCGCGGCGATCGATCATGACATTGCCTGTTATGATCAGGCCCGCGCCGCCATCGGCCCATGCCTGATAGAGCCGAAGAAGCTCCGCCGAGGGCAGATGCTCGGCATCCGCCATGTTCTCTTCCATCGCCGCCTTGGCGATACGGTTGGGAACGACGGTTCCATTGGGCAGAGTGAGCGATTCGAATGGTGACATGGCCGCGCCTTTCAGTTGACACGGGGCACCCTAAGATTAAAGTTAACTTTAAGGTCAAGGATTATTCGGAGCGCCGGCATGAAGATCGGAGAACTGGCAAGAGAGTCCGGCCTGGCGCCGTCGCGCATCCGCTACTACGAGCGGCAGGGCTTGATCGGGGCGATCGACCGGGGCTTGAACGGCTACCGGCAATATGCCCGCGGCACCCGGCAACTCCTGGAAATGATCGTCGTTGCCCAGCAGGCCGGATTTTCACTCGACGAGATCCGCAACCTGCTACCGCCTCATGACCAGGCGGACCGGGGCCGCGACAAGTTGCTGGGCGCCCTCAACCGCAAGGTTGTCGACATCGAAACATTGCAGCAGCGGCTGTCGGCAACGCGTGCCGGCCTCAAGGCAGTCATCGCCCGGATCGAAGCCCTGCCGCCCGGCGGCGACTGCTTTGAAAACGCCGAGGATGTGTTGGCCAGTATGCGCGAGCAGTCCAAAGCCGGCTGATGAGGGCGCCTCCAAAATCCCGCTTTGTTAAGCTGTTGGAAACCGTGACGAGGCCTTCTGAGACGAACGTTCCGAGGCAGGCACACATGCGTTTGATGGCATCAGCGAAGTCCAACCGGGCCGGCGCACTCACTCTCGCGCTGACACTTCTGATGTTCGGCGGCGCCGTTGTCGCGCCGGACAAGGCGCTGGCCCAATCGTCGGGCAACGGGCTGACCAACCTGATCGACAGCCTCTTATCGAAGTCGAGCCCGCCGCCGCAGGCCGCGACCAGCCAGGACGGCGCGCCGCCGCCGTGGAGCGGCGAGGACGGCGCCTCCGGTCATCCGCTGATGACCGCCGCGGCGATCCGCCAGGCCGCCGCCAATTTTCCGAATTGCGTCGCGGGGATGTGGCCGGATGCCGCTCGACGAAACATCAGCCAGCAGAATTTCGAGCGCTTCACCGCGGGCCTCGAGCCCGATCTGCGCATCATGGATCTGCTGGATTCGCAGCCTGAATTCACCAAGGCGATCTGGGACTATCTCGACATCCTGGTGAACGACGACCGGCTGGCCAAGGGCCGCGAGATTCTTGCGAAGTACAAGCCGCAATTCGATGCCACCGAGAAGGCCTATGGTGTCGATCGCTACATCATCGCGGCGATCTGGGGCATCGAGTCGAACTACTCGACACAGATGGGCGACCGCAGCGTGGTGCAGTCGACCGCGACGCTGGCCTGCGTCGGCCGCCGTCAGGCCTATTTCAAGGACGAGTTCCTGTCGGCGCTGGAGATCCTGAACCGCGGCGACCTCACTCCCGAGCAGATGCGCGGCTCCTGGGCCGGCGCATTCGGCCCGACTCAATTCATGCCGACCGCATTCAAGCGCTACGCCGTCGACGGCGATGGCGACGGCCGCCGCGATGTCGTCGACGACGCCGCCGACCTGATCGCCTCGACCGCCAACAATCTCAAGAAGGACGGCTGGCAGAGCGGCGCGAGCTGGGGCTACGAGGTCGTGGTGCCCCAGGGCTTCAACTACATGCTGGCCGACCGCTCCAAGGCGATGCCGCTGTCGCAATGGGAGCATCTGGGACTCAAGCGCCCCACCAACCAGTCGTTCCCGCGCCCCTCGGAGAAGGCCTATCTGCTGGCGCCGGCCGGCGCCGAGGGCCCGGGCTTCCTGATGCTGCAGAACTTCCGGGTGATCATGAAATACAATCCGGCCGAGGCCTATGCACTGGCGATCGGCCATTTCGCGGACCGCCTGCGCGGCGGGCAGCCCTTCGTGCAGCCCTGGCCGCGCCAGGAACGGGTGCTGTCGAAGGCCGAGCGGCTGGAACTCCAACAATTGCTCGCCCAGCGCGGCTTCTACCAGGGCACCCCAGACGGCCAGATCGGCGGTCAGACCCGCGACGCCCTGCGCAGCTTCCAGGCCTCGATCGGCGCGCCCGCCGACGGATTCGCCACCGCCGAGGTGCTGGAACGGCTGAGGGGGCAGTAGGCGGCAACCAAGTAACCCTGACAACCGGTATCTGGCCGGCGCCTTGACGGCAGCCGGGCGAGGCCGATTTATGGTGGAAAAGCTGCCCGCTTGCGGCCCGATTCCGCTACTATGTTGGGCACTTCCGGACCATTGCGACCGCATCCATGCCGAAGCCGAGATCCTTCCTGCACGTGTTCACCGAAGCCGGGCCGCTGGTCACGCTTCTGGTTGCGCTCGCTTTGCTGTTCGGCATTGCCGCGCCGGCCTCGGCGCAGTTCTTCAGCTTCCCGGGCTTCGGCAATTCCCAGCCCCGGCAGGCGCCGCCGCCGCGCGAACGGGGCGGCGGTGGCTGGTTCGGATCCGACTTCTTCCAGCCGTTCCAGCAGCAGCAGCCACAGCAGATCCAGCGGCCACGCGAGGATTTCTCGCGGGCGCCCGCGCCGGCCAAGCGCGAGACCGTGGCCGAGCGCAACGTGCTGGTGCTCGGCGACGCCATGGCCGACTGGCTCGCCTACGGCCTCGAGGATGCCTATTCCGATCAGCCCGACATGGGCGTGATCCGCAAGCACAAGACCGTGTCCGGCCTGATCCGCTACCAGCCCAAGGGCGATCCGGCGGACTGGGCGGCAGCCGCCAAGGGCATCCTCGCGACCGAGAACCCTGACGCGATCGTCGTCATGCTCGGCCTCAACGACCGCATCGCGATGCACGAGCCGGCCGTTGAGAAGAAGACCGACGCCAAGGACGACAAGAAGGACGCCCGCGCCAAACCGGCAAAACCCGGCGAGGCCAAACCTGGCGATGCCAAGACCGACGCCAAGACCGATGCCAAGAGCGATGCCAAGAGCGACACCAAGGCCGGCGACGCCAAGCCCGACGCGGCCGCGAAGACCGACAACAAGCCGGTCGACACCGAACTATCGCCCGACGATGCCGCCGACAGCGACACGCCGCAGCTCGCCGCGCCGGGAAAGACCGCGCGCACGCCGAACGGCGTCTACGAATTCCGCGATGACCGTTGGGTCGAACTCTACAGCAAGAAGATCGAGGAGATGATCAACGTGCTGAAGAGCAAGGGCGTGCCGGTGCTGTGGGTCGGCCTGCCCGCGATCCGCGGTCCGAAGGGCACGTCGGACATGCTGTTCCTCGACGCGCTGTATCGCGACGCCGCCGGCAAGGCCGGTATCACCTATGTCGATGTCTGGGACGGCTTCGTCGACGAGGCCGGCCGCTTCATGGCAAAGGGCCCGGACTTCGAAGGCCAGCCGCGCAAGCTGCGGTCCGATGACGGCGTGTTCTTCACCAAGCCCGGCGCGCGCAAGCTCGCGCATTATGTCGAGCGCGAGGTGACGCGCCTGCTCGCCGCGCGCTCCGGCCCGATCGCACTGCCGAGCGAGCCGGCGACGCCCGAGGTCAGCGCCGAGCCCGGCAAGCCACCGCCGCGTCCGCTCGCCGGACCGATCCTGCCGCTGGTCGCCTCTTCCGTTGGCACCGATCAATTGCTCGGCGGTCCCGGCTCGCGGCCCGCGGCCGTCGACGCGCTCGCCGCGCGCACCCTGGTGAAGGGCGAACCGCTGGCGCCGCCGGCCGGCCGCGCCGATGATTTCGCCTGGCCGCGCCGCGAGATCGGTCGTGAACAGGCCAAGGGCGACGTGCCGGTTGCCGCGACGACGCCGGTCGCGCCGGCAAGCGCGAACCCGCCGCCGACGACCACGGCGATCGCGCCCGACGGCTCGATCATTACGGCTCCGCAAAAGCCTGCGCCGCGGCGGGTGTTCCGCCCGACCCACCAGGCGCAGCCGGTCCAGCCGACGCCGCAACCCTCGCTGCGCGATTTCTTCGGATTCGGCACGCCGCAGCAGCGGCCGCTGGTGACCCAGCCGCCGCGGGCACCGGGACCGCCGCGCCCGCCCGCCAATGTCGGGCGATCGGCGTCGAATGGCGTGCAGTAAGAAGCGGCCTACAGCCCCGTCATTGCGAGCGAAGCGAAGCAATGACAGAGAACAAGTCGGGCCTCAGCCGTAATAGCGCCATCGCGGCGGCGGACGGCGCGGCTGACGCGTCATCAGCAGCGCGAGCGCGAAGCCGATGCCGCCGGCGATCAACAGCGAGCCGAGCGGATTGTCCTGCACCGTCTTAGCCATCGCCCTCTGCCCGCTGCGGATGGTCTCTCCGCGATTCTCATAGGCGTCCTTCGCGTAATTCGCCGCAGTATCGGCCGCGTCTCGCGCGGCATCCTTGGCCTGGCCGTAGAGATCCTGCACGGTGCCGGCGGCCTCGCGCACGCGGCCCGAGGCCTGCGTCTGCGCATCGCCGGTCACATCGCCGACCGCGCCTTCGGCCTTGCCGGCGAACTCCTTCGCCGAGCCATAAATGCGATCCTTGTCCATCGCTTCTGCTCCCTGATCTGACGGGAGGCTAACCTGCAGGAGCGGCGCAAGTTCCTGTGACTACAGGATCAGCCCGCCATCGACGACGATGGTCTGGCCGACGATGTAGGACGCCAGCGGCGAGGCGAGGAACAACGCGGCGCCCGCCATGTCGGCCGGCGTGCCGAGCCGCTTCAGCGGAATGCGCTCGAGCGCGCCTTCAAGACGCTTTGGATTTGCCGTCGTCACCCTGGTCATCTTGGTGTCGACCAGGCCCGGCGCGATCCCGTTGACGCGGATGCCGTTCTCCGCCCAGGCTTCGCCGAGCGTGCGCGTCAGGCCGACTGCGCCGGTCTTCGAGGCGTTGTAGGCCGGATTGCCCATCGTGGAATGATAGGCCGCGGTCGAGCTCACGATGATCAGCGAGCCCTTGGCCGCGCCGAGCATCGCATGGAATTTGGTGGCGCAGGCCATCAGGCTGATCAGATTGACCTCCAGCACCTTGCGGAAGCCGTCCATCTCGAATTCCCCGCGGCGGTAAATCACCGCGCCCTGCGCCAGCACCAGAACGTCGAGCCGATCGAATGACGGCTTGAACGCTTCGATCGCCCGGGGATCGCTGACGTCGAGCTGCGCGTAGGAAAGACCATCGAGATGCGAACCATCCTCGGCGGAATAATCGCTCGCGCCGGCACGCGTGCCGCAAACGGCCACACGCGCCCCCTTGGCGCGGAACGCCTGCGCGATACCATTGCCGATGCCGCTGGAGCCGCCGACCACCAGCACCTGCTTGCCTGCAAAATCGAGCTCGTTCATCGCGCGTCTCCTCGTTGCTGTTTTCTTGGCAGTTTTCTTGGCTGTTTTCTTGATGGAGCATGATCATTCTCGAAAAGCCAGCGCCGAACTTGCGTTCATGCGCTGCGGCCCTGCCTGATCGGGACCACCGGTTTGACGGATCATGAGATCGATGCCAGCCTCGCCGGTCTGACGACACGCCATGCATCTTTTTCCGCGAGGTCCGCCATGTCCGAATTCAAACAGCTCAGCCGTTCGGTGAAGGGCCTCACCGTGCTCGTCACGGGAGCCGCCAGCGGCATGGGCCGCGCCACCGCCCGCGTGTTCGCCGACGAGGGCGCCAACGTCGCGGTCACCGATCTGACGGAAGACGGCACGCACGCCGTGGCGAAGGAGATCGCCGCAAACGGCGGCTCCGCAAGGCCCTGGGTGCTCGACGTCTCCGACCGTGACGCGATCACCAGGGTCGTCAACGAGGTCGCCGCGCATTTCGGCGGGCTCGACATCATCGTCAACAATGCCGGCATCTCGGTGCGCGTGCCGATCGACGATCCGAGTTACGAGGATGCCTGGGCCAAGGGCATTGCGGTGATGCTGACGGCACATCCGCGCATCATCCGCGCCGCGCTGCCCTACCTTCGCAAATCGAAATCGCCGCGCATCGTCAACATCGCCTCGACCGAGGCGCTGGGCGCGACCGCGCTGCACAGCCCCTACTCCGCGGCAAAAGGCGGCGTGACCAGCCTGACGCGCTCGCTCGCCGTCGAGCTCGGCCGCGACGGCATCACCGTGAACTGCATCTGTCCGGGTCCGATCCGCACCGCGATCACCGACCGCATCTCCGAGGAGCACAAGACGATCTACGCCAAGCGGCGCACCGCGCTGGCCCGCTACGGCGATCCCGAGGAGGTCGCGCATATGACGCTCAGCCTGTGCCTGCCGGCCGCATCGTTCCTGACGGGGGCCGTCATTCCGGTGGACGGCGGGTTGATGGCGCGGAATGCCTGATCCGCGCCCGCGCGCGAAGCGTTGACAGGCCGTGCGTCGAGAGTAGCCTTCCCTGCAAATGGAGCGGGAGACACCGCCCGCACTCGGAGAGACACGCCATGACGGTCCTGATCCGGCAGCTTCACAAGCATTTTGTCGGCGAGGTCTCCGGCGTCGACCTGCGCAAGCCGCTGACGAAGCAGGAGGCTGAAGACATCGAGGCCGGCATGGACAAATACGCCGTGCTGGTGTTCCACGGCCAGGACATCACGGACGACCAGCAGCTGGCGTTCGCGCTGAATTTCGGCGAGCGGGAAAAATCCCGCGGCGGCACCGTGACCAGGAAGGAGGACTATCGCCTCTCCTCCGGGCTGAACGATGTTTCCAACCTCGGCAAGGACGGCAAGCCGCTGCCGAAGGACCACCGCACCCATCTGTTCAACCTCGGCAACTGCCTGTGGCATTCCGACAGCTCGTTCCGGCCGATCCCGGCGAAGTTCTCGCTGCTGTCGGCGCGCGTGGTGAACCCGAAGGGCGGCAACACCGAATTCGCCGACATGCGCGCTGCCTATGACGCGCTCGACGACGAGACCAAGGCCGAGATCGAGGACATGATCTGCGAGCACTCGCTGATGTATTCACGCGGCTCGCTCGGCTTCCTCGACTATTCCGACGAGGAGAAGGAGATGTTCAAGCCGGTGCTGCAGCGCCTGGTGCGCACGCATCCGGTACATGGCCGCAAGTCGCTGTATCTGTCGTCGCACGCCGGCGCCATCAGGGGCATGAGCGTGCCTGAGGGCCGGGTGCTGCTGCGCGATCTTACCGAGCACGCCACGCAGGGCGAATTCGTCCACGTGCACAAATGGACGGTGCACGACCTCGTGATGTGGGACAACCGCCAGACCATGCACCGCGTGCGCCGCTACGATCAGTCACAGCCCCGCGACATGCGTCGCGCCACGGTGGCGGGATCGGCACCGACAGTGGCACAGGCGGCGGAGTAGCTCCTCCGCTGTGTCGGGACGACGCGTGAAGAGGGCAGCGTTTGCTACGCGTGGCCGGCTTCGTTCGAGAGCATGCCGGGATCGATGCCGATCTTGCGCAGCGCGCGCGCGTATTTCTCGTCGACGTTGGCGCCGAAGATCAGGTCCGGATCGGCGTCGCAGTGCAGCCAGCCATTGTGCTGGATCTCGTTCTCGAGCTGGCCCGGCGCCCAGCCGGCATAGCCGAGCGCAAGGATCGCGTGCTTGGGGCCGGCGCCCTTGGCAATCGCCTTCAGGATATCGACGGTCGCGGTCAGCGAGATGCCGTCGTCGATGTTGAGCGTCGCGTCCTGGATGTAGAAGTCGCTGGAATGCAGCACGAAGCCGCGGCCGGTGTCGACCGGGCCGCCCTTCATCACCTTCATCATCTCTGCATTCTCGGGCAGCGTGATCTGATCGGCCTTCTGGATGATGTCGAGCTGGACCAGGAGGCCGGGGAAATCGATGCTGCCGGCCGGGCGGTTGACGATGATGCCCATGGCGCCCTCGGAGGAATGGGCGCACATGTAGATCACCGAGCGCTCGAAGCGTGGGTCGCTCATCACGGGCATGGCGATCAGCAACTGGCCGTCGAGATAACCCTCGTCGGCCACATTGTGGCCGATGCCGGCGCTCTTGCCGCGCACCGTCTTGCGTGTCTTGGCTTCCTTGCCTTCAGGGCTCATCCGCAAAGGCCTTTCCTGCTCATCCGGCATCCTGATATTGGGTGGCCCTTCTGTCAATCAAGCTTGCGCGGCATCGCCGCGCTGCATCACAAGCAATTCAATGGTTTGCAACGAAAGTTGCAGGTAAAGACGTCTCATGATCGTCATAGTTCCAATGCGGGCCGCTTTCGGCGCTGCCGCCATTCTGTCTGTCGCATGCATGGTAACGCAGGCTCGTGCCGACGACGCCTCGCCGTGGCAGCAGGATGCGCATTCCGCGGTGCGGTTGCTTGCGGGTTCGCGCAGCGGCGCCGTGCTGCTTGGCGGCATCGCCTTCCAGCTCCAGGACGGATGGAAAACCTATTGGCGGACGCCCGGCGATTCCGGCGTGCCGCCGCGGTTCGATTTCTCCAAATCGGATAATGTCGAAGCGGTGACCGTGATGTGGCCGGCACCGCGGCAATTCGACGACGGCGCCGGCGGAACGTCGCTCGGCTACAAGCACCAGGTGGTGCTGCCGCTGCGCATCGTCGCCAGGAATCCCGACAAGCCGCTGACGCTGCGCGCCGACATCAACTACGCGGTGTGCGAGAAGCTGTGCGTGCCGGTGGAAGCCAAGGCCGAACTCGCCTTTGCCAGCGTCGCCTCGACCGAGGACGGCGCGCTGTCGGAAGCGCTCAATGCGGTGCCGAAACCGGCCAATATCGGCGACCCCAATCCGCTGACGATCCGCGACGTCAAGCGCGAAGGCAAGAACAGCGTGGTGGTCGACGTCACGGCGCCCGAGGCAAAGAACCTCAGCCTTTATGTCGAGGGCCCGACCCCCGACTGGGCGCTCCCGGTGCCGAAGCTGGTCGAGCAATCGCCGTCGGGCGTGAAGCGCTTCTCCTTCGAGCTCGACGGGCTGCCGCCCGGCGCCAACCCGGAAGGCGCGGCGCTGAAGCTGACGCTGGTCGGCGGCGACAAGAGCTACGAATTCAACATCAATTTGAACTGATCCGAAGAGTCATTCCGGGGTGCGCGTGGAACCAGCGAACCTCAGGAGCGCGCGCAATTGCGCTCCGGGGAATCCCGAGGTTCCCCGATGCGCAAAGTGCGCATCCAAGGTCCGGTGCTTCGCACCGCCGCGGAACGACGTGCCGCCGAACCCAATCTTAACGTTTCGTTGATAGCTCAGGCCATTGCCGCCACCTCGCGGCGTTGAGGAATTTTCGGCCTTGTCCGTGATGGAGACCCGATCCGAAGCCGCCGCGTCGTCAGGCCCGTACGCACGCCTGCGCGGCCTCCTTGCGCGCCTCACGGGCGGCACCCACGAGGCTTCCGTCACCAAGCGGCTCGCCGGCACCATCTTCATCATCCGAGTGATCAGCGCGGCGATGGCCTATCTGGCTCAGATCCTGCTGGCACGATGGATGACCGGTTCCGACTACGGCATCTACGTCTATGTCTGGACCTGGGTGCTGCTGCTTGGCGCGACCATGGACTTCGGCATGGCGTCGTCGGCGCAGAAGATCATTCCGGAATACCGCACCCGCGGCGACCACGCCCGGCTGCGCGGCTTCCTCGCCGGCAGCCGCTGGCTGGTGCTGGCAACCTCGACCGCAGTCGCCCTGCTGCTCGCGGGCCTGATCCACCTGCTGTCGCCCTGGATCGATCCGAACGCAATCCTGCCGCTCTATGTCGGCTGCCTGGCCTTGCCGCCCTTCGTGGTCGCCAACACGCAGGACGGCATCGCGCGTTCGCATGACTGGATGCGGCTCGCGCTGATGCCGCAATTCATCATCCGGCAGACGCTGATCATCGGGCTCACCGCCGGTGCGCTCATGCTCGGCATCGGACTCAGCGCGACCGTCGCGTTGCTGGCGAGCGCCGCGGCGGTTTTGATCGCGGTGATCGGCCAGACCATCGTGATAAATCGCCGCCTCGCCGACCATGTCGGCCCCGGCGAGAAGGCCTATGACGTCGGCGGCTGGCTCGCGATCTCGCTGCCGATCATGCTGGTCGAGAGCTTCTATCAGCTGCTTTCCTACACCGACGTGCTGATGCTGCAGCAGTTCCGCTCCTCCGAGGAGGTCGGCGTCTACTTCGCCGTGGTCAAGACGCTCGCACTGGTCTCCTTCATCCATTACGCGATGGCGGCGACGACGGCGCATCGCTTCGCCGAATACAACGCGATCGGCGACAAGGACCGGCTATCGGCCTATGTCGCGCATGCGATCAAGTGGACGTTCTGGCCGTCGCTCGCAGCGACAGTGACGCTGCTCGCGTTCGGCAAGCCGCTGCTCTGGCTGTTCGGGCCGAGCTTCGTCGGCGGCTACGAGATCATGTTCGTCGCCGCGACCGGGCTCGTCGTGCGCTCCGCGATCGGACCGGTGGAGCGGCTGCTCAACATGCTCGGCCACCAGCGCATCTGCGCAACCGCCTATGCGGTGTCGTTCGTGATGAACGTCGGGCTCTGCATCGCGCTGGTGCCGCGCTACGGCGGCATGGGCGCGGCGGCCGCGACCTCGCTATCGCTGACCTTCGAGACCATCCTCTTGTTTTATGTCGTCCGCTCTCGCCTCGGCTTGCACGTGCTGGCGTTCGGGAAAGCCCGGCCGGCGCGATAGATTTTTCGTCGGGCCCCGCCTGTAATCTGCTATATGACCGCAGCCGAATTGAAAAACTTGCTTGATCGCGTCAAATCCTGGCCCGAGTCGGCTCAGGACGAACTCATCTGATCACGGCTGACCAAACCGGTTTCCCGATATCAAGCAAAAGCCGGCCCTGATCCAATCAGGGCCGGCTCCTTGCACCTTAAAATCCAGCGCCAGCGTGGGCCGGCGTTACTCCGCCGTCCAGCCGCCGTCGATCGAGAGGTTGGCGCCGGTGATCTGCGCGGCATCGTCGCCGCACAGGAACAGCGCGAGCGCTGCGACCTGCTCCGAGGTCACGAACTCCTTGGTCGGCTGCGCGGCGAGCAGCACGTCCTTGATGACCTGCTCCTTGGTCAGGTTGCGCGCCTTCATGGTCTCCGGAATCTGGTGCTCGACCAGCGGCGTCCAGACGTAGCCCGGGCTGATGCAGTTGACGGTGATCTTGTGCTGCGCAAGCTCGAGGGCTGCAGTCTTGGTCAGGCCGGCGATGCCGTGCTTGGCCGAGACATAGGCCGATTTGAACGGCGAGGCCACCAGCGAATGGGCGGAGGCGGTGTTGATGATGCGGCCCCAGCCGCGCTTCTTCATGCCCGGCACGGCGGCGCGGATTCCGTAGAAGGCGGAGGACAGGTTGATCGCGATGATCGCTTCCCACTTCTCCGGCGGAAACTCCTCGATCGGCGAGACGAACTGGATGCCGGCATTGTTGACGAGGATGTCGACCGAACCGAAGGTCTTCTCGCCGAGCGCGATCATGTCGGCGATCTCCGCCGGCTTGGTCATGTCGGCCGGCGAATAGGCGGCCTTGACCTTGAAGTCGGTCTCGATGCCGGAGCGCTCCTTCTCGATGTCGGCCGGCACACCCATGCCGTTGAGGACGACATTGGCGCCGGCGCCGGCGAAGGCCCGCGCATACGCCAATCCGATGCCGCTGGTCGAGCCGGTCACAACGGCGGTCTTGCCTGTCAAGGTACCCATTCTGCTTCGCTCCTATTTGCTTTCGGGGGGCTTGGGTTCGTCCCCCGTGAGATCGTAGGTCACCATGGTTTCCCCGGACTGCGGCCGTTCTAGCCACTCTTTGTGACGCATCGACAAATGTACGTCGCGCACTCCGGCGCCCCAATGCTCGACCATCGCAACGTGGGAGAAGTCGTAGTCCTTGGAATTGGTCTCGTAGTTCTTGCTCTTGTAGATCAGGTGCACGACCGTGACTGTGTTCTCCTTCGAGGCCTTGCGCAGCCACTCGACCGAAGGATCGTTCTTCAGATAGTCCGGCAGCTTGCTGATCAGGTCGCGCACCGCCATGCGGGCATTGTGGATCTGCTTGTTCTTGTCGGTGTTCATCCGCGTCCGGCTGGAGAACCGGATGTCCTTTTCGCGCTCGGCGGCCTCAAGCAGCGTCTCGGGCAGCGGCCCACGCGCGCTGAACAGGTCGACCTGGAAGATCAGGAGGTCACGGCTCTCCTCCTCGTCGAGCACGAAATCGAGCGGCGTGTTGGAGGCGATGCCGCCGTCCCAGTAATGCTCGCCTTCGATGACGACGGCCGGAAAGCCCGGCGGCAGCGCGCCCGAAGCCATGATGTGCTCGGGGCCGATCTGCTTGCCGAGCTTCTTGAACTCGTAATTGTCGAAATAGCGGAAATTGCCGGAGGTGACGCCGACCGCGCCGACCGACAGCCGCGTCTTGAGGTCGTTGATGCGATCGAAGTCGACCAGACGCTCCAGCGTCTTCTTCAGCGGCGCGGTGTCGTAATAGCTCAGTGATTGCGAGCTGCCCGGCGGCCACAGCGGCGCCGGCGGCATTCGCGGCACGAAGAAACCGGGGACACCGAAGGTCGCGATGATCGCGGCACTGGTTTCGTTGAACAGCGAGCGGGCGCGCTCGTGCTTGGACAGCGGATTCCAGGGCACGGGGGACGACACCATCTCCCAGAATTCCTTCAACCGCGGCACGCGCTTGTCCGGCTCGTTGCCGGCGATGATCGCGGCATTGATGGCGCCGATCGAGATGCCGGCGATCCATTCCGGCTCGAAACCGGCATGACAGAGCGCCTGGAAGGCGCCGGCCTGGTAGGAGCCGAGGGCGCCGCCGCCCTGAAGGACCAACACGCGATGCGCTCGCGTCGGCGCAGAGGCTGGTGCGGAATCCGACATGTCCATACCGCTTCGTCAGGAAACAAGTTGCAGCGCAGCGTGGCGGCTGTTTTCCGCGGCGTCAATCAGCGAGATATGTGACCGGATCACGCTGATTTTATCGAAATCAGGTGGCCGCCAGGATGAGCGTCCAGAACACCTTGTATTTGGTATTCGGAGCGTAGACGGCTGCGATGCCCATTTTTGTGACACCGCTTTTCAGCATGTTAGCCTTGTGCGGCGGCGAATCGCGCCAGCCGGAGAACGCTTCCGCCAGCGTGTGATAGCCGGCGGAGATGTTCTCGACCGCGACCGTCGCGGGATAGCCTCCGGCCTCCAGCCGCTTGCCGAGCGGGGCCTTGACATCATGGTCCATCTTGTTGCGGGCGGCCATCGCCTCGGACTGCTGGTCGGCAAGCTTCATCAGATCCGGATCGACCACCACGGCGCCGAGCCCGTTGTTCTGGCGATATTGCGAGAACAGGATCGCGGCCGCCTGGCTGTCCAGCACCGCGCCGGGTTGAGCCATGTTCAGATACATGGCCGGCTCTTCCGGGATTTTGGTGTCGGCGGCGCAGCCGGCAAGCACCAGAAGCCCGAACAGGGCAACCGTCGTCCGTTTCACGTGAGAGAACCCCCAAGGTTGGCCCGCCTTGTTGCATACCAACCGTGGCTGAATGGTGAACGGGGGCTAACTTTTGGCGGTCAAAAGCCGTCATTGCCGTCATTCCGGGATGATACGGCAGCATCGAACCCGGAATCTCGAGATTGCGGGTCTCGTGCTACCGCACGATCCCGGAATGACGACTGCGTCGTCAATCCTGCGCGGCAAAGATCCGGTAGCGGCGGGGTTGCAGGGAGATGATCTCGCCGGCCTGGAGTTCGCGGTCGCGCGGGGCATCGATCTCGATCACCGTCCGGCCCTCGTTCCCCGACAATGCGACCTCGGCGCGCTGGATCGGACCGAACGAGCGGACATGCCTGATGGCGCCTTCGAACGGGCCGGCACCAGCCGGCGCAATCGCCATGTCATGGCGGCGGACGAACAATCGCGCCGCACCCGGCGCCGCACCCTGGGCCGCGATATCGAGCGGGCGGCCATCGAGCCGCACACCATCGCCGGAGACATCGACCGGCAGCACGATCGATTCCCCGATGAAGCCGTGCACGAAGGCCGTCGCCGGATTGTCATAGACCTCGCCGGGCGTGCCGATCTGCTCGATCCGGCCCTTGTCCATCACGACCACACGGTTGGCGACCTCGAGCGCCTCCTCCTGGTCATGGGTGACGAAGATCGAGGTGACGTGGATCTCGTTGTGCAGCGAGCGCAGCCATTGCCGGAGCTCCTTGCGCACCTTGGCATCGAGGGCGCCGAAAGGCTCGTCGAGCAGCAGGATGCGCGGCTCGATCGCGAGCGCCCGGGCCAGCGCGATGCGCTGGCGCTGGCCTCCGGACAATTGACTCGGATAGCGGTTGGCGAGCCAATCGAGCTGGACCAGATCGAGCAGCCCCTTGACGCGGGCGCGGATCGTCGCCTCGTCCTTGCGGATCGCGCGCGGCTGGACGCGCAGGCCAAAGGCGACGTTCTCGAACACCGTCATGTGGCGGAACAGGGCGTAATGCTGGAACACGAAGCCGACCTGGCGCTCGCTGGCGCCGCGACTGAGCGCGTTCTCGCCGTCGATCGCGACCTCGCCGGAATCGGGCCAGTCGAGACCCGCGATGATCCGCAGCAGCGTCGTCTTGCCGGAGCCGGACGGACCGAGCAGCGCCAGCAGCTCGCCATCGGCGACCTTGAGATCGACATTGTCGAGCGCGGCAAAGCTGCCGAACTTCTTCACGATGTTCCTGACTTCAATCGCCATCGACAGCCTCGCCTTCGTCCAGACGCCGCTCCAGGATGGTTTTCACCACCAGCGTGATCAGCGCCAGCATGGCCAGCAGCGACGCGATCGCGAACGACGATACGAATTGATATTCGTTGTAGAGAATCTCGACCAGGAGCGGCATCGTGTTGGTCTCGCCGCGGATGTGGCCGGAAACGACGGACACTGCGCCGAACTCGCCCATTGCGCGCGCATTGCACAGCAGCACGCCGTAGAGCAGGCCCCATTTGATGTTGGGCAGCGTGACGCGGAAGAAGGTCTGCAGGCCGGATGCGCCGAGCGAGATCGCCGCCTCCTCCTCCTGCGTGCCCTGCTCCTGCATCAGCGGGATCAGCGCACGCGCCACGAACGGAAAGGTGACGAACACGGTCGCGAGCGCAATGCCCGGCACCGCGAACAGTATCTGGACATTGTGTGACTGCAACCACGGGCCGAAATAACCCTGGGCGCCGAACAACAGCACGAAGACGAGACCCGAGATCACCGGGCTCACCGAGAACGGCAGGTCGATCAGCGTGACCAGCAAGGTCTTGCCGGCGAAGTCGAACTTCGAGATCGCCCAGGCCGCGATGACGCCGAACACGAGGTTGAGCGTGACCGAGATCGCCGCGACCAGCAGCGTCAGCCGGATCGCGGAAAGCGCTTCCGGCTCGGCCAGCGCGGCGAGATAGGCGCCGACGCCTTTCGAGAAGGCTGAGGCGAATACGACCACCAGCGGCAGCACGACGAAGACGCTGAGGAAGGCCACCGCCAGCGTGATGATGATGAACCGCACCGGTCCCGGCTCGGTGCGCAGATTGCGCTGCGCCGCGACCGGCCGTGACGGTGCGGTCTCGACGCGCGGCGCCGGTGACGCGACGCTGACATCGGTCTCGGGCGCATAGCTGCGCAGTTGCTTGGGCGAGGTCACCACTCCCGTCTGCATCGACATTCTGGCTGCCCTCAATGCACGGGACTGCGCGCCTGCGCCCAGTGCTGCAGACGATTGATCAGGAAGATGATCAGGAACGAGGCCACCAGCATCACCACCGCGATCGCGGTGGCGTCGGCATAGCGGAACTCGGACAGCCGGATCACGATCAAGAGCGGCGCGATCTCGGAGACGTTGGGCAGGTTGCCCGCGATGAAGATCACCGAGCCGTATTCGCCGATGGCGCGGGCGAAGGCGAGCGCAAAGCCGGTCAGCAGCGCCGGGATCAGGCTCGGCAGGATGACGCGGAACACGGTGTGCCAGCGAGTGGCGCCGAGGCTCGCGGCAGCCTCCTCGATCTCGGGATCGAGGTCGATCAGCACCGGCTGCACGGTGCGAACCACGAAGGGAATGCCGATGAAGATCATCGCGACGAAGATGCCGATCGGAGTGAACGCGACCTTGATGCCGAGTTCGGCGAGCGGCGCGCCGAGCCAGCCCTTCTGCGCAAACAGCTGCGTCAGCGCGACACCGGCGACCGCAGTCGGCAGCGCAAAGGGAATATCGACGATGGCGTCGAACAGCCGGCGGCCTGGAAAACGATACCGTACCAGGGCCCAGACGATGATGGTGCCCATCACCAGATTGACGCAGGCTGCCGCAAAGGAAAGCCCAAACGAGACCTTCAGCGCGCTCAGGGTGCGGCGGCTGGTGATGACACCCCAGAACTGGTCGAGGCTGAGCTCGAACGTCTTGAGGAACAGACCGGCGAGCGGAAGCAGGATGATGACGGAGAGCCAGGTCAGGGTCAGTCCCATGGTGAGACCGAACCCCGGCAGGGTGCTGCGTCGTGCGACCGCTGTGCTCACAAATCCCCCTGATCAGTTCTTGTAGATCTGATCGAAGATGCCGCCCTCGGCGAAGTGATCCTTCTGCGCCTTGGTCCAGCCGCCGAAAACGTCGTCGATGGTGAAAAGTTCGACCCTGGCGAAGGATTTTTCGTATTCCTTGGCAATCTCGGGATCACGCGGGCGGTAGGAATTGCGCGCGGCGATCTCCTGGCCTTCCCTCGAGTACCAGTACTTCAGATACGCCTCGGCAACGGCGCGGGTACCCTTCCTGTCGGCCACCTTGTCGACCACGGCGACCGGCGGCTCGGCGAGGATCGACTGTGGCGGCGCCACGATCTCGAACTTGTCCTGGCCGAATTCACGAAGCGCGAGGAAGGCTTCGTTCTCCCACGCCAGCAGCACGTCGCCGACGCCGCGCTCGACGAAGGTCACGGTCGAACCGCGCGCGCCGGTATCGAGCACCGGCACGTTCTGATAGAGATCTGCGACGAACTTCTTCGCCTTGTCGGCCGAGCCATATTTCTTCTGCGCATAGCCCCAGGCGGCCAGATAATTCCAGCGCGCACCGCCGGAGGTCTTCGGGTTCGGCGTGATGACGCTGACGCCCGGCTTGATCAGATCGTCCCAATCCTTGATGCCCTTGGGATTGCCCTTGCGCACCAGGAACACGATGGTCGAGGTGTAGGGCGAGGCGTTGAGCGGCAGCCGCTTCTGCCAGTCGGCCGCGGCAAGGCCCTTGGCCGCGATCGCATCGATGTCATAGGCGAGCGCGAGCGTGACGATGTCGGCCTGCAATCCGTCGATCACCGCACGGGCCTGCGAGCCCGAACCGCCGTGCGATTGCTTGATCTCGACGCTCTTGCCGGTCTCCTTCTGGTAGGCCGCTGCGAATGCCTTGTTGAAATCGACATAGAGCTCGCGCGTCGGATCGTAGGAGACGTTGAGCAGCGAATAGTCGGCAGCGAAGGCCGAGCCTGCCCACAACAGTCCTGCGACGAGCGGCAGGATACGACGGACCATTTCCTTCTCCATTCGACCTGAGCGACGCGCATCAGGGAACACGCAAGACATAACTCGCGGTGAAGTGGTCTTGAGTCAACGAAACCGCTTTTCATTGTTTGCGGCCGCGCAGCGCAGCTGTGCTACGAATCCGTCGTCGCGCGACGTGTTTTGTCGTTGGGCTACGACATCTTGGTCGTGTGGATGCCGCACTCCGTCTTCGCACGACCGCGCCAGCGGCCGTCGCGCGCATCCTCCCCGGGCGCAGACCGGCTGCTGCAGGGCATACACCCGACCGAGAGATAACCCGATGCGACAAGTGGATGCGGCGGCAATTTGCCGAGCGCGTAGATCGCCTCGATCTCCTCGCGCGACACATTGGCCAACGGGTTGAATTTCAACCTTACGCCGTCATCCTCGACCACGGGGATGTCGGCGCGGGTGGCGCTCTGGAAGCGCTTGCGGCCGTTGATCCAGGCCGAGAACGGCTTCAGCGCCCGCGCCAGCGGCTCGACCTTGCGGATGCGGCAGCAGGCATCCGGATCGGTGAACCACAGCTCGCGGTCGGGATCCTCGCGCGACAGCGTCTCCTCGAGCGGCTTGATCGATCGCACATCGCGAAGGCCGAGGCTCTCGATCAGCGTGTCGCGATAGGCCAGCGTCTCCTCGAACAGCCAGCCGGTGTCGAGGAAGATCACGGGGATGGCCGGATCGACATCCGCCATCACCTTGAGCAGCGCGGCCGATTCGGTGCCGAACGACGACACCAGCGCGAGATGTTCACGGCCGACCCTCTTCAATGCGGTCGCGATCACCTCCGCGGGCGAGGCCGCGCGCAACGCGCGATCGAGCGCATCGGCCGACTCCGGCCGGGGCGGCGACAACTCCGGTGCAAGCGTGCTCACTGGCCTGCGCTCTCCGAGTGGCGCTGCTGCATGCGACGATTGAGCGCAGTGAGGCGGCCGTCGCCGGTCGGCTGATAGAACACCGAATAGCGCTTCATGGTCTCGGCAAAGGCGGCGGCGTCGGCCTCCTTCTTAACCTCGAAGGCGTCGAAACCGGCGCGGGTCATGAACACGAACTGGTCGCGCAGCACCTGCCCGGTGGCGCGCAGCTCGCCGTCATAGCCATGGCGCTCGCGCAGCAGACGTGCCTGGCTGTAGGCACGGCCGTCGCGGAAGGTCGGGAACACCAGCGCGACCGTGGCGAGGCGATCGAGATAGGGCACGAGATCGTCGAGGTCGCGATTGTTCGGCCAGATTACGCCGGTCTTGCCGGCACGGCGCAGCAACGCCTCGGGATCGGCGAGGAAGCGCTCCGATGTGACCAGGATCGCGCCGTCGCCGGGCAATTCGGTGCCGTCGGCGACATGAACGAACAGATCGGTGGTGATACTTCCCTGCTTAACGAGTGGCATAGACCCGCTCCTTGAATGGCTCGACGCCCAGACGCTTCACCGTATCGACGAACAGTTCCTCGGGACGGTCGCGCAGCGCGAGATAGGCTTCAACAATGTCTTCGACAACATCGGCAACTTCCGCGTAGGGAACGGCCGGGCCGATCAACGTGCCCATCTGCGCGTTCTCGTCGGCGCGGCCGCCGATCGTGATCTGGTAGAATTCCTCGCCGTTCTTCTCGACGCCGAGAATGCCGATATGGCCGACATGGTGGTGGCCGCAGGCGTTGATGCAGCCGGAGATGTTGATATGGAGCCGGCCGATCAGGCCGGCGGTGTCGTGGTTGGCGAACCGCCGCGTCAGCTCCTGCGCGATCGGGATCGAGCGCGCATTCGCCAGCGAGCAGTAATCCAGCCCCGGGCAGGCGATGATGTCGGTGACGAGGTTGACGTTCGGCGTCGCGAGGCCGAGGCGGTCGAGCGCCTTGAACAGGGCGGGCAAATCGCGCTTGGCGACGTGCGGCAGCGCCAGGTTCTGTTCATGGCCGACGCGGATCTCGCCGAACGAATACTTGTCGGCAAGATCGGCGACCGCGTCCATCTGCTCGGCGGTGGCATCGCCCGGCGGGCCGCCGACCGGCTTCAGCGACAGCGTCACGATCGAATAGCCCTGCACCTTGTGCGGGGCCACCGAGTTCCTGCGCCAGCGCTCGAACAGCGGATCATGCGCGGCCTGCTTCAGCTCGTCCGGCATGTGCGGCAGCTTTTCGTAGAGGGGGTAGGAGAAGCGCGAGCGGACCTCCTCGATGGCGGCGCGATCGAGCCGCAGCTCGGTGTCGCCCATCTGCTTCCACTCCTCGTCGACTTCCCTGGCGAACTTCTCGATGCCGAGCTCGTGCACCAGGATCTTGATGCGCGCCTTGTAGATGTTGTCGCGGCGGCCGTACTGGTTGTAGACCCTTAGGATCGCCTCGATGTAGCTGAGGACGTCGCGGCCGTTCACGAACGGCTTGATGGTCTTGGCGATGAACGGTGTGCGGCCGAGGCCGCCGCCGACCAGAACCTCGAAGCCGGTCTCGCCATCGGCGTTCCTGTGCAGCCGCAGCCCGATGTCGTGAATCTTGATCGCGGCGCGGTCGTGCTCGGAGGCGGTGATTGCGATCTTGAACTTGCGCGGCAGGAAAGAGAATTCCGGGTGCAGCGTGGTGTGCTGACGAATCAGCTCCGACCAGATGCGGGGATCCTCGATCTCGCCCGGCGCGACCCCGGCCCACTGGTCCGAGGTGACATTGCGCATGTTGTTGCCCGAGGTCTGCATCGCGTGGATGCCGACCTCGGCGAGGTCGGCCAGCGCGTCCGGCAGCTCCGCGAGCTTGATCCAGTTGAACTGGATGTTCTGCCGCGTGGTGAAATGGCCATAGCCGCGGTCGTAGCGGCGCGCGACATGGGCGAGCCGGCGCAGCTGCTTCGACGACAGCGTGCCATAGGGGATCGCGACACGGAACATGTAGGCGTGCAGTTGCAGGTACACGCCATTCTGCAGCCGCAGCAGCTTGAATTCGTCCTCGGTGAGCTCGCCGGAAAGGCGACGCTTCACCTGATCGCGGAATTCCGAGACACGCTCGTTGATCAGCGTGCGATCGAGTTCGTCATATGCATACATGATCGATCAACCCTACGCCGGCACACGGAGATCGATGGTGACGCCCTTGGCGCGGATATGTTCGCGGAGATTGCCGGGCTGGATCTTGCCGCCGTCCTTGAGGTCGACCGGCGCGACATAGGCGCCGACCGCGCCGACATCGTCGGCTGTGGCTTCGGCGAGCAGGACGCGAGCATCGTCGGACGTGCCGACGGTCGCGGCGTCGGCAAGCTCGGTCGACCAGCCCTTCTGGGCGGTGCGGTAGACTACCGCGCCATCCCAGGTGCGGTTCGCGGTCACCACCGACGGTCCTGTGATGCGGATCTTCTTCTGTTCAAGCGGAGAGGTCATTCGGCAGCTTCCAGCAGTTCGGAGAGGATTTTGGTGGGGTTGGATTGGCGCCATGGCGCGGATTGCGCCACCACGTCGCCAATGATGAGGATGGCGGGACCGCCATCGATGGTCTTGACCAGGTCGGGCAGGCGCGCCAGCGGGCCGACCGCCGACTTGGCATCGGGACGCGTGACGCGAGCGAACACGCCGACCGGCGTCTCGGGCGAACGGCCCGCGGCGAGCAGGCCGGTGCGGATCGTGGATGCCGCAGTCATGCCCATGTAGACGACGACGGTCATCGTCTTGTCGGTGAGCGCGGACCAGTCCACCGCCTCGGCATCGCGCGCCTTGTGCGCGGTGAGGAAGGTGATGCGCCGCGCCTTGTGACGATAGGTCAGCGGCGCCTCGAACTGCGCGGCGGCGCCAAGGCCCGCGGTGATTCCGGGAATAATCGAATAATCCACACCGGCCGCACGCAGCGCGGTGACCTCCTCGCCGCCGCGGCCGAAGACGAAGGGATCGCCACCCTTCAGCCGCACCGCGCGCTGGCCGGATTTCGCGGCCTCGATCATCAGTCTGTTGGTCGCGTCCTGACCGATGCCGGGCTTGCCGACGCGGCGGCCGACCGCAACCCGCGCGGCGTCGCGCCTGATCCGGTCGAGGATCTCCGGCGACACCAGCTCGTCATAGAACACGATGTCGGCGTCCTGCAGCGCACGCAGCGCCTTGACGGTGAGCAGATCCGGGTCGCCCGGACCGGCGCCCACCAGCGTCACATGGCCTTCTGCCTTGCCCTCCCCGGTTGCACCGGCGAATGCGGACGGATCGGCGATCGCCTCCAGCGCCTTTGCGGCCTCGGCCTTGCGGCCGGCCAGCACAAGCGCGCCGATCGGGCCGTCGACAATGCGCTCCCAGAAGCGTCGGCGCAGTAGCGAGTCGGAGATGACGCCGTGGATCGACTTGCGGAAACCTCCGATGAAGCCGGCGAGATCGCCGATCCGTGCCGGCAGCACCGCCTCGATGCGCTCGCGGATGCGGCGCGCCACCACCGGCGACGTGCCGCCGGTCCCGACGGCGACGATGACGTCGCCGCGATCGACGATCGCCGGGAAGATGAAGGTCGAGTGGTCGAGGTCGTCCATCACGTTGACGGGCAGGCCGGCCGCCCTGGCGCGCACAGACATCGCAACGCCGATATCACCCGCGCCGGCGCAGAGAATTGCAATGACGCCTTTCAGATCGGCCGCGAGCGGATCGCCGTCGGCGCGCTCGATCCGCGCCGCGTCGGCGGCGGCAAGGCCAGCGAGATCGTGTTGGCCATCGGTCGCATACCAGCGGACCCGCGCGCCGGCAGCCGCCAGCAGGCGCAACTTGGCGCGCACCAGCTCGCCCGCTCCTACGAGCAGCACCTTGCCGGCATGCAGATCCAGAAAGACGGGCAGATATCGCATCAGTTACTCGCTTCCCCAACTTGGGGGTTGACTGAAATTATTTTCTATTTATGTGTCGATCAAGGCCAATAAAGAGAAAATTATTTCTTCTATATTGCGCCGCAACTTTAGAATTTTCACCTCCCAAGGCCAAGGCCGATAGATGCATCTTCTCGACAACGAATCTGCCGCCACCGGGTCTCGGCCCTCAGCCCTCCGCAAAGCAGCTTCCGTGCCGAATATTTCGGCCGATCGGGGAGCGCCTTCGATGGATCACCTCGACGAGCTCGAGGCGCAGAGCATCTACATCCTGCGCGAGGCGTTCGCACGGTTGAAGAAGCTGGCTCTGCTGTGGTCGCTGGGCAAGGACTCCAACGTGATGATCTGGCTGGCGCGCAAGGCGTTCTTCGGCCGCGTCCCGTTCCCGGCACTGCATGTCGACACCGGCAAGAAGTTTCCGGAGATGTACGCGTTCCGCGATCGCTTCGGTAAGGAATGGGATCTCGATTTGCGCGTCGAGCCCTGCCCGCCGATCGACAGCGTCGACCCGACCCTGCCGCCGGCCGCGCGTTCCGCCGCGCGCAAGACCGAAGGCCTCAAGCTTGCGCTCAACAAGTTCGGCTTTGACGGGCTGATCGCCGGCATCCGCCGCGACGAGGAAGCGACCCGTGCGAAAGAGCGCGTATTCTCCCCGCGCGGGCTCGAAGGCGAATGGGACGTGCGCGATCAGCCGCCGGAATTCTGGGACCATTTCAACGCCTCGCCGCCGCAGGGCGCGCATTTGCGCATCCATCCGATCCTGCATTGGACCGAGGCCGATATCTGGGCCTACACCAAGCGCGAGAACATCCCGATCATCCCGCTCTACCTCGCAAGGGATGGCAAGCGCTATCGCTCGCTGGGCGACGCCGACATCACCTTCCCGGTCGCCTCGACCGCCTCGAACATCGACGAGATCCTGACCGAGCTCGACGGCACCAAGGTGCCCGAGCGCGCCGGCCGCGCACTCGACCACGAGACCGAGGATGCGTTCGAGCGGCTGCGTGTCGCCGGCTATCTCTGATTCCAAAAGGCGCGAGCGTTACGATGAACATGATCCTTCCCACCGCCTCGATCTCGGCAACGCCCAACGGCACGACGCGGCCGCAGGTGCGCATCGTCATCGTGGGCCACGTCGATCACGGCAAGTCCACTCTGGTCGGCCGCCTGCTGCACGAGACCGGCAGCCTGCCGGACGGAAAGCTGGAGATGCTGAAGGCGGTCAGCGCGCGGCGCGGCATGCCGTTCGAATGGTCATTCCTGCTCGACGCGCTGCAGACCGAGCGCGACCAGGGCATCACCATCGACACCACGCAGATCCGCTTCCGAACCGGCTCGCGCGACGTCGTGCTGATCGACGCGCCCGGCCACGCCGAGTTCCTCCGCAACATGATCACCGGCGCTTCGCAGGCCGATGGTGCGGTGCTGATCATCGATGCACTGGAGGGTGTGCGCGACCAGACGCGGCGGCACGGCTATCTCCTGCATCTGCTTGGCGTGAAGCAGGTCGCCGTCGTCGTCAACAAGATGGACCGGGTCGAGTTCAGCGCCGACAGGTTCAAGGAGATCAGCGACGAGATTTCCGCGCACCTGATCGGCCTCGGCGTCAAGCCGACCGCCGTGATCCCGATCTCGGCACGTGACGGTGACGGTGTCGCCGAGCGCACGCCGCGGATCGGCTGGTACGCCGGTCCCACAGTGGTCGATGCGCTGGATGCGCTGGAGCCGGCGCGGCCGCTGGGCGAGCTCGCGCTGCGGCTGCCTGTGCAGGCGATCTACAAGTTCGACGACCGCCGCATCATCGCCGGGCGCATCGAGTCCGGCCACCTCAAGGCCGGCGACGAGATCGTGATCATGCCTGCCGGCAAGATCGCGAAGATCAGGAGCGTCGAGGGCTGGCCGGCGACGCCGGTGAGCGGCCCGCAAACCGCCGGACGCTCCGTCGGCATCACGCTCGACCGCGAGCTGTTCCTTGAGCGCGGCGACGTGATCGGTCATCCCGGGCAGAACCCGCGCGACACCCGCCGCATCCACGCCCGCATCTTCTGGCTGCACGACAAGCCGCTCACCAAGGGCGAGCAGATCCTGGTCCGCCTCGGCGCCAAGGAAAGCCGCGCCACCGTGGTCGCAATCGAGAAGGCGATCGACCCCGGCGCGCTGTCGAATGAAGAGAACACTGCGATCGCGCGCAACCATGTCGGCGAGATCGACATCTCGCTGGCGCAGCCGGTCGCAACCGATCCCTACACCGAGAACCCACGCACCGGGCGCCTGGTGATCGAGGTCAACGGCCGCATCGCCGGCGGTGGCCTCGTGCTGTCGGTCGACGCCGGTCGGCCGGCTGTGCCGGTCGATATCGTGCCGGTGGAATCCGCGCTGCGACCGGACGAGCGCTCCGCGCGCTACCACCACAATGGCGCGGTGATCTGGCTGACCGGTCTGCCCGGTTCCGGCAAATCGACGCTGGCGCGTGCGCTGGAGCGGCGGCTGTTCTCCACCGGCGGCTCGCCGATCCTGCTTGACGGCGACACGCTGCGTGCCGGGCTCAACGGCGATCTCGGCTTCTCGCCGCAGGACCGCAGCGAAAACATCCGCCGCCTTGCCGAGGTCGCGACCCATCTCGCGCGCAACGGCCATATCGCGATCGTCGCCGCGGTGTCGCCGTCGACCACCGACCGCGCGGCTGCGCGCCGCATCGCCGACAGCGCGTTCCGCGAAATCTATGTCGCAACCCCGGCCGAGGTCTGCGAGACACGCGATCCCAAGGGCCACTACGCCAAGGCCCGCGCCGGCGCGCTGCAGGGCTTCACGGGCATCGCCAACGACTATCAGCCGCCGACGGACAATGAGCTGACGATCGACACGTCGAACCGCTCGGTTGCCGATGCCGCCGACGAGATCGAGCGGATGCTGGCGAAGACCGGCATCCTGTTCGGCGAACTGACCGACTTCGCGGCGAATATCTAGCCCCTCGACTGCTGCCATCGCCCGGCTCGACCGGGCGACCCGGTATTCCGGAGGCATCGCCGCGTGAGCCGAAAGGTCGCGGCGTACTGGATGCCCCGCTCGAGGCGGGGCATGACGGCGGAATTCAGGGCGAAACAGGGGGGCCTTCTCAGAGCCGTGACTTTAGGGCTAAAAGGGCCGTGAACGCGGCCCTTTGGCGCGTTTTTTGCTGTTTTCCTATGGGAAGCAGCCTCGAAACGCCCGATTTTTTTGAGAAAGCCCATCATGACTCGTGTCGATGCCCACGGATTGAAGATCGCCCCTGTCCTGTTCGATTTCATCGCCAAGGAGGCGACGCCCAAGACCGGGATCGCGCCCGATGCGTTCTGGGCCGGACTGGCCGCCATCCTCCAGAAGCTCGGCCCGAAAAATCGCGAACTGCTCGCTTTCCGCGACACGCTACAGACGAAGATCGACGAGTGGCATCGCGGTCACAAGGGCAAGGCGTTCGACATCAACGCCTATACCGCGTTCCTGAGGGAAATCGGATACCTCCTGCCGGAGCCGGCCACCCACGCGGTCGAGACCGCCAATGTCGACGAGGAAATCGGCACGATCTGCGGCCCGCAGCTCGTGGTGCCGCTCACCAATGCCCGCTACGCGCTGAATGCCGCCAATGCGCGCTGGGGTTCGCTCTACGACGCCTTCTACGGCACCGATGCGATCCCGCATGATCCGAGCGAGGCGGGCCGCGGCTACAACAAGGCGCGCGGCGACAAGGTGATCGCGAAGGCCAAGGCCTTGCTCGATGCCGCCGCCCCGCTGGCGACCGCAAGCCACACCGACGTCGTCTCCTACAGCGTGATCGCCGGACAACTTTCGGCCAAGCTGAAGAGCGGCAACGCCACCGCGCTGAAGAACGCGGCGCAGTTCGCCGGCTACCAGGGCGAGCCTGCCCATCCGTCGGCGATCCTGCTGGTCAACAACGGCCTGCATGTCGAGATCAAGATCGACCGCAACAACGTCATCGGCAAGGACGATCCGGCAGGGGTCGCCGACATGATCATCGAGTCGGCCGTCTCGACCATCCTCGACATGGAGGACTCGGTCGCCGCCGTCGATGCCGAGGACAAAGTGCTGGTCTATCGCAACACGCTCGGCCTGATGAACGGCACGCTGTCAGCCGATTTCGAGAAGGGCGGCAAGACCCTGACCCGTTCGCTCAATGCCGACCGCGTCTACAAGACGCCCGCCGGCGGCGAGCTCAAGCTGCACGGCCGTAGCCTCTTGCTGATGCGCAATGTCGGCCATCACATGTTCACCGACGCCGTGCTCGACGCCAAGGGCAACGAGATCCCGGAAGGCATCCTCGACGCCGCGGTTGCCGGTCTGCTCGCGATTCACGATCTCAAGGGCAATTCCAAGGTCAGGAACAGCCGCACAGGCTCGGCCTATATCGTCAAGCCGAAGATGCATGGCCCCGACGAGGTGAGCCTGACCTGCGAGCTGTTCGGCGAGGTCGAGCGGATGCTCTCTCTGCCCGAGAACACGCTCAAGGTCGGCATCATGGACGAGGAGCGCCGCACCACGGTCAACCTCAAGGCCTGCATCCAGCGCGCCTCCAAGCGCATCATGTTCATCAACACCGGCTTCCTCGACCGCACCGGCGACGAGATCCACACCTCGATGGAAGCGGGTCCGATGATCCGCAAGAACGACATGAAGGCGCAGCCCTGGATCAAGGCCTATGAGGACTGGAACGTCGACACCGGCCTGGTCGACGGCCTGCCGGGCCACGCCCAGATCGGCAAGGGCATGTGGGCCGCGCCCGACAAGATGGCGGACATGCTGGCGCAGAAGCTCGGCCATCCGCAGGCCGGCGCCACCACCGCCTGGGTGCCGTCGCCAACTGCGGCGACGTTGCACGCTTTGCACTATCACCAGGTCAATGTGATCGCCCGCCAGCAGGAGCTCGCCAAGGGCGGGCCCCGCGCCAAGCTCTCCGACATCCTCACCATCCCGGTGTCGCAATCGAACTGGGCGCCCGACGATGTCAAGCAGGAGATCGACAACAACTGCCAGGGCATCCTCGGCTACGTCGTGCGCTGGATCGACCAGGGCGTCGGCTGCTCCAAGGTACCCGACATCCACGATGTCGGCCTGATGGAAGACCGCGCCACCTTGCGCATCTCGAGCCAGCACCTCGCGAACTGGCTGGAGCATGGTGTCGTCAGCAAGGACCAGGTGATGGAATCGCTGAAACGCATGGCCGTCGTGGTCGACAAGCAGAACGCCGGCGATCCGCTCTACAAGCCGATGGCGCCCTCGTTCGATGGTGTCGCCTTCCAGGCGGCCTGCGACCTCGTATTCAAGGGTCGCGCGCAGCCGAACGGCTACACGGAGTTCATCCTCACCGCGCGCCGCCGCGAGGCAAAGGCCGCGGGCTGATCGGCGAAAAGCCCCACACAAGCGAAAGCCCCGGCGTTATGCCGGGGCTTTTTTGTTGAAGACTCTCTACCGCTCCAGCGCAGCCTAGAACACTGCGATGTATTTCAGCAGCGAGATCACGCCGAGGATGATGACGACGACGCGCGCGATCTGCTTGGCGCGGCCGTCGAGCGGCAGCATGTTGATGAGATAAAGGACGAGAATAACGACAAGGAAGGTGACGAGAACGCTGACGAGCATGCGGGCTCCATGAAGGCATCAAAGGAAATTGCCGTTGGGCCGTTGCCAACGTACGAATGCGGCGCGGGTTCCCGCCTGCAAATGCTTCGGCGCTACTCGCGCGCCACGATCGGCGCGCGCTCGTATTTGGCGCGGATGCGTTCCGGCACCGGCGTGAAGTTCAAAGACGCCCCGCGCCGGTCGGGACCGCGGCTGACCGCCATCAGCCCGTCCTTGCTGGCGACGATGTCGCCCTTGCGCAGGGTCGGATCGTCCTCGATCTTGACCGCGGCAAGTCCGGTCGGATCCTTGCCGTTGCAGGTGCAACCGGCCACCAGCTCGTCGCGATAGCGGAATGCGTTGGGCAGCTCCGAATACGGCTCGCCGTTTTCGGTCGCGGCGCTGTCGATGCTGCCGCCATAGACGACCTGGGTCTCGGTCGCCGGGCAGAAGCTGTTGCAGGCCTCCGCCTTGCTCTGGTTGCCGGTCGCCGCGAGCGGGAAGTAGCGGCCGTCGCAGGTCCGCACGCAATAGGCCTGGCCGCCGCCATAGCGCGGACGCTCGACCTGCTGTGCCGCAGGCGAATTGCCGCCGTCGTCGAACGGCATCCGGATCACCGGCGGCCGGCCCCGCATCAGGCCGCCGAACAGCGCCGAGAAGAAATCCTGGGCTTGGGCGGCGGGCGCCAGCGCCAAGCCGAGCAACGCCGCCGTCCCGAACGCCGCCCACCGTTTGCCATGCTGCATCACGATCGCCACCACCGCACCATCGCCAATCCTCAATACAACGGCGTGGACGCGGGAATGTTCAATGCCTGGCGGCCCGAAGGCAGCGTCATCACCGCGGGATGCGGCTGCATCGGAGCCGGACGAACCGAGATCTGGGTCGCCGTCGGGCCGAGTTCGCGAGCGGCGAGGTGCGGCGCGTTCTTCGGCAGCACCACCACCCTGGTGCCGACATCGACGCGGCTGAACAGGTCGCTGACGTCCTCATTGGTGAGACGAATGCAGCCCGACGACACGAACTTGCCGATCGTGGTGGGATCGTTAGTGCCGTGGATGCGGTATTCGCTCGAGCCGAGATACATTGCGCGCGCGCCGAGCGGATTGCCCGGGCCGCCCGCCATGAACCGCGGCAGATAGGGCTGGCGCTTGATCATCTCCGCCGGCGGATGCCAGTCCGGCCACTCCGCCTTGTGGCTGATGGTCTGCACGCCCGACCAGGTGAAGCCCTCGCGGCCCACGCCGACGCCGTAACGGATCGCCCGGCCGCCGCCGAGCACGTAATAGAGCGCGGTGTTGCCGGTATCGATGATGACGGTGCCCGGCGCTTCCGTGGTGTTGAGCGCGACGATCGCGCGGCGCAGCCGTTCCGGCAACGCGCCGTCCTCGGTGGTGGGATCGGTCATCGCCTCGTCGGTCGGAAAAGCGTCGGGCTGGGTCGAGGCATAGCCGAGCGCGCGCGTGCTCACTTGCGCGCTGGCCGCGTCAGTGAGGACGAACGGCGCGACGAACAGGACGCTGGCGAAGGCAAGGGTGCGCGCTGCGCGCGACGAAAGCCGGCGGCTGGATAGAGACTGCTCTGTCATGTGCTGCCCCTGGGAAGGATACGCATCGTGGTGATGCCATGCGGAGCCAACGCGAACAGCCGCCGGACGGTTCCGCTGCGAATCGTCGCAAAGCCTCGCCTGTCAACCCGCCTGACCTCACGACTCCGCGATGGAACCTATCAAGGGGTCGGCCGTTCTCCTCAGGCAATCCGACGCGCGGGGCGACTTCGCGGCGCGGATTTTTTTTGTCCCCGGGCGGGAGAACGTTGGTGCGTGTCCTTCCGAGTGAACGACTGCTTGCCAGGGCGCCGCAAGGCGAAGGCACGCCCGTTCCCGACAGCAGCGCCGAACTGCCACCGGTGATCCGCCGCGCCGAGGTCGTGGCGTTCGCGCTGGTCACATTGCTCGTCATCGTGGTCGTCGCGGTGCTCTATGTGGCCCGGCCATTCTTCCTGCCGATCACCATGGCCTTCATCGTCGGCACCATGCTGTCGCCGGCTGCAAGCCTGCTCGAACGCTACCGGATTCCGCGCCCGCTCGGCGCGGTGCTGCTCGTGATCGCGGTCGGCGCGGCGGTCGCCTTCATTATCGGGCTGATCTCCGCGCCCGTGGTGGAGTGGAGCGCACGGCTGCCCGAACTGGGCGCGATCCTCAAAGAGAAGGTGCACGTGTTCGACCGACCGCTCGCATTGTGGCAAGAGCTGCAGAGCATGGTCGGCGGCTCCGACACGCTGGCGCCGTTTCAGTTGCCGAAACTCGACTGGGTGCAGCCGACCCTGGAATTCCTGTCGCCGACCTTCGCCGAGTTCCTGCTGTTCATCGCGACCCTGATCCTGTTCATCGCGAGCTGGAAGGATTTGCGCCGCGCGCTCGTGATGACCTTCAGCGAACGGCAAGCGCGGCTGCGCACCCTGCGCATCCTCAATGAGCTCGAAACCCATCTCGGCAACTATCTGCTGACGGTGACCATGATCAATGTCGGCGTCGGCATCATCACTGGCGTGATCTGTGCCGTCACCCGCATGCCCAACCCGGCCGGGCTCGGCGCGCTTGCCGCGACGCTGAACTTCATTCCGATCATCGGCCCGGTTGCGATGTTCGCCGTGCTGGTTACGGTCGGCATCATCGCCTTTCCGACCATCGGCGCCGGACTGATCGCACCCGCCTGCTTCGCGGTGGTCACCTTCCTCGAAGGCCACTTCGTCACACCGACGATCGTCGGCCGGCGGCTGTCACTCAACGCGTTGGCGGTCTTCCTAGCGCTGGCGTTCTGGACCTGGCTGTGGGGCCCGATCGGCGCATTCCTGTCGTCGCCGCTTCTGATCGTCGGATTGATCGTGAAGGAGCATTTGATGCCGGTCAATTCGCCGCAGCTGCCGGAGGACTAGTCAGGAGGCATGGTTGGTTTCGTCGCAGGAACTTTGCATTCGGCGAAGCGTTTTTCCTGCAACGCACGAATATTCCGGGAGCTTTCGATGTCGGGCACGGACAGCGCATTTGGGATCAGGAACATGACGGACAAAGCGACCTATGAGCGTCTCGAAAAGGATGTCTCAGCGGTGAAGAACGATATCGCAGCCCTCGCCGAGCAGATCACCGAGACGCTCAATGCGTTTGCCAGCGACGCGGGCAAGCAGGCCCGCCGCCGTTACAACGAGGCGCGCGCCAACGCCGAGTCCACCCTCGACGATGTGTCGGAGCGCAGCAGCGCGATGATCGGCGCCGCTCAGGACGCAGCCTCCTCGATCGAGGAGACGCTGGAAGAGGTGATCACGCAGCGGCCGCTTGCGACCGTCGGCCTCGCGCTCGGCCTTGGCTTCCTGATCGGCGTTACCTGGCGGCGCTAGGGCGCGACGACATGAGGTTGAACCTTCATCGCGCCGCCGCGTCGTTTGTCGAGGCGATTTTCAGGGCAAGGCAACTCAATGCTTCAGCGACTGATCGATAGTCTCAGGGACTCTGCAGGAAGCGCGCTGCGGCTGACCTCGCTCGCCGGCGCGGCGGCGATCGCGCTGTTCATCACCATCGCCTTCCTGTGCGCGGCCGCCTTCGTGTTCGTGCTGCAGAATTATGGTCCGGTGCAGGCGTGCCTGGTGGGGGCTGCGATCTTCTTCCTGGTCACGCTGGTCGCGGCCGGCCTCTATGTGCTGCGCAAGCGCAAGATGCAGCGGCGTGCCGAGAGGGCGGCCAAGGCGGCAAAATCGGCCACGGCTTCGATGCTCGCCGATCCCGCGCTGATCGCGACCGGCCTGCAGATCGGTCGCGCCATCGGCGTCAAGCGGCTGCTTCCGATCCTGGCGGTGGGCGGGATCGCGCTCGGGCTGATGGCGAGCCGCAGCGTCGCGAGCGACGAGCCCGCGGAATAGTTGCGGCCGTCTTTCCTTGCCGCCGTCCGGCCGAGCGCAATTGTGCCGGGACCCACACGCCTCAGCAGGTTAGCGGTTGGCGCTCGTCGTTCCCGTTGTCGGGCAGCAATCAGCGCTCGTTGATATGAGTCCGGCCGTCGCCAGGACGACGGCCGTCGGACGCGGGAGTGGACAGGCGCGCCGCAGATCCCACCAGCACTCAGGTGACGCAGCGGCCGGGCTGCAGCAGCTTGGCGACTTCGGTCAGCACACTGACCACGGGCTCGCAGGCCACCTTGCGGGGCTCGCCGGGCTTCGCCGCGCCGGGTCCGACCGGGCGGTTGCGCGCCTCTTCCTTCGCGACGAGGACGCGGACCAGCACCGAGGTATCGCGAAGACCGTCAAGCTTCAGCGCGATGGTTCGGCTCTTCATGCCGGGCATCGGAACCGTAGCCCGGTCGGCCTTGGCGGCGCGATTGACGACGTCCCCGGGCGCAGCAGCGATCCCGGGCGCGGCAGCGATCGCAGTGGCCTGGCGCCCAATCAGGTCGTGGCCGGATGCGAGCTGGACAGCGCCAAGCGTCAGGCCAACCGCAAGCAGGCCGAGAATTCCCTTCCGAATCTGTGGCATGTGATGTCCCTCGCCCCGTGGCATTTTCCCTTGGCGATCACGGACACAACGCGAACAAAACCGCCCCGGTTCCGGGGGCGGTGCAATCACTTAACCGTGTACGAAAAATATTTTCGGCGGTCTGGAACGAGTTCGGGGGCTTCCGAGTCATTCCGGCAGCCGGTTATTCCCCCTGCCCCATTGACCGGTGACGTAGGGCGCGACCGTGGTGATGCCGGTCGCGCCCTGCTTTTGTTGTGGGTGCCGGAATCCAGGGGCGGCTCCCCGCACTGCCGACAAATTGCCCAACCCGTCCACTACGCTGACACGCGAACAGACGGCGGCTTGACCTGGATCAACGAGGTCGCGGGCCGGCGGTCCTGACTGGTCAAGTCGCCCTCCGACCGGGTTCACACGGTGGGGACGCCCAAGCTTCCGGAGGCTCGCATGAAAGCACCGGGCCGTTTGCTGATCGGGTTGCTCGCCGCGCTGACGTCGCTGAGCGCGATGTCCCAGCGCCATGACGAAAGTCCCGCGACCGACGACGACATCCGTGTCGGCAACCTCTCGCCTTACACCGGGGCGCTTTCCGAATTTGCATCGATCGGAAAGGCTGAGGCCGCATATTTCCAGATGATCAACGACCGCGGCGGGATCAACGGGCGCAAGATCCGCTTCCTCTCCCGCGACGACAATTCCGATCCCTCCGTCGCCCTTGATCTGACCAAGGGGCTGGTCGAGCGGGACAAGGTCCTGTTGATGTTCAACTCGTTCGGAACTCCAGGCAACCTCGCGGTTCGCAAATATCTGAACGAGCGGAAGGTCCCGCAGCTGTTTGTCGCATCGGGCGATGAGGAGTTGAGCAATCCCGCGAGATTCCCCTGGACCATGGGTTGGCAACCATCCTTCCGCGCGGAGGGGCGCATCTTTGCGAACTACATCCAGGCGTCCTATCCCAACCGCAAGATCGTGGTGCTCTGGCAGAACGATCAGTTCGGGCGCGACATGTTCAGGGGATTCGAGGAGGGTCTCGGCGACCTGACCCGCATGATCCTCGTGGACGTCGCATTCGATATCGCCGACGAGCACATCGAGACCCACGTCTCGATCCTGAAGCGCAGCGGCGCCGATATCCTCGTCTTCGCGGGCGTTCCGAGCACAGCGTCCCAGGTGATCCGGCTGGCGGCCGATTCGGACTGGCATCCGGTGTTCATCCTCGCCGGCACCGCGGCCTCGATCGACACGGCGCTCAAGCCCGCCGGGACGGACAAGTCGCAGGGCGTGATCTCCACTGCATTCCTGAAGGACCCGAGCGACCCGGCCTGGAAGGACGATCCGGCCATCAAGGAATGGTCGGCCTTCGTGAGCAAATATTACCCGCAAGGCAACACCAGCGACTCGAACGCGCTCTATGGCTATGCGGCGGCGGAAACCCTGGTGCAGGTGCTGAAGCAGTGCGGCGACGATCTTTCACCTGACAACGTGATGCGGCAGGCAGAGTCGCTGAAGGACTACCAGCCGTCGGTGATGTTGCCCGGCATCAGGATCAACACGGCACCCTCCGATTTCCAGCCCATCAAGAAGCTGCGACTGATACAGTTTGACGGCCGCACCTGGCAACCGATCGGCGATGTGCTCGAAACGGCGTTTTCCGAGGCACCGAAGCGCTGATTGGGCAAGGCGGAGCGCTCATTTCCGCAGGCTCGCCCAGACACCGCCGAGGATCAGCAGGCCGCCGACGAGGTGGAGCAGGGTCGGCGGCTCGCCGAGGATGATCCATGACAGCAGCGCGCTCGCGATCGGGGCGACGTAGAGCACCAGCGACGTTCGGACCGAGCCGAATTTTGCGCCCAGCCAGGCGAAGCCGGCGTAAGCCAGCAGGCCCGGCACGAGGCCGGCGAAGACATAGGCCTCGAATGCCCTGGCGTTGAAGACCTCGGCCGGCGTGCGCCACATCTCGTGGATCGCGGGCGGCAGCGAGCATAGCGCGCCCGATGCGGCGAACAGGCTGACCCGCGCCAGCAGCGAGGCGCCCGGCGCAACGCGCGACTGCATCAGCGTGTAGCCGGACCAGCCGAGCATCGCGAGCACGACCAGCAGATCGCCCCACGCCGCGCTCGACTGCGTGAATGTCTCCAGATGGCCGCCCGAGACGATCAGGAGCGCGCCCGAGAGCGCCAGGCCGGTGCCGAGCCATTGCAGCGGGCCGATATGCTCGATGCCGAGCGCCGCCGAGATCAGCAGCACCATGATCGGCGACAGCGCGAAGATCAGCGCGATGTGGATCGCGGTGGTCGTGATGCCCGCGACATAGACCGGACCGCCGCAGAGGAACATGCCGAGAAAGCCGGCGGCGAGGATCGCCCAGGCGTTCCGTGCCAGCGGGATCTTGCCGGCGCGGATCTCGGCGATCGCAAATGGCGCAAGGCCGAGCGCGATGATGCTCCAGCGGAAGAACGCCAGCGAGAACGGCGGCACGGAACCGGCAAGGCCGCGCGCCAGAATCTGGTTGGAGGCTTGCCCCGCCGCCACCAGGATAAAGCCTGCTATCGCGATCGTATCCTGCCAGCCTGCGGCAGGGCGGTTCGCTCGGGACACGTCCGGCAAATCGGCAGTCATGCCGCACCATTCGGCTCAAGGTTCGCGACGGCCGCCCGGGTCAGACGGTTCTCGATTTCGCCCCAAGGCCGTCAGAGTGATACCCCGCGGCCAGCGCGTGATAAATACCCTCCCTGCAGACCAGTCGCGAGGTGGCGTAGGCGATCATCGCCGCCGTCATCAGAGGCACGACCATCGTGTGATTGTCCGTCATCTCGGTGACGATGACGAAAGCGGTGATCGGCGCCTGCACCACGCCCGCGAAATAGGACACCATTCCGAGCAGCATGATCGCAGCCACCGACGATCCAGGGAACAGCGACGCGACATCGCTGCCGAATCCGGCGCCGACCGCCAGCGAGGGCGCGAAGATGCCGCCGGGAATCCCGCTTATCGATGCAAAGGTGGTGGCGATCAGCTTCAGGATACCGAAACTGCCCGGCAGCGGCGTTCCGGTCTCGAGCGCGGCCCTCACTTGCGAATAGCCCGTGCCGTAGATGGTGTCGCCGGACAGGATGCCCGTGATCGCGACGGCCAAGCCGCAAACGGTTGCAAATGCGACCGGGAAACGCTTGATCCCGCGCCCGAGCGGATTGGCAAATCCGCGCGCCATCGCGATGACGACACGGCTGAACAGGCCCCCCAGCCCGCCTCCGATCACACCGCAGAGGGGAATGGCGAGCCAATCGTAACCACTCCGCAGCGCCATCACGCTGGTGCCGAAATAGGCATAATTGCCCATCAACGCGAGCGAGGTGAGACCGGCCGCGATCACCGCGGCAATGATCAGGCTCGATGTCCGGGTTTCGTAGGCGCGGCTCATCTCCTCGATACCGAACACGATGCCGGCGAGCGGCGTATTGAATGCCGCCGCCACGCCGGCCGCCGCCCCGGCCAGGATCAGGCCGGGCTGACGGCGCGGCGAGAAACGTCCCAGGGCGAACATGATGGATGCGCCAACCTGCACGGTGGGTCCCTCGCGCCCCACCGAGGCTCCGCACAACAGTCCAAGCAGCGTGAGCAGGATCTTCCCGATCGCGATCCGCATCGAGACCAGCGCCTCGCGCGCGGTCTGATCCGTGAGCTGGCGCGCGGCGATGGCCTGCGGAATCCCGCTGCCTTGCGCGTTCGGGAAAAAGCGCCGGGTCAGGAAGATCGACAGGCCAAAGCCGATTGGCGTGATCAGGAGCGCGATGTAGCGCGAGATCGAAAGCAGATCGGCGAAGGCGACCTGCGCCAGGTCCGCGAGCTTTGCGAGCGCCACCGCGGCGCAGCCGACACCGACGCCGCCAAGCAGGAAAATGCCCCGCCGCTGCCATCGACTCGATGTGATCCTGATTCGTCTTTTGTTGCGGGCCGAGAGGGCTAATGACATGGCTCAGTGTTAGTCGATAACGACGGACGATAGAAGCCGGACGCCGCCAAGGCACCGGTTAGCACAGCGGTTCGCCCGCTATTGCTCCGCCGCCTCGCGCTCCATGTCGCGGCCGGTCATGTCCTCACCCTGCATATTGGCATAATCCCGCGCCATCTCGCGCATCAGGAATTTGGCGGGGACGTCGTGATAGGTGCCGTGGTCGTTGACATACTGCATGTAGGTGCGTCCGGCGCCGTCGAAGGCGTGCAGCAGCGCGTCGCCGTGGCCGTCGAAATCGAGCGGCGCGACGCCGAGCTTGGCGCACAGCGTGTCGTTGAAGGTGGGAGTCGCCTTGCGCCAGGCGCCGTCGACGAACACCTCGGTGAAGCCGTGCCAGGTGAAGAGGTCGGTCCCCATGCTCTGGCGCAGCTTCTCGGTCGAGAGGTGGTTGCGCACATCGGCAAAGCCCACCCGTGCCGGGATGCCGTGAACCCGGCAGGCAGCCGCATAAAGCGCGGCCTTGCCGACGCAATAGCCGTTGCCGGCGGCGAGCACGCTGGAGGCCCGAAAACTCTCGGCGTTGCGCATGCTGACATAGGGGTTGTAGCGGATGCCGTCGCGCACCGCGGTGTAGAGCCGGCTCGCCTTGTCGCGCGCGGAATCCTCGGCGGGCGCAGCAGCGCGAGCGAATTCCACAACGGCGGGATGGTCGCTGTCGATGTATTCGCCGGGGTCGGTGTAGAGGCGGCTGATCGTGTCTGGAAGGGTGTCGGTCATGGCAAAAGATTAGCAAGCCGCTTCCGGGGAATTCAATGCAGCAACTGCACGCCTGCCCTGCTCAGTTCCTGAAGTGTTCGTCCCATTGCGGCGGCCGGTAGCTGCGCCGCTTCGCCTTGAAGTACTCACGCGCGAAATGGATGCCGATCCCGATCAGGAACGGCGGCGCCAGTGCGGCTCCGATCATGAAGACGGTGATGGATTTCGGCGTCAGGATATCCAGCACCATCGACGCCAGCAGCCACAGCGTGGCGCCAATCACCGCGACGTCGACGTGCTTCATTCCTTCTCGTCCCTTCGGCCGTGGCCGGCCATCAGGTTCCATACTACCGGCTGTGCCGATGCGCGCCAAGGATCGCGACTGTCGGACCACATCCACGACTTCACTTTTTTGGAACGGCGGTGCGGCGGGGGATGTTGATCCCAAAGAAATTAATTCGAATTCAACGCGGAGGCCGAATTGGGCAATTCCAGTGATATCCACAACGGCGTCGACCATCCCGCGAGCCGGAACGGCGTCAACGATCCCATCGACGGTGTCGATGTGAAGCGGACCTTCAACGACAACCAGACATCGCACGAACGGGCGCAATGGGCCGCCGATGTGCGTGCCGAACCCTCGCCACGAAGGGGCGAGGCCTTCCTGCCTGAAGCGCTGCGCCGGGAGCCGACCGCACCGCTCAATCCGCGCACGGGACGGCACCCGACCGAGTGAGGCGATGCCTTATGCCGTGAACGCCCGCACCACCAGCAGGCCGCCGAACAGTGCCAGGATCGACAGCGCAACCGAAGCTGCGATGTAGGCGCCGGCCGGCAGCAGTTCGCCGCGCTGCATCAGCACGATCACGTCCAGTGAGAAGGTCGAAAAAGTCGTGAAGCCGCCGCAGATGCCTATGGTGAGGAACACCCGCATTGTCTGGCTGACGCTCCACGCCAGCGCGAAGGATTCCGCGAAAACCCCGATCAGGAAGGAGCCGACGATATTGATCACCAGCGTGCCCCATGGAAATGCGGTGCCGACCAGGCGGCCCGCGCCGATCGCCACAAGGTAGCGCGCAACCGATCCCAGCGAGCCGCCGATCGCGACCGCCGCCAACAACTGGAAATTCAATGCTTTCCCCTTCTGGCCCGCCACTCGACGATGCCCGTCACGGTCCCGATGATAAAGGTCGCGGCGACCAACCCACCGGGCGCACCGGCCAGCAAGGCCACGACACCGACGAGCCAAATCGCCGCCACCAGCGGCAGCGCGATCGAGATTGACTGAGGAAGATCCGCCATACGTCGCCCCATCTCACACGCGGGGCGCGGCTTGGTCGGCGGGGGCGCACGCTCCTACCGACGCTATCGCGCCCGGTAGGAGCCATCAGCCTTGCGGCGGTTATCGGGGGACTCCATCCCCATCAGTGCGCGCGCATGCTACGGTGCGCCACGGATGCGGACAAGCCATTTTCTGAGATGCGCATTGCATGGATCGCGCCCACTCACGCCTGGCGCGACAGCATCGCATTCAGTTCGACCGCCGTCCGCAACTGCTCGATGCGCGCAACGAGGGAGTCGCGGCTTGCGCCGTCCGGCAGCCGCGAGAGTTCGGTTTCGAGCCGCACGCGGTGCTCCTCGAGGCGCTGCTCGAATGTGTGGGGCTCAGATCGCTTCCGCTTCTGAATCGTTTTCTGCATCGTCCACTTTCGGCGGTTGAAGGCCGGGGCTGTTGGCCCAGCGGTCCAGTTCATCGATGACCCGCTGGTGGCTCGGCCGACGTGGCTCGGGCGCCGCGGGCTCCTCTGACAGCTTCCGGGGTAGCTTGACTTGGTAAGTCATGGCGTCTCTCCGGGAAGGAAACGCCCTTCGGCACCCGACGTTCCTATTAAATGTATGATTTTGCTTGGTAATTTTACTCAACCAACTCTTTTATCTAAGGCTGGGGAACCCGCGGCGAGTTTGTTCGTTTAGCAAATTACTCATCTGGCTAACTTTGGGTGTTTTGCGATGAATGAGCTTCGCGCCGAACGTCTGCAGGTCATGCTGTCACCGGAGGAACTGGCGGCCCTCGACGATTTCCGTTTCAAGCACAGGATGCCGACCCGCGCGGCCGCGGTCCGCGAGTTGCTCAAGCTCGGTCTGGCCGGCGCAGGGCTCGATGCCAAGGCCGGCGTGAAATCGAGCGACTATGGTGTGTTCAGTCGAGGCCCGGAGGGGCACACGCAGGGAGAGGGAGAGGCCGAGCCCGATGTGCCCGGCGAGGATTGACGGCGCGTCCCGCAGCCGTCGGTCCGGGTTTCGGCAGTGGGCTCAGCCCGTGACGAGGTCCACGATCCACTTCAGGGTAGAGACCATGAGCGCCGCGGAGGACATCGCGGTACCGAGATCCGCGATGTAAAGCAGCTGGGCCCTTTGCTCCGCATCGAGCGCTTCGATTGCCTTGCGCATAGCCACCCTCCGTTTTCAGGAGAACGCGTGCTGCTGATGTCCGTTCCTTCCCGACCGTTGCTCATGCGGGTAACGGAGCGGCATCAGGTGAAGGTGCCGATCGTGATGCGCGGCCAGGCATCGCCGTTCCGCGCGGCGGCAAGCCGCGTCGTCCAGGCCTCGACCAGGCTCGCGATGACGAGACGGCCGGTCCCGCGCATGTCGGGCTGCTTCATCGTCGGCGTCCCCAGCGGCAGCGCGACCACGCCATGCACCGCCGACAACAGCGCGTTCGCGAGTCGCTGCGGCAGGCCGGGCGCCGGCTCGGCACCTTGCTCCACGAGGAATTCCCGCACCGAGACGACAAAGAGGTCGGAGCTGCGACGCGCGATCTCGGTTTCGCCGAAGTAGGCACCGTCGGGAAAGCGGCGGTCCTCGACCGTGCCGGACATCGAGAACAGCGAGCGGAAGTGATCGGGATTGTCGGCCCAATAGTCGAGATAGGTCTCCATGACGCGCTGCAGGCGCATGTCGCTGTCGGCGGTCTGGGCCCGGACGCGCTCCAGCTTCTCCGCAGCGGCCTCCAGGTCCTGTTGTTTGACGGCAAGCAGGAGCAGCAGCTTGGTCGGGAAGTACTTGAGGACGGTACCCTTGGAGTAGCCGATCGCATCGGCGATCCTCTGGATCGAGACGGTCTCAAGCGTGCCTGCGGCAAATTCCTTGCGCGCAGTGTCGAGAATCAGCGCTTTGAGCGCCTCCTTATCGGCTTCCTGCCGTGCCCGGCGCTGAAAGCGCCGACCGCTGCTGCTGGATCGCTCCGCGACCGACATGCGCTGTGCTCCTCGCGCCTCCATGCCGCGCGCCAGTTCGGCTGGCAACCCGGCTCTTGCTAATTTCATGTTAATTGACTATGGTCAATTAACATGCCGACGACAAGGTGGAAAGATCCGATGAGTTCCCTGACGAACGAGGTTGCTCGCAGCGATTTCGATCCGTTCGGCCGTGCCGCGCGCGCCGATCCTTATGGGACCTATGCGGAGCTTCGGGCTGCCGCGCCAGTGATCCGCCTGACCCGATACGACATCTGGGCCGTGCCGCGCTTTGCCGAGGTCAAGGCGATCTTCGGCGACCATGCCAATTTCAGCAATGCTGGCGGCGCAGGACTTGCCAACCACTTCAAGGAAAAGCCCTGGCGGCCGCCGAGCATCTGCTCGAGGCCGATCCGCCGCTGCACACCCGCACCCGTGCCGTGCTGGCACGGATCCTCTCGCCCGGCGCGATGCGGCGCCTTGCCGATGACTTCAAGGCAAAGGCCGCAACGCTGGTCGATGGCCTGGTCGCGCGCGGCTCGTTCGATGCCATCAAGGATATCGCCGAGGTGTTTCCGGTCAGCGTGTTTCCCGACGCGCTGGGCATCGATCAGGAAGGCCGCGAGAATTTCCTTACCTATGGCGCGATGGTGTTCGCGGGCTTCGGGCCGGAGAACGATTACTTTCGCGAGTTGATGAAGCAGGCGCCGCGTGTGCTGCCGTGGGTCGTGGCGCGCTGCCAGCGCGATGCATTGCGTCCGGGCAGCTTTGGTGCGCAAGTCTACGAGGCGGCCGATGCCGGCGATATCAGCGCTGAGGAAGCGCCTCTCCTGGTGCGTTCGCTGCTGTCGGCCGGGCTCGACACCACGATCAGCGCGATCGGCATGGCGCTGTACACGCTCGCCCGTCACCCGCTGCAATGGTCGCTGCTTGCGGCGGACCCGTCGCTCGCGCGCGCGGCGTTCGACGAGACGCTGCGATTCGATTCCCCCGCGCCCTTCGTGTTTCGCACCACGCCGCATGAGACCGAGATCGCCGGCATCAGGATCGGGCAGCATGAGAAGGTGCTGCTTCTGCTCGCCTCTGCCAATCGCGACGAGACCCGCTGGGAGCGCCCCGACGAGTTCGACATCACCCGCCGCCTGTCCGGCCACATGGGCTTCGGCATCGGTATCCATGGCTGTGTCGGGCAGATGGTGGCGCGGCTGGAGGCGGAGGCCGTGCTCGCAGCGCTCGCCGCACGCGTGAAGACGATCGAGTTCGCGGGTGACATCGCGCTGCGCGACAGCTCAGGCCTGCGGGCGCTCAGCACGATGCCCGTTCGCGTCACGCCGAAATAAGATTCAGCACTCGCATCAATAGCGACTGTTCCTGAAGGCTACAGCGCTGCTCGTTGCCGTGAATTGGCGGCCACATGGAAAAGCCAGCGCACCTCGCGGCGCGCCGGCCTGAGTTTGACCAGCCTGGTTGAAACTTCAGCCTTATGCCGACGCAGCGCGCGGGGCGCGGTTGCGCGAGTTGCGCTGGAAGAACAGCGCCTGGCTCGCTACCGCCGACACCATCGCCGGCTGGAACGGTTTTGAGATCAGGAACGCGGGCTCCGGCCGCTCACCGGTCAGGAAGCGTTCCGGATAGGCGGTGATGAACACCACCGGGACCTCGAAGGTCCGCAGCAGCTCGTTCACGGCATCGAGGCCGGACGAGCCGTCGGCGAGCTGGATGTCGGCGAGGATCAGACCGGGCTTCTTGTTCTTGGCGAGCGCAACCGCATCCGAATGGGTGCGCGCGACGCCGATGACGTTGTGACCGAGATTTTTCACAAGGCTCTCGAGATCCATCGCGATGAAGGTCTCGTCCTCGATGATCAGAACGTCGGTGGCGATCTCGGCCGCCATCTCGCGGCCGGCCGCATCGGTGAGCTTGCGGGTCTCGGCGATGTCGATGCCGAGGATGTAGCCCACCTCCTCCTCCGAGAAGCCTTCGAGCGAGAGCAGCAGGAAGGCCTGGCGAGGCAGCGGCGTGATGTTGGACAGCCGGCGCTCCGGCGGCAACGACAGCGTCGCCACATCGGCGTTGTCGTTGTTGACCGACACCGAATTCCAGATCTGGGTGAACAGCCGGAACAGACCGGCACGCGGGCCGTGCGTCTGGTCCAGCAATGATTGATCCTGCAACAGGGCCTCGAGCATGGCCCCGACATAGGCGTCCCCCGACGCCTGGTTTCCGGTCAGCGCGCGGGCATAGCGGCGCAACAGCGGCAGATGTTCAGCAACGACCTGCGATCGGGACATTCCCACTCCATCCTTGTTCGTGAGGCCAAACCGGCCTGAAACGCGTGGTCCTGGGGGCGGCGATCCAGACATGGGGCAACCCCGGTTCCCCTGCATCGCGGACTACGCGCGAGGGACGAAAAAGTTCCGTGAAATAGTTCCAGCAGGTCGGAACTTTATGCGCAACTTTGCATTAGCTCGTGACCGACGGGCAATGCGGCCAGCCTCTCTTTTCGAGGAAATGACTTGGAAAATCAGAGACTTAACTCCCGGGGAAGCGTGGATCAGATCATGAAGGAAGCAAAGAAGCAGGGCGGTCTCAACGCCGAGATTCAATCAAGAATCGGCCACCAGCTTCGCGCCATGTACGACGACGTGGTGCGGCAGGGGGTGCCCGACCGCTTTGCGGAGTTGATCCGCAAACTCGATGGACCGGAGGCCGCCGCGGCGGCCGTGGCGGGGGGCGATACCGACAAGAACAATGGAGGGGACTAATGCCTCTCACGAATGAACTTCGCGACGACATCCTGGCGTCGGTCCCGAGCCTGCGCGCGTTCGCGATCTCGCTTTCCGGTAACGGCGACCGCGCCGACGATCTGGTGCAGGAAACGCTGCTGCGCGCGATTGCCAATATCGACTCATTCCAGCCGGGCTCGAACCTGCCGGCGTGGCTGTTCACGATCCTGCGTAACCTGTTTCGCTCCGACTACCGGAAGCGGCGGCGCGAGGTCGAGGATGCCGAGGGCAATTATGCCAAGACGCTGAAGAGCCAGCCGTCGCAGACCGCGCATCTGGAGTTCGAGGAATTCCGCGCCGCGCTCGACAAGCTGCCGCAGGACCAGCGTGAGGCGTTGATCCTGGTCGGTGCCTCCGGCTTCTCCTACGAGGACGCAGCGGCGATCTGCGGCTGCGCGGTCGGCACCATCAAGAGCCGCGTCAACCGCGCACGGTCGAAGCTGAGCGCCCTGCTCTATGTCGACAGCGCCGAGGATTTCGGCCCCGACAACACCGTGCGTGCCGTGATCGGCGGCAATGGCGGCTAGGCGCGAGATATTCCGAATGCGGAAAGGCGGCCCGACCGGGCCGCCTTTTTGATTTTTGATGGGCCGAGACCGATCTGCTCAGCTGGCCATCGCGTTCTTGAAACCTTTTTTCTTGAAGCCGTTTCTCAGCGCCAGGATCGTTGAGGCAACTTCGGTCACGGGGACTGGACGACTGAACAGGAAGCCCTGGGCTTCGTTGCAGCCCTCGGCCTTCATGTGGTTCAACTGCTCGATCGTCTCGACTCCCTCGGCAATCGTTGTCATGCCGAGGCTCCTTCCGAGATTGATGACGGCCCGGACAATTGATTTCGATCCATGGGTCGCCGTTGCGTCCCGCACGAACGACTTGTCGATCTTGAGCTTGTCAAACGGGAAGCTGCGCAGGTAGCTCAGCGAGGAATATCCGGTACCGAAATCGTCCAACGCGATACGCACGCCCTGTGCTTTCAGCTTGTGGAGCGTTGCGATCGTTTCCGAGCTGTTCTCGAGGAAAACGGATTCCGTGATCTCGAGCTCGAGGCGGTGCGGAGACAATTTTGATGCCGCGAGCGCGCCGGAAACCACCTCGACAAGCCCCTGGTCGCGAAACTGGGTTGCGGAGACGTTGACCGCAATCTTCATCTCGCTCGGCCACAAGGCGGCTTGCTCGCAGGCGCGATTGAGCACCCACTCTCCCAGCGGAGTGATGAGACCGATCTCCTCGGTGATCGGAATGAACTGGTCGGGTGGAACCAGCCCGCGTTTCGGATGATGCCAGCGCAGCAAGGCTTCGAAGCCGCAGATGCGGTCCTGATCCAAGTCATAGAGCGGCTGGTAGAACAGTGCGAACTCGTCGCGGCTCATTGCCTCGCGAAGGTCGAGCTCCAGCGACCGGCGCTTCTGCAGGTTCGCGTCCATTGCGGGCTCGAAGAAACGCCAGGTCCCCCTGCCTTCCATCTTGGATCGGTACAACGCCACGTCGGCATTTTTCAGGAGCTTTTCGCCGGTCATGCCGTCGGCCGGCGCCAGCGAGATTCCGACGCTGCATCCAACGACGACGCGATGCCCACCCAGTTCATAGGGGGCTCCGACGCACTCCACGATGCGGCGAGCGAGCCGTTCGCTGTCCTCGCTATTCTCGACACCACATTGCACGACCGCAAATTCATCGCCGCCCAGGCGAGCGACCGTGTCAACCTCCCGAACGCATGCGTTGAGCCGGTCGGCGACTGCGCACAACAGTTCATCACCCACAGGATGACCCAGCGTATCGTTCACCTGCTTGAAGTTGTCGAGGTCGAGACAGAGCACCGCAAAGCCAAAGCCCCGACCGGCCTGGGCGACTGCCTGTTCGATACGTTCTGCCAGCACGGTTCGATTGGACAGTTTGGTGAGGGCATCATGCCGGGCCATGAATGCGATTTGAGATTCGGCGCGTTGCTGTTCGGTCACGTCTTCGCAGGTGACCAGCCAACCGCCGTCGGAAGTCGTTCGTTGGGCGATCGAGATGATCCGTCCGTCGTTGAGGTGCTGGAGGTATGTGCCGTCCTCCTGCTGGGACATCGATCGTTCCCGCTCCGCCAGCAGCTCGGCCACCGTCCGGTCGCCGTGATTTCCGGCGGCAACGCTCAGCTTGAGGATGTCTTCCAGCGTCATTCCCGGAACGACGAGTTCGGGCGAGATATCGAATATCTCGCAGAAGCGGCGGTTGACGACCTGGAGCCGCCCATCCTTGTCGTACAGGCAGAGCCCCTGCGACATGTGCGTGAGCGCCGCATCAAGCCTCAGATTCGTGGCATGCAGCTCCGCCTTCTGCTGCTTCAGGGCGGTAATGTCGCTGTAGACGAGAATGACGCCCCCCTCCTGCGTCTGGCTGCGGCTGACGCGCAACCATCGCCCGTCGGAAAGCCGAGCCTCGCTCGCAGATCCATCCATGTCACCGGGAGCGTCCTCCACTGCCGTGTCCTCGGCATCGATCCGGGAATCCGAGTACACGAGCTGCGGGGCATGGCGCATGAATTCGCTTGCTCGCGAGTTGGCGAGGGCAATCTGACCGTCCGCGTCCAGCAGCACGACGCCTTCACGTGAGTTCTCGAGCGCGTCGGAAAGCCTCGCTTGTGCCGACTGCCGTTGCGAGACCTCCCGATTGACCATCGTCCTGATATTGTCCCGCATGGTTTCCATTGCGGTCAGAAGCGTTCCGAGCTCGTCGCCGCCGCCCTCGGGAATGTTCGCGTTCAAGTCGCCGTCGGCGATCCTCCTCGCAGCCTTGGAGGCGATGGCGACGGGACCGATGATCCGGCGCGCCAGCAACCACGAGAAGAGTGCGGATAGAACCAGAGCAACACTCAGCCCGGCTATGTTGAGCTGCAGGTCCCTCTTGATTGTTGCGAGCGCACGCTGCCGGAACAGAAAGCCGTCGCCCGCCGTATAGTTGACGAGCAGCTCAACTTGCTGACTGACGATCTTGGCATACCGATCGACGTCGCCAACCGAGAAGCCCGGCACCCGCGGTTGGGACACCGCGCTGTCACCGGACGATTCGACGGCGCGATGATGAAGCTCCATCCAGGCGTCGGCGGCTTCCTGAACCTTGGCGGCCGCCTTTGCCGCTCGAGAGGATTGCGATCGCTGGGCCGCGATCGTCAGGTCTTCCGAGAGCGCCTTCGCCAGCGATTCAATCTGGCTATCGAGGTTGGCGCGGATCGCCGGATCGGTGTTCATCAGGCGTTGCGACGACGCGACCCGCATTGTGGCGAAGTCGGCGCCGGCCGCGCGCGCGTAGTTGATCGACATCAACGATTCATCGAAGGTCTTGGCGACCAGATCACCGGCGTGACGGATTCCGAGAATGGAGTAGCCCCCGAGGGCCACCGCAACGGCGCTCATCGCGAGGCAGAAGATGAGAATCTGGGTCCGAATTGACCCCATCGTCAGGGCAAAGCGCGACAGACGTCCGGAAACAAACCGAAACGCGGAGACACTTCCCATCCTCGGGTTCAAGATAAGACCCATGTCCTCGTTTCGCCGTGGTACACGATACGCGAGCCGCGTCAGAACGCCTGACGCAGCGAAATGCCATCTGCTTAAATTGCTTTAGTAGTGACTGGAACTGATGCTGAAATCGTTAAGGTGACCCGGCCATAATCGTGGTGGCGGGTAGTCCGGAAGGCACCATTCCGGCTACGGAACGCCCTATGTCCGGCTTCAAGCGGGGTTAAGATGCAGTCAGGCCTCTTGAGCACAAAGCACCTGGGCAAGTTCGGCCGCGTGCAGATCGCGGCTGTGATGGCCGCAGGCGCGCTTACAGGGGCCGCCCTCGGCTCAGCTCCCTATTCCATTTCCCAGAAGGATCAGGCGTTCAGGCCCGCGGATATTTCGATCAAGCGCGGCGAGTCTTTACGGTTCATTAACGATGACGGCGAACTTCTCCATCACGCTTACCTGAGCTCGGACACGTTCAATTTCGATTCCGGGGATCAGCAGCCGGGCAGCAAGTTCGACGTCGTCTTTTCCGTGCCCGGCGACTACACGGTGTTGTGCGGCATTCACCCGAAGATGAAGCTCACGGTCCACGTTGCGAAGTGACGCCTCAAAAGCGGCACCTCGGGCTGCGCGTTCATGCGGCGCTCTACAATATCGACGTCTTGAAGATCGCGGCGTGGCCGACATAGTAGGCAAACAGCGTCACGGTCAGCGCGCCGCAGAGCCCGACGGGCGCAAGCCAGGCTGCACGACGATCGCGCTCATAGGCCTTGTTGTCGCAGATGATGGCGAACAGGACCGCGATGATCGCCGAATGTCCGATGGTGTCGATCTTTCCGAACTCGAAGCAGGCGCTGATGAACATCCCTGCAAGCACAGCGGACGCGCAGCGCCGGATCAGCGGCGTCCAGAGCAGGGCGAAGGCGAGCGTGAACTCCACCATGCCCGCGGCGCGCATGTAAAACTCGTTGTCGAAGCCGAGAGTGATGGCGGCATGCTCGATGAGCAGCGGGAAACTCCATTCAGGGTAGGCCCATTTCTCGATCGAGGCCCACATCAAGGTCACCGCGGCTGCATACCGGACCACGTCGAGCGGCCGAATTCCGAAAAGATCCTTCTGCAAACCCACCAGCGCAAGGTAGGCGGCTACGCCGAGAAAGATCGGGTAGTCGGCCAGATGAAAGGCGCCGTAGTAGTACACGGCAATCCCGAACAACACGGCCATCCCAGCCGCCGATAGCGGCAACGTCCGTCGCCACAGCATGCCGGCGGCAATCGCGAGCTGCAGCACGCCCACCATGGTCGACGTCGTCTTCAGCTCAGGGGTCAGCAGGATCCCGCCCACGGCCCAGATCGAGATGAAAAAGAAGGCGCAGACGGCACGGATCATCTCCTCCGTGCGCAGCCGCAATCCCGCGGTGACGCGGTCGAGGGCCCGGATCGTCGCTTCACCCAGGGCGGTGGGCTCGATCAGGCAGCCTGCAAAAAGCCAAAAGACAGCAGTTCCGAGAAGCAGCTCGAAATCCAGGCACAGGACATTCTCAAGTCCCCGAGGCTGCCCGGCGACATCGTAGGCACAGAACCATTTGACGTGCGCCTCGGCGTCCCGTGCCGACACGACGTAAAACAGGATTCCCACGATGCACTTGGCGAATAAGGAGCCTCCAAGGGGTGCCGGGATGGCTTCCCGGCCCCGTCCACTGAACATCGCACAAACCGCCCACACTTAACGATCTGTTCACCTTACCTTAAATTTTAGTGTTTTTCGCCAGCAAACATCCCCTGGTTGCTGCCGTGGTTAACGTCGGCGGGCGGGGGGACCCGGCGCCCGCTTTTTTGCCGATTGTTTCAGATTTTAACTAATTCCGGCACGGAGGCTCAATTCCACCTGTCGTAGTGGAATCCCGGACGAGGTCTGATCTGGAGCCGGGAACATGTTTGGGGCGCTGAGCGTCGTGAGTGTCGGGGTGGGCTCGGCGATTGCCTTCGCGGCAAAGCGGTTCCCGTCACGGGCCGAGGCCCTCGAGAGCTGCGCGGGCGCCCTTCTGATCGTCGGTCTTGGCCTGTTGGGATCGGTGCTGCCGCACCTGACCTGACCGGCTTCCAGCTGCTGGCCGATCGGGCTCGCCCGGTTACCGCGGCAGCCTTGGCACCTCGGAAGTCCGCGAAGATGCCGTAAGGGTGTGAAGGAAGGCAATCAGTTCCTTCTTCTCACTCTCCGTCAATGACAGAGGATGGATCTGCGGCGACCGGCTCGGACGGTCGATCCCACCCTTGTCGTAGAGGTCTATGACATCCTCCAGGGTCGCGACCGATCCGTCGTGCATATAGGGCCCGCGACGCGCGACGTCCCGCAGTGTCGGTGTCTTGAAGGCATAGCGCAGCTTCGTCGACGTCGGAAACAGGCGACCTCGCCCGATGTCGTTGTCCTTGGCGGTTCCAATATCCTGAAAAGACCCGTCCGAGAAGGAAGGTCCGCTGTGGCAGGACGAGCAATGCGCCTTGCCGTTGAAGAGCTGGAAGCCCCGCTTGGCCGCCGCGCTGATCGCCGAATTATCCCCCTTGATCCACCGGTCGAACGGTGCCTCGCCCGCAACGATGGAGCGCTCGAAGGTCGCCAACGCCGCTTCGATTCTCGGGCGCGTTATGGCGCTGTCCCCAAATGCGTGGCTGAACGCTTCGCCGTAGGCCGGGATCGCCGAGAGACGTGCGATCAATTCCGGCTCGGAGAGGTTCATGTTCGCCGGATTCTTGATCGGTCCGAATGCTACGGACTCGAGGTCGTGGAACTTGCCGTCCCATCCGAGTGGCTGGGTGAAGGCCACGTCGATCAGCGTCGGCGCACGGATCGGCAGGCCCTTCGGGTCCTCACCGATCGCGCGCGGAAGCCCGTCCGCCCAGGACAGCGACGGATTGTGGCAAGTCGCACATGAGCGGGTCTTGGATCGCGAAAGCAGCGGATCGAAGAACAGCCTCTCGCCCAGCGCGGATTTCGCTTCGGAATAGGGATTGTCGCTTGGGAACGGAATGACGTCCGGCCGCCGGTAGCTGGCGCGCGTCGTTTCAAGACCGTCAGGCACTATGGCCGCAGTCAAGGCAAGCGGTAGCCCTGCCAGCAAAAGTGCCGCGAGCACGGTCAGGCTGACCCAAGACCTCATCGGGGTTCTCAAACGTTGTCCTGCCCGTATATGCCCGAGCATGTTCAATGAAGGTTTAACAAAGGGTTGCGGGCAAATACGGATATCGGTGGCATCCCCCCTCGTTGGATGAGTTCCAGGGGAGATTTTTACCCGCCCGCACGGGTTCCCGGACCGGGCCGTGCGAGCTCAGTTCGACCGGTCGGGTTGGCTTTCGTGCCGGCTCGTGCTTGCGTGGCCCTCAGGGGAGCCCGCCCCTATTTCTTCGCCGGACGCACCGGGGCGGAGAACTGCTCGGTGCGGTCGCGCTCGGTCATGTCGACGACGGTGTCCATCGGCGCGGTGAGCTCGTAGACGTAGGAGACGTCGGTGAAATAGCGCTTCGCGGTGCCGCCGAGCGCTTCCGGCGCGACGCGATCGAGCAGGATCAGGCCGAAATCGCTATCCACCCGCCGCGTCGCCTCGCTGGTGTTGAACTCCTCCCAGCGGAAATGGAAGACCGTATCCTGGTCCTCGCCGGTGACCTCCCAATTGGCGACGATGTGCGGATGCTTGCCGACAAGCGACAGGCCTTCGTCGGAATGCGAGGCGAGCTCGAAGAACAGCAGTGACAGCGACTGCGCCGCGCGGGCGCTGACGGTGATGTCGGGGCCGTTCACCGCGATGCGATCGGCATGCGGGATCGAGCGCGATTCGAACAGCCCCTTCAGCTTGACGCCCTGCCACTGGCTCTCGCTGAGCAGCGTCACCACGTTCGACATCGCATGGATGCGCCCGATCAGCAGCTCGCGCGCCACGTCGATGTCCGCACCGTGGCGCAGTGTGCGGGTCACGATCGACTGGATCACCGCAAGGATGTTCTTGACGCGATGATTGAGCTCGTCGATGACGGCCGTCAGCCGCCGCTCGAAGCCGATCCGGACCTCGATCTCGCGGCTGAGGCGCAGGTTGTTGTAGGCGACATAGCCGAACAGGCCGCAGACGATGCCGGTCAGCGCGAGGCCAATCGCCGCGACGATGGTCGCGGTCTGCTGCGCGCGCACCGTGGCGTTGCTCTTGGCATAATAGTCGAGCGACCAGTCGCGACCGCCGAATGTCACGGTGCGTACCATCGACGGCGCCGGTCCGTTTTGGCGCACCGCGCGCGAGGTGACCACGCCCTGCTCGTTGGCGGTGAACTCGTCGTTGGAATCGCGTGGGTCCTTCAGCGCCACCGCGAACAGCGAGCTATCGTCATTGGTCAGCATCAGGGACGACAGCTCGTAGGAAAAGGTGACGAAGCCGGCCGGCTCCGACGCGCCCTCCGGGAACACCGGCGCGGCCAGGACGACGCCGACCGGACCGTTGATCCGCAACAGCGGGATCGGATCCGACGCCACCGGCTTGGCCTCCGCCATCGCCTGCGCCAACATCGGGCCGACCACCGAATGACGGTCGAACGCACGGCCCGGGATGTTCAGGGTCTCCGGGTTGCGCGGCTCGACGTCCATCAGGACGTTGATCGGCTTGTCGAGCGCCTTGATGTCGAGCGGCTGATCGTCGAAATCGCGGATCTGTGGGTTGGTGAAGCCGGCGGCCTTCAGTTCGGCCTCTGCCGCCGTCAGTTCGTTCGGCCGCAGCCGCGCGATCCAGGCCGCGACGACGAAATCGGTCTTGAAGGCGTAGATCGCCGAGCGAAGCGGCTGCAGCATGTTGGCCTTTACCGTCGACGGTGCCTTGAATAGCCCCGAGGCCACCCGCGCCAGGAGCTCGCGCTCGGTCAGACGGTCCTGCACCAGGCTGGCGTGGACATCGATCGCCCGTGCCAGCGCGATGCCGTCGAGCGCCAGCTCCTGATCGTGCACCCGATAGGCGGCCAGACCGGAGAGCAGGACTCCGATCAACGCAATCAAGCCGACGATAAAGCCCAGCCGAACCACTCGCTTACTCGGCAATCAGGGGGTGGCGAAAAGGGATGGAAGGCATCTGACGTCTGCGGGAGCGGCGACGGATCAACAAACGATGCGCGCCTGCCGCGGCGGAATATGGAATGGCGATCATCGGTACGCAACAAGAGCCGAACGGCAACATTAACGCTGGCGCCGCCCGGCCGATCTTTGGCGGCGCCAGAGGTTGCTAATCGGCAAAGTTGGGAATTGTTCCGACGATTGCGCAACTTTTTTGCGGCGGACCTGCGATTGGCGGCTGCCGTAGCTAGCGTCGCCACAATCGTTAACGCCTAGCCCGCCTTGGCGACCTTGCCCTTGGCCTGCGACCGAAGGCCGCCCTTGGTCTCGATGAAGCTGACGATGCTGTCGAGACCGTCGCTCTTCTTCAGGTTGGTCATCACGAATGGCCGCTCGCCGCGCATCCGCTTCGCGTCGGTGTCCATCTTTTCCAGCGACGCACCGACATGGGGGGCGAGGTCGATCTTGTTGATCACGAGCAGGTCGGATCGCGTGATCCCGGGACCGCCCTTGGACGGGATCTTGTCGCCGGCGGCAACGTCGATCACGTAGATGGTCAGGTCCGCCAGCTCGGGCGAGAAGGTCGCAGCGAGGTTGTCGCCGCCGGACTCGATCAGCACCAGGTCGAGGTTCGGAAACTTGGCGCGCATGTCGGCGACCGCGGCGAGATTCATCGAGGCGTCCTCGCGGATCGCGGTGTGCGGGCAGCCGCCTGTCTCGACACCGGCGATGCGATCTGCCGTCAGCGACCCCGAACGTACCAGGAACTCGGCATCCCATTTGGTGTAGATGTCGTTGGTGATCGCCGCGATGTCGTAGCGTTCGCGCATCGCCTTGCAGAGCAGGTCCATCAGCGCGGTCTTGCCGGAACCGACCGGACCGCCAACGCCGACACGCAATGGGCCGTGAGAAGTGGGCATGTCAATCCATCCATTGTCGTCCCGGCCTGGTGCACAAGCCGGGATCCATTACCCCAGAAGTGAATCGTTTCGCGAAGCCGGAGCCGCAGCCCTTCATAACCCGAACATCGGTGGTCATGGGTCCGGGCCTGCGCCGGGCCGCCGCGCGGACAGTCTCGTGCATCATGACCGGAACAGCCTCGTATATTGCGCCTCATGGCGGAGGCTGGCGAGATCGGCGCGGAACGTTGCGCTGCCGAGATCGTCGAGCGATGCAGCGCCGGCGCGCCGGGCGGTCTCGGCGACATCAGGTTCGAGAGCGGCCAGCACGCGCTGGCTGTCGGTTTGCCCCAGCGGGATCAGCCGGCTCCCTGCAGAGATCCAGTTGGAGACCACGGCGTGCAGGAAAGCGTGCAGTGCCGGCGCCAGCGGAATGCCATGCGCAGCGCTGACGAGGCCGACCGCGACCGGATAGACGACCGAGCCGTCGCACGTCGCAACCATGGCGTCGAGGCCTGCGGAATTCCACGCTGCGCGCGCGATATCGATGAAGGCGCGGCCTTGCGTCGTGGTCTCGAGCTGCCGCTCGCGCGAAGGCACGAAGGCGGCGGCGAGTTCGGCGATCTCCTTGAGGGTGGCATCGTCGTGCCCCGATGCCGCGCGGTGGCTCTGCGCCAGGAAAACGCTGTCGCAAAATCCGCTGCCGTCGGCGAGCATCGCTGCAAGCCAGTCGCGCAGCGATGCGGCGTCCGTGATGTCGCCCGCCTCCACCGCCCATTCGATGCCTGAGGAATAGGAGAACGCGCCGACCGGAAAGGACGGCGACAGCCATGTCATCAGGCGGTACAGCGCCCGCGCCTCCTCTTCCGTCATCCCGCCGCTGCCAGCGGCGGGATTGTGCTCATTTGTGGTCATGAGCATGGGAGTGGTCGTGATCGTGATGCTCGTGGCCGCAATGCTCGTCATGGACATGGCCATCATCGTGATGGTGATCACCGCGATGATGGTGATCATGCCCGTGATCATGGTGATGGTGATGGCCATGGGCATGCGCGTGGCTATGCGCATGGTCGTGCCCGCCATGAGCATCCGCGTGCGCCTCGGCATCGGCGTGGCCGGCATAGGCGCCGCCCTCGGGATCGAACGGCGCTTCGATCTCGATGACGCGGGCACCCAACCCCTGCACCATCGCCTCGATCACGTGATCGCGGCGGATGCGCAGACCCTTCGGCATGATCTGCGTCGGCAGATGGCGGTTGCCGAGATGCCAGGCGACCCGGATCAGATGATGAGGATCGCTGCCGCGGATTTCGAGCAGCGGCTCCGGCGCCGCGACCACCTCGACCAGGCGGCCGTCCTCCAGCACCAGCGCATCGCCGCCCCGCAAGGCGACCGCGGTCTCGAGATCGAGCAGGAACTCGAGCCCGCGCGTGCCTGACATCACCATCCGTCGCCGATGACGGTCGTCGAAATCGAGCACGACGGTGTCTGCCGGCGCCTCCTTCCAGCGATGCTGTCCGAAAACCTTGGTCGCGCGGATCATCGAAACCTGCCCAATGCGTTAGATCTTTTCGACCTTGCCGTCGCTGATGATCTCGATCACCGTCGGCGCGGTCTTCATCTGCGCGGAATAATCCCGCCACACCCTCATGTGCGGAGCCCTGGCGTGCGCGTTGAGGTCGTCGCGGGTCTCCCAGCGCTCGACCACGACATAGAGATTGGGGTCGTTGACGCTGACATGGCCGTCATAGGAGAGGCAGCCCTTCTCCTTGCGGGTCTCGACGGTGCAGGCCTTGTGCCCCCTGATGAAGTCGTCGCGGTTCTCCGGCTTCATCGGCGTGGTGGCAATCACGTAGATCATAGATATTCTCCGTCTTCTTGCTTAGCGCACGTCGACCTTCTCCGGCGTGATCACCTCGATCTTCGGCGGCGCGGCCATGCATTTCACTGCGACCCGGCCAAACGTCTTCATGTGCTCGGCGGCGCGATGCGGCACCAGCGCCTCGGCGTTGTCCCACTGCTCGACGAACACCATCTTGCTGTGGTCGGTGACGCTCTCGTGCAGATCGTAGGCGATGTTGCCCGGCTCCTTCCGGGTCTCCTTGATGCAGGCCGTCGCCGCGGCGATGAACTCGGCACGGGTCTCGGGCTTGATGGTCAGCGTGGCGACGACGTAAATCATTGAAATTCCTCCCGGTTTTCTCTTTTGATTACAGATACCGGGAGCGGTTTTAGAACATAAAGTAACGCTGTGCCATGGGCAGCACCTCCGCCGGCGCGCAGGTCAGGAGCTCGCCGTCTGCGCGTACCTCATAGGTCTCCGGATCGACTTCGATGTCGGGGGTGGCGTCATTGTGAATCATGCTCTTCTTTGAGATCTTTCCGCGGGTGTTCTGCACGGCGTAGAGCTTCTTGGATATGCCAAGCTTGCGGGCGAGGCCGCCGGTCACCGCCGCCTTCGAGGTGAATACCACCGATGATGCCGTCAGCGACTTGCCGAACGCTGCGAACATCGGCTGATAGTGCACGGGCTGCGGCGTCGGGATCGAGGCGTTGGGATCGCCCATCGGAGCCGCCACGATGGAGCCGCCCTTGATGATGCAATCAGGCTTGACGCCGAAGAATGCCGGCGACCACAGCACGAGATCGGCGAGCTTCCCCTTCTCGACCGAGCCGATCAGCTTCGAGACGCCATGCGCGATCGCGGGATTGACGGTGTATTTGGCGATGTAGCGCTTGACGCGGAAATTGTCGTTGTCGTTGCCCCGGTCCTGCGGCAGCGCGCCGCGCTGCTTCTTCATCTTGTCGGCGGTCTGCCAGGTGCGGATGATGACCTCCCCCAGCCGGCCCATCGCCTGCGAATCCGACGACATCATCGAGAGCGCGCCGAGATCGTGCAGGATGTCCTCCGCTGCGATGGTCTCCTTGCGGATGCGGCTTTCGGCAAAGGCGAGGTCTTCGGCGATCGAGGGATCGAGATGGTGACACACCATCAGCATGTCCAGATGCTCGTCGATGGTGTTGCGGGTGAACGGCCGCGTCGGATTGGTCGAGGACGGCAGCACGTTCTTCAGCCCTGCAATCTTGATGATGTCAGGTGCATGGCCGCCACCGGCGCCCTCGGTATGGAAGGCGTGGATCGTGCGGCCCTTGAACGCCTTCACGGTGTCCTCGACGAAGCCCGACTCGTTCAGCGTGTCCGAGTGCAGCATCACCTGGACGTCGTAGTCGTCGGCGACCGAGAGGCAGGTGTCGATCGCCGACGGCGTGGTGCCCCAGTCCTCGTGCAGCTTCAGCGCACAGGCACCGGCCTTGACCATCTCGACCAGCGCAGCGGGGCGGGACGCGTTGCCCTTGCCGGAGATGCCGAGATTGACCGGGAAAGCATCGAACGACTGGATCATCCGCCCCATGTGCCACGGACCCGGCGTGCAGGTGGTGGCGAAGGTGCCATGCGACGGCCCGGTGCCGCCGCCCAGCATCGAGGTGACGCCACTCATCAGCGCGTGCTCGATCTGCTGCGGGCAGATGAAATGGATGTGGCTGTCGAATCCGCCCGCGGTGAGGATCTTGCCCTCGCCCGCGATCACGTCGGTGCCGGGCCCGATCACGATGGTGACGTTGGGCTGGATATCCGGATTGCCGGCCTTGCCTATGGCTGCGATCATGCCCTCCTTGATCGCGACGTCGGCCTTCACGATACCCCAGTGGTCGACGATCAGCGCGTTGGTGATCACGGTGTCGGCGGCGCCCTGCGCGTTCGTCACCTGCGATTGGCCCATGCCGTCGCGGATCACCTTGCCGCCGCCGAATTTCACCTCCTCGCCATAGGTGGTTAGGTCCTTCTCGACCTCGATGATCAGGTCGGTGTCGGCGAGCCGCACCTTGTCGCCGGTGGTGGGGCCGAACATGTCGGCATAAACGGAACGTTTGATCTTGACGGACATCTCAGCCCCCTGTGTCAGCCAGCGCGGCCTTCGCGCGCGCAACGGTGTCATCGAAAATGCGGTCGAGCCGCGGATTGATTCCCCGGCAACCGGCAACCACCCGATCGGCCCAGGCCGCATAATCGGCGAGATCGCCGCGCTCATCCGCACTTGGATGCGGCACGATCCGGGCACCGATATTGCTGATCTTGTCGGCGGTCTTGATCAGCTTTGCATCGGTAGATTTATGCGGAGCGTCCTCGATCTGCTTCTGCCGGCGCACCGGTTGCGGCAGGCTCATGTCGTCAGTGCATTCGACGACCAGCGAGGCGACGCGCGTGCCGAATCTCCGGGCGAGTTCCTCGCGCGTCGTCTCGGTATCCTCGATCGTGTCGTGCAGCCAGCCGGCCGCGACCAACTCGGCATCAACCCCATCGGTGACGACTGCGAGCAGGTTGGCGACCTCGGCCAGATGATTGATATAGGGCTCATTGCCACGCCCCTTGCGCGCCATTCCGTTGTGGCGGCGCGCGGCAAGCTCAGCTGCTTCGGAAATGAGGCGGATCGCGGAGAGCATGGGTTTACAGCTTGCCCTTCACCTCGGCCCGAAAGCCGTAGATGACGCGCTTGCCGGCCAGCGCGACCAGCTGGACATCACGAGTCTGGCCCGGCTCGAAACGCACGGCGGTGCCGGCGGCGATGTCGAGGCGCATGCCGCGGGCTTTCTTGCGGTCGAACTTCAGCGCCGGGTTGGTTTCGAAGAAATGATAGTGCGAGCCGACCTGGATCGGGCGGTCGCCGCTGTTGGCAACCGACACCGTCACCGTCTTGCGGCCCGCATTGAGCTCGATCTCGCCATCCTTGATGAAGAGTTCTCCGGGGATCATGCCTTGGCTCCTTCTGCCATGCGAGCGCTGATTGCGGCGCGCGCCTCCGCCGTTGCGGTGTCGAATGCAGTGTCGAGGATTGGATTCAATCCACGGCAATGACTGATGACCTGCCCGGCCCAATCGACGTAGTCCTGCATGCGATCGGCACCCCAATCGGTTGGTGGATCGAGCGCCAAAGTCCTGACGTTGCTGGTCGCGTCGGCAATCTTGAGCAGCTTTGCGCGCGGGCTCTTCTTCGGCGCAGTTGCGATCTGGAGCCGCTTGCGCTCCATCTTGGGCAAGCTCTTGTCATCGGTAACCTCCATCACGAGGGAGGTAATGTCCGCCCCGAACTGCTCGCGCAACTCGTCGGGGCCGGTCTGGGTATCCTCAATCGTATCATGCAGGTATGCGGCAGCGATCAGCGCTGTGTCGTCGCCTCCGGTTGCCTCCGACAGGAGATCGGCAACCTCCGCAAGATGATTGAAATAGGGTCGCTGCCGCAGCCCCTTGCGGCGCTGGTCGGCGTGCCGCTCCGCGGCGAAACGGACGGCACGCGTGACGAGGCGTGTGCCCTCCGGCATCATCGGATCGGCTCGTGCACGGTGACCAGCTTGGTCCCGTCGGGAAACGTCGCCTCGACCTGGATATCGTGGATCATCTCCGGGATCCCGGCCATCACCTGGTCGCGGGTCAGGACCTTGGCGCCGGCCTGCATCAGCTCGGCAACCGTGCGACCGTCGCGCGCGCCCTCGACGATGAAATCGGTGATCAGCGCCACGGCCTCGGGATGGTTCAGCTTGACGCCGCGCTCGAGCCTGCGGCGCGCCACCATGGCCGCCATCGAGACCAGGAGCTTGTCCTTTTCGCGGGGAGACAAATTCATGCGAGCACTCTGAAAGCGTTGAAAGGTTTGGTTGAGCCACAGGCTTCTAGTTGAGCCAGAGTCTTGGCAGCGGGGCGGCGGAGGCACGGCCGAGCACCGCCATCATGTCGGCGCGCAGCCTCCCCGCATCTTGGGCACAGAAGCGCGCCATTGCAAATCCATTCCAGGCTGAGATGCCGACCTCGCCACCGAAGCTTTCGGACGCCTCGCGGATGCGCTCGACCAGCGCCTCGTCACCAGGCACGATCAGCGCGGTGCCGATCGCCGCGCAACCCTTGGCGATCGCGGGCCGCGCAAGCTTGTCGCCGATCGCGCCGTCGAGGCGGATCGTCTCCGCGAATGCCAGCCGGCCGCCACGGCGCATCCGCCAGCGATCGACGAATTCGCCGTGCCGCATCGTTTCGCCCATGGCAGTGCGGCCGAATACCACGATCTCGCAGAGCAGGAGGGACGCGCCCTCGGCGAGGTCGATGTCGAAACGGCGATGGATGCGGGCGCGATCGAACAGGATGGTCTCCTGCGGCAGCCAGGCGAGATGCGCGCCGGCCGCAACCTTCAGCGATATCGCAAGCTGCGCCGCCGTCCCCGGGTTTGGCGCGATCCGTCTGGATCGCACCAAACTCTCGCCATCCTCGGACGCATTTTCTTCACGCGAACTGGTAACCACTTCGCTCGAAAATGCTGCCGGCGCGCGATAGACTTTCTCGGCGGCCGCCGTGGTCAGCGTCAGGCGGGCGCCCTCGCCGGCAGCGATGCCGACGTCGAAACGATCGCCGCCGGCGATCCCCCCGGCGGTGTTGACGAACATGGCCGACAACCCTTCGCCTTCCGGCGACGGAAATCGCACCCGCAACGAGCCTGATTCATGAAGGTCACCGCGGCGGGTCACGCCATCCCTGAGATGGACGCCGAACCTGACCGCGCCCTGGGCGCGGTTCGCCGCAAACGTCGCTGAAGCCGCGCCCGCGATCTCGCTCCGCATATCCGCCCGACACTCCCACAGGTACGCGCCGCAGCAAGCGACGTCATCTTGTCACAGCGCCATCTGGCGGCTGATCTCGGTCGGATCGAGGTTCGCGCGGTCGCAGGCATATTTCACCGCGCCCCGGTCCATCACGGCGAAACTGTCGCCGAGTTCGCAGGCAAAGTCGAGATATTGTTCGACCAGCACGATCGCGATGTTGCCGAGGTTGCGCAGGTAGGAGATGGCGCGGCCGATATCCTTGATGATCGACGGCTGGATGCCTTCGGTCGGCTCGTCCAGCAGCAGGAGCTTTGGCCGCATCACCAAAGCGCGGCCGATCGCGAGCTGCTGCTGCTGGCCGCCCGAGAGGTCGCCGCCGCGGCGGCCGAGCATGGTCTCCAGCACCGGAAACAGCGAGAACACGTCGTCGGGGATGTTGCGGTCCTCGCGCTTCAGCGGACCGAAGCCGGTCTTGAGGTTCTCCTCCACCGTCAGCAGCGGGAAGATCTCGCGGCCCTGCGGCACGAAGCCGATGCCGCGGCGCGCCCGCTCGTATGGCTTCAGCGTCGTGATGTCCTTGCCGTCGAAGTTGATCGTGCCCGAGGCGATCGGATATTGCCCGACCATGGCGCGCAGCAGCGAGGTCTTGCCGACGCCGTTGCGCCCGAGCACGCAGGTGACCTTGCCGGGCTCGGCGCTCAGCGACACGCCGCGCAGCGCCTGCGCCGCACCGTAGAACAGGTTGATGTTTTCGACCTTCAGCATCGCTCTAACGTCCCAGATACACTTCGACGACGCGCTCGTTCGACGACACCTGATCGATGCTGCCTTCCGCCAGCACCGAACCTTCGTGCAGGCACGTCACCTTGACGCCGAGCTCGCGGACGAACGTCATGTCGTGCTCGACCACCATGATGGTGTGGTTCTTGTTGATCTGCTTGAGGAGCTCGGCGGTCAGATGGGTCTCGACATCGGTCATGCCCGCGACCGGCTCGTCGACCAGCAGTACCTTCGGGTCCTGCGCCAGCAGCATGCCGATCTCGAGCCATTGCTTCTGGCCGTGCGACAGGCTGCCGGCGAGGCGGTTGCGCGCATCGGTGAGGCGGATGGTCTCGAGCACCTTGTCGATACGCTCTGATTCCGCCTTGCTGCCGCGCCAGAACAGCGTGCCGCGCACGGAGTGATCGACATTGAGCGCGAGCAGCAGATTGTCCTGCACGGTCTGGCTCTCGAACACGGTCGGCTTCTGGAACTTGCGTCCGATGCCGAGCTCGGCGATGCGGGTCTCGTCGAGCCGCGTCAGGTCGACGGTGCCGTCGAACAGCACCGTGCCCTGGTCCGGCCTGGTCTTGCCCGTGATGATGTCCATCATCGTGGTCTTGCCGGCACCGTTGGGGCCGATGATGGCGCGCATCTCGCCGGGCGCGAGCGTCAGCGACAGGTTGTTGATGGCGTGGAAGCCGTCGAACGAGACGTGCACGCCGTCGAGATAGAGCATGGCCGAGGTCGCGCGGGTATCCATCACGTTCATCGGCCTACTCCGCCATCTTCGGCGCGCGGACGCCGTCTTCGCGCGCCGCGCTGGCTTCGTCAGCCGCTATGCCGGTGCTGCGCTGGTTCTCGCGCCAGCTGTTGAAGGTGCCGACGATGCCCTTGGGCAGCAGCAGCGTGACCAGGATGAACAGCGCGCCCAGCATGAACAGCCAGTACGGCGCCAGCGGCCCCGAGGTGAAGAAGGTCTTGGCATAGTTGACCACGACGGCGCCGAGCGCAGCGCCGACCAGCGTTCCGCGGCCACCGACGGCGACCCAGATCACCGCTTCAATGGAGTTGCCGGGCGCGAACTCGCTCGGGTTGATGATGCCGACCTGCGGTACGTAAAGCGCGCCCGCGACGCCGGCCATGCAGGCCGACAGGGTGAACACGAACAGCTTGTAGGATTCGACCCGGTAGCCGAGGAAGCGGGTGCGGCTTTCGGCGTCGCGCACCGCGATCAGGACCTTGCCGAGCTTCGAGGACACCACCGCGCGGCACATCATGAATGCGATGATGAGCGCCAGGCAGCTCAGCAGGAACAGCGCGCAGCGCGTGCCTTCCGCCTGCACGTTGAAGCCGAGGATGTCCTTGAAATCGGTCAGGCCGTTGTTTCCACCGAAGCCGAAATCGTTGCGGAAGAACGCGAGCAGCAGCGCATAGGTCATCGCCTGGGTGATGATCGAGAGATAGACACCGGTAACGCGGGATCTGAAGGCAAGCCAGCCGAAGCAGAATGCCAGGAGGCCCGGTACCAGCAGCACCATCAGCGCGGCGAAGGCAAAGTGATCGAAGCCGTACCAATACCAGGGCAGCTTGCTCCAGTTCAGGAACACCATGAAGTCCGGCAGGACAGGATTGCCGTAGACGCCGCGGCTGCCGATCTGGCGCATCAGGTACATGCCCATGGCGTAGCCGCCGAGGGCGAAGAACGCGCCATGGCCAAGCGAGAGGATGCCGCAATAACCCCAGATCAGGTCGATCGAGAGCGCCAGGATGGCATAACAGACATACTTGCCCCAAAGCGCCACCAGGTAGGTCGGGACGTGGAGTGCCGAGCCCTGCGGCAGCAGCAGGTTCGATAGCGGGATCAGCACGCCGAGGGTTGCGACGACCAGGATGAAGGTCGCCGCAGCACGATCGAGCGAGCGGGTGAGGATGTGCGGGGTCATGCTTCCACCGCCCGTCCCTTGAGCGCGAACAGGCCGCGGGGCCGCTTCTGGATGAACAGGATGATCAGCACCAGGATCGCGATCTTGCCGAGCACCGCGCCCGCCACCGGTTCGAGGAACTTGTTGGCGATGCCGAGCGTGAAGGCGCCGACCAGCGTGCCCCAGAGATTGCCGACGCCGCCGAACACCACGACCATGAAGCTGTCGATGATATAGCTCTGGCCGAGGTTCGGGCTGACATTGTCGATCTGGGAGAGCGCCACGCCGGCAATCCCGGCGATGCCGGAGCCGAGGCCGAAGGTCAGCGCGTCGACGCGCGAGGTGGCGATGCCCATCGAGGCCGCCATGCGCCGGTTCTGCGTCACCGCGCGCATCTCGAGTCCCAGCGCGGTGTAGCGCAGCATCGCAAGCAGGATGGCGAATACCGCGAGCGTGAAGCAGAGGATCCAGAGCCGGTTGTAGGTGATGGTGATCTGGCCGAGGTCGAACGCGCCGCTCATCCAGGACGGGTTGCCGACCTCGCGATTGGTCGGGCCGAACAGGGTGCGCACGGCCTGTTGCAGCACCAGCGACAGGCCCCAGGTCGCAAGCAGGGTTTCCAGCGGACGGCCGTAGAGGAAACGGATGATGGTTCGCTCGATCACGACACCGACGGCGCCGGCGACGACGAAGGCGAGCGGCACCGCGATCAGCAGCGAATAGTCGAACAGGCCGGGGTAGCGGGCGCGGATCACCTCCTGCACCACGAAGGTGGTGTAGGCCCCGAGCATCACCATCTCGCCATGCGCCATGTTGATGACGCCCATCACGCCGAAGGTGATGGCAAGGCCGATCGCCGCGAGCAGGAGCACCGAGCCGAGCGACAGGCCGTACCAGGCGTTCTGCACCATCGACCACATCGCGAGATTGCTCTGGATCGAGGAAATCGCGCTTGCCGCGGCCTTGGCGACCAACGGCGGCTGGTCGGTGCCGAGATCGGAGAGCAGCGCCAGCGCCTCCTGGTCGCCACGCGACTTGACCACGGCGATGGCGTCGAGCTTGTCGCTGTCGGTCGCGTCGGACTTGAACAGGATGATGGCCGCGCGCGCCTCGGCGAAGGCCTGCTTGATCGACTTTACGGTCTCCTTGGCGAGCGCATTGTCTACCGTCGGCAGCAGGCTCTCCTCGTGGCTCTTGAACACGGATTGCGCGGCTGCCAGGCGCTTGGCCGGATCCGGTGACAGCAGCGTCAGGCCGCCGAGCGCGGCCTCCACGGTGCGGCGCAGGCGGTTGTTGAGCCGGACCGCCGCGGCATTGTCTGGCAACTTGTCCACGGCAGCGCCCGTGGCGGCATCGATGATCGAGCCGTCGGTCTTGGTGATGAAGACCTTCTTGCTGTCGGGATCGGCCGACAGGCGGCCATCCTGCAGCGCACTGATGATGGGGGAGGCAAGTGGATTGCCCGAGGAAGCGACCTCGCCGATCGCCGCCTCGGTGTCGGAAAATTCGTCATTGGCGAATTTGGCGACCGAGTCCTCGAATGGACCGGCCAGCGCCGGCAGGGCGAAGCAGCTGAGCAGCAGGACGGAAAGCAACAGCGCGCGAAGGCGATCAAGGCAGTTGGCGAACACGTGAGTACCCCGGCAGGAGTGTGAGGAGAAGGCGGCAGACGGCGCCGCCTTCTCCAGCGTCTTGGAAGGTTGTGTCGTGGATCGGATCAGGAGCGTCTTTTTAAGAGCCCTGGCCGCCGCACTTGTTGGTCTTGGTGTTCCAGTTGCCGCACTTCTTGCCGACCCAGTCGCCGATCAGGTCCTTGGAACCTTCAAGCTCCTTCGACCAGGCGTCGCCGGGGACCAGGCCCGGAGTCTTCCAGACCACGTCGAACTGGCCGTCGGCCTTGATCTCGCCGATGAACACCGGCTTGGTGATGTGGTGGTTCGGCAGCATCTTCGACACGCCACCGGTCAGGTTCGGCGCCTCGATGCCCGGGAGCGCGTCGATCACCTTGTCCGGATCGGTCGACTTCACCTTCTCGACCGCCTTCACCCACATGTTGAAGCCGATGTAGTGTGCTTCCATCGGGTCGTTGGTCGTGCGCTTCGGATTCTTGGTGTAGGCCTGCCACTCCTTGATGAACTTCTCGTTCGCCGGAGTCTTGATCGACTCGAAGTAGTTCCAGGCGGCGAGATGGCCGACCAGCGGCTTGGTATCGAGACCTGCGAGCTCTTCCTCGCCGACCGAGAACGCGACCACCGGAATGTCGGTCGCCTTGATGCCCTGGTTGCCGAGCTCCTTGTAGAAGGGAACGTTGGCGTCGCCGTTGATGGTGGAGACCACGGCGGTCTTCTTGCCGGCCGAGCCGAACTTCTTGATGTCGGCCACGATCGTCTGCCAGTCGGAGTGACCGAACGGCGTGTAGTTGATCATGATGTCATCCTGGGCGACGCCCTTCGACTTCAGGTACGCTTCCAGGATCTTGTTGGTGGTGCGCGGATAGACGTAGTCGGTGCCGGCCAGCACCCAGCGCTTCACCTTCTCTTCCTTCATCAGGTAGTCGACGGCGGGGATCGCCTGCTGGTTCGGCGCAGCGCCGGTGTAGAACACGTTGCGCTCGGACTCTTCGCCCTCATACTGCACGGGGTAGAACAGGATGTTGTTCAGCTCCTTGAACACCGGAAGCACGGACTTGCGCGACACCGAGGTCCAGCAGCCGAACACGACCGCGACCTTGTCCTTGGTGATCAGTTCGCGCGCCTTCTCCGCAAACAGCGGCCAGTTCGACGCGGGATCGACCACGACGGCCTCGAGCTTCTTGCCGAGCACGCCGCCCTTCTTGTTCTGCTCGTCGATCAGGAAAAGAATAGTGTCCTTCAGCGTGGTTTCGCTGATGGCCATGGTGCCGGAGAGCGAGTGGAGAATACCGACCTTGATGGTGTCGTCGGCCGCTAGCGCGGGCGAGAACGGCGAGGACGCAGCCAGGCCCAGAACCAGGCCGGCGGTCGCCGCGAGAGCGCGACGACGAGTCATCGTCGTTATAGCGTGAGTAAGCTGAGTAAGCATGAAATGTCATCTCCCTGACGCAGGCGTGAACGCTTGCGAACGGCCCACATGGCCGCCTGCGGTTAAGGGAATCGCAAGAACTGTGCCACGCACCACATGCCGACTAAGCCAATGGACCAACTGGATAATTTTGCCAGTTCCGTGAAAATACGGAATATGCGCGCCTATTTCTTGGGCTAAAAAAATGTATGCCGGAAGAGCAGACGGCCTATTTCATAGGCAAAATCGGGACTTTGGCTAAATTTCCGGCATGGATTTGTGACACGCTGCGCAACGACTGGCCTCGCGAGCATCTGTCGCGCGGTTTCGCAAACCCTTGAAAACGCCGTGTTCCTGGTCCATATGCGTGCGGTGCCGCGAATCGCGGTGCCTTGCGAGCTGCGTGTTCCAAGCCGTCCCAACGGCTTCTGGCTCGCCTTATCAGCTAACCAAGCTAGATGCCCCAGACACGCGGGTGTCCTGAGCCCTCGTGCGATCCTGGCAATATCGGCCGGGACGACGACTGCCTTTATGGAAAGAATGATCTTTTGACCTCCTTTCAGGATTTCGGCCTTGCCGATCCCATCGCCCGTGCGCTTCGAGAAGAAAATTATCTCACGCCCACACCCATCCAGGCCCAGACCATCCCGCTCGCGCTCACCGGACGTGACGTCGTCGGCATCGCCCAGACCGGCACCGGCAAGACCGCCTCGTTCGCGCTGCCGATCCTGCACCGCCTGCTCGAGAACCGCGTCCGCCCGCAGCCCAAGAGCTGCCGGGTGCTGGTGCTCTCGCCTACGCGCGAGCTTTCGGGGCAGATCCTCGACAGCTTCAACGCCTATGGCCGCCACATCCGCCTCTCCTCGGCACTGGCGATCGGCGGCGTGCCGATGGGCCGCCAGGTTCGCGCCGTGATGCAGGGCGTCGAGGTGATGGTGGCCACCCCCGGCCGCCTGCTCGACCTCGTGCAGAGCAACGGGCTGAAGCTCAACCAGGTCGAGTTCCTGGTGCTCGATGAAGCCGACCGCATGCTCGACATGGGCTTCATCAACGACATCAGGAAAATCGTCGCCAAGCTGCCGATCCGGCGGCAGACGCTGTTCTTCTCGGCAACCATGCCCAAGGACATCGCCGAGCTCGCCGAGGCGATGCTGCGCGACCCCGCCCGCGTCGCGGTGACGCCGGTGTCCTCGACCGTGGACCGCATCGCCCAGCGCGCGATCCAGGTCGATTTCGCGGCCAAACCGGCGTTGCTGGCGCAGCTCCTGAAGCATGAACCGGTCAACCGCGCCCTCGTCTTCACCCGCACCAAGCATGGCGCCGACAAGGTCGTGAAGAGCCTCGCCAAGGCCGGCATCGAGGCCAACGCGATCCACGGCAACAAGTCGCAGAACCACCGCGAGCGCACGCTGGCGGCGTTCCGCTCCGGCGAGATCCGCACGCTGGTCGCGACCGACATCGCCGCCCGCGGCATCGACGTCGACGGCATAAGCCATGTGGTGAATTTCGACCTGCCGAACGTGCCTGAAACCTATGTTCACCGCATCGGCCGCACCGCGCGCGCCGGTGCCGACGGCGTCGCGATCTCGCTGGTCGCCGGCGCCGAGGAGATGGGCTACCTGCGCGACATCGAGCGGCTGATCCGCATCACGGTGCCGCGGGAAGACCGCCGCACTCCTGGCAACCGCGAGGCCGCGGCGCCGGCGCAGGCGGCCCATCCGCACCGCGGCGGGCGTTCTGCCCCGCGAGCCCACAATGTCCGTGGGAACGAGGCCGCTCCAAGTGCAAAAGGGCCTCGCCGCCGCCGCCGTCGAGGTGGTAACAATGGGGCGCCGCAGACGAGCCGGGGCGAGTCGCCGCGTCCGTCGCAGGCCGGCAGCAGCGAAGGCATCCAGGGCGTCGCCTTCTTGCATCGCGAAAGCCGGCCGAATCCGCAATCCAACCGCAACAACCGACCGAAGCACTAGCCGTCGCTCGGTCTGGAGAAACATATGGCCAAGGAAGAGCTGATCCAGTTCGAAGGACTGGTGACCGAAATCCTCCCCGACGCTCGCTACCGGGTTCAACTCGACGCCGGGCACGAGATCGTCGCCTACACAGCCGGCAAGATGAAGAAGAACCGCATCAAGACGCTGGCCGGCGACCGGGTCACGATCGAAATGTCGCCCTACGATCTCGAAAAGGGCCGCCTGATATTCCGTCACAAGGACGAACGTCCGAGTTCGCCGGGCGGTCCACCGCGGGGTGGCCAGCAACGCGGCGGCCAGTTCCGCCGCCGGTAGGGCTGGGCCTTGCAACCGCTGCGCGCATGACATGCCCTCGTCATGCGCGACAAATGGCCGGCGGCTGCGCTGGGCCAAAAAATCGCGCACGTCAGGATTGTTTTGAACCTTTCTATCGAATAATATCTAGCATCGATTTTCGGCCGGACGACATTAGCTATCCACCGGTACAGCCGGTTCAGACGCTGACGACCCTTCCAAAAATTCGATCTCACCACCCCGCCGATCAGCGGGTCTTGAACTTGTATATCTGAGAAGGGACTACCCACGTGAGCATGGGAACCGTGAAGTGGTTTAACGCGACCAAGGGCTACGGCTTCATCCAGCCGGATGAAGGCGGGAACGACGTGTTCGTGCACATCAGTGCAGTCGAGCGTGCCGGCCTTGGTACTTTGCGTGAAGGCCAGAAGATCTCCTACGAGATCGTGGCTGACCGCCGTTCCGGCAAATCCTCGGCCGACAATCTGCGCGCCGCTGGATAAGCCGATTTCCCGCAAGCCTCGACCTTCAGGAACCCTGGCTTTCGGGAAATTGCCGTCAAGAGTTTGACGTTAGGGCAATGACTTTGAGGCAATGAAGGCCGCATCGTTAGGTGCGGCCTTTTTGTTTGTATACGAACGTTTTGAGACGCGGGCGAGGCGAAACCGCTCGGCGAGAAGAATGCCGTTCAGAACGGAAATCCGGAGCTGCGTTCGGATTCCATCGGAACGGAACCAGCTTCGGTGACCTACAGCTTCGTACAGCTCGACGCCGTCGCCGCGTTGCCGGTGTAGTACACGCAGACCGATTGCCGCGGGCGGGTATAACCGACGTCGCTGAGGGTGATCCCGGCCTTCGCCATCACCCAGCCGACCGTCGGGACGTATTTGTAGTTGACCTCGCTGAAGATCAGGTAGGTGCCGCCGACCTGCAATGCGCCCGGAATCTGCACCGTGCTGCTGGTGGCTCGCGGCGCCGAACCCTGGCTCCACTGCACGCGCGCAACCAGCGTGGTGGGATCGACGAAAAGCTCGGAGATCGTCATGTTCGCCGGGGTCGCCGAATAGGGCGTCATGATGCCGATGCTGGCATTGAAGAAGTTGGTCAGATCGCTGTTCGCCACCGCGGTCGATTGCGACGTCAGGTCGGACAGCGTGCGCGCCATCAGCGTCACCTTGCGGCTGACCGCGATGCCGGAACAGAACTCGATGGTGCCGAAGAACAGCACCATCATCACCGGCAGCACAAACGCGAACTCGACGGCGGCGAGGCCGCGCGTGTCGCGCGCGAAGCGCTGCAGGCGAAGCCAGATGCGCGATGTCGGGCGCAAATTCCGCGTCATCAGAAGGGCTCGTTCTTGAAGGCCGCAGTCGCGGTCAGCAGGCGCTTGCTGTTGTTCAGATTTGCGGCGTTGAAACCGAGGCCGGTGACGAACAGCGGCCACTGGTAGAACAGGCGCACGACGACGATGTCGCCGGCATTGCCGAGGCTGTACTGCATGTTGGCCGCGAGGAAGTTTCCGCTCGCATCGATCGGCGTGGCGAGATTGACGGAGGCGAACTGCGAGTAGCTGCGCACGTCGATATAGATGCCATTGGCGCAATCGAACAGAGCGCTGATCTGGCTGCAGACATAGGTCTTGAACTGCGCCTGGGTGCAGGGCGTCGAGCAGCCCGTGACCGCGCCGCTCTGCGCCTGGCCGGTCATGATCGCACGCGCGGAATCCTGCGTCACCGTCTCCAGCACCTGGCCGGCGAAGAAGATCATTGACGTCTCGATGATCGCGAACAGCAGCCCGAAGAACAGCGGCGCGACCAGCGCGAACTCGACAGCCGCCGAGCCGCGACGATTACGGCGGAAACGGTGCAGCAGGTTTCCGGAAGAACAGGCGGGCGGCGGCATCAATGACTCCGCATGAGCATGGCCGCCAACGCGTACCGGAAACTCATTGTTGAAATGTTTCGCCGGGTCGCGACAGAATGCCACGCTCCGTTAACCCGATCCTAACCATGTCGGCACCCGCCGCGGCTCCGGCGCATGAATGCGCCGGGAGCGGAAGCGGTCAGTTCGTCGGCTTGGCCGCGGCGGCCTGGCCGGAGCCGGTGGCCTGGCTGCTCAGCGAGCCGGCCTGATCGATCGTCGTCTTGAAGTAGCTATCGCCGTCGCCGAGGGTGATGCGGCGCTGGCAGACCGGCATGCAGCTGTAGGTCTCGCGGTCGACGCCGCGATAGACCGTGACGAGCTGGTCGGTCGGGCCTTCGACCTGGATCTGACGGTCCACCAGCACCTGGCCGGTGCGGTCGAGGGCGATGAAATTGGTTGCGCCGTAGCCCTTGCCGGTGACGACGACGACGCCGCCATTCTGCAGGGTCACATCCGCGATCAAGGGATTGCCGACGACGATCGTCGCGATGCCGGAGGGCAGCTTGACGAGCTTGGCCTGATCGACACTGACCGCGATCCGATCGGGATCCGGCGCCGCCATGGAGGCGACCGGCCAGAACAGCATGGCTGCGGCAACGGAAACGAATCCAAAACGCGCGATGACGCGAATACGCTGGGACTTGAACGACATACTCTACCCCGGGACGTTGTGATGCCGGCAAAAGCGATACGCAGCGGACCGGCGCCCGATGGACAGAATCTGACGGTAAATTATTTAAGAAGAGCAAAAATGGCGCGACCAATTGAACGCATGTCACGACTTTCGGAACGGGTAGGCCAATTGCCCCGCGATCCCGCTCGGGAATCCCCGGTCGTCGATACCGTAATTGTCCGGTAGCCGCCCCTCCGGCATCCGGAAAGTACCGAACAGCACGTCCCAGACCGGAAAGGTACCGGCGAAATTGGTGTTGCCGCCTTCTCGAATCGAGGTGTGATGCCAGCGGTGAAAGACCGGCGTCGCCAGCACGTATTTCAACGGCCCGAAATCCCAGTTCAGATTGGCGTGCACGAACGCGGAGAGGAACAGATTGAACGGACCGACCCACAGCATCGCGTTTGGCGAAATCCCGCCCAGCAGCATCGCGACATCGACGCCGACCGTGCCGAGCAGGAGGTTCACCGGGTGGAAGCGCGCCGCGGAAATCCAGTCGACGTCTTCGGAGGAATGATGGACGGCGTGATATTTCCAGAAGCCGCCGCGATGAAACATGCGGTGCAGCCAGTACATCACGAAGTCGGAGATCAAAAGGAACAGCACGGCCTGCAGCCAGACCGGCAGCGTCGACAGCGGCCCGTGGCCATTGCGATAGAAGGCGATCAGCCCGGCCGAATCGCCGATGCCGAAGATGATGCTTGCTGCGACCACCAGCAACCCGATGCGACACACGCGGGTAAACAGCGGCACCAGGAACCAGTAGCATAGGTCGGTGACGAGCTCGCGCTTGCGCCACCAGGGCCTGCCGGGGTTGCAGGCCGCGAGATGCGTGAGCACGGAGAACACCAGCGCCAGCACGACCGTGACCGGCACCATCTGGGCCATGGTCTGGCCGAGCATCCCGACGATCTGGATCGGCAGGCTCACGCGTTTCGTCCCCGTCGGCCGAAGCGGCCCGATCCTACATCGTCCGTCCGGCTGCGTCGCCATCCGGACGGACAAGGGTTAGAGCAATCTTAAGACTCTCCCCGCAGCTTCGGCCGCAACCGCAGATGCGAGGGGCGTGACGTGTCGTCGATATCCGGGATCGAGAAGCGGACGGCCAGCACCGGCGCTCGCGGCCTGACGGTCGATCTGGACCGGATTCGCGCCGCCCTCGGGCGCTGGTTCATGTTCAGCGACTATGGCCCCGCCGCGCAGCGGCAGATGGCAATGGTCTGGTCCTGCGTCCTCGCCTGCATCCTTGCCGACACGATCTGGCTGCCCGGGTCGCGACTGTCGTTCGCGTCCTCGAACTGGACGACGCTGGTCCAATGCCTCGCCTATTGCGCCTTCGCCGGTGCGTTTGTCACCGTCGCATCCAGCCGCCTTGCTGCGGACCAGAGACGTCCGGCAATGATACTGCGATCGGTCCTGCTCGTGACCGAATTGCTGTGGCGCGCCGTGCTGCCGATCGGCGCGCTCCTGATCGCGGGAAGCACGCTGAGCTACCTGATCACCGCAGCCGACCTGCCCTTGCGCGACAGCGCCCTCGCCGACGTTGATCACCTGCTGGGCTTCGACTGGCCGGACTTCCTCCGCGCCGCCAATGCGAGCCCGCTCGTCGCCATGCTGCTGACCAAGGCCTACCTGGCCACAGGATTGATCACCCAGCTGGTGCTGCTCTGGCTCGTGCTCCGGCGACGCGGCGACCGGCTGGTGGAATTCATGGCCGTGCTCAGCCTGAGCACCGTGGCGCTTTGCATCACGATGTGGCTGGTTCCGGCCGCCGGCGCATTCGCGTATTTCAAGCCGGCGCCGCAGATCTACGGCAACTTCGCGGCATTCGGCGAGATGTGGTCGTTTTCGCGAACCTTCGCCGCACTGCGCGACGGTGCGCTGTCTGTCTTCGACTTGTCGAACATCGACGGCGTCGTCAGCTTTCCCTCGTTTCACACCATGCTCGGCGTCATGACGATCTACGCCGCCCGCGATACGCGCTGGGTCGCGCTTCCGGTGCTGGTCGTGAACGCGACGATGATCGTGGCGACGATGCCGGTCGGCGGCCATCACCTCGCCGACGTGCTGGCCGGCGCCGGCCTGACCATAGGTGCAATCTTCCTGGTCCGTCGCTCAAGCCTGCCGGCGTGAGGATCCTTACCGCGGTGACGTCTGCGTCACCGGCGGCCCACGCCGCAGCACGAGGACGATGAGCGCCACGGTCAAGGCCGGCGCGAGCCGGCTTGCGGCAAACAGCACGGGCGGGCTGATCGCGGGGACCAGCCAGATCAGGAATACGAAACTCCAGCACCAGGCCGGCAGCGACCGGCCTTCGGCCATCAACCAGCACGCCGCGGCGACCACGAGCAGCATCGCGTCATAGGGGCCGGAATGCGGGGCGGCAAGCACGGTGGCCGCCAGGAACACGGCCGTCTTCTCCCGGATGCTCAGCCGCGTGCGGAATGCGAGCCCCACGGCGGCCGCGGCAAACAGCGTTGCGAGCAGCTGGATCAGCGACGCCAGCCGCTGCGGAGCGCCCAGCAGCACCGCACAGGTATAGACGCTGTTGCCCCACATCCGGCCAAACTCGATCCACTTCGCATCGGGGTTGACCAGGTTCTCGACCATCAGCGGAAACCAGCGCAGCCACAGCTCCCAGCCGAACACCAGGCCGCTTGCGACCGCCAGCGCCAGCGCCGACAGACCGGCCGCCCAGAGCGCACGCCACTGCCCGGCTGCGATCAAGGCCAGCGGCACGAGCACGCAGAACTGTGGCTTGAACGTCAGCACTCCCAGAATCAATCCGCTCAGGATGGGACGGGACTCGAGAAAGCGAAGTCCACCGACGATCAGCGCAGCGACCAGGAACACGGCCTGGCCATCGATCACATTGATCGCGGAGGCCGGGCACAGCAGCGCCATCGCAAGCAGAAGCCTTGAAGACGCCGAGCCGTCCGCGCTTGCGCGGAGCGCAGTTATCATCAGGCCGCCGCTCACCGCCTGGAACGCCAGATAGGAGCCGAAGAAGCCCAGCGGGGCGAACGGCAGCAGCATCAGCAGGAAGCTCGGCGGATAGGCCCACGGCCTGAACTCGAGCGGACTGGACAGCCAGCCCGCAAAGGACGAATTGAGGAACGCGGTGAAGCGATCGCCGTCGAAGATCAGCGATGCGTTGCCGTCGAGCACCGAGCGGATCGCACCGTAGAACACCATCCAGTCGGTGCCGAGCGTGTTGTAGTTGAGCCCGATCCGGCCGGGATAGGGTATCGTGGTGACCAGGAGCACCCACAGATAGAACGAGATCGCAAGGCCGAGGATGAGCAGGCCGATCGGCGGCCGCGGCGTGCCCTGCGTCTCATTGATGGCAAGATCTGCCGAACTCATGCCGCATCCCTCAATTGGCGAGGCGCATGTGCACTACCGCGCGATCATCGGCATAGACGCGCTGCCAGCCACCGATGGTGTCGAGCAGCCTGGCGGCAGGCGTCGTCGGCTCGAGCATCACGGCGTCGATGTCGTAGGTCCGGAGCAGGCCGAGGAGGCCGTCGATGTCCTTGAGCTGGAGCGCGCGATAGAAGGCGACATCGAACGCCTCGCCGTAGAGCTCGGCGCGTCCGTCGACGAACACCGGCACCTGGCGCCAGATCAGATAGCCGCCGAACGGCAGATCGTTGAGCACGCGCCTGGCACCTCGCGCCTTCAGCACGTCGACGGCGGCGGCAGGCGCCTGGGCGGACGGCGGCGCGAGGCTCCCGCTCCTGGCAACGGCCCAGGTCGCAGCGCAGAGCACGACAAGCAGCGCCGCCACCGGCGCAGCCCTGGTACGGGCTACGCTGCCCGCGGCCTGCAGACCGAACTGGGAGGTCACCGGCGTGAGCACGACGAGCGGCAGCAGCAGGGCGAAGATCTCGACGTTCCGGATGTGGGACAGCGCCATGTACAGCAGGCCCAGCACCAGTGCGATTCGCGGCGCCGGCAACCGGACGCCGCCAAGGAGCGCGAGACCGATCAGGGCGAGCACCGTACCCTCGAAGAAGCCGATGTGGCCGAAATCGGCCGGCATCCACTCCCCGATCAAATGCAGCAACTCGCCGAGATTGAGGATCTTCAGCGACGCCAGGATCGAGCCCCAGCCATAGGGCGTCATGCAGCAGGCGGCGAGCGCGCCGATCCCGAAGGCCGCCCAGCGCAGCGCCAGACCGGCTCTTTGCGCAGGCGCGGCATTCCACATCGCATCGAGCGCGAACGCGCCCACCAGCACGAGCCCGAACAGGAATCCACCATGCAGATTGGCCCACAGCGCGATCATTGGCAGCAGCCGGAACGACGGCGCCGTCCGGCGCTCGCTGGCGTCCATCAGGCTGACCGCCCAGGCGATCATGACCGGCATCACCAGCACGTGCGGCCGCACCAGCAGATGCCCGGTCGAGACCACCAGCGACGCCAGCGCGACGACGATCGCATACGTCGCCGGCAATTTGCGGCCGAGAATCGACGTGAGCTGCGCGAACGCCGCGGCGATGCAGATCGCGGCCAGCGCCACGGGCCCGGTCCAGCCGGCCAGCTCATAAGCCTTCGCGTAAAGAACCTGCGCCAGCCAGGACGACGACGTCCACGGCTCGCCCGCCCTGGTGAACGAGTAGATATCGGCCGACGGCACCGCGCCGTGATCGAGGATCCAACGGCCCACGGCAACCTGCCAGTAAGTATCGGAATCGGCGAGCAGCCTGTCGCCGGTGACGAGCAGCAGCAGATAGACACCGCATCCGACCCACAGCCAGGCCGGCACCTCGCCGAGAACGGAGGCTCTGTCCCGGGGAATGGTTGCGGTCTCTGACCTCATGGCGGCACTGGCCGGTCAATCAACTCATTGACGGAACGGATACGCCAGCTGCCCTGCGATCTCGGTCGGAATCGCCTTGTCGTCGGCGCCGTAGTCTTCAGGCAGCACGTTTTCGGGCATGCGGAACGTGCCGAACAGCACATCCCAGATCGGAAAGGTGCCGGCAAAGTTGGTGTCGCCGCCCTCCTCGAGGCCGGTGTGATGCCAGCGATGGAAGACCGGTGTTGCGATCAGGTATTTGAAGGGACCGAGCGTCCAGTTCAGATTGGCGTGAACGAAGGCGGAGTGGAAGGTGGTGAACGGGCCGACCCACAGCATGGTGTTGGGCGAGATGCCCGCCATCAACAGGATCACGTCGACCGAGATGGTTCCGACCAGGAGATTGACCGGATGGAAGCGGGCCGCCGAGATCCATTCGAGATCTTCGGATGAATGATGGATGGCATGGTACTTCCACCACCCGCCGCCATGAAACATCCGGTGCAGCCAGTAGAGCATGAAGTCGGAAGCGACCAGGAAGATGCCTGCCTGCAGCCAGAGTGGAAGCTTCGACAGCGGGCCGTGCCCGTTATCGTAGAACGCGACGAGCTCGTCGGCACCGTGCACGTTGAAGATCGCGGCCGCACCCACCACGAGCAGGCCGATGCGCAGCACGCGGGCGAACACCGGCACGAAGAACCAGTAGCAGATATCGGTGATGAGCTCGCGTTTCTGCCACCACGGTCTGCCCGGGTTGCAGGCCCAGAAATGCGTCAGCACTGTGAAGACGACTGCCAGCATCACGGTGATCGGCACCACCTTCATCATGGTCTGGCCGATCATCTCGAGGACTTCGAGGGGCAGTGTGGACATGAGAGCCTCATTCAATCGCAGGCCCCATGGGTATCGAGTTGCGCTTAAGGAGCTGTAAATCCTCGCCAGCGCGATTTCCGAACGCAGCAACAACCTGCAATTTTCACGGACGGCTTAATGCCAAATTTACTGTGCGGAACATCTGCGGGTTCCCCCCGATTTTACGCGATCAAATTAACTGCGCCGCAATCGTCGAACCTTAGGGTGCGTCAATGGTCACGGTGCTGAGAACGCCGGCCAGACCACATCTAGTTCGACCAGCCACGTGTACACAGGAGTTATTTATGAAGAACCTCGTTTCGCGCTTCATGAAGGATGAGTCCGGCGCGACCGCCATCGAATACGGTCTGATTGCAACCGGTATCGCGATTGCGATCATCGCTGCGGTCAACGGCGTCGGCAAGGCCCTGTCCGGCACCTTCAGCACGATCTCGACCTCGCTCAAGTAAGCAGGTCTCTGCGAGTTCAGTCCAAAGGTCCCGGTATCCCCGGGACCTTTGCTATTTGTCCATAAGGCCGGCCGCGCGCTTGCAGTGGCCCTGCCAGCTCCGCTGTTGCTGATTCCCATCGATTTTTAGCGAACAGGTTAACTGCGCCGCAATCGCGCAACCTTAACGTGCCGTCATGGTCGCGGTGTCGAGAACGCCGGCCCGACCAGATCTGATTGATCAGCCGCGCCTGCTCACCCCATCACGCATACAAAGGGAGGTAATTATGAAGAAATTCGTGAAGAACCTCGTTTCGCGTTTTGTGAAGGATGAAGACGTCAATAGCGTCAAACTGTTCGAAGGCGGTCTGATTGCAACCGGCATCGCGATTGCGATCATCGCTGCGGTCAACGGCGTCGGCAACCAACTGTCCGGCACCTTCAACACGATCTCGACCTCACTCAAATAGGCAGGTGGCTGCGAATTCGGCTCAAAGGTCCCGGTATCCCCGGGACCTTTGCCATTTATCCAGGCGGCCGGTCGCTCCCTTGAAGATGCGACGGTCCTTTCCCGATTGTTCACGATTGGCCGCTAGCGTCCCCTCTCGACCTCGGCACCAGCTTGACGGCGTTTCATCCATGATCCTCGACATCGCGCGCTTGATGCTGTTTCCCGCCCTGATGGCATTCGCGGCGGCGAGCGACCTCCTGACCATGACGATCCCGAACCGGGTTTCGCTGGCGCTGCTGGCCGGCTTCCTCGTGATGGCGCCGCTGACCGGCATGACCATGCACGACATGCTGAACCATGCCGGCGCCGGCGCTCTCGTGCTGGCCGTGGCGTTCAGCATGTTTGCCATGGGGTGGGTCGGCGGCGGCGACGCCAAGGTCGCGGCAGCGATCGGCCTGTGGTTCGGCTTCGACCATCTGCTTGATTTCCTGGTCATCGCCTCGCTGTTCGGCGGCGCGCTGACCGTGCTGCTGCTTCAGCTCAGGCAATGGCCGCTGCCCGTTGCGTTGACGTCCCAGGCCTGGCTGACCCGCCTGCACGACAAGCAGACCGGCATCCCCTACGGCATCGCGCTCGCCCTGGGCGCGCTGATGGTCTATCCGGAAACGGACTGGATCAAGACGATCGATCTCGTGCACCTTGGGCTGCGCTGAGGCTCGGATCCCCCGGAAGCTAAGGGTAACCACCCGTTAAGGCGATTTAGATACGCCTCATTAACCATGCTTTGACGAATAGCTGGTCAACTCCCATCACGGCGGCGGCAGCGTCGCGGCGTCATGTGGAAAGTGAAGCGTAATGAATACGGCCCGCATTCTGGTCCTCGCTATCGCAGGCTGCGCCGGCCTCGCGGCGCTCTATCTGGCGAGCGGCACCGGTGACAGACCGGCGCCGCCCCCGCCGGTCGCGCAGCTGCCGACGGTCGACATCCTGGTCGCACGCTCCGACATCGGTCTCGGCCAGACCGTGAAGCCGGAGGATCTGCAGTGGCAAACCTGGCCGGCCGCGACCGCCAGCAACAGCTTCATGCGCAAGGACGCCCACGCCAACGCCATCCAGGACGTCACCGGCTCGATCGCCCGCGCACCGTTCATCCAGGGCGAGCCGATCCGTGAGCAGAAGCTGGTCAAGGCCGACGGCAGCGGCTTCATGGCGGCGATCCTGCCGAGCGGCATGCGCGCCGTTTCGACCGAAATTTCGCCCGAAACGGGCGCCGGCGGCTTCATCCTGCCGAACGACCGGGTCGACGTCCTGCTCTCCAAGCGTGACAAGAATCCCGACCGCAACGGGCCGGACATCGTCAATTCCGAGGTCATCCTGACCAACGTCCGGGTGCTCGCGATCGATCAGGCTCCGAAGGAGAAGGACGGCGCCAACGCCCTCGTCGGCAAGACGGTGACGCTGGAGCTGAAGCCCGAACAGACCGAAACGCTGGCGCGTGCGCGCCAGAGCGGCACCCTGTCGCTCGCGCTGCGCAGCATCGCCGACATCAACGCGGTCGACGTCAAGCCCGACGACAGCAACAACAGGCACGGCGAGACGGTGAACGTCATCCGCTACGGCATTGCCAGCCAGGCGACGATGCAGAAGTGACGATGAGGACACACGAGATGAAGTGCAGGGTAAGGCAGCAGACGATGCGGACGTTCCTGGTCCGCGCCCTGTCGTTTTCGGCGGTCGCGGCGCTCTCGCTCAACCCGGCGCTGACGCCGGTGGTGGCGGGCGACTATCGTGCCGCACCACCCGCTACCTCCGACGGCCAGATGAACGCCCGCTTCCTGTCGCTCGGCATCGGCAAGTCGATCGTGATCGACCTGCCGCGGGAGATCAAGGATGTGCTCGTTGCCGACCCCAAGATCGCCAACGCCGTGGTGCGTTCGGCGCAGCGCGCCTATATCATCGGCGCAACTGTCGGCCAGACCAACATCGTGTTCTTCGACGCCGCCGGCCAGCAGATCGCAGCCTACGACATCGCGGTGAAGCGCGACCTCAACGGCGTGCGCGCCGCACTCAAGCAGGCCTTGCCCAATGCCGATATCCAGATCGAGGGCGTCGGCGACGGTGTGGTGCTGACCGGCACCTGCGCGAGCCCGATCGAGGCCCAGCAGGCCGGCGAACTTGCCGGCCGGCTCGCCGGCTCGCCGGACAAGGTCGTCAATTCCATCGCAGTGCGCGGCCGCGACCAGGTGATGCTGAAGGTCACGGTCGCCGAAGTCGCGCGCAGCCTGGTCAAGCAGCTCGGCATCGACCTCACCGCCAACCTCAACTACGGCACCGCGGTGGTGAACTTCACCAACTCCAACCCGTTCACGGCGCTCAACCATACCCTGACCAACAACGCGCTGACGACTTCGTTCGGCGCGACCCCGTCGGTGTCGGCAACCCTGCGCGCGATGGAAAGCGCCAACGTGATACGGACGCTGGCCGAGCCGAATCTGACGGCGATCTCGGGCGAGTCCGCGACCTTCGTCGCGGGCGGCGAATTTCCGGTCCCCGGTGGCTATTCCTGCGACCCGACCACGCATGTCTGCACCACGCAGATCAACTTCAAGAAGTTCGGCATCTCGCTCAACTTCACGCCCGTCGTGCTGACGGAGGGCCGGATCAGCCTGCGGGTGATGACCGAAGTCTCCGAAATTTCCAACGACAATTCGATCACGCTGTCGCAGGCCGTGACATCGACCACGGTCAACTCGCTGACGGTGCCCTCGATCAAGACCCGCCGCGCCGAGACCACGCTGGAGATTCCCTCGGGCGGCTCGATGGCCATGGCCGGCCTGATCCAGGATCAGACCAAGCAGGCGGTTAACGGCTTCCCCGGGCTGATGCAGCTCCCGGTACTCGGCACGCTGTTCCGCAGCCGCGACTACGTCAACAGCCAGACCGAGCTGATGGTGCTGGTGACGCCTTACGTGGTCCGCGCGGTGGCGCAGAAGGACCTCTCGCGTCCGGATGACGGCTTCTCCAACGCGTCCGACCCGCAGGCCGATCTGATGGGCAGCATCAATCGCGTCTACGGCGTGCCGGGCCGCACCGAGCCGGCGCGGAGCTACCGCGGCACTTACGGCTTTATTACCGATTGAGGCGGGGACGATGACACAGACGACATCCACGACTTCAGTCGATCGCAGGAAGGGCCTTGGCCTTGCCGGAGCGCTGATTGGTCTTGCCGTGACGCTCGGCGCCTGCCAGCACACCGAGGACAGCCTCGCATACGTGAGAGCGCCGGACGACTATCGCCAGCGCCATCCGATTGCAGTCACCGAGGCCGACCGCTCGATCGTGGTCTTTGTCGGGCGCACCCGCGGCGGCCTGACCGCCGACCAGCGCGCCGAGGTGATGGGGATGGCCACGGACTGGATGCGCGAGGGCACCGGCGCCGTAACCATCGACGTGCCCGTCGACACGCCGAACGCGCACGCCGCACAGGAATCGTTGCGCGAGATCCAGGCCACCTTCGCCGCCGCCGGCGTCCCGCCGCGCGGGGTGCAGGTTCGCAAATATCATCCGCAGGATCCGCGCCTGCTGCCGGCGATCCGGGTGAACTACCCGAAGATCACGGCGGTCGCCGGGCCTTGCGGTCTGTGGCCGGAAGACCTTGGCCCGACGATCCACAACAGGTCGTACAGCGAGAACCAGCAGTACTACAATTTCGGCTGCGCCACCCAGCGCAACCTCGCGGCCATGGTCGAGGATCCGGCCGACATCGTGCAACCGCGCGCAGAAACCCCCGCCTATACGCCACGTCGCAACATCGCCTTCGACAAGTATCGGAAGGGTATCAGCACAACGACAATCTATCCCGAGGCCGACAAGGCCAAACTCAGCGACACAGGCAAATGATCAGCTACGCGCGACAGAACTCCGACGAGCAAGCGGACGGCCCGGCCTCGCCCGCGGAGGAGCACATTGCTCCGGCGCCACGGGTTTCGGTCCAGGCGTTCTGCGAGACGGTCGAGACCGCTGCTGCCGTGCAGTCGGCCGGCGAGGACCGGCGGCTCGCCAAGGCGCATCTCAAGATCCAGATGGGCGGCATGGCGGCCGCCGTCGAGGCCTATCGCTCGGCGCCGACGCCCAATGTCATCATCCTCGAGACCGAGGGCCATAACGACGTGCTGACCGGCCTCGACCAGCTCGCCTCGGTCTGCGACGCCGGCACCCGGGTCATCGTGATCGGCCGGATCAACGACGTCACGCTGTATCGCGAGCTGGTCCGCCGCGGCGTCAGCGACTATGTGATCGCGCCCGCCCACACCATCGACGTGGTGCGCGCGGTCTGCAACCTGTTCTCGGCTCCGGAAGCCAAGGCGGTCGGCCGCATCATCGCCGTCGTCGGCGCCAAGGGCGGCGTCGGCGCCTCGACCATCGCCCACAACGTGGCCTGGGCGATCGCCCGGGACCTGACGCTCGATTCGGTCGTCGCCGACCTTGATCTGGCGTTCGGCACCGCCGGCCTCAACTACAACCAGGATCCGGCGCAGGGGGTCGCGGACGCGGTGTTCTCGCCCGACCGCGTCGATACCGCCTTCGTCGACCGCCTGCTGTCGAAATGCACCGACCATCTCAGCCTGCTGGCGGCGCCGGCGACACTCGACAAGGTCTACGATTTCGGCGCCGAGGCGTTCGACGCGATCTTCGACACGCTACGCACCACGATGCCCTGCATCGTGCTCGACGTCCCGCACCAGTGGTCGGGCTGGACCAAGCGTGCGCTGATCGCGGCCGACGACATCCTGATCGTTGCAGCGCCCGATCTCGCCAATCTGCGCAACGCCAAGAACATGTTCGATCTGTTGAAGGCGGCGCGGCCGAACGACCGCGCACCGCTGTACTGCCTGAACCAGGTCGGCGTGCCGAAGCGTCCGGAGATCGCCGCCAGCGAGTTCGCCAAGGCGATCGAAAGCCAGCCGATCGCCACCATCCCGTTCGATCCGCAGATCTTCGGGTCGGCGGCCAACAACGGCCAGATGATCGCGGAAATCTCCGCCAATCATCGCGCGGTGGAGATGTTCCTGCAAATGGCGCAGCGGCTGACAGGCCGCGGCGAGACCAAGAAGCCGAGGGGATCGTTCCTGTCACCCCTGCTCGAGAAGCTGCGGTCCAAATAACGGCCCGCTTGGAGTGAAGACGTCGTGTTTGGTAAGCGTAGCGGAAACGATGCAGACGTGCGGGCGCCAAAGCCCGCGTTTCAGGCGCCGGAACCGGCCGGCCAGCCGGCAATGTCGCGCGAGTCCGCCGCACCGGCGATGCCCTCGCCGCCGCTGGCGCCGGCGAAGCCGCCGCCCGCTCCCGTCATCGAGACCCGCCGCTCCGACAACTACTACCAGGTCAAGGCGACGATCTTCGGCGCGCTGATCGAGGCGATCGACCTCGCACAGCTCGCCAAGCTGGACAGCGAGTCCGCGCGCGAGGAAATCCGCGACATCGTCAACGAGATCATCGCGATCAAGAACATCGTGATGTCGATCGCCGAGCAGGAGGAACTGCTCGACGACATCTGCAACGACGTGCTCGGCTACGGTCCGCTGGAGCCGCTGCTGTCGCGCGACGACATCGCCGACATCATGGTGAACGGCGCGGGCACGGTGTTCATCGAAGTCGGCGGCAAGATCCAGCGTACCGGCATCCGCTTCCGCGACAACCAGCAGCTCCTGAACATCTGCCAGCGCATCGTCAGCCAGGTCGGCCGGCGCGTCGACGAATCCTCGCCGATCTGCGACGCCCGCCTCGCCGACGGCTCACGCGTCAACGCCATCGTCCCGCCGCTGGCGATCGACGGCCCTGCGCTCACCATCCGCAAATTCAAGAAGGACAAGCTGACGCTGGAGCAGCTCGTCAAGTTCGGCGCGATCACGCCGGACGGGGCGACCATCCTGCAGATCATCGGCCGCGTCCGCTGCAACGTGCTGATCTCCGGCGGCACCGGCTCCGGAAAAACCACGCTGCTGAACTGCCTCACCAACTACATCGAGCACGACGAGCGCGTGATCACCTGCGAAGACGCCGCCGAGCTCCAGCTGCAGCAGCCGCATGTGGTGCGGCTGGAAACCCGGCCGCCGAACATCGAGGGCGAAGGCCAGGTCACGATGCGCGAGCTGGTGCGCAACTGCCTGCGCATGCGTCCGGAGCGCATCATCGTCGGCGAAGTCCGCGGACCCGAGGCGTTCGACCTGCTGCAGGCGATGAACACGGGTCACGACGGCTCGATGGGCACGCTGCACGCCAACAACCCGCGCGAGGCGCTGTCGCGCTGCGAATCCATGATCACGATGGGCGGATTTTCCCTGCCCTCCCGGACGATTCGCGAGATGATCTGCGCCTCGATCGACGTGATCATCCAGGCCGCGCGTCTGCGCGACGGCTCGCGCCGAATCACGCACATCACCGAGGTGATGGGCATGGAAGGCGACACCATCATCACCCAGGACATCTTCCTCTACGACATGGTCGGCGAGGACGCGAACGGCAAGATCATCGGCCGGCACCGCTCGACCGGCATCGGCCGGCCGAAATTCTGGGACCGCGCCCGGTACTACAACGAAGAGAAGCGGCTTGCGGCGGCGCTCGACGCCTCCGAAGCTCCGGCGCCGACCTGACGGAATCGCACCATGCAAATGCAAACCCTTGCACTGGCCTTCCTTGCCGCCACCACCGTGGGCGGCCTCGCCTGGGTCTTCCTGTATCCCTATTTGTCCGGAGAGAAGAAGGCGGAGTCCCGCCGCGCCTCGGTGGCGCGCTCGGAACCTGCGGCCGCGCGGCATACCGAGCGCTCGCAACGCTCCCGCCGCGAGCAGGTCGAAGGATCACTGAAGGAACTCGAGGCACGGGCCAAGAGGGACAAGAAGGTTCCGCTCTCGATGCGCATCGCGCAGGCCGGACTGGAATGGTCCGACCAGAAATTCTGGATCATCTCGGGCGTGCTTGGCCTGGCCGGCTTTGGCGCCGCGTTCCTCGGCGGCGGCGGCATGCTGGGTGCGCTCGGCATCGGCTTCGCGATGGGCTTCGGGCTGCCGCGCTGGCTGCTCGGATTCCTGAAGAAGCGCCGGGAGAAGGCCTTTCTGAAGGCGCTGCCCGACGCCGTCGACGTCATCGTGCGCGGCATCAAGGCCGGCCTGCCGCTGTACGAATCCATCAAGGTGGTCGCCCAGGATTCGCCGCAGCCGCTGCGCAGCGAGTTCCTGCAGATCATCGAGACCCAGGCGATCGGCATGCCGCTCGGCGAGGCCTGCTCCCGTCTCTACGAACGCATGCCGCTGCCGGAAGCCAATTTCTTCGGCATTGTGATCGCGATCCAGCAGAAATCCGGCGGCAACCTGTCGGAAGCGCTCGGCAACCTGTCCAAGGTGCTGCGCGACCGCAAGAAGATGTCCGAGAAGATCCAGGCGATGTCGATGGAGGCAAAGGCCTCCGCCGGCATCATCGGCTCGCTGCCGCCCGTCGTGATGCTGCTGGTGTTCATCACGACACCCGAATACATCGCGGTGCTGTGGACCAACCCGACCGGCCAGCTGATGCTGGTGGGCTGCGCGGTCTGGATGACCATGGGCGTTCTCGTGATGAAGAAGATGATCAACTTCGATTTCTGACGGTGCAGCATGATTGATTTTCTGGTCGCAAAGCTCCACGACGTCAGGTTCATGACCATGCTGCTTGCGTTCTTCGCGGCAAGCGCGACGGTCTATACGCTGGTGATGCCGCTGCTCGCCGGCGGCGACCTCAACAAGCGCATGAAGGCCGTCGCCAGCGAACGCGAGCGCATCCGCCAGCGCGAACGCGACCGTCTCGCCAAGAGCGAGAAGGTGACGCTGCGCCAGACGCCGAAACAGGTCGTCTCCAAGGTGGTGGACGACCTCAACCTCACCAAGTGGCTCGCCCAGGAGTCTGCGCTCGAGAAGCTGGTGATGGCCGGGTATCGCGGCCACGCCCCCTACGTCACCTTCCTGTTCGCGCGGGCGGTCGCGCCGATCGTGATGCTGATCGCGGCCATCGTGTATACGTTCTTCATTGCCGGAATGGAGTGGTCGCTCCTGCTCAAGATCGGCATCTGCGTCGTCTCCACCTATGCCGGCCTGCAGGCGCCGATGCTGTTCCTGAAGAACGCCATCGGCAAGCGCCAGCTCTCGATCAAGCGCGCCTTTCCGGATTCGCTCGACCTGCTGCTGATCTGCATCGAGTCCGGCATGTCGGTCGAGGTTGCCTTCCGCAAGGTGGCCACCGAGATCGCCGGCCAGTCGGTGGCGCTGTCGGAAGAGTTCGCGCTGACCACGGCGGAACTGTCCTACCTGCAGGATCGCAAGACGGCTTATGAGAATCTGGCGCGCCGTACCGGGATCGAGGGCGTGAAATCGGTCTGCCTGGCCTTGCAGCAATCCGAACGTTACGGCACGCCGCTCGGCCAGAGCCTGCGCGTGATGGCGCAGGAAAACCGCGACATGCGCATGAACGAGGCCGAGAAGAAGGCGGCGGCGCTGCCACCCAAGCTGACCGTGCCGATGATCCTGTTCTTCCTGCCTTGCCTGTTCATCGTCATTCTGGGGCCGTCCTACATCAAGTTCACGACGATGCACTGATCTGCAACGACAAGAGCGAACATGAAAACGCCCGGCTCAGCCGGGCGTTTTTCCTTTGGCGCGGCTCCGACAAGGAGCCGCATATCAGCTTCTGTTCTAATCGTCCTTCGCGACCACCGGCGCACCGCGCGAGGCGACCGGAGGGCCGTTCTTGCGGCTCAGCATGTCCCTGAGATAGGCGACGTTGGCGGCCGCCTCGTCCGCCGGAAGGTCGGCCTTGACGATGCTTTCGGCTTCCGCGAACCGGCCCTGCAGCCCGACCACCAGCGCGAGGTTCTGCCGGATCCTCGTATCGGCGCGGGCGCTGGCATAGGCGCGACGCAGCGTCTCCTCCGCCTTGGGCAGTTCCTTGGTCAGCATGTAGGAGAGGCCGAGATTGGACAGCACCGACGGTTCGTCCGGCATGATGCGCAGCGCGCTCGCATAGTAGCTGCGGGCCTCCTCGTGCCGGCCCAGTTTGTCGAGCGTGGTTCCCTGCACCGAGAGGATGCGCCAGTCCGGATTGTCCGGACTGTGTGCGCGGCTCAGCACGTCGAACGCGGCCTGCGAATTGCCGTTGTCGGCAAGCGCCCGGCCGTAGGCCGCAAGCAACGGCCGGTTGCCCGGATTGGCGATCGTGGCCTGTTCCAGCACGGCGCAGGCCTGCGATCGCTGGCCGCTGGCGCGCAACGCCTGGCCGTAGGCGATCGCGGCTTCGGCGTCCTTGGGATTCTTGCGATACCGCTCGCCGTAGAGTTCGACGGCACGGCGCGGATCGTCGGGCACGGGGTCGTTCCGGGAGGCCAGTGATCCCGTCACATCAGACATGGTCTGGCACCCGCCGAGACCTGCGGCCAGGACCGCCACGAGGGCCGCGGAAGCGAGATGCCGGGCAACATGCCGGGCCGGATTGGACTGTCGACGCATGGCACTTTGACTCACGATATCGGGGCGAATGGATCGAGCCGAACGTGCGATCAATAGACTGTTAACCCTAACGTCCGGTTAATCAGGTGCGATACGATCGGCCGGACCGGCCTCCGCCGGGAGCCGTCAACGCGGCTACCAACCGCGGCGAAAGGCGTGTAGTAGCCACCAACGACGCCAGAACAGCCGAGAGCCGCATGTCATCCGTGTTCGAGACCGCACCCGCCGCCACCGCGATCCCCATCACCTTCGTCACCAGGGTGACATGGGATGCGATCAGGGACGCGCTGCCGGCGCCGGCGCGCCAGTTCGCCGCAGCCAACGGATTTGCGGCCAAGCCCGGCAAATTCCTGACATTGCCGGCCGCGGACGGCAGCATCGCCGAGGTGCTGTTCGGCCTCGACGATCCTGGCCACAAGGCGCGCGATCCGTTCCGGCCGGGTGCCCTGCCCGGCCTGCTGCCACCAGGCGTCTACCGCTTTGCCAACGCACCGCATGACACGAGGCTTGCCGCGCTGGCCTTCGCGCTGGGCTGCTACCGCTACGGCCGCTACCGCAAGAACGAGACGCCCGACGTCCGCCTCGTGCCGCCTGACGGCATCGATGCCGCCGACATCATGCGAATGGCAGATGCGGCGGCGCTCGCGCGCGACCTCATCAATGCGCCTTCCAACGACATGGGCCCGGCCGAGCTTGCCGATGCCGCGCGCCAACTCGCGGTACGATTCGGTGCGACCTTCGGCTGCATCACCGGCGCCGACCTCGAACAGAATTTTCCGCTGATCCACGCCGTCGGCATGGCGTCGACGCGACCGCCGCGGCTGATCGATCTGACCTGGGGCGATCCGACCCATCCGAAGGTGACGCTGGTCGGCAAGGGCGTCTGCTTCGACACCGGCGGGCTCGATCTCAAGCCGTCGAGCGGCATGCTGATCATGAAGAAAGACATGGGGGGCGCCGCCAACGTGCTGGCGCTGGCACAGATGGTGATGGACGCCAGGCTGAAAGTGCGGCTGCGCGTGCTGATCCCCGCGGTCGAGAATGCGGTGGCCGGCAATGCGTTCCGCCCGCTCGATATCTTCAGATCGCGCAAGGGCATCACCGTCGAGATCGGCAACACCGACGCCGAGGGACGGCTCGTGCTGGCGGATGCGCTGGCGCTGGCCGACGAGGAGAAGCCGGACCTGCTGGTCGATCTCGGCACCCTGACCGGCGCGGCGCGCGTGGCGCTGGGGCCGGATTTACCGCCCTTTTACACCAATGATGAGACGCTTGCCGCCGACGTCGCCGCCCATGCCAAGGGGGAGAACGATCCGTTGTGGCGGATGCCGCTATGGCCGGCCTATGATGCCTGGCTCGACTCCAAGACGGCCGACATCACCAACGCGCCGTCGGGCGGGTTCGCGGGCTCGATCACCTGCGCGCTGTTCCTGCAACGCTTCGTCGAGCATGCCGGAAGCTGGCTGCATGTCGACATCTATGGCTGGACGCCCACCGCACGGCCCGGCCGGCCCGAAGGCGGCGAGTGCCAGGCGGCACGCGCGATCTACCGATTGTTGAGCCAGCGCTATGCATGACCCGCGCCTGACACCGGCCCGCGCTGACCTCGCCGCGCGGTATCTCGAGGGCAAGGTGACGGCCGCTCGCTTCGTCGACGGCGTCGAGTTCGAGATTTGCGAGGCCATCGCGCCGCTCCGCTCGGCGCCCGCCGCCGATGCCGAACTGTTGACGCAGGCGCTGAAGGGCGAGCGTGTCACGATCTACGACCGCAACGGCGAGGGTTGGGCCTGGGGCCAGCTCGCCTCCGACGGCTATGTCGGCTGGATGCCCGATGCCGCCTTGATGAGGGCCGGCGCCACACCGACCCACAAGGTAACGGCCCTGCGCACGTTCGCCTTCCCCGGACCGTCGATCAAGCTGCCGCCGGTCGATGCGCTGGCGATGGGCACGCAACTCGCCGTCGTCCGCGAGGACGGCGCCTTCGCGGTGACGAGCGAAGGCTGGTACCTGCCGCGCCCGCATCTCGCCCGATGCGACGCGACGGAGAAGGATTTCGTCGCGGTCGCCGAGCGGTTCGTCGGCACGCCCTATCTCTGGGGCGGCAAATCGAGCCTCGGCATCGATTGCTCCGGCCTGGTGCAGATCGCGCTGACGGCAGCCGGGACCGGCTGCCCGCGCGACAGCGACATGCAGCAGGCCGGGCTCGGCCGGGAGTTGACGCCGACAGAGGCCAGGCACCCCGAGCGCGGCGACCTGATCTTCTGGAAGGGCCACGTCGCGATCGTGCGTGACGCATCCACAATCGTGCACGCCAACGCCCATCACATGGCGACCGTGATCGAGCCCACGCAAGCCGCGATCGACAGGATCAAGGCCGCCGGCAGCGCCGTCGCGGCGATCAAGCGGCTTTAGCCTGATGCTTCAGGATGGGTAGAGCGCAGCGAAACCCGTCTTGCGGACGTCATGTCGCCACCGCGCCCTCGCCATCCGTCTCCAGCCGGAAGGCGGCTGCGAACAAGGCACGGGTGTAGTCGCTCTTCGGGTCCTTGAACAGCACCGAGGCCGGTCCCTCCTCCTCGACCTTGCCGGATTTCATCACGATCAGATGGCTGGAGAGCGAGGCCACCACGCGCAGATCGTGCGAGATGAACATGTAGGTGAGATCGCGTTTGCGCTGCAGATCGCGCAACAAGTCGACCATCTGCGCCTGGAACAGCATGTCGAGCGCGGAGGTCGGCTCGTCCAGCACGATGAAGTTCGGCTCCAGCACGACCGCACGCGCGATCGAGATGCGCTGGCGCTGGCCGCCGGAGAATTCGTGCGGATAACGAAAGCGCCAGCCGGGATCGAGGCCGACATCGGTGAGCGCCTTCACCACCCGCGCCTCGCGCTCCTCGCGCGACAGCTGCGGCTGATGAACTTCGAGCCCTTCGTCGATGATATCGGCCACCGACATGCGGGGGCTGAGCGAACCGAACGGATCCTGGAACACGATCTGCATGTCGCGGCGGAACGGCCGCATCTGCTTGAAGCGCAGGCCCTGGATGTCCTTGCCCAGGAACACGATCGGGCCGTTCGACGAGATCAGGCGCAGCAGCGCCAGCCCGAGCGTGGTCTTGCCGGATCCGGATTCGCCGACGACGCCGAGCGTCTCGCCCTTGCGAACCGCAAGGCTGACGCCGTCAACCGCCTTGATGTGGCCGACGGTCGAGCGCAGCAAGCCGCGCTTGATCGGAAACCAGACCTTGAGATTGTCCGCCTTCATCACGACGGGCGCGGCGGGCTGCGGCGGTGCCGGATCAGGCTTTGGCTCGGCCGCGAGCAGCGCCTTGGTATAGTCGTGCTTTGGTGCGTTGAAGACCTGCTCGACCGGCCCCTGCTCGACGATCTTGCCGCCGTTCATGACGCAGACGGTGTCGGCGATGCGGCGGACGATGCCGAGATCATGGGTGATGAACAGAAGGCTCATGCCGAGCCGGGTGCGGATCTCGGCAAGCAGCGCCAGGATCTGGGCCTGCACGGTGACGTCGAGCGCAGTGGTCGGCTCGTCCGCGATCAGCAGATCGGGCTCGTTGGCAAGCGCCATCGCGATCATGACGCGCTGGCGCTGGCCACCGGACAATTGATGCGGGTAGCTTTTGAGCCGCGTTTCCGGCTCAGGGATGCCGACCTGGCGTAGCAGTTCGAGCGTGCGCTCCCGCGCCGCCGATCCGCCGATGCCCTGGTGCAGCGAAAGGATCTCGCCGATCTGGGATTCGATGGTGTGGAGCGGATTGAGCGAGGTCATCGGCTCCTGGAAGATGATCGAGATGTCGTTGCCCCTGACCTCGCGCATCTCCCGGTCCGACGCGGTGAGCAGATCGCGGCCGCGAAAGCGGATCGCGCCTGACGGGTGCGACGCTGCGGGATAGGGCAACAGCTTCAGGATCGAGAGCGCGCTGACGGATTTGCCCGAGCCGGATTCGCCGACGAGGGCGACGCACTCGCCGCGCTTGATCGAGAACGAGATACGGTCGACCGCGACCGACCGGCCGAACGCGACCGAGAGATCGCGGACATCGAGTAGCGGCTGGTTGATGGCGTCCATGCGTCAACCCTTCGAGAACGTCTTGCGCGGATCGAAGGCATCGCGCGCGGCTTCGCCGATGAAGATCAGGAGCGACAGCATGATCGCGACCGAGAAGAAGCCGGTGAGGCCGAGCCAGGGCGCCTGCACGTTGGCCTTGCCCTGCGACAGCAATTCGCCGAGCGACGGTGAGCCGGGCGGCAGGCCGAAGCCGAGGAAATCCAGCGCCGTCAAGGTCATCACCGATGACGACACGATGAAGGGCAGGAACGTCATGGTCGCAACCATCGCGTTCGGCAGCAGATGCCGCCACATGATCACGGCGTTGGAGACGCCGAGCGCGCGGGCTGCCTGGATGTACTCGAAATTGCGCCCGCGCAGGAACTCGGCCCGCACCAGTCCGACCAGCGAGACCCAGGAGAACAGCAGGAGGATGCCGAGCAGGATGAAGAAGCCCGGCGGCAGCACCGCGGAGATGATCAGGAGCAGGTAGAGCGAGGGGATCGCGGTCCAGATCTCGATGAAGCGCTGGAAGCCAAGATCGATCCAGCCGCCGAAATAGCCCTGCACGCCGCCGGCGGCGACGCCGATGATCGAGGAGAAGATGGTCAGGGTCAGGCCGAACAGCACCGAGATGCGAAAGCCGTAGATCAGCCGCGCGACGACGTCGCGGCCCTGGTCGTCGGTGCCGAGCCAGTTGTATTCGAGGTCGCGGCAGCCCTTCAGGCCCTTCCGCTGCACCACGTCCTTGCACTCGGCCTCGGTCAGAAGCCAGGTCGGCTTCGAAGGCACCGGCGTCGGCGGATCGAGGTTGCGGCTGTTGTAGGAATAGCGGATCGGCGGCCAGATCATGCTGCCGCCCTTGGCGGCGATCTGCTTCTGCAAATAGGGATCGCGATAATCGGCCGCGGTCTCGAAGTCGCCGCCGAAGGTGGTCTCGGCATAGCTGAACAGCACCGGCCAGTAGAGATGGCCGTCATATTTGACGACCAGCGGCTTGTCGTTGGCGATGACGTTGGCAAACAGCGACACCACGAACAGCACGATGAAGATCCAGAACGACCAATAGCCGCGGCGATTCGCCTTGAAGTTCTGCCAGCGCCGCCTGTTGAGCGGCGACGGCGAGAAGCCGTGGCGCGTGGCGGGCACGGCCTCGCCGAGCGGCGATTGCGTCGAGGTTTCGACCGGTTGCTGGGGCGCGAGCATCGTCATCACACCTCCCGCGCTTCGAAATCGATCCGCGGATCGATCCACATATAGGTGAGGTCGGAGATCAGATTGACCACGAGTCCGACCAGCGAGAAGATGAACAGCGTGCCGAACACGACGGGATAATCACGGTTCAGAACGCTCTCGAAGCCGAGCAGGCCGAGCCCGTCCAGCGAGAAGATGGTCTCGATCAGCAGCGAGCCGGAGAAGAAGGCGTGGATGAACGCGCCCGGGAAGCCGGCGATCACGATCAGCATGGCGTTGCGGAAGACGTGGCCATACAATACCTGCCGCTCGCTGCAGCCCTTGGCGCGGGCCGTCATCACATATTGCTTGCGGATCTCGTCGAGGAACGAGTTCTTGGTCAGCAGCGTCATGGTTGCGAAGGCGCCGAGCGCCATCGAGATGATCGGCAGCGTGATGTGCCAGAGATAATCCATTATCTTCCAGTACCAGGGGAACTGCGACCAGCCGTCGGAGGTCAGGCCGCGCAGCGGGAAGATGTTGAAGAACGAGCCGCCGGCGAACAGGATGATCAGGAGGATCGCGAACAGGAAGCCCGGAATGGCAAAGCCGATGATGATCACCGCCGAGGTCCAGGTATCGAAGCGCGAGCCGTCCTGCACGGCCTTGCGGATTCCGAGCGGGATCGAGATCAGATATGTCAGCAGCGTCATCCACAGCCCGAGCGAGATCGAGACCGGCAGCTTCTCCTTGATGAGCTGGATCACGCTGATGTCGCGGAAATAGCTCTTGCCGAAATCGAAGCGGGAGAAATTCCACACCATCAGCGCAAAGCGCTCCGGCGCCGGCTTGTCGAAGCCGAACTGCACCTCCAGCTTCTTGATGAAATCAGGGTCGAGCCCCTGCGCACCGCGATATTTCGAGTTGACCGCACCGGCCGAGGCCGCGCCCTGACCGCGCTGCGCAGCAAAATCTCCGCCGCCTCCCGACACCCGCGACGTGCCGCCGGTGTCGGCGCCGTTGATCTGCGCGATGACGCGCTCGACCGGACCGCCCGGGGCGAACTGCACCACCACGAAAGAGACGAACAGGATGCCGAGCAGCGTCGGCACCATCAGCAAAATGCGGCGGGCGATATAGGCGCTCATCGGCTACTTCGCCTGTTCGAGCTTGGCGGCCTTGGCCGCGTCATACCACCAATTGTCAGGTGCTCCGGCGCCCGACGAATATTTCGCCAGCTTCTCCGGATGATCGAATTGATCCCAATAAGCGACCCGATGCTTGTTCGAGTACCATTGTGGGATCCAGTAACGGCCAGCGCGGAACACGCGATCGATGGCGCGGCAGGCAAAGGTCAGGTCTGCCCGTGTGTCGGCACCGATCGCCTTTTCTATCAAGGCGTCGATCGCGGGACTGGCTACACCCGCCAGGTTGTAGGAGCCCTTGGTGGCTGCGGCTTGCGAGGAGAAGTAGGGCCGCAGGCTATCACCCGGTGTTGCCGACATGCTGATGCGCTCGGTTGTCACCTCGAAGTCGAAAGCCTCGACCCGTGCACGATATTGAACGGCATCGATCAGTCGGATGCCGGCCTCGATCCCGAGCTGGCTGAGATTCTTGATGAGGGCGGCATGGTGCGGCTGGAATGTCTGCTCGTCGAGCAGGAATTCGATCGTAAAGCTGTCGCCGTCGGGTAATCGCCGCTTGCCATCCTTGACGACGCATCCCGCCTCGTTGAGCAGTTGCGTCGCTTTGCGCAGCAACGCCCGATCCTGTCCCGAGCCGTCCGACACCGGCGGCACGAAGGGTTCACCGAACACCTCTTCCGGAACCTGGCCGCGGAACGGTTCGAGCAGCTTCAACTCCTCCGGTGAAGGCAGCCCGACCGCCACCATGTCCGAATTCTGGAACGGCGACACCGCGCGCGCATAGGCGTCGTACATGATGGTCCTGTTGGTCCACTCGAAATCAAAGGCATAGATCACTGCCTCGCGCACGCGCGGATCTTTGAATTTCTTCAATCGCGTGTTGAAGAACCAGCCTTGGCCTCCCGTCGGCGTTTCATCCGGCAGCAACTCACGTTTGACCCGCCCGTCCTTGATGGCGGGGAAATCGTAGCGTGTCGCCCAGATTCGAGAAGTGAATTCCTCGCGGAACAGGTAGCTCTTCCCGGTAAAGCCTTCGAACGCGACATCGCGATCTCGATAGAATTCATAGCGCACGGTATCGAAATTGTAGCTGCCGCGATTGACCGGCAAATCGGCAGCCCACCAATCCTTGACGCGGTCATATTCGACGAAACGGTTGGCCTCGAACTTGCCGACTTTATAGGGTCCGGAGCCAACCGGAACGTCGAGCGTCGATTCTTCGAACGTGCGAGTGGCATAGTAGGCCCTGGAGAAGATCGGCAAGCCCGCAACATAAAGCGGCACGTCGCGCGCCCGATTAGGCGCGAAGGTGACGATCACTGTCGCATCATCCGCCGCATCCGCCCTCACGAAGTCCCGCAACTGCACCACGATCAACGGGTGCCCCTTTTCCTTCAGGATATTGAAGGAAAAGGCAACGTCCTGCGCGGTCAGTTTCGAGCCATCATGGAAGCGCGCCTCGGGCCGTATCGTGAATCGGTAGGTGAGCTTGTCGGACGAAATCGAAACCGATTTTGCCGCGAGTCCATACATCGCATCAGGCTCATCAGCCGCGCGCGCCATCAGGGAATCGAAGGTCATTTCCATGCCCTTCGCGCCTTCGCCCTTGAGGATGAACGCGTTGAACGAATTGAACGTAAAAAAGGATTGGTTGTAGGCGCGTGTCGACGGGATCGTCGAGAACACGCCGCCCTTCGGCGCCTTCGGATTGACGTAGTCGAACTGCTGGAAATCGGCGGGATATTTCAGGTCACCGAACACCGACATGCCGTGCATCTCGGTTCCGTTGTCGGCCGCCGCTGGCCGCGCACGAAATCCTGCAGCGCTCAACGCACCGATGCCAAGGCCGAGTGCGTGCCGACGGGTGAAGTGCGCCATGCGCGAATCCTGACCTTATGAACGCTTGAGCTTGGCCGCCTTGTCGGCGTCGTACCACCAGAGATTGGGAAATCCCGCGACGCCGTATTTCGGCAGCGGGTCGGGATGGCCAAAGCGATCCCAGTACACGTAACGCTGCTTGTCATAGTTGAAGTGGGGAACGCAGTAGAAGTTCCACAACAGCACGCGGTCCAGCGCCTTGGCGGCCGCTACCTGCTCGGCGCGGCTCTTGGCGAAGATGATGCGCTCGATGATGGCATCGACCGCCGGATTCCGGATGCCGGGCAGGTTGCTCGAGCCCGGCCGGTCGGCGGCCTGCGAACCGAAATTGTCGCGCTCTTCATTGCCCGGCGAGATCGACTGCGGCCAGACATTGGTCGTCATGTCGAAATCGAAGTCGCGTATCCGGTTCGTATACTGCACGGTGTCGACCGCACGCAGATTGACCGTGATTCCGAGCCGCTCGAGACTCGGCTTGTAGAACAGTGATATCCGCTCCATGCCCGGATCGGCGCTGGCGCCGAGGATCTCGACGCTGAACGGCTGCCCCGACGGATCGACCAGCTTGCGATCGCGAACCTCGAACCCGGCCTCTTTCAGCAGCCGCGTCGCCTCGCGCAGATTGGCACGCACGTTCTCCGGCGTGCCGCCGATCGGATCCTTGTACGGCGTGGTGAAGACCTCCGCCGGTACCTTGTCGCGCACCGTTTCGAGGATCTCGAGCTCCTGCCCTTCCGGCAGGCCGGTCGCCATCAGATCCGGGATGCCGTCGAAATAGCTGGAGTCGCGATGATACTCGCCGCTCGACAGCGTGCGGTTCATCTCCTCGAAATCGAACGCATAATTGAAGGCGCGGCGCAGCCGGGCATCCGCAAATTTCGGGCGTCGCAGGTTGAACACCCAGCCCTGCATCCGCCCGACATTGCGTACCGGGAACAGCTCCTTGAGCAGCCGCCCCTCGCGTACAGCAGGGACGTCATAGGCGCTCGCCCACTCCTTGGCGCTGCGTTCGCCGTACCAGTCGAACTGATCGGCTTTCAGCGCCTCGCGCCCTACCGTGTCGTCGCGGAAGTATTCGTAACGCAGCTCGTCGAAATTGTTCTGGCCGATCGCATTGGGGTTGTCCTTGCCCCAATGGTCCTTCACACGCTCCAGCACCAGCGATCGTCCGGCGACGAACTCCTTGATCTTGTAGGGTCCCGATCCGAGCGGCGGCTCCAGCGTGCTCGCGGTGACGTCCCGCTTCTTGCCCTGTGCATCCGTCCCCTCCCACCAATGCTTGGGCAGCACGATGAGCTGGCCGGTGATCAGCGGCAGTTCGCGGTTGCCCGGGCTGTCGTAGGTGAACTTGACGTCGCGCTCGCCGACCTTCTCGGCCTTCGCGATGTGCCGGTAATAGGTGCTGAACATCGGGCTGTTCGCCTTCAGCGCCTCGAAGGAGAAGATCACGTCCTCGGGCGTGATCGGCTTGCCGTCGTGCCAGCGTGCGCCGGGGCGCAGGCGAAAGATCGCATAGGAGAAATCGTCGGGAAACGCGGCGGCTTCCGCCAGCGTGCCGTAATAGGTGTCGGGTTCGTCGAGCGAGCTATCCATCAGCGATTCGTAGATGCGGGACACGCCCGCGGCGATCTGCCCCTTCAGGCCGGCGACAACCAGGTTGAAGCTGTCATAGGTCCCGAGCTGGAACTGGCGCGCGACGCCGCCCTTGGGCGCATCGGGATTGACGTAATCGAAGCGCTTGAAGTCGGCGGGATACTTGATCTCGCCGTAGGTGGAGAGGCCGTGCCGCCATTTCAGCCCGTTCGGGGCATCGTCTGCGAAGGCCGGCGTGATCGCCGACATGCCGGAGTTCAGTCCGAGCGCCGGTGCCATTGCGGCCAGGGCGCTGCCTTGAAGGAGATGTCGTCGGGTGATCGCCAAATTCGATACTTCCTGCTTGCGGCCCCCGGTTACATGGGACCCAATATAAGGCAACGGTTCGACAAATTACGTTGCTTTTTCCTCATCATAATCGCCCGGGAACAATATCGGTGCGGCGAAACGTCCCGATAACAACCCCGCGAGAAGCACTATCCCATGCGAAAACGGCCAGGCATTGCCTGGCCGTTTTGTCCACCGATGCAGAACAAGCCGTTACTTCGACGCGGTCGGAGTCGGCTCGGGATGGTCCGAATTCGAGTTCAGATAGGCGATGATGTCGGCGCGCTCGCTGTCCTTCGGCACGCCGGCGAAGCCCATCGCGGTGCCCGGGATAAAGCCCTTCGGGTTGGCGATGAACTTGTTGAGGTCGTCGAAGGTCCAGGTGCCGCCCTTCGCCTTCATCGCAGCCGAGAAGTTGAAGCCGCGGCCTTCGCCCCGGGGCTCGCCGACGATGCCAAAAAGGTTCGGACCGACGCGGTTGGGGCCGCCCTTCTCGAAGGTGTGGCAGGCCTGGCATTTCTTGGCGGCCGCAGCGCCCTTCTCGGCGGAGGCGGTCTGCAACAGCTTCTCGATCGGCTCCGACTTCGCCGCAGCGGCCTCGCCGCCACCGGCCGGGGCCGCCTCCTTCACCGCGATCTCGAAGCCGGGCTTCTCCGGCATCTTCGCGGAAAACACCGCGCCGGCGGTAAAGCTCGTCACCAGGACAACGATGCAGGTGCCGAGGATCGCACCGATGATCTTGTTGAGTTCGAAGGAGTCCATTTCGGTCAGGCTCCGGGCCTTGAATGTCGACTTCAGGCCGGGAATGCGGCCGCGGGAGAGACTTGAGAAGGGACCTGGGAATCGGCCTTGTCTCACCGCCCCCCAAGCAGGGTTTGAGATATCGGTTTGCCCGCACTCTGGCAACCCGTATAAACGCGCCGAATTCCACCCACTCCCCATCAATTTCCGCCGGCCGGACGGGCCCCTGAACGATGACCGAACCCCGCACCTTGGTGCTGATTCCCGCCCGGATGGCGGCGACGCGACTTCCCGGCAAACCGCTACTGGACATCGCTGGCCTGCCCATGATCGTGCACGTGCTGCGGCGGGCGGAAGCGGCCCGGATCGGCCGCGTTGCGGTGGCCACCGACACCGCGGAAATTGCCGACGCGGTGAGAGCGCAGGGCGGCGAGGTGGTGATGACCCGCGCCGACCATCCCTCCGGCTCGGACCGTATCCACGAAGCGATGACGATCCTGGATCCGGACGGAACTGCCGAGATCGTGGTCAATCTGCAGGGCGATTTCCCGACCATCACGCCCGAGACCATCCGCAGCGTGATGCCGGCGCTTGCCGATCCCGCCGTCGATATCTCGACTCTGGCCTCGCAGATCCATACCGAGGAGGAGGACCGGGCCCCGAGCGTCGTCAAGGCGGTCGGTTCGCCGATCGGGGTGAACCGGCTGCGGGCGCTCTACTTCACCCGCGCCACCGCCCCTCATGGCGACGGACCGCGCTACCACCATATCGGCCTCTACGCCTACCGCCGCGCTGCGCTGGAGCGGTTCGTAGCCCTTCCGCCCTCGCCGCTGGAGCAGCAGGAAAAGCTCGAGCAGCTTCGGGCGCTCGAGGCTGGAATGCGGATCGACGTCACCATCGTCGACACCGTGCCTCGGGGCGTCGACACCGCCGCAGACCTCGAAACCGCGCGCAGAATACTTTCCAAAGCCTGATCGGGTGATAAAAGCCACCGCATGACCCAGAAGCTGAAAATCGCGTTCCAGGGCGAGCCTGGCGCCAATTCCCACATCGCGATCGTCGAGGCCTATCCGCACGCCGAGCCGATGCCCTGCCCGACCTTCGAGGACGCGCTGGCCGCAATCTCCTCCGGAGAAGCCGACCTCGGCATGATCCCGATCGAGAACTCGGTCGCCGGCCGTGTCGCCGACATCCATCATCTGCTGCCGGCCTCCGGCCTGTTCATCGTCGGCGAGTGGTTCCTGCCGATCCGCCACCAGTTGATGGCGCTCAAGGGCACCAGGCTCACCGACATCAGGAGCGTGGAGAGCCATGTCCAGGCGCTGGGCCAGTGCCGGCGCACCATCCGCAAGCTCGGCGTCAGGCCGATCGTCGCCGGCGACACCGCCGGCAGCGCGCGCGACATCTCCGAACGCGGCGACAAGAGCGTCGCGGCGATCGCCTCGCGCCTTGCCGCCGAGATATACGGCCTCGAGATCCTCGCCGAGGACATCGAGGACGAGACCCACAACACGACCCGTTTCGTGGTGCTGGCGCGCGAGGCCAGATGGGCCGAGCAGGGCTCGGGGCAATTGGTCACGAGCTTCGTCTTCCGGGTGCGCAACCTGCCTGCCGCGCTCTACAAGGCGCTGGGCGGCTTTGCCACCAACGGCGTCAACATGACCAAGCTCGAGAGCTACATGGTCGACGGCAATTTCTTCGCCACGCAATTCTACGCCGATGTCGACGGCCACCCCGCTGACCGCGGCCTCGCCTTTGCCCTCGAGGAGCTGAAGTTCTTCTCGCGCGAATTCCGCATCCTCGGCGTCTACCCCGGCCATCCCTTCCGCGCCACGTTCAGCGAGAAGACGGATTGACGTTGTCATTCCGGGATGGTGCGCCAGCACCAGACCCGGAATCTGGGGATTCCGGGTTCGATGCTGGGCATCGCTCCGCATCAAGCCGCCGCCTTCTTCGCAAGTCCGAACGCGTCGGCGAGCAGGCTGTAGGACTTCTTCCGCGCCTCGTGGTCGTAGACCGCGGTGATCACCATCAGCTCATCCGCCTCCGTCGCGCGGATCAGCGGCTCCAGCTTGCCCGTCACCGTCTGTGCGCTGCCGACGAAGAACCGCGCCCGGTTGCGCGCGATCGCGGCACGCTCGGCGTCGCTGAACGGATAGGCCTTGGCCTCCTCGATGCTCGGCAGCGCCAGGTATTCGCCGCGGTCGCGGCGCAGGCGGTTGAGATCCATCGACAGCGCAAGCTGTTCGGCCTCCGCGTCGGTCTCGGCCGCGACGACGGCGACCGCCAGGATCGCCTGCGGCGTGGCGCGCCAGCCCGACGGGCTGAAATGCGCGCGATAATTGGTCATCGCCGCGATCGCGTCATGGGTGGCGAAATGATGCGCGAACGCAAAGCCCATCCCGACCTGCGCGGCGAGCTCGGCGGAATAGTCACTCGAGCCGAGCAGCCAGATCGGCGGCAGCGGCGTGTCGTCAGGCATCGCCACCACCTTGTTGTAGGGGTGGCCGGGCGGGAAATCGCGGGTCTCCCACAGCGTCAATTCGTGCAGCCGCTCAAGGAAATCGTCGCCTTCGCGACGGTCGAGCCGGCTGCGCAGCGCGTAGGCCGTCGCACCATCGGTGCCGGGCGCGCGCCCGAGGCCGAGGTCGATACGGCCGGGAAACAACGCCTCCAGCATCTTGAACCGCTCGGCGACCACCAGCGGCGCATGGTTGGGCAGCATCACGCCGCCGGAGCCGACGCGGATATGCTGCGTCACCGCCGCGATCTGCCCGATCATCAGGTCCGGCGCCGGGCTCGCGACGGACGCAAGATTGTGATGCTCGGCGAGCCAGTACCTGAGATAGCCGAGGCCGTCGACGTGGCGTGCCAGATCGATGCTGTTGCGCAATGCGGCGGCGGGCTTGGTGCCGGATGTAACGACCGACAGGTCGAGGACGGACAGCGGGATCATGGCGCTCAACCTAATGTCGCACCGTTGGCCGACAAAGGCCCCCGGCGCGCAGATCAGGGCCGCGCGGGTCCGTCGCGGCCTGCCGCGTAGACCTTGATCTGCTTTGGGATTGATTAAGACAGTTCATTGACACGATGCGCTTGCCCACAAACCTATCCATCCATGATATTTGCCATGTTCCGTATTTTATCCATTATTTATCAATAACATATAGTGTATAGCGACTACCCGTCCCACCTGCCCAACAGGCTTCCTTGAGCACGGAATTTTGCTCTCACTTGATCGATTATGGGCAATTTCCCATCTTCAATGGGCTGTTTGAATCGGCCCGTTTCGCTTATTTTGGGGCTCAATACCAAGGCGAGACGTCTGCCCACCCTTGCGGAGCCCGTGCGTACCATGACCGAGACTGTATCCACCGTATCGAACGGCGGGCTTCGCGCAAAAACGCCGAAAATCTCCTTCGAGTTCTTCCCGCCGAAGACCGAGGAGATGGAGCGCAGTCTCTGGGAGACCATCAACCGCCTGGCGCCGCTGACCCCGAACTTCGTCTCGGTGACCTATGGCGCCGGCGGCTCGACCCGCGAGCGCACCCATTCGACCATCAGCCGCATCCTCCGCGAGACCGAGTTGCTGCCGGCCGCGCACTTGACCTGCGTCGGCGCCTCGCGCGGCGAGATCGACGAGATCGTCGACCGCTACCACGAGGTCGGCGTCCGCCACATCGTCGCGTTGCGCGGTGACCCGCCGGGCGGCATCGGCACGCCGTACTTCACCCACGCCGACGGCTACCAGAGTTCGGCTGCGCTCGTCGCCGGGATCAAGCGGCGCCACTCCGACATCGAGGTGTCGGTGTCGGCCTATCCCGAGAAGCACCCGGAGGCCGCGAGCTTCGATGCCGACATCGACACGCTCGAGGCCAAGGTCGACGCGGGCGCGACGCGCGCGATCACCCAGGTGTTCTTCGACAACGACCTCTACCACCGTTACGTCGACAGGGTGCGGGCACGCGGCATCCAGATCCCGATCGTGCCAGGCATCATGCCGATGCACAATTTCAAGCAGGCCCGCAATTTCGTGACCCGCGCCGGCACCAGCGTTCCGGACTGGCTCGCCGAGAAATTCGACGGCCTCGACAACGACGCCGAGACCCGGAAGCTGGTGGCAGCGACCGTTGCCGCCGGCCAGGTGCAGAAGCTGTTCAAGCATGGCGTCGACACCTTCCACTTCTACACCATGAACCGCGCGGACCTCGTGTTCGCGATCAGCCACCTGATCGGCATCCGGCCGAACGGTGCCCAGAAAGCCGCCTGAGCCAGAAAGTCGTCCATGACAATTCCCGTTTCTCCCAAGCGTACGGCTTTGCTCGCGGCTGCGAGCCAGCGCATCCTGGTGCTCGACGGCGCCATGGGCACGATGATCCAGGGCCTGCAGTTCGACGAGGCTGCATTCCGTGGTGCGCGCTTTGCGAACTTCCACCGCGACATCAAGGGCAACAACGACGTCCTGATCCTGACCCAGCCTGACGCGATCGAAGATATCCACGCCGCCTATTTGCGCGCCGGCGCCGACATCGTCGCGACCAACACCTTCTCGTCGACCTCGATCGCGCAGGCCGACTACGACATGTCCGACATCGCCTACGAACTGAACCTGCAGGGCGCCCGGCTCGCCCGCGCCGCCGCCGAACGCGTCTCGGCCGAGGACGGCAAGGAGCGCTTCGTCGCCGGCGCGCTCGGCCCGACCAACCGCACCGCCTCGATCTCGCCCGACGTCTCCAACCCCGGCTATCGCGCGGTGACCTTCGACGACCTGCGCAAGGCCTATGGCGAACAGGCGCGCGGCCTGCTCGACGGTGGCGCCGACATGCTGCTGGTCGAGACCATCTTCGACACGTTGAACGCCAAGGCCGCGCTGTATGCAATCGCGGAAATCATCGAGGAACGCGGCATCGACGTGCCCGTGATGATCTCCGGTACCATCACCGACAAGTCCGGCCGCCTGCTCTCCGGGCAACTGCCCGAGGCGTTTTGGCATTCGGTGCGGCACGCCAGGCCCGTGACGATCGGCTTCAACTGCGCGCTCGGCGCCGAGGATCTGCGCAGCCATGTCGCCGACATCGGCCGCGTCGCCGATACGCTGGTCTGCGCTTACCCCAATGCGGGACTGCCGAATGAATTCGGCCAGTACGACGAGACGCCTGACTATATGGCGCGGCTGATCGGCGAGTTCGCCGCCGCCGGCCTCGTCAACATCGTCGGCGGCTGCTGCGGCACCACCCCCGATCATATCGGAGCGATCGCGAGAGCGGTCGCCCCGCACAAGCCGCGCACCGTGCCCGTGATCGAGCCCCAGCTCAAGCTGTCCGGCCTCGAGCCGTTCACGCTGACCAACGCGATCCCCTTCGTGAATGTCGGCGAACGTACCAACGTCACCGGATCGGCGCGCTTTCGCAAGCTGATCACCGCCGGCGACTACACCGCGGCGCTTCAGGTCGCCCGCGACCAGGTCGAGAACGGCGCCCAGGTCATCGACGTCAACATGGACGAGGGGCTGCTCGACTCCGAGAAGGCGATGGTGACGTTCCTCAACCTCGTCGCCGCCGAGCCCGACATCGCGCGCGTACCCGTGATGGTCGACTCCTCGAAGTTCCATGTGATCGAGGCCGGCCTGAAATGCATCCAGGGCAAGCCGATCGTGAACTCGATCTCCCTGAAGGAAGGCGAAGACAAGTTCCTGCACGAGGCAACGATCGCCAAGCGCCACGGCGCGGCGGTGGTGGTGATGGCGTTCGACGAGACCGGACAGGCCGACACCTTCAAGCGCAAGACCGAGATCAGCAAGCGCGCCTACGACATCCTGGTCAATCGACTGGATTTCCCGCCCGAGGACATCATCTTCGATCCGAACATCTTCGCGATCGCGACGGGCCTCGAGGAGCACAACAATTACGGCGTCGACTTCATCGAGGCGACGCGCTGGATCCGGCAGAACCTGCCCGGCGCGCACATCTCGGGCGGCGTCTCCAACCTGTCGTTCTCGTTCCGCGGCAACGAGCCGGTGCGCGAGGCGATGCATTCGGTGTTCCTGTATCACGCCATCCATGCCGGCATGGACATGGGCATCGTCAATGCGGGGCAGATGATCGTCTATGACGACATCGACCCCGAACTGCGCCAGACCTGCGAGGACGTCATCCTCAACCGCGATCCTGCCGCTTCCGAGCGGCTGCTGGCGCTGGCCGAGAAGTTCCGCGGCAAGGAGAAGCAGACCAGGGAAGCCGATCTCACCTGGCGCGAATGGCCGGTCGAGAAGCGGCTGTCGCATGCGCTGGTGCACGGCATCACCGAGTTCATCGAGCAGGATACCGAGGCCGCCCGCCTGAACGCCTCGCGCCCGCTCGACGTCATCGAGGGCCCATTGATGGCCGGCATGAACGTGGTCGGCGACCTCTTCGGCGACGGCAAGATGTTCCTGCCCCAGGTGGTGAAGTCGGCCCGCGTGATGAAGCAGGCGGTCGCCTATCTGATGCCGTTCATGGAGGAGGAGAAGGCGCGCAACCTCGCCAATGGCGTGACCGGCGACGGCCGCAGCGCCGCCGGCAAGATCGTGCTCGCGACCGTGAAGGGCGACGTCCACGACATCGGCAAGAACATCGTCGGCATCGTGCTCCAGTGCAACAATTTCGAGGTGATCGACCTCGGCGTCATGGTGCCCGCGAGCAAGATCATCGAGACTGCGAAGGCTGAAGGCGCCGACATCATCGGACTGTCCGGCCTGATCACGCCCTCGCTCGACGAGATGAGCTTCCTCGCCGGCGAACTGGAGCGGCAGGGCATGAACGTGCCGCTGTTGATCGGCGGCGCCACCACGAGCCGTGTGCATACGGCGGTGAAGATCGACCCGAACTACAGGAGCGGGCCGGTCGTGCACGTCAATGATGCCAGCCGCGCCGTCGGCGTCGCCTCCTCGCTGCTGTCGGCCGAGAAGAAGCAGGCCTATGCCGCCGAGGTGCGCGCCGAATACGCCAAGATCTCCGCGGCGCATTTCCGTGCCCAGGCCGACAAGAAGCGGCTGAAGCTCTCGGAAGCCCGCGCCAACAAGGTCGCGATCGACTTTGCGGCGAAGCCCGCGAAGAAGCCGGCCTTCCTCGGGCTCAGGAGCTTCGATGCCTACGATCTCGCCGAGCTCGCCCGGTACATCGACTGGACGCCGTTCTTCCAGACCTGGGAGCTGACCGGCCGCTTCCCGGCGATCCTCGACGATCCCAAGGTCGGCGAGGTCGCGCGCTCGCTCTATGACGATGCGCGGAAGATGCTCGATCGCATCATCAAGGAGAAATGGTTCACGGCCCGCGCCACCATCGGCTTCTGGCCGGCGAACGCCGAGGGCGACGACATCGAGGTCTATGCCGACGAGACGCGGAGGACGAAGATCGCGACCTTCCACACGTTGCGCCAGCAGCTCGAGAAGCGCGAGGGCCGCTTCAACGCCGCGCTGTCCGACTTCATCGCGCCGAAGGCTTCCGGCGTGCCCGACTATATCGGCGGCTTCGTCGTCACCGCAGGGATCGGCGAGGATGCGGTCGCCGACCGCTTCAAGAACGCCAATGACGATTACTCCTCGATCCTGTGCAAGGCGCTGGCCGACCGCCTCGCGGAAGCCTTCGCCGAGCGCATGCACCAGCGCGTGCGCAAGGAGTTCTGGGGCTACGCTCCCGGCGAAACCTTCTCGTCGGATGAGCTGATCCTCGAGAAATACGACGGCATCCGCCCGGCCCCCGGCTATCCGGCGCAGCCCGACCACACCGAGAAGCGGACGCTGTTTTCGCTGCTCGATGCGGAGACCACCGCCGGCGTGAAGCTCACCGAGAGCTTTGCGATGTGGCCGGGCTCCTCGGTCTCCGGGCTCTATTTCTCGCATCCCGAAAGCTTCTATTTCGGCGTCGGCAAGATCGAGCGCGACCAGGTCGAGGACTATGCCGCGCGCAAGTCGATGACGGTCGCCGAGATCGAGCGCTGGCTGGCCCCGGTGCTGAACTACATCCCGGCAGCGACGCCAGCCAACGACGTGGCGTCCACCGACCTCGCCTCGCATCCGCAGGGCTGCACCTGCGCGGTGCATCTGGCCTGGCGCAAGAAGGCGGTGGGGGCGGGCTGAGATCTCTCCCGCACCACCGACCTCGTAGCCCGGATGCAGCGAAGCGTAATCCGGGATAAGGTACGCGCCGGCAACGGCAGGCCCCGGATTTCGCTTGCGCTTCATCCGGGCTACGTTTGCCGCCGTGTGGCGCAGAGAGAATCTCCCATGAAATTCTTCTCCTTCTGGCGGTCGCTGGCGAGTTTCCGGGTGCGGATCGCCCTCAATCTGAAGCAGGTGCCGGCCGAGGCGATCCATGTCGACATCGATGCGGATGCGCATCGCGCCGACGCCTATCGCAAGCTCAACCCGCAGATGGCGCTGCCGGCGCTGGTGACCGATGACGGCACCGTGCTGGTGCAGTCGCTCGCGATCATCGACTACCTCGACGAGACTTTTCCCAACCCGCCGCTGCTGCCGGCCGATCCGCTCGGCCGCGCGAGGGTGCGCGGACTCGCCCTGATCGTCGCCTGCGAGGGCCATCCGCTGCTGACGCCGCGGGTGCGGCGCTACCTCAACCGCGAGCTCGACCTGCGCGACAGCCAGCAGAGCGCCTGGTTCCGGCACTGGACGGTCGAGACGCTCGCAGCCCTCGAAGGCCATCTCGCCGGCCACAAGGCCACCGGCACGTTCTGCCATGGCGATGCGCCCGGCCTCGCCGACATCTGCCTGGTCGGCCACGTCACCGCGGCGATCAACCAGCAGATCAGCCTGTCGCCCTGGCCGACCGTGAAGCGCATCCACGAGACTGCGATGGCACTGCCGGCGTTCGCGCAGGCGCATCCGCGAGTGCAGCCCGACACGCCGGAGGCGATGCGGGTGAAGTAGGCGACCCTATTGATTCCGTCATCCCGAGGTGCTCGCGAAGCGAGCGGCGCAACTGCACCGCGAGGCTCGCACCTCAGGATGACGGTGTTGGCCCTGTGCAATTGTCAAACAGCGATAAGGATACGCAACTGCGTTCTCGCGACATGATTGTCCGAGTCCTGCGTCTCGTTTCGCCCTCTCCTTGATCGGAGGGCGCAGGGAAAGCCGGGTGCCGATCGCACCCATGGGCCCCGTGCAATGTAGAAAGCACGGGGGTAGGACCACAGGTGTAACCGGGAACAACCCGGCTTTCCCTGCGCGATGGGTTACGGCTTATACGTGCTCTCCCCGGCGAGACTGGGCTTTTTTGTCACCGTCGCCAGCGAGAGACATTGCCCTCGCTGATGAGACACCTGCCACCAGGGCGTCAGGCCTGCACGATTTCGCCGTCCGCC
>NZ_JAFCKQ010000021.1 GCF_018130215.1 Bradyrhizobium jicamae
CGTCAACGGCACCCTTGCGGCAGCCCTTGGGCTCGGACTTCGACTCTGGATCGCGGGTCTCGTCCTCTGGTTCATCGGGCACATGACCGCCGTCTGGGCCGCCAAGCGGGATCCCGCCTTCGTTGATGTGGTGCGCCGACATCTGCGCATTCCCGGTCATCTCAACGCCTGAGCTCTCCATTATGATGAACCTTGCCGAATATCGCCATTCTAACGCGCGCCTCGCCGACTTCCTGCCTTGGGCAGCCCTCGTCGACGAAGGGGTCATCCTGAACAAGGATGGGTCCTTGCAGCGGACAGCAAGGTTCAGGGGACCCGACCTGGATAGCGCAGTGCCGGCTGAACTCGTCGCCGTCGCGGGTCGCTTGAACAACGCCTTACGGCGCCTGGGATCAGGCTGGGCCGTATTCGTCGAGGCGCAGCGTCATTTTGCGGGGACCTACCCGCCCGACTCCTTTCCGGATGTCGCGTCTGCGCTGGTTGACGCGGAACGCAGGGCTCAGTTCGAGGAAGCGGGTGCCCATTATGAGTCCAGTTACTTCCTGACCTTCCTCTATTTGCCGCCGGAGGAAGGGGCCGCCAGGGCAGAGCAACTGCTTTACGAGGGGCGCGATCGCGCCGTCGGAGCCGACGCGCGCGAGGTCCTCCGCGGGTTTCTCGACCAAACAAGCCGCGTGCTTCAACTCGTCGAAGGGTTCATGCCGGAATGCATCTGGCTCGATGATCAGGACACGCTGACCTACCTGCACTCGACGATTTCGACCAAGCGTCATCGCGTTCGCGTGCCAGAAATTCCCATGTACGTCGATGCGTTGTTGGCCGACCAGCCGTTGACCGGGGGGCTCGAGCCGATGTTGGGTACAGCCAATCTTCGGGTCCTGACGATTGTCGGCTTTCCGGGGGCGACGGCCCCGGGAATTCTGGATGATCTGAATCGCCTGGCGTTCTCGTATCGCTGGTCGACCCGCGCGATCATGCTCGACAAGACCGATGCCACCAAGCTGCTGACAAAAATCCGCCGCCAGTGGTTCGCGAAGAGAAAATCCATCGGCGCCATCCTCAAGGAGGTCATGACCAACGAGGCGTCGACGCTGCTCGATACCGACGCCCACAACAAGGCGATTGACACCGACGCCGCCCTGCAGGAACTGGGTTCGGATCAGATCGGGCAAGCCTTTGTCACGGCGACCATTACCGTGTGGGACGGCGATCCCAACGCGGCCGATGAAAAGCTCAGGCTGGTTGAGAAGGTCATTCAGGGACGCGATTTCACCTGCATGATCGAGACGGTGAACGCCGTCGAGGCCTGGCTCGGCAGCCTGCCCGGGCATGTCTACGCCAATGTGCGGCAACCGCCGGTCTCGACGCTCAACCTTGCGCATATGATTCCGATGTCGGCCGTGTGGGCGGGCGAGGCGAGGGATCCGCACTTCAAGGGGCCACCGCTCCTGTTCGGCAAGACCGAGGGATCAACACCGTTCCGATTTTCACTCCATGTCGGCGATGTCGGCCATGCCCTCGTGGTAGGACCGACGGGTGCTGGCAAGTCGGTGTTGCTGGCGCTGATGGCGTTGCAGTTCCGTCGCTACCCGAATTCTCAGGTCTTTGCGTTCGATTTTGGCAGCTCGATCCGGGCGACTGCGCTCGCGATGGGCGGAGATTGGCACGATCTCGGCGGTGCCTTGTCTGACGGAAGCGATCGACCCGTCGCGTTGCAGCCGCTGGCCTGGATCGACGATCCTTCGGAGCGAGGATGGGCCACGGAATGGGTCGGGGCGATCCTCGCTCGGGAAAAGATCGAGATCACCCCGGAGGTCAAGGATTATCTTTGGTCGGCGCTGACGTCACTCGCTTCGGCGCCGAGGGAGGAGCGCACCCTGACGGGCCTGTCAGTCCTGCTCCAATCGAACTCCCTGAAACGCGCCTTGCAACCCTATTGCCTCGGCGGTCCATCCGGGCGCCTGCTCGATGCCGACTTTGAGCGCCTTGGCGAGGCGTCGGTCCAGGCGTTTGAGACCGAAGGCTTGATCGGAACGAGTGCTGCGCCGGCAGTGCTGGCGTATCTCTTCCATCGTATTGCTGATCGTCTCGACGGGAGGCCGACACTCCTGATGGTCGATGAGGGGTGGTTGGCGCTCGACGATGAGGATTTTGCTGGTCAGCTCCGCGAATGGTTGAAGACGCTTCGGAAAAAGAACGCCTCTGTCATTTTCGCGACCCAATCGCTTTCGGACATCGATGGATCCGCGATCGCGCCCGCGATCATCGAAAGCTGCCCAACGCGCTTGTTGCTGCCGAACGAACGGGCGATCGAACCGCAGATCACTGCCATCTACCGCCGCTTCGGCCTCAATGACCGCCAGATCGAGCTTCTGAGCCGGGCAACGCCAAAGCGCGACTACTATTGCCAGTCGCGTCGGGGCAATCGGATGTTCGAACTTGGCCTTGGTGAGGTTGCGCTCGCATTTGTCGCGGCCTCTTCCAAGACAGACCAGGCCGCCATCACGCAACTCATCGCCGAACATGGACCCGACGGCTTCGTGCCTGCCTGGCTCCAGCATCGTGGCGTCGCCTGGGCGACCGATCTGATCCCCAATCTCGTCAATCTGGAGAAATCGCTATGAAGCGTCTTGGTCTATTGGCGGCCACTGGCACCACTGCGCTGGTGCTTGGCGCCTCGGTCCCCGCACGGGCACTGATCGTCTTTGATCCCAGCAACTACGTTCAGAATGTCCTGACGGCCGCGCGGGAACTGCAGCAGATCAATAACCAGATCACCTCGTTGCAGAACGAGGCGCAGATGCTGATCAACCAGGCAAAGAACCTGGCAAACCTGCCATATTCATCGCTGCGGCAACTGCAATCCTCGATACAGCGGACCCAGCAATTGCTGGCACAGGCCCAGCGCATCGCCTACGACGTCCAGCAGATCGATCGCGCGTTCTCGACAAGCTACGCGCCGGCCACCAGCAGCCAGTCGAACCAGTTGCTGATCTCGAACGCTCAATCGCGTTGGCAGAATTCCTATGCCGCAACGCAAGACGCACTTCGCGTCCAGGCTGGCATCGTTGGTAACCTGGATACCAATCGCATCCAGTCGTCCGCGCTCGTAACGTCAAGCCAGGACGCTAGCGGCGCCCTGCAGGCAATGCAGGCTGGCAATCAGATTCTCGCGTTGAACGCGCAGCAACTCGCGGACCTCACTGCTGTCGTGGCGGCACAGGGCAGGGCGCAGAGCCTTGAAGCGGCTCAGCGCGTCTCGGCCCAGGATCAGGGACGAGAACAGCTTCGTCGGTTCCTGACACCAGGGCAGGGCTATCAGTCCTCCAATGTGCAGATGTTCCACTGATGACCGACGTAAGGGCATTCAAGGCGTTGTCTGTGCTCACGACAATCGGCGTATTGGTCATCGCTGCCTGCACGATTCAGCTTCGCGGTAGGGAAGATGCTCCGCGGCCGCCGAAGGCGGAGCAGGTGCCAGATCCAATTAGCTCTGACCTCGCGCGCTGCCGCAGTGTCACTGCGGAGGAAACCGCAGGTTATCGGCATTGCCAGCAGGTTTGGTCCGAAAACCGGCGTCGCTTCTTTGGCAAGAAGAACGGTCCCGTGGATCCCGGCCCAGACGGTTCCCCCGCGGGCGTGGCGTCCGCCCCAAAGGACCAGAGCCGGATCCCGCAAGGCTATCCGCAACCAGGGACACCTGAGGCGAGCAAGCCATGACGGGTACCGGGATCATCGACCAGTTCCTGGAAACGTTCACGCGTTATATCGACAACGGCTTCGGGCTGCTGGGGAGCGATGTCGGATATCTCGCAACAACCCTGGCCACGATCGATGTTACGCTCGCTGCATTGTTCTGGAGTTGGGGAACGGATGACGACATCATCGCGCGCCTCGTCAAGAAGACGCTGTTCGTGGGCGTCTTTGCCTACCTCATCGGAAACTGGAACAGCCTGGCGCGCATCGTCTTCGAAAGCTTTGCCGGCCTTGGGCTGAAGGCATCAGGCGCAAGCCTCTCCGCCGCAGATTTCCTGCGACCGGGAAAGATAGCTCAAGTCGGCCTCGACGCCGGCCGACCGCTGCTCGATTCGATCTCCAACCTGATGGGCTACATCAGCTTCTTCGAGAATTTCGTCCAGATCGTCGTCCTCCTGTTCGCTTGGGTCGTAGTGTTGCTCGCTTTTTTCATTCTGGCGATCCAGCTCTTTGTCACCTTGATCGAATTCAAGCTCACGACCCTTGCCGGTTTCGTGCTCATTCCCTTCGGCCTATTTGGCAAGACTGCGTTCGCGGCAGAGCGGGTCTTGGGCAACGTCATCTCTTCAGGGATCAAGGTCCTGGTCCTGGCCGTCATCGTCGGCATTGGGTCGACTTTGTTTTCGCAATTCACCGCAGGCCTCGGTGGTGCACAGCCTACCATTGAAGACGCGATGACCCTGGTCCTTGCGGCACTGTCTTTGCTTGGCCTCGGTATTTTTGGTCCCGGAATCGCGAACGGGCTGGTGTCCGGCGGACCCCAACTCGGAGCCGGCGCCGCAATTGGAACAGGCCTTGCCGCCGGCGGCATTGTTGCGGCGGGTGCAGGTCTTGCCGCCGGCGGTGCGGGTTTCGCTGGCGGCGCGATTGCGGGCGCCGCGCGTAGTGGCGGCGCTGCCATGAGCGGAGCATCAGCCGCCTACCGGAGCGGCGGCCTTGCCGGCGTCGCGGAGGTCGGCACTTCCGCTGCGATGAGCCCGTTGCGTCGCGCAGCCGCTGCCCTCGGCGGAGGTGGGGAAGCCAGCGCGCAGGGCGCGAGCACTTCGACCGAAGGACAGCCCGATTGGGCGCGGCGCATGAAGCGTGCCGAGACTATTCGGCACGGAGCGTCGGCAGCCAGCCACGCGATCCGCTCAGGCGATCACGGTGGTAGCGGCTCTTCCGTCGATTTGTCTGAAGGAGAGCGCTGACACGCAGCCACTGCGCCTTCGCCACCCGCCGCGCGGCAGCACCTCAAACCCGGACACCGCACGACTCAAACCGATCATTTGATCTCAGGGGCAATTATCGATGTTCAAACGACCATCCGTTCACTATGGGCGCATGCCTGAACCAGTCACACCGTATCAGAAAGCAGCGCAGGTCTGGGACGAACGCATTGGATCGGCCCGCGTTCAAGCCAAAAACTGGCGCCTGATGGCATTCGGCTGCCTGATGCTGTCGGCCGGTCTCGCAGGTAGCCTTGTCTGGCAATCGAGCCAAGGCTCGATCACGCCCTGGGTGGTTGAAGTGGATCATCTCGGCCAAGCCCAAAGGGTTGCGCCGGCCAACATCGACTATCAACCTACTGACGCTCAGATCGCCTACCATCTGGCGCGCTTCATTGAGGACGTCAGGGGCCTGCCGGCCGACGGCATCGTTCTGCGCCAAAATTGGCTCCGGGCCTATGATTTTACGACGGATCGTGGCGCGGCTGCGCTGAACGACTATGCGCGCAACAATGACCCCTTTGCCAAGCTGGGCACGGCCCAAATCTCCGTGGACGTCTCGAGCGTCATTCGCGCGTCTTCGGAGAGCTTCCGGGTGGCATGGACTCAACGCAGTTACGACAACGGCTCGCTGAGTTCGACCGAACGTTGGACCGCAATCCTCACGATCGTGATCGAGACTCCGCGCGACGCCGAACGCCTGCGCAAAAACCCGCTTGGCGTCTATGTCCGCGCCATCAACTGGTCGAAGGAGTTGAACCAGTGACCGATATGACGTCAGAAGCATTTGCGAAGCGTCGCATGCAACATCGCAAGCTCAGTTCGGCTTGGTCCGAGTTCGTGACCGCAAAGCGAGCATTTCTGTCCGCGATCTTGCTTTGTTCGTCGACCCTCGGTGGGTGCGCAACCTACATTCCTCCGGAGATTAGCTATGATGCGGAAGTCCCGCCGCTGCCGGCGCCTCCAGCGCCTGTCGACGAAAACTTGCGACCGCTTCACGTTCCACCGCTCTGGAAGCCGGTTCTCGGCGGCAAGTCGGGAGGGAAAGAAGAGCCTGAACCCGTGAGCCGGGTTGAGACGGCAAACAGCGCAGCGCGGGTCGAACCACGCAGACGCGGGTATTTCAACGCGGCGCAAATCTACGCTTACAGTCCCGGAGCGCTCTATCAGATTTACGCTGCACCCGGGCAGATCACGGATATCGCACTCGAGGAGGGAGAGCAGCTGACGGGATCAGGGCCCATCGCGGCCGGAGATACCGTACGCTGGGTCGTAGGCGATACCGAGAGCGGAAGCGGCGACACGCGACGAGTCCATATCCTGGTCAAGCCGACCCGCGCATCGATCGAGACCAATCTCGTCGTCAATACCGACCGCCGAACCTACCTGATCGAGCTCCGCTCCCGCGAGCGGCCATACATGCCATCCGTTGCCTGGTACTATCCTGAAACGGTACGCGAGCGATTACGTTCAGTCGCCCTGAAACCCGTTCTTCCGGATCCGACGGAGCGCATCTCCCGCTATTCGATCGAAGGCGACAGCCCTCCCTGGCGGCCGCTCTCCGTATATGACGACGGCCGCAAGGTCTATGTCGAATTCCCGCAAGGCATCGTACAGGGCGAGATGCCGCCGCTCTTTGTCATCGGCCCGGACGGTAAGACCGAACTCGTCAACTATCGCGCCTACGGCAACGTGCTGATCGTAGATCGGCTGTTTGCAGCCGCAGAGCTCCGGCTCGGCGGTGAGCATCAGCAGAAGGTCAGGATCGTCAGAACCGACGGGAGGCCGTCGTCATGAACACCCAAAATGGAAACGCTCACGAGCAAGCGGCTCCGCCTGAGACACAGGGGGAGCCGTCCGAAAGCTTCCGCTTGAGAGCAGAGCATCCGCGCGTGACACGACTGTCCCGGAAAGTCCTGGCCGGAGGGAGCGCCGTTGCATTGCTCGTCATCGGTGGAACTGTGTTGTGGTCGCTACAGAACAATCGTCCCCGATACTCGACGACCGACGAGCTTTACAGTACCGATCATCACAATGTTGCCGACGGCATTGCGACACTGCCGAAGGACTATGCTGGAGTTCCGCGCCAGCCAATCCCGCAACTCGGTCCGCCGCTTCCTGGGGACCTCGGTCGACCGATCCTTGCCGCTCAAGGCCAGTCTCCGACGATCGGCGCTGATCCGGACCAGCAGCGTAGGGATCAGGAAACCGAAGCAGCCCGCACCAGTCATTTGTTCGCTTCAACCAACGGACGAGGAGTGCGTCCATCCGCCGCTACGGCGGTTGGAAGCGACCGTGTCGTGCCGGCAAGCGCAGCGAGCACCGGCGACGTTGGATCTGCGCAGAACGGTCAAGACCTCAAGCTTGCCTTCGTAAACGCTACTGTGGATCGTCGCACGGTAAGCCCTGACCGCATCACAAGGCCGGCTTCACCCTACATCGTGCAGGCTGGAACGGTTATTCCGGGAGCGCTGATCACCGGGATCCGATCGGACCTGCCGGGCCAAATTACCGCGCAGATCACCGAGAATGTTTTCGACACGCCGACCGGTCGCTTTCTGCTTGTGCCTCAAGGAGCGCGTCTGATCGGCATCTATGATAGCCAGGTCACATTCGGCCAGTCCCGCGTCCTGCTGGTCTGGACTCGGCTGATCATGCCGAACGGACGTTCTATCGTTCTCGAGCGGCAGTCAGGCACTGACGCCGCTGGTTATGCAGGTCTCGAAGACGAGGTCGATAATCACTGGGGTGCGTTATTCAAGGCGGCGCTGCTGTCGACACTGCTTGGTGTTGGAAGTGAACTCGGCGCCGGTTCTGATAGCGGTATCGGTAACAACGGGGGTCTCATTCAGGCCCTCCGGCTCGGAACAAGCGATAGCCTGAACCAGACCGGGCAAAAAGTCGTTCAGCGCAATCTCAACATACAGCCAACGCTTACGGTCCGGCCCGGCTTCCCCGTGAGGGTGATCGTGAACCGCGATTTGGTACTGGAGCCGTACAAAGGTTAGGAGACACCGAGATGTCAAAACTGAAGCTAGGCGCCATTGCGGACGATAAGCCGGTAAAGCTTGCCATCGAACTCCCCGCAAATGTTCACCGCGATTTGCTTGCCTACGCCGAGGCGCTGGCCCGCGAAACCGGGCAAGCGATCACCGATCCCTCAAAGCTGGTGTCGCCGATGCTGACGCGCTTCATGACGACCGACCGGGCGTTTGCAAAAGCTAGGCGTAAGAATCGAGTCGAGCACAAGCAATAACCTCGCTTTAGCGAGTTCAAGAGGCGCTGGATGTTCGCTCTCCATTTGAAATTTGCATAGCCCGATCCAGGCCGAACCACGCCGTCCGAAAATTTCCAGCACCGACGCCGTGGACGTCGCCCCCAAGGTGACACTCGGTGGGCCGCCAGCGCCGACTCGCACCTAAGCCATTGATAGATTTCGGACACAAGGCGCCGTTTCGGTGCGAGTTCGCCTCTCGGTATCCCGAAGCAACCGCACCGTTCCCATACGCTTGATAGCTCTTGTATTGTGACATGATATATGTGATATCATGTCTCAAACAGAGCAGAAGGCTCATTTCGGAGAGCCCAAAAGCCATTCCAGTTCCAGGAGGAGAAAAAGATGAGCCTTCGCCATCCAACGATCGCAGGACTGACTATCGCGTTCTGCGCCGGCGCGAGTTCGATGCTCGCCGCGCAAGAAGCCAAGCCCGAACCCAAAGGCGGCTATACCGTCGGCTTCGTGAGCGCGGCCATCGGTCTACCCTTCTACCAAGCCATGAAATGCGCAGCCGATAAGGCTGCGGGTGCCCACAACATCAACCTCATCTGGCAAGGTTCGCAGTCCATCGCACCGCGCGACGAAATGCAGGTGCTTGAAGCGGTCGCGGCGCAGAAACCTGACGGCATCATTCTTGTGCCGTGGGATTCGACTGCGTTCGTGGCTCCGACGCGCAAGCTCATCGAGGGCGGCACGCCTGTCATCACGGTGGACGGTAGCCTCGTTGAGCCTGCGGATTTGCAGAACATCCGCACTTCGAATCTCGATGCCGGCAAACAAGCGGCGCGAGACGTAGCCCAACTGATTGGGCACAAAGGATCCGTACTGATCCTGACTGCGGCTCCGGGCAATGCTGTGCAGAACGAGCGGTGGACTGGGTTCAAGCAAGTTTTAGATACCCATTACAAGGACATTAAACTGCTCGACGTCCAATACGTTGGATCCGATGCAGGCAAGGCGGCCGCTGTCACGTCAGCGTCCCTGGTCGCGAACGCTGACCTCGCCGCGATATACACCACTCAGGACGCTGGCGCGGAAGGTGCAGCCAATGCGTTACGCGCTGCGGGCAAACGAGGGCAGGTACGCGTCATCGCCTACGACGCAACGTTACGACAGGTTGAATTGCTCAAGGCTGGTGAATTCGACGCGCTCGTTGCCCAGAGCCCGCGAGACATTGGGACGCAGATGATCGAGTCCATCTACAAAGAGCTGAAGGACGGCAAAGAGAAGGCAGCGCTGCCTTATCAAGTCCATGCGAAGTTCAAGTTCCTCACTCGCGAAAATGTCAACACCGAGGACAGCAAGGGCTACATCTATTCTCCCGACTGCAAATAAGCGGTCGCTTGCGGGCGTCGGGAGATTCTCAATTCATCGCTCGCAAGCTCCGCCTTCTCAGGGGTCGGATAAGGATTGTGTTCGCGAATGTCTGTTGTTCTTGAAGTTAGAAACGTCAACAAGCGCTTCGGCCAGATCGTTGCTTTGGACGATATCAGCCTTGAATTGAACGCGGGCGAGATCGTCGCGCTGCTAGGCGACAACGGTGCCGGCAAGTCCACATTGATGAACATCATGTGTGGCGCCATGGAGGCATCGAGCGGCGAAGTTCTTGTGCAGGGGCAGGCAATCCACTCGCCGCAGCACGCGCAGGAACTGGGCGTCGGTATGGTCTATCAGGACCTCGCGTTGGCCCCACACTTGACCGTGGCCGAGAATATGTTCCTCGGGCGCGAAACGATGATGCCTGGCATCGCAGGCATATTGCAATGGGTCGACCGACGAGAAATGGACCGGCGCGCAAGCGAGGAAATTACTCGGCTAGGGATCAGAACCCTTCAAGACGTCCGGATGCCGGTCCAACTTCTTTCGGGAGGCCAGCGACAGGTGGCGGCGATTGCTCGTGCGCTCATGTGGACTAAGGTTACCATCCTGCTCGATGAGCCTACTGCCGCGCTAGGGCCCAAGCAGGTTTCGCTCGTCCTGGATGCAATTCGGTCGATCGCCGAGAGAGGCTTGTCGGTTTGTATCATTGCCCACGACATACCCCACATTCTTCAGGTGGCTGATCGGCTCGTCATCCTTCGTCGCGGGAAGGTCGTGAAGTCAATGCAGGCCAAAGGGCGCTCCGTCATGGATGTCGTCGCTTTGATGGTCGGTGATGAAAGCGCGATCGATGTCTGAGATGGCTTCCCCGACTGTCTTACCCAAACAGGAATATCAGCCGTGACCACCTCAGAAGTTACCAAGATGGAGCAGCCTGGCTTGACCAAGGTGGAGGGGATCAGACACTTCACGCCAGCCTTGTTGGGCGGAAACGCGCTCTGGGTGCTCCTCCTCAACGTCGGGCTCGTCGGAGTTTTCCAGGTTCTGTCACGCAATGGGGCGTTCCTCAATCCCGCAAACGTCAATTCGATCCTCATCTCCTACTCGCAGGTCCTACTTCTGGTCTTTGCGCAGACAATGCTTCTAGGCGCCGGGCAGATCGATCTTTCACAAGGATCGACTGTGGTCTTGTCTTCGGTGGTTTCGGGCATGACGCTCATTTCCGTCTCACAAGGCGGCGATCCCGGAGCGGCGATGACTTTACCAATCTTGATCGCCGTGGTGATCGCGGTCGGTGCCGCGGTCGGGCTGATCAACGGGCTTTTGGTTGGCTGGCTGAGAATCAATTCGCTGGTTGCTACGCTTGGGATGCTGGGCATCCTTCTCGGCGCAGCCCAAGTCATCACAAAGGGGGATAATCTCTTTGGCGTTCCGCTGTCGATTCAGTCGCACTTTGGGATGGCCTCGCTTTTTGGAATTCCGATGCCGACGGTGACGTCGGCCGCGATCGTCGGCCTCCTGTGGCTGCACTTTCGACAAGGCCGTTTCGGAATCCATACGATTGCAATCGGTTCGTCGGAGCGTGCCGCCGTGCGAAACGGCATCTCACGGACAAAGCATCTGGTGCTGCTCTACACTGTAGCCGGAGCGCTTTGCGGGATTGCGGGGGCGTTCGATCTTGCCCGTTTCACAACTACCGACATCGGGGGCCATACTAACGACGCGCTCGCGTCGATCTCGGGGGCAGTGATCGGGGGAACGAGCCTTTTCGGGGGACAGCCCTACTTTTTCGGAGCCGTGCTCGGTGCGATGCTGGGGCTCATTCTGCAGTCAGGCCTCGTGATATTAAACTTTCCACCCTTTTACCAGACCATCGCGATCGGGATGATTCTCATCATTGCCGTCGCCGTTGACAGCCTAAAATCCCAGAACGCCGCACGCTAATCGCGTCAACTTCTCCAAATTTCGGAAAAGGCGAGAACGACCGTGACTCAATCACCCACTCAAGACATCTTAAATCTCTACACGACCACCGACGCGGTGGGTCTTGCTCAGCACGTCAAGAAGCGTGACGTGACCGCCGCCGAACTTGTCGAAGCCGCGGTGAGCGTCATTGAGCGGGTGGACCCGTCGATCAATTCGGTCGCGATCAAAAGCTACGACTCTGCTCGGGAGTGCGCTCACGGAGTCGGCGAGAGAGGAGTTCTCGCGGGCGTGCCACTCCTGCTGAAGAACGTCGGCTCGGCCTGCAATGGGTTGCCGCTCGACCTGGGGCTCAAAGCGCTCCAAGGCCGCAACTGGTCCAAGGAAACCGAGATGGTGCGTCGCATCCGGTCGGCAGCTTTGTCGATCATTGGGCGCAGCAATGCGCCGGAGTGCGGCTGGTCGCTTGGTACCGAGAACCGACTTTACGGTACGACTCGCAACCCTCATGACACAAGTCGAACCGCCGGGGGCTCATCGGGGGGCGCAGCGGCGGCGGTGGCGGCACGACTCGTGCCTCTGGCTGAGGCCTCGGACGGGGCGGGCTCGATTCGGGTCCCCGCTTCGTGCTGCGGCGTCGTTGGTCTGAAGCCGGCCCGAGGGCGGATCACGTATGGCCCGGAGGGCGTAGATAACTGGTTTGGTTGCGTCAGCACGCTCTGCAACAGCCTTACAGTTCGCGACACTGCCGCCTTCCTCGACGTGACAGCGGGTAACATGCCGGGCGATCCATACGTTCCGCAGCGCTCGGCCAAAAGCTGGCTCTCGCTGCTCGACCAGCCGCCACGTAGTCTACGGATCGGCTACGTTATGGTCGCACCTTGGGGCGGCTCTTTAGATCCCGAGGTGTGCGCCTCGTTCGAGGATAACCTGCGTCTTTTGGAGAGCTTTGGCCACAGGTTGGAAGAGCATCGTGTCGCTACCGATCTCGAAGCTGCTTGGTGGCGCTATAGTGACATCGTATCAGTCGAATACGCCCGCGAGTTTGAGGACTTGGGCGGGATGATTGGTCGTCCCTTAAAAGAGGACGACTTTTGCCCATTTAACTGGGCGATGGTGCAGCACGCTAAATCTCTGTCAGCCGGGGCGTATTCGGCCAGCATCGCTGCAATCCGGAAAGCGGGCCAACAACTCGCGATAGAACTTTCGGCATATGATGTCCTTGTCACGCCTACTCTGACGCAATTGCCGCGTCCCGTGAATTACTGGTCAATGGAAGAAAGAGATTGGCGGACGTACCTCGCTCGCTGGTCGGATGCGGTCTACATGTTCGCATTCAATATTTCCGGCCACCCTGCCATCTCGGTGCCGGGCAAACCCTCCACCTCTGGACTGCCAATCGGGATACAGTATGTAGGCGCGCGTAGTGATGAGGCGACGCTACTGCAACTCGCCCGTCAGACAGAGGTTGCCGCGCCCTGGATCGGGCATATTCCCGGAGTCAGCGCGCTCACTCGAGCGTCTGCGGTGTCCTTGCAAGCTCCTCGATCCGAGGCAGCAGGAACTCAGCGGCCTTTGTGATGTCGGCGACCAGATGGCGGCGTACGTCCGCTCCGTCAGCGCGAGCGAGCGCTTCCAGGATAAGGCGATGTTCCTCGGTCGCGTGGGGTTCGTAGCCGGGTCGAGCGAAAAGCTCATTCATGTAAACCCCGACCTCGCCCCACAAGTTCTGGATGATGCGAACAAGGCGCGGGGACCTCGAATGACTGTAAATGGCAAAATGAAACTGCTGGTTCATCGTGACATAATCCGTGTAGCGTCGCTCACGCAGCGCCACGTCGGTGCGATCGGTCAGCTTGGTAAGTTCAGCAAGCGCCTCTGGAGGCAGATAGTTCGCGGACATTTCACCTGCGAGCCCTTCAAGCTCACGGCGGATGCGGAACAACTCAGTGAACTTCTCTGGATCCCAGTCGGGAACCGCGATGGAGCGATTGGCGAGCATAACAAGCTGCCCCTCACCCACGAGCCTGTTCAGCGCTTCGCGCACCGGAGTGGTGGAGATTCCGTACGTCTGCGCCAGCGTACGGATTACCAGAACTTGCCGGGGTTTGAATTGCCCGGCGATCAATCCGCCTCTGATCGCATCGTAGGCGCGGTCATTCAGCGGCTTGTATTCTATCTTTTCCATCTTCTCTCCGACTATTCGACGCCGTCGAAGCTAGGGGTTTCCGTAGCTTGGCATCATCTTCCACATCATGATCGCGCGCGTGACATCGTATATCAACGTAACAAGCATGTCATCCGCGTGGCCGTCTACGTTGGTTGAGGGGGAGCAATGACTGAGACCCAGCCAGCCTTTGTCGGGGGAGAGACGCTCGCGTCACCCAGCCCCAAGCTGACCACCAGCGAGGCGGAGAAACTGGCTCGCGACTTGTACGGGATCGAGTGCCGGGCCCACATGCTGACGGCCGAGCGCGACCAGAACCTATTGCTTGAAGTCGACGGCTGCAGCCGTTTTGTTATGAAGATATCCAATCCCGGCGAGGTACGCGCGGTCACTGATTTCCAGACCGCTGCCTTGTGCCATGTCGAGTGCTCTGATCGTCACCTGCCGGTGCCGCGCATCCGGCGAACGCTTTCTGGTGCAACAGAAGCGCCCATCGTGCTTGCCGACGGACGGCAGAGTGTAACTCGGGTAGTCACCTTTCTTCCAGGCCGACCGCTCGTTGCCGCCCCCGGTTCTGCGCGCCAAAGAGCAAACCTTGCCCGCTGTCTGGCGAGGCTCGATCGCGCGCTTCAGGGTTTCTCGCACCCGGGACAAGGACATTATTTGCAGTGGGACATCACCCATCTCGACCGCCTGGAGCCGCTGCTGCCAAACATCAAGGACCCGATTGGCCGCGAGCTGCTGGAAGGCGTGTTGGAGGAATTCCACGATCGGGTGCAGCCTGCGTTTGGCGAACTTCGGAGGCAGGTGATCTACAACGACTTGAACTTCTACAATGTGTTGGTTGACGAAGCCGACCCCGACCACATTACAGGAATAATTGACTTCGGGGACATAGTCGCGGCACCCCTGGTTAATGACGTAGCCGTGGCAGCCTCATACCAATTCGGTTCAGCGGGCGATCGTGGAGCCGTAGCCGACTTTGTGGCCGCTTATCACGCCGCGCTGCCCCTTACCGTAAGCGAAGTTGCAATACTCCCTGCGCTGATCGCCGCACGTCTAGCGACTACAGTTCTGATCACTAGCTATCGCGCACAGTGCTATCCCCAAAACAGCCTCTACATTCTGCGCAATGCGTCTGCCGCCTGGACAGCGCTAAAAGTCTTGCGCGCGCCGGAATGGCACCAAGATGGTGGTTGGCTCAAAGACGCTCTGATGGACAAGGAGAGACTGTGACCGTCATCGATACCGCAATGGCCAATGCCTTTGTCGCTGGCCGGACAGTGCTCGCGTCGGAGGAGCAAGCGCTGGTAGAAGCGCGAGCGCGTTTGCTCGGACCTGCGTACCGCCTAATGTATAACTCTCCTCTGCACTTCGTGAAAGGTGAGGGTGTCTGGCTGATTGATGCCGCAGGGCGGCGCTATCTCGACGCCTACAACAACGTCACTTCGCTGGGCCATTGTCACCCTGCGGTAGTCGAGGCGATCACAAAACAAGTGGCGACGCTGGCCACCAATACGCGTTACCTGCATGAAGCGATCCTGGAGCTTGCTGACCGCCTGATCGCGACGATGCCTAATGGTGCAGGTCATTTGATGTTGACCTGCTCTGGCAGTGAGGCAAACGATCTCGCCTGGCGCATCGCCCGGTCGGCTACGGGTGGCACCGGTGTGATTGTGACGGAGACCGCCTATCATGGCATCACTGATGCCGTCGCGAAGTTCTCGCCTTCGCTCGGCTCAGCGGTTGAGCTAGGATCACATGTCGCGCTAGTTCCCGCGCCCGACGGGCGCACCGGCGATCCGTGCGAGAGTTTCCCGCGTGCTGTCGAGGCGGCCGCCGCGAAGTTGCAACGCCACGGCGTCCGACCCGCAATGTTGATAGTTGATTCCATGTTTACAAGCGATGGGATCTTGGCTGACCCGTCGGGCTTCCTGTCTCCTGCGGCGGAGGTGATCCGTCGCGCGGGCGGGTTGTTCGTGGCCGACGAGGTGCAATCTGGCTTCGCTCGCACTGGCGGTCAGATGTGGGGGTTCCAACGCCACAGTGTGGTGCCTGACATTGTCACCATGGGCAAGCCGATGGGCAACGGCCAGCCGGTAGCGGGATTGATAGTACAGCCAGAATTGGTTCAGGATTTTGGACGTCGCGCACGATACTTCAACACATTCGGCGGGAATCCCGTGTCCTGCGCGGCCGCTCTAGCTGTGGTCGACACTATCGCGCAGACGGGGCTAATGGAAAATGTCGCCCGCATGGGGGAGCGTATGCGCAAACAGCTACGCGCGTTGGCAGTTCGTCATCAGGCGCTCGGCTCAGTGCGTGGGGCGGGGCTCCTGTGCGGGGTCGAAATTGTAGACGGAACTGAACCGGACGCGATCGAGACCGCGCGCATCGTCAACGGGATGCGCAACCGCGGAGTGCTGATCAGTTCATGTGGTCGCAATCACAACATCCTGAAGATCCGCCCGCCCCTGGTGGTGACAGAGGAGCATGTGGATTTGCTCGTTGGTACGCTCGGCGAGGTTCTGGCCGCGCGATAATCGAGAGGAGAACCGATCGATGAACGATGCTCCCGGCTGGCGCCGCTTCACCGAATGGGACGCGCGTCCTCTGCGCAACGATCAATTCGCGAGGGACGATCCGGAGGCGGGCTTCGCCACCTTTTCCAGTCCGTGGGATCCATCGCCGTCCGCGCGGCTTGAGGGTGGCCGCATTGTGGAGATCGATGGCAAACCGGAGGCTGAGTTTGATATCCTCGATACCTTCATTGCTCGCCACCACCTTGACCCCGACGTGTTGCAGGAGGCGATGGCGATGGATCCCGCTGCGGTCGCGCGAATGCTTGTCGACATCAACGTGTCGAGGGATCGGCTTGAGCATCTGGCTCGCGGGATGACGCCTGCCAAACTCGTCTCTGTCGTCGCGACGATGTCGGCCCTTGAGATCACGTTCGCATATTCGAAGATGCGGCAAAGAAGGACCCCCGGAAATCAGGCACATGTAACAAATGCCAAGGACGATCCCCTGCAACTCGCGGCCGACAGTGCTACCGCCGTAGCACTTGGCTTCGACGAGATCGAGACGACGATGCGGGTTGCCTCCAACGCTTGGGCCAATGCGTTAGCCTGCACGGTAGGGGCCGCTGTCGGCCGAGGAGGCGTGCTCTTCCAGTGCTCTATCGAAGAGGCGGAGGAACTCCGCATAGGCTTGGCTGGGCTCTCCTCCTACGCCGAGACGGTCTCCGTCTACGGCACGGAACAGGCCTTCGTCGATGGCGACGACACGCCCTGGTCCAAAACGTTCCTGACCGCCGCCTACGCCTCGCGTGGAATCAAGGCGCGCTGCACGTCTGGTGCCTCATCAGAGCTGCTCATGGGCTTCCATCAACGCCAGTCCGTTCTCTATCTTGAGGCCCGCTGTCTCTGCTTGCAACGGGCGATGGGGGTGCAGGGCACTCAGAACGGCGGCATCGACGGCGCGCCGCTCACGGCCTCCATGGCCGGCGGGCTACGTGAATTGATGGCAGAAAATCTCATCGCCGTTTGGCTCGGACTCGAATGCGCATCGGGCAACGACACACGAATCAGCGAATCCGAGATCCGCGTGGGAGCGAAGATAACGCCTTATCTGCTCGCGGGGTCAGATCTCGTCTGCTCGGGGTTCGGCTCGATCCGCAAATACGACAACACGTTCAACGCCTCGCTTTTCAATGGCGAGGAGATCGAAGACTACCTCGTCCTCCAGCGCGACTTCGAGGCGGACGGTGGCCTCACCCCCGTGACCGAGGAGCAAGTGGCGGCGGTGCGAATGCGCGCGCTGACTGCGATCCGCGCGGTCTTCGAAGAACTGGGACTGGCGGAGGTGAGCGAGGCGCGCCTTCTGTCAGTTGCCGTCGCCTCCGGCTCGCGGGAGACAGAGAGTTTCACCGTTGGCGAGGTCACTCGCATCAGTTACGCTATCCGCGACCGCGGCCTGACAGCGGTGGATGTGGTCCAGGCGCTGGCGCGGAGGGGCTTTATACATGAGGCGGAAAACCTTCTGCTTATGCTGCGCCAGCGCGTCTCGGGGGACTACCTCCAAACCTCCGCAATCCTGCGAAACGGGCGGGTGCTGAGCGCGTTGAATGACCCAAACGACTATCATGGGCCGGGCAGTGGCTACCGCATGTCGGAGGCCCGTTGGTCAGAAGTACGCGAGATCCGTAACATCCAGACCCGCGACAGCGTGCTGGCGAACGAATGCCGTCATGACCCAACCGCGGCGCCTTGGCTGGTGCCGCAGCGAATCGCAGCAAAGGGCGTAGATTCTCACGAAGTGGTCATTGGCGTGAGCCCTGCTTTCGGGATCCAGATCAACCAAACCACGGCGGGGCACGACCTCATTGACGTGCTGATGGCGCTGACGCAAGGGGTGCGTGACGGTGGTGGCAAGCCCCGGGTCGTCCGCATCCACCACACGGCGGACACCTCCTTTCTCGGGCTCACAGCCGCGCGGCTATCCGGTTCGGGTTACGGCATCGGCATCCAGGCCAAGGGGACGGCAGTGATCCATCGCGCCGACCGCGCGCCGCATCTGAACATTGAACTCTTCTCCAATACGCCGGTTACGAGCCTTGAGCATTACCGCGCGATGGGTCGCAACGCGGCGCTCTATGCTTCCGGTGAAGCACCTGAGCCAATAGTGGTGCCGGTAGACGGGCAGGCGCTGGGCGCCCGTTACCACGTTCGTGTCGCGTTGCTCTACGCGATCGAGACGGCACTCGTCGATCCCAATGCCGAGCCAATTGAGCTTCTCCTGGCGCTCGGACAGGAGGGCCGCCCGTGAAGAACCCACTCGAACTCTACCCCGTGTCTGAACGCGCACCGGAGCGCGCCGTCTCAGCTTCCGGCCTGCCGTTGGAACAACTCACTCTAGAAGAGGTGGTGGCGGGCCGAATCGGCGCAAGAGACATCACCATCTCATCCCAGGTGCTACGGCTTCAGGCGCAGATTGCCCGTGCCGCAGGGCGCGAGACGCTCGCCCGCAACATCGAACGCGCGGCCGAACTCGTCACTGTGCCGCAGGAGATTATTCTCGAGACCTACGAGATGATGCGTCCTGGCCGCGTTACGGATCCCGTGGTGCTGACCGCGCGCGCGGAAATGATGCGCCGAAAGTACGGCGCGACGAATATTGCCGCGCTTATTGACGAAGCGGTCGCAGTCTATACCCGCCGAGGTCTCTTTCGCCGCCGCTACTGATCCACATGAGAGGACTTTCGCCATGATACTTAGTGGCAAGACCGCCATTGTGACCGCTGCGGGCTCTGGAATCGGCCGGGCCGGAGCCATCGCAATGGCCCGTGAAGGCGCGCATGTCACGGTCACCGACCGCAATCTCGCAGCCGCTGAGGCCACTTTGGCGATTATTGCCGCTACGGGTGGGAACGCTGAGGTCCGGGCGCTCGACGTCTCTGACGACGAGGCGATCCGCGCTTTGGTGACCGACGTAGCGATCGAACGTGGCCGTATCGACATCTTGCACAACCACGCCGGCATCCAGGTCGCGGGTAGCATAGAGGAGGTGGATGCGGCCGGCTTTGACCAGTCGTGGGCAATTAACGTCCATGCCCAATTCGCGGGATGCCAAGCCGTGATTCCCGTGATGAAGGCGCAGGGTGGCGGCGTGATCCTCAACACCTCATCCAATTCCGGCGTGTTCCTCGACCGCGGAATGGTCGCCTATATCACAAGCAAAGCGGCGCTAATCACAATGACGAAGCAGATCGCCCTCGACGTGGCGCGTTGGGGAATCAGAGTAAACGCCCTGTGTCCAGGCTGGGTGGACACACCCTTTAATGCTCCCTACACCGCGCAAGTGGGCGGCCGCGCGGCGCTCGAGAATGCCATCACGAAGGTGGTGCCCATGGGCCGGTTTGCGACCCCAGATGAGATTGCTGAATCGATTCTGTTCCTCGTGTCTGAGCGCTCGTCCTACGTTACGGGTCATGCACTCGTTGTAGATGGAGGCGAATCGCTCGCGGGCGGAGCCAATCCCTGAAAGGTTAATCCCGCTGACCGTCGGAACACTCAGGCTGGCTCGCGGCGGGCGTCGTCGCCGCGGGCGGATATCCGGCTTGTCGAGTACGCTTTGATCGATCTTGCGGTCACGACTGCACGGAGGGTCCATGGGAAATGACCTCAAGAACACCGATGGACCAGTTCGAGGGCGATCTTCGGCTCTCACACTCGAGCATCTCCGTTACGCGGTATCAGCGGCGGACCACGGGAGTTTCCGGCGAACTGCCAATGCCCTGTTCCTTCAGCAATCGACATTGAGCCGTCGTATTCGCGAACTCGAGCACTCGATTGGGATGACGGTTTTCGTCCGATCGAGCGGTGGCGTGCGAGCAACGCGAACCGGTCGTGAATTTCTGCGCGCCGCGCGGTCGATATTGGAGCAGTTAGATGCATTGCTGACGACAGCGCATAGCACGGGCCGCGGCGAGGCCGGTCGGCTGGCAATCGGCTTCTATACGTCTTTGTCAGCCGGAAACCTTCGGGCCTCGCTTTTGGATATTGGGCAACGATTTCCGCAGATAGAAATCGAAATGGTCGAGAGTTCGCGTGCACGTTTGGTCGCGGCTCTACGGAACGGCATCGTAGACGTTGCAATTGTCATCGGCGCGGACCCTCTGCCCGACTGCAATGCGCAATCGCTTTGGAGCGAGAGGGTCGTGGTCGCACTCTCGGAAGGGCACCGGCTCGCGGACAAAGATCCCCTTTGTTGGACCGATCTTCGAGAAGAAAGGCTCCTCCTAACTCGTAGAGATCCAGGCTCGCAGTTTCAAGATCTCCTGGTTTCGAAACTCCCGTCGCCCACCGATCGACCCAAGATCGTCCTCCATGACGTGTCCCGAGGAAGTCTTCGGAATCTGGTCAGCGCCGGTTTCGGAATCACGCTGGTGATCGAAGCCAGTGTCAGTACCAATTTCGGAGGCCTGGTCTACAGGGAATTACGCGACACTGGAGAACCAACTCGCATGAGCTATTTCGCCCATTGGAGACCGGATAACGAAAATCCGGCGTTGGCGCATTTCCTCAAGATCCTTTCGGAGCGATATCCCTCGCCGACAATCGCCACTTGACTTGAACATCGCATTTATTCGAATTTCTTCGCGCAAACTCGCACTGACGGACTTCTCGCCGCGGATGCCTTTGCAAAGCAATGCGATCCGACCGTAATCCCCCCTTGCGAGGACCAGCACGAATTGCGCATCGCTTGCGTCTGCGCCGTCTCGCTGAGATGGAATTGTTGAACTGGGGAATTAGCGCAGCAACGAAGCGGGACGGTGGCAAGACTTCGCCTCCGCCCATGTCGAATTCACAGCCTCTTGCATGGCATCTCTGAGCACTGTATGCAGTATTATAAACTGCGAGACGAAGGCGCCGTCTTTTGCGGGCGAACTCAGGGATCGATGAAATGCGGAGCATCCAAATCAAGGGCCTTCGAAGCGTCGCTTCCGGGCGCCTTCCGTGATCGAACGCCTGATCATCGATATGATCTGGGGCCCGGATCTCGGCCATCCCGGCAACCTTGCTCAGCCAATCGACCGGAGAAAGAAGGCTGATGCTCGATTTCATCTCCCATGATCCGCGCTTCAGCGCGCTTGTGATCGGCCATGCGAAGCTGGAGAAACTGTGGACGGGCTGTCGCTGGGCAGAAGGCCCCGCCTACTTCCCGGCCGGCCGCTACCTCGTCTGGTCCGATATCCCGAACAACCGAATGATGCGCTTCGACGAGACCGATGGCTCGGTCTCCACCTTCCGGCAGCCCTCCAATAATTCCAACGGCAACACGACGGATCGGGAAGGGCGGCTTGTCACCTGCGAGCATCTGACGCGACGTGTGACGCGCACCGAGCACGACGGATCCATCACGGTGCTCGCGGATCAATGGGAGGGCAGGCCGCTGAACTCTCCCAACGACGTGGTGGTGAAGTCCGATGGCTCGATATGGTTCACCGATCCGAGCTACGGGATCGAGAGCGACTATGAAGGCGAGGCGGCGGAGGCGGAACAGGACGGCTGCTTCGTCTACCGCATCGATCCGCGAAGTGGTGCGATCGATATCGTCATCCGCGATCGGGTGCGACCGAACGGCTTGGCTTTCTCGCCGGACGAGCAGCTACTCTATGTCGTCGACACCGGCGCCTCCCACGTGCCGGACCTGCCGGTGACGATCGAGGCTTACCCCGTCGGCAGCGACGGTCGCGCCTTGGGGACGCCACATCGGTTCGCGACCTGTCCTGAAGGGTTTTTCGACGGTCTGCGGGTCGATATGACGGGCAATATCTGGACCTCCGCTGGTATCAATGTGTTCTGCTATGGGCCCGATGGTGCCCATCTGGGCACGATTCCTGTCGGCGAGATCGTCGCCAACGTTTGCTTCGGCGGGCCGAAACGCAATCGGCTATACATCTGTGGCCAGACCTCGCTGTACGCCATCTATCTGAAGGTGCGAGGGGCAGTGTGATGTCCGAAATCCTCGCTATCGTCGAAAAGAGCGCGCATCGGCTGGCGTTTTATGATCTTGCGCACGGTCGACTCGTCGACAAGATCGACCTGCCTGAATTCCCGCACGAGATCGCGCTCAGTCCGGAGGGCCGCATCGCCTATATCGGCCACTACGGCGCCATCAACTCCGCTGATCCACGTCCAGGCGGCTCCGAAGTGTTTGTGATCGACCTGCACGAGCGGCGGCTGTCTCATATCATCGATCTGCGCCCATTTCGTCGGCTGCACGGACTGCAATGCGATGCCCGTGGTCGCCTGTTCGTTTTGGCCGAAGCCGATGATATGCTGTGTGTCGTGGAGAATCCCCAAACCGATGAGCGGCCCGCTCACTCGGTTCGAACCGGCGGCGTGAAGGGTCATCTGGTCGCGGTGACGCGAGACGGCGAAACGGCTTTCTGTTCCAACCTGCTGTCGCATTCGATCACAAAGGTGGCGCCATTCCGCGCGGCGACCATACCGGTGGTGATCGAGCCGGGTGTGAGGCCGGAAGGATTGTGCCTGTCTGCTGACGAAAAGCGGCTCTACGTGCTCAACCGCGGCGACGGCACTCTGGCCGAGATCGACACCGCAACGTGCAAGATCGTGCGGAAAACCTCCATTCGTGGGGAGGGTACCCGAATCTATTGCAACGGCGCCGAGCGGCTATTGCTTGCGAGCTATGTCGACGAGAGCATCTCGCTCCTCGAGCGGGCGACGTTGGGTGAGATCGGCTATTTGCGCCTCGGCGGCCGCGCTACGGCGGCGTCGCTACATCCCGACCGATGTGAAGCTTACGTGTCGTTGGAGAACGATCAGCTCGTTCGCGTCGATCTCGTCACCTGCGCAGAGATCGGCCGCTTTACCACGGGGCGCGAACCGGATCTGTCGGTGCTGGTCCGATGCTGACGTGCGGCTCGGATGCAGGGCGGGCGAGCCGCCACGCTACAGCGTGTCTTTGACCCGCAGCAGCGTCTGATCCATGTGACGGCCCATCACCTCAGCAAGCGCATTACCGTCGCGTTCCGTGAGCGCCTTCATCATCTCCTCGTGCTCGGCAAGGGCGCCGGCCCATTTCGTCGGCTCCTGATTACCGAGATAACGGATGCGCTTCAATCTTGCCTGGATCAGCCCGTGCAGATCCGCAATCACCGGATTGCCACCAAGTCGCACTAACTCGGAATGGATCTCCTGATTGAGCTTGTAGTAGCTGAGACGATCGCGCTTCCTGTATTCCTGCACCATCGTCTTGTGCACCTTTACGAGGGCCTTGATCTCCGCATCGGTCGCGTTCACGCACGCCGCCTTGGCGGCGGACATCTCGAACAGCTTGATGGTCTCCAGCATGTTCGCGACGTCGTTGCGGGTGAAGCGCCGGACCACCGCGCCCTTGCTCGTGACAAGCTCGATCAGTCCTTCGCCGGCGAGCGTCTTGATCGCTTCGCGCAGTGGCGTGCGCGAGACGCCGAGGCGCGCTCCGATCTCGGTCTCGTTGATCCGCGTACCGGCCTCGAGCACACCCTCGATGATCATGTCGCGCAGGCGTGGGAGCACTTCGCCGTGCAGCGTGCGCTTGTGAATCGGCTCCACGTGATCGGGGGTCTGTTGGGCCATGGCTAGACTCGACGGATTTCATTCTGCGGTCCCGCGTTAGACCGCGTTATGCAGAATACCTCAAGAGAAACACGCATTTAGTCCACTATATACTGTGCTCAGGGTGCAGGACAGGGATTTGCCGCCAAGCATATTGCCTTACTTATCGTCTTATGATTATTCTACATAGAAAGGACTGCATACAGTATATACTTCGGGAGGATGAGGAAATGTCAGGCCGCGGCAGCGGCGCGGACACCGCGCTCATACGTTTCGACAGCATCGTCAAGCGGTTCGGTGGCACGCTGGCGCTGCGCGGCGTGACGCTTGATCTCCGTCCGGGCGAGATCCTAGCGTTGCTCGGCGAAAACGGCGCCGGCAAGTCGACCCTGATCAAGACGCTGGCCGGCATTGTCGAGCCGACCGAAGGCGCCATCCAATATCGCGGTGCACCCTATCGGCACCGGCCACCGAAATTCGGCGAGCGCCAGCCGGTCGCGTTCATCCATCAGGATCTCGGGCTGATCGACTGGATGACCATCGCCGAGAACATCTCGCTTGCGCTCGGCTATCCGAGGCGCCGCGGCTGCATCGACTGGCGCGCGGCGGAGCAGGCGACCGCCGAGGCGCTGGCGCAGGTGGATTGCCCGCTCGATCCGACCATGCGCGTGCGCGATCTGACGCGCACGGAAAAATCGCTGGTGGCGATCGCGCGCGCCCTTGCCGTGAAATCCGATGTGCTGGTGCTGGACGAGCCGTCGGCATCGCTTCCGGCCGACGAGGTGCATCGTTTGTTCGCGGCGCTGCGCCCGCTGAAGGCGCGCGGCGTCGGTATGATCTACGTCTCGCACCGGCTCGATGAAGTGTTCGAGATTGCCGATCGCATCGCGGTGCTGCGTGATGGGTCTCTGGTCGGCGAGCGCAACGTTGCGGAGACCACGCCGGAGGAACTCGTCTCGCTGATCGTCGGCAAGACGCTCGAGCGCTTCGAGGGGTCGCCGCGCTCCGGCGAGCGCGTGACGCGCCTTGCGGCGCGTAGCCTTGCGGTCGAGGGTGCAGGCCCCGTCGATTTTGCTGTTGCGACGTCGGAAATCGTCGGTCTCGTCGGTCTGCGCGGTGCCGGGCACGAGCGGATCGGCCGCGCGCTGTTTGGCGCCATGGCGCATAGCGGTGACATTCTGCTCGACGGTGAACACCTGACGCTGACTGAACCCGCGGACGCGATGTGCGCCGGCATCGGCCTGATCGCACGCGACCGTGTCGACGAATCGACTGCCGCCGGGCTCTCGATCCGCGAGAACACCTTCCTCAATCCGCTGGCGATGGGCCGGAGGCTGTCGTCGCTGCTGTCGCCACGCAAGGAGGCTCACAAGGCCTATGAGATTGGCGTGCGCGTTGGCCTGCGACCGAACGCGCCGGATCTCCCGATCGAGGCCCTGTCGGGCGGCAATCAGCAGAAGGTCGTGGTGGGGCGCTGGCTCACCATCGGTGGCAAGGTGCTGATCGCCGAGGATCCGACCGCCGGCGTCGATGTGGGCGCCAAGGCGGAGATCTACCGGCTGCTCGACGAGGCGCTCGCGACCGGGCTGTGCGTCGTCGTCGTCTCCACCGATTTCGAGGAGGTCGCGCGGATCTGCCATCGCGCACTGGTGTTCTCGCGCGGCCAGATCGTTGCCGAGCTTGCGGACGACGACATCACCATCGAGCGGCTGATTCACGCCGCCTCGGTTTCAACGCGCGCAGCTTGAGGGAGGAAGAAGTGGCGTCATCGATCAAATCCACGGCCCTGGAGCCGACCCGTTTCGAACTGGCGAAGGCCACCCGGCTCGAGCAGGTCAAGCGCCTCGCGCCGGTCTACGGCCTCGTTATCCTGGCGGCGCTGCTTGGGCTCCTGTTCTCGGTGCTGTTGCCCGAAACGTTCCCGACCATGATCAACCTGCGTTCGATCATCGGCGACAAGGCGATCATCGCCATGCTGTCGCTCGCTGTGATGATCCCGATGGTCACCGGCAAGATCGACCTCACGGTCGGCTACGGTATCGTGCTCTGGCACATCCTGGCGATCTCGCTGCAGACGCAGCTGGGCTTTCCCTGGCCGCTTGCGGTGCTGACGGTGCTGCTGCTCGGCGGCTTCGTGGGCTTCCTCAACGGTGTGCTGGTCGAAATCGCCCAGATCGATTCGTTTATCGCAACGCTCGGCACCGGCACGATCCTGTACGCGATCGCGATGTGGCATTCGCAGGGCCATCAGGTTGTCGGGGTCGCGCCCGACGGCTTCTATGCCATCGCCGGGTTGTTCTTCCTCGATCTGCCGATCACCGGCTATTACGTACTCGGTCTCGCGCTCACGCTGTGGATCGTGCTCGAATACCTGCCGATCGGGCGCTACTTCTATGCCATCGGCGCCAATCCGAAGGCGGCGGCGCTGAACGGCATTCCGGTGCGTCGCTTCACCATCATCGCCTTCGTGTCGTCGGGGCTGCTCACCGCGTTTGCCGGCGTGCTGCTGGCGTCGCGGCTGCGCATCGGACAGGCGAGCGTCGGCCTTGAATATCTGCTGCCAGCGCTGGTCGGCGCCTTCCTCGGCTCGACCACGATCAAGCCCGGTCGCGTCAATGTCTGGGGCACCATCGTCGGGGTCGCCATCCTCGCCATCGGCATTTCAGGCATCCAGCAGTTTGGCGCGTCGTTCTTTGTCGAGCCGCTGTTCAACGGCGTCACCTTGCTTGTGGCCATCGGCATAGCCGGTTACGCGCAGCGGCGGCGCGGCGCCGCTTCCTCACGCGCACCGACGACGCCAGCACAACCAACATCCACGCAATTCGCAACAACGACCAAGGGAGATTGAAACATGACGAAGGCGATACTACTGGCAAGCGTCTGCGCGCTGGCTTTTGCGACCACAGCGGCGCGGGCCGATGACTACATCGACATGGCGACCAAGAAGGCGACCGCCGCGACGGGACGCGCCGACAAATGGGACGGGCCGACGACGGGTCCGAAGGCTGCGCCCGGGAAGAGCATCGTGTTCGTCGCCGGCGATCTGAAGAACGGCGGCATTCTCGGCGCCTCCGAAGGCGTCAAGGAAGCGGCAAAGGCCGCGGGCTGGAAAGTCACGGTGATCGACGGGCAGGGAACAGTGTCCGCGCGCACCGCCGCGATGAACCAGGCGCTGACGCTCAAGCCCGACGGCATCGTCGTCGGCGGCTTCGACACCAAGGAACAGCAGGTCGCATTCGACGCGGCGGCGAAAGCCGGCGCCATCGTCGTCGGCTGGCATTCCGGCACCAAGCCGGGACCGGAGCCGGAGGCCGGTATCTACGCCAATGTGACGACATCGCCGCAGGACGTCTCCGAGACTGCGGCCTATCAGGCGATTGCCGATTCCGGCGGCAAGGCCGGTGTCATCATCTTCACTGATACCCAGTACGAGATTGCCGTGTTCAAGGCGCGCGCCATGGAAGCGGCCATCAAGAAATGCGGCGGCTGCACCGTGCTCGAATTCGTAGATTCGCCGATCGGCGAAAGCTCGCAGCGCATGCCGCAACTGACGACGACGCTGCTGCAGAAGTACGGCGCGAAATGGACCTACTCGCTCGCGATCAACGATCTGTATTTTGACTTCATGGGACCCTCACTCGCAGCAGCAGGCATGAAGGGAGACGGCACGCCGAAGGCGATCTCTGCGGGCGACGGTTCGGAATCGGCGTTCCAGCGTATTCGTGCCAAGCAGTATCAGGCCGGCACCGTGCCCGAGCCGCTCAACGAGCAGGGCTGGCAACTGGTCGACGAACTCAACCGCGCGTTCAACAAGCAGCCGTGGTCGGGGTTCATCTCCGGTATCCATCTGGTGACGGCGAACAACATCGCCTACGACGGCGGGCCGAAGAATGTCTTCGATCCCGACAACGGCTATCGCGACCACTACAAGGCGATCTGGGGTATGAAGTAAGAGAGAGGAGCGCCCTGGATTCCATCCGGGGCGCTCCTTCCGGCGATGCGTCTCGAACTCCGTTCTGTTCAACTGTATACTGCATGTAGCATACTTGACGGACGGGGTGTGCCTGGCTACAAGTCGAAGTTACTTTCGATTGTGAGGACTCAAATGGACGTCGCCACCACTCCGAGCCCGCTTCGCCCCCGTATCGCGCTTGCGATGGGCGATCCGGCCGGTATCGCACCGGAACTGACGGCGCGGTTGCTTGCGGATCGCGAGGTCACGTCCTCGGCGCAGCTCCTCGTCATCGGCGATCGTCGCGTTCTGGACGAAGGGGCGCGCGTCGCTGGCGTGACCCTCGACATCGTCCATGCCATGAGCGAGGACAGCGTCCCGACGGTGCACGAGCGGCCCGTATTGCTCGATCTCGGCCACCTCGATCCAAAGAACGTTCCGGTGGGGCAGATATCCCTGGCGGGCGGAAGTTTCGCTCTCCAGAATTTCAAGAGCGCGCTCAACCTGGCGAACGCGGGGCGCGTTGACGTCGTCACCTTCACGCCCTTCAACAAGGCCGCTATGCGGCTGGTGCATCCGAGCTACGAAGACGAGATCGTGTTCGTCACCGAGATGCTGGACTTCAAGGGCGTGGCCAGCGAATTCAACATCCTTCCGCAACTCTGGAATGCCCGCGTCACCTCCCACGTCCCAATCTCAGGCGTTGCGTCGCTGATCACCGGTGACGGCATTCTGCGTGGACTGCGCCTGACGAACGAGGCGATGAAGGAAGGTGGTTTTGCCGTGCCGCGAATTGCGGTCGCCGGTCTCAACCCGCATGCAGGGGATGGCGGCAATTTCGGCCGTGAGGAGATCGACATTATCGAGCCGATCCTGGCCGTCGCGCGCAGCGAAGGCATCAATTGCCATGGACCGGTGCCGCCCGATACGGTCTTTGTGCGGGCCCGCAAGGGTGAATTCGACGCGGTCCTGACCATGTACCACGACCAGGGGCAGATCGCGATGAAGCTGATCGGCTTCGATCAAGGCGTCACGCTGCTTGGCGGCTTCCCGTTTCCGCTGCTCACGCCGGCGCATGGTTCGGCCTACGACATCGCCGGCAAGGGGGTCGCCGATCCCGGCGCGAGCCGCGCCGCGCTGTTGCTCGCCGCGCGCATGGGCGCTCAACGCCGGCGCCTCGCCGCCTGACGCGCAACGGCGGCTCATGTCGCTGTCTGACTCCGTTGCAAGCCCAAGGGGACATCTAACCATGACCGAAGCCAAACCGGCGGTCGCCTTTCTCGGCATTGGGCTGATGGGAGGGCCGCAGGCGCGCAACTTGCTGAAGGCCGGCTTTGCGGTCACGGCCTGGAACCGCTCGATCGCGAAGGCTGAGACGCTGATCCCGCTCGGTGCGCGGGTATCGGCATCGGCGGCGGATGCGGTGCGTGAAGCCGATATGGTCGTCCTCATGCTGGAGAACGGCCTGGTCGTCGCGGACGTGCTGTTTCGGCAAGGCGTCGCGCAGGCACTGAAACCGGGATCGATCGTGGTCGACATGAGCTCGATCAAGCCGGCAGAGGCCAAGGAGCATGCGTTCAAGCTTGCCGAGCGGGGTGTTACGCATCTCGATGCGCCCGTGTCGGGCGGCACCATCGGTGCCGAGCAGGGCACGCTTGCGATCATGGCCGGCGGCGATGCAGGCGCCTTTGCAAAGGCTGAACCCGTGCTGCGTGCCATGGGCCGCCCTGTCCATGTGGGGCCTGCCGGCGCCGGCCAGTTCGCCAAACTGGCGAACCAGGTGATCGTCGGCGTCACCATCGGCGCCGTCGCTGAAGCGCTGATGCTGGCGCAGCAGGGAGGCGCTGATCCCGGCAAAGTGCGCGAAGCCTTGCGCGGCGGCTTTGCCGAGAGCCGCATTCTCGATCTGCATGCACAGCGCATGATCGACCGTGATTTCGTCACCAAGGGTCGATCGGTGACGCATCTGAAGGACCTCGACAATGCGCTTGATGCGGCGAGACGCCTCGAGATCCCAACCGTACCCTTTACCGCGCTGACGGCCGATCTGTTCCGCGGCCTGTTGGCCAATGCCGGCGATCTCGATCATAGCGGCCTGATCGTCGAGCTCGAACGACGCAACGGCATCGCCGCCTGATTGCCTGCCGCCTCGCTGGAGACGATGATGACCTCGAAAACCACCCGTCGCAGCCAGGCCTGGTTTGGCCGGCAGGACAAGATGGGCTTCTACTATCGCTCGTTCCTGAAGAACGGCGGTGCGCCGCAGGACCAGTTCGATGGCCGCCCCGTGATCGGCATCTGCAACACATGGTCCGAGCTCAATCCGTGTAACGCGCATTTCCGCACCATCGCCGAGCACGTCCGCATCGGTGTGCTCGATGCCGGTGGTTTTCCACTCGAATTTCCGGTCTCCTCGCTCGGCGAAGTCACGATGCGGCCAACCGCCATGCTGTTCCGCAATCTCGCCTCCATGGATGTCGAAGAAGCGATCCGTGCGCATCCGCTGGATGGGGTGGTGCTGCTGATGGGCTGCGACAAGACCACGCCGGCATTGCTGATGGGAGCGGCAAGCGCCGATTTGCCGACCATCGGCGTGTCGGGCGGCCCGCAATTGCGCGGCATGTATCAGGGCCGTGCCATCGGCTCCGGCACCAACATCATCTCCATGAGCGAGCAGCTGCGCGCCGGGGAGATCACGCTCGAGGAGTTTCATGAAGCCGAGAGCGCGATGAACCGCTCGAGCGGCCACTGCATGACCATGGGCACCGCATCCAGCATGGCCTCGATGGTCGAGGCGCTCGGTGTCGGGCTGCCGGGCAATGCCGCGATCCCCGCGGTCGATGCGCGGCGCAACAACCTCGCCCGCATGGCCGGGCGACGCATCGTCAGCATGGTCGAGGAAGACCTCGTATTATCCAGCATCCTGACGCGGCCGGCGTTCGAGAACGCCATCCGCACACTGGCCGCGATCGGCGGATCGACCAATGCGGTGGTGCATCTACTCGCCATTGCCGGCCGCATCGGGGTCGAACTCACGCTGGACGATTTCGATCGCCTTGGACGAGACGTGCACTGCCTCGTCGATTTGATGCCGTCAGGACGCTTCCTGATGGAGGACTTCTACTACGCTGGCGGCCTGCCCGCGGTGCTGCGCACGCTCGGCGAGAAGGGGCTGCTGCACAAGGACGCGCCGACGGTAAACGGGGCTGCGATCTGGGAGAATGTCAAGGACGCGCCGTGCTGGAACAGCGACGTCATCACTCCGTTCGAGGAGCCGTTCAAGTCCGATGCCGGCATCGCCATCCTGCGTGGCAACCTTGCGCCCGACGGCGCCGTGATCAAGCCGTCGGCGGCGTCGCCAGAGCTGATGAAGCATACCGGCCGCGCGGTGGTGTTCGAATCGATCGAGGATCTGCACCACCGCATCGACGATGACGAGCTCGACATCGATGCGAGCTGCATGATGGTGCTCAAGCATTGCGGGCCGAAGGGCTATCCCGGCATGGCGGAAGTCGGCAACATGCCGCTGCCCCGCAAGCTGCTGCGCCAGGGCGTGCGCGACATGGTCCGGATCTCCGACGCGCGCATGTCCGGCACCGCCTACGGCACGGTCGTGCTACACGTCGCGCCGGAGGCGTCGGCCGGCGGCCCACTGGCCATGGTCCGGAACGGCGATCTGATCACGCTCGACGTCGCCGCGCGGCAACTGCATCTGCACGTGGACGAGGCAACGCTGCGCGCCCGCCGCGAGGCCTGGACGCCGCCGGCGCCCCACGCCGAGCGCGGTTACGCCAAGCTGTACATCGATCACGTGCTGCAGGCCGACCGCGGCGCCGACCTGGACTTCCTTGTTGGCAAATCCGGCTCGCCAGTGCCGCGCGACAATCATTAGTTGAACGCAACGCCACATTTTCGCAGGACACGCAGCATGACTCTGCCTCGACGACCCTACCGCGGCGTCTTTCCCGTTGCTCCGACCATCTTCGACGAGCGCGGCATTCTCGATCTCGACGGTCAGCGCCGGTGCATCGATTTCATGATCGATGCCGGCTCGCACGGCATCTGCATCCTCGCCAATTTCTCCGAGCAGTTCGTGCTGACTGATGCCGAGCGCGACGATGTGATGCATGCCGTCCTCGATCACGTCGCTGGTCGTGTGCCGGTCATCGTCACGACGACGCATTTCAGCTCGGCGGTATGCGCTGCCCGCAGTCGCCAGGCGGAGAAGGCAGGCGCCGCCATGGTGATGGTGATGCCACCGTATCATGGGGCGACGTTCCGCGTCGCCGAGGCAGGCATCTACGAATTCTATCGCAACGTGTCGGACGCGATCGGGATTCCGATCATGATCCAGGATGCGCCGGTAGCTGGCACGCCGCTCTCCGTCGATCTGCTGGCGCGGATGGCAAAGGAACTCGCCAATATCAGTTACTTCAAGATCGAGGTGCCGATGGCTGCAGCCAAGCTCCGCAGCCTCGTCGCCGCGGGCGGCAGCGCCATCGAGGGACCATGGGACGGCGAAGAAGCGATCACGCTGATGGCCGATCTCGATGCCGGGACAACCGGGGCCATGACCGGCGGTGGCTATCCCGACGGCATCCGCCAGATTGTCGATCCCTATCTTGCCGGGCGGCGCGAGGAGGCCATGGCGGCGTATGCGCACTGGCTGCCGCTGATCAATTACGAAAATCGCCAGTGCGGCCTGCACGCGTGCAAAGTTCTGATGCATGAGGGCGGCGTGATCCGTTCGGTTGCGGTGCGCCACCCGCTGCAACCCCTGCACCCGGCGACCCGCACCGGACTCATCGAAATCGCCCGCCAGCTTGATCCCATCGTGCTGCGCTGGGGCCATTGATCCCGCTAGGAACTGGACATGCCTGACGTGCACAAGAATTTCATCGGCGGCGAATGGGTCGCCGGCAGCAAAATCACGCGCAACATCAACCCGTCTGATACCAATGACGTTGTGGGCGAATACGCCCAGGCCGATCCGGTGCAGGCGGCGCAAGCCATCGACGCGGCCAAGGCCGCCGCGACGTCTTGGGCACGCTCCACGCCTCAGGAGCGCCACGACGCGCTGAAGATCGTCTCCGACGAGATTTTGGCGCGCAAGGCGGAACTCGGCGCGCTGCTCGCGCGCGAGGAGGGCAAGACGTGGCCGGAAGGCATCGGCGAGGTCACGCGCGCCGGCCAGATCTTCGATTTCTTCGCCGGCGAGGCGCTGCGGCTGGGCGGCGAAAAGGTGCCGAGCGTGCGTCCGGGCGTCGAGGTCGAAGTGACGCGCGAAGCCGTCGGCGTCGTCGGCATTATCTCGCCGTGGAATTTCCCGATCGCGATCCCGGCTTGGAAGATCGCGCCGGCGCTGTGCTATGGCAATGCCGTCGTGTTCAAACCGGCCGATCTGGTGCCGGGTTCGGCGCATGCGCTCGCCGAGATCATCGCGCGCTCCGGACTGCCGACGGGTGTGTTCAATCTGGTGATGGGCCGTGGCTCCGTCGTCGGCGAGGCGTTTCTGGTCAACCACGACGTGGATGCGATCAGCTTCACCGGCTCGGTCTCGACCGGCCGCAAGGTCGCGCGCGCCTGCGTGGCGCGGATGGCGAAATTCCAGCTCGAGATGGGCGGCAAGAATCCGTTGGTGGTGCTTGACGACGCAGACGTCAAGGTCGCGGTCGAATGCGCAGTCAACGGTGCCTTCTTCTCAACGGGCCAGCGCTGCACAGCCTCTTCGCGGTTGATCGTCACGCAGGGCATCCACGATCGCTTCGTCGATGCAATGGTTGAGCGCATGAAGGGCCTGGTGGTCGACGACGCGCTGAAGGCGGGCACCCATATCGGCCCGGTGGTCGATCAGTCACAGCTCGACCAAGATCTGTCCTACCTGAAGATCGGCCTCGACGACGGCGCCAGGATTGCGCTGGGCGGCGAGCGGATCGACCGCGAGAAGCCGGGCTTCTACATGGCGCCGGCCCTGTTCACCGAGGCGACCAACAGCATGCGCATCGCGCGGGAAGAGATCTTCGGTCCAGTTGCCGCGGTGATCCGCGTCAAGAACTACGATGAGGCGCTGGCGATCGCCAACGACACCGAATTCGGTCTCGCCTCCGGCATCTGCACCACCAGTCTGAAATTCTCCACCCACTTTAAGCGCAATGCCGAGGCTGGCATGGTGATGGTCAACCTGCCGACGGCGGGCGTCGACTATCACGTGCCGTTCGGTGGCCGGAAGGGATCGAGCTATGGTCCGCGCGAGCAGGGCAGATATGCCGCGGAGTTCTACACTTCTGTGAAAACGGCCTATGCGGCGTCGTAGAGCTTCGAGAACGTTCGGGTTGGCTGCTTGATCCTGCCAGCCGCCGAATACGCCGAGATGTGGAAGGACGGGACGCAACGCGACAGTCCTCGATCGGACTACCGGGTTTGATAACCCTGAGCGAGGAAGAACCGCTCATGAATCTCGGCAAAGCTGACGGGCCGGCGGTCCACGTGTGAGACTTCCCCGAGACCGCGAGTCATGGAGAGCGGCCCGTGCTTTTCTCCGTTCCTAAGGATTGTACAGGAGTTCCACGGGGCTCAAATTTTTAATGAACCTTGGCCTGGCTTGTGCGGACCAATTCCCATCAGGATTTTGCCAATTTCCTTCCTGGGGCTAGTAACCGCCGTCCGCGATAGATTTAAGCGGACGGCGTTTTTGCTTGTGTCCGGATAGCGAAAACAGGAGCGGCCCCAGCACCCTTGGAGGGTTGTGCTGAGGCCGCTGGGGTGTCAGGGGGCTGGGGGCCAAGGAGACACCCTTGGACGAGTTAAGCGTACGAAGGCTCCAGCGCATAGTGCCCCGCGTGCGCTCCGAGAGTCGTGAATCGGTTCCATTTGGGCTACGTTCGGACTTGCATGCGGGCGACTCACTGAAAGGTTGGTGTCAGCTTGCTCCTGTACGCTCGCGGATGTGGATCAAGACGAAATCGACCGATCGGCTCTTGCCGGCGCTCAGACGTGGCTAGGCCCGCCTTGCTGGTTGGATAGTGCGCGGTAATCGGGTGTCGGAGCCGGGCCGACAGCCAGAGCCAACGCGGACCGAAACTCCAAACAGAACGCCGGATTCCTCACGGCGCCCGAAGCGGCCCAGACCGTAGATGACGCCCGATAAATGCTTCGTTCACTCGGAGGATTTTGATGAAGGGACTGCTGATAGCTGCGGGCGTGATCACAATTCTGTATGCCCGGGACCAGAAATACGAACAGGGCCAATACACCCTTTCGGTCAGCCGCATGGTGGCCCAAATGCGGCTTTCGTTTGGAGTTTAAGGCCGACTTCCAGTTGGGGCAGGCGCTCAACCCGCCGAAAGATCTACGTCAGCCGTGAGCCGTACAATACTAGCGCACGTCCGCCATGTCGGCTCTACCCCCTAAAACCGGACATCGCCGGGCGACCACGGCATTTCGGCTTTGGCCAATTCCGGACTCATGCACCGCAACAAATCGTTCTATTTGCCGTCTCGTCGCCGCGGCTGGGCACGAACACCGATTCCCGGGTGGCGAAGGCGAGCCAAGCCGTGCAGTATCGGCGCGATTTGAAGTCATTGCCCGGCGGACGTCACGTGTTGTCAGACCACGAACGCAGGTTTCTGTTGACGCGACGGGTCGGGCACCTTGCCACGGCCGATAGCCGGGCCGTTCCGCACGTCGTGCCGGTATGCTTTGCGATATTGCAAGGCAATCTCTACTTCACCATCGACGAGAAGCCGAAGCGGGTGGCTGGACCAGCACTCAAGCGCGTCCGCAACATCGAGCGCAACCCGATGGTCGCTATCGTGGTCGATCGCTACGACGAGGACTGGACCAGGCTTGGCTGGGTGATGTTGCGTGGACGGGCCGAGATCCTGCGCGCCGGGACAGAGCACGATCGCGCGCAGGAGCTGCTGCGCTCTCGGTACCGCCAGTTGGTGGCGATGCAGATCGCCGAACAGATTGTCATTGCGGTCCGCCTGGAGCGGGTGACGAGCTGGGGCAACCTGTCTGAGGGCGCGGACGAAGCCGATGATGATGGTCAAGTTTAGAGGCTGGTTCACGCCAGCGATGTGTGCGACCATCGCGCACTGGCCGACCGAGGAGCACTGAACATGCATGTCGGGCTGACGATGTTTCCCACGGATTACGCGATTCCACCGCACGAGCTTGCCGTGGCGGCGGAGGCGCGAGGTTACGAGTCATTGTGGTTGCCGGAGCACAGTCACATTCCCACCAGTCGCAAATCGCCGTGGCCCGGCGGCGCTGAGCTGCCGAAATACTATTACGATAGCTACGATCCGTTCGCCTCGCTGGCCGCTGCCGCGGCGGTGACGAAGACCATCAAGCTTGCGACGGGGATCTGCCTTGTCGTCGAGCGTGATCCAATTCACCTCGCCAAGGAGGTGTCGACCGTCGACCGGCTTTCCTCGGGCCGGTTCATTTTCGGCATTGGCGCGGGCTGGAATGAGGAGGAGATGGCCAATCACGGCACGGCGTTTGCAACGCGCTTCAAGCTGATGCGTGAGCGGATCGAGGCGATGAAGCAAATCTGGACGCAGTCGACGGCGGCATTTGACGGCGAATTCGTCAAGTTCGAACCCATGATGCAGTGGCCCAAACCGGTTCAAAAACCCCATCCGCCGATCGTTGTGGGGGGCGCATTCCCCCACGCAGCGAAACGAGCGATCGCTTACGGCGACGGCTGGATTCCGATCGGCGGGCGCGCGCTGGATCCACTCGATGTGCTCCCTCAATTCCGTCAAATGGCAAAGGACGCTGGCCGCGATCCCGCCTCGCTCTCCTTCGACGTCTTCGGGGCGCCCCGAAACCTGGAGGTGCTCAAGCGCTACCGTGACTCCGGCGTTGATCGGGTCGTCCTGATGCTTCCACCCAAGTCTCGAGACGAAATCTTGCCCATGCTGGATGAAGGCGCGGACCTCGTGACGGCGCTCTGAGGCGGAGCTCGGGATCACGCCCCCTGCCGCCCAAACCCTCGTCGCCGGCCTCGGATTGCGCGAAGCGAACGGGAGAGGGGCGGAATCGCGCCTGGGGAATTCTATGAACCCCTCTGCCGTCGCAAGGGCCCGGGAGTGGCAGTAGCTACTGACCGGATCTGCAGCGGCAAACGCTTTCACGCTCACTCCTGCCGAGAGATTGCGCTTTAGACTCTGTCGCTAGTATGGCTCTGGGTAACGTGCGCGCTGCGCGCGAGCCGTATGTTCTTGGGAAGAACTCCACCCGCCAGGGCGCCCCAACCGTTCTGGCTATCATGCGACTCCAGGCTGGACGGACGGGCCGATGGAACCACAGAAGGAGGTTATTGAGGCTGCGAAGTATCCTTCGAGCTCTACAATCGCCCGCTGCTCCCATGCCTCAGCCTGCGTAAGCAATGAGCATCGTTGCACAGGCCGGAATGCCGCGGCCTGGCGGCATAGCGAAGCTATCGCGCGATAGCGGCGCACATTCTCCATAACGGCCAGTCCGGTCATGCCTGGATCTCCCCACTTCCGATCGCGGCGAGAAATTGCCGCAGAACTGTTTTCGATCCGTTATCGGCCACGGCGGAAGGCCTACATGGTTGGCAAAACCTTGCGGCAGGCTCCACTCAGCTGGCCCAAAGCCAACACCAGACAGCAATTGTTCATTTTTTTCGGAGAGTTGGTCGCGTCAGTTGGCGGCATCGCTGGACAGTGTTGCTTTGTCTTTTTGATACCCATTCGATTTCCAATCATTCCGCCGATGACGGCGCATCATCCTCGCAGATCGATGATCGGGCCTGGACAGCCGCCGAGGAGCACAAGCTGCGCGGATTGGCGAAGGCGAATGCCCCGCTCAGCAAGATCGTTCGGACCTTGAAGCGCAGCGTGGCTTCGACGGAGAGGATGGCGAACAAGCTTGGCGTATCGCTAAGTGCGGCTTCACAACAGCTCGGGGCCCCATAGCGCTCACGGCAAGATGACCCGGGGATCGATTGCCGGGCGGCGTCACGCTGATATGTTCGGCGCGGGCCGGCGGACCGTCCGGGCCGCCTCTCAACAGCACGGGAGCCATCCATGACCTGCGCATTTCGCTTTCATCAGACCGGCGGGCCCGAAGTTCTGAAATGGGAAGAGGTCAAGCTCGGCAAGCCCGGCGCTGGCGAGGCGCGGATCCGGCACACGGCGGTCGGTCTCAACTTTGTGGATATCTACAATCGTGCCGGTGTGTACGGTGTGCCGTTGCCGAGTGGCCTCGGAAGTGAGGGGGCCGGCGTGGTCGAGGAGGTCGGCCCCGGGGTGGCGGACCTGAAGCCGGGCGATCGCGTCGCCTATGGCAGCTCGCCACTTGGCGCCTACGCCGAGGAGCGGCTGATACCTGTCGATCGTCTGCTCAAGCTGCCTGACGGCATCGACGACAAGACTGCGGCGGCCATGATGCTCAAGGGCCTTACCGCGCAATACCTCATCCGCCAGACCTATCGGGTCAAGAGCGGCGACACGATCCTGTTGCATGCGGCCGCCGGCGGAGTCGGGCTGATCCTTGGCCAATGGGCCAAGCATTTGGGAGCGACCGTCATCGGAACCGTCAGCAATGACGAGAAGGCCGCGCTTGCGAAACAGCACGGGACCACGCACGCCATTGTCTATACCCGTGAGGACTTCGTGGCACGCGTCAAGGAACTCACCGCCGGTCATCTGGTGCCCGTCGTATATGACTCCGTTGGCAAGGACACCTTCCTGAAGTCGCTGGATTGCCTCGCTCCGCTCGGATTTGCGGTGCTGTTCGGACAGTCCTCAGGAGCCATCGATCCGCTCAATCTCGGTCTGCTGGCGCAGAAGGGGTCTCTGTATGTGACGCGGCCGACGCTCAACACCTATGGTGCGAAGCGGGAGAACCTAGTCGCCATGGCGAACGAGTTATTTGAGGTCGTGAAGTCGGGCGCGGTCAAAATCGAGATCAATCAGACATATCCGTTAAAGGATGCCGCCAAGGCCCATGCCGACCTTGCCGCGCGCAAGACAACGGGATCGACGGTGCTTCTCGTCTAGAGCTTGCACTTCGCCTCATGTTATCCGGCCAAGCGCCGATCCTGGCGCCGATCGCCTGCAGGCACGCGTAGACGCGCCACGGCCGGACGATCAATCCACATTTCTTCGATGCCAGACCCCGACCTCACATCGTGCAGCGAACATACAGCATTTCCACTGGCACCGGCTCCTTGGAGCTGAGTGTGATGCTATTCTCGCCAGAGATTTTCACTTCGAATGCTACGTCTGAAATCGCGACACCGTCCGAGCACGACGCAGTCACTCGCACATTCTGCCCGTCATCGTGCCACGATTTAACGGTGCATTTTTGAAGTGTGCCGGTAATTTGCTTTCCCTGCACGATAAAGCCGCCCGCATGGAGATCAGCATCTTGCTTGAATGCAAGCTTGTTATTCTCTTTGGTAAAGATCTGACCGCACGCCGAAGCGTCAATCGTCCACGCTCCGTTCAAATCCGCAGCCTGCGTCGAGGCTGACGACGCAACGATAAGTATCAACAGCAGCAATGGATTGACAGTTCTCATTAAACTCTCCAATTAATTGGCCAGCGGCTACCGGAACCCTTTCGATCGGACGCGGAATTGTCACCAAACTGGTCTGTTCGAGTGGCCTTTCACACGACCCCAGCTTGGCGTAGGACGGGTTAGCGCGTCTCTCGTTGATCTAAGTCAACTCGTACTGGGGGCTCGGCCTCGTCCGCAGAACTAGCAACACCCGAGTCTGTCAGCCCGTCCGGCGGATTGGTTGGAGGGGCGCAGAAGGGCCAATCCGGACATCAGCAGCTATGGCGCAAACGCGCCCGTTCAGCCCCGTGCCGGCTTTTCGACGCAGGTACGATTTCCGAGCTTTAGCCTCCAGTGGTTGAGCTCAAATCTTCGCATTTCCTGCAAGCGACCAAAACAGTATTTGCGATAGAGAAAATTGAGAATCGTCATCATGACTGAAATCCATCGCTTGAAAGCCTAGCCACACCCTTTTTTTCTGGATTATTCGAGGCAGGATGTCTCCCCCGGACATTTTCGACTCTCGCACATGGCCAGCGCCCGGGTGCAGACGCGGCCATGCGCGATCATTCGCAAAGAACTAGAATCAGATTTTATGGTCGCGCCTCGAGCACCATGTTGAAGGGACCCTCGGTGGCTCTCCTAACCTGACGGAAGCCGCCCTCCTTCAGCACCTCGGTCAGCTTCGCCTGGCCGGCCTGCGCACCGAGCGCCTCACCGACCTCCTGGGCCATCGAGGTGGGTACGCAGATCATCGTCGATGCGTTGTAGTAGAGACGGCTCACCGGATTGGCGACATTGTCGGCCGGATCGTCGGCAGCGATTGGCTCGACGATCATCCAGGAGCCGCCCGGCTTCAGCAAGCCACGCACGTGCCTGGCGCAACCCTTGGGATCGCCCATGTCGTGCAGGCAGTCGAACATGGTGACGAGGTCGAAGTCGCGCTCGACGATGTCCTTGGCGGGCGCTGTCACGAAACGCACGCGATCGGCCAGATCGTGGGCCTTGGCATGCGCATTGGCTTGCTCGATCGAGGGGGCGTGGAAGTCGTAACCGATGAACGAGCTCTTGGGGAACGCCTTCGCCATCAACAACGTCGAGAAGCCAACGCCGCAGCCGATATCCGCGACCTTGATGCCGTCGTTGAGCTTCGCCGGCATGTCTTCCAGCGCGGGAAGCCAGGATTGCACGACGTTGTTGACGTAGCCGGGCCGGAAGAATGAGCCGACCGCGCAGAACAGGCAGCCGGAGCTTTCGCCCCAGGCCACGCCCTTGCCGTGCTTGAACGCCGCTTCGACCTTGGACCGGCCCTCGACCATCGCCGCAACCAAGTCGAATGCGCCCTCGAGATAGACGGGACTGTCCTTTATCGCGAACACCATCGCCTGTTCCGGCGTGAGGCTGAACCGTTGCTCCTTGCTGTCGAAGGCGACATAGCCGTTGGAGGCCTGTGCTAGCGCCCATTCGCGCACGCATCGCTCGGAAAGGCTGGTCCGCTTTGCCAGCTCGGACACGCTGGCCGGACCGTCACGATGCAGCGCGTCAAACAATCCGAGCCGGAACCCGATGCCGGCTGTGGGCGCGCTGAACGCGCCGCCGAGATCACCCAGCATCTTTCCGATCAATGCATTCAGCTTGTCATTATCGATAGCAGTCATGATTCAATCCTCCTGAAAGACGGTGGGACCGGAAGTTGTATCCTGCAAGCGATATCGGTCGACCGACCAATTCGGTCGGTCGACCGAAGTATTCTCTTAGCGAGGCTGCGAGTCAAGATGCTCACCGTTTCTTGAAGGGCACTGATATGGTGCTTGACTTCGGTCGATCGACCGAATTATGAATCGCCTAGGCTTTGGGACGGGCTGATGAGGTAGGAATGGCGCGGAGCTCGGCGGCGAAAGTGGAGACCTCGGTCGTGGTCCTGGAGGCAGCCAAGAAGGTGCTTCGGCAAAACGGCTACTCGAGGCTCTCCACCCGGGATGTTGCCGCGGCTGCTGGCGTTCCGCTCAGCCAGATCCACTATCATTTCGGCTCCAAGCAGGGGATGGTGCTGGCGCTGTTCGAGCACTTGAATTCGCAGCTGCTCGATCGTCAAAATGCGATGTTTCACGACAGCTCGCTGACACTATCCCAGCAGTGGGACCGGGCCTGCGACTATCTCGATGAGGACATCGCGTCGGGCTATGTTCGCGTGCTCCAGGAGCTAATTGCGGCGAGCTGGGCGGATAGCCCGGTGGCGAAGGTGATCCAGGTCGGTCTCATGGGATGGGTCAAGCTTCTTGTCGAATTGGCCCAGCGCGCCGAGCGCGAGTTCGGCGGTCTGGGTCCGTTTACGGCCAACGAGGTCGCTGCCTTGGTTGCGGGCGCATTCATCGGCGCCGAAAGCCATTACCTTCTCGGTCTCGAGAAAAAAGGCATGCCCGTCCGGCAGTCTCTCCGCCGTTTTGGCGATCTCATCCGAATGATGGAAGCAGCTCACCGCAAATGAGGTGACGTCATGCGTGCCAAATTGCCGGTCGAAGAGGGGTTTGTCGAGCGAGACGGTGTCAAACTCCATTACGAGGTCTACGGCAATGGCGCGGAGACGCTGGTATTTGTGCCGCCATGGAGCCTCGTCCACTCGCGCATCTACAAGGCGCAACTGCCCTATTTCAGCGAGCGCTTTCGTTGCGTGACCTATGACGGCCGGGGCAATGGCCAATCCGACCGGCCCGATGATGTCTCGGCCTATACGCTCGACAACTATGTCGCCGATGCGCTCGCCGTCATGGATGCAACGCAGACCAGCGCGGCCATCCTCGTCGGCCTCTCATTCGGCGCCATGATCGCCTGCATCCTCGCCGCCTATCATACGGAACGGGTGAAAGCCGCCATCCTGGCCGGCACGGCGGCGGCCATCGGGCCCGGCTATCCCTACATGGGAAACGCCCATTTTCATCGCAAGCTCTCGGAATTCGATGACTGGGATAAGTACAACTACGACTACTGGATCTCGAACTATCCCGACTTTGCCACACACTTTGTCGGTAACATATTTATCGAGCCACATTCGACCAAGCAGATCGAGGATGGCGTGGCCTGGGCCTGCGACACGACGGGGCCCATCCTGGCGAAGACGGTGGAGGCACGGGCGACGCGGCCGGCTTTTGACGTCGGCGAGGCGATGTATCGCAAGATTAAATGCCCAGTCTTGATGATTCACGGCGACGACGATCGCATACAGCCTTACGCTCGCGGACAACTCGTCGCGGAACTGACCGGCGCGGAACTCGTGACCATCGAGGGCGGCGGTCACAATCCGCTCGGTCGTATTCCGGCCAAGTGCAACATCCTGATCGCGGAATTTCTGGAGCGAAAGCTCGGCCTATCCACCCGAACGAAGGCTATTCAATCGTATCAAAGGCCGAAGCGCGCGCTCTACCTGTCTTCGCCGATCGGGCTCGGCCACGCTCGTCGGGACATCGCCATCACCAGAGAATTGCGCAAGATCATTCCCGATTTTCAAGTCGAATGGCTGGCGCAGGATCCAGTCACGCGGCTTCTTGAAGCCCATGGCGAAACCGTTCATCCACTAAGCCACCGTCTGGCCAGTGAAACCCGCCACATCGAGCTCGAATCCGGCGAACATGATCTGCACGCGTTTCAGGCCATTCGCCGCATGGATGAGGTGCTGATCGCGAACTTCATGACCTTTCAGGACGCGGTCGAGGAGCAGCGCTACGACCTCGTGATCGCGGACGAAGCCTGGGACATCGACCACTACTGGCACGAGCATCCCGAGCTGAAGAAGGCCGGTCTGGTCTGGTTCACCGATTTCGTTGGCTATGTTCCCATGCCGTCGGGCGGCGAACGCGAGGCGCTCCTGACGACCGACTACAATGCCGAGATGATCGAGCACATCGAGCGGCATCCGACTGTGCGCGACCGCTCCATCTTTGTTGGCGAGCCGGCGGACATCGTTCCCCTCACCTTTGGCAAGGACTTGCCGGCAATGCGCGAATGGGTGCCGCGGCACTTCGATTTCGCGGGCTATGTGATGGGCGAGCATCCCACGTTTTTCGGCGATCGGCCGCAGTTGCGACAGGCTCTGGGATATGCGCCGGACGAGAAGGTCTGCATCGTCACCGTCGGTGGCTCTGGTGTCGGCTCCCACTTGATCAAGCGTATCCTTCAGGCCTGGCCGGCCGCAAAGGCAAAAATCCCGGAATTGCGCATGATCGTAGTCGCCGGTCCCCGCATCGAGCCAAAGTCGTTGAATGCGCCTGATGGCGTCGAGGTCGCGGCCTTCGTACCGAACCTCGATCGCCAACTCGCCGCCTGTGATCTCGCTCTGGTTCAGGGCGGCCTAACAACCTGCATGGAGCTGACGGCAGCCGGCACGCCCTTCATCTATTTCCCGCTACGCAATCACTTTGAACAGAATTTTCACGTTGCCCATCGCCTCGATCGCTACCACGCTGGCCGCCGGATGGAATTTGCGACTTCAAGCCCGGATATGATTGCAGAGGCGATGGTCGAGGCGCTCCGAAGAGCGTCGCACTTTGAGGCGGTGGAGCACAAAGGCGCCGAGCGCGCCGCGCGCATGATCGCCGAATTGCTTTGAACGTTCTGCGGACCCAGTCGTACGCGCAGTTGTTCATGCTGCCCGGGATGAATCATTGCCAGGGCGAACCCGGGCCCAACACGTTCGAAGCGCGCCGCTCGTCAAATGGGTCGCGGCCGGGGTCGCCCGGAAACGATCACCGCCACGAAGTTCGTGGATGACACACCGCCCGCGGTGCAAATGACGCGGCCACTTTGCGTCTTCCCCAGGGTCGCGAAGTACAACCGCACCGGCGGCACCAACGCTGCGGCGAACTTCACCTGCGTCACCGACGAGAACGACTTTAACCAGAAACCGGGCCCCTAAATACGGGCCTTGACGAGCACGCGCTGCCGGCAAGCCCAACTTCGGTTCGCCGGCATCCTGTTGCGGCGAAGAAGTTCACACTCGTCCGGCTGGCGAGATGTCAACCCTCGGGCACCAGCTCGATGAGTTCAGGTATTGGGCGAGCAACGATCTCATGTGCTTCTTCGTCATCGATCGAGAGTGCCTTGAGCAGCATCACACACAACGCGTCGCCATAGCGCGTCGGACGGGCCTCCTGCAGAACGGCGCGCAAACCCGAGCGGACCGAGCCGACGACGAGATCGCGCGCTGCGAAGAGATTATCAAAGCGGAAGCGGCCTTGCTCGCGGCCGATCTCGAGATCGGGCCTGGGATATTGCAGAAGATCCTCCGCGATGGCCTCGCTGTCGCCCGACATGGAATAGACCAGCCATCCCCACGCCTCGTTCCGGACCGCGCACGCGAACACCAGTCGCGCTTGGGTCGCCAGCCGCTCGGCGGGATCCTTCAAGCCTTCGCACGCTCTTTGAATCTGGAAGAACGGGGCCCGGCCGATCGATGTCCAGAGATCGTCGAGCAACTCCTTCCTGGTAGAATAATGGTTGTAGAAGGTTCCTCGCGAGACTCCTGCGGCGCGGATGAAATCGTCGATACTGGCCCTGTTCTCGCCGAGCTCCGCAACTACGCGCGCGCTGGCTGCTAGTAATTTATGCCGCGTGCGCTCGCGGCGCTCGGCTCCGATCTCCTGCCGCCTGTTCATGCCGGCTCCTTGGGAAGTTGACCTCCATTGGAAACACTTCTGATTCGATTTGACAAGCGATGTCCAAAATGACACAATATGTATAATTTGAACTGAGGAAAAGCCGCTCAGCTTGCCGAGCACATGGCTTTGCGACGCTCGCCATCGAGAGGAGACGCCCTTGTCTGCGATCAACGTCGCTGCTGCCGCCGCTCCGCTACAATGGGCCGAGTCACTTCCCGAGCTCGATGACCTACAGATTGGCGCGCTGCGCCGGATGTTGAATCTGGCTGGTCAACTTCCGGATGACTGGTCGGGTATGCATGGGCCGACCACAATGCAGGAGGATTTCGGCGGTCTGCGCTTCCAGCTCGCTTATATGAGCTACGCGCTGGCGCTTGCCCACGTGCATCGCCTGCCGGGGGCGCCGGGACTGTTCAAGAAACCATTCGAGCAGTTGATCGAAAAGATGCTGTCGCCCGATGTCTGGGCCTATTGGCACTATGTCAGCACCGGCAACGGGCCAATCAATCGCAGCCAGGGTGAACTGCCGGCGCAATGGAATCCGGTCGGCAAGGATAACATCATGTACAGCGCCTACATCCAGTCAATGGCGCTGATGTACCACTACCTCTTCCGCGACGCCCGCTATGCGAAGGAAGGTGCCTTGACCTTCGCGGTGGCGTCGATGTTCTGGGGCGATGGCAGCCTGCGTTTTCCCTACGACGAGCGCTCGCTCAACGAACATCTCTATTGGAGCATGGTCGAGCGAGGCTTCCTGGGCATTGCCTGCGAGCCGAATTGCGTTTTCCAGATCTGCAATCAGCCGGCCATCATCGGATTCCGCATGCATGACCTCGTCTACGGCACCTCCCAGGCCCAGGAAGTGATGGACGGCTACGACAAGGCCTGGGCGGACTTCGGCGTGCTCACCGAGAATGGCCACTTCAACATGATGGTCATGGAACAGGAACGCGTGGTAGTGACACCGCCCGATGCACCCTGGGTCGACTTCTGGCTCGCGGCGCTCATGCACGCCTGGAAGCCCGAGCTGGTCGCCGAGCACTTCCCCGCGCACATCGCCCGCTGGGCCGTCGAAGCGCCGCACGACACGTTGTGGATTCGACCCGCTGTTCAGCACAAGCTCGACACGTCGCCGATCATCTCCGCGCGCGATCATGGCTGGGCCGCGGTCGCAGCCGCCGAGGTCGGCGACGAGAACACGCTGGTCCGTCTGCTGGGTTACGCTGACCGGTTCATGAGTCCGGTGCGCGAGAATGGCGCCTATTACTATCCGCGACGCGACGAGCATTTCGACGCGCAAGGCCGCCTTTCCGTGATGGACCCGCATACCGGCAATGTGCTGCTTGGCTATGCGCGCCTCAATGTGAAGGACGGACTGCGCAAGCTGTTTGATGGCCCGCTGACCGACGCCCATTTCGCGGCACCCGCGCTGGCTTCGCTCTCGAAGGGCATTAATGTGCGCCGTGCGACCTATGATGCGGAGCGGCGCATGCTGGCCCTCACGCTTGAACCCGGCGCAAGTCGGGTCGACGCCTGCCTCACCTTCGATAATTCGGCTGAGAAGGGTATGCCCGAGGTGATCCACGATGGCACTGATGCGCCGCGTCTGAGCGTCGAAGGAGACCAGTTGGAAATGCGCTTCAGCATGTCTCGCCGCACGAGCCTGGTCCTTGCATGGTAGGAGCGCCAGACCATCCGGTTTTCACCCTGACCGACCATTTCGGCAACCAGATCACGGAGAAGGATTTTCACGGCTGGTTCCAACTGGTCTATTTCGGGTTCACCTCATGCCGCGTGGTTTGCCCGCGAGCCCTGGCAAAACTGTCCGGAGTTCTCGAGGAGCTGGGTGACGAAAGCGCCAGGTGGATCAAGCCGCTTTACATCACCGTTGATCCGGCCCGCGACAAGCCGGAAACAATGAAGGCATATCTGCAGGCGGACTACCCTCGCTTCCTGGGTCTGACCGGTCCCGAAGCAGCCATCGAAGACGCGAAGCGACACTTCCGGGTCTTTGCGCAGCGCAAGTCCAATCCCGCCGATCCGGACGGCTATCAGATTGCGCATACGGCCATTGCCTACCTTCTCGACCGAAACGGCAACTATCTCGATCATTTCCCTGATGCGACCGCAGGAGCGAAGATCATCGAGCGTATCCGCATTCACTTAGCCCACTGACGGTCCTGCCGAGGATCCTCCGCGTCGTGCCTGTAGCTGCGCTAGAATAACAAGGCGAACAGAACTGAACCTTGCGCGTCGGGTGTTAACCGCTTGTGCGTGGAGTCAGTCGCGTGGCAAGTTCCGATCGCGTCATCCATCTGGGACGTCCGTAAGTTGAAGTTCGCTGGCCCGTCGTGTAGCGAACACAACTCAAAGCTGGCTCAATACGCCTGCTAACACTTTACCGGTCACTGCCTCGAAGCTGCAATCTTCGGGGGGCTCCGGCGCAAGTGCTGATCACTTAGTTGGACAGGTACTAGATCGCAGCGGTGGCTTGGACCGACTTTGTCTGAAACGGGGCGACGCCCTGTTGGAAATGCGTAACCGCCTGTTGCAACGTCATCGACTTTCAATGCGACCACGTCGCAGCCGATGCCGAACAGCGCCAGACCACGGATACGCCCCTCTGCCTAAGCTTCGTGCGAATAGACGAAACGTGCTTCGGGCGAAGGGGCGGCTTAGTTCGGCTTTGCCCACCGGGCTATACGTATTGTCGTGCAAGACGAGCAGCCTGCCGGCGAAGTGCTGACGCCATTCCCGATGAGGCGACGGAGACGAATTATTTCGAGCTGAACCGCGAGAGCCGGAGTTCAAGATTTCACTGCGCCGGCTGTCATGCCATCGATGAAGCGGCGTTGCAGCAGCACAAAGATCAGCACGACCGGCAACACGATAATCACAGCTGCCGCCAGCATCTCCCCCCAATCCGTGGAATATTGTCCGGTCAAACTAAAGAATTTAACGATCGCCGTGACATTGTCGTTGTTCTGTAGGAACGTGACTGCGATGACGAATTCATTCCAGGCGTTCAGGCCGACGATGATCGCGACCGTCAGGAGCCCCGGCCGCATCATCGGCAAGATAACATAGTAGAATTTCTGCCACGCCGTCGCACCATCGACCTCGGAAGCCTCCTCGAGCGCATAGGGGATTGAGAGGACGTAGGTGCGAAGCAGGAAAATCGAGAATGGCGAAAACATCGCTGTGTAGATCAGCGCTACCGCCGGAATCGAATTGACCAGGCCGAGCTTCGCGAAGATGAAGTACAGGGGATAGAGATAGAGCTGCACGGGAACGGTGATTGTCGCCATGAAATAGAAGGTGAGCACCCGCCAGCCGCGTCCCTGCTGGCGGGCCAGAACGTAGGCGCAAGGCGCGGCCGTGATGCACACCCCAAGCGCGGCCATGGTTCAAGGCAGAAAGAAGGCGGACCGCAATAGTATCGTGCGCGGCGTGCGCGTGGATAAATAGACCTCGATGGTCGCGACGATACCAAGCGCGATCACGGCGATCGCAAGCGCCCCGATTGAACCGGCAGGGTCGATGAGTCCGCGCACGCGCTGACGGCGGTTTGGGCCAGCATCGCGGTGGCCCAGCCAAAGGTCGGTGCCACAATTGCTGAGAGAAGGATGAACTTGTGAGCCGGGTGACATCTGCATTTCGTCTTCCGCCCATGACCAGGTTTAAGGCAAAGTCGCATTCGAGTTCGCCGATTGGCGAAGGTGAGTATCCAAGAGCCTCATTCCTCGGATGAGATAACTGCTCCAAAAGTCGAGCAGCCGAAATCGCCGCTGGCACGGCTCGCTCTTGCGCTGCCTGGCTGGCAACCACTTGCAAAGAGGATCGGGGGCGGCATCGCCGCACTTGCTGCTGTCGGCGCTCTACTGAGCGGCCTGACCGGCTACTGGAGTGCTTGGAAGACGGTCCGAAGCGACATCTTTCACAACTCACAGGCGGTCCAGCGAGAAGCCGTCAGTAAACCGGACATCGCACCGCGGCTGTCACTTGTCGTGATGCCCCTCACCAACCTCAACCGCGATCCCGAGCAGGACTACTTTGCCGATGGCGTTACGACCGATCTCACCACCGATCTCGCGCAAATACCCGGCACTTTCGTCATCGGACGCGGCACGGCTTTCACTTACAAAAACAAGCCAATAGACGCGAAGGCGCTTGGTGGCGAGCTTCGCGTGCGTTGGGCAGTGCAGGGTTCGGTGCAACGCACCGGCGAACAAGTCCGTATCAATGTGGCGCTAATCGATCTCTCAACCGGAGGCGACGTTTGGTCGGATCGCTTCGATGGTGACCGCGTCAATCTCGCCATTATACAGGACCAGATCACATCACGGCTCGCGCACGAGCTCAATATCGAACTGATGAACGCTGAAAGTTGGCGCAGCGCGGCGGAGCGGGCGAACAATTCGGACGCCATGGATTTCGTCATGCGTGGCTACGCCAAACGCTACGAGCCAGCGACAAAAGCGACAACGGCGCAGTCGAGAGCTTATTTTGACGATGCTCTCAAGTTCGATCCGACGAACGTTGACGCCTTGATAGGAAAGGCGTGGTGCCTCGCGACGGAAGCTCTGAATGGCTGGTCGGAGGCGCGCACCGATGATCTTGGGGCGGCCATGAAATTGATCGACGCAGCTCTCGCTACGCGCCCAAAGAGTGCGTTGGCGCGGGTCGTGAAAGCACAGATTCTGCGCAATACTGGACAATCTGATCAAGCATTGCGGGAATATGATGCTGCGCTCGAAATTGATCCGAACTACGCGCAAGCGCACAGCTCGAAGGGCTACGCGCTGATCCTGGTCGCCCGAGCGAAGGAGGCGATTCCTGAAGTACGGATTGCCCTGCGATTGAGCCCAAAAGACCCACTTGGCTACGTCTGGCATTCTTATTTGTGTCGCGCCTTTTTCCAACTGCAGGACGTCGATGCGGCCGTTCCGGAATGCCGCCGGTCGATGGATCTCAATCCAACCTATTTTTGGGGCTTGGCAACGTTGCTTTCAATTTACGGCTCGACCGGTCGTGTCGGAGAGGCGCGGCTGGCGCTCGCCGAAATGGATCGCATTCGCCCGGATTTCTCCGTGCAGTTTTACAAGCGGACCATCCTTCCGCTGTCAACCAACGACCAGTATAGGAGGCAACTCGACGTTTTCCTCGACGGTCTTCGCAAGGCGGGGGTTCGGGAACAGTAAGAAATTGCGAAACGCATGAGCTCCTCTGTAGGGACGGGGGGACTCATTAAGGCGCAGCCGTAGCCTGATTGCTGCGAGTTGAACGAAGGCAAGATAGTTGGCGGCGAGCCTGTCATAGCGCGCCGCAACCCGACGACATCGCTTGATCCTGTTGAAGAACCGCTCGACCTGATTGCGAGCGCGGTAGAGATATGGGCTGAAGCAGATCGGATCGCTCCGATTGCTTTTCGGCGGGATGGAAACGCCCACGAGGCAGACGCCGCTGCGAGCGTATAAGCCGCAGCGCAAGCGGCCCGTGACAGGACCGTATCGGGAGATGACTGCCACCGGTAAACCTGCATCCCTCAAGCTCGCTTTGGTGGCCTATTCGTGGTACGCGTTGACGACCGCGCGCGCTGATCTTCTGTTACCGAAGCACGCTTCCGTTACGCGAGGGAGGCGAGAATGACGAGTACCGCCAGGCGCCGCTCTGGATGCACGCTCTCGGCACGCCTCCTGCTTGGAGTGGGCATATTGCTCACTGGCGTGCTTCCGGATCATGCGGAGGAGGCGCTAAACTCGGGTGGCGAGGCGCTCTACCGCGCGCGCTGCTCATCGTGCCACGAGGGTGGCGTGGCACGGGCGCCTGACGCCAACGCGCTGCGGCAATTGAGGCCTGAGCGGATAGGCTTTGCCTTGATGTTCGGCATGATGAGCCAGCAGGGGCGCGACCTAAGCCAACGCCAAATTCAGGAAATCGCTCGCTATCTCGTCGGGACACCGCCGGAGCAGCAGCAGCCACTGCCGGATTCCACGTGCAGTGAGCGCGGCCCCGCGCTTGCGGACGCTTCGTTGCCGCGCTGGAACGGCTGGGGCGTCGACATCGCTCAACACCGGTTTCAACCCGCTGGCATGGCCCAGCTTTCGCCGGACGATGTTCCGCGCCTGACGCTCAAATGGGCGTTCGGCTTTCCCGGCGATACCAGGGCCTACGCGCAGCCGACGGTTTGGGGCGGCCGGGTCTTCGTGGGCAGTGCGGGGGGCAAGGTCTATGCGCTGGATGCCAAACTTGGCTGCCAGCGCTGGGTGTTCGACGTAGACTTCGGCGTACGCACCGCGATCACCATCGGCGAGGATGAGCGGGGCACGACCGCCTATTTCGGCGATCAACGCGGTGAAGCTTATGCGCTCGATGCCGAGAGCGGAAAGCTGCTGTGGAGACGACGTGTCGATGCGCATGCGGGGGCTGTGATCACGGGCGCGCCGACATTGGCCAATAATGTGCTTTATGTGCCAGTCTCCTCCGTCGAAGAGGTGTTGGCGATCGATCCACGCTATTCTTGCTGCACCTTCCGCGGTCTGATCGCCGCCCTCGACGCCAGGACCGGCGAGGTGCTGTGGCGCGGCTATGTCAGCCCGCCGGCCCAGCCAATCCGCCTCAACGCGATGGGTGTCCAACTCTTCGGACCCTCTGGCGGCGCGATCTGGTCGTCGCCGACCATCGACCTCAAGACTAGTCGGATCTATGCGACGACGGGCGACAGTTATCTGGACCCGGCTTCCACGACCTCCGATGCGTTTGTGGCCTTCGATCTGGGCACCGGAAGGCTCGCCTGGTCGCGGCAGCTGACCGAGGGTGATGCCTACAACGTCGCGTGCAGCAGCCAGTATCGCGCTAACTGCCCCGGCACCAAGGGTCCGGATTTCGATTTCGGCTCCTCTGCGATCCTGGTCGATCTACCTGACGGAGGTCGTGCGCTCATTGCCGGCCAGAAATCCGGCGTGGTGTACGCGCTCGATCCGGACCGCGATGGTGCCATCATCTGGCAGCGCCGGGTGGGACTCGGCAGCACACTCGGCGGCGTGCAATGGGGCTCGGCTGCGGATGGCACGAACGTCTATGTCGCGGTGTCGGATGTCGGCATGAAGGCCGTGCAGCCGGCCACCGTCGGCGCGCAGAAATCGCTCTTCGGGATACCCATGAAGCTCGATCCAGGTCAGGGCGGCGGGCTGTACGCGATGAAACAGGCCACGGGCGAGATTGTCTGGCACACGGCACATCCGGGCTGCGGAGATCGGCCCGGATGCAGCCCTGCCCAGTCGGCTGCGGTAACCGCGATTCCTGGTGTGGTGTTCTCCGGCGGACTGGACGGCCACCTGCGGGCCTATGCCGTCAAAAGCGGCGAGATCATCTGGGACGTCGACACCATGCGGGACTATGCGACCGTAAACGGCGTGTCGGCGCATGGCGGCTCGCTCGATGGACCGGGACCGGTGATCGCCGGGGGCATCCTCTACGTCAACTCGGGCTACACCAATTATGGTACCGCGCCCGGCAACGTGCTGCTCGCCTTCTCCGTGGACGGACAGTAGGCCAGGAGTTCTCGCGCAACGGGCTGTTCGAATTTACGAGAACGGTCCGCTGTGCGCCCAAGCAGCCATTCCCGCGAGGTCACAGTTTAGCCCATCGCGACAGTTGTAGCGTTTGCACAATACGGTTGGAATCGAAGCGACGCGGACACGATTTATGACTATGCGCCCTTAGTGCAACCCCGTCTCAAGCAGCGCCACCAAGCGACGGGATTAACAGAACTGACATGGTGTGGCCGATTAGCATTAACACACCGCCAAGGGAGATGGTGGATGCGCAGACTGCGAACCCTGCTGTCAATTGTGGGGGTGCAAGGCGCGAGAGGGATGAGCATTGCACTGTGCGTGGGTGCGTTCGTTCCTGTGTTTATTCCGGGATTGGGTGTAGCGCTCAGACCGGGCTTGCCGTTGATGATCGCGGTATTCCTCGTTAACGCATTTGCCCAGCTCGACCTGCGCCATGCAAGGCAAGAGTTCGCACGACCTCTCAGATTGCTGACCGCAACGGGTTGGGTAATGCTGGCCGTTCCGACCCTGTTCTGGGCCACATTGAACGTGGTCGGTCGAGAGCGGTTCGATCCCGGTTTCGTTCTTGCGTTGAGCTTGCAAGCCGGAGCTGCGCCGATCATGGCCACCCCAGCGGTGGCTTTGGTGCTCGGCCTAGAGGTGACCTTTCCAGTTCTGTTGTTGCTGACCACGATGTCTATCCAACCGTTCACCGCGCCCTTTCTTGTCAGCTGGGTTGCCGGGACAGCAATTCCCATCGATAGCTTCATCCTCGGACGCAACCTGTTCGTCATGGTTGGCGGATCAGCGCTAGCCGCGGCCGCTCTAAGACTGTGGCTCGGACGCTCGCGTCTTGAGACGTACCGCCACGAACTTGCCGGCATCAATCTGATCGTTTTTGCACTGTTTGGCCTCGCCATGTTCGATGGTGTCGTCATCAGGATGTTCAGCGAACCGCTGCTGTTGCTTGGCCTCTCCGCGGTCGCCTTCATCGTCGCGCTTGGCAGTCTGGGCATTGCCATGGCCATGCCTCGTGCCATGGGCCGGGACGAGGCTTTCATCGCAGGTTTTGCCACAGGTCATCGTAACGTCGGACTTATGGCTGCCGCCCAGTACGGGTCATCTCTGCCGGAGTTGACATGGCTCTACTTCGCTCTCGCTCAGTTACCAATCTATCTGACGCCTCAAATCATCCGCGCCATCGCTTCCGCGAGAGGTTCTGTTCTCGAGAGGCTTCCAGCGGACGAATAGGAGAATAGCGATCGTGGTCACGCCCGAGTCCAGCCTCTCGATCAGTCAAGACGCACAATTGGTCGGCACATGGACCCTCATTTCCGTTCTAACCGAGCGGGATGGCAAACAGTTCGACGCCTACGGCCCAGGTGCAAAGGGCTCGCTGGTGTTCGATGCGAACGGACGATATTCAATCATTTTCATTGCGGCTGGCCTACCCAAATTCGTGTCGGGCAACCGTTCCGCGGGCACCGCAGATGAAAATGCAGCAGTTGTAGCAGGAAGCCTGGCTCATTTCGGCACTTATGTCGTCGATGAGCCGGGCAAGAGCTTCACGTTTCAGATTGAGCGCGCGACATTTCCGAATTGGCAGGGAAAGAACAACAAGCGCTCGTTTGTCATCGTCGGGGACGAGCTACGCTTCACAGACCCGCATGCGTCTGGCGGTGGAGTTGCCGCGAATATCTTTCGGCGCGCGAAGTAGGTCACGCCGTTTGCGGCGTCGTCACACATGACCGATAGCGGAAGCTCCAGCCTACCAATTCGGCCGCAGAGAGTCTTGCATTTGCGTGGTCAAAGTGTCGAGTTTAGCGACCGCAATGCATGGCTTGAGATGGTAGAACCGAAGGGTTCGAATGTGGAGCTGGGAATGCCGGTCAAACCGCCGCCAATGATGGAAAGAGACCTTCCAAGAGCTCGCGAAATCGCGCGTTCATGGAACCTTCTGGACCAACTCTCTCCGAGCGACGCCGAGTCGGTCATAAGAGCGATTGCGCAGGGCATTGCGGAAGGACGCAGTTATGGTCTGGAAATTGGCCAGGCGTCCCTCAAGACGTGAGGCGCGCACGATCGATTTGGCAGTTTGCGTCACGGCTACCCAGGCACGAGGCAGCTTTCATGAGCGATGCAACTTCTCAGACCGTCTATTTCTATGATCGTCATCCCATCTCACATGAACTCATCCTTGCGAAACTGCGCACAAGCCGTGGCCATCTCGACGGATTGCGTCCGGAAGAGCTGTTTCCCCACGATCAGGATCATTACGGCGGGCTCGCCGCTACAGATGAACTGGCGCGAGGAGCACAGATTTGCGATGGATCGCGCGTAGCCGATTTCTGTGCGGGACTCGGCGGCACGGTGCGTTATCTGGCTCACAAATATGGAGCGGACGTCACGGGTATCGAATTGACACCAGCGCGCGCCGCGGGTGCGCAAGAACTCACCAGGCGCGTCAACCTTCACAACACTGCGCGCATCGTCGAAGGCAACGTGATGGAGGTTCCTCTTCCTGACGCAAGCATCGACGCTGTCCTCAGCCAGGAAGCATTTTGTCACGTTCCTGACGTGACGAGCGCAGTTGCCGAAGCTTTTCGTATTCTGAAGACAGGCGGCCGACTGGCGTTCACGGATTGGATAGCCAATCAGCCACTTGACGCTGCTGATGCGCAACTGATGTGGGAAGGAATGGCTATTCAACCTCTTCGGTCGATTGCGCAATATCGCAGTCTGGTCGAAAGCGTTGGCTTTAGGGTGCTTTCGACAAAGGATTTGACGGAAGAGTGGAGGCCCATTCTGAAGGAACGACTGGCAATGTATCAATTGCTGCGTGAAGAAGCCCGACAGGCTGGTACCCCGATGGGGCACGATGCATTCCACGAATCTTACATCCGTTTCGTTGACCTCATTCAGGAGTGCAAGCTGGGCGGCGTAAGGATAATGGCTTCGAAGTAGCGAGCATCGTCAAGGACAGCACGTATCCCAATATTGCCTGTTGGCCCGGGGCAGAAACGTATCGAGATGTGAGGCAGCTCACTCGCTGCGGCTATTGATTGCGGTACCGTTTGGCGGCGCGGTGCAACATCCGATATGGAGACGATGATGTTTGATGCCGATCACTGGCGAGCACGGGCCGAAGTCGCGCGGACGAAAGCAGAGTGGATCGGTCACGCTGGATACCGCGAAGGTTTCTTGAAGTTGGCAAAAGAGTACGATCGACTAGCCGATAGTGCGGAACGCCGAACGCGATCCGAGACGATACCTCATCCATACTTTCCAGACTTGTCCTGAGATATGCGATCTGCGGCGCAAGCCGTTTACGGTCTTTATCTCGGCGCCGGTCAGCGATTTCGGCACTGTCGAACCAATCATCCGGTTGTTCATTCAGCAAGTTCATGACGTCCTGCTGAGGCAGCCGCCCGGAAAGGACGAGACGATGGGAAGAAGTCCCGCTTCTAACCGGAGATCAATTGCAAGACGACAAACAGCGATTCGAAAAGCAATTGAGTACACCATTGCTACGACGAGCCTCGGAATGGCCGCTGTTTGAGAAGCCGCCCGTGTCGTTGCGTTCGATGCTCACATCGGAGGGCTGCATCCGACCTCTTTGGATGAGAGGTACCAGCGATGCGGGGACGTGCCGCCCTTCAACTGAAAGGTATGGTCGAGCTGCTGGAGTCCACGCAGGCAATGCATGATCCAGTAGTCTTTTTCGACGAGTGCTGGATCAATGCTCTTCTCCTCCGCCACGATCCGGATTAGGTCCGCGAACTCAGGATGGTTGTGAAGGTACTCACGCGGCATGATGCAGCCCGGCCGGCTCGAGCGTGCGCCGGAACAGCTGCTTGGTCCGTTCACTGCCATAGTCACGCACGGCACGACGCAAGCGCGGGCTATTCGATACCGCCACGCGCTCGGTCACGCGCTTCAGGACCTCATCCTTCGCTTCAGCGAGTTGATCAAGGTTGTTGACGAGATCGACCAGAAGAAATTCTTTGGTGAGATTCTTCGGAAAGCGCGGCTTCACCCTGAAGGCAAACTTGCGGCTGCCCAGTTGAAAGTCACCATGACGCTTGTGGTTGTAGACGACTGTCTTGTCATAGAGTTGCGTCGTTCCCAATCCGAGACTGTTGTGCGCGTTGGGCGACGCTAGCAGAAATCGGTCGTCCTTCAGGAATGCGCCGACAACGTCCTTGTCGGAGGCGGGTGCGGGACCGAAAGCGGTCTCCTTCGGGAAGACGTAGAGACCGCCTGACAGTTTTCTCAGAACGCCCTGCTCAACCAGTTGCCTAAGATGCCGGTCGACAGACTTCGACCACCGAGCGAGATCGGCGCGTCGGTAGGCGTGGCCCGGTTTCAGATGGCGTTTGAGTTCGTCGAGCTTCGTCACGCTCGACAATATAGGCCAAAAACGACCCTTTTTGCAAGCTTTATCATTGAAAAATCATGCAAATATAAATGTAAGTAACTGAATTATAGATATTTTTATCAATGGAGTGTCGTAAATAAACCCACATAGGGCCCGCAAGCCAATTTCTTCCAGTGAATTTCTCGGGGCGGCTGTAAACGAAAAAAAGGAAAGAGGGGGCCCGTCAGAGCGTCCTCTCCAGAACCCGCAAGCCTTTCGGTTTGACGGGCGAACTTCGCCGTCATGTCGGTCTCACGCCGCAACCGTTCCCAAGCGATCAGGGAGGCGGTGGCGGGTGAGCGAAGGTCCATCTCGGCGGCCTTGCGTCTGAACGCGATCAATTCCTCGAAGGTTGCCGTCGGCGTTTCGCGATCAGACGAGCGCAGCCCTATTTTGGCAAATGGATTGACAGGGGCAGCCGGCCGTGGGTTCCGGCGCGCGCAGACGTTCCAGGCGCGACGGCATGACATCATGGCGTGGTTGACTGTGGTACGCCGCTCTCGCTCGACGAGATTACCGTTGCGGTCTTTTACCTTCATACCAACAGCTTCTCGTAGAGGTCATCGGTCAAATCCGTGTCGATTGAGGTTAGGGGCTTTTCGCCGATCCGCCTCGTCGCCCGTCTGACTCCCAGCTTGTCGGCAGCGTAGCCGCCATGTGCAAAGCCGCGGGGCGACGATGGATTGCACCACCGCACACACCGAAGACGGTGCATTCGGAGAACCTCTTGGCGAGCGCTCGATAGAAATCTGGCGTCTCCCGCTTGCCTCTTGATGTCTTTGTCGGTCGATGGGCCTCAATCGAGCTGCGCCAGTTCTGCCGGCAATTTGTACCGCCTAATCAATGCTCTACGTGAAAGTTAAGGTTGCGACGCCTGATGCAACTTGACGCGCCCAAGTATATTAGTCTATTTATGCAAGTAACAAATGGATGCCGGTTACGCGTGGGAAAATCCGCAGAACTCGCCGGCTGTGCGCCAGAGAGGATACATTGGAGGAAATTCGTATCGAGCGACGTGGAAGTACCGTCCACGTCATTCTGAACCGGCCCTTGGTAAAGAATGCCGTCACGCTCGCGATGTGGCGCGAATTGGCCGCGATTTTTGCGGACTTCGCCGAAGACCGTGAGGTCCGCGGCGTCGTCCTCCGGGGAGTGGGCAAGGACTTTTCCGTTGGGGCTGATATTTCCGAGTTCGAGACAATCAGAGAAGATCGTCATCAGGCTGCTGCTTACGAGGTCGCCGTCGACGGCTGCTCGGGCGCGATCGCTGCGCTCGGAAAACCCGTGGTGGCCGCAATCTCCGGCTACTGCCTCGGGGGCGGTTGTCATCTCGCGCTCGCGTGCGATTTCCGCTTTGGCGATCGCACCGCTACGATCGGCATACCCTCGGCGAAATTGTCGATCGTGTATGGTGTGCACAGCGTGCAGCGTCTGCTCGCCTTAACGGGCGTGTCCAATGCAAAGCGGGTGCTCTATTCGGCGGACCGCTACATGGCCGAGCAGGCGATGTCGATGGGCCTACTCGACGAGTTGCACGACGACGTGAATGCTGCGGCTGAAACATTCCTGGACCGGCTTGCGATCAACGCACCGCTTTCGATCGCGGGCGCCAAGTACATGCTGCACGGCCTTTCGATGGGGGCCGGCGCGCTCGATCTGACGGCAGCGCAGGGGCTCATCGATGCAGCCTCCGACAGCGAGGATTTCAAAGAGGGCCGGCGGGCTTTCGCGGAGAAGCGATCGCCCCGGTTTCGCGGTGAGTAGGGCCGGATAGTTAGAGAAGAACCTTTGAAGGGAGTTGGAGGGCGTCGATGAAGCCTGCCAAATTCGATTATGTATCACCATCGACGGTGGAGGCTGCCGTAGAGGCACTTGTCGCTTCGAATGGTGAGGGAAAGGTGCTGGCGGGCGGTCAGAGCCTGCTGCCGCTCCTCAACTTCCGGATGGCTCGTCCGACCATACTGGTCGACCTCAACGGCATCGAGGGATTATCGTACATCGAAGATCGCGGTGACCGCATCGCCATCGGCGCACTGACGCGCCACCGAGAGCTCGAACATTCGCCGCTGATCGCCTCGAAGCTGCCGGTGATGTCGGCAGCGATGCGGCATGTCGCGCACCTTGCGATCCGCAACCGCGGCACCATCGGTGGCAGTCTGTCCCATGCGGATCCCGCCGCCGAACTGCCGATGCTCGCGACATTCTATGATGCCAAAATCCTGGTCCAGGGGCCTTCGGGCCGCCGCACGATCGGTCCGGAGGAATTCTTCGTCGATGCTCTGACGAACTGCCTTGAGCCGGAAGAGATTGTGGTGGAAGTCGAGTTTCCGGTCCTGAAGCAGAGCGGCTGGGCGTTCGAGGAGGTCGCGCACCGCTTCGGCGACTTCGCGCTCGCCAGCATCGCCGTCTCCGTCCTGCATGGGCCATCTGGATTAGAGGCCGCGCACGTCGCGGTGATGGGCGTAGCGGACACGCCGCGACGACTGAAAGAGGCGGAGCAGGCACTCGTCGCGATGGAACTCGACGACCGGACTCCCGATCGATTCTCCGAGGTCGTCGTGTCCCAGGTCTCGCCGAATGGCGATCTCCATGCGTCGGCCGACTATCGCAGGCATCTCCTGGGACAGCTGGCGAAGCGCGCGTTGCAGACGGCATTGGCGACGAAGGGCTGATCAGATGACGACCAACGTATCAGTGACTGTGAACGGCGAGAGGTACGATGTACCGGACGTCGAGCCGCGCATGCTGCTTTCCGACTTCCTGCGGGATCGGTTGGGTTTGACGGGTACGCACGTCGGATGCGAGCACGGGGTGTGCGGGGCCTGCACGATCCTGGTGAATGGTGACAGCGTGCGGTCCTGCCTGATGTTGGCCGTCCAGAGTAACGGCAAGGAGATCGTCACGGTCGAAGGACTTGGCTCACCGGAGCATCTCAATGAGCTGCAGGCTCAGTTCCGCGAGCATCACGGGCTGCAGTGCGGTTTCTGCACGCCGGGCATGTTGATGACCGGCGAAGATCTGCTGCGGAAGTATCCGCTCGCAACCGACGAAGATATCCGGGAAGGGCTCTCCGGCAATCTATGCCGCTGCACCGGTTATCAGAACATCGTGGCGGCGATCAGAAGTGCCGCCGCAAAGCGCTCGGAGAAGGCGTCATGAAGTTGAATTTCCTGCCCGCGGGCCGCCTCCGCATGAAGAAGAGCATCTACGTGCCGGGTGCGGACCGCAGCGAAACTATCGATCTTCCCGTCAGCTGCACGCTGATTCGGCACAAGCAGGGCAACGTGCTGTTCGATACCGGTTGTCATCCCTCTGTGGTCGATGACGCCGAGGGCCGCTGGGGACCACTCGCCAAGGTCATGAGACCGATGATGAACGCAAGCGAGACCTTGCTGCCGAGCCTCGCTTGTACCGGGCTCAAGCCCGGCGATATTGATATCGTCGTGAATTCCCATTTCCACCCCGACCACTGCGGCTGCAATCAGTTCTTCAAGAAGGCAACAATATTCGCTCACGCGAAGGAGATCGAAGCTGCCAGGGCTCCGGGTGCCGAGGCGGTGGGCTACCTGAAAGCCGACTGGGACTACGGACAGGCGATCGAGCCCGTGAGCGGGGAGAAGGATTTGTTCGGGGACTCCAGCCTCGTACTGGTGCCGCTACCAGGCCACACGCCGGGGATGCTCGGAGCGCTCGTTGGGCTCGACCGTGAAGGCCAGTTCCTGCTCGCCTCCGACGCAGTCAGCCTGCGGCAGAATCTCGATGCCGACGCCGCTCCGCGGAACACTTGGAACGTCGAGCAACAGTTGCGGACCTTCGAGGAGATCAGGCGAATCGAGAAGAGCGGGGCCACCGTCATCTGTGGCCATGACGACCAGCAGTGGCAGGGCTTGCGCAAAGGATCAGAAGGCTATGAATAGCGATCGACGCGCAGGCCCCTCCGACGTCCTGAGACCTCGAAATGTGGGTGCGCCGATCAAGCGCACAGAAGACCCGCGTCTTCTGACCGGGAACGGCGAATACACTGCGGACCGGAAGCCTGACCGACCCCTCCATCTTGCATTCCTTCGTAGCGGTCAGCCGCATGCGCGGATCGCCCGCATCGATACCGCCGCAGCGCAGGCGGCGCCGGGTGTGTCGGCCGTTCTCACAGCTGAGGACATTGCCGACGATTTCAAGCCGGTGATCCCGTTCTCGCGGATGCCGAGTTACTACGCGACCCCAATCGTGCCACTAGCTTCCGGCAAGGTCCGATATGTCGGCGAGGCCGTCGTCGCGGTCGTCGCGACCTCACGTTACCTTGCCGAAGACGCACTTGAATTGATCGATGTCGAGTACGAACCGCTTGGCGCGATTTCCCGCGCGGAATCGGCCGTCGTCGACGACGCGCCGCTTCTTCATGAGGCTGCCGGCACCAACGTGCTGATTGCTCGTGAATTCAAGAAGGGCGATGTTGCGGCTGATCTGAAGGCCGCTGCAGTTAGGGTAGGCGGCCGCTTCGAAATGACGCGCAAGGCGCCGCTCGCGATGGAGCCGCGGAGCTACACCGCCGAGTACGACAAGCGTCGCGACGCCATCACGCTCTACACGTCCTCGAACATTCCCGGGATCGTTCGCGATGCGGTCTCGGAATCGCTTGATCTTCCGGGGCACCGCCTGCGGGTGGTTGCGCCCGACGTCGGTGGGAGCTTTGGGTCCAAAGGGTCGCTCTATCCGGAGGAACTCCTGATCTGCATCACGGCGCGCAAGCTTCGCCGATCGGTCAAATGGACCGCGGACAGGCTCGAAGACGTCAGCAGTAGCAGCCAGGCCTTCGCCGAGGTCGTCGATGCGGAGATGGGGTTCGACAAGAATGGCGTCGCCACCTCGCTGCAAGCGGACGTAATCGGAGACGTGGGCGCTTACTCGATCTATCCCTGGACCTGCGGTCTGGAGCCTGTCCAGGTCGTGAGCTTCCTGCCGGGCCCGTACAAGATCGGGTCGTACAGGGGCGCGGTGCGCGGCGTTGCGACCTGCAAGCCTCCGACCGGCCCCTACCGGGGGGTCGGTCGGCCGATCGCGACTTTCGTCGCCGAGCGTCTGATGGACCTCGGGGCCAGGGCGCTCGGGATCGATCCGCTCGAGATCAGACGTCGCAATCTGGTTCGAGCCGAGGAGTTTCCATATCGGATCGCCTCCGGAATCATCTGGGACAAAACTGGCTTTATCGAGTGTCTGGAAGCAGCGGCCGAAGCGGCTGGTTATGACCAACTCCGGAGAGAGCAGGCCGAGGCACGCAACCAGGGACGTCTGTTCGGTATTGGCATCGCTTCCTACGCGGAATTGACGGGTATCGGCTCGCGGATCGCCGTGGCGCCAGGCATGCCGATCAATACGGGCTCAGAAACGGCGAAGATTACGATCGACTCGACGGGCGCCATCACCGCCGCATTTGGTGTCGCTTCCCACGGCCAAGGCCTTGAGACCACGTTGGCCCAGATCGTGGCCGACGACCTCGGAGCCCGGTTCGAGGATGTTCGGGTCATCCAGGGAGATAGCGACGAGGTGCCGATGTCGACCGGAACCTACGCGAGCCGCAGCGCAGTGCTTGGAGGCGGCGCGGCGAAGCACGCGGCGAAAATCCTTCAGGAGAAAATCCAGCGCGTCGCCTCGCACCTCCTGGAAGCCAACGCTGACGACATCGAGGTGACCGACGGTAAGGCCATCGTACTCGGTACCGATCGCATGGTGACGTTCAAACAGATCGCCAAGGCCGTCTATTCCGACATGAAGACGCTGCCGGTCGATGCCCGCGACGAATTGAGCGCGACCTACACCTACGATCCAATTAATGGGACGACCGCGGCCGCCACCCACATTGCCGCGGTAGAGATCGATCCAGCGACCTGCTTCGTGCAAATCCTGAAGTTCGTCGTCGCCGAAGATTGCGGCCGGATCATCAACCCGATGATCGTCGACGGGCAGGTGCACGGTGGAGTGGCGCAAGGCATCGGTGCCGCGCTGCTCGAGGAATTGATCTACGACGAAGATGGCCAGCTTCTGACCGCCAGCCTCGTGGACTACGTCATCCCGTCCGCGCCCGAGGTGCCGGTCATGAACGTGGTCCATGTCGAGAGCGAGTCTGCTGTTACGGGCGGCTTCCGAGGCATGGGCGAGGGCGGCACGATCGGCGCGCCGGCGGCGATTGCGAATGCGATCGCCGATGCGCTCTCGCCGCTGAATATCGACATCTCCATCCTTCCAATGACGCCAGAACGCGTTTTCCAACTGATGGAAAAAGCCAAGCCTAAATCGAAAGGAAACGCTGATGAATAACTTGAAAGGACGTGTCGCCCTTGTGACGGGCGGCGGACGCGATGTGGGTGCGGCCATCTCCAGGATGCTTGCCGAACACGGAGCAAGCGTCGCGGTTAATTACCACAGTTCGAAGACTGAGGCCGAGGCAGTGGTTGCCGAGATCGAGAAGGCTGGCGGTAAGGCGAAGGCCTATCAGGCCGACATCGCGAATGCAGACGTCGTCAAGAAGATGATCTCTGACATCAAGGATGATTTGGGCGGGCTGGACATCCTGGTCAACAACGCCGGCCTGGTGTTCCGCAAACGCTTCAGCGAAAGTGCTCCGGACGATTGGAAGAAGCAGATCGATACCTGTCTTTACGGTGCGTTGAACTGCTCCCACAGTGCGGGACCTTTGCTCGAAGCTTCTGGCCACGGGCGCATCATCTCGATTATGGGCGACTCCTCCAGGGTCGGCGAATCCGGGCTCGCACTGGGTGCAGCCGCCCGCGCTGGCACGATCGCTCTGATGAAGTCGCTGGCCAGGGAATGGGGCCGATCGGGTGTAACCGCAAACTCGATCTCGCTGGGTCTGATCGAGACGGCCCACGACAAGTCCTGGGTTGATGCAAATCGTGACAAGTTGGTCAAGGCCTATGCGATCCGGCGCCTCGGACTGCCGTCCGATGTCGCGCCTCTCGTCACCCTTCTCGCGTCCGATGCCGGAAGCTGGATCACCGGCCAGGTGATCAGCGTCAACGGCGGATACAGCATGGTCTGAGGGAGGAGGGCATGCTTCACGTCGATCTTATCGCGCCTATCGCGACGCTTCTCGAACGTCACGCGAAGCAACGGCCGAACCAGGTCGCGTACTGGGATTCGACTCGATCCGTTACCTACGGGCAGCTCGCCAGCCGGACCGCGTCAATTGCAGCTAATCTGGCAAAGGTCGGTCTGCGCGACGGCGACAAGATCGCGATCTACCTGCCAAACGGGGTCGATTGGATCGAGGCATGCTTCGCCGCGCTGCGGGCCGGCGCGATCATTGTCCCGATCAGCTACGACGCGGCGGAAGGCGAGATCAGCTATCGACTGACCGATGCCGAGTGCGGGTTCATCGTCACGACGGTCGCCAGGAAGGAACTGACCGGCAAGATCTTCAGCGATGCCGCTATTGCGCCGATGTCTGTTTTCGCGGGGCCAGGCGCGGAAAATTCAGGGATCTCGCTTGCTGGGCTTGCGGTAGGCGGTGATGCACCACCGGCCGATCCCGAGAACATCGATCGTTCGTCCTTCATCATTTACACGTCCGGGACGACCGGACGGGCTAAGGGCGTCCTGCTGTCTTTGCGCGGCATGTTGTGGATCGCGGCGTCGTGCTGGGCACCGATCGCCGAACTGACCGAGCAGGACGTCGTCCTGTCGCCGCTGCCGCTCTTCCACTCGTACGGCTTGAATCTATCGGTACTGAGCGTGCTCTCCATCGGTGCGAGCGAGCACATCATGGAGAAATTCTCGCCGCAGCAGACACTTGATCTGCTCCAAACAGGAAAGTATTCGGTCCTTCCTGGCGTGCCTACGATGTTTCACTATCTCTTGCATCGCGCGCAGGAGACGGGCGTCGAGCGTCTTGGTACAATCCGCCTCTGCATTTCCGCTGGCGCCATCATGCCGGCGACCCTCAACCGCGCGTTCGAAGAAAGGTTCAGAACCCGCCTGCTGGATGGGTACGGCATCACCGAAACCTCGACCATGGTAACGATGAACTGGTTGCATGGCGCCCGACCGATGGGGTCGTGTGGCTTACCTTTGCCTGGTCTGGCCGTGCGCATCGTCGATCCGTTCTCGGCCGAGGACGTTCCGATCGGTGAGGAGGGCGAATTGATCGTCCGTGGCCCAAACCTGATGTTGGGCTATCATAACAAGCCGACGGAGACGGCTTCCGCGCTGCGCAAAGGCTGGTACCACACAGGTGACCTCGCGAAGTCAGACCCATCCGGCTACCTAACTATCACGGGCCGGATCAAGGAGCTAATCATCCGTGGCGGCCAGAACATCGCGCCCGCCGAGATCGAGGAGGTCGTGGTGCGGTATGCCCAGGTCAAGGACTGCGCGGTCGTCGGCGTCAAGCATGCGACGTTGGGAGAGGTTCCTTGCCTCTTCGTAGTTGCGAAGGAAAGCGAGTTCGACGTCGCCGCATTGATGGATCACTGTCGCGCGCATCTGTCAGCCTACAAGATCCCCGAGGCGACCCATATTGTTGGCGAAATTCCGAGGACGGGCTCCGGGAAGATCATGCGCTTCAAGCTGGTTGAAGCGTTGAACCAGGCTTGACCGGCGATCGACTCATTCGACGGAGCGCGGGCCGAGTGCACCAAATGACCTGGGATCGTACGCCAGCCGGTACCGCATGTCGGCGGCAACGATCGGTTGCTTGCAGCGGTCGCAGTCCACCGAAGGCTGGAAGTCATGTCCGCATTTGAGGTGAGTGAGTATCAGCGGAGGCTTCCCCTTCGAGAGCCAACGGTCGCCCCATCGCAGCATCGCGATGAATGGACCATAGAGGTCACGCCCCATGTCGGTGAGAAGATATTCGTATCGATCCGGGGAACTCTGATATTGCCTTCGGTAGAACACGCCGCTTGCGACCAGGCGGTTTAGTCGATCGGTTAGGATGTTCGGCGCGATCGCAAGCTCGGTCAGTATCTTGTCATACCGACGGTTACCGAAGAAGCCCTCGCGGACCACCATGAAGCTCCATTTATCACCGATGATCTCTAGTGCGCGCGACACGGAGCTCGGACGACCAAGAACAAACCGGCTTCCATCGGAAGGTCGCCTCGTATTACGGCCTGACTTGGCAGGACTGCGTCCTGCGCCGGGACCATCGCGATATTTCGCGTCCCGAGCCCCAACACTTTCTCCGCAATGGGAGCACGTAACGATGGGATGGCTGTCGCAGCCGCAGTTGTTGTGAATGAGCGTCAGCGGCGGAGGCTTACCCTTGGACAGCCATCGATCTCCGAACTGCATGAGGGCGATGAAGCTCGGATAGAGATCGAACCCCATCTTCGTCAGCCGGTACTCCTTGCGCTGGGAGGATCCGGGCGCGACCTGACGAAAGATGGCGAGCTGGGTCAGCTTCTTCAGGCGGTCCGTCAACGTCGCGCGTGGGAGCCCGAGCGCCGAGCGGAATGCTTCGAACGTCTGCGTTCCGAAGAAGGCCTCGCGGATGATCAGGAACGCCCAGGCGTCGGAGACGATGTCGAGCGTACGCGCGACTGAGCAATTGCGTTCGGTTCGACCGACCGATGTCCGGAGCGCCGCGGGTGACCTTGGTTTGGCCGAGGCTTTGGCTGTCAGGGTCTTGGCGGTAGCTGGCATTCCGGAACGTCCATCCATGCAGACACCGCGACTGCGGTGGCCCTCGAGAACTGCGCACCTCTAGCACATCGGCGCGATTGACTCGTCGTAAAAATCAGTCTAGTTACGCATGTTACATTAGTCTAGTTATGCTAGTGATCAATCTGAAGTCAGCAGCATACGAACGCCTGGGGAGGAGTGTCATGAAGCTGAGAATCGGAAGCGTCCTGATCGCGACGGCGATGATCTTGACGGTTAATGGCAGTGCCGGAGCCCAAACGACGGCTATCTCAGACGGTGTCGTGAAGATCGGGGTGCTGACCGACATGTCGGGGCAGTTCTCGCATGAGTCGGGCGAGGGCGCGGTAACGGCGGTGAAGATGGCCGTCGAAGACTTCGGCGGCAAAGTGCTTGGCAAGCCTATCGAGGTGCTCGTTGCCGATCACCAGAATAAGCCGGACACAGCTTCGGCGCTGGCACGAAGGTGGTTCGATGTCGATCACGTCGACATGATCGGCAACCTGATCAATTCCTCTATTGCGCTCACCGTTTCCGGCCTCGCGAAGGAAAAGAACAGGATCGCTATCATTAACGGCTCCGGGTCGTCCCGCCTGACAGGGGACGCCTGTACGCCGAACAGCGTCCACTATGCTTACGACACTTACGCGCTGGCGCGTGGTACCGGCAGCGCACTCGCTAAGGACGGCAAGAAGTCGTGGTATTTCCTAACGGCTGACTACGCGTTCGGACACGCGCTCGAAGCCGACACTTCTGCCGTCGTGAAGGCGCTGGGTGGCCAGGTCGTCGGATCGACCCGCTATCCACCCGACTCCTTCGACCAGTCCTCGTTCCTGCTGCAAGCGCAATCGTCGAAAGCGCAGGTCGTGGCGCTGGCTGGGTCCGGCAATGTCCTGGTGAATTCGATCAAGTCGGCGCAGGAATTTGGTATTCCGGCTGGAGGTCAGACGCTTGCGGGCCTCTTGGTCTGGATCACCGACATCAAGAGCATGGGCCTCTCGGCCGCGCAAGGACTGGTTCTCACCAACGCGTTCTATTGGGACCGTGATGATGAAACCCGAGCCTGGTCCAGGCGCTTCTATGAACGCATGAAGCGTATGCCGCATATGGGCGACGCTGGAGACTATTCGTCGACACTGCACTACCTGCAGGCAATCCAGGCCGCCGGCACGGATGAAGCGCAGGCCGTCATGAGCAAGATGCGCGAAATCCCGATCAACGATTTCTTCGCCAAGAACGGTCGGATCCGAGAGGACGGTCGCATGGTGCACGACATGTACGTCTACGAAGTCAAGAGGCCGTCCGAGTCGAAGGCGGACTGGGACTTCTACAAATTGCGAGAGGTGATTCCCGGCGACCAGGCATTCCGTCCACTGAAGGACAGCGCCTGCCCGTTGGTGAAGAAGGACTGAAACAGAGCGACAACATGGGCCCGGGGTGTGGTCGCATCCGAGCCCGAACCGAAGGAGGCCTCGTGATGGATCAGGAAGTTATCGCCGCGAGTTCTACCGGATCCGGGAAGCAGATCCGGTCTGGTGCCGAGTACGTCGAGAGCCTCAGGGGGCGGAGGTTGAAGGTTTATCTGATGGGCGAGCGGGTAGAGGAGCCGGTCGACCACCCCATCATCAGACCGTCGATTAATGCGGTCGCAAGAACCTACGACCTTGCCAACGAGGACCCGGAACTTGCCTCTGCCGTCTCGCCTCTGACCGGCGATCGCGTGAACCGCTTCCTCCACATCTCCGCTAGTTCCAGCGATCTTGTTATGCAGAACAAGATGCAGCGCCGTCTCGGGCAGCTAACGGGCACCTGCTTTCAACGTTGCGTCGGCATGGATGCCCTCAATTCCCTGCATTCGGTAACATACGATCTCGATCTCAAACACCAAACCGCTTACCACGCGCGATTCACGAAGTTCCTCGCACGCGTGCAGAGTGCAAACGTGGTCATCGGCGGTGCGATGACCGACGTGAAAGGCGATCGCGGCAAACCGCCGTCACAACAGGCGGATCCGGATCTCTTCCTGCACGTCGTGCGGCGTACCCCCGATGGCGTCTACGTTAGCGGCGCGAAGGCGCACCAAACCGGCTGCTTGAACTCGCACTGGCTGATTGTGATGCCGACGATGAGGCTGGAGGCCGCCGACAAGGACTATGCCATCATCGGTGCGATTCCGGTTGACGCTGAGGGCATAACCTACATCTACGGTAGGCAGTCCTGCGACACTCGCAGCGCTGAAGAGGGAGACATCGACGCCGGCAACACGCAATTCTCGGGTCAGGAGGCGATGATTATCTTCGACGGAGTCTTTATCCCAATGGAGTTTGTCTTCCTGGATGGAGAAGTCGAGTTCGCCTCAACGCTGGTCGAGCGATTCACCTGCTACCACCGTCGCAGCTATGTCTGCAAGTCGGGGGTCGGCGATGTACTGATCGGCGCCGCGGCCACCGTCGCCGACTACAATGGCGTGGAACGGGTCTCGCATGTTCGGGACAAGCTCGTCGAAATGACCCATCTCAACGAGACGATCTACGGGACCGGTATCGCCGCGAGCCACCAGGGGATTGCCATGAATTCGGGGGCGTACCTGCCCGATGAGATGTTGGCGAACGTCTGCAAGCATCATGTCACGCGTTTTCCATACGAGATCGGCCGCCTGGCGCAGGATCTGGCGGGCGGCTTGATGGTTACACTCCCCTCGGAACGGGACTTGCGGCACGAGACGATCGGGCCCCTGGTCGAGAAGTACCTGAAAGGCCGTCCGGAGGTTGCGACCGAGGACCGGATCCGGGTTCTGCGCCTGGTCGAGAACATGACGCTCGGCAGGAATGCGGTGGGATATCTCACGGAATCCATGCACGGTGCGGGCTCACCACAAGCGCAGAGGATTCAGATCGCCCGCTCGATGCAAATCGAGTTCAAGAAGGAGCTGGCAAAGGTGCTGGCCGGCGTGACTGATGCGTCGCGCGAAGAAATCTCATGCGACGTTTCCACCTACATGGAGCGCGTGTTCGCGCCGGTCCGCAATTGAATCGGGAAGCGTAAGGTCAAGAAATCGGAGAAAGTGCAATGGCGATGACGATGAGCGGGGAGATCCAACTTGCCGCGCCAAGGGAGGTGGTTTGGGAGAAGCTGAACGACAGCGATGTCCTGAAGGCTTGTATCCCCGGATGTGAAGAGTTGGAGAAAACCGACGGGCAGGGTTTTCGCGCCGTTGCCAAGATGAAGGTCGGCCCGGTGTCCGCCCGGTTTCGAGGGAAAGTCACATTGAGCGATCTCGATCCCCCCAGCGGATACAAGATCTCGGGTGAAGGTGAGGGTGGCGTGGCAGGCTTTGCGAAGGGAGCCGCCAAGGTTATTCTTGTCGAACGTGAGGGCGGCACGCTGTTGAGTTACCACGTTGACGCGCAGATCGGGGGCAAACTGGCGCAGCTGGGCCAACGATTGATCAATGGGACGGCCAAGAAGCTCGCGGACGAGTTTTTCGCCAATTTCGCACGATCTCTCTAGTTATCTTCCCTCTAAACTCGAGTGTGGTGCCAAGCCTGCCGATTTGCCTGTCGAGCAGCCCACCAAATTTGAATTGGTCGTCAACCGCACCACCGCAATGGCGATCGGAGTCCGCATTCCGTCATCACTGCTTGCCCGCGCCGACGAGGTGATCGAATGACCACATCTGGCCCATCGCGACCAATGCACCCGACCACCCATCTGTCCGCTCTGAAGCCGGGCCACTGTAGCGATTGATACCCGAAGCGAAAGTTGCAGTTCCTCTCTTTCGCCGATAGCTTTGATCACCGGACCAGTAGGCTTGCTGAATATGGATTGCCTTGCCGCCGTATTTCGCGACATTGACCTCCCGCTATCGATCGAACCCATTGTAATCGATGAACCGGGAGCAACCGAGCTGCTCGTGCGCATCGCGGCGGTCGGACTCTGCCGCACCGACTATCACGTCATGCGCGGTGAACGCCGCGTCGCGATGAAACCAATGGTACTTGGTCACGAGGCGGCCGGCATCGTCGAAAGGACGGGCCGACAGGTTGTCGGGATCAATCCCGGTGATCATGTGGTTTTGACATTCATTCCGGGCTGCGGCGTTTGCCGTTGGTGTCGCCAAGGTCTGCATCACCTCTGCGCGCAAGGTCCCCGGATAACTCAAGGCCCGCAGCTCGACGGAACGTATCGGAGACGCGACCGTGAAGGAGTTGCAGTCGGCAGTTTTTGCATGATTGGCGGCTTTGCTGAGTATGCCGTGGTCGATAGAGGTTCGGTCGTTGTCATTGACAAAGACGTTCCGCTCGATCTCGCAAGTTTGGTCGCGTGCGGCGTGCCGGCAGGCGTAGGAGCGGCGCGCTATCGCGCCCGAGTGAAGAGGAACGACACCGTGCTTGTTGTCGGCTGCGGCGGTGACGGCATGAACGTCATTCAAGGCGCGCAGCTATGTGGCGCCTCACAGATCATTGCTGCGGATATCGTTCCCGCCAAGCTGGTTTGGGCTCGAGAGTTTGGTGCGACCGACACGCTCGAGCAACAGGGCGAGGAACTCACCAAGGCCGTGCTCGCACTCACCGATGGTATTGGCGTGAACCACGCTTTCGTATGCATCGACCCACCAGCGACGCTGTTACCGGCCTTCCGCGCGACCGCCAAGGCGGGCAATGTGGTTGTTACGGCGCTGACGCCCGACACCGTTTCCGAAATAAGCATTCCGCCGCTCGAACTATGCGTTTCACAAAAGGCGATTATGGGCGCGGTGTATGGTTTTGCCAGCCCAAGGGTCCAAATCCCGGAGCTTTTGTCGCTTTATCGTCAGGGCACATTGAAGCTGCGCGAGCTTATCACGCAGACCTATCGTCTTGAGGACATTAATCTCGGTTACGCTGATCTCCAAGCGGGCAAGAACTTGCGAGGCGTCGTACGGTTTGACACGTGAGTTAAACAAGCCGCGTGCTACCGCTTCTGGCCCTAAGCGGCGGTTAGAGGATGACCGCTTTCCCGCCGCTGTCAGGGGCACAGCGAACATCAAGCGAACGGGCCGCGAACGCCGTCTTTGACCCAACTCGGGCATTGGCCCTAGCCCAAGAGCAAGGCCCTGTGCTTTGATCCTTGGAACGGAATCGACCGATCTCGGGTGCTGTTGTTGCCCATAATCGCGTGGAACGGCGGCTTGCGGCAATTCTGGTGGCGGATGTCGCCGGCTACAGCCGCCTGATGAGCGCGGACGAAGAAGGCGTCTTGGCTCGGCTCAAGGCTACCAGAAGGTCCCTCCTGGACCCCACCATCGCCGCGCATCGCGGGCGGCCAGCGTCGTTGGTGCCGCCAGAGGCGCCATCGAGGTGCAGCGCGGCATGGTTGAGCAAAAAGCCACAGTGCCCCAGGCCACGCGCATCGAATTTCGCGTCGGCATCCATGTCGGCGACATCATTGTCGATGACAACGATATCTTTGGCGATGGCGTCAATATTGCCGCCCGTCTTGAAGGGATTGCAGAGCCGGGCGGGGTTTGCACGTTCTCGCCAAGGTGACCGGTGACTACGACAAGACCGGTCTGCCCGATCCGCTGGAGCTCCGCTCCTACTTCACGCTCGCGGGCGATGCGATCGCCCAGCTCGTGATTGTTCCGGTCAAACGCCCCTGAGCGCCGTCTACGCAGCACCACGCTCGGCCGATCCGTTCTGAGAGGGGAGGGACGACCAGTTCTGCGGTCTATGCAAAGGATACAAATCTCGAAGACCCGCTGGCCTCCCTTGTCGTTGGCGAACGCCCTGACCCGGTCGTGAAGGAAGGCTGGGAGCGGGTGAAGTTGACACACGCCAGCCTCAACCGGCAGATCCGATCTGAGTCCTTGATTTATATCAAGCCCACGATAGTGCGCGTCTCCACATTTGGCCCGACGTCAAGGAGCATGGTCCTCAACGTCAGAAAGGTAGCGCATAATGAAATTGGTCCTTGTTTCGGCAGCACTCGCGATCGCGGCCGTTACGCCTTGTGAGGCGCAGGTTGAGTTGAAGACGTATGCAAACCCAGACGGCTACATTGATGTTCAGGCTCTAACGTGTGCCCAGCTTGCCAACACTTATCAGGAGGATGCTGATCATCTCACAGCCTGGTACAGCGGGTGGTATAATGGGCTTGCAAAGAAGCACATGATGAAAGTTGATCGCGCCAAGGATCTAGAGCACGAGATCATCGTTTATTGCAAAGCGAACAAGGACAAGAAAGTCATCCAAGCCATTGATGTCGTATTCAATCAATATCGAGATCAAAATGGCATTAAGATGAAAAAGTGAGGGACCCGTTGCTCACCATGAGGGATGTACGGCAGCCGGCGTCTGCAGAGATGACGCATCTGGAGTCATGGACGCCCGCTGCTTTCCTCAATTAGCGCCGAAATGCCTCTTGTGACACTCGAGTACCTCGAGCAGCTCTCATCGCGTGGCCGGTGGCCGGCTGAGCCTTGCGATAGTGAGGTTTGTGTTGATCTCTGCAACGCGTTGGACAGTGGTGCATCCTTTGTAAAACGCTCCCTCTCGTCACATCGTTCCAGCCTCTGGTCTGGAAGATTGCCTGCTGGTTTTACTGAGCGTTAGACTAGAGGGCGCCTTCCGGTATAACCGCGCTACATTTCCCCGTACCGCGCAAACGGTCGCCACGTACCAACTGCGGTCATTCCGCGAGCGGTATCCTGACGTAAAACGTCACACCGCCCTTTGCTCTATTCTCCGCGAATAACCGCCCGCCATGCGCCTCGACAATAGTTCGTGCGATGGATAACCCCATACCCATGCCGTGAGGCTTTGTGGTGAAGAACGGTTCGAACACATCCTTGAGTTTTTCCTTGGGGATGCCAGGCCCCAAGTCCGATACCGAGACCTCGGCGACGTTGCCGTCACGCGCGCTTGAGATGGTAATTCTACGGTCAGCAATCGACACGTCTGACATCGCATCCATCGCGTTGACAATTAGATTAAGGATGACCTGCTGTAGTTGAACCACATCACCCCTGATGGGAAGAGGCGTCAGCCCGATAAGATTTGCAAGATCCGCTTTTCGAGCAATCGCCAATGCAGCGAGAAATTGGAGGGTGTCGCGCGCAACATCGTTGAAATCGATTCGCTTAAACTCAAGTGGCTCTCTCCGGAGCAGGCTGCGCAATCGACCGATGACATCATTGGCTCGCTGGTCGTCTCGGCGAATATCCGCAAGGATTTCTGCAACCTCGTCAAGGTCGGGAGAGGTCGACTTGATAAGCACTTCCGCCGCTTCAGCGTTGGTCAAAATCGCCCCGAGCGGTTGATTAAGTTCGTGCGCGATTGTTGTCGTAAGTTCGCCCGCCATGGAGTATCGGTTGATATGCGCAAGTTCAGCAGAGCGTTGCCGAGCCTGCACTTCGGCAACTTGACGACGGCGCCGCTCAAACAGCAAGACACAAATCAGCACTGCCTGAAGCAGCACGACCGTGGAAATCATTGCAATCTGCCAACGATATTGCTGCCATGCGGTGCGATCGCGAAAGACGATCTCGCTCCCCAACGGTAGCCGGCTTTCGCTAATCCCCCACCGCTTAATTTCACGCCAATCAAATCTTGGCGTCGAAAACGGTAGAGGAGGTACTCTAATGTCGCTGGGAGTCTCACCCCCGAGGATTCGAACCACAACGGCGGCTGCCGTTCGGCTTGTGTCGTACACCGCATTGAACGGGCCACCAACAATGCCTTGCCCGATGAGTGGCTCAGTATAACCAAAAATGGGAGCATTGGCGACCGCATGAAGTTTTTTGAACGCGTCATTGCCATCGTGCACAACGCCTGCCGCATCCACACTCATTCCTTCCCAGATAATCGCGGAATGCGGTGGCAGCCGAGCAGCTTCTTTCGAAATGTCGTCGAATGACAAACTGTCCCAGAATACAAATTCAACGTGGTGCGATAAACGCGCAGCTTCCTCGTGAATGAGGTTCGACCAGAATTTCTCATTGGGAGATGTGCCATTGACGACTGCGATATGTCGGGTGTCGGGCAACACCTTCAGGATATTCGCGATCACGGCCTTGTAGTCGATCTGAATGGGTACGACCGCGTCGTTCCGCGTAAGACTGGAATATTGGATGCGACGTGACTCAAGAGTGGTGAGGACCATCGGAGTGGACAAGAAGAGCTGCCCCCGGTTTCGTTGCACAAACGCTGCAGCCGGCGCGCCTACGCTTACGATCACATCGGGAGTTTGTTCGGCAAATAGAGCAGCGAGGTACTCGACGAAGGGTTTTTCTAATTTGCTATTGCTGTAGCGAGCCGAGATCACCGATTGGTCGGTAATAGTCAGCGGCCAAGGCGACTGGCGGTTCAGTTCCTCGCGAATGCCTCGAGCATAATCGCTCCAAGGCCTCATCTCTGTACCAAACGAATGTAGCAGCAAAACCTGCTTGCTATCGGCGGCCAGCGCCACCGGTCCAGTAGATATCGCCAGCAGAAAAAGGACAACTCTGACAGAGCTTGAGAGGCGGTGCATATACACAAAAGCGGGCTGGAGATCGGAGGCTAGGCTTGCAAATGTTTCTTCGCGATACAAGGCCCGCTTCCGTGCGAGATCGATCTCGGCCTTAATTCTTGACTTTGCCTCATGGGATTATCCCGTAATACTACGGAAACGCCCTCGCTGGCGGGCATCCCTGAACCAAGTCAATCTGATCTCCGATGGCTGGTTTAGGAACAATCTTCCTCGCCCCTTCGGAGACCAGAACTTACCTTTACAGATTGCCTTCGATTTGCGGAGCAATACAGAATTGAGGCCGCTAGAGCTGATCTTACACCAAGACGGTGCACCGTTCTAACTAACATTTCACGAGGTTACTACGGTCTAGCATGTCAACTTGAAATCCTTTCCTCACCTGCCAAGGAGGAGGATCGCCGAGTCGGCGGCTAATGTCCGCATCGGGTCCAAAACGCGAAGGACGCCACCCCAGCAAATCTGGTCCGGTATACCCCGACGAGCGGACTCCATCGAGCTATGCCGCCTCTTCGCCTCCGTGCCAGAAGTGGTCATTGGTGCTACTAAGCGAACTGCTATCGCTGGGTGCCGCGCACCTCCACTTGCTGGCCGCCGGGCACCATTACTTGTCGCGCGCAATAGGAGCGAAATCGAACTCTCCGTTACCTTGCAAGACGATGAAGTTGGCGGATGTATCGCCGATGTTGGTCACGCGGTGTGGCCGTTTCGGCGCAATAGAAAACGTCTGCCCAGGGGACAGGCGCGCCTCCTCGATTGGGCCGCGCAGCTCAATGCGAATGGTCCCGGACACAACGTGGAGGGTGTCCTGAACATGATTGTGATAGTGCCACGGCACCTCCTGGGTAGGGCTGATCTGCATCTCGGTGATACGGAAATTAGGCCGTACCAAGTGATGTACGCGGCGCTCGGCTTCGAACAGCTTGGACGTATCCGTCACGACGTTCATGGGTTGCTCCCGGTCTTGCTGACGACAGTTTCGGCACTGTCAGCCTAACTGAGAGATACCAGCGTGCCACGCCAGCTCCAAGAGACGGCGGTACTACCTCTGATCGTGACAGATGCGCTGAAACGAGGCTCGGCGGCCATCGGCTGGGACAAATGTCACGGTTTGTCATAATGAAGGCAGTGCAGAACCGATCGCGACGAGTGCCCTCAGCGCTGCCGGGTGCCGAAGCCGATGTCACGCGCCAGAACGATGGCCTTTGCACGCGTCTTGACGCCGAGCTTGCTGAACACGGCGGACACGTGATTACGCGCCGTGCGTTCGCTGATGCCGAGCCGCGAGCCGATCGTGGCGTTGTCGAGCCCCAGCGCTATCAGCTCCAGCACCTGGGCCTCGCGGGGTGTGAGGTCGTCGACGAACGTTGCCCCCGCATCGATCGGCACTGACGCAGTCGCAGGCAGGAAGCTGTCCAGTTCGGCGGCCAATTGCTGCCAGGCAGGCTCGTTCTCGATTAGGACGTGATTGCGGCTCTCGAGGGGCACGAAGCGAGCATCTGGAATGAGTGCGGCAAGGAATCGTCCTTCTTCGAACGGTATTCTCGCATCCTCTCGCGCGTGCAACACCAGCGTGGGGCACTTGATCCTGGGACCGAGGGAACGATTGTCTGTCCCAGCCCAATGTGCCCTGAGCAGCTTAGCGGCGTTCGCGGGAGTTGTCGTTTGCCGCATTAGGTCGTTGAAAGCGCGAGCTTGCTCGGGTGTTGCATCAGGTATCAGCTGGGACGTGTGGAGCTGACGAAATGCAGAGTTCTCGTTACCCCAGCCGAGCTCAATCAACTTGAGTTGGGCCTCGGCCTCCTGCAATTGCTCGGGAGTCGGGTCGCGCGCTAGTCGCCCCCGTGTGGCGCAAGCGTGAAGGACGAGATGGGTCACCCGCTCAGGGTGGCGCACAGTGTAGTTGACTGCAACTGCACCTCCGGTCCACAGGCCCAGCAGAGCAAACCGGTCACACTTTGCTGCTTCGACGACGGCCTCCAGATCCTCGATCTGCCGCGGCAGAGTGAAATCAGCGCAATCGCGATCTGACAAGCCAGTGCCACGTGGGTCGTACCGGATGAGGGTGTTTCGTCGCGACAGCATCGACAACCAGCTGCGACGAACGGGGTTGTCCCAATCGAGCCGTAGATGACTGATCCAATGCGCTGCCGTGATGACGGTCGGCCCCGTGCCACATGTCGCAAAGCCGAGGCGGACGCCATCGCGGCTCGTGCAGAAACGGATCTTTTGGCCGCCGTCTTGGGACATGGCAAATTGTTACGTGATGGTTAGTCACCCGGCAATGTCCGACTTGTGTCATTTGCGTCGATATGGCCGCGCGTCGACCCTGTCCGGTCTACCCCCCGATGGCCGATATTCAGACAGGTGTTGGGGTCGGTCGGTAAGGGCCACATCCGGACATCCCTCAAACAAAACTCCTGGCGCGGTGACCCAGCGCTTTGTGCATCGGAAGCTACGCGGCAACGTTGCGTTACAGCCTTCCGCTGCCGTTCTCTCCGGCCGTGCAGGCCAATTGCCCGCTGCTCCCGCTCAGTTCGTCCGGTTCTGCACAGCGACCAATCCAGGCGGGACGAGTTGTTTCATCCTCGAAGCCAGGTTCCCTACGTTCAGCGTGCCGAGGCCGGCCGCAGGGCTGTAGCCATCGCGTCCCGAATAGAACCAGTTGTCACCGGTCGAAATGGTGTTCAGTACGGCGCCGGGCCCCCGAGTACCGTCGAGCGCTGCCAACCCATAGAGCAGCGGATTGAGAAGGCCGAGCCGGCGTCCGGCGCTCTGCGATAGCAGAGCCGTAATGCCGGCGAGCTGCGGTGCCACGAAGCTCGTACCTCCTTCTCTCGACAGGACTGCTAACCCGGTCGTATCGGACGTATAGAACACGACGTATCCCGTAAGTGGATCGGCGTTGAGGGAGACATCGGGCAAGTTGCGTCCACGGAAATGCGCGGGAAAGACGAACAGGGTTTGCGGCGGCGCCGTGTCCACCTCACTGAGCACCTGGTCCGGTTGGCTGGACCGCACGCCCGCGGTTACCAGCTGATAGAATGGCACCGGTGCAAAGACGCTAACGCCTCCGCCTCCGCCAACCGGAAAGATGCCGCGGGTGATTGGATCAACTCGAAGTGCAACCGCAGAGCGGTTGCAAATAATCCCAGCTCCAGACGCGTTCCGTCCGGACGTTAATGGACAACGGGCCGCTCGGCAGCGCGGCGACAATAGTGACGGGGAGGGTTGTCCCCCCAGCCGCAGTGATGGCCGTATCGGCGGCAGGAAAGTCGACGCTCAACGGCGTCGTGAACGTGCCGATGCCTAATGTCCCTCTCCCGATAGCGCCGGCCAAGTAGTAGGCACCGTAGTCGCCGCTGTCGGCGAACAGGCTCTGGCCCTGCAACGCCGCCGCCACGAAGAGTTCATGCGCCGCTTGTGCAAAGGTGACGACTTGGCCCGAGAACGGATCTGCGACGTCTGAGGCTAACACGCCATTGGCAAATGCCTCCCAGGCATCCCAACTGCTGGATATTGAATCCGCGTTGTTGCTTTGAATTGCCTCCGCGAAAGCGTCCACCCAGCCCTGAAAGTTGTTCGGCGCCTGATAGACAATTATTTTTGCGTCCGGGGCGACGCCGCCGGATTGCTCGACATCGAGCGTAGTTTCGACTGAGCCGGATGCATCGCTTGGTGCCCCCGGTCCGCCATCGATATTGACCACGATGAGCCGATTGGGATCGACCTTCAGATTGAGGGAGTTCCAATAGCCGAACGCATCGCTCGGAGTGAAACTCGCCAGAGTGACGATGCCGATGGTCCGGCCATGGCCCATGATGCCTCGCTGATAGAGCGGGTTGATATTGTAGCGGGCGGCGACATCAAGGACGGTCAGAAACCCAGGATTACCCACCGGCGCACTGTCGGCGCCGGCGACCGCGCTCCACTGGACGTGCGCGTTAGCAAGGCTGGCCCGTGCTCGGTGCACATTCGAATGGAAGACAGGCTTGGTCGAGAGACCGACCACGGTCCCGACCGCGGACGCGATCTCGACTGGCACCACCGGTCGGGTGTTAGGGGCGCGGAAGGTCACGGCTGGCGCCTTGTCGGTCGCGGGCTGCTGGAACTGATGCAGGCTCGTCTGGAACGCCTGCTCCATAATCGTCGGCGTGCCGGTGGCTCGCAAGGTTGTCGCCGTTGTTCGCTCGACGGTCAGTCCGTGTCCACGCAGCGACGCGATGACGGCTGTCACGGTCTCCTCGGTCGGGCCGAACCGGGCCTGAACTTGAGCCGGAAGCATGAAGCGCATGTACATCGGAACGTTCGGTGTGGAGACCCGGCGCATCATGTCCTCAGCCCCGGCTAGGTCCCGTAGCTTCAAGGTAATCGTCACCGAGATTGTTTGGTCGCCGACGCGACCTGTGAGCCGGCCCAAATCTACCGGCTCTCGCGAAGCCGCGTAAGCCGACGCAGTACCGAGAACGGACATCGCCACAACAACGGTGCGGACACCAAGGAAGATCATAGTCCCCCCCCTACGTCAGCTAATTATTCGTTTAACACTTTTCGGTCGCGTCACTTTCGCACTACAACTTGAATTTGCGCTGATCGCAACATCGGTTCCGACCGGCGTCAATCGAAATTTGCTAACCGCGGCAGTCCGACGGAAGCCCTCAGCGCTGTCTCGGTGGCATGCGCGAGATTACCGCGTGTCGTGGGTGTGGATAGGGTGTTTGGCGGTCCACCGCTTCCCGCCGATTTCGTAGTTTGTTTCAATTTTTCTCCTTCGAACCGGCGCTGGCGACGAGCCTGAAAGACGTCCTTAGCCAGAGACCACAATCCGTCGACAGCACCTTCAGCGCGATCAGCACCCCGTTGAAATAAATCGGCGACGCGCCAGGGCAGATCACCTGTGTCTAGCCGTTTCACTTCGCCCTTCCATGCGCATCACAAGTCGCGAATCAAACACAGCAATCCGATTCTGGGAGAGGCGGCGACGGAGAGGACAAGGCAAAAGAGGACGGTCTGAGCCGTGATGGCCTGCGCTCGCGAGGCTTCTTGATGATCTCTCGAAGGTCGTTGGCGTACTCTTCGATGATCCGCCGTGCCTCTTCTAGGCGCGTGGGATGCTTCGTCTCATTTTCGGTTTGACCGGTTCTTTCATTCCAGGATGTTTCAGCCCGAGCTCGGCGGCCACACAGTTTGTGCCCACCACACATGGCTCAAATGGGCCTCCGGTGTTCTGAGGGCGTGACCACTTTCAGACCTATACGACATTTCAATAGTCGAGCGCCGCGCGGCCCCGCATGGCTGTCTTAAGAGACAACCGGTGGCGGAGAACTCCGGGCAACCATTTGGGCCATCTGCCACTGGCACAAACTGCATAGCCCTCAGAACCGGTATCCTCGTCCCAACCGTTGCCGAGAAACTGAAGGCGCGGCTGACCCGCATTTTTTCGACATCCGGGATTGGTGCCGACCTCTACCCCGACGAAGAGGGGCTTGAGCTTAAAAACCTCCCCGATGCTAGGGTCGAAGCGGCGACTTCGCTGATTGACCTTGCCAGGAATACAGACCGGAGAGCGGGACATTGCGATTGAAGTCCGCACGGACGACGGCGGTTGGCGGCCCTTCGCCTGCTAGCGAGAAGTACCGCCCTAAGCGTGCGCCCGATCCCAGGCAATCGAGAAAAGTAATCCTGTTTCTCAATTGCGGGCCCATTGCTTTGGCCGTCTAATCGCACATGGCGAGCAAAGCTGGAGTAGACTTCCTCTAGTCCAGCCCTCGGAAGCGGGCCACCTACCTCGGAAGCACAGGCAGGGGGCCCGCGAGGGCTGGCGCGCGCCACCGATACCCCGCGAGAAGAGCATTTCAGAGGGGTAGACACATGGCATTGATTAAATGTTGGGAATGCGCTCGCGCAATTTCTGACAAAGCGATGGCTTGTCCATTGTGCGGGGCGCCGGCGAACGGATCACCTTCAAGCGAAGCGGCGCCGACGGCACGGGTTGCCGCACATTACGATAGCTCAACCGACACCTTCACTGGAACCATGGCGCTTATGACCAAAGTGGCGATGAGCGCTGTGATGCGATTAGGGTGGAAGCTCACCGCGGCTAACGAAGCAATCGGACTTGTGACTTTCGAGACCAGAATGAGCTTTGGGTCCTGGAGCGGAGTGTCGTGCTCCCTGAGCATCGAGGAGGTGGCTCCCAATCGATTCCGAGTTAGTGGATCTGGTAAGCAGAACGTTCGCGGCGGCCAGCTTTTGGCCATTGATTTTTTCGGCGAAGCCAAGAGCAAGGTAGACAAAGCTATAGCCAAGATGAAGGATATAGCTCGGTAAGCCGGCGCTGCCCTTACGAAATCGACACAATCTGCTCGGGTGGCATGACTCGCATGTGGCGCGCAACGCGTCGAGCACCGCTCGATCATGTCGTGCAGCCTGTCTACACTTTGTAGTTTGTTTCACACAGCGGCGAAGCGCGATAAGATTTCTTAAGGGGCTGCCCCCGGAACGTGAGAAGCAGCGCCCGGAACGGAGATCAGATTGCCAACGTCGTCTCAGCGTTTGCAATGGTCGACCGAGATGCTGCCGGAGCGTGTGCGGTTCACCACGTTCCGTGAGGAGTTTACGCGACTGAACCTCGCCTTGGACGTGATAGATCACAGCGGCGGCCGCCCGCGTATCGACGTCACCTACTTGTCGCTCGGCGCGGTTGGCGTTTGTCGCCTTGTCGCGACGCCAGTGGAGTTTATTCGTCACAAGCATCACCTCAAGGATAGCCGTGAACAGTTTGGACTGAACATCGTCGAGGCTGGACCGGTCCAATTTGCCAATGCTGGCCAAGAGCACGCCTATGATGTTGGCTCTGCTTGTTTGGTTGATCGGGGAAGGCCGCTACGAGTAATTGCACCACGTGATGGGAGCGTTATTTTCGTAACCGTGCAGGCTGCCGCACTTAGGTCTCTGGTTGCCAACCCGGAAGATCTGGCAGGTCGGCCAGTGCGTTCCGGACCGGCGCTGAAACTCCTCAACCGCTACCTGCGGTCGCTCACATCCTTCAAAGAACCGCCGTCATCAAAACTGGCCGCCACCGTCAGTGTACATCTCCTCGACCTTGTAGCCGCGACGCTCGGGCCGACCGACCAAGCAGCAGACATCGTTACGGAGCGCGGTGTGAAGGCAGCAAAGCTTCAGGAGATCCTTGCGGAGGTCGCGCGGCGCTCCAGCGATCCCAATTTCGATCTGAACAAAGTCGCTGGGGCGATCGGTATGTCGCGGCGATACGTGCAACAATTGCTCGACGAGGGGACCGGAAAGTCGTTCACCGAGCACCTCGCAGCATGCCGGCTTGATCGTGCCTTCGCGATGTTGACTGACCCGCACCATCCGCATTTGGCCATCATCGATATCGCGTTTGAGGCCGGCTTTGGTGACGTTTCTTATTTCAATCGCATGTTCCGCCGGCACTTCGGCGACACGCCCTCAGGTGTGCGCGCCGCATCGACCATGCGGGCACAGAAGTGATCCTGCCAACGACGCCACTGAATGCGAGTATTTGCGGCCTTCGCGAATGTTTGTGAACTGCGCGAACACCCTTTCTTTAACATCATCGAAGAGGCGCATGCCGACATCGCAGGAATGAGCGCTAGACGCGACATAGATCATTCGGCGACTTGTCAATGTCCGCTCCGGGTCGATATTGTTGAAAAAGTCGAAAATAATACTGGTTCAAATATCTCGTTGAAATCAGCTCGGATTGAATCCCGACAAGCAAAGCCTTCACGGTAGACCTAGGGAGATCACACAGCGATCCTGCGTAGATTGACGTGGTCCCCCGCATCTGATGGCAACGACTGCACCGGATGCCCTTAGAAAATAGGCATCCGCGCCACACAGGACTTTTTCAACAATATCAGTCAAAAGCGGAAATCGGAACGGCCCTGCTGCGCGTCCGCTCCAGCGCCGAAAGCGGACGTAGCACCTGTGCGTACCCCTCCCAAGCAAACGAGCACTTGGTCTCTACGGAACCCCGCGCACAGAACGGTGCACGGCCATCTTGCGTTCGGCTTATTCGTACAAATCCTTTTTCGACATCTTGCCGACTGGAGTCTTTGGCAATGCGTCGCGAATCTCGAGAGCCTGCACCATCTCGTGCTTGCCGAGTTTGTCCTTTAGAAACTCCTGAAGCTCCTTTAACGTGAGGGAGGCGGCGCCTGCCTTCAGCTTGACGAAGGCCTTGGGTGACTGTCCGCGGTATTCATCCCTGATCCCGATCACCGCAACTTCCTCAACAGAAGGATGCCTGTAGACGGCTTCCTCAAGTACGCGCGGATAGACATTGAAGCCGCCGCACAGCAGCATGTCCTTGGTACGATCGACGATGTAGACGTAGCCATCCTCGTCCATGTAGGCGACATCGCCGGTCCGCATGAAGCCGTCGGGTGTCATGATCTCGGCCGTGGCTTCCGGATTTTTCCAATAGCCCTTCATGACATTCGGGCCTCGGATGCACAGTTCACCTGATTTCCCCAGCGGCACGTAAGTCTTGTTGTCGTCCACATCGAGAAACTTGATGGTGATCCCGGGGCTCGGCACACCGCACGAACCAGCACGCGGCTCGTTGGTCACAGGCGTAAAGGTGCCGGTCGGGGACGTCTCGGTCATGCCCCAGCCCTCGGCCAACCTGCAGCCTGTCAGCTTCTCGAAACTCTGCTGGACTTCGAGCGGCAATGGCGCACCTCCGGAGTTGCACCATTTGAGCGAGCTTAGATCAGCATTCGCCGCTCCGGGGTGATTGATCACCGCGACGAACATGGTCGGGACGCCAGGAAATGCGGTGATCTTTTTTTCCGTCAGATCCTTGACGACTGCATCGACGTCAAACCGCGTATGCAGAACGAGTTCCGCGCCGATGCGGATTCCCAGCAGCATGTTGACGGTGAGCGCGTAGATATGAAAGGGCGGAAGCACAGCGAGCACACGCTCCTTGCCTTCAACGAGCGTTGGCGGATCGGTGCGCGTGGTTTCGACGCATTGACCGGTCGCGGCCGTCAGATTGGCATGGGTCAACATCGCGCCTTTCGGCAAGCCGGTCGTGCCGCCGGTATATTGGAGAACCGCAATGGCATCCGTCAGATCTGCGATCGGATAGCTGCGATAGATGGCGTCGTTATCCAGCAGTGCCTGGAACGTGATATGCCTGTCGTCATTGGGGACGCTCGAAAGCTGCTTGGCCGCCTGCATCTGCGCGTTGACGGCATCTGGTTGCGCTGACATTTCGCCGAGATTGCCGACGATAAGTTTTTTCAACCTGGTTTTGCCTAGCAACGCGCCCATCGGCTGATAGAGTGACGCCATATCCAGCGTGATGAGGAAATCGGTCCGGCTGTCCTCGATCTTGTGCTCCAGTACCTTGGCGGCGTCGAGCGGCGAGTAGTTGACGACTGTGCCGCCGGCCCTGAGAATCCCGAACAGGCTGACAAGGTAGTGAGGCGAGTTGGGCAGATAGAGACCAACATGAACCCCAGGCCCAATCCCGAGCTTCTGGAGACCGCTGGCCACGCGATTGGCGAGACCGTCGAGCTCGCTGTAAGATATCTTCCTACCCATGAAATCGACCGCTGGATTGTTCGGCCATTTCGACGCGGATTCCTCGAGAATCTGCTGAACGGGCGTCAGTGGGATTTCGGCATCCCACCTGACTCCTGGCGGGTAAGATTTGATCCAAGGCATGTCGTTCATAAGGTCTCCCTCCCTTCTTGGCTACTAAGGCTTCAAATCGCGGTGACCCCGTCGTCGACCGCGAGCGTCTGGCCGGTGATGAAGGCGCAGGCGTCGGAAGCGAATAGTGCCGTTACATTCTTAAGACTTTCGGGCCCCCCTCCGCGTTTTCATGAGCGCCATCTCGGAAGTCGTATCGGTGTCAAGCTCTGGCACGAGCGCGCGTCAGACCGCGGATATCGTTCTCGCTGATTGCCGTGTTGCGGACGCCAACCGTCTGCAGAAGACCAGAGGGTTTCCGCGATACGGCCGAAGTACTCCGCCGCACGCGTGCCGGCGTCGCCTGGCAATCAGTAGGCGTCAAGTTGGGAGCCTAAGAGAACGCCCTCCAATATGCAACGACTTGGAAACAGTTTGGAGAGCCCATTGCCGGATTTCAGTTCGTTCAGGATCTACCGGTGCGGACAGACCTCACCACCTCACTCGAACTTGTCGTCCGACTGGCGCAGGCGCAGGATGAAGGCGTCTATCGTGACGAACATTCGGCATTGGCGAAGGCGGTCTGCACTTATCGAATGCGCGAGGCCGTAGGCTTGGCACGCGAAATTCTTGGCGGACACGGCATTGTGCTCGACTATAATGTTGGGCGGTTCGTTGCTGATGCGGAAGAGAGCCTCCGGCATGCCCCTGGAGGCTTTCCCGTTAGATCGCTCGCGCACGTTAAACCGGTGACCGCAACCTAGACGTATGGACACGGAAAAGGGGGCGTCCAAACCTCGCTACGCCATCCCGAGGACGCTTGACGACACTCATCTCGACTGGCCCTCAGCGGGTGGTCCGTTTGGCCTTTTGGAAGCGGCAATGACGCGCGTGTCGAAGAGCTGAGCCAGCGCGCGACTGAGCCAACCAACGCCGCAGCGACCTAGCCGTCTTAGAGGGCCCTTTGCCAGAGCCCTCACTCCCAGCGTCTACGGAGTCCCTCGCGGGTCAGCCAAACCACCCCATTGCGGGGATAAGACGCTGTCCGCTTCGTCTCATGAGCTGTCATCGTCCGCGTGTTTCGCACTTGATCCGGCCGCGCTACGGGGATCGCGCGGTTCCTAGCGTCTCGTACAGCTTTTGCTGCCACCAATCGCTTTCAACCTGATCGAGCACGGCGAGATCCAGCGTTGACCGCATCGCGCTGTTTTTCGGCAATGCGATCGCATAACTCTCGTTGCTGAAACTCGTATCGACAATACGAACTAGGCTTGAATAGTCATTGTGGACCATCCAAGTCAGGAGCGGCTTGTCGTGGACGAACGCATCTATTTGACCCTGCGCCAAAGCCGAGAAGCCGCTCTGAATATCGGGAAATGCTCGAAATGACAGCCTTTGATGATTGAGGTAGTCCGTTGTCGCAGAGTTCTCGACCGCGCCCACACGCACGGAGCGCAGGTCATTGAAGCCGTGAACTGCGCCCTCCAGCCCTCTCCGCGTAAGCGTGGAAGTGATGCCGGCGGTGAAAACAGCAATGGCGATTACCGAGGCGATCATCCACCCCATTGCGACGATCCGGCCCGGGAGCGTAGTGGGCGCGTTTTGGGAGGCTCCGGCCTGGGTCATAGCGATCGTTGACCACCAGAAACTGGAGGCAAGTCCTTTGGCGCCACCGGCAAAATGCTCCGTTTTGTGCCGCTCCAGCATCCAAATGAGAAAGCCGACAGTCATTGCGATGCACAGCAGTACTCCCACGGCCTGGAAGAAGTTGAAGGAAAGGAGCGCCCGTCCGATCGAGATCCACGGATTTTCATTGATCGGGACGGCGATTCCGAGGCCGGTATTGTAGAAGGGCTGGGTGAAGTCGACCCTGTGTGCACGAGCCGCGGTGACCGTAACAGCGGCTACGCCGGCATCGAATGTGCCATTGGCCACGCCATCGAGCAATTCCGGGATGCTTTGGGTCTCAACCAGGCGATAATGTAGGTGCTCTTTGTCGGCGATCCTCTTCCAAAGAGCAATGCTGATACCTCCCCACTCTCCATCCGATCGCTTGATTGCGAAAGGCGGCGCGGCTTTGGTCGCCACAACCCATTCTCGATCAGGCGCAACCCTCTCTTGAGCGTGAACCAATCGGAAGCTCGATCCGGGCAAGGTCAGGAAAGCGAAGCACAGCAGGGCGAGCCAGGGCGACGCTATCAACCGCTTGAATTGCGACGTCGGAAGTCGCGTGTTAGCCTCGCCGATTGTCGCCGAACGCAAAACGTCCTGCTCGTGACGAGAACCATCCGAGCCGAAAGCGAGTTCATCTAACGGCTTCATTGCTATCCTCAATGTAGATCCCATGCGAGCCAAAGCACCTCAATTGGGCAATTCCGCGGAAACCCCCGATCGGGCCGGCTGCGGCCGGCTGGCGCCTCTCACCGTAACCCCCTCAAGCTCGACAGGCGATCACTTCGGCGCCGCGCATGAAGGCGGCCGCCGGCGCTTTCGGACCGTCGGTTCCAAACGGCGGTATCGACCATTTCGGCCGCGATAGACTCGCACCGGCGCCAGACGGCGCCTCTACGCAGAGCCGAAGCTATTGAGGAAATGCAGGCTAATGTAAGCTCGCTGTCCCTTGAGGGGTTCGGGACGTTGGGTACTCATAAACGCGAGCGGTCCGGTGTCCGCTTCCGGAGAAAACGCCGACATGACGAAGCCACCTTGAAATCGGTCGAGAATGACCCATTCGGACAACGACGTGGTGTGCAGCCATGCCGTTTGCTTCGGCGAGAGACCGGTGTTCAGTCCGGAAGTCCTGCTTTGCGGAGCGCCCCGGTGAACGTGGCTAGGTCCTCCGCTCGGCGAAATGGTGTTAGATCTTTGAGGTTGGAAGCGCTCAGATCGGGATTGCATTCGAGCGCCCGCCCCATGCCTCTCTGCGCTTGCTCAAGCTGCCCGGCGAGTGCAGTGCTGGCTGCGAAAATATAGATCGTCAGCGAGAAATTCGGATTAGCGCGCATCGCCTTTTCGGCGTATGACGACGCAGCTTCATAGCGGCCCGCTAGAAAATGGGCATAGGCCGCCGCTCCTTGCATGGCGTACAAGGACGGATCGACCGGGCTCAGGCGCATCGCCTGCGTAACGTGGTCAAGTGCGAGATCGGGCTCACCTCTCCAAACTCTCAACCAGCTGCTGAGCGCCCAACCCTGCGCCAAGTTGGGATTTACCGCCAATCCCCGATCCATAAAGGCCACAGCATCATCGAACTCGTGGGCTACAAAAGCGAGTACATATCCACCCATGCAAAGCGCGACTGGGTCATCTCCGCCCAAATGCACCGCCTTCCGGGCCAGTCGAATAGCTTCGGCACTCTCTTGCACATGGTCAGTCATCCAACCACGCGCCTTGCGCTGCATGTAGCACCATCCTGCCATTCCGTAAGCGCAGGCCAAACCGCGGTCCAGTTCGATAGCCTTGCAAAAGAGCTGGAGCGCCTCGCTGTTCCCCCCGATGGTCCATCGTCCAGCCCTGGCCAGCCCACGCAGGTAATAGTCGTATGCATCGAGGTTTTCAGTTGGTTTGCGGTTGGCTCGCTTGATCTCCGCATACTGCAGCTTCGGGGCGATGGCACCTACCACGCTAGAGGTCACATCATCCTGTAGCTCGAACATGTCCTGGAGCGCACCCTCAAATCGATCCGCCCAGAGATGTGCCCCCGTTCCAGCGTCGATAAGCTGGCCCGCGATACGAATTCGGCTTCCAGCCTTGCGCACGCTTCCTTCAAGCACGTAGCGTACCCCAAGCTCGCGGCCGATTTGCTTCACGTCCACAGCGCGGCCCTTGTAGGTGAAACTCGAATTCCGGGCGATTACGAACAGCCAAGGAAAGCGCGACAGCGCCATTGTGATGTCCTCCACCACGCCGTCTGCAAAATACTCCTGCTCCGGTTCTGCACTGAGGTTTTGGAAGGGGAGCACCGCAATCGACGGTTTTTCCGGGAGGGCTAAAGTCGGTGTTTGTCTTGCTGCTGCGGCCCGATCCATAACCTTGAAAGCGCGGATCGGCCGCGCAATATTCTTAAGGTGCTGATCGCCCACGTCGATGAATTCGGCCGCGATCTTTCCCAGGACCTGATCGTAGGCTGATGCCGAGATGCAGATACCGCCGGGTTCTGCGACGCCCTCAAGCCGTGCCGCAATATTTACACCGTCGCCAAAAATGTCTTGCGGTTCAACAATTACATCCCCGATATTGATTCCGACACGGAAAGCAATACGCCTGTCTTCAGCGTCTCCGGCAGTAAGTTCATGAACACGGGTCTGGAAACGCATTGCAGCCCGAACCGCATCGACCGCACTCGGAAACTCCGCCAAGAACCCGTCCCCAGTGTTCTTCACGATGCGGCCACGGTGCTCAGAAATTGCTGGGTTGACGGCGTCCATCAGGAGTGAGGTCAGCTTGGCATGCGTAGGCTCTTCATCGCTGTGCATAAGCCGCGAATAGCCAGCCACGTCGGCGGCCAATATCGCCGATAACCTACGCTCGACCCGGACTGGCCGCTCTTGCACCATGGCCTGGCTATCCAACCTGGGTGCTATTGTACAACGGCTCAAGTTGGATGCCCATCCATGCTGATGTCAGTTGTTGGCCCGAAACTGACATGCCGTGGTCGTCCGGGGGATGGCGTCGTGGTGCAAGGGGGCACGACCATCTCATGCCGACGTCAGTCTTTAAGTTCGTGACGGACCGCCATCCTCAGCGCAACAGCTTCAAATTGCCGGTCAGCGATCGAACCCATTTTTCAGGCCCGTAGAAGCCCAGGCCGTCAATAGTCTCGTTCGCGAGCACGCGCAGCGGAAATTCTGCCAGATAATCCTCAAATCGGTGGAGAGCCCTGGCAAACTGCGGAAAGGGCACCAAAACGGCGCCGCTGGCCAACGGCTGCGCGCGCGTCAGTAGCGCGGACAGCGCATCGGGCGTGGCTTGCAGAATTGGGACCGGACGGTTCGCACTGGTCCGGACAGTGAGCCCGTTGCCGTCGGTCAAGAGGTTTCCTCCAAGGTCCGGCTCTGCGGCACCAAGACCGATGCTCAAGGCCGCAACTGTGTTCGCAATGAACCCAAGCGGCAAGGCTGGATTCACAATAATTGCGATGCGCGTGGTGACGGTACCCATTCGGAATTTATTCCTGCAGGCCGGTAAGCCCCAGTGCCTCTGTGCTTCCCTGCCGGGAAGCTTTCCTGATAGTTGCTGCAGTCATTCGATGCCGGCGGTCTGTGCGTTCAGCTTGTTCGGTTCGTCGAGCGTCAAGGTCGCGATCTTGCCCCGGACGTCGTAGTTCACGCTTCCAAATCGCAACATATGTTGTCCTGAATAGTTCATCAGGCGGCTACTGCGGGACTCGTTCGGGCTCGACAATGGCGACGACGGCGTTTCGCTCGACGGTATCGCCGGGTTTGAAGTGGATTGCAGTCACAACACCGTCCACCTCGCTGGCAATGCGCAGTTCCATCTTCATGGACTCCATGACGACGGTCGGATCGCCTGCCTTTACGCGACTGCCGACCGTGAAGTTGATCTTCAACACCACGCCGGTCATCGGGGCCCGTAATTCGCCGCTGATCTCAGCGCTGGCGCTGATGTATCTGAGGTAGGGGATCGCGGTCATGGTATGGGCGCGACGCGGATCGTGCACGAAGATTGCTTGGTCTTGCTGTACGATCCGCACGGTTTCGCAACGAGCGTTGACTGCTGCGGCGAACATGTCATTGGCAAGCGGCGAAAGCTGCACCCGAATTCTGGCATCGTCGACACCGATCAGCATCGAGCCGTCTGGTTGCGAGGGCGCAAAGCGGATCTCTGCGCTGTCGCCTGCGGCCTCGAGGTGCAGAATGGGGATCGGTGACAAGCCGTCATCGGCCGCCGCCATCTGCCAGCCGGTCAGACTACTGGACTGCCAGGGGTTGCTGCAACCGGCTGCGCGCTGGCGCATCATCCAGAAATACGCACCAACCGCCAGCGCTTCCGGATCAATGCCGCCGGCGGTGGTCGCGAGTGCATCGATCCGTTCGTCGATCAGACGGGTATGAAACGTCGCGGCCCGGGTCGCGGGCAGAGCGATCAACCGGCGGAGAAACTCCCGGTTGGTGATGACGCCGAAGATCGAGGTCTCGCCGAGCGCGCGATCAAGTTGATCGAGCGCCTGATCGCGAGTGGTGGCGTGGGCGATAAGCTTGGCGAGCATCGAGTCGTAATAGGGCGTAACGGTCGACCCGCTTTCGACACCAGTCTCGACGCGAATGTCGCCAGACGCGAAGCTGACGTGGGCAAGCTTTCCGGTGGACGGCATGAAGCTGTCATTCGGATCTTCGGCGCAGAGGCGCGCCTCCACCGCATGGCCCTGGCACACCACCTCACCCTGTTTCACGGGTAGTCCCTCGCCGGCGGCAATGCGGAGCATGGCCTCGACGATGTCGATGCCGGTGACCATTTCGGTTACGGGATGCTCGACCTGGAGGCGGGGATTGACCTCCAGAAAGTAGTAGTCGGAGCCACTGACAATGAATTCGACCGTGCCGACACCACGATATCCGAGCCGCCGTCCGAGCCGGACTGCGTCGTCGAGGATGCGTTGGCGAAGGGCGGGAGGCAGGTTGGCGGCTGGCGCTTCCTCGATCAGCTTCTGGTGGCGACGCTGCAGAGTGCATTCACGTTCGAACAGGTGGATCACGTTACCGTTGCCGTCACCGGCGATCTGCACCTCGATGTGCCGGCCCTGCAGGATCAGCTTCTCGACGATCAGTCCTGCGTCGCCGAAAGCATTCCTTGCCTCGCGCATCGCGGACTCGATTTCGTCGCCAATTGCGTTGTAGGTCGAGATTGCCCGCATTCCCTTGCCACCGCCGCCGGCCGCGGCCTTGAGCATGACCGGCAGTTCGAGCTTGCGGACGATACGTTCGACTTCGAGGCGATCCTCGCTTGGAGCTTCGCTGCCGGGTACCGTGGGGAGGCCGGCGGCGACAGCTTCCCGTTTTGCCGACGCTTTGTCGCCAAGCCGCCCGATGGTTTCCGGCGTCGGTCCGATGAATACCAGACCGGCTGCTTCGACCGCGCGGGCAAAGGCCGTATTTTCGGCCAGGAAGCCGAACCCGGGATGGATCGCCTCCGCGCCGGTGGTTTTTGCGGCGGCGATGACGGCATCGATCCGCAAATAGCTTTCCGAGGCCAGCGCGCCGCCGATCTCGATGGATTCACCAATGGCCTTGACGTGCAGGGCGTCGGCATCAGCGATGGAGTGCACGGTGGACGCCGCAACGCCGAGACGTTGGCAGGTGCGGGCGATGCGGCAGGCGATTTCGCCTCGATTGGCAATCAGAATCTTCCTGAACATGGCGGGTCTCTCCCTCTACATCCGGAACACGCCGAAATCGGTGTGCTGACGCGGGACGCGCCCGGCGAGGTCAAGCAACAGCGCCATCACGCTGCGGGTTTCGAGTGGGTCGATCACCATGTCGCACCAAGTATTGCGCGCGAAGTTGTAAGCATTGGCGAAATCCTCGAATGTTCGCCGGGTCGGGGCCATGTAGGCCTCGCGCTCGGCGTCCGTCCAACTCGTGCCCTCGCGCTTGTGCACCTCGTCACGAACCATCGCGAGCGTGGTCGCGGCCTGGTCGGGACCCATGATGGCGGAACGGGCATTTGGCCACATCATCATGGCGTTCGGCCGGAACGCCCGGCCGCACATGGCGAGGTAGCCCGCGCCGTAGGCATTGCCCATGATCAGCGTGTATTTTGGAACGTTGGCGCTTGCCATTGCCGTAATCATCTTCGCGCCGTTCTTTGTAATGCCGCCTTCCTCGGCTTCACGGCCAACCATGAAGCCCGTGACGTCCGCCATGAACAGCAATGGAATGTCGCGCTTGCAGCACAATTCGATGAAGTGCGTGGCCTTCAGTGCACTTTCGGAGAACAGCACGCCGTTGTTGCACAGGATGCCGATCTCGAAGCCCATGATCCGCGCAAAGCCGGTCAGCAACGTATCGCCATAGAGAGGCTTGAACTCATGGAATTCACTGCCATCGACGAGACGCGCGAGGACATCACGATTATTGGTGGGAATGCGCGGATCCGAACTGATCAGGCCGTAGATTTCGTTGGGATCGAATTGTGGCGCGCGCACCGGGGCGACGGTCCGGCTTTGCCGCGGAATCTCGCCAAGACTGGCGACGATCTCGCGCGTGATGGCAATTGCATGGGCATCGTTCTCGGCGAGATGATCAGTGACGCCGCTCACCCGGCTATGCATCTCGCCGCCGCCGAGCGCCTCGATGCCGACCTCTTCGCGCGTCGCCGCATAGACCAGTTGCGGCCCGCCCAGGAACATGGCGCCCTGGTTTCGGATGATCACGGTCTCATCGCTCAAAGCGGGAATGTAGGCTCCCCCCGCCGTAGAAGGACCGTGCACCACCGCAATTTGCGGGATGCCTTCAGCTGACATCCTGACCTGGTTGTAGAAGATCGAGCCAAACTGACCATCGTCGGGGAAGATATTGGGCTGGTCGGGTAGGTTGGCGCCGCCGGACTGGACCAGGGTCACGCAGGGCAGGCGGTGCTGCCAGGCGAAACGCTGAGCGCGCACATGCTTCTTGCAGGTGATACCGTAGTATGTGCCGCCCTTTACGGTGGGCTCGTTGGCGATGATCATGCAGGGACGATCGGAGATCATTCCGACGCCGGTAATGATGCTGCCGCCGGGCGGCACGCTTTCGTACAGGCCTTCGCCGGCCAGTTGACAGAATTCGAGGAACGGGGATCCGGGATCGATCAGCGCCGCGATCCGCTCGCGCGGCAGCAGCTGATCGCGTTCCTTGTGCAGCTTGCGCGCCCGCTCAGGGCCGCCGAGCGCTGCCGCAGCGCGGCGCCGCCTGAGATCCGCAACGCGCTCGGCATAGGCGCTGCGGTTGCGGGCGTATTCCTCGGTCGAGGTGACGACGTCCGATTTCATGATTGCCATTGCGGGTGGTCCTGGCGGCTGCGCGGCAAGCCCTTCGGTGGATTGCCGCTGGTGTAATTCGACCGGTGGATTGGCGATGCGAGTGTCGCAAAATCGAACTGCAAAATTCTAACAATTGTTAGAATTGATCGCGCGCGGATGCAAGCAGAACTCATGCGGCTCCTCAGGCTTTCCGGAAGCGCGGCAGGGTTACGTCGTCAGAGACCTGGTCGAATGCTAGCTCGACTTCCATGTCGAAGGTGACGTCCTCCGGATCACTCCCGGTCAGGGTGCTGATCATGCGCGGCCCTTCCGCGAGTTCGACGAGCAACACCGCATAGGGGACATCCGTCTTGAATGCGGGGCCGGGAGCCCGATAGACCACGCTGAAGGAGTGCACCTTGCCGCGGCCGGTTGCCGGCTTGTGTTCGAGCTCATCGCTGCCGCATTCGCGACATGTGGCTTGCTGGTAGTACTGAACGTTCCGGCATCGGCGGCAGTGTTGCAGAAGGAGCTCGCCGTGTCGCAAACCCCGCCAGAATGCGGCCGTATCGGCATCCGGTGCGGGCAGGGGCTTTCGAGTGGAATCGTCGGATGCCATCACAACGTTCCCTCCGTGCCCAGAATGATCGTGGCGTTGGTGGCGAATCCCGCTCCGAGGCTGTGAACCAGCCCGAGCCCGGCGGTTTCGACCTGTCGCTGCCCGCATTGGCCGCGCAGCTGCGCGATGACCTCATGGAAGTGAAACAGGGCGCCAGGCATTCCGGAATGCGCGAATGACAGCAAGCCGCCATGGGTATTGGAAGGTATCCGGCCGCCGTAGCTCATCTGTCCGTCCGCGACGAACGGGCCGCCTTCACCCTTCCGGCAGAAGCCGAGGTCTTCGAGCATCATGACTACAGTGCCTGTGAAGCAATCATAGATGCCGGCGACATCCATATCGCTGGGCTGGTAGCGGGCCATTGCATACGCCCTCCGGCTGGATTCCACGGCGCCGGTCGTGGTGAGGGATGGCATCAGGAAGATGTGCTCGTGGGTGTAACATTCGCCGCAACCGAGGACGTAAATCGGCTTCCCGATCCCGAGGGCCTTTGCATGTTCGGCCGACGTGAGGACAAATGCCGCGCCGCCGTCCGAGATCAGCGAGCAGTCGAGCTTGTGATAGGGCGTTGTGACCATCGGCGAATTCAGCACGTCCGCTGTTGTGATCGGTGTCGCCTGCTGCGCGCCGGGGGTCCGTGCCGCGTGACGCCTGTGCACGACGGCGACCTCCGCCAACTGCTCGGGCGTGGTGCCGTACTCCCTCATATGCCGGTGTGCGGTCATAGCGAAGGTGTTGGCAACCGGAATGCCGAACGGCATCTCGTATTGCTGATCCCGGCTTTCGGTAAGCGAGCGCAGCGCCAGATCCGGCGTCAGCCCAGTCATGAGACTGTCGGCTGCGACCAACAGCACAACCTTGGCGAGGCCGCCTTGGATGGCGGCCGCACCAATGCTGAACATCGTCGCCGCCGTGGCGCCGGACACCTGCAACGTGTTCGAGAAGGTCGGACGGATTCCAAAATATTCGCTGAAGGCAACGCTGAAGCGATGGAAGGGGGAGGCGAAGGCATGGCTCGACAGGACGCCGTCCACCTGGCTCTTGGTGAGCCCGGCATCAGCGAGCGCGTTGCTGGCGGCCTCCGCAGCAAGCGACAACGGACTGCGGCCTGGCACCTTGCCGACCGCCGACAATCCGATGCCGATGACGGCAACCTTTCCCCTGAGGCTGGTCTCGCTCATGTGGAAGCCTTCAACAGGCGCTCGAGTTCGTGCCGCTGGACCTTGCCGCTCGTCGAGCGAGGGAATTCACCAAAGGCAATGAAGCGGAATTCGCGCGGCCGCTTGTAGCTTGCGAGTTCCCGGCGGCACAGCTCGGTGAGCTCAGCCTCTGTCATTACAACCCCTTCGCGGCACGCAACGAAGGCCACAGGTGCTTCTCCCCATCTTGGGTCCGCAGCGCGGACAACTGCGACTTCCGCGATCCGGTCATCGCCAAGCAGGACACGCTCGATTTCGGCGGGATAGATATTCTCGCCGCCTGACTTGATCAGGTATTTGGCGCGGTCGACAAAATCGAGCGATCCGTCGGCGTTGCGCCTGAACACGTCGCCCATGTGAAACCAGCCGCCGCGGAAGTCACGCGCATTGGTCTCATCCGCGCACCAATACCCGGAGAATAGTGTCGGGCTGCGGATGGCCAACTCGCCCGGCTCGCCTGGCGCGACCTCGTTCTCGGAGGCATCTACCAGCTTGATCTGGCAGAACGCGTTTTGCCGCTTGGACAGCCTGGTTGGCACATCGCCTGGCGCAATCAGCGCCCGCGTCGCTGGCGGCAGGCCGGTCTCGGTCGAACCGAAGCTGTTGAGATAAGGGGCGGCGAGCAGCTGGGTGACCTCGGCAATGGCGTGCGGGGCGACAAGATCCGCCATGGCCCCGCATACCCGCACTCCCTTTACATTGGTACGTTGCGCCTTCAGACCCTCTACGAGGGCCTCCACCATACCGGGAATGAGGACCAGCCAACCGATGGAGTGTTGGGAGACGGCCGCCAGCAGCGGTTCCAGCTGGAAGCCGTCGATCACAACGACAGTTCCACCGCGCAGCAGAGTGGCCAACGCATGATCGGTCGATGCCATGTGGAACAGCGGGGCCCATGCGACGAATGTGTCGTGTGGTGCGATACCGAGCTCGGAGGAAAACACCAGCGCGCGCATTACCATCGCGCGGTGCGAAATCACGGCACCTTTCGGTAGGCCGGTCGTTCCGCTGGTGTAGAGAATGACGAGCCCGTCTTCCGGTTGGGCGACAGACGGCGGTGCCCGCCCATCTTGTCTCGCGAGCTCGCTTTCGTATTGAGGTCCGATTTCCAGGACTGGATTCGCCCTGGCGGCCGGCAGGAGGTTTGCTGCGAGGTCGGCCTCGACCAGGAGCAGCTTGGGCGACACCAGTTCGATGCAATAGGAGAGCTCGCGCTCCGACAACCGCCAGTTAAGACAGGCCGTGATGATTCCGAGATTGGCGGCCGCCAACTCGATCTCGAGATACTCGGGGCGGTTGCGCGAGAGCAAGCCGAGCCGGTCGCCCCGATGCAGGCCCCGCGCGGCAAGCAGGACAGTTAACCGACGGACCCGGTCGCGTAACTCACCATAGGTCACGTGCCGGCCGCGATATTCGATCGCACGCCTGTTGGCATGAAGCTCCGCACAGGCATGGAACAGCGCACCGACGGTTCCGATGCCCGATCCTCCGTCTGCCTGAATACTGAACCCGGTTTCCATTCCGCGTTTCCTCGAGCGCTGTCTTTCGACATTCTTGTTTCGAACCAATGCTTGCGCCGGTCGACCACAAATTCTAACATCTGTTAGAAATAATTGGTAGCGCTTCTTATGCGCCAAATGCGGGAAGATCAATATGTCCAATCGATACGCGGCTTACACGAGGTTGAAGCTGGACTATCCGGCTGAACGGATACTTCGGATCACCTTCGATCGACCGGAGACCTACAACTCCGTCGACGCCGAGACCCATACACAGCTCACTCACATTTGGAGAGACATCGACGGCGACCCCGACATCAACGCCGTCATTGTCACAGGGGCCGGCAAGGCATTCTCGGCTGGCGGCGATTTCGAGTTGATCAAGTCGCTGCTCGACAATCCGGCCGCACGGATGGCGACCTGGAAAGAGGCTAAGGACCTCGTCTATAACGTCATCAACTGCAACAAGCCCATTATCTCGGCGATCAACGGTGTCGCCGTGGGAGCCGGCCTCGTCGTCGGGATCCTTGCCGACGTGTCGATCTGTGGCAAATCGGCGCGGATCGTTGACGGGCACACCAGGCTCGGTGTCGCCGCTGGCGATGTCGCCTGCATCATTTGGCCGCTGCTCTGTGGGCTGGCGAAGGCAAAATACTATCTGCTCACATGCAAGCCGCTGTCCGGTGAGGAAGCCGAACGGATCGGTTTGGTTTCGCTGTGCGTCGAAGATGCGGAGCTGCAAAGCATTGCATTGGAAACGGCGCAGGATCTCGCAACCGGGGCGCAGAGTGCGATCCGCTGGACCAAGTATGCGTTGAACAACTGGCTTCGCGTCAATGGGCCGCTGTTCGACACGTCGACCGCCCTCGAAATCCTCGGCTTTGCGGGCAATGAGGCACGCGAAGGGCTGGCATCGCACCTCGAGAAGCGCAGGCCCGCTTTCCCCAGAGATTGCCCGATCTAGCTAGTCATCCGGAACGAAAGTTCGTCACGGCGCAAATGACCCGCTGCGGAAATCTCGGGATAGCCGGTCCGTGGATAGCCATACTGGCGGAATAGCCGTCCATGTGGTTTGATCAACAAAAATGAGCTGATGTAGGGTGAATAGATGAGGCGACGCGAGTTCATGCTGTTGATGAGCAGCGTTGCCGCGTCGACAGCGGCCTACGGTCAACAATCGGCGAAACCGCCAATAATCGGTTTCCTCGTGGCGGGCTCGCCGGCTTCTCATGGGGCATGGGTAGCTGCGTTCGCGCAACGACTATCCGAGCTTGGTTGGACGGATGGACGCAATATAAAGATCGAATATCGGTGGGCAGCGGGAGATATTCCACAAACCAAGAAATACGCCAACGAGTTCGTTCAGCAAAAGGTGGACGCAATCGTTACATCGGCATTCGGTGTTGATGCCGCAAAGGAGGCAACGTCAACCATTCCAATCGTATCCGCCGCTTTCGGCGATATTGTCGCCAAAGGGTTCGCCAAAAGTTTGGCTCGGCCAGGCGGGAATGTGACCGGGCTATCCATCGAGCCTGTTGAACTCAGCAGCAAGCGTCTTGAATTGGTGAGGGACATCATTCCGAATGTTCGCCGTCTCGCTGCTTTGGTAAACACCCATATCTTAGGTCAACAAGAAGTGGTCGCCATCCGGACGGCATCTGTCAAATTAAACATAGATGCCAATGTATTCGACGTCCAAACCGCTGAGGATATTGAAGCAGCGATGGCAACGCTGGCAGGCCGAACAGACGCTCTTTATGTGTTCAGCGAGCCCCTGACAAATGCCAATAAGGACAAAATCATCGAAGCGGCCACCGCCGCAAAGATCCCAACAATCTTCGGTTTTAGAGAGTTCGTGGACGCAGGCGGCCTGATTTCGTACGGGCCGAACTTCATCGATCTTTTCGTACGTGCGGCAGAATTCACTGATAAAATCTTGCGAGGAGCGAAACCGGCTGACTTGCCCCTGCAGCAGCCGGTAAGGTACGATCTCATCATCAATCTCAAGGCAGCCAAGGCTCTCGGTTTGAGTATCTCCGAGACTGTTCTCACCCGCGCCGATGAGGTGATCGAATAGCACTGCAATGCGCCCGACCAACCACCTGTCCGCTGCGAGGCGTAGACCGGACCTTAATGAGACTCGGCCAAACTGTCGCTCTTGACCCAAAAACTGACCATGGCGAAACATATAGGTCATAGTCCGCGCGACCCGATCCTGCCAACCTGCATTAATCTCCGTAAGCCGCTTCGCCTCTGAGATAGCAGCATCGGCACGCGCGATTAGCGTAACCGGGTCTTGGGTAATACAAGAAAACTAACATAGGCCAATTTGGTTCCGGTACTAAGGGGCCGCTCATGGCCCCAAACTGACATGCCGTGGTCGCCTGACAATGTGCGGCTTTAAGGGTAGAGCCGACATAGCGTACGCGCTCTGGATTTGCCTGTTTCTCGTCAAGGCAACTGACCTGTGATGGCCTTGACGTCTTGCGCTTCACACTATTGCGACGTCGCCCGGTCCGGGCTCACTGTTACCCCTTGAGCTTCTGTCGGATATGCTCGATGGCCTCGGGGTTGGCGAGTGCCGACAGATCGCCGGGGTCCTTGTCTTCGAGGACTGCACGCAGCACCCGGCGCATGATCTTCATGTTGCGCGTCTTCGGGAGGTCATCGACCAGCAACACTCTTTCCGGGCGGTAAGAGGTGCCCATTCCGTGCACCAGGGCTTGGGCGAGCTCTTCCGACAGCGCGCGGGAATCCTTCGTACCGGAGCTCGGCACGCAAGCACACACAATAGTGGAGCCTTTGACCGGATGGGGGACGCTGAAGACTGCAGCTTCCGCGACCTTGCCGGTTGCGGTCAGCACGCCCTCGAGCTCCGCCGGACCAACGCGCTTCCCCGAGATCTTGAGAGTGTCGTCCGAGCGGCCCAGAATGTAGTAGAGACCGTCCTTGCCGCGCATGGCAAAGTCGCCGTGCACCCAGATACCCGGGATCGTGTTCCAGTAGCTATCGAGATAGCGCTGGTCGCCCTTCCACAGGCTCTTGGTGAGTCCGATGGATGCATGACGCAGCACCAGCTCGCCAACCTCGCCGTCGGCGACAGCATTACCCGCCATGTCGACGATATCTGCGCCGACTCCAAGGGCCGGCCGGGAGAACGAACATGGGTTCATCGGATGGTTCGGAGTGCCGGTGAAGATGCAACCGCCGACTTCCGTTCCACCGGAAATGTTGATGATCGGGATCTTCGACTTGCAGACGTGTTCGAAGAACCATCGCCACGGCGTCTCCATCCAGGCCTCGCCGCCAGAAGCAGTTATCCGCAGGCTGGAGAAGTCGTACCGCTCGACTTCCTCGCCATAGCGCATCATGCCGCGCACGATGGTCGGTGAAACACCGAGATAGGTGACCTGGTGATCGGCGATCAGGCGCCAGAAGCGTCCCTTATCGGGATAATCGGGAGTCCCCTCGGCCACGAGGAGCCTGCCACCAGCGAAGCTTGGAATGCAGGCGCACATCGCGCCCACCATCCACCCCATGTCACTGAAGAAGAAAAATAGGTCCGTTGGCTTGAAGTCACCGCAAATGATCATGTCCCGTGTCACCATTGAGCCAATGAAGCTGATATGCGTCCACACGCAGCCTTTTGGTTCGCCGGTCGTTCCCGACGTGTAGAGAAGGATGGCGGGATCTTCCGCGTCCATCTCGACGGTCGGAAGGTTTGCTTCCTCCTGGGCAAACTCATCCCACCAGTGGTCGCGACCCTTCCGCATGGGGGTGTCGATGCCAAGCCCACCACGGTCGGCCACGATCACATGCTGCACGGTTGGGGCGGTCTCCAGTGCCTCATCAAGAACTGATTTCAGCGGAGCAGGAGCGCCCCGGCGCCAGGTGCCGTTCGCGGTAATGACGGCCTTCGCTTCACCGTGGTTAAGTCGCGTCCGGATCGGGTCGGGACCGAAGCCGGAAAACAGTGGCATCACGATCGCCCCGATCTTCAGGGTTGCAAAGAAGGCCACGAAGGTTTCGGGCAGGTTCGGCATGTAGATCGCAACAACGTCACCCTTGGCGATTCCGAGCTTGCGCAGGGCCGAGGCTAGCCGCCCGACGGCGGACGCAAATTCAGCGTAGCTCAGTCGTCGCTGCTCGCGCCGGTCTTCACCTTCCCAGACCAGGAATGTCCTGTCCCAGACTTCAGTTCCGCGGTGCTTGTCGATGCAATTGAGGGTGATGTTCGTGGTTCCCCCAACGCACCAGCGCGCCCACGGTTCGCCCCGTGCAAGATCCAGGATCTTCCCGGGCGTGCGATAGAAGCGAACATCACAGAACTTGAAAACTTCCTGCGCGAGCCAGGCGGGGTCAATGTCGGCCTTGGCCGCCAGCGTGTCGTAGTTCGGCTGCTTCGTGGAGCGAAGGAACGCGCTCAGGTTGCTCTTCTCCACCAGTTCCGCGGGGGGCGTCCAGAGATACGCCATCTTGCTTCCTCCTGCCTCAAGAGCTGCGCCAAGTTCTTGCATCTGGCGTGCGGCGATGTATTCTAACAACTGTTAGAATTCAAGAAAGAAGATATCGTGGCTGATAAAGAGCAAGTTCGCTATTCGGTCGATGAAGGCATCGCAACCGTGACCATCGACCGGCCCGAACGCAAAAACGCGCTCTCGGTTGAGGCGATGAACGGCCTGACCGACGCCTGGAGCAGGGTCGAAGCTGATGCCTCCGTCCGCGCGATCATCCTCACCTCAGCGGATTGCGGGGTATTCTGCGCTGGGCTGGATCTGAAGCAGGCCGCAGAGATCCGGGCGAGGGATGGGGTGGATATTCTGACGTTGATGCGCGATCCCATGCAGCACGCGATGCAGAAGGTCTCCAAGCCCATCATTGCGGCCATGACGGGGTCTCTGATGGCCGGCGGGATGATGCTTGCGCTGAAGTGCGACTTGAGGATCGGGTTACGCGGCTCTCGTGCGGGGATAACCGAGGTGAAGATGGGGAGGGGGTCCCCGTGGGCGGTCCCGATGCTTTGGATGGTGCCGCAACCACTCCTGATGGAGATGGTTCTGACCGGCGAGACGATCCCGATCGAACGGCTCGCGGAGCGGGGTTTCACGAACTCGCTTGAGGACACGCCAGGGGCCGTGCGCGAACGAGCGCTTGAACTGGCGCGGAAGATCGTCGAGGGCGCTCCACTGTCGGTCAAGGCGGCTAAAGCAAGCGTGCTTGCCGCAATGGACCTGGGGCTTGGACGGGGCCTCGTTGAGGCAGAGCGTTTGCATAAGGAGGTCTATGCCAGTCTCGATGCGATCGAAGGGCCGAAGGCGTTCGCAGAGAAGCGAAAGCCCGTCTGGCAGGGCCGATAGATTGGGATCAGGGCTTGTTGACGCCTTCGAAGATCAGCGTCTCCGTGCGACGGGCCAATTCGAGCACGGCATCCCTGTTTTCCAACCTGAACCATTCGATTGTCCAGTTGAGGGCGCCGATCACGAACATACGCAGTGGCACCACCTCCATATCGGCGCGGATCTCGCCGTCGCGCCGTGCATCGATGAAGAGCTGGTCCCAATATTCTGCGTATGCGCGTCGCAGCGGCCGGTGCGGCTTCTTCAGTTGCTCCGGCAATTGTCCGTAGATTCGAATGTTGGCTGAAGTGAAGTCGCTCGTCTCGAGGAGAGCGACGAGATGGGCCTCGATCGCAAGACCAATCTTACGCCGGTGCGATACTTTTCCGGCTCGTTCGACCGAGTTCTTCACGGTCTCGAACACGTGGCGGAGTCCGCGGTCCAGCACTTCGTCGAGAATCTGCTCCTTGGAGTCGAAGTGGTAATAGATGCTGCCGGCCTTGATCCTGGCCCTTGCTGCGATCTGACGCAGTGTCGTGGCCGAAAATCCCTGACGGCGGAACAGCTCGGCCGCGGAATGCAGGATGAGGTCTCGCGACCGCTCGGACTTGGGTGTTGCTGCAGCAGAGCCTTTGTCGGGCTCGGTTTTGCGCCCTCGGCTTGCGGCGGGGGCTTTCGGCCGTTGCACCGCCGACCTTACGCCGGACCGGTCACCGGAACGCAGGGATGACCGCACCGTTTTCATGGTTGCCGTAAACTCCTTGTCGACCTACCAGGCTGCCGGCTCGTGCAACCAATGATCGTTGTGGAGCAGATTCCGCAGACCATGGCAATACCGGCTGGTGACACCCCGATGAGTCTGAGGGCGGCAAACATCAAGCCCGCAGTTGCGCGGGCAGCGACGGCTCGCCTGACAGATGGCAGGTGACACTCGGCACAACCTTCGATATCGCGGAGTGGTGGCGCCTGTTACCGGCCGGGCGACGTCTCTGTCACTGCCTTCTTCGGCGTTCAGCTCAGTTTAACGCGGCGACTGACCTTAGAATCGACTTTTCGTCATCCCACGGTGGTGGTTTGAGGACCGTCGCCTGGTTGCCTGTTGCTCAGACATGAGGCTTTCCGCCCTTTTCGTCGAGTACCTGATCGGCTGCGCCGCCTTCGGCCATTGCCTCGACAACCTCGACAACTTCCCGCCGCGGTGCGCAGTCCCCAATCGAGCGGAAAGCTCGCAGCAGTCGAAATATCTCTGCGGCGTCGCGAGCGAGTTGCTTTGGAATAGAGAAGGACCGTCCGAAGGGCGGTCCTTTTCGTCCGTAGGCAATATCCCTGTAAGACCTCAACGGTGGAAACTGCTTCGCAACTTACGGTGACTCGGCAGGGATTATGTTGTGGCCATCCTATCTCTCCCGAAATCCGGATCGAGCCACGACTCGGCAACAGCCGCGATATGCGGCAGGCTCCTCTGCAACCACTGGGGCGTCGCCCGCATTAGCGGGCGCCCGGCGGGGCATCATCATTGAAGGACCTTTGGCAACACGACAACAACATCGATTTCGCGGCCAATGATCTGCGATGCGACGATCGCGATGTGCAGGGCGAACTTGTCCTCGATCTCTGCTGCGGTGGACTCGTCTCTCGCGTAGACATACAGAAGGTACCCGTCGACCTCCGCGAAGCGGATGCCAGCAAACACGCGGTCAAACGTTCCCGCGCCCACGATGAACGCCATTCTTGCCTGTATCGCATAGTCCTGGATTTCGGTCAGGTCCATCTTGTAACCGCTAAGATAGTGAGTTGCCTCTGGATGATAGATGTTTACGCCCTCTGCGACCGGCAAGAGCTATTTCAGAACCAAGCAAAAAAAGCCGTACGCGCGACGGGATGAAAATGATCCGCTTGGGTTACCTACGAGAGGACTCCTGGCTTATAGGACCGGCAGGTCACCGATTAAGTCCGGGTCGGCCGTCTCATGAACAAGGCGCGTAGAGTGAAGCACCCAGAAGCCGTGCTCGCGCGACAAATCAACAACTGAACCCGCAACTTTCACGAGAGGAGCTGGGAGATCAGATTGCGCTCGAGGGCCAGACATCGCTAGGAGCAACAGGTTAGAACAATTGCTGGCTCTCTGATCCTAATCATCCATTCGTCGTGAAGTGTATTCCGGTCATGTCCGCGTGATCGGAGCGTGGGCACGTGGGACAGGCGGCATTGACGCAGATCAACATTGCTATCCGACCAAGCGCAAATCTGCCTGGCCGGGATTGGTCCGTCACGAATGACTCCGAGCGGTTGTTTGCGCCCGTTTTTGCTGTGGCGCACAACGGCGGTTCACCTGGCCCTTGGATCGAGTTCAGCGCCCACGCGGTCCGGACGAGCAAGTTACGTCAATGCGGCCGAGATCGCCGCGCGGGAGCCCAAGTACGTGCGTTCACGCTGGCGACTCTGGAACTCCGCCGAACGAACGCTTCACAATTGGAGGACAGTGTGGACACAGGCAACGACCAGGATCTACTCATCTATGGCGCCCGTATCTATGCGATGGACCCGCACGATTCGATCGCAGAGGCGCTCCTGGTCAGCACTGGCAAGATTGCGGCCATTGGTTCCAGGAAGGAGGTGGAGCCGCTGGCGTCCCGGGCGACACGCCGCCTTGACGCGCAGGGGGCCTCGATCGTGCCGGGCCTGCTCGACACGCATCCGCATCTCTTGCACTACGGGTCACTCGAAGAGCCGCTGGTGAAGATCTGGGATTGCCGTAACCACGACGAAATAGTCGACCGCATTGCGCAAAGGGTAACGGTCGAAGCCGAGGGCGCGTGGATTCAGGCGACGCCGGTCGGCGAACCACACTTTTTCCACCGCCGCTCCTACAAGGACCTCGCGGAGGGGCTGCTCCCGGACCGCTGGTCGCTGGACAAAGCCAGCACCAAGCATCCGATCGTCATCCAGGCTTGGGGGCCCGTGCGTCCAAGCTGCATGTCGTTCAACTCGCTTGCTCTCAGCAAGCTCGGCATCGATCGACAATCGCCCGACAGGATTGGCAATGTCTGGATCGAAAAGAACACAAACGGCGAGCCAACCGGCCGCATCACGGGATCGGTCACCAACTACTACTGCTATGACCCATACGGCGAACTGCTGTGGCGCGATATACCTTTTCTCAAAAGGGAATGCCTCGTGCCTGGGACGGAGACCGCGATCGAGCTGTTTCATCGGCAGGGCGTCACCGGCGTCTACGAAAACCACATGATGGACCGGGTGTTGATCGACGCCTACCGAACGCTGCGCAAGGAGGGAAGGCTCACAATGCGGGTGCTCGCCTCACAGGAGGCCGAATCCTACGGCATGCCATGGAGCAAGCCACGGGAAATGCAGGACTTCATCCATCGGCTCGAGAATGCTGCCGCGTCGATCGAGCTCGAGGACCCACTCTTTCGGTTTAACGGCGTCAGTTTGATGTGGGATGGTTACTGCTATGGCGGCGCGCAGATGATGCGCGCTCCGTATCTGAACGTCTATGGCTGCATTACTCATGGCCAGCGCCATATCTCGCCGGAAAAAGCCGAGTATGTGATGCGCTTCGCAGCCGCGCGCAAACTGCGGCTCAATATCCTTTCCATGGGCACGCAGTCGCACGACGAAATCCTCGATATGGTCGAGCGCGTGGCCGGTGAATATGACATCCCGCCCCTGAATTGGGTTCTGGTACACGCAACCACGATCGAGGCCGAGCAAGTTAAGCGCTTCAAGAACCTGAACTTCTGCCACACCACCTCAATGGCCTTTTGCTGGGGCGAGGGTGAACTGATGCGGCGGTCGATGGGATCCAAGGTGCTTCCCGACATTATTCCTCTGCGCCGGTTCTTCGATGCGAAAATGCCGGTTGGCGGCGGGACGGACTGGGGGCCGAAGAATGCGTGGGAGCAACTCCAGCTATCCTTGACGCACGAGTTCGGGGAATCCGGCTATCGCAATGCCGGCCCGAACCAGACGATCAGCCGCCTCGAAGCGCTTGCCATGATGACACGTGATGCAGCCCGCGTGATGCGTTGGGACGATATCGGGTATCTGGCGCCCGATATGCAGGCCGATCTCGTAGTTGTCGATCAGGATCCGGTCACCTGTCCGGTCGACGATCTCAAGAAGACGCGCGTGCTGCAGACTCTGTTCGGCGGAAAGGCGGTTCACGACACCGGCGCGCTGGTCGCACACTGACGCGCCGACGGTTGCGGGCTGGGACGTCGTATTGACCCAGAGCACCGGTGACCACCTGGCCAATGTTGTGGTACCCGTGCGGCAGGCTCGAACGGAAGAAAATACTGTCGACGACCTGGAGTTGCGCTGACATGTTGATGCCGGACTTTCTCTGGAACAACGAGCTGCGGCGCGGCGAAAAATTGGCGCTGATCTGCCGCGATCAAAGGCAGACGTACGGTCAGCTAGCCAGCCGTGTCCGGCGCATGGCCAATGCCTTGAGCGGTCTTGGCATACGCCCGCGGGATCGGGTCGCGATACTTTCCTCCAACTCCATCGAGCACGTCGAGATGGTCTTCGCCATCGCTTCGATGGGAGCGACATGGGTTCCGCTTAATACACGGCTGTCCGCATCGGAGCTTTCGTTCATCATCGAGAACTCGGAGGCTGTCGCAGTCGTCTACAGCGAGGATCTACTGCCAACCGTCGAACAGATTGATCGAAAGGTAGGGAACGTCCGCTGGTGGATATCGATAGGGGATAAGCCGGCGATCGGCGAGGCCTATGAGAGGCTTGTGCAGCAGGCTGCCGACAAGCCCGCCGAAGCACTGGTGTCGCCCGACGATTTGTTTACAGTGATGTATACGAGCGGCACGACCGGCCGCCCCAAAGGTGTGATGCTGCCCCATCGTAGCTTCTTTTTGGGCACCATCTACAGCTCACTTGCTCTCAAGGCCGTCGAGTCCGACGTCAAGCTCCAAGCCGTCCCTCAGTTTCACGCGGGTGGCCAGATTTACCAGCTCACCTATTTTGCGACCGGTTCGACGATTGTTATTCTGCCCCGATGGGAGGCCGGCGCCGTATTCGATCTGATCGAACGTGAGCGAGTCACCATCGGAAGCTTCGTACCTTCGATGCTTCTAATGCTCCTCGAGGAGCCGCGAATCCGAAAGACAGATTTTCGCAGCCTGCAACGCGTTGTATACGGCGCGGCGCCGATTCCAGAAGACCGGCTTGCACTCGCCATGGAGCTCACAGGAGCAGGCTTTCAGCAGACATATGGCCAGACCGAATCCGGCGTACTCGTCAGTGTGCTCGACGAAGCTGATCACAGACGTGGCCTGACAACTGAGCGAGCGCTCTTGCGCTCCTGTGGCAGACAAATGGTCGGGTACGAGCTTCGTGTTGTGGATGACGAGAGTTCGACCTGCCCCGACGGGCAGGTTGGCGAAGTCGCGATCAAATCAGAGAGTCTGATGACCGGTTATTGGAAGCGGCCTGATGCCACTGCAAAGTCTCTGAAAGGCGGATGGCTGCACACGGGCGATCTCGCTTACCGAGCACCCAGCGGCCACTTCTTCATTGTCGACCGCAAGACCGACTTGATCATCTCGGGCGGCGAGAACGTCTATCCAATAGAAGTGGAGAACGTCATCTCTGGGCATCCCGATGTCCTGGACGTGGCTGTGATCGGTGTTCCCGATGATCGTTGGGGCGAGGCCGTCAAGGCCGTCGTGGTCGCGCGCACAGGAACGTCGCCGGCGCCCGACGCAATCATCGAATTTTGCCGCGGCAAGCTGGGGGGCTTCAAGATCCCGAAGAGCGTGGACTTCATCGAGGCCATCCCGCGAAATGCATCAGGAAAAATCACGAAGAACCCGCTGCGTGAAAAATACTGGGCGGGCCGCACGCGAAACATCTAGGCGGTAAACTGCACAATGATCGACGCGTAACCAAGGCGGATCATAATGGCGTATTCAATCAGTTGACGTGCTGGCTAGGCGGCCACGCTGCACGTCTGCGCCGAACACGTGATCGAACAAACATAATGTACCACAGCCAAGCCTATTGCCGCGCTGCACGAGTCCGGAATTGGCCCCAAAGCGACATCTTCCCTCATCATGCAGATTTTCCGCTTTCGAGCGGCGTTGCGAACACGCATTAGGCATCCAACGAGGTCGCGTTTTTCTCGGACCGTACACGGCTCGTTCGGGGGGTCAGGGCCCTGCGTGGGGCGCCTCGCTTTGCTCGTCAAAGCGGATTAGGATATTCTCGCAGCGTCTGGCCCACTCCAAACGACGCCTGCCATTCAGACATCGTTTGTTTCGGAGGCTATCGATGAGTGATCGTACCGAATGGCCGCGCATCGGCGTTATCGTGCCCTCGTCCAATACGACGGTTGAGGCCGACTTCATCTTGGGACTACCGGCTGATGTAATGGTTCACGCCGCTCGCATGTACCTCGCCGAAACCACAGCGGAGGCCGAGCGACGCATGATCTACGACCACGTTCCGGTTGCCGTGACTGACCTCGCCACGTTGCGCCCGCACGTCGTCGTCTTCGCCTGTACGAGCGGCGGGGCCGTACTGGGGGCAGACGGAGAGACGAGTCTCATTGATCGCATCTCACGTGAGACGGGAGCGCCCGTCGTCAGCACCAATGACGCGGTAGGCAGCGCCATCGAGCGACTTGGGAGAAAGCGTGTCGCCGTGCTCACGCCTTATGTCGACGAGCTAAACCAGGCCATCCGGGCCGGATTGGAGAGGCGTGGGCTAACAGTAGTGCATATGGCGGGCCTCGGCATAACAGAGAACTTTGCTATCAGTAGCGTGACGCCTGAAGAAATTGTTGCCTTCGCGGAACGGGAGTTGGCGGGCCGGGTCCATGATCTCTTGTTCGTGTCCTGCACCAATTTCCGTGCAGTCGAAGCTCGACCGCTGCTCATGCGACGTTTCGGCGTACCAGTGGTGACCAGCAATCAGGCCACAATAGAGGCCGCCCTCGATATCGTAGGAGCAACGGCTAAATGGTCCGTGCCGGTTGCGGCGTGATCAATTTCCCCAGGAAGTCGCCACGACGTCGCGATCTTTTTAAGCCAACAAAGTAGTCGAACAAGCAGCTATTGGCCCTTACCGACCGACCCCAACATGTCGGCATGGTCGAGGCGGCGATATTGACGCAAACGACCATCGCGGACACCTACGTCCGCCCAACAAGAGACGCCTTCGATGCCTGCGCAACGCGCGCGCAGCGCTTCAGCCCTGCGAGCGCAGGCTCGCTTCGAGAAGCCGGACCAGCATGTCCCGCAAGGTTGGCGACGGCCGTCCGAAGAGGGCCTGGACGCGTGCGATCGGCAGGTAGGGCTCTATCGCGGCCGTCAGCGCGGCCTCGGACATTCCGGTCAACCGCGCGTATTCCGACTGCGCGGCTGTATTGACAGCGCGCGGCCGCTGCGGATTGTCGGCGACCTGCACGGCGACCTCCGACAGCATGACGTGGCACCGTGCAAGGTCCAGGGCGGCGGGCGCGCGGACCGCAACGCTCCAGTCGATAATTCGCGGACCATCCGCTGTGATCATTACGTTGTCGGGATGGAGGTCGCCGTGACACAGGCCGTCGCCTGGCCTCAGGCGCTCGATCAGGGCAAGGATGCCCGTGGCAATGTGCCTGGGAACAGCGCCGCCGGAGAGCAGCGATGAGCCGTTCATTAGGTCGCGCAGGGGGAGGACGTCCGGCGGCGGGGGCGTGTTGTGAACGGTCAGGAAGAGCGAGGCGAGGATCGCGCCAGCCCGCTCAAAGGTGATGGCGCCGCTTTTCGTCAGCTGCAGCAGGGTCGGTCCTTCGAGGCGAGGCAGCACAATACCGCAACGGCCATCCAGGGACACCTCACCCAGCACCTCCGGCGCAGGACCGCCGGCAGCGAAGACGGCGCGGGTCATGCGCGCCTCCCACCGGCTCACCCGCCGCGGGATGCCAGCCTTGAACAGCTTAACTACCTGACCGGGCGCCCAGGCGTGGATGTCCGCAAAGACGCCCTCGCCGACCTTCTCTCCCAGGACTCCGCACATCGCCTGTCCTCCCACGGCGAGAAGCAAACACTGGCCACCGGCAAAAAAGAAGCCCCCGGTCGCGATCGCAGCGCCTTGTGTCGACCGCACATCATGACGGCTTCTGGGCCGAAGCAGCGAGTTGGCTGCGGGGGGAACAGCGGCTCAAGAGCCACGAATCGTCGCCCGGCAAGGTCCGGAGGTTGTGCGGGACTTGCGGCGCAGCAATGACGGCCAAGCGCCTCGGAAATCCAGACGCCGCGGTGCGCATCCGCCTCGGCACGTTAAATACGTCAATCTGCAATCCCAGCTTTGCCGGCCACATCTGTCGCTCAGAAGCCGCGGACGGGTTTGACCCGAAGCAGATAGTAGCTGAGTGGCCAGCGCAGCAGCCACAAGGTGACACGCTGCGATTGTCGGTATGTTTTCGGCTCGGCTAATCTTAGCTAAAAGCCCATCGCTGACGGTCCTTCGACCATCTGGGACGTCGGCTCGTCGGGATAGAGGACATTGCTCAGCGAGATCGTCATCGACGGCTTTTGACCCGAGCGAACATTCGGTTGGGATTTTGCACCTCGGACGCTGTCGACTGCATGGACACCTTCGATTCTGGCGCTTAAGCTAACGCAATCGTCAGCAAACAGGGACGATTGTAGTGGCCGAGGAGCGCGTCGAACGCCGGCTAGCTGCCATCCTCGCAGCCGATGTCGTGGGCTATTCGCGCCTAATGGGTGCAGACGAGGTCAGCACGCTCGCGGCCCTGAAAGCGCTCCGGCGCGAGATTATCGATCCCGCGATCGCCGCTCATAACGGTCGGATCGTCAAGACCACCGGCGACGGAATGCTGGTCGAGTTCGCGAGCGCCGTCGATGCGGTGACTTGCGGAGTTGCGATTCAAGAGAAAATGGCCGAACGAACCGCCGAGCCGGCCCAACTGCGCATTCAGTTCCGGGTTGGAATAAACATTGGAGATATCATCATCGATGGCGGCGACATATTTGGCGATGGCGTCAATATCGCTGCACGTATTGAAAATGAATGCGAGCCGGGCTGCGTTTGCCTGTCGGACGACGCCTATCGGCAAGTACGAGGGAAGATGACATTTGCTTTCGATGATCTCGGCGAGAGATCGCTGAAGAACATCGATCGGCCGTTGCGGATTTATGTCGTGCGCTCGGTTGCACGTTCGGCGAAGGCACCCGCCGCGCTTATTCCCGAGGTTGGCAGATCATTGCCCTTGCCCGACAAACCGTCGATCGCGGTGCTGCCGTTCTCCAACCTGAGCGGCGATCCCGAGCAGGACTATTTTGCAGACGGCATGGTGGAGGACATCATTACTACGCTGGCTCGTTTTAAGGAGCTGTTCGTCATCGCACGCAACTCAAGCTTCGTCTACAAGGGGCGCTCTGTCGACGTAAAGCAGGTCGGGCGAGAGCTTGGGGTGCGTTACGTACTGGAAGGCAGCATCCGCAAGGCGGGAAATCGAGTGCGGATCACGGGGCAACTTGTTGACAGCACCATTGGTGCGCACCTTTGGGCCGATCGATTTGACGGTGGGCTCGACGACATCTTCGATCTTCAGGACCGTGTAGCCGCGAAGGTTGTCGGGGCAATCGCACCAGCGGTGGAAAAGGCGGAGATTGAGCGCGCCAAGCGCAAGCCGACGGCAAACCTCGATGCCTACGACTACTATTTGCGCGGAGTTGCAAACATTTACCTCTGGACCAAGGAGAGTACGGCCGAGGCGCTGGCGCTGTTCGAGAAAGCCACTGAATTGGATTCCAAATTTGCTTCAGCATACGGCATGGCCGCTTTGTGCTACGCTTGGCGCAAGATGAATGGCTGGATGGACGATCAACAAGAGAATGATGAAACTGCGCGGCTCGCGTTGCAAGCGGTAGAACTGGGCAGAGACGATGCGATTGCTTTGGGGATGGGTGGATTTGCTCTCGCACTGGTCGTGGGTGAGGTCGAAGACGGCGCCGCTTTGGTCGATCGGGCTCTCGTTCTCAATCCTAACATGGCCGCAGGATGGTTGTTCAGTGGCTGGATAAGAACGTATCTGGGCGAACCGGATTTGACGGTGGAGCATTCAACGCGCGCGATTCGGCTTAGCCCGCTCGATCCATTTTCATTTATGGCGTCTACACTGGTTGCTACAGGTCATTTCTTCGCCGGCCGCTACGACGAGGCTTCGTCATGGGCAGAGAAGGGACTCCGTGAGCAGGCAAATTGGGCTGGCGCAGCGCGTGTTGCCGCGGCGAGCCATGCGCTGGCTGGGCGGCTGGATCAAGCTAAGAGGGCCATGTCGCGACACCGCCAGATTTTTCCGGGGCTGCGGGTTGGCGAGATCAAGCAGATGTTCCCGTTTCGCCGAGCCGAAGACCTCGCAAGATACCAAGAGGGACTACGGAAAGCGGGACTTCCAGAATGACCTACGGATCCACCAGATGACTTTCTGCTTCACGTTCGTGACCTCGACCATTGCTTGGTCGGCTCACTGGACTGATGCGGAAAGCCTCGGTTTGACTGCGATGGGCGGCTTGTGGGCCCTGAGCTGTCGTTCCGCAAACGGCTCGTTCGTTCATCCATTTGGAAACGCTCAATCGGCCGGATCGCATGTAATGGGCGTGTCGACGAAGCCGCGTACTGTTGCGACTTGGGCTTCGCCTTGTCGTCCTCGTTGACGTATAGGATCGAGCCCTTTCCCCGGAGCTTGCGCGGCAAGATTAACACGCGGATGAAGCGGCTCGGCCGGACGGCCACCGCCTGGGCGAATACGGGGCCGGGCCGGACTCATACCATGCGCCGCCCGGCCCATACGACGTCGATCGGCCCGCGGTGTCGATGCGGATCCCGCCCTCGATCAGGCAGGAATCCCGGTCCCTGGTGGCGCAGCCGCCGGGCGGGAAGGCAACGCTTTCGCCGCGCATCCCGGAAGTAGCCGGGCGACTGGAAGAGCGGCGCGAGCGACCCTAAAAGGAAATCGGGCGTCCGCCTGACCAGATTCACAAGATCTCGCTCAATGCGGTTTGCAACAAGTTGCGTGGTTTGTTCCCTTAATCGCGCGGGCCCGTTCGCCGCCTTAGTGTCAAGCTGAAGAACCCGGTGTCGCCTTCGAAGGATGTGCAGAGGACTCAGTCGTTCAGAGATGAGCACGCGGCAATAGCCATCCCATGATCTTCTGATGGGGATCGCGACGACTGCCGACGAATGCGTTCTTGTTCTGCTGAGCGGCGGTCCTGGCGAATTCAGAAATCCCCTCCATAGACTGCCGTTTATTCTTCGGAAGCTTCGCCCATTGGCGAATGATCCCGGCGCGCTTCGCGTCGCTTCTCCCTTACGTCAGGCATCGGGACGCTCCTTGAAGAGGATTTATTCCGGTCGACCTAGTATTGTTTGGGCTCACTAGAACTTCAACGCCCAATCAAGAACTTCTAGCCCCTCTGATCATGCAGCGCTATACACGGGAGCGAGTCTCATATTGGCTCTGCAGGCCCGCCGCCCTAGAATTGCGGCATCGCAGGACAGGCGAAATGCAGTATGTTTGCGACGCGCCGAAGGGCAAGACCTGGTTCCGTATCGAGACGGAAGGCGAAGCGATGCATGAGTCGCGCCTGATGGGCCACACAGTTGAGAAATATTTCCGCCGCGAGCGGGAGAAGGCGGTCCAGTCCTGGCGTCCCGAGCGGCCTAACGCGATCGAGCGCGACATCGGCCTCGAGGCCCATGTACAGCGAGAGATGCCGCTTTTCCTCACACTGCGCGACAGCGAGGGCAATGCACTGACTACAGCGATGCTGCCCCCCGGTGGCAAGAATTGCAGCGGGTTCCGGATCATCATCGTCGCCGCATTCAATGCCGATCCTTATCCTCAGCAGGACACGGCCATCGCTGCACTGGGAGTGCATTTCGGTCTCACACTCGATCGCAACCGCTGCTTCCCCTACGGCCGCTGAGGAGCCTGACAAGTATCGCCGCTTGATTGGAGCGTTGTCGGTTCATGGCCCTTTCCGACCGACCCCAACACCTGCCTGCATCAGGGCGTAAGCCCGACATAGTCGACGCGCGGCGATATCGACGCAAATACCCTTTCCGGACATCGAGCGCGATAGTCTGCATGCCCTCGCGCGCCCCTAGCGCCTATTCGACGAACTCCAGGAGAGCGTTCAACGCCACCCTCGCCGGCACGACAAGTTGCCCCGGACGTTGGACGAACTCGATTTCTCCAGCTTGCAGGGCCTGCGCCACCTTCGTTAGCGACACCGTGCGGAAAGTGAGCCCCGCCATATAGGCTCCGCGTCCTTCTGCGTTCGGTACTGACGGACCGAACTGATCCTTTAGCGTCGTTTCGGTAATGACTTCGATGTTCGCATTTCCCGCGACCACGTTCTTGCCTCCCTTGATGTCGCGCACCACCTCCGGCCCGAACATATCGGCATAGAGCTTGGTGCCGGCGACCGGATTGGCGTCGACGATCATCGCGCGGACGACCGCGACGACGCCGTTGGCGTGGTGACGCCATTCATCGCGCCACAGCAGATCGCGCGTGAAGTGGTGAATGAAAAAGACCCGGCCATAAGGCACCCCGCCTTCTTTCATGCGTACCGCTCGGAAGCGGGCGTCGCGCGCCGCGCCGTCGACTTCCACCGGACGGATGAATTCGAGAGGTGGCTCAACTGGGAGGCCCGCCTTGGAAAGTGCGTCGTAGGTAGTTGTGGAATCTTCGGTGCCGAACGCGAGTCCATTGAGTCCGAGGGAGTAGCTAAGGAGGTCCCGGCGAATGGTCGCGCCTTTGGGCACGGCGATCAGTTCGAGAAAGTCGTTGCCGAACATCGCCAGGTGGTTCATCGAGCCAAGCGAATGGTAGCCACGCGGGGTGAGAGTGAAGCCCAGCCGTCGATAAGTGTCGGCGGCGTGATCCAGGTCGTCACGCGCATTGATGATCACGTGATCGAGCATCGCGCCTGGTAGTGCCATACTGTGCTCCAGCTTGCCTGCCCAAATTTCCCTGATAGCTCCCAACCTGGAGCTAATATCCGGGCTTTTCCGGTCTGCTGCAAGAACAGATGCGAGGTTGATGCGCTGGATCCGATCCTCGGGGGCGTTTCCGACCGACAATCGCGTGGACTACCTGATCCTTGGCAAGATGGTGGCACGATTTTTCATGTGTCATCTTTACGCAAAGCCGGGCAGTCAATTCGGCTATCTAGATCAATGATCAAGCGGGCGCGACCATGGATGGTTCGCCGCTCGTGGCAACACGAGCGACTACGGCTTTGTCCAATGCCGTCGCACTACGGGCTTGACTGACCGAAAGTCGCTGGTCTTAGGCTACCGGATCCTTGTTGCGGGCCTTACGGTGCCACGATAGGCAGGCGAGCACGCCGATCTGGATATGAGACGTTCAGATTCTCGCCGAAAAGCGGTCGAACGCAGTTAGCGCCTGGATCCGGATTTCGATATCGCTCTGATAGATCGTTTTCTGCAGGTACTCGATTTCGGTATCCTGATTGCTCTCGTCGACATCGATGTACCACGACCGCGGTCGGCCATCGGCGCCGTCGCTCCAGCGATAGCCGCGCCGCTTGAGCGCGTCCTTGAGCTCGAATGGCGACTGCTCGGCCCAGATCCGGATCGTCTTGCGGCGTGCACGCTCGAGCAGTACGGAAAGCACGGTACGATCGAGTTGGGGCAGGGTAATCGCGAGGATTTCGAGTAGCGCTAGGCAATCGTCGACAGCCCGATGTGCCTCGTGAAACAGCCCAGCCTTCATCAGGAGATAGGACAAGCGCGATCCTTCAAAGCCGTGGCCGCGCCATTCGACCTCGCTAACCGAGCAGGCCCAAGCCTTGTTTATGAACAGAGCCGCGTAACGCTCCATGAATTTGCGGTCGAAACCCGCATTATGGGCCACGACCACGACGGCATCGGAGGCGAACTCGTTGATCCGCGCCTCATCCAGGCTGTGGCCTTCGACCATCTCGTCGGTGATGCCAGTCAGTGCCGTGATCTCGGGGGGAATTGCGATCGATGGCTGATTGAAGCAGCTGAAGGTATCGGTGACCCGGCCGATCCGCCCATCCGCAAGATAAGTGAACTTGACCATCCCGAGCTCAATAATCTCGTCGCGGGCCGGATCGAGGCCAGTGGTCTCGACATCGAGCAGGACTGCGGTTTTGGTCGATTGTCCGTCGCTCGGCGTAAAGTCGGAACGGGGAACCAGCCGGCGCAGCACCCGGTAGTCGGGTGACCGCTCCAGCATGCCGGCGATCTCGGCGAGGGTTGGTTGAATGGTCATATCAGGCGCCGGATGTTCATTCTGGTTGAAAGCTCGCCAATCTAGCCTATCGAACCGGTCCAGGCATTGCAGTGCCTGTGGATAGATCTATTGCGCGTGCGTGGATGGCTCCGGGTAGGACGGCATCTTTCCCTCCGAACTGGCTGAAAACTCCATCCGGAACGCTTTGCGCGCCGCGGGATGCAGCCGGGCTCTCGTGAGCCGTGCCACTTCGCGTCACGGATGGGGGCTTCGACCCTCGCGTCGCGACAACGCATGCCTCGATCACGTTATTCGGAAAATACGAAATAAGACTCGACGAAACACCCAACTCACTTTTATCATGCTGTGCAAAGAGAAAGGTGAGGCGATCGTGATGGCAAATCATGGGGCCAGGTCTTCGGATCTCGTTGAAATCGCTCGCAGAAGCGGAGAATTTCGAAAGCACTATGGCGTCGCGCTTGGCGCTTTCCTCTATCTCAGTTCGATCATCGCCGCGCGGCCGCGTTCGATCTGGTGGAGCGGGGTGCTGACGGCTCTAATTGGCGCGGTCGCGTTGTGGATCAAGAGCCGGGGCAGTGGTGGCTAGCAAGCGATGCTGTTTAGTATGCTTGGGCAGCAAAGAGGCACCGCTGTCCAGCGTTCAAAAAGGCGGGAGCTCGGTGGACAAACTGGCAGCTCGTGGCGCAAGCCGGACGTTCGGCCGGTCCGGCATGCCTCATACGGGCCGGGAGCCAACATTAAACCTTCTACGATCGTTGGAGTGGGAAAGCTTAAATCGATGGGGTGTACGAGCCTCGGCGCGTCAGGTGTAGCCATCG
>NZ_JAFCKQ010000022.1 GCF_018130215.1 Bradyrhizobium jicamae
CCCCGGCGAGACTGGGCTTTTTTGTCACCGCCGTCAGCAAGAGACCTTGGTCTCTTGCTGACAGGACACCTGCCACCAGGGCGTCAGGCCTGCACGATTTCGCCGTCCGCCTCATGCGCTCTCGTCAGTCACGCATGCGGCGTCCACCGCATCCCACCGCAACGTTCGTGACGATCGCGAGCGCCCCTCGAGCGGGTGAGACGGGAGATCTATACACTGATTTGCCGTTACGATAAACCGAAATATTTTTACCGCGGGGGCTTGCGCCGTCGGGCAAATCAGTGCCAGGGGGCGATTGAAACATCGGCAGGTCAAACTATTACGCAGCGCGGGTTTCGCTCGCCCCGGACAGCATTCCGGCTTCGACCAGCGCCTCTCGAATGCGTTTGATCTCGGCTTCGGAAATCTTGACCAGGGGCGGGCGGACCACGGCCCGGGACAACTTGCCGAGCAGCACAAGCGCCTCCTTCATCCGATTGTGCATGTCCACGAACGGGTCGGCGTAAAACGCGCGTGCAAGGGGATGGATACGATCGTTGATGCGGCGGGCTTCGGCGAGGTCATTGGCCTTGACGGCGCGGAATAGTCGCACCTGCAATTCGGCGATCACGCTCCCCGAGCCCGACAGCAGGCCGTTGCAACCGAGCACCAGCGAGGACAACAGCCACGGACTGTTGGTGGACAGCACGTTGATCGGACGGCTCAGCCCCTGCAACGAGCGTATCGTGACCTCGTGCTGTGGCACCTCGGGCGTCCAGTCCTTGATTGCGCGCAGCGTCGGGATTTCGTCCCCAAGCCGCAGCAGCGTAGGCAACGGATAGCCCTGGCCAGTGGAGCGGGGATACTGGAAGGCGATGAGCGGCAGATCCGTGGCGTCGGCGATACGGCGGAAGTGGGCAAGGACCATCTCCGCGGACTGGCCCAGTGTGAAGGGTCCGGGCGGGAACACCAGCAAAGCTGACGCGCCGCCGGCTGCCGCGCGGCGGGCAATCGCCGCCGCCTCGATGCTTCCCTCGGCATAGACGCCGTGGATGATTGGCAGGCGATCGCCGACCGTGTCACCGGCGATCTCCATCACCTGGCGCTGCTCGTCGGCCGTACAAGAGGCGACTTCCGTCGAGTGCGCGTTCACGGTGATGGCGGAGATGCCTTCGACACTCGCGACATCAGTCAGGTGAGTTTTGAAGCTCGCGTGGTCGATCGACAGATCGTCATTGAACGGCAGCAGGACGGCTGGGATGACCCCTGCGGGCTGGTATGTTGAAAAGCGCGGCATCGGCAGAACCTCCCGGGGCCAGAGTCGCATGATATCAGAAAGGAGACAGCCTCCGAAATCCGCGTGCGCCTGCCGAGCCGAAACGAGCTGCGTGTTCGCCACAGGGAAACGAGGGGATACACCGGGCTCATTCGGGCAGTCCCGCTTTCCGAAGGCCCTCAATCTGCACCTTCGAGTTTTCTTGCCCGCCGCGCGCAATCCACCCGGATATTGTAAACGTGGGATCCGTTTCCATCACGCGCTCCGCCGCTTCGCGCGCCTCGGCGTTGCGACCGAGATGGGCGAAAGCCGACGCGAGACAACGGTAGCTGGCAGAGTAGGAGGGGCTCTGGCGTCGCGCCCTCCTAGCTGCGAGAATAGCTTCGTCAAAGCGACGAAGCTCAATTAAGGAACTCCCCATTGCAGCGAACGTTAGGTGCAGCCGCGTGTCAACTGGGCTCATACGAGCAGCGCGTTCAAAGCTGCGAAGCGCCTCCCCCGGATTGCCGGCAATTCTATAGCTCCAGCCTCTGCAATGCCACGCGAGAAACAGATTGGGGTTGAGCGCAACGGCTCGGTCGGCCATTTCGATTGCGCTTTCACAATCGCCGACCATAAAGGCCGAAATCAAAGCGGCGTCCGCCAACCACTCCGCATCACCGTCGTCCATGCTCAATGCTAGGCGACTGAGCCGAACGGCTTCGTTGCGCTCGAATTGAGGGTCGACGGCATAGCCAAAAAGGACGCGCTGCATATGACAGATACCCGCCATCGCAGCCGCAGCGTCGAACCGAGGCTCCAGCTCCAAAGCGCGTTTTGTAAGCCTTAGAGCTTCCGCTATCCCCTCGCGGCTCGTAGCATTAAACTGCTGCAAGGCTCGCAGATAAAAATCGTATGCGGTGAGGCTCTCCGTTCGCCGCCGTGTCGCATTTGCAATCTCTGTTTGAAGCAATTTTGGCTCAATGGCTGAAACAACGGCCCCCGCTATTTCGTCCTGCAGCGCGAAAACGTCAACTAGATCACGCTCAAACCTGTCCGCCCATAGGTGCGTGCCTGCAACAGCATCAATCAACTGTCCGATGATGCGAACTCTTCCCGATGCCTTGCGCACCGAGCCCTCAAGCACGTACCGAACGCCCAGCGTATGCCCGACCTCCTTGATGTCAACGGATCGACCTTTGAACGTGAAACTCGAATTGCGGGCGACTACGAACAGGGACTTGAACCGTGAGAGCGCTGTGATGATCTCATCGACCATCCCATCGGCAAAATACTCCTGCTCGGCATCACCCGACATATTCTGAAAAGGCAGGACTGCGATGGAGGGCTTGTCGGGCAGCGGGGGCAAGGCATCAGCCTCGGCAGCAAGCGCGGGATCGGCCGCTTGCGGTTCACTCGGCGCACTCACCCAATATGCCCTGATCGGCTGGTGAATGTTCTTCACCTGCTGAACACCAAGGTCCACGAAGGTCATGGGCAGGACCTTCCGTACCTGATCATAGGTGGTCCCGGAGATACACACGCCACCCGGCTTGGCAATCGACTGTAGACGCGCGGCAACGTTCACGCCGTCACCGAAGAGGTCCCCAGCGCGTACCATTACGTCGCCGATGTGGATACCAATGCGGAAGCTGATGCGGCGATCAGGTGCGAGACCGGCGTTCGCTTCGGCCAAGGCAATCTGCGCGTCTACCGCGCACTGCACCGCCTCCACAGCGCTCCCGAACTCCGCAAGGACACTGTCTCCCGCCGTGTTCGCTATGCGACCCCTGTGCTGCCCAATGAGCCTGTCGAGGATTGCGCGTCGTTCGGTTAGCCCCTTGAGCGTGCCGACCTCATCGGCTCCCATTAGGCGGCTATAGCCTTCGACGTCCGCTGCGAAGACTGCGACGAGCTTCCGGCTGACTGCCACAGGGTCTGACATGCGTGCCCCAATGCCAACCTAAGGCGACCAGTGTGGGCTAGAGGGTGCGCCCTCGTCAACCAAGTGTAACGGTCCCGAACTTGACCAAAGCTACCCCTCGGGCACCCCGGCAAGCCGCAGGCCCTCTTCAAGCCTAGCCAAGTCGTCAGGGCGGCGAATAGGGATTAACGTCTTAATGTGCGAGACGCGAAGTGCCGGAACGAGCTGCATCAAGCGGACAGCCACGTCCCGGGCGTGTTCAAGCTTGCCAGCGAGCGCCAAGCTCGCAGCCAACACACGCAGGGCAACCGGTGAAATCTGTTCTTGGATCGATCTTTCCGCCCAGCTAGACGCCTCGCCGTATCGTCCAGCAAAGAAATGGCCGTAAGCTATCGATGCCTGCATGTAGGAAAGTCTCGGAGCGAGTGGATCCAGGCGCGTCGCCCGCAGCCCGAAGCCGCAAGTAGCGCCAGAGATGACCACGGTTCGCGAGATCGCCGGTGATTTGCAGGTGAAGGGCATCCCGGCTCCACGGGGGGGCACATGGCACCCCACGGCTGTCGCGCGGTTGTACGCCGGCGCGACGGCCGCCACTGTCAACTTGCCGACACAGCCCGCCGCCAAACGCGCAGCCAGGTGGCCGCGTAATTTCGCCACCAATCCGGATGGCCTGGTTTCGAATTGGTGCGGAGCGACGTTTGTTGCCAAGGTCTGGTTTGCGTTGAACTAGTTCCGGGTGGTCCATGTCGGTCCGAATCCGACATCGGGCTCCTGCCGGGAGGTGTCAGCGCAGCCATATCGCCACTGGCGACGCGCGCTCTTGCCACAACACAATCGTTGATCTGGATCAAACTACGGGAGGCCGTTTCTGACGCCAATGATTGGCGACCGCGCGGACTGTCGGCGCGGATCACTGGCGGCGTGATGCCGACCACGCGTTGCAGGAGATAGCCCGTGATTGCCCCATCCAGTGAACCGAACGAGGCGAGGGGACGGACCACCCACTCCAAGACCTATGAGAGAGGGATGGCCCTGCTGTTTATCCTTGCACCCGTGGCGATTGTTATCGCTTTTCTCTACCTGATTCCTGACTAACCCGAGGGTAACGGCCGCGGCGGGTCATGAGCGTCGGCCTGAACTTTCGCGGGTGACTTCCGGTCTCACCTCAACTTCGGACGTTTCCCCGTGCCGCGCAAACGGTCGCGAAGGGCCACAATCAGACATACGCGGGTGGCGCCAAAAAGGCCTGTGGTTGTGAAGTCCCCTCGACATTCCGCCCCCAGCCCGGGACCAAAGCCCCACGCGGAGCCGATAACGAGCAATTAGGGCGCGCCTGATAGGATTGGCGCGGTCGGATTATGGTGGTTTCCAATGCCTCAGTGGGTGATCGCATCGGTTTTCGGAGTGCTGGCCTTGTGTGCGGCCTGGGGGATCTATTCGTCCTACTCCACAGGGACCGTCTACGGAGAGCTGTCGCAATATTCGGAAGATCGCGAGCCGACTGCCTTCTTCATGGTGGTGCTCGGCAAAGTGCTCGCGCTCATCTTTTGTCTCGCGATCGCCTTGCATGCCGTCGGCCTGCTGACCACGGACCCAATTGCAGAAATCAAGCATTGGCTGCCGTGGCTGCCAGACCGTCGATATTAGGGCGGCGGCGCGTGGGATCCAATGTATATTCGCCAGATTGTTTTCGCCGTCGCGCTGCTCGGCGCTTTGGTTCGGTTCGGGCCTGCCACAGCTGAAGATGGCTTCCCGGCAGCGGAGTGGGAGCGCGTCACCCCTGCAGAATTGGGCTGGTCAGAGACCGAATTGGCCCAAGCGCGATCCTTTTCGGATCAGATTCGCTCGAGCGCGGTTGTGATCGTTCAGCACGGAAAGGTGGTGGCCGAGTGGGGCAATACGACGAAGCCAATGGAGCTCGCTTCAATCCGCAAGAGCCTGCTCAGCGCCCTGATCGGCATCGCAGTGTCGGATCGCCTGATCAACCTCGACAGCACGCTTGGCGAACTCGGCATCGACGATAATCCGCCTGGCCTGACCGGGATCGAGAAGGGCGCGACGGTGCGCGAACTCCTCGAAGCGCGTTCCGGGGTCTACCATGCGGCGCTCTATGAGACGCCGGACATGGCCAAGATGAGACCGCCGCGCGGCAGCCACCCGCCCGGCACCTTCTGGTACTACAACAATTGGGACTTCAACGTGCTGGGCACGATCTACGAGCACGCAACTGGCACCGGCCTCTTCGAGGCGCTCGACCGAAAGATCGCAAAGCCAATCGGCATGCAGGACTACCGGCAACAGGATGGCAGCTACGTCCGCGGCGAAGCGTCTATCCACCCCGCCTATGAGATCCGCATGAGCGCACGGGACTTGGCGCGTTTTGCACTTCTCTATCTGCACAGAGGCAATTGGGCCGCACACCAGATCGTGCCGCGGGAGTGGGTGGAAGAGAGCACGCGTGGCTATTCGAGAGCGGCGTCCGGGCAGGGCTATGGCTATCTCTGGTGGATCGGTTTTCTGGGCGGTGCCGTTGCGCCTACGGTGACTTTGCCCGAGGGCAGCTTTTTGGCCGAAGGTGCCGGCGGGCAATACGCCCTGGTCGTGCCCGCACTCGACCTCGTCGTGGTGCATCGTGTCGACCGCGACACGCCCTTCACCGAACCTTCGATGCGTAGTATTGCCAGGCTCTTCTGGCTGATCCTGAAGGCCGAGGGCTATGATCCGGGGCCCGATGCCTCGCTCACAGCAGCGACCGGCGAACGGCCGACAGGTGAGACCCTGGCCGCAAAATTCCAGGGCAGGACGATCAGCTTCGGTACCAAGCTCAGGGATGGTCCGTTCACAATGCGATTCGAGCCCGACGGCCGGATGACCTATCCGCACTGGGACGAGGCCCTTGGACCTGCAGCCGGGACATGGACGGTCGCGGAGGATAAGCTCTGTATCTCGATCCCGGGTGCCAGACGTCGCTGCTACATTCCTGTACTGAACGGTGAACAGATTGAGCTGTTCGACCAGCTTGGCGTCATGCAAATCGCCGGGGTGGCGCTGCCTCAGTGATCTGCATGCGGCAATCGGCTCGCGACGTCCGCTCGGGGTCAAGACGCGACCTCGTCGAATTCCCGATGCTTGTCCGCGACGCCGTCGAAAGCGGAAATCCGCATGATGAGCGAAGATGTCGGTTTGGGGCCAAGAACCGACCTACCTGTTTCGAGTTCCCTCTTTTGACCGCGAGCTTTGATCTGGATCAACCAAATCAGCTGTCTCAAGCCATGCTTGTATCTTGAGCTCATCCCGCGCGGAAGGTCAGGACATGGATGCAAGCAGCACAGAGCCGCGCAACACGCTTCTGTTGCCGCCGCCCAAGCGCGACCTGCGGCTCGATTTCCTGCGCGGCATCGGCCAGTGGATAATCTCCTCGACCATATTCCGAATAACTTCCTCAATTGGTTCACGATCCGCAATTACGGCTTCAGCGACGCAGCGGAGTTCTTCGTCTATGTCTCCGGCTATTCGATAGGATTTGCATACGGACCCGCCGTTAGGAACGGGCAGCTCTTAGCCGCGACAAAGCGGCTCTGGACGCGAGCGTCGCAGCTCTATGTCGCTCACATCTTCCTGTTCCTGTTTTTTGTCGCTCAGATCGCTCGTACCGCAGCTCGCTTTGACAATCCGATGTACAAGGACGCGTTCAACGTGGCGCAATTTCTTGACCGTCCCGACATCATGATCGGGCAGGCCCTGCTGCTCAAGTACAAGCCGGTCAACCTCGATGTCCTTCCTCTCTACATCGTGCTGGTTCTCGCGGCGCCAGCGTTGTTGTGGTGTCTGCTGCGTCGGCCGAACTTGACCTTGCTCGGCTCTGCGGTCTTCTATTTTGCCGCCCGACATTTCGATTGGAATTTGCCCTCGTTTCCGGGGGGGCAAATGGTATTTCAACCCGTTCGCATGGCAGTTCCTGTTTGTATTCGGCGTTTGGTGCGGCTTTGGTAGCGGGCCGAGGATAAGGTCGACTGCACTCTCTCGCCCGATCACGATTGTCGCGGTGGCGTGGCTCGCCTTCGCGTTCCTGATCGTCATGACATGGCATGTGCCGAGCTTGGAGCGATTTGTGCCAGAGGCTCTACGTCGCGCGATTTATCCGATCGACAAATCCAACCTTGACCCGCTGCGCCTCATCCATTTCCTGGCCGCGATGATCGCGTTGCTGCATTTTCTCCCAGCGGATGCGCCGTGGCTCCGTTCCAGACGGCTGCGCCCGCTGATCCTGTGTGGTCAGCGTTCGCTACCCGTATTTTGCTTTGGCGTCTTTCTTTCCTTTGCCGCTCACTGGATCCTCGTGCAGGTCAGCGGCGGCATCTTGGCCCAGATGCTTGTCAGCATCGTAGGCATTGCCCTGCTGGTGGGCATAGCTTGGCTCGCCACTTGGTATCGCAGTCTTCCCACCCTATTCCCGACTCCGGAGCACTACATGGCCGAGTAGGAAATGCAGTCTTCACTCCGTGTCGAGATTGAAATCGTAAGACGCTGCCGGAGGGCCATTGTGAGCAGCAGCGAACTGACCTAATGGAATATTTATCGTGACGGGGGAGGAGTCGAAATCGGTTTGCTCAATTCTGAGCGTTTGGCCCGGTTCCATTTCTTTGACTGCGCTCGGGGTAATTGAAGCAGCCGCGATGCAGATGTTGGTGAGGCAGAAAGTATAAGGCACGATGGTGGGCGCGCCCTGATCAACACTCACTTTTACTCCAGCTTGCACAGAAAGCCCTTGAGGTACGAAAAGCTGCAACCGGGCGAGAGGAGCATCGGCCCGCTCAATCAGATCCACACGGACGACGACCACACCTGCGACGTCGGTGCCGGTGGAAGTTGTCCGACAAAGCGTTGCGCCGTCGGAACCTTTGAAGCACACCTTGCGCCATGTGGAATAATGGATGCTTTCCGGCAGATGCACTGGGGGAGGTCTCAATTGAAGCTTCTCGTCTAGAGCTTTCCGATCTTGTGCATCGACAGTTGCGGTCAAAAGCATCAAGACAGCACTCGTTAGTCCAATGCGGACGAATGGCTGAGCACTTCCCATGGCTAGTAGCTTCATTGTGCGCCCGTTTTCGTTGTGGCCTGGAGCTACGAGTGCCTTTCAAGGAACTCGGTCACGAGAGGCGCCCAGAGCGGCACACCCTCTGGCGAGTCGATCAGGAAATGGCCGTCGTCCTTGAATGCTGGCAGCATGTGAAATTCGGCATGTCCTCCACTAGCCTCAAACGCCTTGTGCATACGTCCCGCCAGCTCCGGTCCAAAATAGCTGTCGTTTTCCGCATATATCCAAAGCATCGGCACGCGCGAGGTGAGACCGAAAATACCCGTCGCAGCAACGAGTTTGTCGGGAGCACAATTGTTGTTCGGTTTACCGTCCACTCGGCCGCCACGCCCTGCGGCAAAAGTGATGATCGCGCGAACAGAAGGCGGGTTCCGGCTCGCCAACGCAATGGAGCCCCAGCCGCCGCCCGACTGACCGACGACGATCACCTTGGTGGGAGCGATCATCTCTCTCGTGCTCATGTACTCAATGAGCCATTCGTTCAAGGTGGCAATGGCGAGCCCCGGGCCAAGAAAGTTCGGATTGTCGCAACTGCCGACATGCCCAAAGACGGATCCAAAAACGCCCTGGTCCTTTATATCGAGGCTGCTGGCTCCATATCTCAGCGGTGAAATCACGAAATAGCCGTGCCGTGCAAACCAGTGTGCAGCGGCACGATATTCAACGGGCGGAAACATGGAACGCTCCTGGGCGCCCAGCGAAATCCCGTGGTTCATGATCAGCAAGGGAAACGGCCCTTCGCCGACAGGACGCACCACGTAGGCAAGTATTGGCAAGGGGAATGGCAGTGCAAACATCTCCTCCTCGATTTTTGGAGATGCAGCGGAATCCTCTGCCAAAGCATGATCGCAGGCAGCAAGCACCAGCGCCGTGAAAAGGAAGAAAACCTGCACCACGCGCGTCAGCATGTGCTTCTCCCGAAGTAGCACGATAACGCTAGGCACGCCGAATTGGACCCGTTTGACTTAGATCAAGGCTTCCGGTCCGGAACGGGTCAAAACGCGACCTCGTCGAATGCCCGATGCTTGTCCGCGACGCCGTCGAAGGCGGAAATCCGCATGATGAGCGAAGATGTCGGTTTGGAGCCATCAGCGGAAGTCAAGCATCTCCATTCGTCGGACGGGAACGAGACTTGTCACCGTGGCGACGGCCGCTCCCAGTCGATGAATTCGACCTGGCCGGCCGGCTTTCGCTGCGGACCGAGAAAGATGACGAGCCGCAGGCCATCCGTCACATAGGGATCAAATCCAAGGTTTGTCCGTGGATTGATCGGGCTCGAAACGCCGACTCCGCCTGCGAAGGCGAAGCGGTAGGCTTCGCCGGTCAACAACAGGTCCTGGAGAATATAGTAACGATCCTGATCCACCTCCGGACTGATCCGGTGCGTGGTGAAGGACCATGTCTGGGTCGTCAGCTTCGTGCCGATATCACGACTGATCTGCCCCACCCAGACATCGTGTCCCTCGAAGGTGAATGGCGCGTGCCAGACCCGCAAATGGTTGCGCAAACTGATGCTGTTCCGGGCCTTCTGCAAGGCAATGTCTTGCGGACGACCAAAAACATAAAGGGGGCTGACCGGCGAAGTCGTGTATTCCGTTCCGAAGACGAAAGCCCCGACCGTTCTCAGGATGCTATGCACATCCAGCGGTTCATCGAGGCGCCACCCCCGCTCTATGAACGGGAAGATGGCATCGGCGCCGCTACCGACAATCACCAGGTTGAGCGGGTCTCCATGTCTGTCTTCCTCCTTGTTCGAGGTGCAACAAGGTAGTTCCTCCAGCTTCCTGCGCAGGCCGGCGAGGTCGACGTTCTCGGTCGCCTTGGGCAATGCGTTGAAATCGATGTTTTGCGCAGCATAGAGCTTTCTGTCCAATTGGATCACGAAGCGAAATTCAAATTGCTCGCCAGCGCCGACAAAAGCGGCACGAACGAATTTGACCCCACCTTCGCGATGGGTCAGCACAATTCCAGACGCGACTTGGCCGGCCCCGATGATCTCGGGCATCGCCTGCCGCGCGAAGAACGACCCCCTCTGTCGATCGGCTTCACCTGGCCACCATGCGTGAAATATCCGGGATGCCTCCGGCGGCGTGTAATAGTTCGCATCCGTTGTCGCCGGCAGATAGTAGAGCGGGCCGTCGATATCGTTCTTGACGCTGAGCCATACAGCTTGCATGCCCTTATCGGCCAGAGAAACACCAAAGTAACGTTCGCTCTCGTCATCGGCGAGAACCGCTGCGCGAGCGGTGACCGGCCCCTGTTGCTGCGTGATCGCGCGCGCCTCGAAAACCTCGCGGACGGCAGGATCTGGCGGCGCCTTGCTGCAGCCGCCAGCCGCCAGCAGGATCGCCGCAAAGATCGGGAATGACCGGAAGAATTCGGTCACCTGGCTATACTCCCTGATGGCAATGGCAATTGGTTGTCGGTTCGCGCGGGACACTCGTTGATTTGAATCAAGGATTGCGTTTTGGAATGGCCCACGGCCCTCGATCCGAACGCATTCGGTCAGTTGCTCGATATGGCCGCGCCAAGGAATAGGGGGGACCGCTTGCTGAGGCCGATTGTGAGGTCAGTCACAGTGCTCACCCGATGCACGAGACTAAGAGCGTGTCAGGTGGTGAGATGGTCTCGCCCCATTCAAAGGAGCTTGATTATGACCAAACTCGACATGGAATATGCGGCACGCGGCAATGTCGACAATGCCGAACTGGATGAGAAGCAGCTGGAGCTCGTGAGCGGGAGTGGCATTGGGGATCTCCTCCATCGGCTCGGGTTCGCGGCCGGCTGCATCCTTGGTGGCGGCGAGCTGAGCGTCCACGGCGATCAGCTGCATTGCAAAGTCTAACGCTGCGTCAGTGTCTCGTATGGAGAGCCCCGCGCGAGTCTGGCGGGGCTCCTCTTGTTGGCGCAATCGTTGGTCTGCTCGGGGCCAGAACACGACATCGGTTGACGGATCAAGCGGCTGGCGAACGCGTCCGCGTGGGCTCGACTCAGCTCGATTGGAACAGCATCCACACGCCCCCGGCAAGAAAGGCGAGGCCCGCAATCCGTGCAATCCCGCGGCCTGACGGTACGACCTTCTCCAGCAGAACGAGAATGGCAAGCGCAGCAATCCAGAACAGGTTCATCACTCCGAGAGTAAAGAGGAGAACCATGAGCGCCCAACAGCATCCGAGACAGTAGCCGCCATGGCGGAAGCCCAGTGCCAACGAACTGGTCGTGGCCCTCTGGAAACCGCCACGGCTCAAGATGAAGCCAAGCGGCGCCTGGCATTGTCGGAGACAAACGTCCTTCAGCGGCGTCCACTGGTAGAGCCCGGCGAGGATCAACAACATGCCGCCGACAATGTTGCTGGTGCCAGCCATCATCGGCGTGAGCAGGGCGGCACGCTCAAGAGCCCATTGCAGCGACGTCGCCACGAGTGAAAAGGCGACCCAAGCCAAAAAATAGCCGCCCGCAAACCATGCAACTGAGGCGAATGGCCCGGTTTCGGTCGCGTGGCGCCCAACACGTGCGTAAACCAGGATCATCGGCGCGACGGATGGCGTCATCATGCCAATCATCATCACGATCCACATCACGAACACGTAAGCGAACTCTATCGGTTGCCAGGGGGCGCTGGCCGGCATCATCAGAGCCTGACCAGCCGGGATCATGCGGAAGCCCGTCATGTCCATGCCGCCCATTTCCATATCGTCGGCAAGCCGGATCAGGTCGAACCAGGCGAGTACGGTCAGCACCACCAGCGAAGCTAGTATGATTATGCGGTCGCGGCGCAGGATGGCTTCGAAGGCCGATTTGTTCATCCGGACGTGCTTGACCACCGGATCGGCGCGTAGTGGCCGTTCTTGCCGGAGTTGTCCCAGCGCATCCCGTGATCACTGAAGGTATTTCCGGGAGCCCCCACGGCAAGAGCAAGCTTGTCGGGACTGACCGGATGACCGATATTTGCCCACATCTCGCCGCTTGGATGTGCGGTCGGCAGCGGATCAACACTCATGCGCAGGATACCCGGGATTTCGGCGGAGCGTGTCTTGCCTTTCACGCTATAGGTGATCGGAACCTTCTTCGCGCCAAGGTTTTTCGTGATCAGCGGCGCGAAATGCGCCATCGGTCCGCCGACCGCTCCCGTAAAAATGGCGCCCAGTGCTTCCGTCTGCTTTTCGTTGGCGCGCTCGTCGATGTAGGCGGCAACTGACCAATTTCCTTCTGCCATAGGCCCAGGTGTATGGACTGCGAGCGCCACGTTCAGGTCGTCGAGAGCGGTGCTCTCATAGCTTCCCTTGTCAATGTGAAAGAGCAGCGCCACGTCGCACACGCCTTCGGTTGGCTTCGACGTAAGCGGCGCGGATTTCGACACCAGACAGGGACAGACCACGCTGCAGTTGCAGTTCTCGAAATAGTCTCCCGATATCTGCCAGGCAGCCGCCATTTTTTGCCTCCCCTTGAAACATATTGGTCAACGGTCAATCGCGAAATCACAATGGGTATTGGAAGCTGACCTATTCCGCGGCAAGCATTATAGCGGCCTGCTGTGAAAACATCCATCGAGGCGCTGCGGCCTTGCTGCCTTCTCCGAATTCCGCGTCGGGTCAAAACGCGACATCGTCGGACGGTAAGACCACGCGTTCTTCCACACCTTGCCCAATGCCTGTTCGCTGATTCGTGAGCTGGCGCGAAATCCCAAATTCTCGGCTCGCAATCACAAGACTTGACGAGCAAACTTGCGATAAGCGGTCCATTTTCTGGGAAACCGAGATAGATGGCCCGCTTTTACTTTCACAAGCACCAAGATGGAAAACAGATCGAAGACCACAAAGGGCGTTCGTTTCCTGACGAGCAGGCTGCGTGTCGCCATGCGTTCCGTGCAGTTGCTGCAATCATCGGGCGGATCGGCCGTAGCGACGAACAGGCAGGAACGTATGTCGGCATTGAGGTGCATGACGGCGAGCGCACGCGATGCATTGTCAGAGCCTTCATTGTCGTTGAACATCCCCGCAACTGAGGCGGCCTGCGGCTGAACGTGAGCGCCAAAGGACAAGTGTTGTTGGCGTAGGTCGACGGTATTTCGCTCTCAGGACCACCGCGATTGCACCCAACTCTCGGACCCCCAAAGGACAGTCTGGGTGACTTCGATGGCGTCCAGCGAAATTTCGGCGTCGGCCTTTTCATTGAGCGCTTGGGCCATCGTGTGACGGTCGGAGGCAGATAGAGGGCAGGCTTGAGTGAGTATCGCGGCTCCTAACAAGGCAAGGCTGCGCGCCGATGATCAATCCTATGTGCCGTTTCCCGCCGGCGACTGAATCAGCGGGCTATTCCAGACACGGCATAATAGCGCCTTGAGCTGTGTGAAACTCGCAGGCCCGAGCTCGGCACTCCATTCACGCTCGATGTCGCGGAGGATGTCATGGATCTTCGAGTATGCGGCGTGGCCGCGCTTGGTAAAGCGGACTATTCGCGCGCGGCCCTCGTCGGGCGTATCGGACCGGGCGATATAGCCGAGACCTTCAAGGCTCCCGAGCAGCTGGTTCATGGCTTGCTTGCTCATGCCAGCGCGCTCGGCGAGGGTGCTCGGGCGAACGCCATCTGGTCCCGGGAATTGCAACACCGCGATATGGGGCAGGCGCAGCTCTTTGAAGCCGGCTGCATTAAGGTCATTGATGAGGCGACGATGGATCGCCTGCGCCGGGACACGCAGCAGGGCGCCGATCAACATATCCTTGGGGTTGGCAGGTCGATTTTTCAGTGTGGAGGGCATTGACAGCTTTCAGTAAAGGGAATTTACTTTAAAAGTAAAGGCAATTGACCGTAGGGGAAGCGCGATGCTGCAGCAAGCCGTCAACTTCCGCGTCAATCCCTCCGAGGAAACCATCCGGGTCGGGCCGCTCGTCGTCCGCTTCCTGATCACGGGAGAGAACTCGAGTGGCAGCATCTCGGCTTTCGAGCTGATTGTCCCGGCGGGGCAGCGCCTGCCGGGCCCGGCGCACAGCCACGACCATTACGAAGAGACGATTTACGGCATCGACGGGGTGATGACCTGGACCGTCAACGGGAAACAGGTCGACGTTGGACCGGGACAGGCGCTATGCATTCCACGTGGCGCCGTTCACCGGTTTGACAATCACGGCGATCGAGACGTGAAGGCGCTCTGCGTGATTACGCCGGCCGCGCAAGGCCCGCAGTATTTCCGCGAGTGTGCCGAGGCGATCGACCAGGCGGTTGGTCCGCCGGACCGGGCAAAGATGGCGGAAATCATGCGTCGCCATGGCCTCACGCTGGCCCTGCCTCAAGCGTAGCGACGCCTGCGGGGCGCTCCACTCACTTTGGGTGGGAGTCCACATACTTCTGAAGGTAGGTCGGATCGACCGCCGCCTGGATCTTTTCCAGCGGAATCGGTATTGGAATCGCCCTGGTCGCTGCAAGCACCTCACTTGCCAGAAACAGCTTCCCGACAAGACCGCGATCCTTCGACGTCATCGAGAATGGCGACGACGGATCGAGCTGATCGGCAAAACTCGGCACGCGACCGCAACACTCGCGATCGAGTGTCGCCTTCGCGACCTCCGGCGTTACCGACAGATGCTTGACGAAGGCATCCACGCCGACTTGCGGGTTCTTCTGCATCTCCTCACGCGCCATCGCTTCGACGGCAATGAGCCGCTCCGCGATCTCGGGATGTGCCTCAACGAACGCCGGCCGCACGGCGGTCAATCCGGGGCAAACGCCGCCCGGCTCGAGATAGTCCTCGTCGAAACTGGCGATCGGAAAGCCTTCCGACTGCAGTTGTAGCGAATAAGGTGGCCACGAAATGCCGGCGTCGATCGACTTGCTCAGGAACGCATCACGAAGCTTTGGCGCTACAACGTTGACGACGTTGAGCTTCGCGTAATCGATGCCGACCTTCTTCGCCATGAGATAGAGGCTGACCTCGGCGCAGGTTCCCAAAGCCGCGCCGATGTTCTGGGCCTTGCCGATGTCCCGGTACGACTTCACGGGCCCTTTGGGATCGACGATCAGGCCCTCGGCAGCGGCATTGTTGGCCTCCCAGAACAGAAACTTGAGCGGAATGTCCTGGCCGAGCGCGAAGGTCAGCGCCAACCCCGCGGTGACAACGTCCAGCCTTTCGCTCCTGAGACCAGCGAACAGCGGCGCGCCGGACTGAAAATAGAAGAACTTCGGCTTCAACCCGGCCTTCTCGAACAGATTGAGATCCTGGGCGACGAATACAGTCGCATGGTCGGCGGTGGGAATGCCGTAGTTGAATTCAAGCAGCTGTGCCGCCTGTTGCGAGTGGGCAACTTGCGGCGCGAACGCGAGCGCCGCCGCGAAGAGCCCGGATGCAATGGTCCTCGTTCCGTTCATCCACTTCCTCCCCGGGATCGCCCGCATGGACATGGACGTGATCGTCGTGGTCTCGCTTGCCGCCAGCCGTAGTTGCTCATGCGTTACATCCCTGGATCGGCCTTAGCCGACGGATGCTCCCGCCTTTGCCCGGCTTATTCCGAGGTTCAGGATGCGATGCAGGAGGTCCGGGTAATCAATTCCATCATGCCGGGCCGCCGTAGCGAACTCCTCGCTCTTCGCGATTTCGGGATTCGGATTTGCTTCGATGAAATATGGAGTGCCTTCCACAGACAAGCGAAAGTCGATGCGCGCGTACCCATCGAGCCCCAGCGTCCGGTAGATGCGCTTCGCCGTTCGCTGAATCAGGGCCGACACTTCCGGCGCGAGGTCGTCGGCCGGCCCGTCTTCAACTCCGACACGTTCCTGGTAACTGACGTCGTGTTTGGCCTTTTGGGTGGCTATTTGCCGTGCTCCCTGGCCGCCCAGATTGCCAAACTTCAACTCCCAGATCGGGAGCACCTGCAGCCGATTGTTGCCGAGCACACCAACATAGAGCTCGCGCCCCTCGATGTATTGCTCGGCGATGGCGGCGGTTCCGAGCCGATCGTGAACGAAGGCGACGCGTTCGGCCAGCTGGTCGTCCGTATCGACGATGGAGGCTTGCGATATTCCATAGGATCCATCCTCGCTCAGGCTCTTGACGATGAGCGGCATGGCCAGGCGCGAGGGCCGCTTGATCTTGCGGCGCATCGGAAATACGGCAAAGGCCGGCACCGCGATGCGGCGATGGTGCGCCAGCGTTTTGGACAGATCCTTGCCGCGCGCCAGGATCAGGCCGCGCGGGTTACAGCCGGTGTAGGGGACCTTCATCAATTCGAGAAAACTCGCGATGTGCTGGTCGTACCCGGTCGAATAGTGGAATTCCTCCAGCAAGGTGTACACGACGTGCGGCTTGAAATCCTCGATCGCGTCGCGCACCGGCTTGATTTCCTCCTGCACGCCGAGCGGACGAACATCGTGGCCTGCGGCACGCAAGGTGCTCACGACATCAAACTCGGTTTTCCATCCATGGATCTCCTGCGCGGTGTATCCGTCGGTCGTCTCCGGGGGGACGCAGTCCGGATGCATCAGGACGAGAACGCGCAGCCGCCTCATAGTGCGATCCATTTCCGCCGCGACGGGCCGAACAGCGCGTGCATGGTCTTGGCGGTCAACAAGATGGTGAAGTTGATCACGAGCTTCCGTTCGGAGCCCGGGGCGCGGAGATCGAGTTCGCGACAGCGTGAGATCATGTCATCGAGGACGGCATCGAGCGTAAGCTGGTTCTCGCCGGTCCATCGCGCGACCAGTTGCCTGATTTGCGCACGGTGCCGCCTGATGAAGGCAGCGGCCGGCTGCGCCCGTCGATGCCGTTGATCGCTGGAGAACAGACGCAGGAGATCCCGGTCATACGTCTTCGGCGGCTCGAAAGCGTAGAACGCCTGCTTTTTCTGGTAGTGCTCCCCAATCGTCTGGCCGAGGCTGGACAGCGGATCGACACGATCCCGCTTCGTGATCGGCGGCCGGACACCTGCGATCTCGCCCATCAGTTCGTCGACATATTCGAGCTTTTTCAGCGCCGGCCAACCGGCGTAGCGCGTTCGCCAGTTCGATCGCGGTCGCAACCACACCGCAAAGGTTTCGGCAAAATCCTCGTCCGGATGGCTCTGCGCATACCAGCGCCGAAGATGCTGGACGTAATGCCGGCTGGCCGGATTGGGCCGGTAGTAGAGCGGATAATGCTTCGAAGACGGACCGAACAGCTGCTGCCACCGTCGGCGCCGCTGCAACTGGTAGGCGTGCTGCACGGCATGGCCCGCCTCGTGACGGAGAATCGCCATGCACTCCGACCAGGTTCCTCCCTCAACCTCGAGCATCATTTTCTTCTCGAGTTTCATCAAGCGGGGGTGGGCAAGATAGAACGGAATGGCGATGCCCGGCACGTCTGCCGGACTGAACCATTCGCTCGAGATCCAGACGTGCGGCCGCAGCCGGATGCCTCGCGCCTCGAGTTCTTCGTTGAGAGTACCAGCACAATCCTCGAGCCACGTGCCCTTGACCTGAACCCTCAGGCTGCTGAGCCGCTGCCTGAGCAACTGCTCGTCCGTCATTTCCTCCCAGGCGTATTTACGAGACGGCATAAGCACCTATGACATGAACGCCGGCGATGGTGCCACGGGATGCCGCTGGCAACAACCGCCGATTCTTCGCGCCGTTGGTGTCCAGGCGAGGTTGCCCGGCAATAAATTCAGATAAACCGAAGTATCAACGGAGGTCGAGCGAGTTCGGGGGCGCTTACTCCTGGACTAGTTCACCGGCTCGGCCACCCTGAACGGCGGCGCGATTCCCGGGACCGGGAAGGCGCGGCACATCTCGATGCTCGTCGCCTTGAGCCGTCTTGCGACTTCGGCATCTCCATTCGACCGGAGAGACTCAGCGATCAGTTCGGCGATGAGCTGCATTTCGGGCTCACCCATGCCGCGCGTGGTCGCTGCCGGCGTACCGAGGCGAACGCCGCTCGGCTTGAGCGGCGGACGCGGGTCATCGGGAATGATCTGCTTGTTTGCGGTGATTCCGACGGCGTCGAGAATGCCTTCGGCCACGCCGCCGTCCAGTCCGGCGCTCGCCACCGTATCCACGACCATCATGTGATTGTCGGTTCCGTCGGTGATCAGCTTCATCCCGCGCTCCATCAGCGCTTCGGCCAAAACCTTCGCATTGCGCATGACCAGCCGCGCATAGGCCTGATAGTCCGACGTCGCTGCCTTCTTCAACGTTACGGCGGTCGCGGCCACGACATTCATGTGCGGACCGCCTTGCAGTCCGGGGAACACCGACGCGTCGATCTTGCCGGCAAACTGCCGGCGGCAAAGGATGATCCCCCCGCGCGGCCCGCGAAGGGTCTTGTGCGACGTCGTCGTCATGATGTCGAAACCCGCATCGAGCGGATTGCGTAGAACGTTGCCGGCGATCAAGCCGCCGTAGTGGCTCACGTCGGCCATGGTAATTGAGCCCACCTCGTCGGCGATGCTCTTGAAGGCAGCGTAGTCCAGGTCGCGCGGATAGGAGCTGTAGCCGCATAGCACCAACTTCGGGTGGACCTGCCGGGCCGTTGCGCGGAGCTCATCGAAATCGATGGCGCCACCCTTTGAAGGCTGCGTCTTGTAACGGGCGAAGTTGAACAGCCGCCCCATGTGCGACACGGGCGCGCCATGCGTGAGGTGGCCGCCGTGCGACAGGTCCATCGCCAGGATCGTATCGCCGGGCTTCAGCAGGCCGAGATACACGGCCTGGTTCATTGGCGATCCGGACAGAGGCTGGACGTTGGCATGCTCGGCGCGGAAGAGCGCGCAAGCTCGCCGTCGAGCAAGGTCCTCTATCCGATCGGTAAATTCCTGGCCGCCGTAATACCGGCGCCCCGGATATCCCTCGGAATACTTGTTGGTGAACACTGACCCGAGCAGTTCGAGAACCTCCGGATAGGTGTAGTTCTCGGAAGGAATCAGCTCGACGCCATCTTGCTGACGGCGTTCCTCGCCCTCGAGAGCAAGGGCAATTTCGGAATCGTTGACGTGGAGTTCGTTCCGGAATGACGGCATGGTCTGGGCTCCCTAAGTCGCTGTGTGTTCAGCTGAAAGGTGCCCAGGCGATCGGCTTTAAAACCCTCTGCGCTTCACCGTGGTCAATTCCACGCAAGCTCGCCAGTCGCGCGAGGGGCGATGAGCCTTCGATGCTCATCGCGGGCAGAAGGCTAATCAATCCCTGGAGGACTCACAAGGGTTCGTAACTCATATTTTGACGCTCCGGCATGAGGCTTGGCTTCGTCCGGATCGGCATGGGCGCGACAAAGGCAGGGATGCCGAACAGCCTGGTAAGACGTGGCGCGGCCCGCGGGTCTAGTGGTCCGGAAAGCCATCCGGCCGATTCAGGTGCAGCCTGCTTTGCCTGTCGCTTCGACGAAACAACCAGCGCGTTGTCCGCGCTCTCGTTGCCCTGAAGAAGTCGCGAGCGCCTTTCACGAGCAATCGGACGGTACGCCAGGCCTCCGTCGCTTTAAGCCACGCTATGGCCTGGCTGTACATTGTGTACAACTTCGCGAAGGTGGGAATGCGCATCAGCTTTTCTCGCGTGAGGCTGAATAGCCTTTCCACCAGGACGAGCTTCAGCAATTCGCCGACAATGAATGTCACAACGCTGCTCAGGAACTGGCCGGTAGCCGCGAGGTAGGCTGCTATGGGCTTGATCGGCTCGAGTACGATCACCGGTACGGAGAACAAGGCAAGAGACTGATACGGCGGCAGCGACTTGATCCAGGCCCTCAATCTCGTAAGCTCGACATGCTTGCCGATCCAGTCGGCAATCGGCCTGGCGAGCGTCATGAATATCGCGTCGACCAGCAGATAGAGGCCGGCCGCAATATAGGTCAATACCTTCAGAATTCGCTTCACAGTGCCGACCCTCGAGGACGAGGCCTGTTTTCAAGGCCCGCCATGCGCACCTTAACCTCAGTCGAGCAGGAGAACCAAAACCTTTTCACGGGTCGCCCGCGACATTCAGCCTTCGCGTTGGAACGGACGAGCTCGTGCGACAGTGCTGGAATAAGCATTCTCCGGGAGACGTTGGAGCGATCGACGTGTACGAGCGCTTTACATGGTGTTACAGCAGACAATCAACGGTCGCAGCAGCGACCCGCTTCCTGGACCGGCGGGCAGGGCACCGAACCGTAGGAACAGAACACGCAGCAATCGCCGGCTTTCGGCTTGAGACGGATGCCGCAGCCCTTGCAGTCGTAGAAGAACTGGCAGGCGTCGGTTGGCATGGTCTCGGTGGCGGCAAAGCCGCAAGCGGGGCAGGTCAGGGTCGAGACAAGTTGCATGGCCTTCTTTCCACTCGGCCGCAGGTTTCCACGATGAAGACCTTGGCGAATAGGCATGCCGGTCAGTCGATCCATGATCATAAACCATTGGTTCGTTCAGTCTATCGTCCAAGCGATGCGGAAAATGCCGGTCGATCCCGCGCTGTCGAAGGCGTGACCGACTGAATGAAGCGCCATGCCAGTTGGCGCGGGCTGGCGAGATCGTGATCTCGGCCTGATTTGCAGGCCGGTCGCGAACATGCGACAAGGCGGCATGCATCCGAGGCGCATCGCCAATCTCTGGATTCTGCTGCTCGTCGGGGCCGGGCTTTTGCTCGCGCCCGTGGCGCCGGCGTTTGCCCGGCTGATGCCGGGCGACGCAGCAGCCTCGATGCAGATGATGGCCGGCGAGATGCAGGCTGACATGCGTGTCATGTCGGAGGACATGCCGTGCTGTCCGGACCAGACCCAGAGCAAGACCTGCGACGGCTGTCCGTTCGTTGCGCTTTGCATGCTGAGCGTGCCGCTGCCGGTCCCGACCGGGGCTGTGACGCTGATCGAGCGCCATCCGCTCCGCAGCCAATTCGCTGCGCATGACGATCTCCTGCTCGACGGCCTCGGCGCCAAGCCCCCTGACCATCCACCTCGAAGCAACGTCTGACCGGCGCGCAAGCGCCTGATCGCTGCCGCGCGCGTCGCGTGACGCGCGTGTCGTCGTATGCCGCGCACGCGGTTCATCAGACCTGTCGAGGACAACAGACATGACCAATTCAAACCTGGCGCGCGCCGCTCTGGCCGCGCTGATCGGTGCTGCCATGGCGGCTTCGCCCGCGCGCGCCGAGATCAAGAACTACGAATTTCAGCTCGCCCAGCCGACCGTCCAGGTCGGTGCCGATCGCATCGTCACGGTGCGGCTGGTCGACAAGATCACCGGAAAGCCCGTCCCGGACGCCGTCATCTTCGCGACGCGGCTCGACATGGCGCCCGAGGGCATGCAGGAGATGGTCACCAAGGTGATGCCGATGCCTGCTTCGGAGCCGGGCAGCTACCGGTTCAAGGCGAATTTCAGCATGGCCGGACGCTGGCAGCTTTCGCTCGGCGCCAAGGTGCAGGGCGAGACCGGCACGGTCGACAACAAACTCGTCGTCACGGCTGCGAAATGACCCGCCTTGGCCTTGCCGGCGCCGCCGCTGCGATTGTTGCAGCGGTTGGCGTCGCATTCATCGGTCGCTTCTATCAGCCGCGATCGACGTCAAATCTCGTCGCATCAGCTGTGCAGGCGACGGAGACGGGCGCGCCGCTCTATTTCCGCGATCCGGACGGCAGGCCGTTCTACTCGCTGACCCCGAAGCGGACGCAGGATGGCCGGGACTACCGACCGGTTCCGGCGGGCGCCGATCTCGGCTTCGAGGAGGTCGAGCCGCCAGCGGCGATGCCGACGGCCGAGGCCAAGGCCGAGCGCAAGATCAAATATTACCGCAATCCGATGGGGCTTCCCGACACCTCGCCGGTGCCGAAGAAGGACTCCATGGGGATGGACTACATCGCCGTGTACGAAGGCGACGACAGCGACGACGGTTCGCTGACGCTGTCGCCCGGCAGGATCCAGCGCACCGGCGTCACCTCGGAGCCCGCGGAATTGCGCCGGATCAGGACGCTCGTGCGCGCGCCCGGCACGATCCAGCTCGACGAACGGCGCGTCTCGGTCATCGCAATGCGCGCCGAAAGCTATGTGCAGAAGGTCGCCGACGTCACGACCGGCAGCCGCGTCACCAGGGGGCAGCCGCTGATGGAGATCTACAGCCCCGCGGTCTCCTCCGCGGCTGCCGAATATCTTGCGACCATCACGTCGAAGGCCATTGCAGGCATCGAGCCCTACGGGAGAGGCTCCCGGCAGCGGCTGGTGAACCTCGACGTGCCCGAGGCTTTCATCGCAGAGATGGAAAAGAGCCGGACCGTGCCCATCGCGATCCAGTGGTCGTCGCCGCGCGACGGCATCGTGCTTCAGCGCAATGCGATCGAGGGTATGCGTGCGCAGCCGGGCGACGTGCTGTTCCGGATTGCCGACGTCTCGCTGCTGTGGGCGGTGATCGACGTCGCCGAGCGCGATCTCGGTAGCATCGCGATCGGGCAACCCGTTACGGTGCGGGCGCGCAGCTATCCTGGCCGCCGGTTCGAAGGCCGTATCGGCGTGATCTATCCGCAGGTCAACAAGGAGACGCGCACGGCGCGGGTCAGGATCGAATTGCCTAATGCGGATCTCGCCTTGCTACCCGACATGTATGTCGACGCCGAGATCGACACCGGCGGCCAGGCGCCGGTGCTTGCGGTCGCCGACAGCGCCGTGCTCGACACCGGCAGCCGGCAGACCGTGCTGATCGACAAGGGCCGTGGCCGCTACGAGCCGCGCGAGGTCAAACTGGGGCGGCGCGGCGACGGCTATGTCGAAATCCGCGACGGCCTTTCCGAGGGCGACGCGGTCGTGACATCGGCCAACTTCCTGATCGACGCCGAGAGCAACCTCAGGGCCGCGCTGAAGGGGTTTGCCGAAGCCGATCGGTCAGAGAATGCCGATCTCTCCAGCGACAAGAGCATGGGAGCCAGGCCATGATCGCCCGTGTCATCGCCTGGTCGGCGCGCAATCTTCTCCTGGTGCTGTTTGGCACCGGCTTTGCCGCGGCCGCCGGATTCTACGCGCTGCTCCATCTGCCGCTCGATGCCATCCCCGATCTCTCCGACACCCAGGTGATCGTCTACACGGAGTATCCCGGCCAGGCGCCGCAGGTGATCGAGGATCAGGTCACCTATCCCCTGACCACGGCGATGCTGACGGTGCCGCGATCGAAGGTGGTGCGCGGCTTCTCGTTCTTCGGCGTCTCCTTCGTCTACGTGATCTTCGAGGACGGCACCGACATCTACTGGGCGCGCTCGCGGGTGCTTGAATTCCTCAACGGCGCAGCGTCGCGACTGCCGGCCGGCGTGACGCCGACCATCGGTCCGGACGCGACCGGCGTCGGCTGGGTCTACCAGTACGCGGTGATGTCGAAACAGTTGAACCTTGCCGATACCAGGACGATCCAAGACTGGAATCTCAAATTCGCGCTGGCCAAGGCCGAAGGCGTCGCCGAGGTCGCCAGCGTCGGCGGCTTCGTCAAGCAGTACAACGTGATCCTCGATCCGCAGCGGATGCGCGACCTCGGCATCAGCATGCAGAAGATGCGCGAGGCGATCCGCGCCAGCAATGCGGACGTCGGCGGCCGCACCGTCGAACTGTCCGAGTTCGAGTATGTGATCCGCGGCAAGGGCTATCTCAGGAGCATCAACGATCTCGGCAATATCGTGCTGAAGACCGACAACGGCACGCCCGTGCTGCTGCGCGACGTCGCGCGCGTCGAACTCGGCCCCGACGAGCGGCGCGGCATCACCGAGCTGAACGGCGAGGGCGAGGTGGCGGGCGGCATCGTGCTGCAACGCTTCGGCATCAACGCGCTCGACGTGATCGAGAGCGTCAAGCAGCGGTTCGCACAGATCGCGAGCAGCCTGCCGAAATCGGTCGAGATCGTGCCGGTCTACGACCGCTCGAACCTGATCTATGCCGCGATCGCCACGCTCAAGCGCACGCTGGTCGAGGAAAGCCTCGTCGTCGCGCTGGTGTGCATCGTGTTCCTGCTGCATGTGCGCAGCGCGCTGGTCGCGATCCTGATGCTGCCGGTCGGCGTGCTGATGGCGTTCGGCGCGATGAAATTGCTCGGGATCGGCTCCAACATCATGAGCCTCGGCGGCATCGCGATCGCAATCGGCGCGATGATCGACGCCGCGATCGTCATGATCGAGAATGCGCACAAGCATCTGGAGCGCGCCGATCCCGGCAAAGCGCGGATCGCGATCCTGATCGAGGCGGCCGCCGAAGTCGGGCCGGCGCTGTTCTTCAGCCTCCTGATCATCACCGTGTCGTTCATGCCGATCTTCACCCTGGAATCCCAGGAGGGACGGCTGTTCAGCCCGCTCGCCTTCACCAAGACCTTTGCGATGGCGGCGGCGGCCCTGCTGTCGGTCACGCTCGTGCCGGCGCTGATGGTGATCTTCGTGCGCGGCAAGATCGTCCCCGAGCACAAGAATCCGATCAACCGCTTGCTGATCTGGATGTACCGCCCCGTGATCAAGGGCGTGCTGCGCGCCAAGGCGCTGGTGATCGTGCTGGCGCTCGCCGTGCTCGCGGTTTCGGTCTGGCCGGCGCGCCAGCTCGGCACCGAGTTCATGCCCAATCTCAATGAGGGTACGCTGCTGTACATGCCGACCACGCTGCCGGGTATCTCGGTGACGCGGGCGTCCGAGCTGATGCAGACCCAGGACCGTATCATCAAGACCTTCCCGGAAGTCGCCTCGGTCTATGGCAAGGCCGGCCGCGCGGCGACCGCCACCGACCCCGCGCCGTCGGAGATGTTCGAGACCATCGTCAATCTCAGGCCCAAGGAGCAATGGCGGGCCGGAGTGACGGTCGACAGCCTGATCGCGGAGATGGACAAGGCGCTGCAATTTCCCGGCGTCTCCAACGCCTGGACCATGCCGATCAAGGCGCGTATCGACATGCTCTCGACCGGCATCCGTACGCCTGTTGGCGTCAAGGTGATCGGCCCGGACCTTGCTGTGATCGACAAGCTCGCGAGGCAGATCGAGCGGGTGCTCAAGACTGTGCCGGGGACCTCGTCGGCTTATGCCGAGCGCGGGCTCGGCGGCTACTATCTCGAGATCACGCCGAACCGGGAGGCGCTCGCGCGCTACGGCATTGCGGTGCAGGACGTGCAGGACACCATCGCGACCGCACTGGGCGGTCAGAGCGTGACCACGACGGTCGAGGGCCGGCAGCGCTTCACCGTCAACATGCGCTACCCGCGCGACCTCCGCGACAATCCATCGGCGATCGCCAGCGACATCCTGGTGCCGATGCCATCAGGCGGGGCCGTGCCGCTCGGCGAAGTCGCGACCGTCACCCCCGCGCGCGGGCCGAGCTCGATCCGGACCGAGAACGGGCAACTGGCGACCTATATCTATGTCGACATTCGCGACCGCGATCTTGGCGGCTATGTCGCGGACGCGCAGCGCGCGGTACGGGCGAGCATCCAGTTTCCGCCCGATGCCTATGTGGTCTGGAGCGGGCAATACGAATATCTCGAGCGCGCCACCGCGCGGCTCAAGATCGTCGTGCCGGTGACGCTGTCGATCATCTTCCTGCTGCTCTATCTCAACTTCCGCTCGATCGCGGAGAGCATGATCGTGATGCTGTCGCTGCCCTTCGCGCTGGTCGGCGGCCTCTGGCTGATGTGGGTGCTCGGTTTCAACATGTCGGTTGCGGTCGCGGTCGGCTTCATCGCGCTCGCCGGCGTCGCCGCCGAGACCGGCGTGGTGATGCTGATCTACCTCAACCAGGCGCTGGCGGAGATCACCGCGCGGCGAACCTCGGAGGGGCGCGCCGTCGCGCGCGAGGATCTCCACGGCGCGATCATCGAAGGCGCGGTCGAGCGCGTTCGGCCGAAGATGATGACTGTTGTCGCGATCATGGCGGGGCTGCTGCCCATCATGTGGAGCACCGGCACCGGGTCCGAGATCATGCAGCGCATCGCGGTTCCAATGATCGGCGGCATGATCTCGTCGACGCTGCTGACGCTGATCGTGATCCCGGCGATCTTTGCCTTAGTGAAGGGCTTTGGGCTTCGGGGGGCGGTCGGGAGGAAGGTGGCCCAGGCCGCTGCGCACTAATCGGTGCTGCGTCGCGGGAACGCCTTGGGCGTTGGCGCGTTGCTGTGCATTCCAGCGCGCAGAAAGGCCTCTCCATGAAACTCCACGCCGCGGCAATGCTGATGGCGGCCCTTATGCTGTCAGGGACCGTCTTGGCGCAAAGTTCCGGCCCGTCCGGCGGCGCCGTGGAAGGTGGAAAGGGGGCCAATGTCACGACGACCGGCCAGGCGCTGAACAGCGACAAGAAGACCGGCGACAGCGGCCCGCCCATCGAGAAGGCGGCGCGTCCGGCCAAGCCGGATAACGGGGCGGCCGGCAACACGGTCGGCGTGAACCGCGGGACGAAGGCCGACCGGCGCAACGAGCATTATCCGTGACATTCGGGGCTGACCTCACACAGGCCTCACAGACCAGTTGACGCCTCGGCAGCGGCGCCCTTCTGGGGCTCGCGGCGTTCCTCCTGCTCCTCGTTCTCGGCCGCCGCCGGCGCGTGGTCGGAGCGCCCGTCACCACGTCCTGACGAAAAAGCCGGCGCGGTCATTGCGATCGCGCCGGCTCGATGCTTGGCGGGTGTTTCGATCAGTAAACCAGGCCGGTACCGGGCGGCTTCTCCAGCGCCGCGGCGAGCGAGCGATATTCCTCGCTGTTGGTGCCGGCGAGCTGCGCGATCTTGTTCAAGTGATACTGCGCCTGGTCGCGGTTGCCCTGCTCCAGCTGCCAGAGGCCGTAATACTGCCAGGTGCGGACATGGTTGGGATCGGCCTTGAGCGCGCGCTCGTACCAGATCTGCGAGACCTTGTAGTCGCCGAGCTTGCGATAGGAATAGCCGATCAGATTGGCGACGTCGGCGCGGTCATCATGGCCAAGTGCCTTCAACTGCTCGATCGCAGAGGCATAGTCGTGGCGGTCATAGATCGTGGCATAGGCGGCGTGATAGCCGGCCAGGAACTTCTGGTCGTCGATCGAGGAGCTCTTGTCCTTCTTGGTCTTCTTGGTCGCCTTGCCCTTGCCGCTGTCGGAAGCCGGCGGCGACGGTTCGTCGCTGCCATTGGCATAGGCCGTGATGACGGGTCCTGCCGCCAGCGTCATCGAGAGCACCGCGAGGGTCAAAAACCGTGTCGTCTTGCTCATTGTCTTCATCGCTCCTGATCGTTTCTGATCGCGCCCGGTAAGCCTACACCGAAGCCTGCCGACTTGAACACCCGCGGCTTCGGAACATTCCCGGCCGTGCGCACGATTCCGTGTGATCCCGTACAACGGCGTCCGGGGGAACATGACGAAGATGTCATTCACATGAATGAATTCCGTCCGCGGGCTTCAGAACGGGTTCAGCGCGCGGCCCCTAAGGTCGCGTGCATTGATCGGCGAGACCGACCATCCGGCCGAACACCTCGCGATCCCCGTGGAAGAGGAGACCACCCATGCTGAAGACGATTTCCGCCGCGCTGCTCGCCATGTCCGTGATCGCAGCGCCTGCATTCGCGGCCGAGCAGGGCAAGACCAGCAACACCGCGCCCGTGACCACCCCTGCGCCTGCGACCAAGGCCGCGCCCGTCGTCAAGAGCGAGCAGACCCCGTCGAAGGTTCTGAACGCCAACGCGGAGATGGGCCGCCATCACCAGCACTATCGCCATCATCGTTACCACAAGCACATGGGCATGCTGAAGGTGAAGTCGCCGAAGCACGTTGCGAAGCACGCCCGGGCGAAGATCGCGACCAAGCACGTCGCGCCGGTCAAGCATAGCTGACCGGTCAAGCGCAGCTGAATCTGATCCGCGGGTGCTGTTCGATCCACATTGCCCCCGCCGTGCCCGTGGATGTCAGACCCGGCCCGTCCGCCATTGCTTCCCCAATGGCGGCGGGCCGGAGTGCGTTCGAGCGTGCCGCCGGTCTTCCGAACAGACCATGCTCGAAAGAGGGCGTCAGTTGAGGCCGACGCTGCGGAAATAGGATTCGAGCGCCCCGATTTCCCGAGATGAGACGATCGCGCCGACATAGCCGTCGGGGGCGGATCAACACCCAATTCCCGGCGCTCAGGCCGTAGGCCTTCTGCCAGCCGCCGGTGTCGATGATGTCGGCGCGGCTGATGCGCAAGTTTGCCGATGCAATCAGCCGCGACCCTTCGACGATCCGCAGCCCGGCTCCTGACCGCGCAGATAACCGAGTTGCGAATTCCCTTGGCCCGCGAAGCAGTCTAAGACACCCCACCCGGGGATCAGGGACTGACCCGGGGGATCAGGGGCTGACCCGGGGATCAGGGACTGCGACATTTGGGGACTTCGGCGAAACTGACGGCGATGCTGCTGCTGTCGATCGGGCTGACCGGTTGCGCCGGCGGCGGCGAGGACTCAGGCCCGATCAGTTTTACCGCCGACCGCGGCGTGGCCGACCAGCCGTTTCCGGCAAATTACAGGCCCGAGATCCTGGCATTCATGAAGACCTACCTGAACAATCCGGTGGGCGTGCACGATGCCGGGATTGCCGACCCGGTGCAGCGGACGGTCGGCGGCCGGCTGCGCTACGTGGTCTGCCTGCGCTACAGCCCGAAGGACACCGACGGCAATTACCGCTCCTCGCGCGACCGTGGCATCCTGTTCGTTGACGGCCGGCTCGACCGCATCATCGAGAATGCCGCCGAGCCCTGCGCCGGCGTGACCTATGCGCCGTTCCCCGACTTGGAAAAGATGACGCGCTGAGGCGCGGCGCGCCGTCGCAAGCCGTGACCGGGCGGTTAGCGCATTCCGATCACTTTTCGGCGAGCGTTGAACCTGCGCTTAGCCATCTGCGACTTCCGTCAGGGTGAATTGCGGCGGCTTAACGGGTAAAAAAATCTGCTGTGGCATGGAACCAACGGGCGTTGTTGCACCTCGATCACGGTTCGGGAAACTTCACGGCTACGGCATTGCCCCAAAGCAACCCAATTGAGGTCACGTTGTTTGGATTAACAGCGCAGCGTAAGTCACGGGGATCAAGATGAAGAAGTTTCTGCTCGGCACCGTTGCCTTGGCCACTCTGGCTGCTCTCGCGAGCCCGGCGCTGGCTGCTGACATACCGGCCCGCACTTATACGAAGGCACCGCCGCCCTATACCGCGCCGGCGGTGGTCTACAACTGGACCGGCTTCTATATCGGCGGCCATGTCGGCGGCGCGTTCACCGACGGCACCAACCTGATGGGCAGCGACGCTCGCTTCGTGGGCGGCGTCCAGGGCGGCTTCGACTATCAGTTCGCACCCAACTGGGTTGTCGGTGTCGAGGCGCAGTATTCGTGGCTGCCCGGCGGCTCGAACAACGGGACGACGTTTCCGGCCGGCACGCTCGTGACCGGCAACACTGACCAGATCGGCTCGGTGACTGGCCGCTTCGGCTACACCTGGGGTCCGACGCTGCTCTACGCCAAGGGCGGCTACGCCTGGCGCGACAACAACAACATAACCGCCTCGGTCGGCGGTGTACCGACAGCCTTCACCACCGACGCCAACCACAAGGACGGCTACACGGTCGGCGCCGGTCTCGAATACATGTTCGCCCCGAACTGGTCGGCAAAGGCCGAGTACCAGTATTACAATTTCGGCAAGACCACGTTCACGTCAGGTCCGGCCGACATCGTCGGTACGAGCTTCCGGAACGACGAGCACACCGTCAAGCTCGGCATCAACTACCGCTTCGGCTGGGGCGGTCCGGTTGCCGCCAAATACTGAGCTTCCCGTCGTCTGATCGAAGGCCGGCCACGCGCCGGCCTTTTTGCTTGGTCTCGTCTTGAGGCGGTCTGCGCCGGCGGCATTCGTGCAATGCAGAAAATAATTTCTGCATTGCACGGAACTTTCACTGACATGCGTTATTGTGGGTCTGCCGGGGCTGGTGGACAAACAAACATGCGTAGCTTTGCGTTAGGGCTGATCTTCTCTGCGGTCGCTATGCCGTGCCTTGCCCAGACCGTGACTGTCCTGAAATCAGAACCCCTGGTTCTCGCGCCCTATGAAGTTGCCTTCGTCCAGGACGCATCCTGCACGGACGGCAAGGTGCTCAAGGTGACCGGCGCGATCCGGGGTCTGCATCGCCGCAAGGCGTGCGTTTCACTTCCGTCCGAGCAGGCTTCGCTGGTGACGGCGACGCCCTAGGCGTCGCAGGTATCGCAGACCTTTGACCCGGTTCGCGCCAGCGCGCCGGCACCGAAGTCGTCCCGAATTCTCACGAACTCAATTTGGGCTCGAGCCGCGCTTCGCGGTCGGCATCGGCCTTGTTCTTGGCCGGGTCCTCATCCGGGTCGAGCTGGCATGGACGGATCTCGTAGTCATTGTCGAGGACAGGACGCGGCGAGGCCTTTTCGTCATCGGACGTCGCGTCAACCACCAGGCCGGATTTCCTTGCCAGCTTCCAGACGTCGGCCTCGGTTGGGTAGGCCTTGCTCAGCTTGGCATCCTGGTAGAACAGCGCGTAGGCCATCGACAGCTCCGTGAAACGCCGGACAACGCCGTGACCGCCTTGCGAGTTTCAGCCCTGGCGGCCGTTGTCTTGATCACGGAACCGTGAGCGAAAAAGATGGCACATTTCGGTCCGTTCGACGAAGGTTTGAGTCCCTAACGAGTGGTAAACCCGGCAAAAAAGAATCCCCGGGACTCCGCGGGTAGAATCGCCGGATGCTCCGCCCCATGAGAGCGATCCCGACCCCCGATGAGCGCGTCCATGTCGCGCTGACCGTAGCGCTGCTGGCGGCCTGTGCCGCCAATCTGGCGCTGGTCTGGGCCTGGCTGTAGCGCTTGGGCCTTGTGACATCAGGAGACGCGATAACCGCCCGACGGCTCGGCGAATTCATCTCCGTAGGAAGGTCTGCCGAGGCTACTTGTCGGAGTGCGGCAGGTCGCGGATCGCGGCGCGCACCTTGGCCATGGTGGAGCTGCAATACTCCTCACGCTCCTTCAGGAAGCGCTGCTGTTGCGCGCGGAAACTCGCAACGCGGTCACGCACCTCGGACTGGAAGTCGCCGCGCAGGTCGAGCCGTGCGAATTGCGGCAACGGCGTCGGCGGGACCTCGACGACCGTCACAGCCGTGGCCGGAGCCGCCGACGCGGCAGTCGGCGGACCTTCGATCACTGTCGGCACCGGCAATGGCGGCGTCACGGTGGCCTCCGGCAATGGCGGTCCAGCGTCCACCGGGGTCTGCGCTTGCGGGGCCTGCGGCTCCGAAATCTCCGCTTGCGCAACCTGCTCTTGAGCCGGCTGTGCTTCAGTCGGCTGTGCTTCAGTCGGCTGTGCTTCAGTCGGCTGTGCTTGTGCCGGCTGTGCTTCGGCCGGCTGTGTTTGAGATTGCCGTGGTTCACCCGGCTGTGCTTGAGCCTGCCGCGCTTGGAGGGCCGCCTGCAGCGCGGCGCTCTGCGCCTCGATGTTGGGCCGCTTGCCCGTCACCGACTGTACGAAGGCCGCTGTCTGCGCGAGCAGCAGGTCGCGCTCTTTCATCCACTTCATGGCGCACCCAGGGCGTTTTCCAGCGAAGTGGGTACCGGTTCGCGTGAAGAAAACGCGTCAAAACGATGATCTTGCAGAGCAACTTGGCGGAATCAAGCTTTGACCACAATGATGGCTAACGAAGACGGTTGTTTTGCCAGCAAGGTGACAAATCCGAGACACCGGGCCGAGGCAGGAATAGCGGGATACCGGGGGGAAGGGCAGGGTACGGTGCGGGCAACCGAAAATCGGGACGAGAATGACGACGATCGCGTCGCCCGACGCGAGGCGGCCGATTCGAGAAGCCCCAGCGTGGGCTCCTCCTAGGCGGCGGCCTCGGCGGCGCCGCGACGCTCGGCTGCGCGAGCCTCGATCATGTCGGCGTAGCGGCCATACTCCTCGGCCATTTCAAGCAGCTTTGCGCGGACGGCGTCGTCGGTGACCTGACGGGCCAGCCGTTTCGCCTGATCGGATTGGAAGCGGTAATGAGCGGTGTCGGACATGGGGGACCTCACCGATAAGTACGGTCCGGTCCCTAAAGGTTCATTGACGGAGCCGTGAGTTGTGCGTGCAGCCGCCTACTTCGATGCGCGAAGCGTCGTCTGGATCTCCTGCACCCGATTGTAGATGTCCGTGATCTGCTTGTTTGCGGCAGCGGACTCGGCCGTCTGGATCTCGACCCTGTTGACCCGGGCCATGATCCCGGCGAGTTGCGCGGCGGTGTTCTTGGTCGTCTCGCCGGATTCCAACTCGATCTGGATCGCATTGACCCTGGCCTCGACCGCGGCGAGTTCCGCAGAGACCTTCTTCAGGGCGTCCGCCTGCTGCTTGCTCCATTCACCGGCTTCACTGCGAAACTCGCGCTGCGACGACAGCGAGTGTTCGACCAGCGCGCGCCGCTGAATTTCCGACAGGCCGATGGCGGCCACATTGAGGATCACCAGCGCGATCAGGATCGTTCGATTGTCGAGCCGCATGTCGTTATCCCTGCGATTTTGGCAGCATGCCGAACGCATCCATCAGCGAAATTCGCGGGATATGCAACTCGGGGGATCGATGAGCAGGTCTTGAAGGCCATTGCGTGCGTTACGGGCGCGCGTCATGGTCCGGCCGACGGCGCGCCTTCGGCTGTCAAACGACCGGGCGCCGGTCCCGACCGCTCACTGCAGGCTTTGCCCGCCAATCCCCTGTACGGCCGGATTGGTACTAAGGCCCAGGTCCTCGCGGACCTCGACCTCGAACCAGCCCATTTCCTTGAGTTCGCGCGCCTTCTTCGCGGCAGCGTCCTCGCTGTCGCGCTTCAGGACGATCCGACTGGTGCCGTCACGGGCAAGGATCAAGTAGGTCATGATTGAATCCACCCCTCACGAGCGTACACGCTTTTGGCCGGCAAGGACAGAAATGTTGCTGACGATGCGTGATCCTACGGGAATCTTCCCGCGAATCATGCCAGCGACACGGGGCGAGGACTGGTGCCGGCTGAGGGGATTGAACCCCCGACCTTCAGTTTACAAAACTGCTGCTCTACCGCTGAGCTAAGCCGGCGAAGGGTGATGGATTTGCCGGCTCGCATAGCAGACTTGCCGGGCGAGGGCCAGAACCTGGCGGTGTGCTCGCCGGCCCCGGGGAGGGAAAAGTCGGCCGGCGGGCCGCCTTTTCATCGTTTTCGGCGCCGTCACCGGCGTCCCGATTTGATCTTGTGGCGCGTTCAAAGCGGTGTGAAGTTCCATCTCCTGTTGGTTTGGACGAGAATTGCAATGTACACGCGCGACATCGACTACCGCTGTGGCGAAGCCAGTCTGCGCGGGTATCTCGCATTCGCCGAAGCGGGTGGGAAGCGCCCCGGCGCGCTGGTGTTTCACGAAGGCCTCGGGCTCGGCGATTTCGCAATGGAGCGGGCGCGCCGGCTTGCCGACTGTGGCTATGTCGCGCTCGCCGCCGACATGTTCGGTGACCGGCGGCAGGCTGAAAGTCTGGAGGACGCCCTGAACCTGGTCGGGGCGCTACGCAAGGAGCCGGCGACGCTGCGCGCCCGCGGCCGTGCCGCGCTTGCAACGCTGGTGGCGCTGCCCGAGGTCGATGCCACGAGATGCGTCGCAATCGGATTCTGCTTCGGCGGCTCCGTTGTGCTCGAGCTTGCACGCGATGGCGCCGAGCTGAAGGCCGTGGTCAGCTTCCACGGCGTTCTCTCGACCAGATTGCCTGCGGCCGAGGGCGCAGTGAAGGCGAGCGTGCTGGTCCTGACCGGCGCCGATGATCCGCTGGCGCCGCCGGATCAAGTCACCGCCTTCGAAGAGGAGATGCGTGCGGCCGGGGTTGCCGACTGGCAGGTGACGAGCTACGGCAACACGCTGCACGGCTTCACCAATCCGACGGCAGACGGCTCGATCATGCGCTCGGCGCTGTACGATGCGCGGGCCGACCGCCGTTCCTGGGCCGCGATGCATGGCCTGCTTGACGAGGTGCTGGCCTGACAAGGTCGGCGAACTGGTGTTGGATCCGCGAGTGTTATCGAGCGACGAGTGGGCGCGCGGCCCGGGGGAGTGATGTTCGCAATCTTGAGTCTGGGTTTTCTGCTCGGCATGCAGCATGCGCTGGAGCCGGATCACATCGCGGCGGTCTCGAGCATCGCGGCCCGCCGCACCAGCCTCAGTGACATCGTCAAGCATGGCCTGACCTGGGGGCTCGGGCACACGCTGACCCTGTTCGTGTTCGCAGGCGCGGCCATCCTGCTCGGGCGCGCGATCCCGGAGACGGTGGCGCAGCCGATCGAGACCGCGGTCGGGTTCATGCTGGTCGGCCTCGGAGCGCACGTGCTGTGGCGGCTGTGGCGCGACCGCATTCACTTCCACCGTCATGCCCATGCCGACGGCACCACGCATTTCCACGCTCATAGCCATGCCGGAGAAACGGCGGCGCTTGCGTCCGCCTTGCCGCACGCGCGCGCGCCGCACGCCCATGCGCATGGTTTCCGCTGGCGCACGCTGCTGGTCGGGCTGATGCACGGCATGGCGGGCTCGGCGGCGCTGTTGGTGCTGACGGTGTCGCAGGCCCCGAATCCCGTGATCGGGCTCGGCTATGTCGCGTTGTTCGGCGTCGGCTCGATGATCGGCATGGGCATGCTGTCCAGCGTGATCGCGCTGCCGCTGGCCGCCTCGGCGCGCTGGCTGACCTGGGCCAACAGCGGCCTTCAGGTCGCGGTCGGTCTCGTCGCCATCGCGATCGGGGTCCATTCGATCGTCGGGAATGCCTTCGCCTGACGCTCGGACGCATCCCAACACACGCGTTAACCATTCCTGATCCTGTTTGGTCAACATTGAGCGGGCGCTGACGCTCGGGTGTTAGGCTTACCGGCAGTTTGGCCGGCGACCTTAACCCTTGCGCTCGCGCGTTGCTTTAGGTTGCACTCGAACAACGGGACGTTGCGTGACATGCGCGTTGGCATTGCACTGGCGATTTTGGCTGCCTTGACCTCGACGGCAATGACTTCGACAGCAAGGGCCGGCGGCGGCTTCGACATCGTTGTACCCTATCGCCCCGGCATCCCCATCATCATCAATGGCGTCGATGCGTCCTACGCCGTGGTCGAGGGCGAGACCGGCCTCGGCCGCAACGAGGCGATGCAGCCGACCGTCTATGGCGGCCGCCCGATCGATCCCGAGCCGAATGTCGGCCACTATTATCCGAGCATGGGCCACACTCCCGGCTATGGCCGTGTCGAGATCGAGCCGCCGGCGAACCGCTCCCTGCCGAAGCCGGCCGAGAGCTATCACCAGTCATGGTCGGCGCACTCGGCGCCGCTGCCGGCGCAATCGAACGTTCCGGTCGAACCGCCGCCTGTGATCTACGCGCCGCAGTTCAATGGCCAGCAGCAGCCGGGACTTCTCCCGCCGCCGCGGCCGCCACGCCCGAAAGTGTACCCATAATCTTCGAGAAGCCCAAGAAAACCCAAGAAGACCCAAAGCAAACGAAGCCAACGAAAAATACCTACAGGAGAGAGCAATGCGTCACATGATCACTGGAATGATTGCGGCGGCGGCCGTCATGGCCACTGCGCCCGCAATGGCCTGCGGCTTCAGTCCGTGCGCCGCGCCGGTCTATTCTGCACCGGTCGTGGGTTATGGTTACGGCCATGGCTATGGCTATGGCTATGGCGGCTGCAACCCCTGCGGCGGCCTCGGCGCGGTCGAACGCCTGCCCGACCCGGATGCGGTCTATCCCGGCACCACGCAGCAGTATTATTACGTCAACCAGGGCCCGACCTACACCGGCCCCGGCAACTGGGCGCCGCATCCGTATTACCGCGAGGGCTATGGCCGTCCGTATTACGGCCATCACCATTACGGCTACCACGCCTATCACCACTATCGTCCGCACTACGGCTACGGCTATCACTACGGCCATCCGGTGCTGCGCCGCTACTACTGATCTTACGATCGGCAGAGATCAGAAGCGCCCGTTCGCTGTTCGCGAGCGGGCGCTTTGCTGTCTGGCCCGTCATCGCGAGGAGCGCGAGCGACGAAGCAATCCATACTTCCGCTTGCTGCCGTATAGATTGCTTCGATTCGCTCGCAATGACGGCTCGGCCGGCTGCTACCCCATCAACCCCAGCCGGCTCGCGCCGATATAAAGCGCGAGCACGGCTGCGTTCGAGACGTTGAGGCTCTTGATCTCGCCGGGCATGTCGAGGCGGGCGACGACGCGGCAGGTTTCGCGCGTCAGTTGCCGCAGGCCCTTGCCCTCGGCGCCGAGCACGAGCGCGAGCGGCTGCTGCAATTCGACCTTGCCGAGATCCTCGGCGCCCTGGCTGTCGAGTCCCACGGTCATGAAGCCGCGGTCGTTCAGTTCGGTCAGCGCGCGGGCAAGATTCTGCACGGTGACCAGCGGCACCAGTTCGAGCGCGCCGGACGCCGACTTCGCCAGCACGCCGGTCGCCTCCGGGCTGTGGCGCGCGGTGGTGACGATCGCCTTCACCGCGAACGCCGCGGCCGAGCGCAGGATGGCGCCGACATTGTGCGGGTCGGTGATCTGGTCGAGCACAAGGACAATGCCCTCGAGTTCCAGCGTGTCGATGCCCGGCGAGGGCAGGGGATCGGCCTCCGCCAGGAGCCCCTGGTGCACCGCGTCGGGGCCGAGCCGCTGGTCGATCGTGCTTGGGCGGACGATCTCCGGCGTGACCGGGGTCTCGATATTCTCCTCGGCCAGCCGCCTTGCGGCGTTCTCGGTGAGGTAAAGCCTGCGGATATGGCGCTCGGGATTGGCAAGGGCTGCCGACACCGTGTGCCAGCCATAGAGAATGACCGGGCCGTCGGAACCGGACTCGCGCTCCCGCCAGGTCGAGCTGCGGGCGAATTTCCGCCCTTTTTCGAAGGGTTTACCGCCCTTGTTTCGGAAATTGGGTTTGCCGTCGCGATCGCTCATGTGAGGCTTGTGTCACGGGTGTCGCAGAATGGCAATTTAACCGGCAAATTGCTCGCCGGGTTGGTTGACTTTGGCAGGTCCCTTCGCCCATAACGGCGCCCGACCGCGCACCCGAACCGGGCCTTGCGCGGTTATCAGCGTCATTTCGATGACCCGGTCCGCCGCCACTCGCGCGGCCGGTCTTGATGCTGTTGGACGGGGGAGTGTCCCGAGTGGCAAAGGGAGCTGACTGTAAATCAGCCGCCTCATGGCTTCGCAGGTTCGAGTCCTGCCTCCCCCACCATCTTGTTCGTTTGACTTTCCGAGATTTTGCGAGCCGTTCAGACTGGGAACGGATTGCGACGCGATCCCGACCAGGAACTGCGCATTCTTCTTTCGTGCCGCGATATACAAAGTCGATCCTTACCGCCGGAAGCGCCAATGAAGCCAAGAACCATGCGCGGGCCTGGCCTGTTCATCAGCCAGTTCATCGGGGCACACCCTCCCTTCGACACGCTTGGCGGCCTCGCCGAATGGGCAAAGGAGCTCGGCTTCAAGGCGCTGCAGATCCCGGTCTCCGACCCGCGGCTGAAGGATCTGGCGGACCTGCCTGAGCAAGACGCGCTCGCCAGGATCGAATCCGTCATCTCCAAAGCGGGCATGGTCGTCAGCGAGATTGCGGCGCAGCGCTCCGGACAGCTGCTGGCCGTGCATCCCGTCTATGACGAAACCATGGATGCCCTGGCCGCGCCGGATGTTCGCGGCCGGCCTGCCGCGCGCCAGGCGCAAGCCGAGCGAGACTTGCGGCGCGCAATCGGCCGCGCCGCGGCAACAGGCGCCGGAAAGGTCGTCGTATTCTCGGGCGGACTCGCCTGGCCCTATGTCTATCCTTATCCGCCGCGGCCAGCAGGCCTTGTCGAGCGCGCATTCGACGAGCTTGCCCGTCGCTGGCGTCCGCTGCTCGACGACGCCGATCGCGCCGGCGTCGATCTCTGCTTCGAGCTCCATCCGGGACAGGACCTGCACGACGGCGTGACGTTCGAGCGGTTCCTTGCCTGCGTCGATCATCATCCACGGGTGAAGATCAACTACGATCCCAGCCATTTCCTGCTGCAGCAGATGGACTATCTCGGCTTCATCGACCGCTATCACGCGCGCATTGGCGCCTTCCACGTCAAGGACGCAGAGTTCACGCCAGGTGCCGCGAGCGGCGTCTATGGCGGCTACCAGGACTGGCTCGACCGGCCAGGACGTTTTCGCAGCGTCGGCGACGGCCAGATCGACTTCAGAAGCATCTTCGATCGCTTGACCCGTTGCGGCTATGACGGCTGGGCCGTGCTCGAATGGGAGTGTTGCCTGAAGAATTCGGGCGATGGCGCGCGCGAAGGGGCCCAATTCATCGAAAGGCACATCATCCGTGTGTCGGATCGATCGTTCGACGCGGCGCTCGGCGCATCCATGCCTGCGGAGACGATCGATCACGTGCTGGGCATCGCGAGGCGTTCATGACCAATCCCGTCCTGAAGGCGCTCGGGCGACCCTTTCGTCTCGGCATCATCGGCGGGGCTCCGCCGTCCATGATCGGACCCGTCCATCGCGTGGCCGCAACCATGGACCAGCGCTTCGCGCTGGTCGCGGGCATGTTGTCCTCGCGCGCGGAGCGGTCGAGGACGGAAGGTCTCGCCATCGGCCTGCCCGAGGCGCGCTGCTATGGCAGCGTCGAGGAATTCATTGCAAAGGAGCGGGCGCGAGACGATGGCGTTGAAGCGCTTGCCATCATCACGCCGAACGACAGCCACGCACCGTATCTGAAGCTGGCCCTGGCGGCCGGGCTCGACGTGATGATCGAGAAGCCGCTGTGCAATGAACTGGGCGAGGCGCTGGAGTTGCGGGACCTGGCGATCTCGAGCGGCTGCGCCGTTGCGGTAACGCACACCTATTCCGGCTATCCGATGGTGCGCGAGATGCGCGCGCGCTGCCTGGCTGGCGAAATCGGCGCGCTCCGACTGGTGCAGATCGAGTATCTCGCGGGCGGGCTTGCGACTGCCGTCGAGCTCGATGCTGATGCAGACCTGCGCTGGCGGCTGAAGCCCGAGCGCAGCGGGCCGTCCCTCGTGCTGGGCGACATCGGTACCCACGCGCACCATCTCGTCTCGTTCGTCACGGGGCAGCCGTTCGAACGCGTGTCGGCCGATGTCGGGACAATGGTCCCCGGCCGCAAGGTGCATGACATCGCGCAAGTCCGCTTCCGTCTCGCCGATGGAACCCGCGGACAGCTCGAGGTCAGCAACGCGGCGGCCGGCATGTCCAACCATGTCCGGTTGCGCGTCTATGGCGAGAAGGGACACATGGAGTGGCAGCACGGCAGGCACAATGAGCTCGCGATCGCCTCTCTCGATGGCGAGGTCCGCACCATTTCCGGTGGTCAGCCGATGCTGACGACCGATGCGCAGCATTCATCGCGCCTGATGCGCCCCGGTCATCCTGAGGGACTGCAGGAGGCGGTGGCAAATCTTTATTGCGGACTGGCCGACATGATGCTTCTGCGCCGCAATTGCGCGACCTCGGGAGGCTCCATGCTGGTGCCGACCATCGATGATGGCGTCGCAGGACTTGCCTTCGTGACGGCATGCCTGGAGAGTTCGAAGCGGGACGGATCCGTGGTTCGTCTGGCCAATTGATCCGAACTCGGGGGTACGATGGCGACAATCTTGGTGACGGGTTGCGATACGGGGCTGGGCGTCGAGTTCGCGCGGCAGTATGCGGGCGATGGACATCGCGTGATCGCGACCTGTCTCGATCCTGCTACAGCGACCGAGACCGTGGCAATCCGTGGCAATATCGAGGTGGTAAAGCTCGACGTCACCGATCACACGGCGATCGAAGCCCTGTCGCGGCGGCTCAGGCACGATACGATCGACATCCTCCTCAACAATGCCGGCATCGGCCGGCCCCATCCGCCCTTCGGCGAAACCGATTACGCGCTCTGGGAGCGCATTCTCCAGACCAACCTGCTTGGCCCGATGAAGATGGCCGAAAGTTTCGTCGAGCAGGTCGCGCGGAGCGAAGCGAAGATGATGGCGTTCGTCTCGAGCAGGATGGGCTCGATCGCGCTGAACAACTCCGGCGGTTCCTATGCTTACCGTTCCAGCAAGGCCGGCCTCAACATGATCGTGAAGACGCTGGCCGTCGACCTCGCGCCGCGCCAAATCTGCGTTCTTGCGCTGCATCCGGGATGGGCGGCAACCGAGCCGGGCGGTCGTGTGCCGGTGGCCGAAAGTGTCGCTGGCATGCGCGGCGTCATCCATCGTGCCGGCCCGCACCACACCGGCAGCTTCGTCACCTATCACGACCAGCCGTTGCCATGGTGAGGCGCTATTTTCCCTCCGTTGCCGCCTCGGTGAGCTGAAGCGGCTGCTTCAAGGTGAGGTCTTCCGACTGGAAATAGAGCCTGACCGGTATCCGCGACCGTCCGACGCCAGGCTTCTCGGCACTGAGCTGAATGTTGTGCGACGGGTTGCTGGTGAACTGGAATGACCCGTCGCTTTTGCTCTGGGTCGAGGCCTGTTCGACGAAGGTCGTGAAGTTGAACACCCACAGTTTGACCTCCGCGCCTTCGACCGCCCTCCCGGAGGCGTCGACCACGCGGCCAGCGATCTTGCCGTGATTGTGGGTGAAGACCCAGGCATTCCAGACGATCGCGATGATGGCAAGTGTACCCGGCACCAGCACAAACCGGTTGAGCAGCCAGCGCCTCCACCGCGGGGCGGCAGGATCGTCCCTGATGCTCATCCCTTGGTTGCTCCGGTGGTGAGGCCCTGGACGAATTCCTTCTGCGCAAGCAGGAAGAGCAGGATGCCCGGCGCCAGCACCATGATGCAGAAGGCGTAGAGGGCGCCCGTCGTATCTTCCTGATAGGAGATGAAGCGCGCCAGCCCGAGTGGCAGCGTTTGCATGTCCTGCGAGCGGGTTGCGATCAGAGGCCACATGAAGTTGTTCCAGGACCAGATGAAGGAGAGGATCACGTTGGTCGCGACGGCGGACTTGGCGAGCGGCATCATTACCTTCCAGATGATCCGCCATTCGGACAGCCCGTCGACACGAGCTGCGTCGATCAGCGAGCGGGGCACCGCATCGAAGCTCGCCTTGAACACGAAGATGCAGATGATGGTCGAGAACATCGGCAGGGCGAGGCCGAGATAGGAGTCGAGCAGCCCGAGTTTACCGGTGATGAGGTAGGCCGGGATGATCGTCGCCTGGAACGGAATCATCATGCAGGACAAGAACAGCATCAGGACGATCTGTTTTCCCGGAAAGGTTTGCGTCAGTGAATAGCCTGCCATCGCATTCAGAACGACGTTCGCGACGATCGTCAGAATTGACACGACGACGCTGTTCAAGAAGTATCGCGCGAAGGGGATCGCATACCAGACGTCGACATAATAGAAGGGCTGCGGATCCCGCGGAACGATGCTGGGCGGATAGGAGAAGATGTTCTCTCCCGAGATCGAGGTCTTCAGCACCCAGTAGAACGGCACCAGCATGACGAAGCACACGGCGATGAGTGCGAGGTGAATCGGCCAGCGCCGCTGCCGCCTGGTCATCAATCGTGCTCCACCGCGCCGACATTTCCGCCCGAGAGCCTGTTGGCGGCCCAGGTCACGGCCAGGAGCAGCATGAAGAAGACCACCGTGATCGCCGCCGCGTAATCGAAGCGTGTCTGGTTGAAGGCGAGCTTGTAGATGTAGGTCACGAGGATTTCGGTGGCATGGCCGGGGCCGCCATTGGTCATGACGTAGATCAGGTCGAAGCTTGTCACCGAATTGAGCATACCGATGACGAAGCAGAGGAACAGCGACGGTCTCAGCAACGGCAGCGTGATGCGCAGGAAGCGGCGGAAGGAGTTTGCGCCGTCGATCTCGGCTGCTTCGTACAAATTGCCGGGAATGGTCTGCAGGCCGGTCAGGATGATGATCATGTAGAAGCCGAGCATCTGCCAGATGTTGGCGGCGATGACGCAGGGCAGCGCCCATGTGAAGGAGTTGAGAAAGGGAATCGGCTGGTCTGCCAGATGCAGCGACCGCGCGACAAAATTGATGAGTCCGACGCGCTCGTCGAACATCCAGCGCCAGATGATCGCGACCGCCACAGTCATCAGCGGATAGGACAGGAAGATCAGGGTGCGATAGACGTCGCGTCCGCGGATGTCGGAATTGACGAGCAGCGCGAGCCCGAGCGCGATGGCAATGCCGAGCGGGGCGGAAGCAATGATCCCGAGCGTGTTCCAGAGCGCCTGCCAGAACACGTCGTCGTCCCAGAACATCTCCTGATAGTTGTCGAAGCCGATGAAGACCGCGGGCTTGAGCGGCGACCATGCTTCGAAGGAGAGCAGCAGGTTCCAGCCGAGGGGCAGGATGCGGTAGAGCAGGAAAATCAGCAGGGACGGCGCAAGAAAGCTCCAGATCAGGATTGCCCTGCGCGTCGATCGTCGCCTGGTGAAACGGGGCCGTACGTCTGCCGTATCTATTGCCGTCACCGACATCAGCATTCCCTCGGCCGACCGCGATGCCGCTCGTGGCGGATCGCGCCGATGCCGTTGATTATGACCGGCGCAGAACTCGCGTAACGGCGCGTTCGGCGTCGGCAAGCGCGGTCTTGGCATCCTTGCGGCCGAGAACGGCATTCTGGAATTCCGGCCAGAACGCCTCCTTGATCTGGGCATCGTTCGCCAGCGGCCAGTTGCCGGTCATCTTGTCCGTGTGCTCGAGCTGGGTCTGAAGCACGGCATACGCCAGGGGATCGTCCGCCTTCACCGACTCGAGACCGGCCTTGTCGGCCTCGATGTTCGCAGTGAGCACGCGGCGGATCTGCGCAAGCCGGGTGGCCCATTTCACGCTGGTCATGTGCTTGACGAGGGCAAAGGCAAGCTCGGGATTCCCTGAGCTTTTTGAGACGCCGAAGCCGTGGTTGGTCGGCGTCGACCAGTCGCCGGGCGCCTGGGTTGCGCCCAGCGTCTCGGGGTTGATCCAGCGTCCCTGTCCCTTGACGAAGAAGTAGGATGCCGAATGGGCCTGGAGCATGCCCACCGTGCCGGACGCGAAGGCGCCGTTCGGTTCGACCCAGCGGCCGGTCCAGGCGATCTTGTTGATCGCGCCTGCGGCAGTGGATTTGGCGAGACGATCGAGCAGTTCCGCCGCGGCCGGCGTATTGAAGGCAGGTTTCTTGTAATCGGGTGTGAGAAGTTCGATGCCGTTCATCTTCATGAGCGGCCAGTACAGCCAGTCGAAGTTCAGCGTCAGGAAGCCTGTCTTCTCTCCCTTGCCCATCGCCTGGGCGGAGGCGAGGAGTTCGTCGAACGTTTTGGGCGGTCCGGAGAGCCCGGCCTCCTTGAACATCGTCTTGTTGTAGTAGAGCAGGGTCTTCGCGACGTAGAACGGTACGAGGTAGTTCTTCTTGTCGTAGACGAAGGAGGACATGTAGTCCGGATTGAACATCTTCACGAAGGCGGGATCGTTCTGGAAGTAAGGCGTCAAATCCAGCAGAGCGCCGTTCGCGGCCCACTCGACCCATAGCGCGCCTTGAATGTCGATCACGTCAGGTGCCGTGCCGGCCACCAATTGAGTCTGGTAGAAAGCCGGAAGGTCGGGGCCTTTCTTGTCGAGCCACTCGATCTCGACGCTGGGATTGGCCTTCTTGAACTCGTCGAACTCCTCCTTGAACAGCGCTTCCTGGTCGGCGATGTTCCAGGTCAGGACGCTGATTTTCTTGTTCGATTGCGCCCTCAGGTAAGCGGGCATCGCGAGTGTTCCGGCGGCTGCCAGACCTGTCTTGAGAACCGTTCTGCGATCCATCGCACATCCTCCCGGCTCGCGAACGCGGACGCTCTCGAAGGGCATCCGTCGTCACCATCATGGTTCTTGTCGCAAATGTTAGCGCTTGCATGAACGCGGTCAAGGGCTCAAAAAATCTTCGACATATTGGGCAATTTTGCGGTGCAATCTTGATTGACAGGAACGTGAAAGCGCTTTCATTCTTGGCTCGGTTCAGCCTTCATGCGGTCTGGCGATGGTGGAAGTGCAGCCCTCGAGACGCTATCGCACTGGTCTGCCTCGCTCGCGAATGGCGGATGTGGCTAGGCTTGCGGGTGTGTCGATCTCGACCGTGTCACGGGCGCTACGTCAGCCCGACATCGTCTCGCCCGATGTGCGAGGCCGCATCGACGAGGCAATAGCGCGACTGTCCTATCGGCGAAATGTGGTTGCTGGCGCCCTTGCGAGTGCACGCGGTATGACAATCGGCGTGATCATTCCGTCGATCATCAACTCCTTCTTTGCGGCAACGATCGAGGCACTCGAACAAGGTATGGCCGGTAGCGGCTATCAGTTGTTGCTCGGCAACACCGGCTATTCGGCGGAGACGGAACGGCAGCTCGTGTCGTCCTTCCTCGCGTGGTCTCCGGCCGCGATGGTCCTGACCGGCCGCCGTCATCAAAGCGAGACCGTGGGGGCCCTGCTGTCGAGCCAGATTCCCGTGCTGGAAATGTGGGAGCTCTCCGATCATCCCATCGACATGATCGTCGGCTTCTCTCATCGTTCCGTTGGGCAGATCGTCCTTCAGCATCTTGCCAGGCGCGGCGCGCGGCAGCTCGGCTTCATCGGCGCCTACATGGATAAGGATTACCGGACCGCGGATCGGCGCACCGGCTTTGTCGAGGCTGCTGTGCAGTCGGGCTACGATGCGCCGATCGAAGTCCACTTGCCCGAGCGGGCCAGTGCAATAGGGGGCGCCACCGGGCTGAAGGAACTGCTGGCGCGCAATCCGGGAATCGATGCCGTGTTCTGCAGCAATGACATGATTGCGCTGGGTGCGCTGTTCGAGGCTGGGCGACTTGGCCTCGCCGTCCCCGGCGATTTGAAGATTTGCGGATTCGGCGATCTTGAGTTCGCAGCCGCCTGCGAGCCGCCTCTGACAACCGTGCGGCCGCCCGGTCGCGAGATCGGCCTGCAGATCGCGAAGCTGCTGCGCGGTCGGCTCGAAGGAACGACCGATGGCGGCGGCAGCTTCGACCTTGGCGTCGAGCTCGTGCCGCGCGAGAGCACGTGAAGCGGGGTGGTATGGCAACGGTAGAGTTCCGTAAACTCATCAAGCGCTACGGTACAATCGAAGTCGTTCACGGCATCGATCTGTCGATCGATGATGGCGAATTCATCGTGCTGGTCGGACCCTCCGGCTGTGGCAAGTCGACCACGTTGCGCATGCTCGCGGGTCTCGAAGAGGTTTCTGATGGTGAGATCCTGATCGGCGGGCGCAACGTCAATGAAACCGCGCCGCGTGATCGCGATATTGCAATGGTGTTTCAGGATTACGCTCTCTACCCGCATCTGTCCGTCTACGACAACATGGCGTTTTCACTTCTGTATCGGAAAATGCCGCGCAAGCAGATCGACGCCCGTGTGCGCGACGCTGCGGAAATCCTTGGCCTCACGCCGTATCTCGGCCGTCGGCCCAAGCAGTTGTCCGGCGGTCAGCGTCAGCGGGTCGCCATGGGGCGCGCGATCGTCCGCAAGCCGCAGGTCTTTCTCTTCGACGAACCTCTGTCAAATCTCGATGCGAAGCTCCGCGGCGCCATGCGGGTTGAGATGAAGAAGCTGCATCAGCGGCTCGGCGTCACCACGGTCTTCGTCACGCACGACCAGATCGAGGCCATGACGCTTGCCGATCGTGTGGTCGTGATGAACGGAGGGCATATCGAACAGACCGGGTCGCCCGACGAGGTCTATCACGCGCCGGCAAGCCTGTTCGTGGCCGGTTTCATCGGGGCGCCCACCATGAACTTCCTGCCTGCGCGCGCCGTCGACGCGGATACGCTACAGCTGGGAGAGGGAGAAGTCGTTCGGCGCCAGGGAGCAGGCGGCACCGGCGGCAACGTCGTTTTCGGTATTCGCCCCGAGGACGTCGATATTGCCGCAGGCACTCTTCCCCCGGGATGGGTGGATCTGCCGGCAACTGTCGAAGTGGTCGAACCGCTTGGCTCGGACACGCTCGTCTTTACCAGCGCCTTCGGTACCTCAATGACGGCGCGGGTGCGGCCGGATCAGCGACCGGCCCCCGGTTCGCAAATCAAGCTCAGGGTGAATGCGGAGCGCGCCCATATATTCGATGCGGCATCGGGCAGGAACGTCCTGAATGCCGTCAATTCATCCAGGAGCGGCTTGCCATAGGCCGCCTGGTCATGGCCGCGACGCGCACCGGAATCCTATAGAGGGAATCGAAATGCTTGACCGTGCCGTCGCAGGACGATCAACCTCGAGTCGGAACCGGCGGCGTTGCCAAACGCGGCAAGGTAAGCTCAGATGCCGTACGAGGTCGAAGATTGCGTATTGTCCGTGCATCTTCCGGTCGAAATCAAGCAGCCAGACAGGCTGACGGAGGAACATTGATGGCGCAGACACCGGAAGAGGAGCTCGAATCCACGACGATGAAGCGCGTCACGTGGCGCATCGTTCCCTTCCTGATGTTTTGCTATTTCATTGCCTTTGTCGACCGGGTCAATGTGGGCTTCGCTGCCCTGCAGATGAACAACGATATCGGGCTGTCGGCCGCTGCCTTCGGCCTTGGCGGGGGCTTGTTCTACATCACCTATGTGTTGTTCGAGGTGCCGAGCAATCTCGCGATGGCGAAGGTTGGCGCGAAGATCTGGATCGCCCGCATCATGGTGTCGTGGGGCCTCGTCTCTGCCTGCATGGCGCTCGTGGTCGGCCCCAATTCGTTCTATGCGGTTCGCCTGCTGCTCGGCGCTGCGGAGGCTGGCTTCTTTCCCGGCGTGATCCTGTACCTGACTTACTGGTTTCCCGCCGACTACCGCGGTCGGATCGTCGCGCTGTTCATGGTGGCGATCCCCCTCTCGAGCTTCTTTGGCTCACCGATCTCGGCGAGCCTGCTCCAGTTCGACGGTCTGCTGGGCCTCCACGGCTGGCAGTGGATGTTCATACTCGAGGCGGCTCCCGCCGTCATTCTCGGTATCGTCGCGTTCTTCTATCTGGCCGACCGGCCGGGACGCGCACCGTGGCTGAGCGAGGAGCAACAACGCTGGCTTGCTACCCGGCTCGCGCGGGAAAACTCGTCACCAAAAGCCAAGGTCGGGCATCTGTCGCTGTGGGAGATCTTCTCCAACAAATATGTGCTGGCGGCATCCCTGATCTACGCCGGCGCGTCTGGCGCGAGCCAGTGCCTGTCCCTCTGGCAACCGCAGATCATCAAGTCGTTCGGCTTGACCGATATCCAGACGGGTCTCCTGAACTCGATCCCGTTCGGTGTGGCATCGGTACTGATGCTGCTCTGGGGGCGCAATTCAGACCGCACCGGCGAACGCAAATGGCACACCGCGATTCCGCTGGCGTTGCTTGCGGCAAGCCTTGCGATGGCAGGCCTCTCCGGCGCGCTGGCGCCGACGATCGTTATTCTCTGCGTGGCCGTGACCGCGACCTACATCATGAAGGGGCCGTTCTGGGCGCTATCGACCGAGTGGATGTCGCCGGGCGTAGCTGCGGCGGCGATCGCCCAGATCAACGCGATCGGCAATCTCGGCGGGTTTTTCGGCAGCTACCTGCTCGGCACGATCAAGGACGCCACCGGAAGCTTTGCGCTCGGCTTGTTGCCGCTCGCCGGCCTCTCTGCGATCGGGTTCGTGCTGGTGGTAACGCTCGCCAGGCAGCAAGTGCCGTCGGACTCCACGGCGGCCAGCGCGGTGCACTGATCCTGCACCGCTGTACGCCACGACGTGCGTGTCGTGCGATTGCGTGTCCAACCTAAACGGCTGCCCGCGTATTCAGATAGATCGAATATAGCGAGGTTTGCCCGCAGATGTAGAGCCTGTTGCGGCGAGGTCCGCCGAAACAGACATTCGCGACGATCTCTCCGATCGGGATCGTGCCCAGATGCGTCCCATCCGGCGAATAGCAAAAGACGCTGCGGCCCGCCGACGTCCAAATGTTGCCGTGAATGTCGCAGCGAAAGCCGTCATAGAGTCCGTCCGGACAGGTTGCAAACAGCGATGCATCGCCAACCGTCTGTCCGTCGACCTTGTACGACCAGATTGTTGCGGGAAGTCCGCTGACATGGGTCGCGCCGGTATCGGCGACATAAAGCAGCGTTTCGTCCGGCGAGAAGGCCAGTCCATTGGGCTTTACCCGTCCGGACACGACAAGGGAAACTTTGCCGGTCGCGCCATCGATCCGGTAGACGTTGGAGGCCCCGATCTCCGACTTGGCTTGCAGCCCCTCATAGTCGCTGTCGATGCCGTAGGTCGGGTCGGAAAACCAGATCGAGCCATCCGATTTGACCACGACGTCGTTGGGCGAATTCAAGCGATGACCGTCAAATCGATCCGCAACGACCGTGATCGATCCGTCGTGCTCGGTGCGCGTGACGCGCCGCATGAGATGCTCGCAGCTGATCAACCGCCCGTCACGGTCGACGGTATTGCCGTTGGAATTGAAGCTGGGATTTCGGAACACCGATACGGATGCGTCCGTCTCGTCGAAACGCATCATCCGGTTGTTGGGAATGTCGGACCAGATCAGGTACCGACCCGCGGCAAAATATGCAGGCCCCTCGGCCCAGCGGCATCCGCTCGCCAGCTTCTCGAGGTTGACGTGACCGAACACAAGATTCGAAAATCGCTGATCGTGGATGACGTAGGGGAGCATTCTTCCTCCTTCTTTGATGGTTCGAGCCACGCCTCTCTGGCTTAGCTGGTGACGCGTTCGCCACGCCCGTAGACGAGCAGCATCAGGATGATGACGAGGCCGTAGATCACCTGCCTCCCGGCCTCGGGCATCTCCATGATCGAAAGCACGCTGTTGAGGAGCACGATCAGCACGACGCCGACGAGGGTCCCGAGATAGCGACCACGGCCACCCAGGATGTTCGTACCACCGATCACGACCGCAGCGATCGAGGGCAGCAGATAGGTGTCGCCCATTCCCTGGTAGGCCTTGGTGGAATAGCCGGCGAGCAGCACGCCGGTGAGAGCGGCAGCGAGGCCACACAGCGCGAAGCAGATGACGGTGACGCGGCGAGTATCGATGCCGGCGAGATACGCCGCTGACTCCCTGTTGCCTATGGCATAGATGTAACGGCCGAGTGGCGTGCGCTGCAGGATGACAGCCACCAGCACCGACACCGCCGCCCAGACGAACAATGCGTTGGGGATGCCGAGCGTGCGATCGCCAGCGAGCGTCCGCATCAGCTCGGTCGCGGTCGTCTGCGGCGCATAGCCGCCTGTATGCGCCACCATCAGCCCGCGCATCACCGCATTGACTCCTAACGTGAAGATCATCGAAGGCACGCGCAGATAGGCGACCCCGATTCCGTTGATGATGCCGACCAGGAGGCCGACGCCGAGCCCGACGGGGATGGCGAGGGGCCCGCCGATCGACGTGGCCATCATGGCAGCCGCTGCAAGCGTCCAGGGCACCGACAGATCGATCTGGGCGATCAGAATGACGACCATCATTCCGGCCGACACGATGCCGAGAAAGGCTCCTACCTGCAGTTGCTGCAGCAGGTAGGTCGGCGACAGCAGCGGGGCGCTGCCGAAACGGGCGAACGTATAGACGGTGCCCGCCACCAGGATGACGAAGATGAACAGGGCGGCAATCAGGATAGGGCGGTCGTCTCGTGACAGGCCGAGCGTCACCGTCGTCATCGGAAGAGCTCCAGCGTGTTCTTGACGCGCAGCACGCCGAGCGCCCCGATGCTGACGGCGATCAGCAGGATCAGGCCCTCGAACAACGGCTGCAGCAAGGGGGCAATATCGAAGATGCGGAAGAAGAAGGATATCACCCGCAAGATCATGGCACCGAAGATCGAGCCGATCGCACTTCCGGTGCCGCCAAGCAGCGAGGTTCCTCCGATAACGACGGAGGCGATCGAGTTGAGCGTATAGGCGCCGGCCTGCGGAATATCCGCGTTGCCCGACGAGGTCTGGATGGCGAGAAACAGCCCGCCGCAGCCGGCAAAGAAGCCGGCCAGCGTGAACGCGGCAATCTTGGCGCGCGCGATCGGAAGTCCGGACATGTAGGCCGCTCCCTCGGCCGAACCGACTGCGTAGACGGCGCGGCCGAGCACCGAACGTCGGAACGGCACCCATACGAGGAGCGCAATCAGTACGAGCAGCACGAACGGCACGGGGATCCAGGCTATAGGGCTGAACCAGGTTGCCGATCCATCGTTGAAGATGTGTACCGTGGCGGCGAAGTCGCCGAGCGAGTTGGTCAGCGCCCAATTGAGATCTTCGTCTATCTTGCCGCCTGGCGTCGGGCGCAGGAACAGCGCGATGCCGATATAGACCGCGCCCGTTGCCAGGGTGGCAATGATCGGTTGGATGCGTCCATAAACGACGATGCAGCCATTGACGAACCCGGCGATGAGTCCGATCACAGCGCATGCGGCCAATCCGAGCAGGATGCCGCTCGTGCCACCCGGAAAGGTACCGAGGCCGAGTTGCAGGCCGAAGATATCAAGATGCAACGGCGTGCCGCCGACCGCTCCGGCCAACAGGTAGCTCGCAAAGCAGCCCACCATGGTCATCACGGCGCCGACCGAGAGATCAAGTCCGGATGCGAGCACAGGTACAGTTTGCGCCATGGCCAGCATGGCGAGCGCAAATATCTCGTTCCCGTTCTGCACCAGCACGGCCGAGGAGAAGCCTTTCGGGTGCGTCAAGTTGTAGAGCAGGTAGAGGATGCAGAACAGCAGGATGGCGGTGAGGAGGCCAATGTTCTGGCGCACCCTGATGGCGAGGTCATCAAGCATGGGCGGTCCCGGCAGTGGCCGGCGTTTCGGTATGGACGTTGAGGGAACTCGCGATGATATTGGTCTCGGTGAGTTCGTCGCCTTCGAGCTCCCGCACGATGCGACCATCATACATGATCGCGACCCGGTCGCAGCAGCCGATCAGCTCGTCATAATCGGTTGAATAGAACAGGATTGCGGCGCCCTGATCGGCAAGCTCGCGCATCAGTCGGTACAGCTCCTGCTTGGTGCCGACGTCGATGCCGCGCGTCGGGTCGTTCAGCAGGATGATGCGCGGCTCGGTCATCAACCATTTGGCGAGCACCACCTTCTGCTGGTTGCCGCCCGACAGGGTCGACACCGCATCGCCCGGCGCGCCGATCTTGACCTGCAGCCGCGCGATGCTGCGCTCGACCGCCGTGCTTTCCTTGGCGCGGTCGACGAAAGGCCCGGTCGAGATGGCGCCAAGCGATGCGATCGTCAGATTGTCGGTGATCGACATCGGCAGCATCAATCCTTCGGTCTTGCGGTCCTCGGGCACGAGCGCGACGCCGGCCGACTTCGCCGCCGCAGGCGAGCCGAGCCGTGCTTCGCGCGCGTCGATCATGATGCGCCCGGTGACACCGCGCAGCACGCCGAACAAGGCGAGCAACAGCGACTTCTGGCCCTGTCCATCGAGGCCGCCGAGGCCGACGATCTCGCCGGTGCCCACGGAAAGCGAGATGCGATCGAGATGCTTCTCCCAGGACAGATTCTCAAGTGCCAGCACCGGCGTCATCGGTTTGCGGGCCGGTCTTGCAGGATACTGGGCGGCGATATCGCGACCGATCATCAGCTGAACGATGTCGGCGGTCGAGCGTGCGCCCTTGTCGAACGTCTCGATATGGCGTCCGTTTCGAAACACCGACGCCCGGTCCGCGAGTGCCTCAACCTCGTGCATGCGGTGAGAGATGTAGAGGATGGCGACTCCTTCGGCTTTGAGCCGCGCAAGCATCGCATAGACCTTCTCCACATCGGCGCTGGTGAGGGCCGAGGTGGCCTCGTCGAGGATCAGGAGCTGCGGCCTCTTGCCGAGCGCCTTCGCGATCTCGACCACCTGCCGCCGCGACAGCGGCAGATCGCGAACGCGCATCAGCGGGTTGACGTCCTCGCAGCCTATCTCGGCCAGCAGCTCTTCAGCACGGCGGCGTTGCGCCCTGGCGTCAATGAGGCCGAAGCGTCGCGGCGGTGAAGCGATCGAGATATTGTCCGCGACGGAAAGGTCGGGCATCAACGACAACTCTTGGAAGATACAGACGACGCCGGCCGCGTTGGCGGCCGACGGTGTGGCGAAGCTGACCTGGTTGCCGGCAAGGCACATGGTGCCGGCATCGGGCTGGACCACGCCGGCGATGATCTTGATCAGCGTCGACTTGCCCGCACCATTTTCACCCAGCACGGCATGGATCTTGCCGCGCTCGCAGGCAAATTCGATGCCGTCGAGCGCACGCACGCCGGCATAACGCTTGGAAATGCCGGCTAACGTGAGGAAAGCGGACTGCGTCGGGACGGTATCCTGCATGGCGCGGACTTCACCCCGCGACGGCCTGGCGGACGCCAGGCCGTGACTGGAGGTTGGTCGTGGCGCTCACTGGGTGTTCTTTTCGCTCTGCGCCATGATCTCGGGTGCCGTGAAATTCACGCCGCACGGGGTGAACTGGTTCGGGGCAAAGAAGTTCGCGTTGAGGTCGGGCCAGTAATTCGTACCCGGCTTGAGGTCCTTGTAAGTGGCGACCGGGATCGGGATCGAGATGAGCTGCGGCATGACGTTGCCCTGCAGCGCCGAGATGGCTGCTTTGGTAGCGATGGCAACGAGCGCCGGCGATTGCCCGTACGACATGCCCTTGAGGCCGTCCTTCCAGTGGTCGGCGATCTGCTTGCGGTACTCGTTCTCGCCTTCACCCGACATCGGTACGAAGGGGTGCTTGGCGGCCATCAACGCCTGGACGGTGCCGTCGGAGCCGCCTTGCGTGAAGATGCCGTCGAAATGGCCGTGAACGGCAAGTGCATCGGCGGTCACCTTTTGGGAGGTGCCGGTATCCCAATTGCCCACCACCTCCGTGATGTTGAACTTGTTGCCGGAAGCTTCCATGATTTCGCGGAAGCCGAGATGGCGGTCGCGGTCGACCGAATTGCCGGGCAGGCCGCGCACCTCGAGGATATCGCCGGCCTTCTTGCCCATTTCATCAATCAGCCATTTCGCCGAGGCGCGGCCCATTTCCTTCTGGTCCTCGTTGACCATCATCACCTTGTCGGTGTCGAGGATGTTGTCGAAGGGGACCACCACGACATTGTTCTTGTCCGCGAGACGAATGATGCGGTCGAACCCGTCGGGTGCCACCGCAATGGTCACGATGGCGTCGAAGCCTTGATTGATGAAGTCCTCCATGGCGCCGAGTTGCGCCGCAACATCGGTCCCGGTCGAGACGACCTTGAACTCCTTGATGTGCTCCTTGATACCCGGCTGCTCCGCGAAAGCCTTGGCGGTCTTCACCATCTGGATGCGCCAGGTGTTGCCGACGAAGCCGTTGACGAGGGCTATTTTGTAGGGGCCGGGTTTCTTGTCCCACTGGAAGAACTTGGTCTGATTGGACCAGGGCTTGAAGCAGGCCGGGTCGGCGCCCGGGCCGGAGACGATCTTCGGGCCCGCCCAGGCATTTGTCGCTGATACAAGCAAGCCGGCGCAGGCAAGCGTCGCAAGGCTACGCGTCCACGTTTTCATGTTGTCTCCTCCCTGAGCTTTTTTGTTTCCCGATCCGATCGCCGTGCCGGGAGTTGAGCGTCCCGTGCACCTGCGGGCCAGATTGACACGCAACCTGCGATGCGCACAAGCCGAGGCGCGCGATATCTCTGCTCACGCCAAAGCAAGTCTTGGGGCAAGCCGATCGGCCGCGCTGCAGCAAAATGCCACCATGTGGTAAAGGCTCTTTGGCCTAATGGACGAAGGCCGTGGCGCCTGAATTTCGTTGCAAATCGACGCCGCCGGCGCAATCGTTCCGAGATATATCAATGAAAAACACCAAGAAAGAGCATCGGGAGGAGAGCAATGATTTCGAGATGGAATCGGCGTGTCTTCATGGGCAGCGTCGCGGGGGCGTTCGCGACGCCTTACCTGATGCGCAAAGCGCGGGCGGACGACACCATCAAGCTGCGCTGCTCTCTCGATACCGCGCCCAGTCATCCCCGCAATCAGGCGATTGTCGATTACCTCGCCAAGCTGGACGAGGCGAGCAGGGGCAAGATCAAGTCGGAAGTCTTCCACTCCGGCCAGCTCTTCGCCGATCTCAATGTGAGCAAGGCCCTGATCCAGGGCCAGGTCGACATGGCCGCACCCGGCACCTGGACCATCACCGGGCTCGTGCCCGATGCGGACTACGCCCAGCTGCCAGCTCTCTACGGCCAGCCGGCTGACGTCGTTCACCGCTGCACGGACGGCCCTCCGGGCGAACTCGTCGAAAAGCAGATCGAGGCCAAGGTGCGCTCGCACATTCTCGGCCACTGGCTCGATCTCGGCAACGAGAATTGGTACACGACGAAAAAGGAGATTCGGACGCTCGCGGACTTCAACGGCCTGAAGATCCGCAGCCCCGGTGGCGCAGGCATTTCCTGGCGCATCGGCTTCGTGCATGCCATCCCCAACGTGACGCCATGGCCGAACGTCCCGCTTGCCCTGTCGCAAGGGACGTTCGACGGATTCGTAAGCTCGGACGAAAGCTGCACCTCGGCCAAACTATGGGACGCCGGAGTGAAATATTCCTACGCCGACCACCAGTTCTTCGCCAATTACATCCCCATGGTCAGCGACGCATTCTGGTCCAAGCTCGGCGAGCCCGACCGAAAGCTGATGCGCGATATCTGGGCCGAGAACGTCGAACGCTACCGGGCAATGTCGGCGAAATCGCAAGCCGACGCGCGCGAGACGATGAAGTCGCATGGTGTCACCTTCGGCGATCCTTCGCCGGACCAAATCGCGGCTGACCGCAAGCGCATGGTCGAGGCGCAAGCTGATCTGATCCGCGATGCCAAGCTTTCGGCCGATATCGTCAAGCTCGTGAGCGATGCAGTCGGCAGTCACAGCTGAGATGGCTTCCCCCGACAGCAGACGGTTCCTGCAAGACACATGGTGGGACAAGGTCGAGCGGTTCATGATCGGCCTGCTCGGGCTGGCGGCGATGCTCGTCGGCCTCGTACAGGTCGCCGGCCGCTATATCGCGCCGCGCTATGCGATCTCCTGGGCCGAGGAGGTGATCGTCTACCTGATCGTCTGGGGCATCATGCTTGCGGCGTCGCAACTGGTGCGAACGGACGGCCATGTGCGGCCGGACCTCGTGCTCCGAGCCGTCTCGCCGCGCGTCCAGCGCTGGATTGAGGTGCTCAATTGCATCGCCGCGCTGGTGTTCTGCGTCGGGCTTGCCTGGTACGGCTGGAGCATCGTTGCCACCTCCTGGCAATTGGACGAGCGCAGCTCGTCGGATCTGCAGTTTCCGATGTGGCTTTATTCTGCGGCAATCCCGACCGGAGCGCTGCTGATGACCGGGCGCTATCTCGCAAGGCTTTACCGCTACCTGTTCGCCTTCGATCCCGAGATAATGTCCGTCGGACATATCCCCGAGCACGAACGAGCCGGTGTGACAGGTGCTTTGCCGCCTGGAGCCGATTAGGGACATTGGAGCAGGCGGGGCGCGGTAGCAGTCATGTCGGTGGTCCTGTTGCTCTTGCTGTTCTTCGGCCTTCTGGCGCTCGGAATGCCGATTTTCCTGGTACTTGGGCTGTGTGCGGCCGTCCTCTATGTCGCCTCCGGCGAGCCATTGGTCGGCGTCGCCCAGATCGTCATCGATCACCTGAATTCACCGACATTGATGTCGTTGCCGCTGTTCGTGATGGCGGCCACCTTCATGCGCCACGGCGGCGTTGCCAAAGCGCTGGTTGACGTCTCCGCTGCCTGGCTCGGCGGCATCAGGGGGTCCCTCGGGCTCGTCACGGTCGTGGCCTGTACGCTGTTTGCGGCGATATCGGGCTCGTCGGTTGCGACTGCGCTGGCAATGGGAACGATTCTACTGCCGGCGATGATCGAGAAGGGATATCCGCGCAGCTTCGCACTGGGCGTGGTCGGCGCCTCCGGCACGATCGGCATCGTGATCCCGCCCTCGCTGGCGCTCATCCTTTACGGCATCGTTGCCGAACAGTCGGTGCCCCGTCTGTTCCTTGCCGGCCTGTTGCCCGGTCTGTTGCAGGCGACAGTGTTCTTCTGCTGGGTCTGGTATGACGCGCGGCGACGGAAATTCCCGGTCGAACCGAAACTTCCCTGGGCCGAGCGCCTTCGCGTGACGATGAGAGCAATACCGGCCCTCATCGTGCCGGTCATCGTGCTCATCGGCATCTATGGCGGCATCGTGACGGTGACCGAGGCCGCCGCGATCGCCGCGGTGGTGTCGCTGGCCGTCAGCCTCGTCTATTACCGGGGCTTTCACTGGTCGGAAACCTTGTGGGTCGTTGCGGACGCACTCAAGAGTGCCGGCGCGATCATGTTGATCGTCGCTGCGGCGCTGGCATTCGGTCACTGGATGACAGCCTCGGGCGTTCCGGCCGAACTCGTCAAATGGGTGTTGGCGCGCCATCTGGCCACCTGGCAGTTCTTGTTGGCCATCAATGTCTTGCTGCTCGTGCTGGGCTGTTTTCTTGAGGTCATCGCGACGCTGCTGTTGGTGCTGCCGTTGTTGGCGCCGGTCCTGCCTGCGCTGGGCGTGGATCCCGTTCACTTCTCCATTATCTTCACGCATAATATGGAGATCGCGCTGGTGCATCCTCCGGTCGGACTCAATCTGTTCGTGCTGTCGACGATCTCGCGCGCCCCCATCGGCGAGGTCATCCGCGGCGTATTGCCGTTCCTGATCCTGCTTTTGATCGTCCTGATGATCATCACCTACGTGCCCGCGCTGACGATGTGGCTGCCGCACGCGGTCTACGGAGACTAGCTGATGCGCAGTGAGCTGGACCATCATCGGTAATGCCTTGAACTCGCGGACGGGACTTGACGGTTGACGGTCGATCTCGAAGGCTCGCGCGTGGTCATTTTGATCGGGCAGGGCACCAAACCTTGATCCAGATCAAGCGTCTCCGGGGCCACGGCCTCCAAACCAGACACGCCAGGAACGCTGGATTGGAGGATAAGTCGTGACGAGAAATCCAAAGACAATCGCACTTGCGACGTTCGCCTTCGGGTGTGCCATGCTGCTATCCGCCGGCTGGACGGAACAACGCGGCGTGTCGCTCTCTGTTGAGAGCGCACAGGCGCGCGTCGGTCGACCTTTGACACCTGTGAGTGTTGCGGGTGTTGCCCGTCGTCAGACACGAAGGGCAGTGTACGGTACTGCCGCCGTTGGAGCAGCGGCTGCGGCCGGGGCTTACGGCTACTATCACTATCCTTCCAACGGTCAGGGCTTTGTATGTCAGCCCGGCACGTATTTCCACGGCGAGGATGGCCGCCAACACCTCTGTCAGTAGGGAGAAGTGCTGACGGGGTGCGGCCACATCACCGGAATTACTTCGGAAGACATTCTACATTGTAGGCAATGATGATTTGGGCTGGGTCGGCCTTGCCGACGGCTTTCAAGTCTTCCAGGCCGCTTTTCAGCCTGGCTCCTGCCTCTTGCAGACTGCCTTCAAGTGTGGCCTTGGCCTTGCTGCATCGCTCCTCGCTGGTGAACTCCTGAAACACCACGGTCGGGAGGAGTCTCCATTCTGCCTTGTCGCTCGTGGCGGCCGGGCTAACCGAGTAGGAGAACACATACATCAGCACCCACATCAGCGTGCTCCCGGCAAAGAGGAAGATCTCGACGGCAGTCGCATCACAACCACCATCGTCGAAGAGGTGGAGCAGTCGAGCCGTTACCACGATGATTCGCGACGATGGCTCCACGTCCGCCATGATCTGGATCAAGGGTGCAAGGATATCTGGGTTGCTGCACGCCAGGTGGTATTTTGATCCAGCTCAAGACGGTGTTCCAGGCGCCGAGCTTGCATTCGGGAGGAGCGGCAGGTCGTCCAGACAAACGTGAGGTGAAGCATGTACCGGCATATTCTCATTCCGACAGATGGGTCGGAACTGGCTGAGCATGGGGTGAGGCACGGGTTGGCGCTCGCGAAATCCCTCGGGGCCAAAGCGTCAGTCATCTTCGTCGTGGAGCCCCTTTCAGAAGTAGGGGGGCAGTACCGTGAACTGCTCGCAAAATATGCCGAGATACGCAAGCAAGAGGCCACGAGCGCGCTCGATCGCGCGGCACATGCAGCCAGAGAGGCCGGCGTGTCCTGCGAGATAAGTCGAGTGGAGAGCGGGCCACCCCATCAGGCCATCATCGAAGCAGCCGAGGAAAGAGGCTGCGACCTCATCGTGATGTCATCGCACGGACGCAGCGGGCTCTCCATGCTCCTCATCGGCAGCGTGACAAACAAGGTGCTGGTGCAGGCGAAGATCCCCGTGCTGGTTTGCCAGTCACGGGCTGAAGCCCGAGCGGCCTGAGTGGGCTATCGCCTGCCGCGCTTGGTCCTTTCCTGAGGTGACGGAGCGGGCTGTGGCGCGGGGCTCTCCGCCCTGGCCGACGCCAGCGCGTCGACCCGTGCGCTCAGCGAGCCCAACTGGTCCGACAGCAGCTTTTGGTCGCCGCGTTGAGTGGAAACGTTCCGCTGCACGCCATTGATCTGGTCAGCCAGCTTCTGTTGGTCGGACTGAATTCCCTGCACGGCTTGCTGCAGCGATGCCAGGGTCTGCTTGATCTGTTCGATCGCCGGGTCCGCAGGAGGCGGCGACAGCTGGGCCTTTTGTTGCGAGCCTGCCCACTGCATTCCGGTGCCGTAGGCCATCCAAAGGAAGCCGCCGGCGACGAGGACGACTATGAGCGCGACGACCAGCCATGGTCCTGACGATCGCCATTGGCGTGCGTCGGCGTGCATTGATGGGTCTGTCATGGTGATTGCTTCCCCGATTGCGATGCAATCGGGCTAACGACCCAATCCGGGGTTCGTTCCGCGCGGCAGGTCGCATGCTCCGGCTTGCGGTCCGTGGCCTTCGAAAGGCGATGCTGCGCCCGCAATGGGGCGCAGCATCCTGGTGAAGGAATCACTGTGCGTTGTTGCCGCGACCGTCGTCGTCGTCGAAGAAGTCGTGGTCGCCGCCCGGTTTGAACTGGGGATCGACGCAGGCGAAGTTGGCCGCGTTGTTGGTCATGCCGCTTCCCTGGTAGGCTGGAATGCGCGGATAGGGGCATAGCGGCCGCGTGCCGCCGGTCGGGAAGTTGACCGCGACCCGCGGGTCAAACGGTGCGCCGGCCGGGTAGGGAGAGGTCGCGTTGGTGTTCGCCGCGACGATGCGGTCCGGTGCGATGCCCTTCTCGACCCAGTTCGTGATCGCGTCGAGTTCGTTTCCGGCGAAGCTGGTGGTGGCCGCACCGCCTCCGCAATGGGCCATGTTCGGCACCATGAACAGCCGGGCAAAATCCCCGGTCTGACTGCCCATCCGCTGGCTCATCTTGCGGTACCAGCGGGCGATCGACGCGCCGGAGAAGATGCCGTCATTGACCGACGAGGAGACGATCAGCTTGCCGCCGCGCTGCCTGAACGGCCGCAGGTCGGTCGACACCGCCGCCATGAAGTCCATCGAGCTCTCCGGATAGGCCTGGGTGCTGGCGAAGATCTTCGGCGCGTCGGTATCGAAGTTGAAGTGGAACACGAAGGCTTCCTGGCCGGTCGGCCCGTTGACCGGCGTGACGACGGGAGGTGTCTGGAAGATCATCGGGATCGCGCCTGCGCCGAGCGTCAGGTTGATCGCGGTGTTGACACCAGGCACCGGTGCGGTGACGACGTTCCAGAAGCCCCAGCCGGCGCCCGGCGCCGACGGTGGCGTCCAGATTCCCGCGTCCCAGAACCAGTTCGAATAAAGCCGCTGGCCGTTCGAGTTGACGGGCCCGCTGTAGATCTTCTTGAGCGCATCGACCTGGGTGCTGGTCAGGCAGCTGCCGCCATGCGGCGTGCTGCCGTGCGAACCGGTGCCGCAGGTGTAGCTGGCGAGCGCCGGGTAAACCTTCCTGGCGGTGCAGGCGTGGTAGTTGTCGATGATGCCGTCGACCAGGCCGTCGAGCGCATCGCATGCGCTGAGGATCGCGGCTGAGGCCACCTCCATGTCCTGGGCGGGAAAGGTGCTCGCGATGAACGGCTGGCCGTTGACGTCAGTTGTGGTGGCGAGCCTGCCCAGCACCTGCTCGTTCCAGGCTTCCGCAAGTCCTGCCTGCGGCAGGTTGAAGCCGGGGTTCTGCGAGATCACGCCGTCGAACAGCCAGGGAAATTTCTGCGAGGCGACCATCGCGTCGCGGCCGCCGTTCGAGCATCCCATGATGTAGGAATAGACGGTGTCGAGGCCGTAATAGGAGGAGATGATCTGCTTTGCGACCGTCGCCGTCTTCTCGATGCCGTTGTAGCCGTAGTCGCGGCGTGCCTGGGCGTCGATGGCGAAATGGGCCGAGCCTCCGGCATTCGCGTCGTCGTCCTGATAGCCGCCGACCGCGTTGCTCGCGCTGTCCTCATGGCCGCCGTCGTCGGCCGCGACCGCCCAACCTTGTCCGAGCTCGATACCGGCCGAACCTTGCGGGTCGCTTTGCAGGCTGCCGTCGGTGCCGCCGCCGCCCATCATCTCGAAACGGCCGTGCCAGGTATTCGGCAGGTTGAGCGCAAAGCCGATGGCGTAGGTGAAATGATCGGGATCCTGCGTGCTGGTGCGCTTGTTGATCACGCCGATCACGTTGCAATAGCCCGACTTCTGCGTCGCGCTCAGGATCTGCGTGTTCGCCAGCGTGAGCCCGGTGAGGCCGGCGCAGGACGAACGCGGCGCGACGCCGCCCGGCGGCAGTCCTTCGCTCGCCTGGCCCGTTGCCGGCGCACCGAGTGCCGCCCAGCCTGCAACGATCGTCGACGCCAACCATAGTCGCTTCATGTCAGTCCCTCCCTGGTGATGAAGAATTCTTGCCGGACCGGCGGCAGTCCGCGCAGCCGAGCCCGCCGGCGGAATCGCGGCCGTCCTGCCGGCCTGACCGCAGCGCGCTTGTGACGGGGTACGATGTCATCTCGCCGTGGCACGTCACAACGCGCTCATCGTTGTCCACCCTTGATGGGTGCACGGACGTTATCTCCCTTGGATGTTGTCCTGGACCGGCTCGTGATGCGGCGGGTTCCAGCGATCCTTGCGCAGCCATGTTGCCATGTCAACATGGATTCGAAGTCGGATGCCGCCACGCAACCTGACGTGGCATTTGCGGCTGCGCGCTGCGCCGGTGGACTCGCGCCCTCGAATCCCCGATCCTCGGCTGCGGGCTTGGGAAGCGAGCTTGGGAAAGATTGACGTCGATGGAGCCGAAGAAGGCAGGTGTCGGGAAGCGGCCCGGCGACAGGCCGCGCCGCGCAGGCCGCGCGGCGAAATCGTCACGACAGCAGCCGCGAGCGACGCAGGCGGATAAGCCGGCGCTGGCAAAGCCGGCGGCCTCACCGCTCGCCCTCGGCGACCTATCGCAACTGCTCGGCTACAGCCTGCGCCGGGCCCAGCTTTGGGTCTTCAGGGAATTCGGCCGGCAATTGTCCGCGTTTGACATCAGCCCGGCGCAGTTCTCCGTCCTCTGCGTGATCGATGCCAATCCCGGCGTCAATCAGCTTGCGATTGCGCAACTGCTGTCGATCGAGCGGGCCGGATTGGGCAGGCTGGTGGATCACCTGGAGGGTCGCGGCCTGGTGCGGCGCACCGCTTCCGCGATCAACCGGCGTTACTACGTGCTCTATCTGACCGACGAGGGCACGGCGCTGCTCGGCCGCATCAGGCCCGCAGCGGCCGAAAGCGACAAGCGCCTCGCTGCCAAGATCGGACCGCACGCGTACCGCGAATTGCGGCGGGCGCTGTCGGTCTTCCTGCAGGAGACCTGACGGTCGGGGCGCGGAAAGGCGGACGAGGTCGCCAGTTGCCTGAAGCGATGACTGGTTTGTGGCCCATGCCCTCACTCCATCCTCGCAAACAACTCCACCAGCGTTTCGCGCAGCCAGCGTTGTGCCGGCACGGTATCGTTGCGCTGGTGCCAGAACAGGCTGACGATGCGCGGCGGGGCCTCGAGCGGCAGCGGCATCGCGTGCAGGAACGGCGCATGGCGGGACTCGCCGCGCAGGTCGCGGGGCAGCACGGCGATCAGGTCGGACTGGCGCACGGTCTCGTAGGCCGTTCCGTAGTGATTGACGATCGCGACCAGGTTGCGCGACAGCCCGCGCGATGCGAGGAACTGGTCGTAGGTCGGCAAGGTCCGGCCGGCGAGACTGACATCGACATGCTTGGCGCTGAGGAAGCTCTTCACGCTGAGCCGCTTTCTGGCAGCCAGCGGATGATCGCGCCGCATGAAGCAGGCGTATTCGACCGTCCACAGCGAGCGGGCGCGGATCAGCGCCGGATGCAGCGACTCGTTGACATAGACCGAGAGCACGCAGTCGACCCGGTTGTCCTCGAGTTGGTCGGCGATGCCGATGATGGTGTTGGGCGCGGTCCGGATGCGCGCATTCGGCGCCACCTCGCTGAACCGGTTCAACAGCCGCGGCATCACCAGCGAGGCGACGTAGTCCGACATCGACAGGCTGAACTCGGTCTGCGCTCTCCGCGAATCGAACACCACCTCGTCGAGCGCGCCGCGCACGCTTTCCAGCGCGTCGCCGATCGGATCCCACAATGCCGTGGCACGCTGCGTCGGGCGGATGCCGGTGCCTGCACGCACGAACAGCGGATCGCCGAGCGCGTCGCGCAGCCGCGCCAGCGCGTTGCTGACCGCGGGCTGCGTCATCTTGAGCGCGTTGGCGGCGCGCGTGACGCTGCCCTCGGTCATCAGCGCCTCGAAGACTTTCAGCAGATTGAGGTCAAGCCTGCGGAACGACATCAGTGACATTCACAATGATGATGTATGGGATCACAATTATAAATTATTCGGATAATGGCAAGTTTGTCTATCATCCCCCTCGATTGAGGGGGGAGTTTCATGTCGATGATATCGGCGCGTATCGAGCGCCTTCCGTTCTCGCGTTTCCACATCCACCTGCTGCTGATGGGTGGCCTGGGTTACATGTTCGACGCCATGGATGCGGCCGTGATCGCCTTCATCCTGCCGGTTGTGCGCACCGCCTGGAATCTCACGGCGGTCCAGACCGGCGTGCTCGGCAGCAGCACCTTCGTTGGCTTCCTGTTCGGCGCCTTGCTCGCCGGCACGCTGGGCGACCTGATCGGCCGCCGCGCGGTGATGATGTCGGCGCTCGCACTCTACTGCGCTGCATCGCTGGTGAGCGCGACGGTGGATAGCTGGCCCTCATTCTTTGCCGCCCGCGTGGTGGCAGGCATGGGCACCGGCGCCGAGAGCGCGATCATTGCGCCTTACCTCGCGGAGTTCGTGGCGCGGCGCTACCGCGGCAGCTTTACGGGCGCGCTGGCCGGCTTCTTCTCCTTCGGCTTCGTGGCAGCGGCCTTGCTCGGCTATTTCATCGTTCCCGCTTATGAGAATGGCTGGCGTGTCGTTCTGGTCCTCACCGCAATCCCCGTCGTCATGTTGCTGTGGTGGCGCCGCTCGCTCCCGGAATCGCCGCGCTGGCTGGAGAGCCGGGGGCGCGAGAAGGAGGCCGAAGCGGTTCTCGACAAGATCGAGGCAAGCTTCGCGCGATCGGGCCATGCGCTGCCGCAGCCGGTGGCTGAGGCAATCGCGCCCCCGGTACCGGCGGGAACGCTGGCGGCCAACTTCGCGTCGCTGCTCGCCGGGCGGCAGGCCCGCATCACCACCATGACCTGGATCATGTGGCTGTCGATCACCTTCAGCTATTACTCGTTCTTCGTCTGGATTCCCGGCCTGCTGGTGCAGAACGGCATGAGCATCACCAAGAGCTTCGGCTATTCGCTGACGATGTATTGCGCGCAGGTGCCCGGCTATTTCAGCGCCGCCTGGTTCAACGAGCGCATCGGCCGGCAGGCCACCATTGCCACCTACATGCTGTTCGGCGGCGTCAGCGCGCTCGGGCTTGCCTTCGCCTCGAGCGACAGCGCGATCATGACCGCAGGCATCCTGCTGTCCTTCTTCATGAACGGCACCTATGCCGGCGTCTATGCCTACACCGCCGAGGTGTTCCCGACGCCGATCCGCACCACGGGGGCCGGGCTTGCGTCGGCGATCGGCCGCATCGGCGCAATCGTCTCGCCGATCCTGGTCGGCTACCTCTATCCGAACTTCGGCTTCGCCGGCGTATTCGGCGTCACCACGACCGTGCTGCTGATCGGAGCGCTGACCGTCGTGCTGATGGGCGTGCCGACCCGCGGGCGCTCGCTGGAAGAGATCGCCGCGAGCGAAGCCGCATGAGGCCCCGCAAGGATACGCAGGCCGATCGGCTGCTGGTCGACGTCGCGCTCGCGCACGATGAGGCCAACCAGCCGGACGCGCTGTTCGCGGCGCTCGATCGCGCGCTGCACGCTGCGATCGGGCACAAGCTGTTCACGATCCTGGCCTATGACGGCGAGACATCGGATGCTGCGCGGCTGTATTCCAACCTACCGGTGTCCTATCCCGCCGGCGGGCGCAAGCGGCTCGCGGCGGGGCCGTGGACCGAGGCCGTGCTCGAGCGGGGCGAGCCCTATATCGGCCGCACGCTCGATGACCTCAGCGCGGTGTTCGCCGATCACGCGCTGATCGCCTCGCTCGGTTGCGCGAGCGTGCTCAACATGCCGGTGCGCTGGCGCGGACGCACGCTCGGCTCGCTCAATCTGCTCCATGAAGCGTGCTGGTACGACGACGATGACGTCGCCGCCTGCCGCCCGTTTGCCCAACTCGCATTGCCGGCGTTGCTTGCGCCGGCGGCGTCCTAACCCAGACAGGACATCGCCATGCCTACGACACTCTTCAAGAATGCCAAGCTGCTCGACCCGCTTCAGCCAGACCTGCTCGAAGGGCATCACGTGCTCGTCGAGAATGATCTGATCAAGGAGGTGTCCGACCGGCCGCTCTCCGCGTCAGCGGATCGCACCATCGATCTGAAGGGCAAGACCCTGATGCCCGGGCTGATTGATCTGCATGTGCATGCGGTCGCCATCGAGCTCGATCTGGCGGCGCAGGCGCGTATGGCGAATGTGCTGGTGACGCTGCGCTCCACCATGCTGCTGCGCGGCATGCTGAAGCGGGGCTTCACCACCGTGCGCGACGCCGGCGGCGCGGGCTACGCGCTCAAGCAGGCGATCGACACCGGCCTGACCGATGGTCCGCGGCTGTTCGTCTCCGGCCGCGCGCTGAGCCAGACCGGCGGGCACGGCGACGGGCGGTCGCGTTCGGACTATCTGGCTGACCCGACCTGCTCCTGCTGCGTGCGGGTCGGCGCGCTGTCGCGCGTCGTCGACGGCGTCGATGCGGTGCGCAAGGCGGTGCGCGAGGAGCTGCAGATGGGCGCCGACCAGATCAAGATCATGGCGTCCGGCGGCGTTGCGTCGCCGACCGATCCGATCGGGGCCTATGGTTATTCCGAGGACGAGATTCGCGCCATCGTCGCGGAGGCGCGGGCGCGCCAGACCTATGTGCTCGCCCATGCCTACACGGCCGAAGCGATCGAGCGCGCGGTGCGCTGCGGCGTGCGCACCATCGAGCATGGCAATCTGGTCGACCTGCCGACCGCGCGGCTGATGGCCGAGCAGGGCGCCTATGTGGTCCCGACCCTCGTCACGTATGAGGCGCTAGCGAGCGAGGGCGCCAAGTACGGCCTGCCTGCGGCGAGCGTCGCCAAGGTCGCCGACGTGCGCGATGCCGGACTGCGCTCGCTGTCGATCTACCGCGAGGCCGGCGTGAAGATGGGCTTCGGCACCGACCTGCTCGGACCATCGCAGCGGCTGCAGAGCGACGAATTCCGCATTCGCGCCGAAGTGCTGGGTCCGCAGGCGGTGATCGCGAGTGCGACCATTGTCGGCGCCGAGGTGCTGCGCATGGACGGCAAGCTCGGCCGCATCGCAGCCGATGCGTTCGCCGACATGCTGGTGGTCGAAGGCAATCCGCTGCGTGATGTCTCCTGCCTGCTTGGCCAGGGCGACCGCATTCCGCTGGTCATGAAGGCCGGCAAGGTCCAGATCGACCGGCTGGAGGAATAGCTCCCGCGCACTGCGGACGCGCTAGACTAGCGAGCCTTCCGCGGAAACAGGCGATCGCGAATGTAGCGCGAGGTCGGCGTCAGGCGGATGCCGCGGGGCTTCTGCCAGGCCGCGCGATCGATCTCCTTCTTGTCGCCGATCGCCAGACGGCCCTTGGCCTGCTTGGCAACGAAGATCGCGTCGCTCATCTTGCGCCCCGAGCGCTTGTTCCTTGCCGTTACTTCCTTCCAGAGGCTGAGCCTGCCGAGCTTGAGTTTCGGCAGTTCCTCCTTGATTTCGCGTTTCAGGCAATCCTTTCCGGATTCACGCCCACGCCTGCGGCCGCCGGGGAACATCCACAGCCCGTCAGATCGGCGTCTCACCAGAAGGATCTTGCCGCGCTTCGCGGCAACCAGTTTTGAGGACTTGGTCATTCGCAATTTCACAAACAGAATCGCATGTGTTCTAACTTGTCTATTCCAATAGACAAGTCCATGGCGTTGTTCCAATGGGCTCGTGCTGGGACCGATTGCCGCTTTCGGTTGCTGCAATAGGGATCGCGGGTTCGATTGACATTTTGTTCTTGTTATGTTCCTTTCGTCCTCCATGGTGAGGAGGCAATGCGATGGACAACCGTATCAGCGAAATTCGCAGGCAAATCAGGGCGTTGCGGGTCAGCATGCTTGAGGCCGAGGCGATCGTGCGGGAGCAGATCAACCGCGATGAGGATTGCGCCTTCGTTGCCGGGGATCTGCTGAAGATGCGGATGGTCATGACCCGCCTCGTTGAGGAGCGGGCAATGCTCGGCGACCGCGAGCCGATCCTCGTTAGCAGGGTTTCCGCGCCGCGCTGCGGCGCCCGTCGTGATTCTGCCGGCGAAGCGTCAGCTGTTCGCGCTCAGCAGCAAACGTGCATGACGGCGCGGCTGATCGACCGGAGCAGACATCAACGCGCGTAACGGCGGCGTTCCGGAAGCCTCACTCTGAAGATCGTGAACGGCCCCGAGCGCGGCAGGTCGTTCTTGAAGGCGACTTCCCACAGATGGGAGTCGGCGATGTAGAGATAGCCCTGACTGATCGCGAAGCCGTCCGCCCATGACAGTTTCGAGGGATCGCGAACGAAGACCTTGGTGGCCAATGTATGGCTCGGCGTTCGCGTAATGGCGACGACGCTGCCTTGCTCCAGATCGCCTCCGTAGAGCGTCCCGTTCCTGTCCATGATCAGGCCGCCGCTCAGCACCGAGCTGCCGAGATATTCGACCTTCTTTGCGAGCTCGGCGTCGGACAGCCGTGTGTCGCGCAACGCTGCAGTCGGAACGCGCCAATAATTGTGGTCCGTCAGCGGGCGATAATAGAGCCACTGTGAATCGGGCGACAGCGCGATGCCGTCGGCGTGGATTGCAACGACCGAACCGTCCGGCCGCAGGGCAGCCTCCTTGCCGATCATGAGATGCTGCTTGGGATCGGCGAATGTCGAGCGATCCGCAACCAGCACCTGCCGCGCGTTTCCCGTCTTCAGGTCGAGCACGACCAGGCTGCCCTTGTTGCCGGCGTTGGTCAGATAGGCGAAATTGTGCACGACATCGATCCTGACGTCGTTGAGGGCATCCTTCGGCGAGACCACGCCGGTGAAGTCGTACTGCCGGATGATCCGGTTGCTGGACAGGTCGAATTCGACGAGCTTCGGCGGCAGCCGGTCCTGATCCACTTTGGGCAGTGACGAGTCGAGCGCCCACAGATGATCCTTGCCGTCGACCCAGAGCGCCTGCACGGAGATCCACTGCGAAGCGCCCTTGCCCTGCTCGTCGAACTTGTTCCAGGCAGCGTCGGGATATGGCGTCAGCTCGCCGGTGCGGGGATTGACTTCGACCATGCTGTCGCTCGACCGGACCCGACCGGCCGGCGCAGTCGCGAACACGCGGCCCCTCGCGGAGACGCCGATGCCGACGAGGCGGAAGTCATCCTGGAAGGCCTTCACCGTTTCGGGGGCTGGTCCGATCTTGGTTGCAGGTGCCGGGCCCTCACCATGGGCCGCCATCGGAGACAGGGCGATGCAAACCAGGATCACGTTCAGCAGCATTGGCCTGGACAACGGGACCTCCCTGTCAATGTTCGTGCGACGGATCCCGTCCACAACTTGGCAACCCAACCAGCTGTTCCGTCATGGGAGGCATCCGATCCGGGTGATCGCAGGCTGTTGATCGGCGGTTCGCCCGTGAGGGCGCTGACATGCGCTTACGGCAGCGCGTCTGCCGGATGCTTGTCGTGGTGCTCGACATATTCGACGCGCATCTGGTCCGGATGCCGCACCAGCATGTTGCGGCCGGTCGGCACCTGCTTCGGTGCCTCGAGCACGGTGGCGCCGACGCTCGGCAGATGTCTTGCGAACGCGTCGATGTCGTCGACCATGAAAGTCAATTGCGTGGCCCTGAAGCGCGCGAGGCTTTGCTCGGTCCCCGCGATGAACAGGATCGAGGCGACCTGGGCGAGCCGCAGCGCATATTCGGGATAGTCGAAGCGCAGCCGGGCCTTCTGACCGATCAGGGCCTCATAAAACGCGACGGTATCGTCCAGACTGTGCAGCGGCAGGTAATGTCGTGCCAGGATATTGAGCACTTTCATGGCGATGTCCTCATTTGTCGTGGTGGCTTCAGTCCGATCCGGCCAGTCGGCGGGCCAAAGCGCGCCGCCGCCTGCGGAGCGCGGCGATCGCACGATCGATCTGGTCGAGCTTGTCCTGCATCACCGCGGCGCAATTGACGCGCGCCCGTCGCGGCCCGTCTTCGAGCGCGGTGAGGAGATTGCGCAGCTCGCGGGTCGAGAAGCCCGAGGCGATCAAATCCCGCACCCATGCGGCGCGTTCGATCTCGGCGGCGGAAAAGCTTCGATAGCCGTTCATGGTCCGCCGCGCCACCACGAGGCCCGCTGCCTCGTAGTGCCTGAGGACGCGGGAACTGACGCCGAGATGGCGCGCGGCCTCCTGAATCTTCATCGCGATCTCCTGTCGAAGGCCGGCCTAGCACCCTCTCATTAATGTCAATGTCAAGCGCCTCCTTGCGGCGGCTTCGACACAAATGGCTCCGATGCCCTGCTCCGGGCGGGATGGCGAATCCGGCCGTTGCGACATATCGTGCGCGAAACCCTGCCGGCCGTTCATCGCCGGGTCATGTGCCTGTGGCCATCGTCAGCGGCACGAGCCGGCGCGCGCCGGGACATGCGGAGGAGTTTTGGGATGACCAAAAGCGGACGGCTTGCGACGGCGGCACTCGCTGCGATCCTGCTTGTTGCAACGCCGGGCGCAGAGGCCAATGCGGCGCAATGCGGCAACGGCCCGGGCGGCTTCGAAAACTGGAAGCGGGAATTTTCCGAGGAGGCGAGGGCCAAGGGCATCGGCCAGGCCGCGCTTGGCGCGCTGATGCAGACCAACTACGCCAGTGCGACCATCGCCGCCGACCGCAGCCAGCATAGTTTCAGCCTTTCGCTCGGGGCGTTCATGGCAAAGCGCGGCGCTTCGACCATCGTGTCGCGCGGCCGCTCTCTGAAGCAGTCGCAGGCGGCGCTGTTCGCCTCGATCCAGCAGCGCTACGGCGTGCCGCCGGGGCCGCTGATCGCGATCTGGGGCATGGAGACCGGCTTCGGCAGCCAGCGCGGCAACCAGAACATGCTGTCGTCGATCGCAACCCTTGCCTATGATTGCCGCCGTCCGGACTTCTTCACGGACCAGCTCTATGCGGCGCTGAAGCTGATCGATCGAGGCGCCATTTCCGCTGGCCAGCGCGGCTCGATGCATGGCGAGGTCGGCCAGACCCAGTTCATGCCGAAGAACATCCTCAACTACGGCACCGGCAATCTCGACGTTGCCGCCAATGCGCTGAACTCGACGGCGAATTTCCTGCGCGCCCATGGCTGGCGGGCAGGCGCTGGCTATCAGCCCGGGGAACCCAACTTCGCCGCGATCGAGGCATGGAACGCCGCGCAGGTCTATCAGAAGGCGATCGCCATCATGGGACGGCAGATCGACGGCGGCGACGAGTAGGTGCCAGGCTCCATCGGAACGAACGAGGCTCCGAGCGGTGCCGATAACACCGTTCACACGTCGCCTGCGCCTTCTGTCGCCGGAAAAGGTGCGCCAGGCAGATAGACCCTGATCGGACGGATCTCATAGACCGCCGTCGGATTGACGCTGCGCAGGTCGCGGGCGGCCTCGAGCGCAGCGTCCTCGTCAACGCAATCGATCACATAGAGGCCGAGCAACTGCTCCTTGGTCTCGGCAAACGGTCCGTCGATCACCATGCCGTGGCCGGGTCCGCGCAGGGTGCGGGCGTCCCTGGTGTCGCCGAGCCGTGCGGCGGGGCCGAGCTGTCCTGCCAACCGCCGGTGCACTCCCCGCAGGCCGGTCATGACGGACGCATCCTCGTCCGCGGTCCATGACTTGACCTCGGCTTCGACGTGATAGGCCAGGATGGCATAAAGCATCAGTTGCTCTCCTCGTGTGCTGTGTGACCGTCCAAAGGACGTTTGCGCGCCGGCCGGTCCGACAATTCGTTTGGCGAATCCTGTGCGGTTGATGTCGCGACCCGAGGATCAATGAAACTGTCCGGGAATGATCGCGTGGAGCGGCCTTGAATGGCAGCAGCCGCTGGTGGCCGCGCCGGCTCCGGCTTCCGACTGCGAATCGCCCAAGCAAAAGGCGCGGCGGGATGACTCCCGTCGCGCCCGGTTTTGTTGTCTCGCTGGTCCAGGGCTGAGAGCGCCCCGATGCCAGGCTCAATGGTCAAAGCCTAGCGGGCGATCCCAGCGAGGTGACAGCGCTTGAGACAAGACACTGGATCACCTCCTTTCTTTGTTGATGGGACCATCAATATAGGCGCCGAATCGACTGCTGTTAAGGCCAGCCGCGCCCCGGAGTGTGAGGGAACGGGGCCGCGGGCCGGGAGACCACGGCAGTCCCGCCGGGACCAAAGCCGCGGGGGCAGTTGAGGCCGCCGCCCGGCCGTGTTAGGTGATCGCCCGACGCGGGTGTAGCTCAATGGTAGAGCAGCAGCCTTCCAAGCTGAATACGAGGGTTCGATTCCCTTCACCCGCTCCAATTGCTTCTTCGCTATCGCGGTTCGGCCCCGGCGACGGTTGCCAACGGCCGTTTCACGATCGCCCGCCGGTCTTTCACGTAGGCGATGGGAACGCCGAACCTTTCCACGGTGGCGATGACCTCGCCGTCCAGATCCTGGTCACAATTCATCTGTGTCGGCGCAATGAAGAACTCGGACTCGCTCCATTCGTGCCTGAAGTCCCAATGCAATTGCGGCAGCGTAACGGTGTGATCGAATGCCACACGCTCGCCGCATACAGCGACCGAAAAGATCTGCGGCGACGGTAGCGGGTCGACCGGCGGCCTATCGCGCACGAATGCCTCGAGTTTGCGGACGGCCTCGGGCATGCTGTTGAACCAATAGTCCATGTCATAGCGGCGGAATGCGCCGGGCAGACCTCCGACGAGCGCGTTATAGGACAGGTTCTCGTAAGGATGCAGCCGAACGAGGGTGACGCCCTCCCATACAAAGAACCCACTGACCACGGCAACGACGCCGGCAGCCAGGCGCCTGTCTTGCACCTCGATCGCATCGAGCAAAGCGCTGAAGCCGACACCGGCGAGCACCGCGAGGGGCGGCAACACAAACAGGAAATGCCGCATCCCGGTGAAGGCCGGGCCCCGAAACAGCAACTGGCTCGCCACCGGGATGATCGCTGTCAGGAACACCAGCGCGAGATCACGCCGTCGCTGCTGCGAATCGTCTCCGTACAGTCTGCGGAACAGCGAGATCGATCCTAACGCGGCGCCGGCCAACGTGACGAGCGGCACACGGATCAAAAGATAGGCCGGAACATAGATCCGCGGCACATCGGCCATCTCATAAGTGCGCCCCGCGAAAACGGTGCGGATCGGATAATGAAATTCCGAGAAGACAAGCAGGCCACGGATTGGATTGAGCAGCGACAGCGCAGCCCACGGCCATGCCAGGACCATCACGAGCCAGGCCAGTGCCACGGCTGGCAAGGCCTTGAGCGCAGATCGGGCGGCGAAGCGCAGCCGTCCGCCGCGTTCGCGCCAGGGTAGATTGAGCGCGATCGTCAAGCCGAGATAGATGAGCGAAAGCAGGCCCAGGCTGCGCAGCCCGAGCGCCGCGCCGGCCAGCAGACCGAACGCTGCAACATCGGCGGTGCCGGGCGACGGCAATCGGCGCCCGATGCGGACGAGAAACAGCGTGGTCCCCGCCATCGCGGAGGCGAACGGAATATCCTTGGTGTGATTGAACATCGCGCCATACCACGCCCCGCAGAGCGCAAGCGCGATCGCGGCACCCAGGCCCGCGCGCGGTCCCGCAATCGATCGCGCCGTCGCCGCCGCAGCAGCGATCCCGCTTACCCCGATCAGTGCGCAAAGGATGTGACGGAGTGCATACGGATCGACGGGAATGACGTTGGCGAGCGCCACGGCGATGACGTCGAACAGTCCGCCATAGAGGTAGAGGTTCTCGAAGCTGAACAGGTCGCGAGCTGAAAAGCCGCTGCGATAGTACGCGATGATCAACTCGCCATAATGATGCTGCACGACTTCATCGTTGGAGATGGCGTAGTCCTTGCAAGTTGCCAGCACCACGGCTGTGAGCAGCACAAGCGCCACGCAAGCGAGCGCATCGCAAGGATCGGAAGGGAGGAACCGGAAAGCCGGTCTCGCCAGGTCAGATTTCGTCGCGGCGGAAATGCGATTCCGAGCCTGTTGCGTCTTCGTCCGAGGTGACGGGGCGGGTGTCATCTATGCAAGCTCTTCGGAAACCAATCGGAGAACCAGGGCCATGGCACCCGGCGGATTTGCGGGCGCACTGGCGCGCGCCCTGCAGGTCTCAGTATCGCCTGACGGGAGCCTGAATGTCACGCCAGGCCCCGTCGAGCGAATCCGGTGCGCCACTCATGTCGATCAGAGCGCCGACGATGGTCGGTGAACGGATCGCATCAGGCCGCGCTCGGCTTCGTCCCGGGAGCCTGCTCCACATCGACGAAGAGATTTGGCACCCGTTCCGCCCGGTCCAGCAGCCAAGCGGCGGCAGTCATGATCGCGAAGCCGGCGAAGCTGACCACGAACTGCTCGATGAACGCGCTCTTCCACTGCACCAGGACCCAGTGCGCACCAAAGGAGAGGAACACGCCGAGGCAGAACAGCGGAAGCGAATGCTGGCCGCAGAGCACCAGTGGGCGCAGCAGCGTCGACTTCAATCCCGCCCAATCGTGATCGAGATAACGCGAGACGACCAGTGCGAGTGCGCAGAAGTGCGTGAATCGCAGCATGTCCAGGTCGGTCTTGTCGATCGGATAGATCGCCTTGTTCAGCCATGGTGGTACCAGCGATTTGAGAAATTCGCTGTGCCAGCCCATGACGATGAAGAGCGCGAACAGGATCCAGGCAATCGCGATGCCGAACACGATGCGCGACTTCAGGATCTCGGATATCTGCTTGACCGCTCCGCAACCGCACCAGGCGCCGGCGAAGAAGATCAATTGCCAGCAGAACGGGTTGAAGTACCAGGTCGCGCCTTTCGGGTAGGATGGCAGATTCCAGCCGAAGTAGCGCGCGAACAGGTAGAGCACGACCGAGCCCGCCAGGGTCAGATTGGGGCGGCGCAGCATTAGCCACAACACGAACGGCGAGACCGCAATGAGGCAGATGTAGAGCGGCAGCACGTCGAGGTCGACCGGCTTGTATTGCAGCGTGAGCGCCTTGCCGATCAGTTCGTCGGGATGATTGAGGAAGTTTGCGACGTTGAATTCGTCCTTGTACATCGGGTTGTCCCATTTCCTCGCGACGCGGGCGATCTGCGCCGTGAAGAACAGGAAAAGCAGGATGTGCGCGACATACATGTGCCAAACGCGATTCCACAATCGCTTCAGGGCCGGCATGAACTGGCCCGCGGCGATGATCGGAACATAGATGAAGCCCGCCAGGTAGCCGGATATGAAGACGAAGAACTCGGCCGCATCGCTGAAGCCGTAATTGCGCAGCGTGAGCCACGAGACGACATCGTCAGGGATATGATCGAGGAAGATCATCCAGAGACCGAGGCCGCGCAGCAAATCCAGCCTCAGGTCGCGTTCGACGACAAAAAGGTCCTTGCTCTCGTTTGCCATGTCGATAAATCCAGTCTTTTGAGAAAGCCTTCAAACTTCGTTTCGGAAACGGCGGTGACAACCGGCGGCGTTCGGCGGTGCGATAGGGGCAGGCCGTGCAAGATCGAACGGATCGCGGTCCGACGTCGACCGGCTGCCATTTCATGTGACCAGGCGATCATCGGGTCTGCACCGTGAGGTCAAAAACGACGGGCTTGGCGCGCTCGCGCACCGTCGTCGACCGCTTGTACCAGGTGAAAATCCTTGCGGCGCCGCACATCACCAGAATTCCACCGATACCGACGATCACGTGCAGCACCAGGCCGGCATCAAGCTCCGTCAGAATGGCGTAACCTGCGAATGAGAGAGCAACCCCAAGCGCGAAGATCTGCAGCGAATACTGCCCGCACAGGATGAGGGGGCGTGCCAGGGGCGACTTCAATCCCCGCCAGCCGCCCGGAACAAAGCGCAACGCCACGACGGCAAGCGACAGGAAATGGGCAAACCTCAGGATATCGAAATCGGTCTTGTTGATGGGGTAGATCAGACGCGCCAGCCAGCCGGGGATGAAGCTTTCCAGCGCCGGGATGTACCAGGTCAGGGTCACGAAAAACGCCGCACACAGATAGGTGACGGCCAGCCAGAAGACGAGCGGGGAATCCAGTATCGGAGACAATCGCCGTCCGCCGCCCAGCGCACACCACGCGCCGAACACGAACAACAGCTGCCACCCGCACGGATTGAACGACCAGAAGCCGTCCCGATAAGTGGTCAAGTGCAGGTCGTACCGGATTGTGAGAACGTAGAGCACGATCGAAGCAAACAGCGGTAGATCGCGGTGCAATCGCGCAAGCAGGAAGACCAGCGGCAGGAACGCCATCAGCACGATATAGAGCGGCAGCACATCCATGTTCAGCGGCCGGAATCGCAGCAGCAGCGTCTGGATCATCACCGGGCCCGGCTCCTTGAAAAAGTCGGCTACCTCCATCTCGCCAATGTAGAACGCGGGCTTGTCCGAAATTGCCACGACGTAAGCGATTTCGGCCATCAGGACCAGGAACAGCAGGAGATGCGCGGTGTAGATCTGCCAGACGCGCCGCAGCACGCGCGCCGTCCCAATCACAAAGCCGGTCTCGAACGTGGCCCTGCCGTAGACCAGCGCTGCCGTGAAACCGGAGATGTAGATGAAGATTTCGGCGGCATCGCTGAAGCCATAGTTGCGGACCGTGAACCAGGTCAGCCGGTCCGGCGAGACGTGGTCGATGTAGATCAGCCACAGCGCCAGCCCGCGGAACAGGTCGAGGCGCAATTCCCGCTGACCTTCGGCAATCGCAAAGGCCGGCTTTGACGCTGATGTCAGCGAGGAAGCGTCTGGCCCGAGGGCGGCCCATTTGGTCCCGGAAGTGTCCTCGGACGAGGTCATGGGTTTTCCAAGCAGAATTCAACCAAAGGCACTGGAACTGAGAGTATCCTTGCTTGGTCGACGATTTATATGTATTTTTTAGATTAGCCTAAGCATACATAAGGGCGATTGCCGGTATGCGCGCTCGCGTCTCCAATGAACTCTGCCGACGGATCGAGAGCGATATCGTCGAGGGACGGCTGCTGCCGGGCGACAGACTGGACGAGCAGGGCCTGGCCAAGCGTTTTGGGGTGTCTCGCACGCCGGCGCGGGAAGCGCTGCTCCGTTTGGCCGATGAGGGGCTCGTCAAGTTCAAGTCCCGCCAGGGTGCCGTCGTCGCGAGCATGACGCCTCAGCGGGCGATCGGCATGGTCGAAATCCTCACCGCGCTGGAGGCCGAGGCTGCCGGCCTCGCAGCTCGCCGCATGACCGATGTCGAACGCACGGCGCTGCGTGAAATACACCGGGAGTCTGCAGCAACCGTGCGCTCCGGCGACACGGCGGGCTACATCAAGTTGAATACCGCTTTTCACGAGGCCATCTACGCGGGCGCGCGCAATGTCTCCCTGGCCGATCTGGTTACGGAAACCCGTCTTCGCATGCGGTTCTTCCGGCACCAGAGTCTGTCGCGGCTGGCGCGTCTGGCGGCGTCCTTCGATGAGCACGCGCGCGTGCTGGCAGCCATCGAAGCGGGACACGAACTTGAAGCACAGCAGGCGATGCGTGCGCATATCGCCGTTGGAGGCACTGTCTTCGCCGACATGGTCGCCTCCATCGATCTCGAATGACCACCGCTACAGGCCGCGAGTGCCGGGATCTCCGCAGCCATCGCGCATCACGGAGTCGGGCTGCCGTGGCCGCTCTCCGCCGTCGGTTCCTCTGCATTGGGATCGCCCGGTGCAGTCGCCCAAGCCAGTTCGACGAGCGTCACGATCCGGCGACCGGCGCCATCAAGCTGGCAGACGATCAGGCCTTGCTCCTCGATATAGGTCAACAAACGCCGCGCGCGGCGAAACGAATGTGTGCCATAGGCACGCGCAATCGCTGCATCGCTTGGGCAGGGCCAACCCTGCTTCGCCGCGCGGGCAATCATCATGAAGACACCCTGCATATCATCGGGCAGGATGGCGGCGCGGACCGAGACATCCTGCCACGTGTCATCCTGTGCGATGTCGGTTGCGAGGCCGGCACGGGCGTGCGTCAGCATGCGCCGGAATTCGCCGAGGTCCGGAACGGACGAACCGAGGCCCTCGATCCGGCAGCGGACGACGAACTCCTGATAGAGGACGCCGAGGGCGCGGAACCCCGCGTCGGGCTCCGCAAGGATGGCGCATAGAATGCGATCCAGCCGCTCGCGCCGCTCCGCCAACTCCTCGGCGCTGACGGGCTGCTCTTCAGCTTCGGGACGCATCTCCAGTTCGGCCGATTTTGCAGCCATGAGCTGGCCGAGCAGGTCCGGCGCCGGCCGGCGCTGGGGTCGGATATTTTCGGGTGGCGGTGCCGCCAGGATGATGGCGCGTGCGTCCTCCAATGTGGCTCCGGGCAGCGGCATCAGTCTTGGCGGTGCATTGCGCGGCTCGGTTTCGGTGGGACCGATGCGCAGGCCGACCGGACGGCGGGAGAGGGCAGGGCCCAGCGCCATGAACTGACCGCGTTCGAGGTCCCGGAAGGCATCGGCCTGTCGCCGCTCCATGCCCAGGAGGTCGGCAGCGCGCGCCATGTCGATATCCAGGAAGGTTCGGCCCATCAGGAAATTGGAGGCCTCCGCCGCGACGTTCTTGGCAAGCTTTGCCAGTCGCTGGGTCGCGATGACGCCCGCAAGTCCGCGTTTGCGTCCACGGCACATCAGATTCGTCATGGCCCCGAGAGAGAGTTTGCGTGCCTCATCCGAAACTTCCCCGGCGACCGCCGGCGCGAAGATCTGCGCCTCATCGACCACCACGATCATCGGGTACCAGTGGTCGCGGGTTACCTCGAAAAGCCCGCCGAGAAAGGCGGCCGCCCGCCGCATCTGGTTCTCGGCGTCGAGCCCCTCGAGATTGAGCACTGTGGAGACGCGGTGGCTGCGCGCTCGCTCGCCGGCGACCTGCAGGCCCCGCTCGGTATGGTCCTCGGCATCGATCACCAGGTGACCGAAGCGTTCGGCCAGCGTTACGAAATCGCCTTCCGGGTCGACGATGGTTTGCTGCACCCAGGGAGCGCTCTGTTCCAGCAGCCGGCGCAGCAGATGCGATTTGCCTGACCCCGAATTACCTTGCACCAGCAGGCGCGTTGCAAGCAGCTCTTCGAGGTCGAGGGTAGCCGAGCCGCCTGCCGTCGTATGCCCCATCTCGATCGCAACGGTCATGTCTCGACTCAAAGTCTCCCTGAGGCGAGGGGCTTATCAAGCTGATCGCGGCCAGTCGAGCGCTTCACGCTTCCAGATTGCGGCGCTTGTGTACAGCTGCGCAACGGCATTCTGGCAAGAAGAAAATCCCAGGCGATCTCAACGAACCAAAAGGCTGTGGATTGTCGGAATAGACGATGAAAATGCGAGAAAAATTCGAGGACTTTTTAGGCTCAATATGAGCAAAAACCTAAGGTTGCATTCTTGCCGACGACGTGCAATCATTCCTCCGTCGGCTCCATTTGAACATTTTCCGATTTCGCTTTTTGCCGGCGCATTTTGATCCGTATTCATTTCAGAGCGGAGGCCGATCATGGCAAGGCGTCCCCAAGCGGAAGGCCGCACGGTTCTCACCAGGGAAGGGCTTGCGGCGCACCACAAGAGCATGCCGAAGTCGCGGCATGGGCATTCATTTGCACCGGACAAGAATCCGCCGGGCTTCCACACGGTGCAGGATGCGGATCAGAACCAGCCGTGGCGCGATTTGCCGCCGGCGACCGGATTGCCGCCGTTCCGGATGGACCTGAAGTCACTGATCGATCCGGATACCTATCAGCAGATCACCAGGAGCAAGCAGCTGGTGTTCCATTCGGTTGGCGACACCGGCGGCGTGACCACGCCGACCTATATCGACGGCGTGTCGCATTTCATGGAATGCGACATGAACACCATGAAGCCGCCGCAACGGCCTTCGTTCTTCTATCACCTCGGAGACGTCGTCTACTACGCCGGCGAGAGCGTCAATTACTGGCCCGAATTCTACGAGCCCTATCTCAACTACAATGCGCCGATCGTCGCCATTCCGGGCAACCATGACGGCGACGTCAACCCGACCACGGGCGAGACCAGCTTGCAGGCCTTCGTGCGCAATTTCTGTGCCCAGTCCGCGGTGATCAGCCCCGACAACCTCGAGGCGCCGCGCCGCACGATGACGCAGCCGAACGTGTTCTGGACCCTGAACACGCCGCTGGTGACCGTGATCGGCATGTACAGCAACTGCCCCGAAGGCGGGCAGGTGAGCGACACCCAGCGGCATTGGTTCGTGTCGGAAATGCAGGCCGCGCCGAAATCGCTGCCCGTGATCCTCGCCATCCATCATCCGATCTACTCGGCCTACGGCCCGCATCCAGGCAGCACGCGCCTCAAATCGCTGCTGGACGAGAGCTGCACGGAGGCCAAGCGCGCGCCCGACCTGGTGCTGACCGGGCACGTCCACAACTATCAGCGTTTTTCGGCCCCGCTGCTCGACAAGAAGAACGTGCCCTTCATCGTCGCCGGCGCCGGTGGCTACAAGAAGAAGCTGCACATGCTCGGGCCCTCCTTCCACGACGCGCTGAACCAGAAGAAGCTGCCGATCCAGATCGCCGGCGAGCCGGAGTTGCTCGAGAACTTCAACGACTCGCAGCACGGCTATCTGCGGATCACCGTGACGACGAAGAAGATCGTCTGCGACTACGTTGCCGTGCCCGATCCCGCAACAAATCCCGGGAATCAGGTGCTCGCACCCTACGATAGTGTTGAGATCGACTTGTGAATGCCGGGCCGGGCCCGGTGGTTCACGGGCCATGGCCGTCTCTCGATTGTAGGGAGATACCGATGCGCTACAGCCGGATATTTGCCGTTGGTCTTGTGGCCGTTGGCCTGATCGTCGGTCCGCCGGCGTCGCCGGCAAGGGCGGCTCAAGCCAAGTCGCCGGGGCTCGGCTGCGTTCCCGCGGCGAAGCCCGACCCGTTCCAGCCGGATCCGTTTGCGGTCTCGCTGACCGGCGCATTCCCGTCGGGCCTGCTTCCGATCGCGGACGACGTCAGGAAGTTGATCCTGCATTCAGGCCTGCCTTGTCAGGACCACGCCAATCCATCGATCGGCAAGGAGAAGGAGGGGCTCGAGAACCTGCAGCGCGCCTTCGACTTCTACTCCTGGCGAACCTTCATCGCACTGAATTCACCCGCCAGTGGCGATCCCATCGAAGGTGCATCCGCCAGGGCACGCACCCAGTGGGAAGACATGGGCAACTTCAAGCAACTGCTTGACGTGATGTTGCCGGTCAAGATGCAGCCGCCGAAATGGCCGGCCGACAAAGCCGCCATTGCCGCCGAGCGCGAGCGGTTGATGCCTGCGGAATGCCAGGCGGCGCACAAGGAGATGCCCGACCGGATGATCGTGAAGATGATCGAGGAGAGTTTCAACGAGCCGTTCAAGACCGGTCCGTTGATCGATCAGCATGGTCGTTACGCGATCTTCGACATCCTGATGAATCGGGAAATGTTCGACTACATCAACACCAACCATCTCTACAGCAAGGCCGGACAAGCGGCGAATTCCGACCTGCTGGTGGACTTCCCGCCCGGCAACGACCAACCGCCGGGCGCGAATGCGCCGCCGACGCTCGGCGCCTTCATGCTCAAGGTATCCTGGAAGATCCTGGTGCCCGAGGAGATCAGGGCCGGCAACTTCCATATGGTGGAGGCGCTCGTCCTGATGCCGCCGGGCGATCCCAAGGCGAAGCGGCCATGCCTGCCGGAGACCCTTGGGCTGATCGGGTTCCATGCCGTTCACAAGACCATCGCCCGTCCGCAGTGGATCTGGACCTCGTTCGAGCATGTCAAGAACGTGCCCGACAGGGGCGAGGTCTCAGCCGGCCGCTTCAACGGCCCCTACAGCTTCTTCAGCACGAGCTGCAAGGGCAGGTGTGCCGACGAGAACGCGACGCCGCCGCGCCCCTGGGATCCGGATCCCGCGCTCAGGCTGAGCTTCCGCAAGGACAATTCATTCAAGAGCCAGATCGTCCGCGAGACGCCGCTCGAGCCGGCAACGCGGAACATGAACACGATCTTCCAGAGCATGCTGAAGGGGACCGTCTGGGAACACTACATGCTCGTCAACACCCAATGGCCGAGCACGTTCGCCTGCACATCGCTGCATTCGCTCAGCTTCGAGGCACCCACGCCCGCGACCGACTTTGTCAAGCAGCCGGACATGACGTGCTCGCCGGCGCCGACGTTCATGGCGAATTCGACGCTGGAGACCTACAGCCAGGGAGAGGTGCCGCTGGCGTCGTCGAGTTGCATCGCCTGCCACGGCAACGCGGTGAGCTTCCAGAAGCGTCCGTCGAACCCGAAACCCGGCGCGATCCATCTCAACCAGTCGGATTTCACGTTCATGCTGGAGAAGGCGCAGTAGACGCGATCTCGCGCACATCCGGCATCGTCTTGATTTGGTCTATCGCAGGAGCTGAGGGCGGCCATGGCATCATCACCGCATCATCGCAGCAGGGATGTCGCAGCAGCGGGAACGCCGCCGGATCAAGCCGGAGACCTGTCTCGTCGTTCGCTGCTTGCCGCTTCGGTTGCGACCACGGCGGTAGCAACCGTTCTGCCGATTGCCGGATCGGCCTATGCGGATGCGCCCGACGCGAAATCGCCAAGGGACATGATGGCGTTCCTGGTGCTGTCTGCGGCGCTCACCGGCGTCCACATAGCCACGCTGGCACCCGAGTTCACGATGGTTGGCTCCAGCGACATCCTGGATCAGAGGCCGACAATCGACCCCTTCAACATCAAGGACGACTATTTCAGGTTCATCGTCGCGGCAGACAAGACCTCGTCATTCGGCAATCTGCTGCAGATCGCCAGGGATCATCGCAATTCGGCGACGGACATCGCCGCCGCAGTGAACAAGAGCGATGACAACTCGAAATTCCTCGCGCGCAGCATCGTGCTGCTCTGGTATCTCGGCTCCTGGTACGAGCCGGCCGACCTCAAGAGCAATGTGACGCCACCGGGAGATCAGGCTGGAAAGCGGGCCTTCATCGGCTCTCAGGTGGTTTCGGCAAAAGCCTACACACAGGGGTTGATCTGGCAGATCGCCCAGGCCCATCCGATGGGCTACAGCAATCTGCAGTTTGGCTACTGGTCGCGCGATCCAAACGATCCGAATGATTCAGGCGATCGGTCCAATATCGGCCTGATCACGTCGACAATTCCCTGACGGAGCGCGCCATGGCCGGTAACTGCATCAAATGCGATGTCGCGATCGTCGGTTCCGGCTTCGCCGGGGCAATCATCGCCAATGAGCTGAGCCAGAAAGGCATCAGCGTCGTGATTCTCGAGGCGGGCGCGGGCGTTCCGCCGAACATCAACGGATACTTGTCGCGTTTCTACAAGGCCGACGCCAAGGTGCCGGAGAGTGCATATCCGCCGGACTTCGTGGATTCGAAAGGCAACATGATCAATCCCAAGGACGTGGCGGCGGGCAGGCCGACCGTCCTCAGTCTGTTGCCCGACAGGTGGAAGAAGCCCGATCAAAGCTACCTCGTCCAGAAGGGACCGGCACCGTTTCCCAGCACATATGAGCGTGTCGCGGGCGGCACGGCGCATTGGCTAGGCACCTCGCTGCGGCTGGTGCCGGGCGATTTCCGCTCCAAGTCGAACTACGGGAAGAACCAGAAGGACTTTCCTCTGCCCGATTGGCCCAATGCCATCAGCGCCGAAAAGCTGAGCCCCTATTATGCGAGGGCCGAGGCCGAGCTCGGCGTCTCTGCCGACGTGAAGGAGCAAAGCTTTCTGGGCGTCAGCTTTTCCAAGGACTACAGCTACCCGATGCCACGCATTCCGCCCTCGCTGCTCGACCAGCGGATCGGCGCGGCGCTGACGCAACTGACCGACGACGACACCAGGTTTCTCGGCATGGGAAAGCCCGTGAACGAGATCAAGGTGCGAAGCCTGCCGGCGGCGCGCAATTCCCAACCGTATCGCAATCGGCGGGCCTGCGCCGGCAACACAAATTGCATTCCGATCTGTCCGATCCAGGCGAAATACGACCCGACCATCACGCTGAACGAGGCGACCAACCGCGGCGCACAACTGATCGACCACGCGGTCGCCAGCGAGATCGTTGTCGAGGACGGGCCGGTCGGTCGCGTCAGCCAGATCAACTTCATTAAATATGAAAAGGAGGCCGGGCCGCGCACCGGGGAGGGATGTGTCAAGGCAAAGGTCTATGTCATCGCGGCCAACGCCATCGAAACGCCGCGACTGCTTCTGATGTCGAACAACAAGGGCCGCACCGAGAAGGGCGTGAGCAACCGAAGCGGCCAGGTTGGTTGCAACCTGATGGATCACCCCTATTACGTCGCCTGGGGCTTGCTGCCTATGACCGCGAAGCCGGTGTTCCCCTATCGTGGTCCGCTCATCACGTCGGGTATCGGCGATCTCTGCGACGGTCCGTTCCGCGCCAGGCGCGCCGCGTTCCGCGTCGACATCGGCAATGAAGGCTGGAACTACGTGATCGCCGGCGGTGCATTCGGTGCCGACCCCCTGGTGACAACAGTCGATTTCGTCAACGGCATGAACTCCAGCGGCCTCAACCAGCGCCAGTTCACCCAACTCCCCCAGAATAATGACGCTCTGTTCGGCGCCGGCCTCGCCCAGAAGCTCAACGATCTGATGACGCGCCAGTTCAGGATCGGATTCCTGGTCGAGCAGACGCCGGAGGCGAGAAACAAGGTGACGGTGTCGAAAACCGTCTTCGACGGACTGAAGCTTCCACGCCCGGAGGTGTCCTACGACATTTCCCACTACACAAAGCAAGGCATCGTCGCCGCCTATCGCATGAAGGAACTGATGTTCCGGAAGCTGGGTGCCCAGGACTTCACCGAGACCGCTGCGGGCGACCCCGCCGCCTTCGATGAGATGATCGACGGAGAAAAGGTGACACTGACCTATGGCGGTGCAGGTCACATCATGGGCACCTACCGCATGGGCGATGACTGGCAGACATCCGTCGTCGATTCATTCCAGCGTTCGCATGACCACAACAACCTCTATCTGGTCGGAAGCGGCACGTTCCCGACCGGCGGCACGGCCAATCCGACGCTCACGATCTCCGCGCTGGCGATGCGGACGGCCGACAGTATCGCCGGCGACCTCAAGACGCAGGGATGACGCGACGCTGTGGACGCTGCATCAACCGGGAGAGCAGACATGACGTGTTGGGCCAGCAGACGCAGCCGTCTCGTCGCGGCGGCCGTTGTCGCGATGCTGGCGATTGCGCCATGCGCCGCCATCGCGGACGAATGCCCGGCGATGCCGCCCAATCACATTCCCGACGCGCCGCCTCCGCCGCTCAACATCGACAACGTCAAGGCGCGGCTGACCGACTATCACGACAACTTCTACCTGGCCGATGTCGCGGCGGTGTTCGGCGTGGCCCAGATGTTCATCGATAGTTATTCGGGGCAGGCTCAGTCGCCTGCGATCGTCTTCGACATCGACGAGACGTCGCTGACCAACTGGCCGAATCTGGCTGCGGACAATTTCGGCTTCATTGCAGGCGGCGCCTGCGACGTGTTGCCGGCGGGCCCCTGCGGCTTCAACAAGTGGATCGCGATGGCGAGCGCGGAGCCTTTGCCCGGAGCGGTAGATCTGTTCAAGGCAGCGAAGCGAAAGCGCATCGCGGTGATCTTCATCACGGGGCGTCATGATTCGCAGCGCGATGCGACCGTCATCAATCTCGATCACGCCGGCTACGCCTGGACCGAGCTCCACACCCGTCCCGACAGGGATGAGTTCCCGACCGTGCAGGCCTTCAAGACGTCGGAACGCGCCAAGGTCGCGGCCGAGGGCTATACCATCATCGCCAATATCGGTGATCAGATGAGCGACATCGACGGCAACAACTCCGGATGCCGCTTCAAGGTGCCGAACCCGTTCTACTTCATCAAATAGCGGGAATTGCAGTTCGCGGCGAAGACCTTTCTTCTGGTGACGCCGGCGCCGGGACGCACTATTCATCGTGTCCTCTTCGTCACGCCCGGACCCAACCGAATGACCGCATCCCCGATCGAGATCAGGCGCCTGACAGGCCCTGATGCCGCCATCTACCGCGAAGTTCGCCTCGAGGCGCTGCTGACCAGTCCGGAAGCATTCGCGAGCGCGTTCGAGACGGAATGCGTTCGGCCGGTCGGCTGGTTCGCGGAACGGCTCGATGGCGGTGCCGTGATGCTCGGCGCGTTTCGGGGCGGCGAACTGGTCGGGACCGTGGGACTGCTCGTCGGCGACGGGCCGAAGCGGCGCCACAAGGGCATGCTGGTCGGAATGTATGTGCGGGCGGTGGCTCGCCGCGCCGGCGTCGGCCGGTTGCTGCTCGAGGCCGCGCTTGCGCTTGCCGCGCTATCGGTCGAGCTGGTCCAGCTCTCCGTGGTCAAGGGCAACGTATCGGCCATTCGGCTCTACGAGCGCGCGGGCTTTGTGGAGTACGGTCTGGAAAAGCGCGCCCTGAAGATCGATGGCCGCTACTACGACGACATCCTGATGGCGAAGGATCTTGCCGACGCGAAGCGGTGAGCGCAGCCCGCCGCGCCGTCACACCACCAGCCGTCCCTCGCGTTCCGCAACCGCGATCAGCGCTTCCGTGCCCGAATTGAACTCCAGCCGGTCGGCTTCGACGCCGTCGCTGAAGATCACGCCGTTCTCGGGCATCAGCGACCGCACGCTGAGGCGCTCGGCGCGCGTGATGTTGCCGCAGACCAGGCTCACCTGCGACGTGCGGCTCGGGAACGGCTCGCGCACGGCAAAGCGAAGCGCGCCGGCGTCCCAGGCTTGCGGCAGATAGGGCGGGGCGTTGTTGCCGCCGCCGAATGCGCCGGCAATCGCCAGCGATCCGGTGACGACGCTCTTGAACCAGGCGGTCGAGCCGAGCCCGGTCGAGACGATCAGGCCGCTCGAGGATTGCCGTTCCTTCCGCTCGGCGGTCGCGATCTCGTAGATCGCGGAGGTATGGGTGCGCGCGCCGATGAAGAGGTCGTTGACGGCGTGGAGCACCTGGCCGTTGGTGAGTTCGGCCTTGGCCATCGTCACCGCCTTGTGGCCGCGTCTGCCGGCAGCGACCTCGCCGAGCAGGGCAGGGAGGTCGCGCGACACGAAGGGCAGCAGCACGCCGTCATGGCGCTTCGCATCGGGGTTGAGCCCGATCAGCGGATGGCCGTCGAGATACTTCATCGTGTTGGCGACGACGCCGTCCTGGCCGAGCGCGACCACGATGTCGGAGGGACCGAAGATGAAGTTCGGCAGGAAGCTCCGGTCGATGATCTGGTAGCGGCCCCATTGCTCCAGCGCCTGCACGGTGAGGTGCCGCTCGGCCTGGTAGACGTCATGCTCGCGCTGATAGTCGGAGAAGTCAGCGCCGAGATGCTCGACATAGAAGCGCGCCTGAGCCGCCGTCAGGTATTTCGCGATCAGCTCCTCGAGCCGCGTCTTGCGGGTAACGAGAACGACCTTGCGATCATTGTCGGCGGGCACGGGCGGCCTCCACGGCGGCGGGTTTTTCCAGCAACGTGTTGAGCAGGTCGGGCGAGACGTTGAGCTGGCCGATCCGTTCGGCCTTCTCCGCGATCCCGCTGAAGGCCTGCGCGATCAGCTGGCCCGGCTGCATGCCGGCAGCTGCCAGCGCCTGGATCACGCGGGTGTCGACGCCCTCGAAGATCTTCATCAGCGCGCCGACCCGATAGGCCTCGGCATCGGCCAGGGTCCTCGTGTTCTCGGCGTTGAGGCCGACGAAATCCTTGCGCTTGCTCTCCAGCGTGATGTCGGCGACCATGCCGGCCTCGCGCAATTCGGCCTGCTTGGCCGCAACGCTTGCCTCGGCATCCATCTGTGTCTCGCGGATCGACCGCTTCTTCTGCTCGACCGCGATCTCGGTGTCGAGCTCGCTCTCGCGGATGGCGCGTTCCTGCTCCACCGCGAAATTGCGCCGCGCGAAGATCGCCTCGTCGGCGCTCTTCAGGATCGCCTCGCGCGCCTCGGCCTCCAGCGCCTTGGCGGTGTCGGGTGTCGGCTTCACGCCGCGGATGGAGACGCCGAGGATCTCGAGACCGAGCGCTGCGATATCGGCGCGGCCGCGCAGCCCGGACTCGATCAGGCCGGCGATGCGATCGGCGGCCTGCAGCGCCTCCTTCAGCGTCAGCTCCTTGGTAGCCTGCTGCGCCAGCACCTCGACGGTGGCCAGGATTCGTTGCGACAGCTTCTCGGGGTCGTCGGATTCATAGGTCTTGCCGTCTGCTTTCAGGGTGAAGTTGAGCATGGAGGCAGCCTTCTGCGGCTCGCTGATCCGATAGGTGACATGACCCTGGATGGTGAGGGCCTGAAAGTCCCGAGCGATCTGCTGGAAGATGAAGGCTGCGTCGCGGCTGCCGATCGGGACTGCGACCAGCGAGGTGACGGGGCCGTAGTAGAAGCCGGAAAGGCCGGCTCCCTGCTCGGTCACCGCGCCGCGGCGGAATTTCATCAGATAGGTGGTCGGCTGGGCCTTGATGAAGCGGAAACCAAACATGGCGTGCACTCCCGTTATAAGTGTGTCTGGACAACTAAGTTAGTTGGACTGTACAACTAAGTATGCTATTGTCAAGCGGAGACGTGAAAAGGTTCACTCCATCGGAGGGAGCGGGTAGAATGTCGGACAGGCCGGAACTCGACTTCCCGAGGCCGCTGACGACTGTTGATGTCGTCATCTTTGCCATCAGGTCGGACGCGCTCCAGGTCCTGCTGGTTCAGCGGCCGACGGCAAAAAACGAGCCGTTTCCAGGGGCTTGGGCCTTGCCCGGCGGCTTCGTCGATATCGCCGCTGATCGCGACCTGGAAGCCTGCGCGGCGCGCAAGCTGAAGGACAAGACCGGCGTGGTCAGCCCCTATCTGGAGCAGCTCGGGAGCTGGGGCAGTGCGGCGAGGGATCCGCGCGGCTGGTCTGCCACGCATGCCTATTTCGCGCTGCTGCCGGAACAGGCGGCGGGCGGCGTGCAGGCCACGGATGCGCAGTGGTTCGCGGTCGATGGCGAGAAGGTCAAGCCGCGCCTCGCCTTCGACCATGCCGAGATCCTGGCCACCGCGATCCAGCGCCTGCGCAGCAAGGTCGAATACACTTCGCTGCCCGCCTATCTGATGCCGCCGGAGTTCACGCTCCCGGAATTGCAGCGCACCTACGAGATCGTGCTCGACCGCCCGCTGGAGAAGAGCGCGTTCCGCACCCGCATGCTCGCCGCCGACCTGATCGAGCCGGTCGCCAGGATGCGCAAGGGACCGAACCGCCCGGCGCAGCTCTACCGGCTGAAGAAGGCGAAAGCTCCGGTGTTCTTCGCCCGGACGTTCAACCCGCCGGGCTGAGCCTCACACCGAAAGATCGAACCCCGGCCCGAGGCCGTCTGACAGGAAGGCAGCGAGGAGCACCTTGCCGCACACATGGTAGAAGACCGGCGTGCCGCGCTTCAGGCGTCCGCTGCGGAGGGCATGTTCGAGTTCGGCAAGCGCCGGCGCCGCGACGTCGGTGTCGGGCGCCGTGCGCGGTGTGGTGGCCGACGCGCTGAGCACCACGCCGGCATAGAACAGGCGGGTGAGGGCGCGCACCAGCTTGAGGCGGGCGCGCAATGCGTCATCAGGCGCGCCGCCGAGCCAGGCCCGCAGCAGGATCTGCTCCAGCTCAGGCGTTCGCGCGATGCTGCCGCTGACGATGGCGATATCGGCCAGCGGATCGTTGCGATAGGCGGATTCCCAGTCGACCATCCAGAGCCTGGCACCGTCGAACAGGATGTTGGGCGGAATCGAATCGTTGTGGCTGGAGACCGAGTGCGCATCGTCCCAGACATAGGCCGCGCGGATGCGCTCGAAATGCTCGCTGTACCGATCGAGCACACCGGGTGCGAACAGGCCGGTGCGGCCGACATGGGCCCAGAGCCGGCCGACGATGTCGGGATAACGCACGAAATACGGGAAGGTCGGTGTTTCCTGCAGCCGCGCCAGCAGTTCGCCGAGCGCCCGCGTCAGCGCGGGCAGGCCGCCCGGATAGGTGGACAGCGGTTGCCGACGGACAAAGTCCATCACGACCACGCGTGACGCCTCGTTCACGTAATGGAGCCGTGGCGCGATGCCGGCCTCGGCGGCGATGCGCAACGAAACATACTGATGCGGATTGCGCAGCGGGCTTTCCAGCGGTTCGAAGCCCAGCCGCTGCAACGGGCTCACCGTTCCCTCGAGGCGTAACAGGTACTGATGGCCGCCGGCATCGATCCGGAACAGTCTTGCCGCCGTCATGCCGCCGGACACCGGCGCGACGGCATCGACCGGAGCTGCGCCGATGACATCAGCGAGCGCAGCGCGCGCCGCATCACGCAGGGTTGGCGGAAGCGTATCGAAGTCCGTTGTGCTCATGGCCAACGCTAGCATGGCCCTTGTGCTGGCGGAAATCGCCGCGCCTCACCTCAGTGCCGCGCCAGCAGCACCACGATGATCACAGCCAGGATCGCGCACAAGACTTTCCAGAACGTCACGGGATCGCGGTCGTGCAGCGATTTGCGGCTGGTGGCCGCGGGGCCGGCCCAGCTGGCGCCGTTCTCGAGCTCGTGGGCGAATTCGATGGCATCGCCGAAGCGCTGCGCGGGATCGACGCTGAGCGCCTTGCCGATCACTGCATCGAGCCAGGCCGGCAGGTCCGGCCGGTAGCGTGACAGCGGCGCCGGTTTGCCGAAGCGCGGCCGCGAGAACGGCTCGATCTCCCCGAACGGGTAGCTCGCCGTGAACATGCGATAGACGGTGATGCCGAGCGCGAACAGGTCGGAGGCTTCGTTGCCCGCGTTGCCCGCAAACAGCTCAGGCGCCATGTAGCTTGCCGTACCCGGAATGTCCTCTGCGGGAAAATCCTCCAGCAACGGCACACGCGCGACGCCGAGATCGACGAGGCGCAGGCCGCCGTCGGTCAGCAGGATGACGTTGTCGGGCTTGATGTCGCGATGGATGATGCCGGCGCGGTGCAGCGCGGTGACGGCGCGCACCAGCTTGGTCGCGATCGCAATGCCTTCGGACAGCGACAGCCGCGGTGCGCGGCTCAGCCGCTGCTCCAGCGTCTCGCCCTGGTAGAGCGGCATGACCGAATAGAGCCTTGTCTGGCGCTCGGCGGGCAGCTCGATGATCTCGCCGATCCACAGGCTGCGCACCCGCGAGGCGACCCAGGCTTCGCGCACGAAAGCGAGGCGGTAGGAGCCTTCGCTGGCGACGCGCGGATGCGGGAATTTCAGCACGACCTCGCGCCCGGCGCGCTTGTCGGTCGCCTGGAACAGGCGGCTGTAACGGCCGTCGGACAGCACGTCACCGAGCGCAAAATCGTCGATCATGTCGCCGCTCTCGGGCAGATCGAGGATCGGCAGCGTTGCGATCGCGTGCGTGAGCTCGTCGCGGTCGGCCGGCGGCAGGTCGACGACGTCGAGCACCAGGGCGGTGGTGTTGTCGCTGCTGCCGGCGGCGAGCGCGGCATCGACGATGGCGCGGGCGGATTCATCCGGCGGCGTGCGCGCGCCGAGCAGGTCGTGGAGGCGCTGGTCACTGATCGCTCCGTGCACGCCGTCGCTGCAGATCAAGAGCCGGTCGTGCTGCCTGAGCCCGACGCTGGTGGTGTCGAAGCGGGCGAATTCCTCGAAGCCGATGGCACGGCTCAACAGATGCGCAAGATCGCCGCGGCCGGCGATGTGGTCCTGGGTCAGCCGCTCCAGCCGGTCCTCGCTGAGCCGGTAGGCGCGGGTGTCGCCGATATGGATGACGTGACACTGCCGCCGCGACAGGATCAGCGAGGTGAACGCGCAGGCCATGCCGCTGCGCGCGGCGTCGACACGGCCCTGGCTGTGGATCCAGCTGTTGGCGGCTTCCAGCGCGCGGGCCGCACGGCGGCGGACGCCGAGCGTCTCCGGCAGGGAATAAAAGGCATCGATGAAGCTGCGGATCGCGACCTCTGCGGCCTCGCGCCCGCCCTTGTGGCCGCCGACGCCGTCGGCGACCGCAGCAACGATGTCGCGGCTGACGGCGCCGGGCCTGCCGAGGCAGGCCGCGACATAGTCCTCGTTCGCGTCGCGCTTGCCGGTCTCGCTGGCGAAACCGACGCGAACCCCGAGATCCCGTTGCGACCCGTTCGCCACGCGCATTGTACCTTGTCAGGCCTTCAGCGCGTGGTCGTCTAGACGCGCGCTCCCGATACGGCGCCCCACGTGGTGCGCCAGCGGACCTTGACCATGGCAAGTCCGATGAAGCCAAGCAACGCCAGGAAGCCGAAGAACAGGAAGCCGACGCCGAAAGAGCCGGTCATGCCCTTGGCGGTGCCGAGCGTCTGCGCCAGGAAATAGCCGCCGATGCCGCCGGCGCAGCCGACGAGGCCGGTCATCAGCCCGATCTCCTGGCGGAAGCGCAGCGGGATCAGCTGGAACACCGCGCCGTTGCCCATGCCGAGCGCGAGCACGCCGATCGAGAACAGCAGCACCGAGATCCAGGCGATGCGTGGCATCGCCATCAGCGCCCAGCCGCCTTGCGTCGGCGCGGTCGGCCCTTCCGGCATGAAGGCGATCACGACATAGGCGGCCACGACGATGCCGAACAGGATCGACAGCGAGCGGATGCCTCCGATGCGGTCGGCGATCAGGCCGCCGACCGGGCGGAAGCCGGAGCCGAACGCGACGATCAGCGCCACCAGCAGGCCCGCCGCAACGCCGGAGACGTGATACTGCACCGTGAAATAGAGCGGCAGCGCATTGGCGAGGCCGACGAAGCCGCCGAAGGTGATGAAGTAGAAGAACATGAACCAGCGGGTATCGGAATCCTTCAACAGCGCGCCGTAGGCCTTTAGCGAAACCGGCTTGCGCTCGCCCGGCGCGTCCTTGGCGGCCGCGACGTAATAGGCCAGCACCATCAGCATCGGGATCAGCAGGCAGCCGAACACGGCCTGCCAGCCCCAATGCTCGGCGATGGACGGTGCCAGCAGCGTGTCGAGCACGACGCCCATGTTGCCGGCGCCGGCAATGCCCATCACCACGCCCTGATATTGCGGCGGATACCAGCGGCTGGCCTGGGGCAGGGCGACCGCGAAGGATGCGCCGCCGATGCCGAGCACAACGCCGAACAATACGACCGCGAGCTTGCTGGGGAGGCCGAGTTGCCAGACCACAGCGGTCGCCGCGATGACGATGAGCTGCGCGATGATGCCGGTGCGCTTGGCGCCGATGGTGTCGGCGAGGATGCCCATCGGCACGCGCAGCAGCGCGCCGGCCAGCACGGGGATCGCGACCAGCGTGAACTTCTCGTTCACAGCCAGATTCATGTCGCGCGCGATGTAGACGATCAGCGGGCCGAGCGCGACCCACGCCATGAAACTGATATCGAAATAGAGGAACGCGGCCAGGAGTGTCGGCAGGTGACCCGCCTTCCTGAATTCGGCAAACTTCATTGCTCAAGCCTCGCAATCGTGGGGCCGACGCGCGCGGTGCCGCCGCGGCTTCGGCTCAACGGGATGGATTGTTGGTGAAAGCGAGAGCCGCTCTCGTCGTTGAGGCGCGCTCGATTGAACAAGTGGCAGCAATAACCGTGCCATCGAATCAAAACGCTGCGCTTCGCCTGCAATCGCAAGGCGTTGTCGTCGCATCTGCGCCGTGCGCGATGAATGTCATTGCGATGGCACCCGCCGCGTAAACGCGCAGGCTGGTGCTTTTTTGAGCGACGCGCGCATTGGTGCGCGACGCCGCTGCTGCTCCGCGTTGACGATCGTCATCGCTGACTCGAATGCTGGGGTGCACAAGAGATGACCGGCATGGCTAAAAATTCGGCCGGCGATCCACGCCCGATATAATCATGAAAATCCGAAGTGGTCAAAAACGTATTGATTTTGCTGGATAATTTGGTCGTCCAAAGTTGGCATGCGTTTTGAATATCAGGAAGCAAAGGAAACTTGATCGTCATTGAAGACGGTCTGCGCCCGCGGCTGGGCTTCCTAACAATCCCAACCTCAATCGATGTTGATCGACGACGCATGCCGCGTCGCTGAGCAGCGTCGTCGGAATTGAAAGGCAGACCATGCTCGACAAGGTTACGAAGCAAAAGCTGGTGGTGATCGGCAATGGCATGGCCGGCATCCGCACCGTGGAGGCGCTGCTCGAACGCGCGCCCGATCTCTACGACATCACGGTGTTCGGCTCCGAGCCCTACGGCAACTACAACCGCATCCTGCTGTCGCCGGTGCTGGCCGGCGAGAAGACCGTCGACGACATCATGCTGAACACCGTCGACTGGTACGAGGACAACAACATCACGCTGCGCAAGGGCGAGACGATCAGCATGATCGACCGTCGCACCTGCGAGGTCGTCACGGCGACCGGCGAGCGCACGCCCTATGACCGTCTGCTGATCGCGACCGGCTCCAACCCGATCGTGCTGCCGCTGCCGGGCAAGGACCTGCCGGGCGTGATCGGCTTCCGCGACATCTACGATGTCGACCGGATGATCGAGGCCTCGACCGCCTACCGCAACGCCATCGTGATCGGCGGCGGCCTGCTCGGCCTCGAGGCCGCCAACGGGCTGATGAAGCGCGGCATGAATGTCACCGTCGTGCATCTGCTCGACACGCTGATGGAGCGGCAGCTCGATCCGGTCGCCGGCGGCCTGCTGCGCAAGTCGCTGGAAGAGCGCGGCATGGTGTTCAAGATGCCGGCGCAGACGCAGGCGATCCTCGGCGAGGACCGCGTCACCGGCGTGCGCTTCGCCGACGGCACCGAGATGGCGGCCGATCTCGTCGTCATGGCGGTCGGCATCCGGCCGAATTTCGAGCTCGCCAAAAAGGCGGGCCTTTATTGCGAGCGCGGCATCGTCGTCTCCGACACCATGCAGACCTATGACGGCCGAATCTATGCGGTCGGCGAATGCGTGCAGCATCGGCGGCAGGTCTACGGCCTGGTCGCGCCGCTGTTCGAGCAGGCCAAGGTCTGTGCCAACCATCTCGCGATGAAGGGCTTTGCCACCTATGACGGCTCGGTCACGTCGACCAAGCTGAAGGTGACCGGCATCGACCTGTTCTCGGCCGGCGATTTCGCGCCGGGTCCCGACAAGGAGGAGATCGTGCTGCAGGACGCCAACCGCGGCGTCTACAAGCGCATCATCCTGAAGGACAAGAAGATCGTCGGCGCCGTGCTCTACGGCGACACCATCGACGGCCCGTGGTACTTCCAACACCTGCGCGACGGCACGGACGTCTCGCATATGCGCGAGCGGCTGGTGTTCGGCGCCGCCAATCTCGGCGAGGGCGGCGTCAGCGGCCAGAGCTCGGTCGCGGCGATGAGCGACGAGACCGAGATCTGCGGCTGCAACGGCGTCTGCAAGGGCGCCATCGTCAAGGCGATCTCGGACAAGAAGCTGTTCACGCTCGACGATGTGCGGGCCCACACCAAGGCATCGTCGTCCTGCGGCTCCTGCACCGGCCTCGTCGAGCAGGTGCTGGCCTTCACCCTCGGCGGCGACTATTCGGCGGCGCCGAAGGTCAAGCCGCTGTGCAAGTGCACCGATCACAGCCATGACGACGTGCGCCGCGTCATCATCGAGCAGCAGCTCAAGTCGATTCCCCATGTGATGCGCTTCATGGAATGGAAGACGCCGAACGGCTGCCATTCCTGCCGCCCGGCGCTGAACTATTATCTGGTCGCGACATGGCCCGGCGAATATCGCGACGACCAGCAGTCGCGCTTCATCAACGAGCGCGTCCACGCCAACATCCAGAAGGACGGCACCTATTCGGTGGTGCCGCGGATGTGGGGCGGCGTCACCACGCCGAACGAGCTGCGCGCGATCGCCGACGTCGCCGACAAGTTCAACATTCCGACCGTCAAGGTCACCGGCGGCCAGCGCATCGACCTGCTCGGCGTCAAGAAGGAGGATCTGCCCGCGGTGTGGGCCGATCTCAACGACGCCGGCATGGTGTCGGGCCACGCCTATGCCAAGGGCCTGCGCACGGTGAAGACCTGCGTCGGCTCGGAATGGTGCCGGTTCGGCACCCAGGATTCCACCGGCCTCGGCGTCAAGATCGAGAAGTTCATGTGGGGCTCCTGGACCCCGGCCAAGGTCAAGCTCGGCGTCTCCGGCTGCCCGCGCAACTGCGCGGAGGCGACCTGCAAGGATGTCGGCGTGGTCTGCGTCGATTCCGGTTACGAGATCCACTTCGCCGGCGCCGCCGGGTTGCACATCAAGGGCACCGAGTTCCTGACCAAGGTCGAGACCGAGGACGAGGCGCTCGAGGTGATCGTGGCGTTGACCCAGCTTTATCGCGAGGAGGGCTGGTACCTGGAGCGGATGTACAAATGGTGCGACCGCGTCGGTCTCGAGCAGATCAGGAAGCGCGTCGTCGACGACGTCAAGAACCGAAAGGCGCTGTTCGAACGCTTCGCCCATTCGCAGCAATTCGCGCAGACCGACCCGTGGGCGGAGCGCGCGAGCCGCGGCGTCGACCGCAACGAATTTGCCCCGCTCGCCGAATTGGAGTTCGCATGACCCAGTGGATCAAGATCGGCGCGCTGACCGACATCCCGCGGCTCGGCTCGCGCGTGGTGCGGACGCCCGGCGGCAACGTTGCGGTGTTCCGCACCGAGAAAGACGACGTGTTCGCACTCGACGACCGCTGCCCCCACAAGGGAGGGCCGCTGTCGCAGGGCATCGTGCACAACAAGCGCGTGACCTGTCCGCTGCACAATTTCGTCATCGAACTTGCAACCGGCGAAGCGGTCGCGCCCGACGAGGGCTGTACCCGCGCGCACCCGGCCAAGGTCGAGAACGGCGTGGTGTGGCTGTCGCTGCGACAGACAGTGCCTGCGAGCTGAGGCCTTCAGCCAATGCCCGTCAAGACCACGTGTCCCTATTGCGGTGTCGGCTGCGGCGTCGTCGCTGACAGGGACGCGGATGGCAAGGTCACCGTCTCCGGCGACCGGGAGCATCCGGCCAATTTCGGCCGTCTCTGCAGCAAGGGCTCGGCGCTCGCCGAGACCATCGGCCTCGAAGGGCGGCTGCTTGCGCCGTTGATGAACGGGCAGCCGGCGACCTGGGACGACGCGCTCGATCATGTCGCAGGCCAATTCGCGCGCATCATCCGCGAGCACGGGCCGGATGCCGTCGCGTTCTATGTCTCCGGCCAGCTGTTGACCGAGGACTATTACGTCGTCAACAAGCTCTCCAAGGGCTTTGTCGGTACCGCAAATATCGACACCAATTCGCGGCTGTGCATGGCCTCCAGCGTGGTCGGGCACAAGCGCGCGTTCGGCAGCGACACGGTGCCCGGCTGCTACGAGGACCTCGAGCAGGCGGATCTTCTGGTGCTGGTCGGCTCCAACTCCGCCTGGTGCCATCCGATCCTGCATCAGCGCATGCTGGCCGCCAAGGAGAAGAACCCGGCGTGCCGGATCGTCGTGATCGATCCGCGCCGCACCGCGACCTGCGAAGGCGCCGACCTGCATCTGCCGCTGCGCGCCGGCAGCGACGTCATGCTGTTCAACGGGCTGCTAGCCTATCTCGCCGGCAACAACGTGATCGATCGCGACTTCGTCGGCAACGCCACGTCAGGCGTCGCCGACGCGCTGGCGCAGGTGGCCGGCCAGACCGTGGCGCGCACAGCCGGGGCATGCGGATTGACGGAAGGCACGCTGGAACTGTTCTTCGACTGGTTTGCGCGGACCGAACGCGTCGTCACGCTCTATTCGCAGGGCGTCAACCAGTCGACCAGCGGCGTCGACAAGGTCAATGCCATCATCAATTGCCATCTCCTCACCGGGCGCATCGGCCGTCCTGGCATGGGGCCGTTCTCGCTGACCGGCCAGCCCAATGCGATGGGCGGCCGCGAGGTCGGCGGGCTCGCCAACCAGCTTGCCGCGCATATGGATCTCGAGAACGCCGCGCACCGCGATATCGTGCAGCGCTTCTGGCGCGCCCCCGTGATGGCGGAAAAGGGCGGGCTGAAGGCGGTCGACATGTTCGATGCGATCGCCGACGGCCGCATCAAGGCGGTCTGGATCATGTCGACCAATCCGGTGGTCAGCCTGCCCGATGCGGACCGCGTGCGAGCGGCGCTCGATGCCTGTGAGCTGGTCGTCGTTTCCGACTGCATGCGCCACACCGACACCACGCGCCATGCCCATGTGCTGCTGCCGGCGCTGGCGTGGGGCGAGAAGGACGGCACCGTCACCAATTCGGAGCGGCGGATCTCGCGGCAGCGGCCGTTCCTGCCGCCTCCCGGTGAGGCGCGGGCCGACTGGTACATCGTCTGCGACGTCGCCCGCCGCATGGGCTATGCCGGCTTCGATTACGCTGCTGCGGCCGAAGTGTTCCGCGAGCATGCCGAGCTGTCCGGCTTCGAGAACGGCGGCCGGCGCGATTTCGACATCTCGGCGCTGGCGACCTGCGACGATCAGGCCTACGAAGCGCTCGAGCCGGTGCAATGGCCGGTGACGCGCGACGCGCCATCGGGCACCGCGCGGATGTTCGAGACGCCGCACTTCTTCACGCCCGATCACAAGGCGCGCTTCGTCGCGGTGAAGCCGCGCGCCGCGCGCAACGCGACCAGCCGCGACTATCCGCTGGTGCTCAATACGGGCCGCGTGCGCGACCAGTGGCACACCATGACGCGGACCGGAAAGACGGCGCGGCTATTGTCGCACATCTTCGAACCCTATGCCGAATTCCATCCCGAGGATGCGCGGATGGCGGGCGTCAAGCATGACGGGCTGGCGCGGCTGACGAGCCCCTGGGGCAAGATGATCGCGCGCGTCGTCGTCACGTCGGAGCAACGCCGCGGCTGCGTGTTCGTGCCGATGCACTGGAACGAGGAATTCGCCGGCGCCGGCCGGGTCAATGCGCTGGTCAATCCGGCCGTCGATCCGCTGTCGGGCCAGCCGGAGTCCAAGCACACGCCGGTCAAGGCCGATCCCTTCCGGCCGAAATGGCACGCCTTCATCCTGAGCCGCAACGAGATCACGCGTCCGGCGAGCGGCTACTGGGTTCACGGCCAGGCCGGCAATTGCTGGCGGCTGGAGTTGACCGGCAATGAGCGTCCCGAAAGCTGGCGCGACTGGGCGCGGACGCAGCTCGGCCTCGACGATGTCGCGATCGAGTGGATCGCCTACCGCGATCCGGCCGCGGGCCGCTACCGCTACGCTGCGGTGCGCGACGGCCGGCTGGAGGGTTGCGTATTCATCGCGCCGAACCACACGCTGCCGTCGCGGGTGTGGCTGATCGGCCTATTCGCCGAGCAGGAGCTCTCGGCCAATGCGCGGATGTCGCTGCTGGCCGGACAACCGTTTGGAGACGGCGAGGACAGGGGCGCGATCGTCTGCTCCTGCTTCGGCATCGGCCGCAACCAGATCACGGCGGAGATCCGCAACGGCGCCGACAGCGTCGAGGCGATCGGACAATGCCTGAAGGCGGGCACCAATTGCGGCGGCTGCAAGCCCGAGATCAGCAAGCTGATCGCGACCACGGCGATACCACTGCCGTCATCGGCCGCCGCGGCGCAGCCGCAGCTGGCGGGGTCGCTCACGGAGTAGGGGTGTGCTGTGGAGATGCGCACATCTCAATGATGGAGCCGGATGGATTCAGGTCCCTTCAGGTTTCCTGAGGCGGAGCAGCGCTGTCGACCTGCGGCAGCAGGCCGGGCGAGTGGCGCTCGACCAGTCCGCGCATCGTCGCGATGATCGTGCCGGCCTCCGCTGAAATCATCGAGCTTGGGCCGGCAACGGTGATCGCGAGCGGTGGGGTCTGGTCCGAGTCGGTCAGGCGCATTGCAATCGCGCTCAGGCCCGGCGTTCCCATCTCGCGCGTATAGGCAAAGCCCTGGCGGCGAATCGTCGCCAGCGCCTGCTGGATGTCTGCGAACCGCACCTGACATGACGCAGCTTCCTCGGCGTTGATGCGCTGGACGATCCGTCTTGCGTCGTCATCATTCATCAGGCTCAGGAACAGCCGGCCGGGCGTCGAGTGGGTCAAGAGCCGGCGCGCGCCGGGTTCGAGATAGTAGCGGACCGGCGTCGTGCCCTGCAGCACACGCAGATACTGGCTGTAGAGCTGATTGCGCGCCACGACGAACGTCGTCAGCCGCGTCGCGTCGCGAAGTTCGCGGGTGATGTCGTCGAGCGTCAGACCCGGAATCGTCTGGCCCTTGATCCAGCCGCCGAGCAGGGCGACCCGGACCGTCGGCCGATAGGTGCGTTCCTGCCGCGCGTGGTCGAGATAGCCGAGCTCGACGAGACTCTTGAGCAGCGCCGCGGTGCTCGATGTCGGATAGTTCAGGCGGCGCGCGATCTCCGTCATCGTTGCCGGGCGCTCGATCTCGGCAAAATATTCGAAGATGCGCAGCACGCGATGCGCCGACTTGACGACGGACGGATCGGTGTCGCCATCGGCGGGACGAAACAGCTCGTCGTGCCGGTTCGCCTCGATCACGGTCGCCGAGGGATCATCGGCGCGCGGACCGGCGCGCTCGGCAACGATGCGCCTGCGTCCCCGGCGGGAGAGGGACGGCGTGTCGGAGCGAACTCCCTTCATCTGTTGTCGTCCGTTGGCCCCCGTGTGAGGGGCGTTCATGGTGCGGCGCGGTACGGCGTTGGCGCGCCTCGTGCGAACCGAATGTGCCGCGAAACCGACGGAGGTCAAGACTTGGCGGACCCGCGGCCGCGCGGCATTTCCTCCACGTATCTGGAATTATTTGCGCGGGCCCTTCCCGGCATGGACAACGCGGCGATCGTTGCCGATCTTGCGCGTCAGGTTCGAAAGCAGCACCCAGGGAGATCTCCGATGCAGATGAGCGCGCATGATGTTCGCGGCGCTGATGCCGCGGTTACGCCGGATCCAGCGCGCCACATCTCGCCGGATTGTGCGGGCCTCAATTTCTACGATCTCGACCGCGGGTTTCGCGACCTGCTCAGGCTGTATCTGTCGGAGGCCGATCATCGGCAGTTGGAGCCGCATTTCCGGAGGCTCGGCGAGCTCGCGGGCGGCCGGCTCGACCGGCTGTCCCGGATCGCCGACAAGCATGCGCCGGTGCTCAATCCGAGGGACGCGTATGGCCGCGACGAGGACTGGATCGACTATCATCCGGCCTATCGCGACATGGAGGCGATCGCCTTCGGCGATTTCCAGTTCCACGCCATGAGCCATCGCGGCGGCGTGCTCGGCATGGACCGGCCGCTGCCGGCGGTCGCGAAATATGCGTTCCAGTATTTGTTCGTTCAGAGCGAGTTCGGGTTGATGTGCCCGATCAGCGTCTCCGACACGTCGACGCACCTGATCCGCAAATTCGCCTCCGACGAGCTGAAGGACTACCTGCTGCCGAAGATGCTGTCGGCTGACATGGCGACGCTGTGGAAGGGCACCCAGTTCATGACCGAACGCGCCGGCGGCTCCGATGTCGGCGCCATCGAAACCATTGCGCGCCGCGACGGCGACGTCTGGCGCCTGAGCGGCGACAAATGGTTCTGCTCGCATGCCGATGCCGACGTCGCGCTGATGCTGGCGCGACCGGAAGGTGCGCCGTCGGGCACCAGGGGTCTCGCGCTTTTCGCGCTGCCGCGCCGCCTCAAGGACGGCCGCCGCAACACCTACCGGATCGTGCGCCTCAAGGACAAGCTCGGAACCAGGTCGATGGCGTCGGGCGAGATCCGTCTCGACAATGCGGTGGCCTATCTCGTCGGCGACCCCACGCAAGGCCTCAAGCAGATGATGGAGCAGGTCAATCTCTCGCGCCTGTCGCATGGCGTGCGGGCCGCCGCGATGATGCGGCGCTGCGTCAACGAGGCCATGGCGAGCGCCGGGGCGCGGGTCGCGTTCGGCCGGAAGGTGATCGAATTCCCCTTGCTCCGCCGCCAGCTGATGAAGCTGATCGTGCCGAGCGAGCAGGCGCTGTCGATGATGATGGTGGCGGCATCGGCGATGGACCGGGCGAACGCCGGTTCCGATGAGGCAAAGGACCTCGTCCGCATCCTGACGCCGCTCCTGAAGTACCGGGCCTGCCGCGACAACATTCCGGTCGCCACCGGCGCGATGGAGACGCGCGGCGGCAACGGCTATATCGAGGAGTGGGTGCAGGCGCGGCTGGTGCGCGACGCCCATGTCGGCGTGCTCTGGGAAGGCACCAGCAACATCAACGCACTCGACATCATCACGCGCGCGGTCGGCAAGAGCGCAGCGCACCGCGCGCTGGCGGCAGCGATGGAACGCCGGCTCAGCGAGGCGAAGGACCTGCCCGAGCCGTTCGCAAGGCGCCTTCGCACGGCGTTCGACCGCGCTGTCGCCTTCGCCGAGCGCGTGGCCGACGATCGCGTCCCCGAGCACTCTGCGCGGCTGGCGGCCAGCGCGCTCTACCATGCGGCCTCCGCGATCGTGCTGGCATGGGAGGGATGTCAGGCGGACGTTGACGCGAAGCGGCTGCTGCTGTCGCGCTTCGTGCTCGAGCATCGCCTGACGGCGAAGGATCCGCTCGCTCCGGCGGATGATGCGTGGGAGCGCGACGCGATCGCGCTGGTGCTTGCCGGTGAACCGGTGCCGCTGGACCGGGCGGTCGCCTGCCTGACGGCCTGAGGGCGATACACTGCGGACGTGTCCTTGTCGAGGACACCTAGCAGCCGCGGCAGATGCTCTTCAGCCTGGTGTTGAGCAGGCGGTCCTCCTCCTCGGAGGCCGCCTTGGTATAGGGATCGTCGCCGTGGCGCTTGTCGGAGGCAAAGGTGCCGGCGCCGTCGCCGTGCATGTGGCGCATATGCATGCCGCCATGTCCATGACCGCCGCTGCGTGCGCCTGCCGCCGGCAGCGAGGCTGCAAGCATCGCCAAAATCAATCCCATCCTGGTCATCGGCCGCATCGTCCTGCCTCCTCGTCGGGCGGACCATATCGTCCGATTCGACCGCAGCCGCTTCACAATTTCGCGCGGCGGACGGCCGGTTCCGGTACGATCCACGTCAGCCGCAGGCGGATGGTGTCATGCGGACAATGCAGTGCTCGCGCGGCCAAAATGGTGTATCGCCAAGCTCTGCCGCGCGCGGGCACCGCCCCGGCGCCACACAATCAACAGATCGCAACATATCGGAGGAAGCTTACATGTCGGCTCTGCCACTCTCGGGCATCAAGATCGTCGACCTGACGCGGGTGCTTGCGGGCCCGGTGTCGGCCCAGATGCTGGCGGATCTCGGCGCCGAGGTGATCAAGATCGAGCGCCCCGGCGGCGGCGATGACGCCCGCGCCTTCGGCCCGCCCTATCTTGCCGATCCCGACGGCAGGCAGAACAACAACAATTCGTTCTACCTATGCGCCAACCGCAACAAGAAGTCGGTCACCGTCAACATTGCCAAGCCGGAAGGGCAGGAGATCATCCGCGAGCTCGCCAAGACGGCCGACGTGATGATGGAGAACTACAAGGTCGGCGACCTCAAGCGCTACGGGCTCGACTACGAGACCATCAGGAAGCTCAACCCGGGCATCATCTACTGCTCCGTGACGGGCTTCGGCCAGACCGGCCCCTATGCGCCGCGCGCCGGCTATGACGCGATCCTGCAGGCGATGGGCGGCCTGATGAGCGTCACCGGCCATCTCGACGGCGAGCCCGGCGCAGGCCCGATGAAGGTCGGTCCCTCGATTGTCGACTACATGACCGGCATGAATGCCTCGATCGGCATCCTCGCCGCGCTGTTTCATCGCAAGGCGAATGGCGGGGATGGGCAGCATGTCGACGTCTGCCTGTTCGACACCGTCATCGCGTCGCTGTCGCACTGGGCCCAGATCTATCTCGTCAACGGCAAGACCCCGCCGCGGCGCGGCACCTGGGGCAATGGCGGCATGCCGGCCGGCGTGTTCCGCTGCACCGACGGCGAACTGATGCTGGTGGTCGGCAATGACGGCCAGTTCCAGCGCACCTGCGCCGTGCTCGGCGAGCCCGAGCTCGCCAACGACAGGCGCTTCGTCAGGAACAACGACCGCGTCGTGCACGGCAAGGAGATCATGGCGATCTTCGCCGGCCTGTTCCTGAAGAAGCCGGTGGCCTACTGGCTGGACAAGCTGGAGGAGGCCGGCGTGCCCTCGGGTCCGATCAATGATTTCGAGCAGGTGTTCAACGACCCGCATGTGCAGTCGCGCGGCATGCGGATCAAGGTCGATCATCCCTTCGAGCGTGAGCTGTCGCTGATCCGCAATGCGCTGACCTTCTCGGGTACGCCGATCACCGACTACCGCGCCCCGCCGCTGCTCGGCGCCGACACCAGGGACGTGCTGGCGACGATCGGCTACGACGCGGCCAGGGTCGACGCGCTGAAGGCACAGGGGATCCTGTAACGGAAGCCGGTTCCGCATCGCGGTTGCAACATTTCGACCGGCATCGAAACATGGTTGACGCTGCCGTGCTAGCCTGACGCCATCGATCGTCCATCGAAGGGTGTCCGCAATGAAACGGGAAGTCGTCCGCGTCGAACCGATCTCGACCTGGCTGGAGCGCTGGAAGGCGCCGGCCTCGCCGGTGACGCGGGCCGGCAACATGATCTTCGTGTCCGGCCTGCCGCCGTTCGATCCGGCAACCGGCGAGATCGCCGCCGGCGCGTCGATCGAGCAGCAGAGTGAACTGGTGATGGCGCAGCTCAAGAGCTGCCTCGAGGCCGCCGGCGCCTCGCTCGACAATGTGATGAAGTGCAACGTGTTCTGCACTTCGGCAAAACATTTTGCCACGTTCAACGCGATCTATGCGCGATACTTCCCGCACCAGCCGCCGGCGCGGATCTTCGTCTGCATCCCGGAATGGACCGGGCCGTTCGACGTCGAGATCGATTGCATCGCGATGGTGTGAGGAGAGCGGTGGGCTGACCGCAGAGAAACCGCGCTTCCTCTCCCGCTTGCGGGAGAGGTGAGGTCGGGCCAAATCACAAATCCTGGCGCGTCAGCCGTCCATGCATGACCGCCGGCCGTACGGGAGGCTTGCTCGCGACTTCGCCGATCGTCAGCGCCATCACCGAGACCGTGACCACGCGGTCGATGATCCCAGCGACGTCGTCGAGGTCGCATTTGCCTTCGGACAATTTGAGCAGCCGTTCCTTCTCGCGGATGGTGTGGTGCGCCATCGAAAGCGCGAAGTGCAGGCCCCAATAGAGCTCGGTGTCGTTGCTCGCAGGCATCGCGCGGCGCATCGCGGCGGCGAATTTGCGCAGATGATCGACCTCGCGGTTCTTGATGCGGCGGATCGGCGGCACCGATTCGATCGAGGCGCGGATCATGAAGCGCGCGGCGGTCGAGCCTTCGCGGTCGGGACCGAGGCAGCCGCGCAAGGTCGGGCCGACCAGCGCGCGCATGATGTCCTCGATCGAGGCGCGGCCGCCGCCGCGCTCCTCCGCCACCTTCAATTCATTGAGACGCTCGCGGTTGGTCTGGATGCTGCGGGTGACGAACAGCTCGGCGATCAATTCGTCCTTTGAGCCGAAATGGTAATTCACCGCAGCGAGGTTGACGTTGGCCTCCGCGACGATGTCGCGCAGCGTGACGTCGCCGAAGCCGCGGTCGGCATAGAGCCGCTCGGCGGCGGCGAGAATGGCGGATCGGGTCTGATCGCTCGGCATGGGTCACCCCCAATGCTGCGGTTGCTTTTCAAACATTTGTATGAAACTATCGTTTGAAGAGCCGGAAATGTCAATCGGCATCTCGCGCCGATGGCGTTCTGGCACACCACGGTCGCGATCCGCGAAAGCCCTTGCAGGCTCCGGGCGCGAGGTGGACAGTGCGGCCCAAAATCTAGGAAACGAGGAGCGTCCCATGGATTTCACCATCTCGGCCAAGCAGAAGGAATGGCTGGAGCGCGTTCAGGCCTTCATGACCACGCACGTCCGCCCGGCGGTGCCGATCTATGACAAGCAGGACGCCGAAGGCCCGCGCTGGAAGGTGATCCCGATCCTCGAGGAACTGAAGAAGAAGGCGAAGGCCGAAGGCCTCTGGAACATGTTCATGCCGCCGTCCTCGCATGAGGACGATGAATTCCACGGCGCGGGATTGACCAATCTCGAATACGCGCTGCTGTCGGAGGAGATGGGCCACATCTCCTGGGCCTCCGAAGTGTTCAACTGTTCCGCGCCCGATACCGGCAACATGGAAGTGTTGATGCGCTACGGCACCAAGGAACAGAAGCGCAAATGGCTGCGCCCGCTGCTCGACGGCGAAATCCGCTCCGCCTTCCTGATGACCGAGCCGGCGGTGGCCTCGTCGGATGCCACCAACATCGAGACGCGGATCGAGAAGGATGGCGACCACTACGTCATCAACGGCCGCAAATGGTGGTCGTCGGGCGTCGGCGATCCCCGCTGCAAGGTCGCGATCCTGATGGGCAAGACCGATTTCAACGCCGCCAAGCATCAGCAGCAGTCGCAGATCCTGGTGCCGCTCGATACGCCCGGCATCAAGGTCGAGAAGATGCTGCCGGTGTTCGGCTTCGACGATGCGCCGCACGGCCACGCCCAGGTGCTGCTCGAGAACGTGCGCGTGCCGAAGGAGAACATCCTGCTCGGCGAGGGCCGCGGCTTCGAGATCGCGCAGGGCCGCCTCGGTCCGGGCCGCATCCATCACTGCATGCGCACCATCGGCAAGGCCGAGGAGGCGCTGGAGAAGATGGTGAAGCGGCTCGCCTCGCGCACCGCGTTCGGCAAGAAGATCATCGAGCATTCGGTGTGGGAGCAGCGCATCGGCGAGGCCCGCACCGACATCGAGATGAACCGCCTGCTGTGCCTCAAGGCGGCCGACATGATGGACAAGGTCGGCAACAAGACCGCGCAGGCCGAGATCGCGATGATCAAGGTCGCCGCGCCCAACATGGCGCTGAAGATCATCGACCAGGCGATCCAGGCCTATGGCGGCGGCGGTGTTTCGGACGAAGCCGGGCTCGCCAGGGATTACGCCCACATCCGCACGCTTCGTCTCGCCGACGGTCCGGACGAGGTGCACAATCGCGCCATTGCCAGACTTGAACTTCGGAAGTATGCAAACAAGACGCACTGACCAGGCATGATCCGGAAAAGTCGACACCGGCTTTCCGAAACATCATGCTTCAAGATAGAAACGAAATCAGGCTGGCAAGCCAGCCTGATTTAGGGAGCGTCGCCGCGGATGGCGCTCTCCAAGAACTGAGTTGAGGGAGCGTCATCGTGGCGGACGGCGTCAGAAAAGACGAGGAATTTTCCGGCACAAGGGAAGTCGAGGAGCGTCATCGTATCAACGAGACGAACCTCGCTGCCTGGATGCAGGACAATGTCGAGGGATTCCAGGGCCCGCTGAAGGTCCTGCAATTCAAGGGCGGGCAGTCGAATCCGACCTACAAGCTCGAGACACCCGGCCGCAATTACGTGATGCGCCGCAAGCCGTTCGGTAAATTGTTGCCGTCGGCGCACGCGGTCGACCGCGAGTTCCGCGTCATTGCCGCGCTCGGCAAGCAGAACTTCCCGGTCGCCAGAGCCTATGCGCTGTGCACCGACGATGCCGTGATCGGCTCGGCCTTCTACATCATGTCGATGGAAGAGGGGCGGGTGTTCTGGGATCCGACGCTGCCGAGCCAGCCGCCGGAGGCGCGCCGGAAGATCTTCACCAGCAAGATCGAGACGCTGGCGAAACTTCACCTCTTCAATCCGGAAGCGATCGGGCTCGCCGATTTCGGCAAGCCGGGAAATTATTTCGCGCGGCAGGTCGATCGCTGGACCAAACAATACCGGGCCTCCGAGACACAGCATATCGAGGAATTCGAGAAGCTCGCCGAATGGCTGCCGAAGACGGTGCCTCAGCAGCAGCGCGTCTCGATCGTCCACGGCGATTATCGCCTCGACAACATGATCTTCCACGCCACCGAGCCGCGGGTGCAGGCGGTGCTCGACTGGGAACTGTCGACGCTCGGCGATCCCATGGCCGACTTCACCTATCTGCTGATGCAGTGGACCATGCCGGGCCTCGCCGGCGCCGACCTCGAGGCGCTGAACATTCCGAGCCAGGACGAGGCCGCCGAGATTTACTGCAAGGTGACCGGCATCGCCGTGCCCGACCTCAATTGGTATTTTTCCTACAATCTGTTCCGCCTCGCGGGCATCACGCAGGGCATTGCCGGGCGGGTGCGCGACGGCACCGCCGCGAACGCCAAGGCTCTCGAATCGGCCAAGCGCACCGTGCCGCTGTCAAAGGCGTCGTGGGAATACGCGCAGAAAGCCGGCGCAACCTGAGGCAAGCCGCGCGTTTCGAGACCGCTGCGCTTCAATGATCAAGGCCCCGCTGCGCGCAGCAAGCGGGGCCTTTCGTTTGAGCGACGCGCTTTCAATGCGGCGTGCCGGCCGGCGGCTTCGGTCCCTTGTCGCTGCTGCCGTTCTTCGGCTTCAGCAGCGTCGGCGCGGCCGGTTCCGACGACACGGGCTTTCGCGGCGACGGCTTCGCATCGTCGATGCCCTTCGCGATCGCAGGGTGGTGATCCTTCTCGTCCTGATAGCGCCCGTCCAGGCTGGAGTTGATCACGTCCCAGATCTGGCGGAGCCGCCGGACGTGGAGATCGTCCCTGACATAGGCGATGACGGCGCTCAGAATATCCTTCGGATCGAGCTTGCGCTCGCTGCCCTTGGCGCCGGCCTGCGAGACCGCAGGCGTCTCGGCGGCGAAGTTGCTGACGTCGAGGCCGAGCAGGATGTAGGCGACGCGCTCCTTCAGCAGCGGATTGTCGAGGCAGCGTTCGAGATCGAAGATGGTGCGGATATGGATGTCGCGCAGCGCGATCGTGCGCGCCGGCCCGACCGCCAGGATGAGCTGCGCCTGCGCGACCCAGTCGATCACCTCGTACAGGCCGTAGGGCGTCTCGACGAAGATCTGGATCGGATTCATGGTCGCGAGATTCTGCACGTCCTCGATCTCGAATTCGCCGAGCCGCAGCTTCATGAAGGGATCGATGCCGAGAATCATGTCGAGCGGCAGCTCTTCCTGCAGCGCCTTGCTGGCCGGGCTGACGCGGCGCAGCCGGATCCATGGGAACTTCGCGATCAGCGCAGAGATGAACAGGTCAGGCACGAACCCGATCACGAACGCCGCGGCGATCTTCGGCTTGTCGCCGAGCGCGTCGAGGACGCCGCTCTGCGCCACCGCCGCGCTGACGAACAGGGCCAGTGTGATGTGCAGGAACGAGGTGAAGAACGAGATCGGCGACAGGTCGAAATTCGCGATCCGCCGCACCAGGTATTGCAGCGTCCAGACGTAACTGCTGAGAAACGTGTAGGTCACCATTCCCTGCCAGCCCGTGGGGCTTGCATAGAAGCTCGGATTGCCCGGCTGGCGCGGCGTCGGCGAGAATGCGAACTCGAAGCAGAGGAACGCCAGCAGCACGTAGATCGCGACCGGGAAAATGTAGAAGCGGATCGAATTGGCGTTGGTCGAGCCGGCCCGCTCGGGATTGGAATCCGGATCGTACTTGTATTTGACCAGCTCGAACGACGGCAGGATGATCGGACGGCCATCGGACTTGGCGAACTGGAACAGACGCTCGAGATCGAGCACGACCTCGCGGCGCGAGGCCCGCACGTTCATGCGGCCGACATAGACGCCGAGCGGAACGAGCAGGCTGAAGGTGGCGATGGCGACTGCGCGAAGCACGCCGTCGCTGAGAATTTCTGCAAGATTGGACATGAGTAATCGCCTTTGGCTCCAAGGAACGTCATCGACGTCGTTCGAGACGTTCTTTGGCCCTTGCGGCACTCAAGCGGGCCTCCTGCGGCGTGCAACGGCGTTCTGCTCGCGCGCATCAATCGTGTGCCGGAGACGGGACGAGCGATTGGCGCCTACACGTCGAAACTGCACCTCTTGTGCGTCGAAGGGCGCGACAAGAAAATTCCGGAACAAACGTCCAGCAATGGATTTGCGTTCAATTTTAAACGTTCACTATCTTTCTATTCAACCATGGATGGTATCTGCGCGCAAGCTTTCGCAATGCCGGCAGCGCGACACCACGGAGCGACAAAATGCGGCATGCGGCTTGAGTTTGCCGCTGCGCTTTGGCAATGGGATTGGTCAGAAAACCTGCCCTTGTCCCGAACCGAATTTCTCATCTTGAAGCTATCTCCAAACATAAGCGGCGGCCTGTTCATGGCCGCGGCCATGGCCAGTTTCACGATGAACGACGCCATCACCAAGGCGGTATCCGCGGAGGTCAATATCGGCGAGATCCTCGTCGTCCGCGGCCTGGTGTCGATGGTGCTGGTCGCGGCGCTTGCCGCGCATCGTGGGGCATTGCGCTCGTTCCGCGTTCTGTTGATCGGTCCGGTGGCATTACGCGTGTTTGGCGAGATCGGCGGCACGCTGACCTATATGGCGGCACTCTCGCAGATCCCGCTTGCGAACGCGTCGGCGATCTTCCAGGCGCTGCCGCTTGTCATCACGCTCGGCGCGGCGCTGGTGTTCGGCGAGCCGGTCGGCTGGCGGCGCTGGCTGGCGATCACGGCCGGCTTCATCGGCGTGCTGGTGATCGTCCGGCCGGGCGCGGAGGGCTTTAGCCAGGCCGCATTGCTGGCGCTGGCCTCGGTCGGCTTCTGTGCGGTGCGCGATCTTGCGACGCGCCGCATCCCGACCGAATTGCCGACCCTGTTCATCACGCTGGTGACGACCGTGACGGTCACGACGGCGGGCGCAGTCAGTCTGGTTCCGCTCGGCGGCTGGCGCCCGCCGTCCGGCCACGCGCTCGGCCTGCTCGCGCTCGCCGCGGTGCTGATCCTGATCGGCTATCAATGCATCATCGTGGCACTGCGCACCGGCGACATCTCGGCGGTGGCGCCGTTCCGTTATTTCGCGCTGCTGTGGGCGATGCTGCTCGGCTATCTCGTGTTCGGCCACAGGCCCGACGCGGCGATGCTCGCCGGTGCCGGGATCATCGTTGCCTCCGGCCTCTACGCCTTCTACCGCGAGCGAAAGCGCGACAAGCTCCGCCCGGCCGCAACGGCGCCGGGCCTCCCGCCGGACGGGTTGTGAACGGGCGCGCTTGAAGGCCGGCACCGCGTCCCCATCTCTGCGGGCAACAGGAGGCGGCGATGATCCAGCAACTGCGCATCTACGAGATATTCGAGAAGAACAAGGCCGCGTTTCACGCCCGCTTCCGCGACCATGCGGCCCGCATCATGACGGGACGATACGGCTTCAAATTCGCCGCCATGTGGGAGACGAAGTTCGGTGACCGCACCGAATTCGTCTATCTGCTGGAATGGCCCGACGAGGCGGCCAAGACCGCGGCCTGGGCGGCCTTCATGGCCGATGCCGAATGGTCCGAGATCAAGCGGGTGACCCATGCCGAGCACGGCCTGATGGTCGGCCAGATCGAGGACCGGCTGCTGACGCCGGTGGATTATTCGCCGGCGCGGGCACGCAGCTTGCTGGCGGCCGGGTAGGGGCGGACGAGTCCGTAGCCCGGGTGACTTGTCCGTGGTGGCAAAGGAAGCGGCGATATCCGGGAAGCTGCCCCCCGTGTCGCTTCGTGCATGCGGGCCAGGAATCTGCGCTAGCCCTTCGCACAATGCGCGATCAGCCGCGCGACGAATTCCCCGCAGCTCTCGAGCTGCGACATCTCTATGAACTCATCCGGCGTGTGGGCCTGCGCGATTCCGCCGGGACCTATCACCACCGACGGCACGTCGGCCATGTCGACGAACAGGCTGGCCTCGGTGCCGAAGGCGACCTTGGCGTGGTCGTTGCGTCCGGCGAGCTGCTTGGCGAGCGTGACGATGGCCGCGTCCGCCCTGGTGTCGAGTGCGGGATAGTCGAGGATCTCCTCGAAATCGATGCCGCATTCCGGATGCCTCGCCCGCATCGCCGGCTCGATCTCGGCCTTCGCCCAGGCGATGATCGCATCCGTCACTTCCCTGGATTCGGTGATGCCGATGCCGCGGCATTCGAACTCGACGACGCAATGGTCGGGCACGATGTTCAGCGCCGCGCCGCCGTGCACGATGCTGGTGAGGAGGGTGGAGTGCGGCACGTCGTAGAGGCTGCCCGGCTCGACATCCGCGGCCAGCAGCGCGGCGCGGCGGCGGATTTCCGATATCAGCTCTGCCGCATATTCGATGGCATTGACGCCGTCGGGCGCGATCGAGGAGTGGCGCGCGAGCCCACGGAACGTCGCGCGCACGCCGTGCTTGCCCTTGTGCCCGATGATCACCTGCATCCGGGTCGGCTCGCCGACGAAGCAGCCGAGCGGCTTGATCGGCTTTTTGGCGACTTCACCCAGCATCGGGCGCACGCCGACGCAGCCGATCTCCTCGTCATAGGAGATCGCGAGGTTGATCGGTGTCTTCAGGTCGACCGCGAGCATCTCCGGAACCATGGCGAGACAGACCGCGACAAAGCCCTTCATGTCGGTGGTGCCACGGCCGTAGAGCTTACTGTTGCGCTCGATCAGCGCGAACGGGTCGTGGGTCCAGTCCTGTCCGGCGACCGGCACGACGTCGGTATGCCCTGACAGCACCAGGCCGGGCTTGTCCGCAGGCCCGACCGTGACCCACAGCGAGGCCTTCTGCCCGGTCTCGTCCACGATGCGCTCGGCGCTGATGCCGAGCGTGTCGAGATAGCCCTCGATGTAGTCGATCAGCGGCAGGTTCGAGCGGTCGCTGATCGTGTCGAAGCCGACGAGCTTGGCAAGGATGGTTCGGATACGTTCGGAGCGTTGGCTTGGCATGAGCAGGCTCATTCGCGAGGACTGGGGCTGGGCACATTCTGAGGCATTGATTTGCCCGACGGGTCAAGCCCCCGCAGTAAAAATATTTCGGTTTATCGTAATGACAAACCAGTGTATAGAGTTTCCGTCTCACCCGCTCGAGGGGCGCTTCGCGATCGTCACGAACGTTGCGGTGGGATGCGGTGGACGTTCATGCGTGACTGACGAGAGCGCATGCAGCGGACGGCGAAATCGTGCAGGCCTGACGCCCTGGTGGCAGGTGTCTCATCAGCGAGGGCAATGTCTCTCGCTGGCGACGGTGACAAGAAAGCCCAGTCTCGCCGGGGAGAGCACGTATAAGCCGTAACCCATCGCGCAGGGAAAGCCGGGTTGTTCCCGGTTACACCTGTGGTCCTACCCCCGTGCTTTCTACCTTGCACGGGGCCCATGGGTGCGATCGGCACCCGGCTTTCCCTGCGCCCTCTGCTCACAGAGCGGCGAAACGAA
>NZ_JAFCKQ010000023.1 GCF_018130215.1 Bradyrhizobium jicamae
TCGTTTCGCCGCTCTGTGATCGGAGGGCGCAGGGAAAGCCGGGTGCCGATCGCACCCATGGGCCCCGTGCAATGTAGCAAGCACGGGGGTAGGACCACAGGTGTAACCGGGAACAACCCGGCTTTCCCTGCGCGATGGGTTACGGCTTATACGTGCTCTCCCCGGTGAGACTGGGCTTTTTTGTCACCGTCTCGCGAAGATGCTTTCGCATCTCGCGGGAGACACCTGCCACTAGGGCGTCAGGCCTGCACGATTTCGCCGTCCGCTATCCGCCGCGACCGTCAATCGCGACATCAGCGTCCACCGCATCCCACCACAACGTTCGTGACGATCGCGAAGCGCCCCTCGAGCGGGTGAGACGGGAAATTCTATACATTGATTTCACCTACTGATAAACCGAAATATTTTTACGAAGGGGGCTTGACGGATTTGGGACTGATTTGCCCGTCGGGCCAGGCGCGCGAGAGGGTTCGCTGTGAGAGGCTCCTGAAGCACCTTGCCTAGCGGTCGCGATGTCCGCTCGGGCGTTGAGCACTCCACGATGGCAGGGGACTGACGCCCGCTTGTGACCCAAAGCCGGCATCGGTAGCATTTCTTCGATGGAGACCGTGTATCGTCGTGGCGATGTGATAGGATTTCCTAATTCGTAAGAGGGGTCAGAAAGCTTTTCACGACAGGTCCAGGCTTCCGGCGGTGTTGGAGTTGGATATGGCCGATTTCATTATGCCCCATACGCAATATGCGCGCAGCGGCGACGTCAATATTGCCTATCAGGTGGCCGGGGACGGACCAGTTGACATTCTCGTCGTGCCCGGCTCGATCTCCCACCTCGAGGTGGTGCATGAGTTGCCGTGCATCAGCAGCAACTTTCAGCACCTGACGCACTTCGCCCGCGTCATAAGCTTCGACAAGCGCGGTCAGGGACTGTCCGATCGTGTGTCGGGAGTGCCGTCGCTGGAAGAGCGAATGGACGACGTTCGCGCCGTGCTTGATGCGGTCGGATCCCGCAAGACGGTGCTGTTGGGGCTTTCGGAAGGCTGTCCGATGAGCCTGCTCTTTTCGGCCACGCATCCGGATCGTGTTTCCCACCTGGTGCTGGTCGGCGGCTTCATGCGAGCGGGCTACTCGGTCCCGGCAGCCCAGTTCGAGGCTTATGTCGACAAGGTGGTCGCAAACTGGGGCTCAGGACAAATGATGAAGCGCGTCGTCGGTCTGGCGGACGACTCCCAGGATCAGCTTGCAGCGCTCGGCAAGTTCGAGCGGATGAGCTGCAGCCCCGGTGCATTCAAGGCGATCATGGTGATGAACCGGCTCATCGACGTGACGTCGATCCTGCAGAGCGTGCGGGTGCCAACCCTCGTGCTCCACAGCCGGGCCGATGCCGTGGTGCCCGTAGCGGAGGGGCGGAAACTGGCGACTGCAATTCCCGGCGCGAGATACATCGAGTATGAGGATCATCCGCACGGTCTCTTCTTTACGCCCGAAGGCGAAGCAGTGATCGGCGACATCGAGGAATTTGTCACCGGTCACCGGCCTGACACGGGAGAAGACGTCGATCGCGTGCTGGCGACCGTCCTGTTCACCGATATCGTCAACTCCACGACGAGGGCGATCCAGATCGGTGACCGCCGCTGGCGCGAGCTGCTCGATTCCCATGACCGCGTGGCAGCGCAGGTCATCGAGCGGCATCGGGGGAAACTGGTGAAGAACACCGGGGATGGAATCCTGGCGACGTTCGATGGCCCTGGGCGCGGTGTTCGCTGCGCCCTCGCGCTCGGCGAAGCTGCGCGGCAGCTCGGTCTGCCCGTGCGCGCCGGACTGCATACGGGCGAGATCGAGATGCGCGGCAGTGACGTCGGCGGAATAGCCGTTCACGTCGCCGCACGCGTGATGGGGCAGTCGGGTGCCAATGAAGTATTCGTGTCACGCGTCGTGACGGACCTGGTCGCGGGAGCCGGATTGAAATTTGCGGGTCGCGGCTCGTTCGATCTCAAGGGCATCCCGGGATCCTGGGATTTGTTCGCTGCCGTCCAATAGGCTTTTGCTTTGGCATCCCGGCACGGCAATTTCAGATGAATTTCTCTTCGTTGCGCTCAACCCCTGCCCGCAAGCGATAAAAGGGCACCTTTCGCGAGGCTCACATGGGCATATCCCCGCCACACGATACCTCGGCTTATTTCAAGGGTCTGGCGCAGGCCGGCCGGCAAATCAAGGCGGCGGCAAGGTGGGCGGGGTTCGCGCTCGTCGCCGCGCTTGTCGCTGCAAGTTTGAACTCCACGTTTGGAGGTACACCGGCCGCACAGAGCTTTTCCCAACCGGGCCTTCAGCGGGTTGGTGACTATCTACGTCAAGAGGTCGCGATCGGTAAAATTCCCGGCGCGATCCTGTTGATCCAGCAGCACGGAAAACCCGCCTATTATGAAAAATTCGGCCTGCGCGATGTCACAACCAAGGTACCGATGACGGATGACACCATCTTTCGGTACTATTCGATGTCGAAGCCGATCACGTCGGTTGCCGCGCTGATGCTGGTCGACGACGGCAAGCTGTCGCTCGATGATCCCCTCTCCAAATACATTCCGGCCTTTGCCGATGTAAAGGTCGGCGTGGAAAAGCCCGGCGAGACCGGAAAGCCGGAGTTTGCGCTGGAGCCGCTCGAGCGTCCGATCACCATACTCGATCTGATGCGACAGACTTCCGGTATCACCTACGGATTTTACGGCGACGGCCCCGTGCAAAAACTCTACCGGCAGGCCGACCTTTACAGCGGCGATTTTGACAACGCCGAGTTCGCTGCGCGCCTGGCGAACCTGCCGCTCGCCGAGCAGCCCGGCACGACGTGGACCTACAGCCATTCGGTCGATGTGCTCGGGAGGGTGATCGAGGTGGCTTCGGGACAATCGCTGTTTCAGTTCGAGAAGGAACGGCTACTGGATCCGCTCGGCATGAGCCATACCGCGTTCTTTGTCGCGGACGAGGCCAAGCGCCCGCTGGTTGCCCAGTTCCTGCCGGATGATCTGATAGAGCCGCCCATCGCCGGAATCAGGGACCCGATGTTGCACAGGCGCTGGGAATCCGGTGGCGCCGGCATGGTCGGGACGACCGGCGACTACGCACGCTTCGTGCAGATGCTCCTGAATGGCGGCACACTTGACGGGCGACGCTATCTGAAGCCGGAGACGGTGGCGCTGATGACGTCGGACCAAGTCGGCCCCGGGAGCGGAATCGCGCCCTCCAGCATCTATTTTCTGGCCGTCCATGCCGGATTCGGATTGGGCGTCGCCGTGCTCACATCGCCGCAGCCGAAGAGGCCCTGGCCGCCGGGCGTCTATGGATGGGATGGCGTGGCCGGCACCTTTTTCTTTGTTGACCCGAACGACGATCTATTCGTGCTCTGCATGATGCAGTCACCGTCGCAGCGCGGGCGGATCGAGACTGAGTTGGCGCCGCTGATTTTCGATGCGATGGTGAGGTAGGCTGCCAAAACCGGAAGGGGACTTGATGGATATTGGGACTGATTTGCCCGTCGGGCCAGGCGCGCGAGAGGGTTCGCTGTGACGGGCCTGTCGTGACGTTCATGGCTGCGGTCCCACGCACGCCCGATCTCCAGGGCGGGACCGGGCCCTACAGGCACGGTCGGTGACGCCATCCGTGGCGGTCAAGGCGCTCCTGCAACCCGGACATCGTCAGAGAGCCTCATGCCCGAAGGCCCGAGCGGGCGTTTCAACGCTCTCGAACCGGGCCTTCCGAGTTGACAGCAGTTTGCGGAGCGCCAAATGACGCGTCAGGTCTTGTTTCGATTTTTACTCGCGCCCCTCAGGTCCCTGGCTGGGGTTAGCTTCGCCGGATCGCTCATTTGCACACAGGTCAACAGGTCGACATAGCTGCCTTCTCCGAGAAGAGTCGCTTCCTTCTCGCAGTGGTCACGTACTGGGTCTGAATATGTCGACCAGACAGCGTCAAGCCGTTGTTTCGCCTCATTCTCGTCGCGCATGCAATCATCAAAGGGTTGGACAACAGAGATGCCGACCTCTTTTTCTGCGGCCACAGAATCCTTGCAGGTTTTTTCGACATTGATGACCGGTGTACGATCTGCCACTTGTGTCACCAACGGACTCCCAAATTGACTGAACAGTACGATTGATATGAACGCGACAATCATCGGCTCCTCCCGCGATCACCGAATTGAGGGTTGAAGGCTGTAGCGCGAACTCGCGCTAGGCTTCGGCAAAATCCAGATGCGACGCTGGAGCCCAGGCGTAGTAGCGAGATGGTCGCTACACCGGCGGAAGCAGACGCAATTCTCTCGCCAGTTCCTGCGTCTCCATTATGAATGGTACAAATTCTGTTTCTCAGTACATCAGGCGACCAGGTAAATCGAAGTCCATACTCACGGGCAAAGGAGTCAACTTTGTTGATCTAGATCAATAAGAAACGATCGTTTGGTCAAATTATCCCATCGTACCCACTTCGTAGACACTACGGGTTGATATGGGTGTGCGATTGCCGGTGGCCTCGACCACCGCCTTGTTTTTTTGATCACCACCTGCAGGCCCTGTTTGGCAGACCGGCATGGGCGCCGCCCTACCCGGCTCGCATCTCCAACGGAAGAGGATCCGGGTGTACTCTCAGACAACTCGGATGGCTACGAAGCCCCTGGCCAAGGCGCGCGGGCTTCGACGGAAATATGGCGATCATCTGCTTACGGCGCTGGCCCTGGTGCTTGCGCTCTACATGTTCGTATTTGCCCCGCTTCACGCGATGGGCTTCTTCGTATTTCACGGCTTCATCACTTTCGCCTTGTTCGGAATCATTGGTGCGATGGTGCAAATCGCAGACCGGCCGACGGCGCTCTACACGATGGCGATCGGGCTTGGTGCCAATGGCGCCGTTCTATTTCTGCATCTGTTTTATCCGCCATGGCCATACAATCTCTACATCATGGCGGCTGCTTGGCTCGGGATCTCGATCGCGTTCGGGGAGGTGGTCGCGGAGGCCGTTTTTCGAAGGGGCCGCGTCACCTACCATCGCATCATCGGCGCGATTCTGCTGTACCTGCTGATCGCGCTCGCTTTTGCGACGCTATACATATTTGTCGGCATGCTGATTCCTGACGCCTTCAAGGGAATAACGTTCGCGGACGATTGGGGCGTTGGCAGCGCGGCTGTTTATTTAAGCTTGGTCACGCTGACGTCGACGGGCTACGGCGACATCGTTGCCGTGCATCCGATCGCGCGAAGCCTGTGCAACATCGAAAGCATAATTGGCCAGCTTTATCCGGCGACCTTGCTGGCGCGGCTTGTCACGCTTGAACTAAGTCAGAGCAGTCTTGCCGAGAAGACAGTGGCCGTTCCTTCTAATGCTCCAGGAAGTCCCGCAACGAACAGCGCAGCGCGCGGCGGCGTGACGCCGAGCTTCGTCGACGGCATACGACAGCTCCGCCGAGACCATGGCGACTGGCTGCTCACGTTGCTGGCCGGACTGCTCGCGCTCTATATGTTCGTATTTGCATCTCTGCATTCATCAGGCGTCTTCGAGTTTCACGGATTCACGATTGTCACGCTATTCGCCATGATCGCCGCCATGCTCGTCATTTCCGACCATCGGGTCGCGCTTGCGATCATGTCGGTCGGCGTCATCGCCAACGTTGCGGTCCTGGTGCTGCGCCTGCTTTACAAGCCATCGGTATTCAATATCGTCGCGATGTCTGGTGGCTGGCTTGCGATCGCGATCGCCCTCGGGGCGGTGGTCGCGAATGCCGTGTTCGAGCGGGGCCGCGTCACGTATCACCGCATCATTGGCGCGATCCTGCTCTATCTCCTGATCGGACTAGGCTTTGGGACGCTGTTTGTCTTTCTTGGGCTGTCCTTTCCGGATGCGTTCAAGGGAATTAGTTTTGCCGACGACTCGGCCCTTGCGAGCTCGGTCTATTATCTGAGTTTCGTCACGCTCACATCCACCGGTTTTGGCGACATCATCCCTGTGCATCCGTTGGCGCGCAGCCTGTGCAACATGGAGAGCGTGGTCGGTCAGCTCTTCCCCGCCACGCTGTTGGCAAGGCTCGTTGCACTCGAACTGAGAGACCAAGGCCCGTAGGTGACTCTCCGAGCCACGATGTCAGCAGCGACGTCATATCCGAAGCCAAGCAAGGATGCCTGGCGCATTCCGGGCTCGGCGGGCCCTTCCCGCCTTGCGCCCCAGGCGCTAAGTTCGCGTGCTTGCCCCGATTGGTTCGTCGGAGATTGCCGATGCGCGTGGTGACTTCGGATCTGCAGGAGGCGATTGCGGCGGTCAGCCGTGTCTATTGCCCCCACGACGTCAAGGTGCTCGAGAGCAATCGCGGCATCGACGCCGTGCTGGAGTCGTCGGGCGCCGCCGGCCGCCAAATCGTCACGCTGCGCTATGCCGCTCCCGTCAAGATCGACGCCGGTAGCTTTGAGAACCTGTTGCTGTTCATGACCTGCGTGGATGGTGCCGCCGAGGCGACACAGGGAAGGCACTCGGTCCAGTGGGGGACGGGACGGACGTTGCCGCTGTCGCCGAACGTTCCCAGCCGACTCACTTTCGACCGCCGCTTCTGGCAGAGCTCGATCCGGCTCGACAAGGACTTCGTGGAGACACTCTGCTCCCGCCTCATCAACAGGCCTCTCGACGTGCCGCTGCGGTTTCTCCTTGCGCCCTTCAGTGCAGAGCTGGAAGCGGCCTGGCGGCAGTCGCTGCAGACGATTCGCAGTTGCGACGGCGACGGGCTTGCCCTGGCAACGCATGCATGGAAGCACTTCGAGGAATTTCTCGGCACCCTGATCCTCGAGACGCACCCGCACAACTTCTCCGACGTGCTGAAAAAAGAATCGTCCGCGGCCGATCCGCGTCTGGTTCGGGAAGCCGAGCACCTGATGCGGACCGGCGGCCCATCCGTCACGGTCAGCGAAGTGGCGCACATGCTGCGGGTAAGCCTCCGCAGTCTCGAGCTCGGCTTTCGCGATGCGCGGCAGATGACCCCGACCCAGGCGCACCGCCAGATCCGGTTGAATGCCGCGCGCGAGGCCTTTCTCAATCCCACCCCGTCAACGTCGGTCACATCGGTTGCGCTGTCGTGCGGCTTTCCGCATCTCGCCCGCTTCAGCAACTACTACCGGCTGACGTTCGGCGAGCCGCCGAACAAGACGCTGCGGCGCTGCCGAGGCGGCGCGGCCTGACGAACGACAGCGGCCGGAAAAAAGCATTTCGGAAATCGGATAGCGCTGCGCATTACGGATAGTGCGCCGCGCTGGCGTGCGCAAAGTCCTGCCAGGCCTCCGCAACGGAGGTGTCCAGCAGGAAGGAAACGATGATGTCGTCCCAGGATCGCATTCCACAAACGCTCACGACCATGGAAGCGGCCTTCACGCTGCATGAGAGCAGGGAACTGCAGGAAGAATTCTGGCGTCACCAGGAACGCATGGGACCGATCGCCGCCGCATCGCCCGGCTTCGTCGCGGTGATCGGCGGGCCGATCCAGCGTTCGCGCTGGCTCTATTTCTCCGGAAAGTGGCAGACGCCCCAGCTCATGGACAAGTGGCAATCCGACTCGAAACACAAGCCCATGCAGGACGCGGCCCATTCGCGCTGGTTCTCGTCGGTCTATCTTCGGAAATGGCGACTGCCGGCCGACAACGAGGCCCTCACCGGCCCGCTGCTGCTCGAACTGGCCATTGCCCGGCGCGATCCGCTCGAGCAGGCCGGGATCGACCGGATCCTGGACGAGATGGTCGATCCATCGCTGAAGCTGCACGGTGCGCTGAGATTCGAAACCTTGACCGGCGAGTTCGAGACGCAGCCCTACCAGTTCGTCGGACCGGTTCAGGAATTTCCCGCCCTTGCACCGGTCCGCTATCTCCTGATCACGCACTGGGCCGACAGCGACGCGCTGCAGGGCTGGTTGGGGACCGGCATCGTCCAGCAGCTCTCGGGCTATGGGGATGTTTCCACCACGGTTTCAGTTCCGATCAGGCATGACCCCGGCGAGCGCAAATATCTGAGGCCGGACGGCTTGCAGCGCGACGCCGTTCATTAGTTTGCATGCGGCGCAAGAAGGTTGCGCGGGCAGGTGCCCAGGGCGAACTGCCCTGAGCCTGCCCGGCGTGGAACGCGCTGGTGGTCTCAACGTGGGCAGGAAGCTGCCGCGAACCTGGTGGGTTCAACCACGGTTGGAGGGATCACGAACGACAACGACATCAAGCAGGACGTCGGCGCCATCACTCTTGCACCTGTCATCACATTGACGGTGGCTATTGTCGTGATGGTCATGAGCGGACACCGAGCCGCACCGGCTCCGTCAGCTCACTTCGGGTGCCGGGCGGGCCTGGGCAGCCCGCTCACCGGTAATAGCCACGCCGGGCAAACGCGTAGACTGGATTGATCCCGCAATAGGCGTCGGTGCCGGAAGCACTGGCCATGCACTGGCCATACGTCGCGAAGTTGCAGTTGCCCGGATAACCCCAGATACGGCCCTGAAGGCAATAGCGGCTATTGACGTCGGGGGCACGAGCCTGGACGTAACGCGCCGATTGCGCAGGGGACGCCGAAACCGACGCTGCCAGGGCAGCAACTGCCAGGGCCACGCCGCCGATCAGCTTTTTCATCTTCATGTCCTTTCACCGACGACCCGCGCAGCAAGACCCAGGTCGTCATCTCAGTCAACAACGCCGGCAGGCTCGCTTTGGTTCGGCGTGTCGGCTGCTCCACGGCTCCGAACCGCGGCGCGGTCGTGGGCAAAAAAAATTTAGTTATACTCGATAACAATGTTCCCCATGAATTAATCCAGAGAGTAGTTTCCCGGGTCCCTCAGTAAGTGTTTCAGGGACCCCGCCTATGACCGTTTTCCAGGCCAAGCTCGAACGATTTGAGACACTTGCCACCGAATGCGACTCGATCGCTGACCGGGCGGCGGATGGAAGCAGACGCGAGGCATATTTGCGCCTGGGAGCGCGCTATCGCGAGCTGGCCGGCGACATGCGCAGCGTGATCGCGGCCATCGAGGCCGCCGCGTAGCGCCCCGGACCTACGTCAGTTTCGCTGACGTTAAGCTGCATCCAGCCCTATCGCCGATACCGGTATCTTCGCGGCATACGCGAATATTCCGGTTGATCGGCGTTTTCATTTTCACCTTCGCATTCCTTCCGGCGGCCCATGGGGTCAATTTGAGCTGGATCAAATCCGTCAGAGCCGAAGCACGGTACATTTGACGCCCTTGCGAGGGCGCAGCGGATGACAGCGGGCTGGACTGAGCACTTGCGGTGCCCGAGCTGCGGGCGAACCGGCCACGCGGAGCTTTCCGAGATCGAGCCCCTGCGAAACCGGACTCATCGGGTCTCGGAGGGATTCGAGATCTATACAAGCGAGCGCGGCAGCGATTTTCGATGCAAGACTTGCAAGGCGCCTGCCGTTCCGTAGCCTCCATCGCTCATTTCGGCTGTCCCGCGGCGTCGACGATCAGCCGCGCGATCGCGTCTGGCTGCGAGATCAGCGCAAGATGGCTTGCCTTGACCTCGATCGTCGTGGCGCCCATGCGCTTGGCCATGAAGCGCTCGAGATCCGGATTGATCGTGCGGTCTTCGGTCGAGACCGCATAGTAGCTCGGCTTGCTGCGCCAGGCCGCATGGCTGGTCCTGCCGGTCAACAGCGCCTTGTGGAACGGCTGCTGCACGGCATAGAGCACCCTGGCCCTGGCTTCCGGCAGGTCACCGGCGAAGTCACGCAGGAAGGCCTCTTCGGACAGCCTGCCCTCGTCGCCATCGAACACGATGCCGGCGCTCGCCGGCGGCGTCGGATAGGTCTTGGCCAGCGCGGTGTAGTCCTCGTCCGCATCAGGCGCGCGCGCAGCAACATACACCAGCGCCGACACGTTCGGATGCATACCGGCCTCGGTCACGATCATTCCGGAGAACGAATGACCGACGAGGACCGTCGGGCCGTCCTGGCGATCGAGCACGCGCTGCGCCGAGGCGACCGCTTCCGGCAGCGTGGTCAGCGGATTCTGCACCGACGTGACGTTGAGCCCCGCGGCCTGCAGGCGCGGAATGACCTCGGACCAGCACGATCCATCGGCGAACAGTCCGTGCACCAGCACGACGTTGCGCGCCTTCGCCTGCGGCGGGGTGGCGGCGATGCCACGCGTGGAGACAAGCGAGGCCGACGCTCCGGCAAGCAATGCGGTCGAGAAGGTGCGTCTGTTCATCATCATGATATCACTCCATCGTTATGCAGCGACGGCCGCAGAAGCGCGTCCACCTGCGGCGAACGCACGATCTCTCCTACGTGGGCGAAGGCCTCATGGTTACGCTCGATGCTGTCATGGTCGTAAAGATAGTTCACCATGATGCCGAAGGATTCCTGCATCGCGCGATCGGCGGTGTTGCCGAGCCAGTTGATCCGCTCGAGCCGCGCGCCATTGCCGAGATGAAAGCGCGCGACGGGATCGATCCGGTTTTCACGGCTCGGTGACCTCGTGAGATAGGCTGCGCACAGCCGCGTGAGGCGCGGGCGAAAACGCTCGCTCGTCTCGCGGTCGTGCCACCATCCCTCGCCGTCCAGTTCGCGCAGCATCGCAGTGTCGACGCCATCGGATCCGGATCGCTGGCTGAGCCAGCGGCGGAATCCCGGCACCGGCGACAAGGTCGAGAAGCGACGCAACCCCGGGAATTCGGTTTGCAATTCCTCGACCACCTGCTTGATCAGGAAATTGCCGAACGAAACGCCGCGCAGGCCGTCCTGGCAGTTCGAGATCGAATAGAAGATCGCGGTGTCGGCACGCGCGGCCCGCATCCGCGCGGCGTCCTGGTCGGTGTCCTGGAGCAGCAAAGGCGGAACGGCGGTCGCCAGCCCTTCCACCAGCGCGACCTCGACGAAGATCAGCGGCTCGCCCGGAAGCGCGGGATGGAAGAAGGCAAAGCAGCGCCGGTCCGGCGCGAGACGGCGCCGCAGGTCGTCCCAGCCCTTGATCTCGTGCACCGCCTCATAGGCGATCAGCTTCTCGAGAACGGCGGCCGGTGCTTCCCAGTCGATGCGGCGAAGCTCGAGAAAGCCGCGATTGAACCACGACGCGAACAGATGCTTGAGATCAGCATCAAGGAGCTTCAGCTCGGGTTCGGCGCCGAAACGCTTTGCGATCTCGCTGCGCATCGCGATCAGCGCAGCGGTGCCTCCGGGCGCCATGTTCATGCGCCGCAGCACTTCCTGCCGCGGCGGATCGGCGGCCTGCGCGAGTGCGGCAGCGGCCACGGCCGTGCTGTCGGCGAGATAGCGCTGCGCCGCCGCACGCAGCGCCGTTTCGTCGGGCTGAAACGCGCTCGCCAGAAAGCGCTGGAAGCCGTGCCGTGCGTCAATATCGAGCGCACGGATGGTCTGATGCAGTTCGCGCGCGATCAACGCGCCTGACGCCTCGCCGCGTTCCGATAACAACGCCACGGCGAGTTGCCTGGCAGCATCGAGAGACGCCGGTGCTCGGCCTGACGCCTGGTCTGGATTGATCATCATGGCCTCCTCGACTGCGGAGCTTGTCAACTGAGAAATCTGGCGGGCGGCACGTAGAGGCCGCCGGACGCCGAGACGAGATCGTCGATGGTCTTCGCGGCGAGCCAGTCGCGGGTTGCCGTTGCGACGTCGATGCCGAGATCGGATGGCAGCATCACGATGCCGCGGCGGCGCAGGCCGTCGATTGCGTCGGCATCCTGCCGCTTGCCGAAATCGGTATCGCCGGCGATGGCGCGCAAGGCGGCTTCGCGCTCCTGTGGCGACCGGCAACGCAGGAGGTTGCAGACGCCGCGCTCGGTGATGACGTGGGAGACGTCGTCGCCATGAACCATGACGGGCGGCAGTGCGAAGCCGGCCGAGCTTGCGAGATCGAAGGCATCGAGGTGCTCGACGAAGCTCGGCGCGCCGTTCGGCTGCCGGGTCTGCACCATCTGCACCACCAGCTTGCGGCCACGCAGGCGCTCGCCCGCTTCCTCGCCGGCGCGCAGCCAGGCAGGACTGGGGTGGCGCCGGCCGCGCGCATCCGCGCCCATGTTCGGCGCGCCGCCAAAGCCGGTGATCCGGTCCTTGGTCGCTGTCGAGCTGTTGCCCTGTGCGTCGATCTGCAACGTCGCACCGACGAAGAGATCGCAGGCATATTGACCGGCGACCTGGGCGAGCGCCCGGTTGGAGCGCAGATTGCCGTCCGCGCCGACCGGAAACACATGCGGTCTGCTCGCGACATACCGTTCCATGCCGAGTTCGGAGCCGAAGCAATAGACATTGTCGACGAAACCGGCCTCGATCGCGGGGATCAGCGTCGGGTGCGGATTGAGCACGAAATTGCGCGCGATCTTGCCCTTCAACCCGCGGCGCGCGGCGAAGGTCGGCAGGATCAATTCGATCGCGGCGGTGGCGTAGCCGATGCCATGGTTGAGCCGCGCCACCTGGTAAGGCTCGTACACCGCGGCGATCGCCATCATCGCCATCAGGACGTTTTCATTCCTGATCCTGGCGGGATCGCGCGTGAATAGCGGATCGATCGCGTACGGTCTCGGGCTTTGCACCACGAGGTCGACCCAGTCGCCGGGGATGTCGACGCGCGGCAGGCGATCGACGATCTCGTTGACCTGCGCCACGACGATGCCGCCGCGAAACGCCGCGGCCTCGGCGATGGTTGGCGTGTCCTCGGTGTTCGGACCGGTGTAGAGATTGCCGTCGCGGTCGGCCTTGTCGGCGACAATGAGCGCGACCTGGGGCGTCAAATCCACCAGCATGCGGGCGTACAGCTCGAGATAAGTGTGGATCGCCCCGATCCTGAGCGATTTGGCGGCGACGAGCTCGGCAAGACGGCGGCTCTGCGGACCGGCAAAGGCGAAGTCCAGCCGGCTGGCGATTCCGCGTTCGAACACCGCCAGGTGATCCGGCAGCGCCAGCACCGATTGCACCATGTGCAGATCATGGACGCGCACAGGATCGAGCTTCGCCAGCGACGCAGCCAGGAAATCGGCCTGCTTCTGGTTGTCGCCTTCGAGCGCCACGCGATCGCCCGAAACGATTACAGCTTCGAGCAGGTCCGTGATGCGCTCGGCAGGGCAGATCTTTCCCGCCCCGACGATGGCCCGGGCGCGCGCCAGGCGCGCCGCACGATCCGTCCGTTGCAGTGTCTCCGGCATCTGAGCCTCTCCTCGCTTCGTGGCCTTTCGCGAAGGTAGGAGGGCATCATTGATAATAGAAACGATATTCTATAATATGATTGATAATGAAAATGGATTAATTGGATGCTTGAGCTCGAACTCCTGCGCGCGTTCGTTGCGGTGGCGGATTGCGGCGGCTTCCACCGGGCGGCCGAACAGCTCAACCTGACGCAGTCGACGATCAGCCAGCAGATCAAGCGCCTGGAGCTCGAGACGCGGCGGCCGCTGTTCCGGCGCACCACGCGCAGCGTCGCGCTGACCGACGAGGGCGAGATGCTGCTGGGCGATGCAAGGCGCCTGCTTCAGCTCGAGGAGGCGGCGCGGCAGCGGCTGGTGGCGCCGCGCCTGTCCGGCTCGGTCCGTCTCGGCGTGGTCGAGGAAGTGGCCGGCGGCTCGTTGCCCTTGGCGCTGGGACGTTTCGCCGCGCTGCATCGCGGGGTCAAGCTCGAGGTGCTGATCGGCGTCAGTGCCGAATTGATCGCACAGCTCGATGCGGGGCGGCTCGACCTCGTCTTCGCCAAGCGCCCATTGGGGACCTCGAAAGGACGGCTGGTGTGGCGCGAGCCGCTGGTATGGGCCGCGGCCGAGACGTTCGCTCCAACGCCGGGCGCACCGCTGCCGCTCGCACTCTATCGCGAGCGATCGGTGTCGCGCGATGCGGCGCTTGCCGCATTGCGCGACGGCGATCTGAGCTGGGAGATCGTCTACACCAGCCCGAGCCTGACCGGCGTTCGCGCCGCCGCCGTCGCGGGCCTGGCCATCACACCCCTGCCCCTGAGCGCTGTTGTCGCCGGTCTGCGCGTGCTCGGCCCCGACGACGGCCTGCCGCCGCTTCCCGACCTCGAATTCGCGATCTACGAAAAAAGGCGGCCGGACCAGGCCTCCGAAGCACTCGCCACGGCCCTGCTCGCGCTCGCGCGGGGTCCGCTGCGGCCCACCATTTGAGCGCGCCGCAGCCGCCTGTCCGGACATTCGCCCCTGTTCCCGGCCCGTCCAACGAGATTCGTATTGAACGCTTGGGCTTAGGCAAATTTTAAACCGGCAGGCGTAGGTTACCTCTTGCGAGTTCAGTGGTTGAGAGTTTGTGAGTACGCCATGACAGAACCCCATCGCCCGAGGGTGAAATACGTCATCGGGCCTGACGGCAGCCCTTTGACGATTGCGGACCTCCCGGCCCCCGGAACCAAACGGTGGGTCATCCGCCGCAAGGCCGAAGTCGTAGCCGCGGTCCGCGGCGGCCTGCTTTCCCTCGAGGAAGCCTGTAGCCGCTATACGCTGACCGTCGATGAATTCCTTTCCTGGCAGTTCTCGATCGACCAGCACGGTCTGGCCGGACTGCGCACCACCCGGATCCAGCAGTACCGGCAGTAAGTTTCGCCGATCGGCAGCATTTGACGAAAACCGGCTTCGGTTTGCGAAGCCGGTTTTTTTCATGTCCGCGGTTTTGCCGCGGTTCTTAATCTTCGTTAACCAGATGGAAACCATACCCTAGGCAATATTTGCCCAGTCGGACCCGCGTGGGCCGAATCCCTGGGGGCCGTTAGTGCAAAGTCTGGTTGCTTTCCTGAGAGGTCTAGGTGCGGCCCGGCTTGCGGCAATGGTGGCGGTCACCGCCGCCCTGATCGGCTTCTTCGCTTTCGTCATCATGCGCGTCACGACGCCGCAGATGACCACCCTCTTCACCGATCTTTCGACCGAGGATTCCTCGGCCATCGTCAAGGAGCTGGAGCGCCAGGCAATCCCCTTCGAGCTGCGCAATGACGGTGCCGCGATCATGGTGCCGAAGGACAGGGTGACGCGGCTTCGGATGAAGCTCGCCGAGGGCGGCATGCCCAAGGGCGGCGGCGTCGGCTACGAGATCTTCGACAAGTCGGACGCGCTCGGCACCACCAGCTTCGTCCAGAACATCAATCACCTGCGCGCGCTGGAAGGCGAGCTTGCCCGCACCATCCGCGCCATCGACCGCGTCCAGGCCGCCCGCGTCCACCTGGTGCTGCCGGAGAAGCCGCTGTTCTCGCGCGAGACGCCGGAGCCGTCCGCCTCGATCGTGCTCAGGGTGCGCGGCGCGCTGGAGCCGCAACAGATCCGCGCCATCCGTCACCTGGTCGCCTCAGCGGTCAACGGGCTGAAGCCGCAGCGCGTCTCGATCGTCGACGAGGCCGGCGCGCTGCTCGCCGACGGCGCCAGCAACGACGCCGATGCCGCCCTCGGCGATGATCGCCGCGTCGCCTTCGAGAAGCGGATGCGCAAGGAGGTGGAGGACATCGTCTCCTCGGTGGTCGGCGCCGGACGGGCCCGCGTCCAGCTCTCCGCCGACTTCGACTTCAACAAGATCACCCAGACCTCCGACACTTTCGATCCCGAAGGCCGCGTGCTGCGCTCGAGCCAGACCCGGGAGGAAAGCAGCCTCACCGCCGACAATTCCGGCCAGGTCTCGGTCAACAACGAGCTGCCGGGCAACCAGAACCAGGACAACGCGGCGCGCGCCAAGGACCAGAGCAAGAAGAGCGAGGAGACCAACAATTACGAGATCTCCCGCACCACCAAGACCGAGGTCACCGAGGCGGGCCGGGTCAACCGGATCTCGGTCGCGGTGCTGGTCGACGGCAGCTACGCCAAGAACGAAAAGGGCGAGATGGTCTACCAGGACCGTCCCAAGGAGCAGCTCGACCGCATCGCCGCTCTGGTGCGCTCCGCGATCGGCTTCGACCAGAAGCGCGGCGACCAGGTCGAGGTGGTCAACCTCCGCTTCGCCGAGCCGCCGATGACGACGCCGATCGCCGAGCCGACCGGCCTGCTCGGCATGCTGCAGTTCACCAAGGACGACGTCATGTACGTCATCGAGCTCGGCGTGATGATGCTGCTCGGCCTGGTCGTGCTGTTCATGGTGGTCCGTCCGCTGGTCAGGCGCATCGTCGCGACCGACGCGATGCCCTCGCTGGGCGGTGCGGCCGCAGCCCCCGCCTTCGCCGAGGCGCATGCCGGCGACGGCGCGGCGGGCGGAACCGGCCAGGCGCTGCTGCCGGGCAGCGGCAGCAGCGCGGCCGCACAGCTGATCGACGTCGCCCAGATCCAGGGCCAGGTGCACGCCCAGGCCGTGCATCGGGTCGGCGAACTGGCCGAGCGCAATCCGAACGAGACCGCCTCGATCGTCCGTCAATGGCTGAGTGAGCCCGCCGAGCACTGACATGGCCGTACCGCAGACCACGAACCACAATGACATCTCGAGCGTCCTCTCGACGCTGGCGAGCCGGCAGACCAACCGGCCGAAGAGCAAGCCGCTGTCCGGGCCGAAGCGCGCCGCGATCCTGATGCTTGCGCTCGGCGAGCAGTACGGCGGCAAGATCTGGGCGATGCTCGACGATGACGAGGTCCGCGAGTTGTCGGTCCACATGTCGACGCTCGGCACCGTCGAGCCCGAGGTGGTCGAGGACCTGATGCTCGAATTCGTGTCGCGGATGTCGGCGTCGGGCGCGCTGATGGGCAATTTCGACGCCACCGAACGCCTGCTCCAGCAATATCTGCCGGCCGAGCGCGTCACCGGCATCATGGACGAGATCCGCGGTCCCGCCGGGCGCAACATGTGGGAGAAGCTTTCCAACGTCCAGGAAGAGGTGCTCGCCAACTACCTCAAGAACGAATACCCGCAAACCATCGCGGTGGTGCTGTCGAAGCTGAAGCCCGAGCATGCCGCACGCGTGCTGGCGATCCTGCCCGAGGACATCGCGCTCGACGTCGTCGGCCGCATGCTGCGGATGGAAGCGGTGCAGAAGGAGGTCATCGAGCGCGTCGAGCAGACGCTGCGCACCGAGTTCATGTCGAACCTGTCGCAGACCCGCCGCCGCGACGCCCATGAGGTGATGGCCGAGATCTTCAACAATTTCGACCGCCAGACCGAGACCCGCTTCATCACCTCGCTGGAGGAGGAAAACCGCGAATCCGCCGAGCGCATCAAGGCGCTGATGTTCACCTTCGACGATCTGATCAAGCTCGACGCCGGCTCGGCCCAGACCCTGATGCGCAACATCGACAAGGACAAGCTCGGCATTGCGCTGAAGAGCGCCAACGAGGAGGTGCGCAGCTTCTTCCTCGGCAACATGTCCTCGCGCGCCGGCAAGATGCTGATGGACGACATGGCTGCGATGGGCCCGGTCCGCCTGCGCGACGTCGACGAGGCCCAGGCGCTGCTCGTCAACCTCGCCAAGGATCTCGCCGCCCGCGGCGAGATCACGCTGACCAAGAACCGCGCCGACGACGAGCTGGTGTACTGATGGCCGCGCCCGCAAAATTCCTGTTCGACACCGACTTCTCGACACCGGACCGTTCGCGGGAGCGCGCGGCGACGCCGGCGGAAATCGCACAGAAGATCGCCGACGCCGAGGCCCGCGCCTACCGCGCCGGCCACGAGGCCGCGCTGCGCGAGGCCAAGGTCGAGAGCGACCGCCGTTCGGCGCTGGCGCTGGAGCAGATCGCGGTGGCGATCAAGGGCATTGCGGCGCGCTTTGCCGGCATCGAGACGCGGATGGAGACCGAGGCGGTCGACGTCGCGGTCGCGGTGGCGCGCAAGCTGTGCGCCGAGCTGATCGCGCGCGAGCCGTTCGGCGAGATCACCGCGCTGGTCAGCGACTGCTTCTCGCACCTGGTGGCGACGCCGCACCTCGTGGTGCGCATCAACGATGAGCTCTACGAGGCCGGGCGCGAGCAGATCGAGCGGATGGCCGCGCAGAGCGGCTTCCAGGGCCGGCTGGTGATCCTGGCCGAGCCCACGATCGCGACCGGCGACTGCCGGATCGAGTGGGCCGACGGCGGTGTGGTGCTGGAGCGTGCGGCGATCGAGGCAAAGATCAACGAACTCGTCGGGCGCTACCTGGCGTCCCGCGATCAGGCCGGCTGACGGCATGAGGGCTGAACCATGAGCGACACCGACGCACACGTCCCGCTTCCCGACCTCAACTCGTCCGACGCGCCCGATATCGACGACATCGGCTACAACGAGGACGAGCATGCCTCGCGCATTGCCGCCGATCTCGAGGCGGTGTTCGACGTTCCGGTGCAGGTGTCGGCGGTGCTCGGCCGCTCCAAGATGGACGTCGGCGACCTCTTGAAGCTCGGACCGGGCACGGTGCTCGAGCTCGACCGCCGGGTCGGCGAGGCGATCGACATCTACGTCAACAACCGCCTGGTGGCGCGCGGCGAAGTGGTGCTGGTGGAAGACAAGCTCGGCGTGACCATGACCGAAATCATCAAGGCGGAACGCGCTTAACCATCCAACGATACCGCGCGACGACGGCGCGATCAGACGAACAGGAGACTATCATGCGGCTTCTCATCGTTGGCACCCTGAAGGGCCAGCTCACGACCGCGACCAAGATCGCGATGGAGAACGGCGCCACCGTGACCCACGCGGAGGCGGCGGAGCAGGCGATGGGTGTCCTGCGCGGCGGCAGGGGCGCCGACCTGCTGCTGGTGGATGTCGGTCTCGACATCCGCGACCTCGTGATGCGGCTCGAGGCCGAGCACATCCACGTTCCGATCGTCGCCTGCGGCATCTCCAACGACGCCCGCGCCGCGGTCGCCGCGATCCACGCCGGTGCCAAGGAATACATCCCGCTGCCGCCGGACCCCGAGCTGATCGCGGCCGTGCTCGCCGCGGTCGCCAACGACGCCCGTGAGCTGGTCTGGCGCGACGAGGCGATGGGCAGGGTGATAAAGCTGGCGCAGCAGATCGCCGGCTCGGACGCCTCCGTCATGATCACCGGCGAATCCGGCACCGGCAAGGAGGTGCTGGCACGCTACGTCCATTCCCGCTCGGCCCGCGCCAAGCGGCCGTTCATCTCGATCAACTGCGCGGCGATCCCCGAGCACCTGCTGGAATCCGAGCTGTTCGGCCACGAGAAGGGCGCCTTCACCGGCGCGGTCGCCCGCCGTATCGGCAAGTTCGAGGAGGCGACCGGCGGCACGCTGCTGCTCGACGAAATCTCCGAGATGGACGTCCGCCTGCAGTCCAAGCTGCTGCGCGCGATCCAGGAGCGCGTGATCGACCGCGTCGGCGGCACCAAGCCTGTTCCGGTCGACATCCGCATCATCGCGACCTCGAATCGCAACCTCAATGACGCGGTGCGCGAAGGCACCTTCCGCGAGGACCTGCTGTTCCGCCTCAACGTCGTCAATCTGAAGATCCCGCCGCTGCGCGACCGCCCGGCCGACATCCTCGAGCTGGCGCAGCACTTCGCCAGGAAATACGCCGAGGCCAACGGCGTGCCGGTGCGCCCGATCTCCCCCGACGCGCGGACGGTACTGACCACCAACCGCTGGCAGGGCAACGTCCGCGAGCTCGAGAACACCATTCATCGCTCGGTGCTGATGGCGCAGGGCGACGAGATCGGACCCGACGCGATCCTGACCCCCGACGGAGATCGCCTCGACCTCGCCAAGACTGCGCCTGCGGTCGCGCATGCGACATTCGCCGCCGAGCAGGTCACCCGCGCACTTGTCGGCCGCACCGTCGCCGACGTCGAGCGTGACCTGATCCTGGAGACGCTGAAGCACTGCCTCGGCAACCGCACTCACGCCGCAAACATCCTCGGCATCTCGATCCGTACGCTGCGCAACAAGCTGAACGAATATGCCGACGGCGGCATCCCGATCACGCCGGCCGGCAACGGCGCGGCGGATTATCAGCGGCTGGCACCGACGGGTTAGGCTGCCGGCCTGTCCGGGCGATCGCCTCGCATCACGAATAGCTCGGCGCGTCCGGCCGGCGGAAGATGTGGATGGGATCGCCGGGCGCAAGCTCGCGCCCCGTGAACGCCGCATAGGCATACAGCGCGAGATAGCCCACCGCGAGTGCGCCGACGAGATAGAACAGCCAGGTTGCCGCGCGCTTCATCAAACGGTCACGTCCTGAAAGACCATCTCTACCTTCTAGGGCATGATCCGGGACAGCGTGAGTGATTTTCTAGCGCGGTCCCCTGGCGTGGACATGGCGCGACGGCAGGCTGACCTCGGCGAGCCGGGCGGCGTCCTCCTCCTTGTCGATCGCGACATATTCGCCGTGCCAGTAGGCCAGCGCGGCGGTCCGCCGTGAGGCCACGACATCGAGCACGCGGCCGATCACGATCGCATGCGAATGCCGCTCGATCGTCTCCTCGACCTCGCAGTCGATCGCCGAAAGCGCGCCAACCAGCAGCGGCACGCCCGAGGCCCGCGTCGTCCATTCGGCGCCGGCGAAACGTTCTGCGCCCTTCAGGCCGCCCTTGCCGGTGAAGCGTTCGGCGATGTCGAGCTGATCCGCCGTCAGGATGTTGACGCCGAACATGCCACGCCGCTTGATCAGCTGATATGACGACGCTGCCCGATTGATGCTGACGATCAAGGACGGCGGATCGACCGACAGCGACGACACCGAGGTCACGGTCATTCCGGAAATCTCCCGGCCACGGCCGGCGGTGATGACGGCAACCCCGCCGGTCAGATGACGCATCGCATTGCGGAAATCCGTGGCCGTGATGGCAGGCTCGACGGAGACATTGCGGACGATGGTGTTCATGACGGCCTCACAGATCGGACGTGTCTTCGCTGCCTTCGAGAAGATGCTTGAGGATCTCGCCCTCGAGCGCGGCGAGTTCGGCCGAGCCGCGCCGGCGTGGTCGCGGCAGGTCGATCGTGACGTCCAGCGCGATGCGGCCATCCTCGATCACAACCACGCGGTCGGCGAGCGCGACCGCCTCGGCAACGTCATGCGTCACCAGGATCGCGGTAAACCCCTGGTCGCGCCAGACCCGCTCCAGCAGCTGCTGCATCGAGATCCGCGTCAACGCATCGAGCGCGCCGAGCGGCTCGTCGAACGCCAGCACGCGTGGCTGGCTGACCAGCGCGCGCGCCAGCGCCACGCGCTGCTTCTGGCCGCCTGACAGCACCGACGGCCACTGCCCGCGCTTGTCGCCAAGGCCAACCTCGACCAGCGCACGCTCGGCCCGGGCCTGTGCATCCGCGGACGAACGCTCACCACCGAGCCCGACCTCGACATTTGAGAGTACCCGCGCCCACGGCAGCAATCGCGGCTCCTGGAACATGACACGGACGTCTTGCGCACGCGGCCCCTCGCCAAACGCGATGCCGCCACCGCCCGGTGCCTCGAGACCCCCGATCAGGCGGAGCAGGGTGCTCTTGCCGCAGCCGCTGCGGCCGACGATCGCAACGAACTGGCCGGCGGGAACGTGCAGGTCGATGCCACGCAGCACCTCGTTGTCGCCGAACGACTTGCGCAAGCCGCGGATGGTCAGCGACAGCCCGCGCGAGGTGGCTTCCGAGCCGCGCCGCAATTGCTGCGCCTCTGCGATGAAGTCGGCACGCGCGACCGGCTCGGCGTCCGCGCTCTGGAAACGAAGCACTTCTTGCATTCTCAACTCTCACTTCTTCTGGAAGGCGGGATGCCATGACAAGGTCAGGCGCTCCAGCGCCCGCGAGGCGCTGTCGGCGAGCTTGCCGAGCAGGGCATAGATCAGGATCGAGAGCACGACCACGTCGATCAGCATGAACTCGCGCGCCTGCATCGCCATGTAGCCGAGGCCGGAGGAAGCCGCGATGGTCTCTGCCACGATCAGCGTCAGCCACATGATGCCGAGCGCAAAGCGCAGGCCGACGAAAATCGACGGCAAGGCGCCGGGAAAGATCACCCGGCGGAACAGCTCGCCATCGGTCATGCCGTAAATGCGGCCCATCTCGATCAGCTGCGGATCGACGGTGCGGATGCCATGCAGGGTGTTGAGATAGATCGGAAAGAACACGCCGAGCGCGACCAGGAACAGTTTTGCGGACTCGTCGATGCCGAACCACAGGATGACGAGCGGGATCAGCGCCAGATGGGGGATGTTGCGCACCATCTGCAGCGTGGTGTCGGTGAGCCTTGCGGAGAGCTGGGACAGGCCGTTGGCGAGACCGAAGGCAAAGCCGATGCTGCCGCCGATCAGGAAGCCGATCGAAGCGCGCCAGAAGCTGACCCAGATGTTGCGGATCAGCTCACCCGACAGCAATAGCTTCCACCCCGCCAGCGCGACATCGGTCGGCGCCGGCAACACGCGCGACGGCACGAAGCCGGTCACGCATGCGAGCTGCCAGACCAGGACGATGGCAAGCGGCACGATCCAGGGGATCAGGCCGTCGAGCCCAGGTAATTTCGGCGCGCTGACGCGCGGAAGACTGTCGATGAGACTCATGATTGCGAAGCCTGTTTGTGCGGGCGATATTCGTTGCCGATGGTCTCACCGAAGGGCCCGGTGTTGACGCGGATCGACGTGACGTTGCTGCCATGCCCGAGCGACAGCAGCGGGAACACCAGCTCGGCGAAGCGATAGGCTTCCTCGAGATGCGGATAGCCGGACATGATGAAGGTATCGATGCCGATCTCCTGATACTCCCTGATCCGTGCCGCGACGGTCTGTGGATCGCCGACCAGCGCGGTGCCCGCGCCGCCGCGCACCAGGCCAACGCCGGCCCACAGGTTCGGGTTGATCTCGAGCTGGTCGCGCCGCCCGCCATGCAGCTGCGCCATGCGCTGCTGGCCGACCGAATCCATCCGCGAAAAGATCTTCTGGGCCGCGGCCACGGTGTCGTCGGTGACGTACTGGATCAATTCGTCCGCGGCCTTCCACGCCTCGGCATTGGTCTCGCGCACGATCACGTGGAGGCGGATGCCGAACGAGAGCTTGCGGCCACGTTCAGCGGCCACCGCCTTCACTCGCGCGACCTTCTCGGCGACCTGCGCCGGCGGCTCGCCCCACGTCAGGTATTTGTCGACGGTGTCGACCGCGACATCGATGCCGGCATCCGACGAGCCTCCGAAATAGAGCGGCGGACGTGGCGACTGCACCGGATTGAACAGCAGGCGGCCATCCTCGATGCGGATGTGCCTGCCCTCGACATTGACGGTCTTGCCGGCGAGCAGGTCGCTGTAGACGTTGAGGAACTCGCGTGTGACCGCGTAGCGCTCGTCGTGATCAAGGAAAATGCCGTCGCCCCTGTTCTCGACGGGGTCGCCGCCGGTGACGACGTTGACCAGGAGGCGGCCGTTTGACAGCCGATCCAGCGTCGCGGTCATGCGCGCAGCGACGGCCGGCGACTGCAGGCCGGGCCTGACCGCCACGAGATAGCGCAGGCGCTCGGTCCAGGGCGCGACGGCGGAGGCCACCACCCAGGAATCCTCGCAGCTCCGCCCCGTCGGCAGCAGCACGCCGTAATAGCCGAGTTGGTCGGCGGCCTGCGCGATCTGGCGCAGATAGTTGAAGTTCACCTCGCGACCGCCGGTCGACGTGCCGAGATAGCGGCTGTCGCCGTGGGTCGGCAGGAACCAGAGGATATTGGCGTTGGTCGGATTGCTCACGTGCCGGGTCTCCATGCGACGTCGGAAATCTTGATTTGTTTCGGGATCAGGCCGAGCGCGAAGAAGGTGTCGGCCACCTGCTGCTGATCGGCGACCACGGCATCGGTCACCGGCTTGATGCCATAGGCCTGCCGCCTCAGCGCGACCTCCACCACCGGCACCGAAAGACCGGTGCTCGGCGCAAGCTGCTCGGCCACGGCGTGGATGTCACCCTTCGCCCAGTCGTCGACCTCGCCGAGTTGCGCCAGCACGAGATCGATGATCTTCGGGTCGCGTTGCAGGAACGCCTTCGAAGCAAAATAGAACTGGTAATTGGCGACGATTCCGGTGCCATCGGCCAGCGTGCGGGCGCCGGTCGCGGCCTCCGCCGCGGCCTGGAACGGATCCCAGATCACCCAGGCATCGACCGCGCCGCGCTCGAACGCCGCGCGTGCGTCGGCGGGCGCGAGATAGGCGACCTCGACGTCGGAATATTTGACACCGGCCTTCTCGAGCGCCTTGACCAGCAGGTAATGGACATTGGAGCCCTTGTTCAGCGCGACCTTCTTGCCCTTCAGCTCTGCGACCGCCTTGATCGGGCTGTCCTTCGGCACCAGGATCGCCTCGCCCTTCGGCGCAGCCGGCTCATAGGCGACGTATTGCAGTGGCGCGCCGGCGGCCTGCGCAAAGATCGGCGGCGCCTCGCCCGTGTTGCCGAAATCGATCGCGCCGACATTGAGCGCTTCCAGCAGCGGCGGCCCCGACGGAAACTCGGTCCAGACCACCCGGGTGCCCGCCGCCTTCAGCTTCTCCTCGAGCGATCCCCTGCTCTTCAGCAGCACCAGCTTGCCGTATTTCTGGTAGCCGATGCGGACGACCTTGTCCTGTCCGTAGGACACGCCGACCGTGGCCGCGACCATGCTGAGCGACAGCACGGCGCGGGCGATCCAGCGTCGAAACAAACGCCTCATGATGACATCCCCTGAATTGAAAGTGACCGCGATCAGCTTTGGGTGTTGCGCCACACGATGTCGCGGACCGCGATCTGCTTCGGGATCAGCCCGAGCTTGAAGAAGCGATCGGCGACGCCCTGCTGGGTCGCGATGATGTCGTCGGTGATCGGTCCGACCTTGAATGATGAACGGTTGGCGGCGATGGTCTGAATGTCCAGCGCGATGCCGGTGACCGCGCTCAGCGACTTCGCCACCTCGTCGCGGTGTGCCTCGGCCCACGCCGCCGTCGACACGGTGACGTCGATGACCTGCTGCAGAACAGCTGCGTTGGTCTTCGCGAACTCGCGGTTGGCGATGTAGAACGAATTGGTCCTGGTGATCTCCCCGGCGTTGACCAGCACCCGGCCGTTCTGCCTGGATTCGCCGATCGCGAAATAAGGATCCCAGATCGACCAGGCATCGATGCTGCCGTTGGCAAAGGCGGGGCCGGCGTCCGGCGGCGTCAGATAGACCGGCGTGATGTCGGCATAGGTCAGGCCGGCCTTCTCCAGCGTCCGCACGATCACATTGTGGGCGCTGGATCCCTTGGTGAACCCGACGCGCTTGCCCTTGAGATCCGCGATCGTCCGGATCGGGGAATTCTGCGGCACGAGGATGCCCTGGCCGTTCGTGATCGGCTGCCCTGCGGCGTAGACGATCGCCGCGCCCGCGGCCTGCGCGAACACCGGCGGCGAATCGCCGACCGCACCGTAATCGACGCTGCCGACATTCATTGCTTCCATCATCGGCGGGCCGGAGGAGAACTCGACCCATTTCACCTCGATGCCCTGCGGCCTGAAATGATCTTCCAGGACCGCGCGCTGCCGCGCGATGACCAGCACGCCATTCTTCTGGTAGCCGATACGAATCTCCTTCACACCAGCTTGTGCCTGCGCGCGCTGCGACAGCGCGGCAGCTGCGATCGTTGCGAGCGATAGACCCAGGAATTCACGACGCTTCATTTCACGCAATTCTCCCGACGATCACGCGCGATGACGCGACGCGATCATGTGTTGTCAGGATGATGGGGCGTGCGAACGGAGCTGTCGAGCACCGCACAAAAATAGCGATGCCTGCACTTCGGTGCAGGCATCGCGCACATCGTTTCTTTTAAGGCGTAGATCGCGTGTAGCGATTTATTTTCTTCACGGAAGCGCGATCACGCTGCACAAAATTCGATCAGCCCGCCGCCGCTGATCTTGGCGCGACACTGACCGCGAGCTTGCCGTAGCGGTCCGTGAACGCCTCGGTGTCGATCTCCTCGAGCTGGATCGCGCCCGAGAGCACGCCCTGCTTCCAGGCATCATGCTCGGGATCGTTCTGGAACTCCGGCATGACTTCCTTGCCGAACAGTTCGAGCGACTCGCAGATATGCTCATGCGTGTTCTTGCCGGCCTGATTGAGCAGGATCACCTGGTCGATATGCGAGGTGCGGAAGCGTCGCAGCTTCTTGCGGATCGTCTCCGGCGAGCCGATCAGGCCGCCGCGCAGCGCGGCCTCCTGCGCCTCCGGATTCTCGCGCTTCCACTTGTTGTACTCGTCCCACATGTTGACGGTGCCGGGCGCCGGGCGCTGCCGGTTCTGCGCCTGGCCGTAGTAGCGCAGCGCGAACTGGAAGAAGGTCGCACCATCGGCACGCCGGCGCGCCTCTTCATCCGTCTCGGCGCACATGAAGAACGACACCAGCGCCATGTTCGGATTGATCTCGTAGTCGGCGAGCTTGTTCAGCCGCTTGGTGATGGCGTTGTAATAGGCGTGCACCCAGGCATGCGCCGCATCGGCGCTGACGAACTGGAAGCCGAGCGCGCCGAAGCCGTTCTGCCCGGCCCGCTCGATCGTGGGCAATTGCGAGCACGCCATCCACAGCGGCGGATGCGGTTTCTGCACCGGCTTCGGCACGACATTGCGCAGCGGGATATCGAAATACTTGCCGTGATGCTCGGTGCCGACCTTGGTGAACATCGGGAAGATCGCCTCGACGGCTTCCTCGAACACCTCGCGCTTGGTCTCCATGTCGCGGCCGAACGGCGTCAGCTCGGTGATCGAGGCGCTCTCACCCATGCCGAACTCGCAGCGCCCGTTGCTGAGCAGATCGAGCACCGCGACGCGTTCGGCGACGCGCGCGGGATGGTTGGTGGTGAGCTGGAAGATGCCGTGGCCGAGCCGGATCTGCCTGGTGCGCTGGCTTGCGGCGGCGAGGAAGGATTCCGGCGCCGGCGAGTGCGAATATTCCTCGAGGAAGTGGTGCTCCACCACCCAGGCGTAATCATAGCCGAGGCGATCAGCGGTCTCGAGCTGCGTCAGCGCGTTCTGGTAAAGCCTGAGCTCGTCGCCGTCGCTCCACGGACGCGGCAGTTGCAGCTCGTAGAAGATGCCGAATTTCATGACGTCACTCCCAGGGATTTCCGCAAGGCCTTTTGTTGTTTTGGCCAGTGTATTGCGCGGGCAATGGAAGTCCACCCTCCGCCAATTCCGCTTGGCGGGAGGAGCGTCATGTCAGGCGCAACAGCAAGATCGCCTGAAAGCGCGGCAACAGCGTTGCACACGTCGAATCCATCGCGCCGTCGGCCGAGATTCATTGATCTAGATCAGAGCTTTCCCTGGACGGCCAGATACCTGTTCCGCAGGGCAACGAGGCCCTCCACCCGCAATTTGAAACGAGACGACGCATGTCAGCCATTCGCGACAGCGAGAGGCCACGCCGAACGCGCATGGAGATCTTCGCGTTTCTGTTTCTGACGGCCTTTCTGATGCCTGCCCTGGCGGTCGCTACGGTGGGCAGCTACGGCCTTGCAGTGTGGATCTACCAGATGATGGCCGGTCCGCCCGGTCCTCCGCCGCCGCATTAGCGATAACGGGAGGGGCAAGTTGAACAAACGCCACAACGCCATCGATCGCCGCGCCCTGATCACCGGGCGCGTGCTGCCGGCCGACGCCATCGTGTCGCCGCCCGGGGGCGAAATTGCCAGCATCCTCGTGCAGGCGCGGCCCGATCGCCTCAACGCCGTCGCCTCGGCGATCATGGCCTTGCGTGGCTGCGAAATCTTCGGCCGCGATGACAGGGGCAAGCTTGTTGTCGTCGTGGATGCACCGGACGCGGGTTCACTCGGCTCGACCGTCAATACGATCTCGACGCTGCCGGATGTCTACTCCGCCTCTCTCGTGTTCCACGCCGTCGATGCCGCGGCATCTGATCGACCGGCTTCCGGCGAAAGGACGAGCCATGACCGTGCCCAAGCTTGATCGTCGCCAGGTCCTGAAGCTGGAAGCCGCCGCAATGGCCGCACTCGCCGGAGGAATTCCGGTCGCGGCGACGGCCGCAAACGTCGTGACCGAACGCAACGAAGCCGAGCTGAAATGGGACAAGGCGCCTTGCCGCTTCTGCGGCACGGGTTGCAGCGTGATGGTCGCGACCAAGGACAACCGCGTGGTCGCCACCCATGGCGACATCAAGTCGGAAGTCAATCGCGGCCTGAACTGCGTGAAAGGCTACTTCCTTTCCAAGATCATGTATGGCCACGACCGCCTGACCAAGCCGATGCTGCGCAAGACCGGCGGCAAGTACGACAAGGACGGCGAGTTCACGCCGGTCGGCTGGGACGAGGCCTTTGACGTGATGGCGGAGAAGTTCAAGGCCGCATTGAAGAAGCGCGGGCCGAGCGGCGTCGGCATGTTCGGTTCCGGCCAGTGGACGATCTGGGAAGGCTATGCGGCGTCAAAGCTGTTCAAGGCCGGCTTCCGTTCCAACAATATCGATCCCAACGCGCGTCACTGCATGGCGTCTGCGGTCGCCGGCATGATGCGGACCTTCGGCATCGACGAACCCTCGGGCTGCTATGACGATATCGAAGCGGCCGACGCCTTCGTGCTGTGGGGCTCCAACATGGCGGAGATGCACCCGATCCTGTGGACTCGCGTGGCCGACCGGCGTCTGTCCGCGCCGCAGGTGCAGGTCGCGGTGCTGTCGACGTTCGAGCACCGCTCGTTCGATCTTGCCGATATCGGGATCGTGTTCACCCCGCACGCGGATCTCTATCTCCTCAACGCCATTGCCAACCACATCGTCAAGACGGGACGCGTCAACAAGGACTTCGTCACCGCGCATACCGTGTTCAAGCGCGGCCAGACCGACATCGGTTACGGCCTGCGTCCCGACCATCCGCTGCAGAAGAAGGCGACCGGCGCGGCCAAGGCCAATGACTCGACCGACATGAGCTACGACGAGTTCGCCAAATTCGTCGCTGACTTTACGCTGGAGAAGGCGGCGAAAATGGCGGGCGTGCCGCTCAACCGGATCGAGGCGCTGGCCGAGCTCTACGCCGACCCGAAGACCAAGGTGGTCAGTTTCTGGACCATGGGCTTCAACCAGCACACCCGCGGCGTCTGGTGCAACAACCTCGTCTACAATCTGCATCTGTTGACCGGGAAGATCTCGACCCCCGGCAACAGCCCGTTCTCGCTCACCGGCCAACCCTCGGCCTGCGGCACCGCGCGCGAGGTCGGCACCTTCTCGCACCGGCTGCCGGCCGACATGGTGGTGAACAACAAGGAGCACCGCGACAAGACCGAGAAGATCTGGCAGGTGCCCGAAGGAACCATTCCCGACAAGCCAGGCTATCACGCGGTGCTGCAAAGCCGGATGCTGCGGGACGGCTTGCTCAATGCCTATTGGGTTCAGGTCAACAACAACCTGCAGGCCGGCCCCAACATCAACGAGGAGATCTATCCGGGCTTCCGCAATCCGGAGAATTTCATCGTGGTGTCGGATGCCTATCCGACGGTGACGGCGCTGGCAGCCGATCTGATCCTGCCGGCCGCGATGTGGGTCGAAAAGGAAGGCGCCTACGGCAATGCCGAGCGACGCACCCAGTTCTGGCACCAGCTCGTCAACGCCCCCGGCGAGTCCCGCTCGGACCTTTGGCAGCTCATGGAGTTCTCCAAGCGCTTCAGGATCGAGGAGGTCTGGCCGGAGGAGCTGATCGCGAAGAAACCCGAGGTGCGCGGCAAGACGCTGTTCGACGTGCTCTACAAGAACGGGCAGATCGACAAATTCCCGCTGTCCGAGATCGAGGCGGGCTATGCCAATGACGAGTCGAAGGCGTTCGGCTTCTACGTCCAGAAGGGCATCTTCGAGGAATACGCCCAGTTCGGCCGCGGCCACGGCCACGACCTCGCTCCGTTCGACACCTATCATGGCGAGCGCGGCCTGCGCTGGCCCGTGGTCAACGGGCAAGAGACCCGATGGCGCTTTCACGAGGGCACCGACCCCTATGTGAAGCAGGGCACAGGCTTCCAGTTCTACGGCCACGCCGACGGCAAGGCGCGCATCTTCGCGCTGCCCTACGAGCCGCCTGCGGAATCTCCCGACAGCGAATATCCGTTCTGGCTGTCGACCGGCCGCGTGCTGGAGCACTGGCATTCCGGCAGCATGACGCGCCGCGTGCCGGAGCTCTATCGCGCCTTTCCGGAAGCGGTCTGCTTCATGCATCCCGACGATGCACAGGACGCGAAGCTGCGTCGCGGCGACGAGGTCAAGGTGATCTCGCGCCGCGGCTTCATCCGCGTTCGCCTCGAGACCCGGGGACGCGACCGGCCGCCGCGCGGCCTTGTCTACGTGCCGTGGTTCGACGAATCCAAGCTGATCAACAAGGTGACGCTCGACGCCACGGATCCGATCTCGCTGCAGACCGACTTCAAGAAATGCGCCGTCCGCATCGAGCGGGTGTCGACATGATCAGGTCATTCGGAAGTATTCTGCTCGTCGCCGCGCTCGCCGTTGCCGCGGGCTCGCTCGCAGCGCAGACCATCAATTCCGGTCTGCGCGGCCCTACCCCGCTGAACGAAGAAGGGCCCGCGCCGCCGTTGGCACCAACCCGCAACACGGCCGAACGGGAAGCGCGCAACTACCCGGAACAGCCGCCGGTGATTCCGCATTCCATCGACGGCTACCAGATCGACATCCGCGGCAACAAATGCCTGTCGTGTCATGCCCGCGCCCGCACCGCTGAATCGCAGGCGCCGATGGTTTCCATCACCCACTTCATGGACCGTGACGGCCAGTTCCTCGCCTCGGTGTCGCCGCGGCGCTTCTTCTGCACCGAATGTCACGTCCCGCAGAGCGTCAGCAATCCACCCGTCAGCAACGACTTCGTCGACATCGACACGATGTTAGGCCATGCAACACCCGGTGGACGGCGATGAGCGAGCAGACCGAACCTCTCGCGCAAGAGACGCGGTTCGTTCGCGCGAAGCGTTTTGCCCTCGAACTGTGGGACGTGCTGATCCACCCAAGCTCGGTGTTCGGTCTCGGCGTCCTGGTGCTGGCCGGTTTCGTGGCCGGCATCATCTTCTGGGGCGGATTCAACACCGCCCTCGAACTGACCAATACCGAGAAGTTCTGTACCGGCTGTCACGAGATGCGCGACAATGTGTTCGCGGAGCTGAAGTCCACCATTCATTTCACCAACCGGTCGGGCGTCCGCGCGAGCTGTCCGGACTGCCACGTGCCCCACGACTGGACCGACAAGATCGCCCGCAAGATGCAGGCATCGAAGGAGGTCTGGGGCCATTTGTTCGGAAGCATCGACACGCGCGACAAGTTCGTGGACCGGCGGCTCGAACTCGCGGTGCATGAATGGGCGCGCTTCAAGTCCAATGATTCCCTGGAATGCCGCAATTGCCACAGCGCGCAGTCCATGGACATCACCAAGCAGTCGCCGCGCGCGTCGGCTGCCCACCAGCGCTTCCTGTTCACGGGCGAGAAGACCTGCATCGATTGCCACAAGGGCATTGCGCACCAATTGCCGGACATGCGCGGCGTTCCGGGCTGGCAGTGAGGTCCGCCGTCTTGCGCGGGTCGCCCGAATGGTTAGGTTGAGGACCTGAGTCGCGGCAATGCCCGCTGGCTCATTCTCCACCGAGCCCCATGACCACCTTTACGCCGCACCAGGATTCCGCGCTGAACGCCGTTGCCGACTGGCTGAAAGCCAGGCCCGGCAAGAACGGCACGCCGCCGGTGTTCCGCCTGTTCGGCTACGCCGGAACCGGCAAGACCACGCTGGCCCGCCACATCGCCGAGGGCGTCGACGGCGAGGTGAAATTCGCGGCCTTCACCGGCAAGGCGGCGCTGGTGATGCGCAACAAGGGCTGCGACAATGCCTCCACCATCCATTCCCTGATCTACCGCGCCCGCGAGTCCGGCGTCGAGCAGCCGAGCTTCGAGCTGTGGGACGATGCGCCGGCCTCGAAGGCCAAGCTGATCGTCATCGACGAATGCTCGATGGTCGACGCCGAGCTTGGCCGCGATTTGATGTCATTCGACTGTCCGCTGCTCGTGCTCGGGGATCCCGCGCAATTGCCGCCGATCCAGGGCGGCGGCTTCTTCACCGATGCCGAGCCGGACGCGATGCTGACCGAGGTGCACCGCCAGGCCCAGGACGATCCGATCGTGCGGATGTCGATGGATGTCCGCGAGGGCCGCGACCTCGAGATCGGCCGCCATGGCGAGAGCGAAGTGGTTTCGCGCAAGGAGCTCGATCCGGACCGCGTGATGGGCGCCGATCAGGTGCTGGTCGGCCGCAACAACACCCGCCGCGCCTACAACATGCGGGTGCGGCAGCGACAGAACATCGAGGATCCTCTGCCCGTCGCCGGCGACAAGCTGGTCTGCCTGCGCAACAACCGCAAGAAGGGCCTGTTCAACGGCGGGCTGTGGCGGGTCAAGGCACGCGCGCAGTCGAAATCCAGGATCATCACCATGCGCGTGATGCCGGACGAGGACTTCGGCTACAAGGTCACAAAAGTCTCGGTGCGCGGCGAATGCTTCGACGGCGGCATCGAGGGTATCCCGTGGGAGCAGCGCAAGCCCTATGACGAGTTCGACTACGGCTATGTGCTGACCGTGCACAAGTCGCAGGGCTCGCAATGGGACGACGTGGTGCTGTTCGACGAGAGCTTTGCGTTCCAGGACTCGCGCGCAAGGTGGCTCTACACGGGCATCACGCGGGCGGCGAAAAGATTGAGTATTGTGGTCTGACGCAGTCATTCCGGGGCGGTTTCGAAGCAGTCGCGCTACCTCCTTGAACCGGCACCGTTTCCTCACGAAACCGTGTGGCTTCAGCCGTAACAAAACGTCCTTTGCCGCGTATCTTGGGACGTCAGCGCGAACCGGACCGATTGCGAACTCAGGTCTGCGCTCTAAACTGGCCCCAACCGCTTTTCCCACGAGGAACCCATGTCCCGCTCCCTCAGCCGCCTCTCGCTTTGCGCCGCCGCGATCGGCGCGCTGGCCGTCGCCGCCTTTGCCGTTGCACCCTCGCGCGCAGCCGAGGATGCCGTGATCATTCCGCCGCCCGCGACCGATGCGCAGGAGACGGGCATCAAGACCGCGGTGCTCTCCGGCGGCTGCTTCTGGGGCGTGCAGGGCGTGTTCCAGCACACCGCCGGCGTCACCAGCGCGGTGTCCGGCTATTCCGGCGGCAGCAAGGCGACCGCGGACTACAACATGGTCTCGACCGGCACCACCGGCCACGCGGAATCGGTCGAGATCAAGTACAACCCGCAGAAGATTTCCTACGGCAAGATCCTGCAGATCTTCTTCTCGGTCGTGCACGACCCGACCCAGCTCAACCGCCAGGGCCCCGACACCGGAACGCAATATCGCTCGGCGATCTTCACGACCAGCGACGAGCAGAAGAAGGTGGCGGATGCCTATATCGCCCAGCTCAATGCGGCGAAGGTCTACAAGAAGCCGATCGTGACCAAGGTCGGCACGCTGGAGGGGTTCTATCCGGCGGAGGGTTACCACCAGGACTATCTCACGCTGCACCCGAACCAGCCCTATATTGCCTATAACGACATCCCGAAGGTCGAGAACCTGAAGAAGATCTTCGCGGACAACTACATCGAGAAGCCGACGCTGGTGAGCAGCGCGAAGGTCACCAACTGACGGAGCAATCTTCCGTCATTGCGAGCCAACCGTCGGGGCATAGCCGCGCCGGATGACAAGATCCGCGAAGCAATCCATGCCGCCGCAAGCGGAAAGATGGATTGCTTCGTCGATTCGCTTCTCGCAATGACGACCAACAAAGGAGTTTCCATGTCCGACACCAAGACTGACGGCAAGGTCCGCAAGAGCGAGGCCGAGTGGCGCAAGGAGCTGACGCCGATGCAATATGCGGTGTTGCGTGAAAAGGCGACCGAGCGCCCCTTCACCGGCGAATACGAACATGATCCCCGCAAGGGCACCTATGTCTGCGCCGGCTGCGGGCAGGTGCTGTTCGAGTCCGACCAGAAGTTCGACTCCGGCTGCGGCTGGCCGAGCTTCTCCAGGCCTGCGGCGGAAGGCCATATCGACGAGGAGCGCGATGTCAGCCACGGCATGATCCGCACCGAAGTGCTGTGCTCGAAATGCGACGGCCATCTCGGCCACGTCTTCGACGACGGCCCAGGCCCGACCGGCCTGCGCTACTGCATCAACTCGGCCGCGCTGAAGCTGAACGAGAAGAAGTAGCACCGCCGACCGGCTTGGCTTCGAACGCATTCCCGCCCCGCACGACCAAGGACCGGTCGTGCGGGATTCTTGTTTGGCTGCATCATTTTCCGGGGCATGCGCCGCATCGAATTATCTCGGGATTCCGGGTTCAGTCCTGCGGACCACCCCGGAATGACGACGAAAATTATCGGACATCAGCCCGAATTGTGCTTTGATCTCCTCAGCGGGGCCGTCGGCGTCTCGCCGTGCGGCCGCCGCCCTGAACGAGGAGGGCGCCATGTCGCTCGGATTGATCCTCATCATCCTCCTGCTCATCATCTTGCTCGGCGGCTATAGCGGCCGTATCCGGGGCTATGGCTACGGCCTCGGCCACTCCGGAATGGGGCTTTTCGGGGTGATTTTGATCGTGGTCGTGATCCTCGCGTGGCTCGACAAGCTGTAAAAGCTGCAAGCCATTGAAATATAACGATTTACAAAATCGGTTCCGATGCTATGCGCGGATTCGGCATGTGCCTTGCCGGGCCGGTTCTGGGGTCGCATTTTTGTCAAAGAAGCCTATATTAGGGGTCGAAATGATGCGTACGGCGCGCCGCCCGTAGCGGCCTACCGTCCCCCAAAAATCCACTTCGCCCGCTCTAGCCGCCATGAAGATATGAGGTCGTCGACCATGCGTCCTATGCGTCCGTTCAACTACAACACATCTGCCGAGCTGTTCCCCGCTGCGATCCGCAAGAAGAAGCGCGCCGGGTTTGCCTATCGCCGCTTCGGCACTGCCGCCGAGGCCGTGCAGTTCGCGATGGAGCAGTTGCCGGCGGATTCGCTGAACGGCGCCTATCTGCAGGTCGAGGAAGCGCGTTTCGACCAGAACGGCATCCGATCGCTCTATGAGAGCGAGGCCTTCCCGCTGCCGCGCCGTCCGCGCCCTGCCCCGGCCCAGACCGACGCCGACGCGGCCTGATCAGTCTCTCCTGCCCTTAACGAAAAGCCCTCGGACATTTCCGGGGGCTTTTGTTTTTGCTCTCCACACCCGCTACAGGCGCGGCTGCTTGTCGAGCCAGCGGCGCAGCAGCCGCACATTGCGGATGTTGGCACGGAACATGACGTCGAACGCATCGCCCGCGACCGGCACCATTCCGACCACGCCGTCGACCGCGACATTGGCGAGCATCCGCGCCGTGATGTGCCAGGGCGCCCCCAGCGCGCGCGCCTCGCGCACCAGCCACAGCGAGATCGCGGTCGTGATCAGGTCGCCGATCACGGGGATCAGGCCGATGATCCCGTCGATGCCATAGCGGATATTGGTGCCGGGCAGGATGAAGGCGACGTCGAGCAGTCTCGCGATCGCCTCCAGCCGCACGAGGCGCTGCTCATGCGTCAGATTGCCGAACGGATTGGCGGTGGAGGTGCGGAAATCGAAGTGAAAGCCGTCGAAGCGGGAATGCGGCGCACCGTCCGCGAATTCGCGCCCGGGGATTTCACGCCCCTCTTGGTCGATGACCTTGCCGCGCGCCTGCGTGCTGCCGAAGGGCGGCCGCGATCGCGCTCCGTTGGGCGTGAAGATGTCGTCCTCGGTCATGATGATCACATGGGTAACGCAATTGCGCGGTGCAAGTTGCCTCACATTACCACTGTGTCACCTTTGCGGCCGCTGCCGCGCGCCGGCGACCGCGGATGCGCGACGAAACCAGCCGTTCTCAGTGCTGAACCGAAGTCGCCGGCTGCTGCGGCTCCTCGGCGTATTTATGCGCCACCCAGGACGAGATCACGGCCGGCACGAGGCCGACGAGCCCGTAAAGGATGAACTGCGCCACGCCGCTTTCCGAGCCGTGCGAGGCATACATGAGCGCCGCCGCGAAGAACCCCACCACGCCTAGGATCAGCATCCGCACCACGGGCGTGATCCGCCGCACATGCATCAGGATGTCGTCGATCGCGCCGAACATCATCGCCGGCACGATACCGAACAGGTAGTTGTATTGCAGCGATTTGCCGAACACGACGAACAGCTTCACCACCTCGCCGCCATTGGTCTCGGTCCAGTAGCCGGACTGATAGGTCGTCGCGAGCAGCAGCAGGAAGCCGCCGATGAACGGCCCGATTGCTGCGAAGATGAGGTAGCGTTTCATGGCGCGCCTTTAAGATCCAGGCGATCAGTCTAGCGCAGTCCGGCAACGGTTCTATCGGAAATTCGATGGAGATCGACAACGTTCCTCAGCCGTCATGCCCGGCTTCGGGCGGGGAGCCGCCCGGTCAGACCGCGCGACGACGGTTGGGGAAAGAGGTGAGCGCGAAAGCTCTCCTCACTCCCCCCAGGCCGCGAACGCCTCGTTGAACGCACGCTCACCCGGGGCGCCCTTTTCGATGGCGATGATGGCGCGGCGCTGGTTGGTGTAGACCAGCGGCACGTCGAACCAGGAACGCTCCTTCAGGAGCTGCATGTTGCGCGAGCGGTCGGCGTCGACGTTGGAGAGGCCGACCAGGAAGAAGCCGTCGGTGACCTTGACGGCAAGACCGGCCAGGGGCGTGCCACGCGCCTGCTCGTTGGACTTCATCAGGATGCCGGGCACGTTGCCGACGCCGCCATTGGCGAAGTCCTGCGGCAGGATGAAGGTCAGCTCCGCGGTGTGGCTCGCGGGCAGCGAGGTATCGGTGTTGCGGCGGAACGACATCGTCATCTTGAACTTGCGGTCGGGGATATCGATGTCGGCGCGCACGGCGATATCGGGCGCCTGGTTGCCGGACGCCTTGATCTGCTCGGTGCGCCACACCACCGAGCCGACATATTGCTTGCCCTTCGGATCGGACGGATCCTCGTCATACAGCACGACGCGCTGTGCCACCGGCGCAACCGGTTCGCTCGACGACGACGGCTGGCCGACGCGGTCGGCGATCTTCGGCTTGGTCGCGGGCGCGGAGGCATCCTTCGGCGCCTCGGTCGTCTGCGGCGGCGCGGACTTGAACAGAGTGCTGACATAGCTGAGCGCCGGCTTGCCCCACAGGATGCCGGCGCCGACCAGGATCAGCACGATGCCGACCACGATCGCGCTCTTGAACGGGAACCGGAAGCCGAGCCGCGGGCGCTTGCTCGGCTCGCGATCGCCATTGCCGATCCGCGAACGCTGCGGCGGGGGAGCCTGCGGCGCGTAGCGCTCGGCCTCCTCGACCGGTTCGTCGTAGCCGTAGTCCGCGTCGGGATCGGCGCCGCGGTTCTCGAGGCTCGGCTCCAGCCGGTCGAACTCCGGCGACGGCGACGGCACGTTGGCGTAGGTCTTGCGCGCGTTGCGGCTGGCCTGCGCCGCGGCGCGGCCGAGATCGTCGGCGTCCGCCGTGATGTCGCGGAAGCCGCGCACACCTGGCGATGCCGGCGGGACAGGCGGCGGCGCGGCCTCCGGCCCACGGCGCGGCGCTCCCGGCCGCGAAGGCGGGAGCTGTGGATCGAGGGCCGGCGGCTGCGGGGGCTGGGCGCCTTGCGGCCGCGGCGGGTCGGCGCGCAGATTGCGCGGCGGACGGGTCTCGCCGGTCGGCGGATTCGACATGCGCGGCCGTGCAGGCGGAGGCGCGGCTGGTGGCGGGTTGGTCGCGGAACCGGCATCGGGCGGCCGGACGTTGGCGCGACGGAACGCCTCGCCGCCGCGGGTTGCGCCGCCGCCTCCCGAACGGGAGGCTTCGCGGGCGCGCTGGGCAGCTTCGGACTCGACCTTGCGGACGGCTTCTTCCAGCGACAGCCGTTCGCGGGTGATCTCTGACTCGGACAGCGGCGGCTGCACGCTCCGCAGCTGCTGGATCAGCGCGGTTCGAGCCCGCTCATAGAGCGCGCGGCGGCTCTCGCCGGGGGCGTTGGGATCCAATCCGGCAATGGCGCGGGCGATCAGCGGGTAGTAGTCAGCCATTTCCACACAATCGTGGGATATAGGTAATATCCCGTTAAGCCTCGAACGGATTCTGTACCAAAATAGTGTCCTCACGCTCCGGACTGGTGGATAACAGAGCGATCGGGCAGCCCACCAGTTCCTCGACCCGGCGGACATATTTGATGGCCTGGGCCGGCAGCTGCGCCCAGGACCGCGCATTGGCGGTCGGCTGCTTCCAGCCCTCGATGGTCTCGTAGATCGGCTCGACCCGGGCCTGGGCGCCCTCGCCGGCCGGCAGATGGTCGATCTCCTTGCCGTCGAGACGGTAGCCGGTGCAGACCTCGATGGTGTCGAAGCCGTCGAGGATGTCCAGCTTGGTCAGCGCCAGGCCGCTGATGCCGCAGGTCCGCACGGTCTGGCGCACCAGCACCGCGTCGAACCAGCCGCAGCGCCGCTTGCGCCCGGTGTTGACGCCGAACTCCTTGCCGCGACGGCCGATCTCCTCGCCGATCTCATTGTTCAGCTCGGTCGGGAATGGACCCTGGCCGACGCGGGTGGTGTAGGCCTTGCAGATGCCGAGCACATAGCCGACCGCACCCGGCCCCATGCCGGTGCCGGTCGCAGCCTGCGCCGCCACGGTGTTGGACGAGGTCACATACGGATAGGTGCCGTGGTCGACGTCGAGCAGTGCGCCCTGCGCGCCCTCGAACAGGATGCGCTTGCCCTCGCGGCGCTTGAGGTCGAGCAGCCGCCACACCGTCTCGGCATAGGGCAACAGCTTTGGCGCCAGCGCCGACAACTCGGCCAGGATGCCCTTGCCGTCGATCTCCTCCAGCCTGAGGCCGCGGCGCAGCGCATTGTGATGTGCCAGCAGGCGCTCGATCTTGTGCGGCAGAGTGTCGAGGTCGGCGAGGTCCATCAGGCGGATGGCGCGGCGGCCCACCTTGTCCTCATAGGCCGGGCCGATGCCGCGGCGGGTGGTGCCGATCGAGGTGATCGCGTTGGAGGATTCGCGCAGGGCGTCGAGTTCGCGATGCAGCGGCAGGATCAATGTGACGTTCTCGGCGATCCGCAGGTTCTCGGGCCCGACGGCAACGCCCTGGGCCTTCAGCTTGGTCACCTCATCGAGGAAGGCCTGCGGATCGAACACCACGCCGTTGCCGATCACGGCCAGCTTGTGGGGGCGCAGCACGCCTGAGGGCAACAGCGCCAGTTTGTAGGTCTCGCCGTTGATCACGAGCGTATGGCCGGCATTGTGGCCGCCCTGGAAGCGCACGACGATGTCGGCCTGCTCCGACAACCAGTCGACGATCTTGCCCTTCCCCTCGTCGCCCCATTGGGCGCCGACGACGACAACATTGGCCATTTCGAAGCTGTTCCCTTCAGGTGTTTCAGAGACCATGATCGCGGCAGAAACACGTCCGCCCACAGAGATCATGCTTTCGCGCGCCCGGCTGATATCGCCGGCCGCAAGGCCGCGCACGCAAGGCGCCTACCGGATAAAGGAAGCGGCCCGGCTGCGCAAGCAAGAAGGCCACGTATTACGCCTTTTGGATAGGTCCAACCCTTTGATATCCCCTGAAAATCCGGACAAGTCGGGGCGCGCGGCGACGGCTTGCGAATTTAATGTTGCGCAACCGTGGCCCGCCGCGGCGATGGTTGATCGCGGCCGGCGGAACGGCGATCATCGGGCGCATCAAAGCAGGCCAACATGCCCAATTCGACGCAAGCGACAATGGCGCTCCGGAAGCTCGGCATCGCCTTCAGGCTGCACACCTATGTCTACGACTCCACGGCCGACAGCATCGGGCTGCAGGCCGCCGAGGCACTCGGTGTCGAGCCGAACCGGGTGCTGAAGACGTTGATGGCCGAGGTCGACGGCATGCCGGTCTGCGCCGTGGTGCCGTCGGACTGCGAGGTCAGCATGAAGAAGCTCGCCGCAGCGATGGACGGCAAATCGGCGAAGATGATGCGACCGGCCGACGCCGAGCGGCTCACCGGCTACCACGTCGGCGGCATCAGCCCGTTCGGGCAGAAGAAGCGCGTGCCGACCGCGATCGACGCATCCGCGTTCACCCACGCCACCGTGTTCGTCAATGGCGGCCAGCGCGGACTGCAGATCGAGATCGATCCCAACGACGCGGCGCTGGCGGCCGGCGCCAGGATGATGGAAGTTGTGGCGGCGCGGGAGTGAGACCCGTGTCGTCAGATCAGGGCAGCGTCCGCACCCGCAGAAGCGCCTCGCGGAGGCCGATGGTGATGCAGACTACGGCGTCATGACGCCACGCGCAGCTCCGGCTTGGACCTGATGGCCGCGGCCTCGCGCCGCCACGACAGCGACAAGAACAGCAGCACCAGCGGCACCATCGACGCCAGCAGGGCAGCACCGGCAAACAGCGCGGCCGCCGGCGTGTGCAACGCATCCTGCAGCCGTCCCGCGGCGGAGGGCCCGAGCGCCATCAGAACATAGAAGCAGGTGTAGAATACGCCGAAACCGAGCGAACGATCTTGCGGCTCCAGCACCCGCGCCGGCAGCGACAGGATCGCCCCCGACAATGGACCGATCGCCGCGCCGAAGATCAAACCGATGAGCGCCGGATGGATGCCGGCGGCGAACAAGGTGAGCGAGACGGCTGCGACCAATCCGCAGCCGATGATGGCTGCGACCGGTTTGCCGGAGCGATGCACAAGATAGCCGCCGACCGGGATTGCAACAATCGTGAACCAGATCGCCAGACTTGTCAGCGAAGCGGCGGTCGTCGACGTCAGGCCCTGCGCCTGCAGCAGCAGCGGCGCATAACTGAAAAAAAGGATACAGGAGAGATTCATCACGCCCCAGATCGTGCCCGCAACGATGACCGGCAGCAGCGTCGCAGACGGCAGCCGTGCGCCGGGCTTCGAGGCGACCTGCGCCTGAGTTTGCGGGGCCTGGCGCGGCAACAACATGAAGACGACGAGGACCGCTGCGGCGCCGGTCGCACCTGACAACATCACCGCGGGCCAGCCCGAGGCATTCAGCAGCCACGTCTGAACCGGAAGCGCCACCATCGCGCCGAACGGCCAGCTCATCTGCAACAGCGACATCGCGAGCACGATCTCGCGGCCATCGAACCAGTCCGTCGTCATCTTGGTGGCGACCAGGATGATGATGGTGGCACCAACACCACCGATCACGCGCGCGATGAGCGCCGTCACGAGGCCGTCGGCGTGGCCGAGAGCTGCACCTGATAACGCCATCAGCAGGAGGCCGATCACGCCAAGCGTCCGCTCGTTGATGCGCTGTCCGATCAGCCCCGCCGGGAGCGCAACGACGACGCCGGGCAACAGATATGCACCGAGCAGCATGCCGATTTCCGCATAGCTGAGCGCCAGATCGCCCATCAGCGCGCTGGTGACCGAGCCAACCGACTGGAACTGAAAACCGGTCATCGCGCGGGCCGCAAACAAGACCGCGAGGATCGTCCATCTCGAGTTCGGCATTGGTGCCTCCCTGGACTACGGCGCCTTGCGCAAGCCGGGTGACGGCTCGCGGGACAACAGTCCGCGCAAACCACTGTTACCGACCGACGGGGGTCTCGTCCGATGACTTGCTGCCAGCAATATCCAGGCTGACCCGGTTGGAGAATTCGGACAGTTCTTCCTCGGAAATGTCATGCAAATTCAAACGCAATTGCATGATGGTCAGATCGACCAAATGGCCGGCAAACGACAGGCCTGCGCCAACGAGGATATTGCGCTGCTCGTTCAGTACGGGGATGACGCTTCGCAAGCGCCGGATGCTCGCCTCATCCATAGCGACGCCCTCGCACGGGCCGCGGCGACGTCGCAACCAGCCAATGACGCGTCGTGGTCACGTCGCCGAACAGTTCGATGGCCGAGGTGGCGGCGCTGTGTACGGCGTCTGCATCGGCATGCGGTCGCTGACGGCTCGCCGATGCATCGCTCAGAAACGTGACGCGATGACCGTGATGCGCCGCGTCAATTGCGGTGGCGAGGCAGACCTCCTCGGCCGCGAGCCCGCAGATCGCAAAGCCTTCGACCCGCGACACCACGTCGTTGAACAACGAGTTGCCATAGCAGGACGGCTGGCGGCGCTCGAACACCATGTCTTCGCGTTTGGGCTCGAACCCCGACAACCAGGGAGACTGCGGCCGTCCCGCGACAGGCCCGAGTTGATCTCTGGTGCGGGTGAACGCGATCGGAATTCGGTTCTCGCGCGCGTGGCGAATTGCGGCGCGGCAGTTGTCGAGCGCGCGATCGAGCCCGCCGGCATCGTCGCGCGCCAGGCGCTGCCAATTATCCTCCTGGAGATCGACGATCACCAGGAAGCGTTCGCTCGAGGACCCGACATAAGCCTTTAGGTCGATCACCGTGCTCATGCGATTAACCTGCGTTTGCCAGCGGCGCCGTGCCGCGAACCGACGACCTTTCGAGGATGCCGGGAACGTCCCACTGGCCTTCGGGACGAATCAGGACATACGGATCTTCAGCGAGCGTGATCCGCGCCGGATGACGCTCGACCTCGAGCTTGACCTCGACATAGTCGAAATCCGAGAACACGAACTCCCGCGCGCCGGGCATCCGCTGGAAGCCTCGCCGCTCCCAGAAGCTCAGGAGGCGTGTTTGCGAGTGCGCATAAAGGGTGCTGTAACCCTTCTTGCGACACAGTTCGATCGCGGCGTCGACGATGCGGCCGGCCAGCCCCGCATTGCGGCTTTCATTGCGCACGGCAAGGCGTTCCAGCTTGGCGAAATCAGCGAAGTAACGGATACGCATGCAGCCGACCGGCTCGCGGCCGACCTGGCAGATCAGATGGGTCGCCGAGAAGTCGTTGCCGTCGTACTCCTCCTCGAACGGGCAATGCTGTTCGCCCATGTAGACCGCGCTGCGGATGGCCATCACACGCGCCATTTCATCCATCGAGCGGACGACCTGCACCGACACCGGATCGACCGGTTCCGCCGCGACAGGCAACGGCAGTTCGTGCGTGCGATCGAGCATCTGCAGATGCGGCGTGTACAATCCGTCGTAGCGCGCGCCCGGCGAAAAGCCGAGCGGCTCCAGAACGCGCAGGCCTTCCTTGGTGATGGGACGCGAATAGATGCTGACGCCCTGATAGAGGGGGGCCGAGAATTTCTGCAGCACCAGCGGGATCGCGGCGACCAGCGAACCCTTGGCGTGAATGCACCAGACGTAGATGCCGGCCGGTCGCTCGGACTGCCGCGCGATGCAGGCGAGATCGGGATTCTTGGTGTCGAGCGTCCCGTCGATGAGCCGCCGCGTACCCTCATGCGTCAACGGCAGCGCTGCGAGAAAGCCCTCCCCCCTCGGAGCTTCGACGTCATAGTGATCCCGGCGCGCGATCGCCCAGAACACGTCCGGATTGTGATTGGCGACGCTCTGGACGATGCGGTTGGTAGTGATCCCGGGGAGATCGTGCCGAGCTGCATCCATCAGAGCGGCAATCCCGGCTGCGTCCACGGTAAAAATCACCGTGCGACGAGCCAACTGCAGCATGGTCATGCGGTCCAGCGAGCGCACGGGCGAAGGACGCTTGCTGGCAGCTTTCCGTACGAAATCGAGGTCGAGCGCCGTCATCGATCGTCTCTCGTGGGTTGTGAATCCGACCCGTTTCTGCCATGAATAGAATTAACGGTCCCGATACTCTAGAAGGCTGCAAACGAGGCAAATTGTATGCACTCACCTGAGCGCAGGGGTGTTCACCAGCGTGCACACACCGGCCGGATCGGCCAGTGGGACTCGGTCCGCATCTTCCTGGAAGTCGCCCGGATCGGTAGCTTCCGCGCAGCCGCTTTCGAACTCAACGCCTCGGCCAATTTCCTGCGCAAGCACATTCTGCAGTTGGAGAGTGCATACAAGACAACCCTGATCACGCGTCATGTCGACGGCATCCGCCTGACGCCGGAAGGCCAGAAGGTGCTGGACGCGGCACGTCGGATGGAAGAGGCGGCTTTCGGGCTCGACCGCGCACTGAGCCAGACCACCCCCGCACTCTCCGGCGAGGTTCGCTTTGCCATCACCGAAGGGCTCGGCACCTTCTGGGTTGCGCCGCGATTGATCGAATTCCAGCGCGCTTACCCGGGTCTGCTCGTCGACCTCAAATGCGAGATGCGTTCCGCCGACGTGCTGCGGCTCGAGGCTGACGTGGCGGTCCAGCTGGAAGAGCCGAACAAGCCCGACCTCAAGCGCGCCAAGATCGGGCGACTGCATGTGATGCCGTTCGTGAGTCCCTCCTATATCGAGATCTACGGCATGCCAAGGGACCAGGAGGACATCAGGCAAAACCATCGCATCGTCCTGCAGGATGCGGACCAGACCCGAGCGCCGCAGATGTATGAGCAGTACGCGGGCCGCGATCCGGTCGGCTTCGTCGCAATGCGCAACAACGTCTCGAGTGCGCATGTCTGGGCAGTGGCCAAGGGCGCGGGCGTCGGCTGGCTCCCGACCTACATTCCGGCGGTCGCCGGACCTTTGATCCCGCTCGATATCGACATCACATTCTCGCTCGACATCTGGCTTGCCTATCATCCCGACGCCAAGCGCATCCCGCGCGTAAGACAGCTGATCGACTGGACGATCCAGGCCTTCGACGGCCGCAAATATCCCTGGTTCCGGGACGAGTTCGTTCATCCTGACGATCTGCAGAAGTCCTACAAGGGCGAGCCGCTCGTCAATCTGTTCGCCGGCTTCGTCAAGGAGCCACGTTCCAGGATCGCCTGATGGAGACCGCCTGAGCGCACCATGAGCACCTCGCAGGACGAACACATCGAGCAACAAGTGCAGGCGCGGTGGCTCGCGATCGGCCTTTCGCAGGCCGATCTTGCCGCGGTGCTGCGCACGAATTCAGCCCGGACCGTCGACGGCGCCAGCGAGTCCGCCAAGATCGACGGCGGCCGCCTGGCGACGCTGGCCGAGGTGCTCGGGATCGCCGCGGACGTCGCCAACCCGCAGGCCGCCCCGGCGGCACGTGCGCGGGCGAGGATCCAGGCGTCCCAATCGCTGCAGTCCTTGCTCGAATTGCGCATGATGCGGGTGTTTCGCGAGGTACAGAATCCCGATGCCAGGCGTGTCCTGGTCGAGCTCGCCGAGCAGATCGTCAAGCGCCAGGCCGCGCCGCCCGAGGCCGGCTAGAGCTATCTCCGTTCCGAGGGAAGCGGAGCGGAGCTCTGGATTCTTGTCTTGACGCATTGTCGTCACGCGAACCGGGATCCACGTCGCACGAAGCCCTGGACGCCGACGGGCCTTGGTCGAGAAAGACCGGCTGCCTTGTTCCACCATCCGAAGCGTCGTGTCCGCGCGAATGGTTCCGTTGCGCAAACCCCTGCCCGATCCGCAAGAGCGGCCTGGCGCATGGTCGCGATGCATTACCGCCATTGATAGCGCGTCGGAATCCGTGTCTCTGATATGGGGCCGGGTTTATTCCGGCCCGGCAATTGCGCGCCGGGCGAGCCGCGGCGTCAAGAATCCGGCCTGCGAATGTCTGCTTCCGAATCCGCCTCAACGCCTGCGTCCGCCTCCTGGATCGTCAACCAGCCGTACATACTGCTCTGCATCACCGCGATGTGCTGGGCCGGGAATGCGATCGTCGGCCGGCTCGCCGCCGGCCACATTCCGCCGGTGACGCTGTCGTTCATGCGCTGGTCGGCGGCCTTCCTGATCATCCTTCCGTTCGCCTGGCAGCACCTCAAGCGTGACTGGGGGACGATCCGCAACAATCTCGGCATCATGGTGCTGCTCTCGATATCAGGCATTGGCGCCTTCAACACGCTGCAATACTGGGCGCTCGAGCACACCCAGGCGCTGAACACGCTACTACTGCAATCCGCCGCGCCGCTGGTGGTCGCGGTGTGGTCGCTGATCCTGCTCGGCGTTCGGCTGACGGTGGCGCAGGCGCTGGGCGTGCTGCTGTCGCTCTGTGGCGTGCTGGTGATCCTGCTGCATGGCGACGTCACGACGCTGTCGAAGATCGAGTTCAACAAGGGCGATCTGATCTTCATCGTCGCGCTGATCATCTTCGCGCTCTATTCGGTGCTGACGCTGAAGCGGCCCAACATCCACGGCCTCTCGGTCGCCAGCTTCACCTTCGGCTGCGGCGCGCTGTCGCTGGTGCCGTTCTTCGTCTGGGAACTCCATGCGCGCCCGGTGATGCAACTGACGACCGGTAACCTGCTCTCACTGTTCTATGTCGCGGTTTTCCCCTCGACAGTGGCGTATCTCTGTTTCAACCGCGGAATCCAGCTGATCGGCGCCAATCGCGCCGCGCCGTTCTTCCACGTGGTTCCGGTGTTCGGCACCGTGATGTCGATGGTGTTCCTCGGCGAGAATCCGCAAGCCTTCCACTTCATCGGCTTCGCGCTGGTGCTGGCGGGCGTGTTTGCGGCGTCGCGGAAGCAGGCGGCCTGATCCATCGTCTTCCCCTCTCCCCGTTCTTACGGGGAGAGGGTCAGGGTGAGGGGCTGGTTCCGCACACAACGCTGATAGAAGAGCTCGCGGAGACACCCGGATCGCATCTTCGATGCGATCTGACCTCTCCCCGCAGGCGCGGGACGAGGTAAGCGACGGTGCGGTGACGAAGCGCTGCAAATCCTCTATCTTGACGACCTGCTTCGCGAACGGATCCAGGACTTATGGCACGCGCCAGCAATGTGATGATCGGCACGGTGACGCTGGCCCTGATCGCGGGGTCGCTCGGCGGCTGGCTCGGCTATCAGCGCTATGCCGGCATCAAGCGCATGGTGCCGTTCCGCGTCATCTTCGAGGGCTCGGCCTCGGGCCTGCGCCGCGGTGCCAGCGTGAACTTCGCCGGCGTGCGCGTCGGCGAAGTGGTGTCGCTCAGACTGCTTCGTCACCGCGTGGTCGCGATGACCAGGATCGAGGGCAATACGCCGATCAGGAAGGACACCCAGGTCGGGCTCGAATTCCAGGGCCTGACCGGGATCGCCGCGATCTCCTTCACCGGCGGCACCGACGACGCGTCGCCGCCGCCGCTCGGCACCGATGGCGTTCCTGAACTGACCGCCGATCCCGAAGGCACCATGGGCGTGTCGGAGAAGCTGCGCAACGCACTGCGCAATGTCGACCGCGCCATCACCGAGAACGAGGGTGAGATCAAGGACACGCTGCGCGGCTTTGAGAACTTCACCAACTCGCTGTCGGGCAATGGCGAGCTGGTCGCCGGTTTCATCGACGCCGCCGAGGCCGGCGTCAATGCGGTCGACGACAAGATCACCGCGACCGACAGGTACCTGAACAGTCTCGGCAGCGACAAATACGGCGGGCAATTGCTGCCGACCGTGATCTCGCTGCGTGAATTGATCCAGAGTTTCGACAAGAAGTCCGGCGTGTTCATCGCCGACACCCGCAAGACGCTCAATGACGTCAGCCAGTCCGTCAACGCTTTCAATGAGAAAATTGTCGGGCCCGGCGGCAGGCGCTAACGTAGGCCCTGACAGCAAGAACAACGGAAACGCCTGACGTGCACGACCGCTCCGCCGCGCCCTCCCCGCCTCCCGCCACCGTGACCCGCGCCACAAGCTCGGTGCCGAGGCGCCTGCGCCGCTATCTCACGCTCGACGATTTCGAGCTTCAGGCGCGGCGACTGTTGCCGAAATTCCTGTACGGCTACATTTCGGGCGGTGCCGAGACCGACATGGCGCGGACCGACAACCGCCGTGCCTTCGACGAATACGGCTTCGTGCCGCGGGTGCTGATGGACGTCTCCGGCCGCGACCAGACCACGACGCTGTTCGGCAGGACCTACGCCTCGCCGTTCGGCATTCCGCCCATGGGCTCGTCAGCGCTGTGCGCCTATCGCGGCGACATCGTACTCGCGCAAGCGGCGGCCGCGGCCAATGTCCCGATGATCCTGTCGGCATCGTCGCTGATCACCCTCGAGGACGTCCGCGCCGCCAATCCGCAAGCCTGGTACCAGGCCTATCTCGCCGGCGTCGATGCGCGCATAGAGCCGCTGATCGATCGCGTCGCGGCCGCGGGCTACGACACCTTCGTGGTCACCGCCGACGTGCCGGTGCCGCCGAACCGCGAGAATAACATCCGCAACGGCTTCCAGGTGCCGCTCGCGATCACGCCGCTTGTGTTCTGGGACACCGTCACCCATCCCGACTGGCTGCTGAACACCTGGGCACGCACGGTATTGAATCACGGCATGCCGCATTTCGAGAACATGGACAGCAAGCAGGGCCCGCCGGTGCTGTCGAAGAATCTGATGCGCAACATCGGCAACCGCGACCAGCTCGCGTGGAGGCACGTCGAACTGATCCGCAGGCGCTGGCCCGGCAAGCTCGTGGTCAAGGGGCTGATCTCGCCGGAGGACGCGCGGATGGCGCGCGAACACGGCTGCGACGGCGTCATCGTCTCAAACCATGGTGGCCGCCAGCTCGACTACACCGTTTCCGCAATGCGCACCCTGCCGGAGATCGCGGCGCAAAAGGGCGGCATGACCGTGATGATGGACGGCGGCATCCGCCGCGGCACCGACGTAATCAAGGCGCTCGCGCTCGGCGCCGACTTCGTCTTCATCGGCCGCCCCTTCCTCTACGCCGCCGTCGTCGCCGGCGAGCCAGGAGTGGCGCGCGCGATCTCGCTGTTGCATGCCGAGATCGACCGCGATCTCGCACTGCTGGGTATCCGCAGCCTCAGGGAGATCACGCCGGAGCTGGTGCGGAAATTCTGACGGCATTACGCATAGCGCGACGCGCCCATGCAGAGCGCGGTGATCGCAAGCAGCCCGGCGGCGACGCGCTGGGCCGCCGCGAGCCGCGAACGCGCGGCTGACGCGTCGGCTGCGTCGTTGCGGAGTTGCCTGACGGCACCGCCGCCGACGATGATCTGCACCGCGATTGCGAGCAGCGCGGCGCCGGCACCGGCGGCCAGGATCTGCTCCGACAGGGCGAACGAGCCCTCATGGACGAGGTGCCAGAGGGTGGCGCCGGTCACGATCGCGACCGTGGCCGCCCCGAGCTGCGGGACCAGCAGCTTTTCGCCGCCAAGGCCGCCGGTGCGCGCCAGCGTGAAACTCGAGCCGGCCCAAAACACCGCTGACAGGACGTGCAGGGACAGGGCTATGATGAGGGCGGCCTGCATGATGTCGCTCCGGATTCTTGAGATTAGATATACATAATGTATATTCAATTTGACGAAAGCAAGGCAAGCCGATGCCGCCGCGCAGCTATGTGAGCCCGGCGCGCAGTGCCGCCGCCGCCGAGACCCGCGAGCGCGTGATCGCGGCCGCCTCGCAGGCCTTGCGCGAAGGCGAGAGCATCGCCCGCTTCTCGCTGGACTCGGTGGCGAAGGCGGCGGGCGTGACGCGGCTGACCGTCTACAACCAGTTCGGCTCGCGGCGCGGGCTGCTGGAAGCCGTGTTCGACGAGATCGGGAGGTCCGGCGGGCTGCATCGGCTCGCCGACATCATGACGATGGGCGACCCGCGCGCCGCGCTCGATCGCCTGGCCGAGATTTTCTGTGCATTCTGGAGCGGGGACGCCGCGGTCGGCCGGCTCAACGACGCGATGGCGACCGATCCCGAATTCGCCGAGGCCGTGCGCGAACGCAACGAGCGCCGCCGCAAGAGCCTCACCGTGCTGATCGATCGCCTCGCCGCGAAGACCGCCTCGGCTCACGCACGCAAGGACGCGGTCGATCTGATCTTCGCGCTGACGGGCTACCCGACCTATGCCGCGCTGAGCCCGGGGCGATCAAGGGATGACGTGTGCCGCGTGGTCCAGGCCGCCTGCCGCGCGGCGATCGAACCGCTGTCAGACCGTCCAGATTGAGGCCATCGCGCATCGCTTCGCTCGCAATGACGGTGCGCGAGCTCTGCTCGACGGCTACCCGAGCTTGAGCTTGCTGTACGCCTCGCGCGTCGCGATGATGACGTGCCGTTCGCAGCCATTGCGGCGATGCGGGTCGCAGAGATTCTCGTAGTCCGCCGATGTCATCATATCGATGAAGGCATTGACGCTCGGGTAGTGGACCAGCGCGATGTAGTCCCATTGCTGGCCGTCGGCTTCGCCGAGCGCGACCGTCTCGGCGTTGCCGGTCCACAGCAGCGTGCCGCCGCGCGCCTTGATCATGGGGACGGTCAGCGCGCTGTAGCGCACATACGCATCCCAGCCCGAGCCGTCGCCGTCGAGCGACCGCGCGCGAAACCGCATCAGATTGACCATCACGACCGGCGCCGCGCGGTCGAGCCCGCTCAGGCCTTTGACATTCAGGAGATCGACGCCCATCCTTGGCTCCCTGCCGGTGCATTGAGGCCGCGGTTCGGCCGCAAAGATCATGTCACATGGCAGCGTTACCCTGAAGTGGCGCTCCGGCCTGGCGCTTGCAGGCCTCCCCGCGACGTCGGAGGTCAAGGCCGTGATGACCCTTCCCGAACTTGCGGCCGATGCGCTCGGCAGGTTTCTCGGCGACTACATGCAGCGCCGGTTCGGTACGCAGTCCCAGCTGGTCGAAACCGTGCCCTCGATCGCGCGGATCGCGATCGAATGCATCGGCAACAGCGACGCGCTGTATCACAATGTCGAGCACACCATGCTGGTGACGCTCGCCGGCCACGACATCCTGCGCGGCCGCGCCCTGCACGCGCACATGACCGCGGAAGACTACGCCCATGTCATCATCGCCTGCCTGACGCACGACATCGGCTATGTGCGCGGCGTGTTCGAGGCCGACGACAAGGACAGCGGCTATCTGATCAGTGCCGATGGCCGCAAGGTCGCGCTGCCGCGCGGCTCGTCGGATGCCGGCCTGCTGCCCTATCACGTCGACCGCTCCAAGATGTTCGTGATGGAGCGCATCAAGGGCATCGCCCAGCTCGACAAGAGCCGGATCGCCGAGGCCATCGAAGGCACGCGCTTTCCGGACAGCATCCCGGGCGGGAGCGGGGAATTCAGTGACGAGGCCGCATTGCTGCGCGCCGCCGACCTGATCGGCCAGCTCGGCGATCCCCACTACATCCGCAAGGCCAACGCGCTGTACCACGAATTCGAGGAGGCCGGGCTCAACCGCCAGCTCGGCTACGGGTCGCCGGCCGACATCGTCAACCTCTATCCCCAGTTCTACTGGAACAGCGTCGCGCCGCATGTGCAGAAGGCGATCCGCCATCTCAACATCACCTCCAGCGGCCGGCAATGGATCGCCAATCTCTACGGCAACGTGTTCCGCGCCGAGCGCGACATCTCGCTGTCCGGGCCGCAGAAATAGGCGGATACGCACGGCGCGGGTCTGACGACTGCGGTGGTTGTGACGGCGCGCATGGCTCCAATCCGCTCTTTCGTCTTGTCGCCGCGACAGATTCGGGCGCAACATCGCGCAATAATGACCGACCGCGCCCTGCCTGCACCTGCCGCACCCACGCATCGCTCGCCGCTGCACTGGCTCAACAACCAGCCCTACCTGCTGCTCAGCCTGACCTCGCTGTTCTGGGCCGCCAATATCGTGCTGGCGCGGCATGTCGGCAGCCACGTGCCGCCGATCACGCTGACCACGATCCGCTGGTTCGGCGTCTTCCTGATCCTGTTGCCGTTCGCCTGGCCGCATCTGAAGCAGGACTGGCCGAAGCTGCGCGGCGCGCTGCCGCTGATGCTGCTGCTGTCCGCGGTCGGATTTGCGTTCAACAACGCGATCTCCTACTGGGCGATGCAGTATACCGAGGCGCTGAACGCGCTCCTGATCCAGTCGGCCGGCCCGCTGTTCGTGGCGCTGTGGTCGCTGGTGCTGTTCGGCGTGCGGCTGACACCGGCACAGCTTGCCGGGATCGCGATCTCGCTGGCGGGCGTGCTCACCATCATCCTGCGCGGCGATTTCTCCGCGCTCGCCAGCATCTCCTTCAACCGGGGCGACATCATGTTCGGCGCCTCGCTGGTGTCGTTCGGGCTCTATTCGGCGCTGATCCCGCGCCGGCCGAAGATCCACCAGCTCTCGCTGATCTCGTTCACCACCTGCTGCGGTGCGCTGATGCTGCTGCCGGCCGCGATCTGGGAATTCCTCGCCGGCGCGACGCTGAAGTTCGACCTGCTGACGATCTCGACGCTGGTCTATGTGCTGATCTTCCCCTCGACGCTCGCCTATCTGTTCTTCAACCGCGGCGTCGCGCTGATCGGCCCGAACCGGGCCGCGCCGTTCTTCCACCTGGTGCCGGTATTCGGCTCGGCGATGGCGATCCTCCTGCTCGGCGAGACCCTCGCGCCGTTTCATCTGATCGGCTACGCGCTGGTGCTCGCCGGCGTCGTGATCGCCTCGCGGCAGGGATCGGCGAAGGGGTAGATCCAGAAGCACGAATGCCCGGGACAAGCCCGGGCATCGCCGCAACCTCAATTCACGAATAACGCTTACGCCGCGCGCACCTTCTGCAGGAACTCGTCGACTGCGTTGCGCAGCATGCCCGACTGGGTGTCGAGCTCGCGGGCGTTCGACAGCACGTCGCTCGCCGCGGTGCCGGTGGCGGCGGCGGCGGTGGTGACGCCGCCGATATGGGCCGAGATCTCGCTCGAGCCGGCAGCGACCTGCTGGATGTTGCGCGCGATCTCGCGCGTCGCATCGCCCTGCTGGTCGATCGCGGTCGAGATCGACGAGGTGATCTCGCTCATCTGCGCGATCGTCTCGGTGATGCCGCCAATCGAGGTCACCGCCTCGCCGGTGGAGGCCTGCATCGCCGCGACCTGCGCCGAGATCTCCTCGGTCGCCTTTGCGGTCTGGTTGGCCAGCGCCTTCACCTCGGATGCGACCACCGCGAAGCCGCGCCCGGATTCGCCGGCGCGCGCCGCCTCGATGGTGGCGTTGAGCGCGAGCAGGTTGGTCTGCGCGGCGATCGAATGGATCAGCTTGACCACCTCGCCGATCTTCTCGGCGCCGGTGGAGAGCGCCTGCACGGTCGCGTTGGTGCGTTCGGCATCGGCCACCGCCTTGCTGGCGACCTCGCTCGAGCGCGCCACCTGGCGGGCGATCTCGGCCACCGATGAGGAGAGCTCCTCGGCCGCGGCGGCAACCGTGCCGACATTGTTGGAGGCGCTGTCGGAGGCCGCGCCGACCGTCGCGGCGCGCGCGCTGGCGTCGCTTGCGGTCGCGGTCATCGACTGCGCGGTGGTCTGCATGCCGGCGGCGGCGGAGGCGACCGAGCGGACGATGCCGTTCACGCTGCGCTCGAAATCGCTTGCGATGTTCTCCATCGCGCTGCGGCGCTCGGTGGTGGCGCGGGCCTGGGTTGCGGACTCGGCCTGCTCGAGATCGCGGATCTTCACTGCGTTGTCCTGGAAGACCTGTACCGTGGCGGCCATCGCGCCGACCTCGTCGCCGCGGCCGACGCCCGGAATTGCGCCGTCGAGCTTGCCGTCGGCGATGTCGCGCATGCGGGCGCCGAGCAGATTGAGCGGGCGGGAGATGCTGCGGCCGATCAGCCAGGCGACCGAGCCGGAGATGATGCCGATGCCGAGGATGGCAAGGCCAAGCAGCCAGGCGATCGGCCGCATCTTTGCGTCGATGTCCTCGAGATAGGCGCCGGTGCCGAGATACATGTCGAAGCCGGGCACCGCGACGGCATAGCCGATCTTGCGGATCGGCGTCTCCTGGCCGGGCTTCACATATTCATAGAACAGCAGGATATCGCCATTGGCCTTGACGCCGTTCATCAACTCCCAGGACAGCTTGCGGCCGTTGGTCACGACCTCCATCCGGTTGGTGCCGACCTGCTTCGGATCGGGCGCCATCAGGGTGGTGCCGTCATAGGACGTGCCGAAAATATAACCCGAGCCGTTGTCGTAGGTCATCGCGTTGGCGCGCTTGCCGAGCTCGGCGAGCGCCGCCTCCTTGGTGATCTTTCCGGCGTCGACGTCCTTCTTCAGGCTCCCCGCGTAGTTCTTGACCATCTCGACCATCGCCTTGACCTGGTCGACGCGCGCATTCGTCATCTCGCGCTGGATCAGATTGATCGCGAGGACGCCGGCGGCACACAGGCCAACGAGGGTCACCCCCACCAAGATGCCGAGCTTGGGGGTAATCTTCAGATTTGACAGCTTCACAGGGATCTCCGGACGAGGTGGGGACGCGGCGCGATAGGAGAATTTGATGACATTCAAGATTTTGATGACCCTCACGGTAACGTGAGACCTTTACCCGATGGTTACGCTGGTTCCCCGTAGAAGCCCGGAGGATCAAGCGATGCACCAACCAGCGATTGTGGAGAGAGCAGCGCAGGTCGCGTAGAAGAATATGTGGCGGCGGGTTGAGCCCGGGCCGGAACAACAAGACTCGAACAGCAACAAACAAAAACAGAGCAAATATCGGGAGCAGCCAATGGCGAAATTCAGAGTGGTCACACCGAAGGGCGCAAGCTTCACCGTCGCCGGCGGCGGCTACGACTATGAAAGGGAGGCGCTCGACCCTGTTGGCGCCGAGATCATCGAGGCGCCGGCCAACGAAGCCGAGTTCATCGCCGCCGCGAAGACGGCGGACGCGATCTACGCCAAGGGCATGCCGATCACGAAGACGATCATCGACGCGCTGGAGAACTGCAAGGTGATTACGCTCGGCAGCGTCGGGGTCGACTCGGTCGACGTCAAGGCTGCGACCGCCCGCGGCATCCCCGTCACCAACATTCCCGACACCTTCATCGAGGAGGTCGCCGACCACGCCATGATGCTGCTGCTCGCAGGCTTCCGTCGCCTGGTCGAGCAGGACAAGATGGTGCGCAGCGGCCGCTGGGCCGAGGGCCGCCCGGCACTCCTGAAGATCCCACGCCTGATGGGACAGACGCTCGGCTTCATCTCGTTCGGCCGGGTCGCGCGCGCGGTGGCGAAGCGCGCCGCCCCGTTCGGCCTGCGCATGATGGCCTACGATCCGTTCATCCAGGAAACGCTGATGTACGACCACGGCGTGATGCCGGCGACGCTGTCGGAGGTGCTGTCGCAATCGGATTTCGTCTCGATGCATGCCCCGGCGCGACCCGAAGTGCATCACATGCTGACCGAGAAGCATTTCCGTCAGATGAAAAAATCGGCTGTTTTCATCAACACCGGGCGCGGCGCCACTGTCGACGAGGAGGCGCTGATCAAGGCGCTGCAGGACGGCTGGATCGCGCATGCCGCGCTCGACGTGCTGGAAAAGGAACCACCATCGCACAACAACCCGATGCTCGGGATGGACAATGTTACCTTGACCGCGCATGTCGCGTCGGCCTCGGCACGTTTCGACGAAGCGCGCAAGCGCCGGGTGGGCTACGAATTGTCACTGGTGCTGCAAGGCATGTGGCCGGTAAGCTGCGTCAATCCTTCGGTGCTGCAATCCACCGCGCTGCGACGCTGGCAGCCGGTCAGCATGGATCGCGGTCCGAACAGCTAGGCGGCGCCTGCTTCACGAAGGGCTGGTACCGCATGCAATGGGGGGCCACGAACTTTCCTTAGCGCCGGGACCAATGCGACGCTTCACCGGCGGCCAACGCCGGGAAGAACAAGAACAATAGAACAAAAAAGAACAGGGAGAGCGAACGACATGACAACCGAGATCACGCGCCGTGACGCCTTGGCGCTTGGGGTTTCCGCGGCGGCGCTCGCCGCGACCGGGGCCAGCGCGCAGGATGCATCGAGGGTGAAGGCCACAGACGTCGCGGCGCCGTCGCTGCCGATCGAAAAGGGCGCGAGCTTGCGCATGCTGCGCCCGGTGCGCTTCGTGCAGACCGATGAAGACGTGTTCCGCGCCAATGCCAAGAAGTTCACCGACAAGACCGGCGTCGAGGTCAAGGTCGACTTCGTCGGCTGGGAGGACATCAACCAGCAGACGGCTGTGACTTCGAACTCCGGTGCCGGTCCGGATATCATCATCGGCTTCGGCGACGCGCCGCACATCTATGTCGACAAGCTGATCGACCTCACCGACGTTGCCGACTATCTCGGCAAGCGCTATGGCGGCTGGCTGGCGCTGGCGCAGACCTACGGCAAGCGCGCCAAGTCCAATACCTGGATCGGCCTGCCGTTCGGCGCGTCCGGCGGACCACTGGTCTACCGCAAGTCGCTGGTCAATGCGGCCGGCTTCGACCGGGTGCCGGATGACCATGCCGGCATCCTCGAACTGTGCAAGAAACTGAAGGCAGCCGGCAAGCCCGCAGGCTTCGCGCTCGGCAACGCGGTCGGCGACGGCAACGGCTTCGCCAGCTGGCTGCTGTGGTCGCACAATGCCGCCTTGCTCGATGAGGAAGGCAACATCACCATCAACAGCAAGGAGACGATCGCGGCGCTGAAATACCTGAAGGAGCTGTATCCGACCTTCATCGCCGGCACGCCGTCCTGGAACGACGTCTCCAACAACCGCGCCTACTCGTCGCAGGAGATCGGCCTGACCGCCAATGGCGTCTCGCTGTACTTCTCGCTGAAGAACGATCCCGCCACCAAGGCGATCGCCGACGACACCGAGCACCAGTTCCTGCCCAAGGGCCTGGCTTCGACCTATCCGATGTCGGGCCTGACCCTGAACGCGATGGTCTTCAAGCACAGCCCCTACCCCAACGCCGCAAAGGCGTTCCTGCAGTTCATGCTGGAGAAGGAACAGTATGAGCCGTGGCTCAATGCCAACTCGGGGTACTGGGCGCAGCCGCTCGCGGCCTATGCCGACGCTGCGGTCTGGTCGGGCGACTCCAAGGTCGCGATCTTCAAGGACACCATGAAGAGCCCCTACTACAACGGCTACAAGGGACCGATCTCGACCGCGACCGGCGCCGTCAACGCCGACTACGTGCTGGTGCAGATGTGCGCCTCGGTCGCCACCGACGCCGCGACGCCGGAGGCGGCCGCGGCCGAAGCGGAGCAGCGGGCGAAGCGGTACTTCCGGCGGCAACGCGGGTAACGGCGGTCGGAACATTGAGACGCAGTCATTCCGGGGCGTCCGAAGGACGAACCCGGAATCTCGAGATTCCGGGTTCGATGCTGCATCGCCCCGGAACGACATTGGAAGTCAGACCGGGGCAAGGATCCGATGTCCGTAACGACCCTCCCATCACGCACCCTGGCGCTCCGGCAGCAGGGCTGGATCGCGCGCGTGTTCGACTACAAGCCGTTCCTGATCGTGATGTGCCTGACACCCGCGATCGGCCTGCTGCTGGTGTTCCTCACCTATCCGCTCGGACTCGGCATCTGGCTCGCCTTCACCGACACCACGATCGGCCAGCGCGGCATCTATATCGGCCTTGAGAATTTCCAGTACCTGCTCAAGGACCAGCTGTGGTGGAACGCGGTGTTCTACTCGATCTTCTACACCGCGGTCGCAACCTTCGGTAAATTCGCGCTCGGCTTCTGGCTGGCGCTGCTGCTCAACAACCATTTCCCGTTCAAGAGCCTGGTCCGCGCCATCGTGCTGCTACCGTGGATCGTGCCGACCGTGCTGTCGGCGCTGGCATTCTGGTGGATCTACGATCCGCAGTTCTCGATCATCTCCTATCTGCTGGTCGATGTGCTGCATTTGCGCTCGACCAATGTCGATTTCCTCGGCTCGCCCTGGCCTGCGCGGTTCTCGCTGATCGCGGCCAACATCTGGCGCGGCATCCCGTTCGTCGCGATCTCGCTGCTCGCGGGCCTGCAGACCATCTCGCCCTCGCTCTATGAGGCCGCGATGCTCGACGGCGCCACCGCCTGGCAACGCTTCCGCTACATCACGTTCCCGATGATGATGCCGATCCTGGCGATCGTAATGACCTTCTCGATCATCTTCACCTTCACCGACTTCCAGCTGGTCTATGCCATCACCCGCGGCGGCCCGGTCAACTCGACCCATTTGCTCGCGACACTGGCGTTCCAGCGTGGCATCGCCGGCGGCGAGCTCGGCGAGGGTGCTGCGATCGCGGTGTCGATGATCCCCTTCCTGGTGTTCGCGACGCTGTTCTCCTATTTCGGCCTCGCGCGCCGCAAATGGCAGCAGGGAGAAGCCAATGACTGACGTAGCCGCGCAGTCCGGCAATGCCCGCAGCGCCACGCCCGACCCGATGGCGTGGGATTCCCGCGCCCGGCGCGTGGTGATGATCTATCTGCCGCTGGCCTGCTTCATCGTGATCCTGCTGTTCCCGTTCTACTGGATGACGATCACCTCGTTCAAACCGAACGCGGAGCTCCTGAATTACAAGGAGCACAATCCGTTCTGGATCACCTCGCCGACACTCGCGCATGTCAAGCACCTGCTGTTCGACACCGATTATCCGCGCTGGCTGAAGACGACGATGCTGGTCGCGATCGGCTCGACCGTCCTGTCGCTGTTCGCCTCGACCCTCGCGGCCTACGCCATCGAGCGGCTGCGCTTCCGCGGCAGCCCCTATGTCGGCCTCGGCATCTACCTCGCCTACCTGGTGCCGCCGTCGATCCTGTTCATTCCACTGGCGACCGTGATCGTGCAGTTCGGGCTGTTCGACTCGCCGCTGGCGCTGGTTCTGGTCTACCCGACCTTCCTGGTGCCGTTCTGTACCTGGCTCCTGATCGGCTATTTCAAATCGATTCCCTACGAGCTCGAGGAATGCGCGCTGGTCGACGGCGCGACCAGGCTGCAGATCCTGTGGCGGATCACGCTGCCGCTCGCGGTGCCCGGGCTGATCTCGGCCGGTATCTTCTCGTTCACGCTGTCCTGGAACGAATTCATCTATGCGCTCGCCTTCATCCAGAGCGGCGCCAACAAGACCGTACCGGTCGCGATCCTGACCGAGCTCATCACCGGCGACGTCTACCAGTGGGGCGCGCTGATGGCCGGCTCCCTGCTCGGCTCGCTGCCGGTCGCACTGTTCTATTCGCTGTTCGTCGACTACTACGTGTCGTCGCTGACCGGCGCGGTGAAGGAGTAACGAAACTCGTCATCCCTCCGTCACGCCGCGGTCGTCTTCCCCCGCTCGGTGATCAGCACCTCGAAACCCTCGAATTTGGGATGACCGAGATAGAGGCTGCCTCCGGTTTCGTTGCCGGCACGGGAATGCGCGCGGCGGAATGATTCCGACCTGGTCCATGCTTCGAATGCCGGCCTGTCGGCCCACACCGTATGCGTCGCATAGAGCGTGTGGTCCTCTGCCTCTGGCCCCTTCACCAGATGAAATTCGATGAAGCCCGGCGTGTCGCCGAGATAGGATTCCCTTGTGTTCCAGACCGTCTCGAACGCCTGCTCCGAGCCCTTCTTCACCTGAAACCTGTTCATTGCGATGAACATGAAAGCATTCTCCTCTTCTCGGCGGATATTCCGGATGCCACCGGTCGGCCTCGTTGATAGCACGACCTGTCCAGCGGCGTTTCAGGCAGCCATCACCCCTTCTTCGTCCGGTAATCCCCGAACGTCGTGTCGCGCTGGTCGAGCTGGGCCTTCACGCTGCCGCCGTCACGGCGAAAGCCCGCCATGTAGGCCTTGCTCGCCTCCGTCGTGAAGGCCAGCGCCTGGATCTCGGTGCCGGCGCGCATCGCAGCCCGCGCACCCATGATCTCCATCGCGCGATGCACGCTGCGCTTGTTGAGCTGCTGCAACTCGACCGGCACCTTGGCAGCGCGCTCCGCGAAGTCGAGTGTGTTTGCCTCCAGCTCGGCCAATGGAAACGATCGGGTCGCATATCCCCATTCGGCGGCTTCGCGGCCGGACATCGCATCCCCCGTCAGCATCAGCTCCATGGCGCGGCGCATGCCGACCAGCCAGGGGTGATACTGCATGTCGGGCGGGCTCATCAGCCGCACCGGCGGATAGCCGATCTGGGCATCGTCGGCGACATAGACGACGTCGCAGGCGGTTGCGAGCTCGGTGCCGCCGGCGAGACAATAGCCGTGCACCTGCGCGATCACGGGCTTTGCGAGATCCCAGATCGAGAACCAGCCTTCGACCACGTGACGCGACCATTGGCCGGGGCCGGAGGCCGAATGATAGGGCTGGTCGACGCGATTGTCGGCGGATAGATCATAGCCCGCCGAAAAGCAGGGTCCCGCACCACGCACGATCGAGATCGAGACATCCGGATCGCGGTCAGCCTGCTCGAGCACCTCGAAGATCTCGCCGCGAAGCCGGTTGTTGAGCGCGTTGCGCTTCTCCGGCCGGTTCAGCGTGATACGCCGGACGCGCGGGCGAGGATCGTCGACGATGATGTGCTGATAGGTCATGGTTCCTCCCGATCTCCGGCTCTGTTGTCCTTGGCAAATTGTTGCCCGAGATCGGGAGGGTTGTCATCGGCCGTGAACGCAGATCACCCCGCCGGCACCATCACCACGCCCTTGTCCTTGGGCCAGCGCACCCGCCAGGCGAAGTCGATGTTGCGCGCCTCGCCGGGCTTGGCCTCGAACGCCCATTCCAGCACGCCGCGTCTGTCGCGCAGATTGGTGGTGGTCGGCGGCGTCGTCTGCGGCAGCATCTCGACAACGATGTCCTGGTTCTCGCTGACCGGAAGCTGATCCTGGATCGCGACCTTGACCGGGAAGTCGTGACCGTTGCGCACCGTGGTCTTGAAAGCGCGCTCGTCGGTCTTCGACGTCGTCACGATCAGCCCGGCCGAGCCCTCGTTGCGCTTGACCACTGTGCGTTCGATCTTGATCTTGTCGTCGGCGCCGAAGCCGAGCCGCACGATCTCGTCCTTTGCCGCAGCGGCCATCCGGCCGCGACCGACGAAGATACCGTCGCGATAGATCGCCACGCGCCCCGGCAGCAGTGGTGCGTCCTCGGCCTGCACGAAACTTGCTTCGAGGAACGCGGTCGGATCGATCACCGGGACCGCGCGCACCATGAGATCAGGGACGATTGTCGCGGTCGAGATCCGCAGGCTCTTGGCGCCTTCATTGGCGGCGACGCTGACACGGCCAGGAATTCTGAAGGTCGCCTGGAAGGCGCCCACCTCCGCCGTCGCCTCGCGTTCCTCGGCGACCTTGCCATTGTCGGCGAGCTTGCCGCCAAAGGCCATGTCCGCCTGGGCTGGCTCGGAGGCCGGCGCCGGCGCGAGCGCGGAACGCAGCCGCATGCTGTCGGTCGCCTTGCTGGCCTGCGCCAGCGGCTGCGGATATTGCACGATCAGCGAATTGAGATCGGGCGCGTTGCCGCCGCGCCCGACCCGCACGGTGGAGACGCCGAGAGTCACGTTCGACCAGTCCTCCCCCGTGGACTGGGTGATCTCGGCGCGCCGCACCAGTTCGATCGCGGGCTTGCGATCCCTGGCACCACTATCGAGGCGCGCGTCATAGAGCGGCGCCCAGCGCGCCCCCGGCACCGAATAGGTGACGCGCAGCGTCGCCCTGGTCGCGGCCTGGGAGTTTACCTCGATCCGGACCTCGAGCTTGCTCGGCGGCTTCGCGGCACGGTCCGTTTCGAGGCGCGCGACCTCGCGATCGATGTCGCGGATCTTGCGCCCGGCATCACGGATCGCGCTCTCGGCGGTTGCGACTTCATCTGCGACCGCCGAGAACGCCGTGCGCCACTCGCTGATCGGGCGCGCCTCGCCCTTCTCGCCCAGGCCAGCCGGCGCATCCTGGGCAAAGCGCTCGGCGAATTTGCGCCGCGCCTCGGCTGCGCGAATAGTGCCCTGCAAATCGGCGCGCTGGTCCTTCAGTGCCTCGATGCGCTTGTCGATCTCGGGCAGGTTGACTGGCACGGCCAGCGGTTGCCGCGCGTCGATCGCGCCGATCGTGACTTTCGCACCTCCTTCGCCCTCGACCCGCAGCGAGGATGGATCGAGCGACAACGGGAAATCCCTCGCGACCAGCGTGTTGTCGCCGGCGGGCAGGTCCAGCGCGACGACGCGGGTGACGCTCGCGCCATCGGGATAGACGGTCACGGCATCGATGCTCGACGCCGCATCGAGATCGGCCGCGTGCAGTGGGGCCGCCAGCGCACTCACCAGCACGAGGCTGGTCGTAACCAGGCAGTTCGCAATCAATCGCATGATATCCCTCCGGAAAGCGCGGCATCGCGCGCGAGACATGGCGGTGTGCCTGCCCCGTAGGCGCACCACTTCTCGCGTGAGACGCGGCGACGAAGGAACTGGTTCGATTGAGGTTTCCGTGCGGCGCGGTGGTGGCGCCGCTACGGCTGCATCGCGGCGTGGCGATGTCCTTTGCGGATCAGCGCGCCACCTTGCGCCGGATGTAGAGGTAGTTCGGCACTAGAGCGGCGATGGTGATCGCAACCAGGATCCACCAGCCGCGGTGGAACGCCGCGATCTTGTCGGCCAGCGAAACCGGTGTCGCAAGGATCGCGACAAAGATCGCAACGCCAATCGCCAGCGCCGCCTGGCGGATCATGTTGATCACGCCGGAGCCGGTCGCGAACGAGGATGACGGCAAGGACCCCGCCCCCACGCCCATCAGGGTCGGAAAGGTCAATCCAACGCCGATCCCGGTCAGCATGATGCCCACGACGACGGCCGTGACGTTGGCTTCCGCGCCCATCAGGGTGGCCCAAACGACGAGCCCAGCCGCAAAGCTCAAGATACCAGCGGAAGCCACGGCTGCGGCACCAAACCGTGCGATCAGCCGGCCCGCGAACAGCAGCGAGGTGATCGGGACAAGCAGCGGGCCCGGCGCGATCGCAAGTCCGGTTTGCAGCGCGGACCAGTTCCACACGGTCTGCTCCCACAGCGCAACGGAGAACAGCATGGCGCCGAACGCCGCCGAGTAAGGCGCCATCACCAGGGTCGCGCCGGTGAACGGCCTCACCGAGAACAATGCGGGATCGACGAAGGGGTTCTCTGATCTCAGGCAGTGCCGGATGAAGGCAGCGAGGCAGACCGCCGCGGCAGCAAAGCCGATGATGATGCCAGGTGAACTCCATCCCCAATCGTTCGCCTTCACGATCGCAAAGGTCAGTGCGCCGATGCCGCAGGTCACAAGCAGCGCCGCGAAGGGATTGGGGCGCGGCACGTCATGACCCGGGACCTCGGGCAGCCGCAGCCAGCCGATCAGGATCGCGATCAGGCCGATCGGAACGTTGACGATGAAGATCCAGCGCCAGTCGAACGTCACCAGCACGCCGCCGACCAGCGGCCCCAGCGCCGCAGCCAGCCCGCCGACGGCGGTCCAGGTGCGGACCGCGCCGGCGCGCTGCTCGGGAGGAAACGATGCGAGCAGCAGGCCGATCGATGTCGGGGTCATCAGCGCAGCGCCCGCGGCCTGCGCGATCCGCGCGACGACGAGGAATTCGACATTGCGGGCGAGCGCACACGCGGCGGACGCAAGCGTGAACAGCGCAACGCCAAGCAGGAAGCTCAAATTGCGGCTGTGCCGCTCGGCCAGCCGCCCGAAGAAGACCAGCAAGGCCGCATAGGCAATCGCATAGCCGTTGAGGATCCAGGACAGGTCTTCCAGCGAGGCGTCGCGAAAATCCTGCGCGATGTTCGGCAGCCCGACATTGACGATGAAGAGGTCGAGATTGGCGAGACAGATGCCGACCGAGACGATCGCGAGGACCTGCCTCGGGGAAGCCGTCGCCCGTGGCCGCGTTCCCGCGACGACGGGCAGCTCGATCGTTTCCGCATCCATCTCCGGCATCCCGCCCTCCCAAATACGTGCATATGCATCTATTGCAAATAGGTGCATATGCATGTAACTGTCAAGCCTGATTTGGAGGCAGCGCATCGATGACGACAACAGAACCCACCCGGTGCAATCTCACGGCCCTGCGCAAGGCGACACGGCGCGTGTCGCAGCTCTACGACGCGCTCCTCGCTCCATCCGGGCTGCGCGGCACGCAACGGGGCATTCTGGTCCATGTCGCAAGATCGGGAGCGCCGACGATGAGCGAGCTTGCCGCTGCGCTGGTGCTCGACCGCACCGCTCTCAACCACAACCTCAAGCCGCTTCAGCGCGACGGCCTCGTGACCGTCACGGTCGACAAGGATGACCGCCGCAGCAGGCTGGTGCGGCTGACCAAGCGCGGCGAGGCCAGGCTGGCGGAGACCAGGACCGCCTGGCAGCAGGCCCAGGAACGGTTCGAAACCGCGTTCGGCGCGAAGCAGGCTGCGGATCTGCGACAAACGCTCGAGCTGGTCGCATCGCTGGAATTCGGCGAAGCACCGGTGCCTTCACGGGCCCTCAAATGACGAGCGGCCCGGCATCGATGCCGGGCCGCCCTTCGCTCACGAGCCGTTTGGTCGAACTCAGCTATAGATCTCGAACAGGCCGGCGCCGCCCTGGCCGCCGCCGATGCACATGGTCACGACGCCCCATTTCGCCTTGCGGCGCGCGCCTTCCTGCAACAGGTGGCCGGTGAGACGGGCGCCGGTCATGCCGAACGGATGGCCGATCGCGATCGAGCCGCCGTTGACGTTGTACTTCTCGGGATCGATGCCGAGCTTGTCGCGGGAATAGAGGCACTGGCTGGCGAAAGCCTCGTTGAGCTCCCAGAGATCGATGTCGTCGATCTTCAGGCCGTGGCGCTTCAGCAGCTTCGGCACGGCGTAGATCGGGCCGATGCCCATTTCGTCGGGCTCGCAGCCGGCCGAGGCCCAGGCGACGAAGCGGCCCATCGGGTTGAGTCCGCGCTTCTCGGCATCCTTGGCTTCCATCAGCACCACCGCGGCGGCGCCGTCGGAGAGCTGGCTGGCGTTGCCGGCGGTAACGAATTTGCCCGGGCCCTTCACCGGCTCGAGCTTGGCGAGCCCTTCCAGCGTGGTCTCGGGACGATTGCACTCGTCGCGATCGACGACGTAGTCGACGATCGACTCGGCCTTGGTCGCCTTGTCGACCACCTTCATCTTCGTCTTCATCGGGACGATCTCGTCCTTGAACTTGTTGGCCTGCTGCGCGGCCGCCATGCGACGCTGCGACTCCAGCGAATACTCATCCTGGTATTCGCGGCTGAGCTTGTAGCGCTCGGCGACGATATCGGCGGTGTCGATCATCGCCATGAAGATATCGGGCGCGGTCTTCAGCAGTTCCGGATCGATCGATTCCTTCGGCGAGCCGCCGCCCGGGATCGAGATGCTCTCGACGCCGCCGGCGACGATGCAATCCGAGCCGTCGGAGCGGATCGAGTTTGCGGCCATCGCGATGGTCTGCAGACCCGACGAGCAGAAGCGGTTGACCGAAACGCCGGCGGTCGATTTCGGCAGGCCGGCGAGCAGCGCTGCCTGGCGGCCGATATTCGGCGCGCCATGCGCGCAATTGCCGAGGTAGCAGTCCTCGACATACTCCTTGTCGACGCCGGCGCGATCGACCGCATGCTTGATGGCATGCGCGGCCAGCGACATCGGCGGGGTGATGTTGAATCCGCCACGGCCGGACTTCGCCAGGCCGGTGCGTGCATAGGAAACGATTACGGCTTCACGCATTGTTTTCTCCCTCTGAGATCGCCGGATAGTGGCGCGTCTTGACCCGTTCGTACACAAATTTTGGCCGTCGCAACAGGAATACCAGACGCCTCGCAACGACAAACGCCGCCTCCGGGGCCGGAGACGGCGTTCTGTTCCGCAGATCGGAATATCGTTGTGTTTGAAACACGCCTCATGGCCGGGTGACCTGCGCGAAGACGCGCTTCGCACTTTTGCCCGGCCATGACATGGAGGGCGATCAGAACGTCAGCGCCTTGGCCTGCTTCACCTGCGGCAGCCCCTGCACCTTGTTGAGCAGCTCGGCCGGCACCGCGCCGTCGACCTCGACCAGCGCGATGGCGTCGCCGCCCTGCTTGACGCGGCCGAGATGGAAGGTCGCGATGTTGATCTTGGCATCGCCGAGCAGGCTTGCGAACGCGCCGATGAAGCCCGGCTTGTCCTCGTTGGTCACGTAGATCATCGACTTGCCGAACTCGGCATCGACACGAATGCCCTTGATGTCGACGAGGCGCGGCTTGCCGTCGGCATAGACCGTGCCCGACACCGAACGCTCCTGCCGCTCGGTGGTGACGGTGACCGTGATCAGGCTTTCATAGTCGCTCTGCGCGGCACGGACCACCTCGTCCACCACCATGCCGCGCTCCTTGGCGACGATGGGCGCCGAGACGACGTTGACCTCGCCAAGCATCGGGCGCAGCAGGCCGGACAGCACCGCTGACGTGATCGCCTTGATCTTCATCTCGGCGACATGGCCCTCATAGGTGATCTGGGTCTTGAGGATGCCGCTCTCGGTGAGCTGGCCGGCGAACGAGCCGAGCTTCTCGGCGAGCTCGATGAACGGCTTCAGCTTCGGCGCTTCTTCGGCGGTGATCGAGGGGAAATTCACCGCGTTCGAGATCGCGCCCGACAGCAGATAGTCCGACATCTGCTCGGCGACCTGCAGCGCGACGTTCTCCTGCGCTTCCGTGGTGGAGGCGCCGAGATGCGGGGTGCAGATCACGTTGGGATGGCCGAACAGCACGTTCGAGGTCGCGGGCTCCTCGGTGAACACGTCGAAGGCGGCGCCCGCGACGTGCTTGGAGTTCAGCGCATCGACCAGCGCCTGCTCGTCGACCAGGCCGCCCCGGGCGCAGTTGATGATGCGCACGCCCTTCTTCATCTTGGCGATCGCAGCCGCGTCGATCACGTTGCGGGTCTTCTCGGTGAGCGGCGTGTGCAGCGTGATGAAATCGGCGCGCTTGAGCAGGTCGTCGAGTTCGACCTTCTCGACGCCGATGTCCTTGGCGCGTTCCGGCGACAGGAACGGGTCGAACGCGATCACCTTCATGCGCAGGCCGAGCGCCCGGTCGGCGACGATCGTTCCGATATTGCCGCAGCCGATCACGCCCAGCGTCTTGGCGGTGATCTCGACGCCCATGAAGCGGTTCTTCTCCCACTTGCCAGCCTGGGTCGAGGCGTCGGCCTGCGGGATTTCGCGGGCCAGCGCCAGCATCAGGGTAATGGCGTGCTCGGCGGTCGTGATCGAGTTGCCGAACGGCGTGTTCATCACGATGATGCCCTTGGCGGTCGCAGCCGGAATCTCGACATTGTCGACACCGATGCCGGCACGGCCGATCACCTTGAGCTTCTTGGCCTTCTCGAGGATCTTGGCGGTCGCCTTGGTGGCCGAGCGGATCGCGAGGCCGTCATAGTCGCCGATGATCTCGGCGAGCTTGTCCTTGTCCTTGCCGAGATTGGGCTGGAAGTCGACCTCGACGCCCCGATCCTTGAAGATCTGCACGGCGGCAGGAGACAGCGCGTCGGAAATGAGAACTTTGGGTTTCGACATTTGGATGTTCCTTCGCCACGCAGCGAGCGGGCGTCCTGGATCAACGGGTGAAGTCTCTGATCACTTCTCCCTCTCCCCGTTCTTACGGGGAGAGGGTTGGGGGTGAGGGGCAGCCACAAACACCAGCGTGAGTGGTGAGAGGCCCCTCACCCGGCGCTATGCCCCGACCTCTCCCCGTAAGGCGGGGAGAGGCGACAAGGGAAATCAGGCTGCCTTGGGCAGCGCCGCCTTGGTCTCTGCAAAGGCCCAGTCGATCCACTGCGTCAGCAATTCGACGTCCCTGGCCTCGACGGTCGCGCCGCACCAGATCCGCAGGCCCGCCGGCGCATCGCGATAATACGCGAAGTCGAAACCGGCGTTCTCCTTCTCCACCAGCGCCACCAGCTTCTTGCAGAAGTCGGCCTGCGCGTCCGACGGAAGCGAGGTGATCGCGGGATCGGTGAACTTCAGGCACACCGAGGTGTTGGAGCGGATCGCGGGATCCTTCGCCAGGAAATCGATCCACGGCGTCTTCGCCTTCCAGTCGGCGAGCACCCTGGTGTTGGCGTCGGCGCGCGCGATCAGCGCCTTCAGGCCGCCGATCGACTTGGCCCAGTTCAGCGCATCGAGATAATCCTCGACACAGAGCATCGACGGCGTGTTGATGGTCTCGCCCTCGAAGATGCCCTGGTTGAGCTTGCCGCCCTTGGTGAGGCGGAAGATCTTCGGCAGCGGCCAGGCCGGCTTGTAGGTCTCGAGCCGTTCCACCGCGCGCGGCGACAGGATCAGCATGCCATGCGCGGCCTCGCCGCCGAGCGCCTTCTGCCAGGAGAAGGTGACGACGTCGAGCTTCGCGAAGTCGAGCGGCTGCGCGAAAGCGGCCGAGGTGGCGTCGCAGATCGTCAGCCCTTCGCGGGTGGCGCTGATCCAGTCAGCGTTGGGCACGCGCACGCCCGAGGTGGTACCGTTCCAGGTGAAGACGACGTCCGACCCCGGATCGACCTTGGCGAGATCGGGGATTTCGCCATAGGCCGCGTTGAGCTTGGTGACGTCCTTGAGCTTCAATTCCTTGACGATGTCGCTGACCCAGCCCTCGCCGAAGGATTCCCAGGCGAGCGTGGTGACGGGCCGCGCGCCGAGCAGCGACCACAGCGCCATCTCGACCGCACCGGTGTCCGATGCCGGGACGATGCCGATCTTGTAATCAGCAGGTACCTCAAGCACTTCGCGCGTCAGTTCGATCGCGAGCCTGAGCTTGGCCTTGCCGACCTTCGCGCGATGCGAGCGGCCGAGGGCTGCGTCCTTGAGATTGTCGGGGTTCCAGCCGGGGCGCTTGGCACAGGGGCCGGAGGAGAAATGCGGCACATTGGGCCGCGAAGCGGGCTTCGCTGCAGTCATAATCTACCCTTCCAGATAGCTGCCTCTCGGTGGGGAGAGGTTTCCCGCCGCCGGAGATAGTGGAAAGGCCCGAAAACGTCAAGGAAGCTCGGAAGGGCCGGGCAAAATATCGGGATCACGCCTGATTGATGCGGAATCGCCGGCCGGCTGCGCGGCCTGCTGGTCCAGGAGCTCCGCCGCATCGGTCACAAGCTTCACCGCTCGTCGACGGCTCGAAATCTTCAAAATGCTCTTCTCGCCGGCCTGAACGATGTACTCGTTACCGACCCGCACGATTGAATAATCTGGCATCGGAAATCCCCAAGCTGCCGCCGCACCTAATGGGAGACGTTGACATAGCGCAGTCGTTCCTCTCCGTAAAATCACGGAGGCCGGCTTAGTTTATCGGTCCTTAACTGAATGCGAGAGCGAGGACTACCGCTGGCCCATCAAGCCGAAGCACGCAACTGATACGCACATCTCAGAAGCGGATCGTCATGCCGACATGGCTGCGCGCAAATCCGAGCCGTTCATAGAAGCGCTGCGCATCGACGCGCGTGTGATGCGTCAACAACTCGACGAGCACGCAACCTTTCATGCGCGCCTCCCCGACCGCCCACTGCACCAGCTTCTCGCCGATGCCGCGGCTTCTGCAATGGCTTGCGACGCGAACATCCTCGAGCAATCCGCGTGAGGCGCCCTGCGAGCTCAGTCCCGGCAGGATCGCGAGTTGCAGGCAGCCGACCACGGCCCCCTCGCCGTCGACTGCGACCACGAGTTGCAGGTTGGGATCCCGCTCGACCCGCTCGAACGCCTGATAGTAGCTCGTCGGCAGCGGCTCCTCGATCCGCTCGCGCGCGCTGCCGAGCCGGTCGTCGGCCAGCATGCCGACGATCGCGGCAACATCGTCGCGCAGGGCGCGACGGATGGTGATGGATAAGGTTGCGGTCATGCGCTCGTTCCGTCCCGGCTCACCGCGCAGGCGGCAGGCCGAGCTCCCGTTCGGCGTCGGCAATCCAGCGGCGCACCGCCGGATAGCGGTCGAGATCGAAGCCGCCGTCTCGCGCGACCCGCGTGTAGGCGAGCAGCGAGACGTCGGCGAGCGAGAACGCCTCACCGACCAGGAACCGCGCACCGCCGAGATGCCGCTCGAGGTGATCGAGCGCCACATAGCCGCGCTTCACCAGATTGGGGTCGAGATCGGTGACGGCCTTGCCGAGATACACGGTCTGAAACCGGCAGACCGCGACATAGGGTTCGTGGCTGTTCTGCTCCCAGAACATCCACGCGTCCATCTGCGCGACGCGGTACGCATCAGAGGGGACCAACTCGGTGCCGCGGGAAAGATAGCGGATGATGGCGTTGGACTGGGCGAGCGTGCGGCCGTCGTCCAGCTCCACCGTCGGCACCTGCCCCCAGCCGTTCAACTTGAGGAACTCTGCCGTCCGGCTGCCGCCCTTCATGGTGTCGATCTCGACCCATGTGTAGGGCAGCGCCAGCTTGTCGGACACCCATTTCACCTTCAGGCAATTGCCCGAATTGCTGTCGCCGAAGATTTTCATCCGAACGCGCTCCGATCTTCCGGAGCGGCAGAGGACCAGCGCCGCAACTGGCTGTCAAGAAGATGCGGCGCCGCGGATCAGAACTTGTAGCCGAGACCGAGGCGTACCGTGTTGACGCTGGTGTCGACGACGGTGGTGTAGCGCGCGTATTCCCATTCGGCGCGCATGAACAGGCCGGCCGTCAGGCTCACATCGATGCCGAGCCCGCCGCTGTAGCCGACGATCAGGTTGTTGTGCCGCTCTTCCGTTGCGGTCAGGGGCTGCAGCGGAATGAAAGTGCCGAGGGCCGTGGCGCTGACCGCGTCGTGGACGGTGACGGAGCGCGAAATGTTGGCGTTGCCGAATCCGACTCCGCCGAAGATGTAGGGCAGCAAGCAGCCCCAGGCATAGCCGGCGCGACCACGGAACGTGGCCATGTCGGTGATCTGGATCGATGCGGACGAATCGACGCGCACGTCATGGAAGAAGCTGTCGGTCAGAGCCGTGCCGCTGACCAGTTCCTTGGTCGCGATCGAGGTGCCGCCATAGGTGCCGTGCAGATAGCTCATTTCGGCACCGACGACGACGTCGTCATATTGCCAATTGTAGCCGGCAAAGCCGCCAAAGCCCGTGCCGTGCTGCGATACCTTGCCGAGCCCGAGATTCCAGTTCGCGACATCCATCTGCTGGATCACGTTGTGATCGAGCAGGCCCGCGAGCAGGTTGGCGTTGGTGCCGCCGAAATTCTCGGTGGACGTTCCGTACCCGCCCTGGCCGCCGATATAGAAGCCAGACCAGTTGGTGCTCGATCGGCTCAGCGAGTCGTCGGTGAAGCCGCCGCGCAGAACCGGAAGATCCGGAAGATCGGCCGCGCGTGCGCCGCTCACCGCCCCGAACATCATCGCCGCCAGCAACAACCTACGCATCGCAACGCTCCATCGACCACATCGATCACGCGCTGATCATCGCCTGTTAACCTTAACCAATCGTTGTCGTGCGCGCTTTTTGGCAAGCCCGCGTTGAATTTCCCGCGACACCACGACGCAAAGCAAAACGGCGCGGGATGATCCCGCGCCGTCTGCAATCGTTAACCAATCGAGACTGGAGTTAACCTTTGGAGATCAGCCCTTGCGGATCAGCGGCGGCGGCGGCGGCGGCACGTCGCAGCAGTTCAGGTTCCAGCGCACGCCGAGCTTCACGTCCTGCGAGACGATGTCGCGGAACTGGAAGGTCGAGATACCGGCCGGCGTGCCGTCGAAGAAGTGACCCTGGCCGTGGCCGGCGGTGCCCATGTCGAGATAGCGATAAGCCAGTTCAACCGTGAAGTTGTTGCTGACCCTGTAGGCGACACCGGCATGCGCCGCCCAGGCGAAGTTGGTCTTGGTCGCGCCCTCGGCGATATAGGAGCTGGAGAGGCCCGAGCCGCTCGGGAACGTGGTGACATCGGAGAAGTCAGTCGTCGTGATGCTCGCGGCACCGACACCGGCGCCGATGAACGGAGTCAAGCACCACCAGGTTCCGAGATCGGCGTAGATGTTCGCAAGGGCGACCCAGCTCGAGAAGCCGCCGTGATAAGTATCACCCAGCGGGCTCGGCCCGGGGAACGTGGCGAAGTCGGTGCCGTTGAAGCTGACCTTCGAGCGATATTCACCGGTGATGTCGGCGCGGAACCAATTGTTGAACTGATAGCCGATGCCGATGCCGTAGAGCATGCCGCCGTCGAAGCCGGTGCCGTACTGGTTGAGGACCGTGCCGGCCGGCAGCGTGTCATAAATGTTCGTGTGCAGCTTGGCGGTCTGGTTGGTCATGCCGATGTCGCCGCGCAGATACCAGCCGCCGAAGTCCTGCACCGGCGGAGGCGCATACGCCATCTGGGGCGGCGGCATGATGGGCATGTCGGCAGCAAACGCCGCCGAGGACAGCAAAGTTGCCGCGCCGGCGGCAATCAGAGACTTAACGCTACGCATTGGCTTCGTCCTTTTGGCCGGTGAGGCGAACTCGGAAGCCCCACATTCTGAAACTCACGGCGCGGACGATGGCAGCAAATGCTTAAGCGCCACTTAACCCTAATTTTTAAGGTTGATTTTCTCTGACCCTTTTTTGTGGCCTTCGCTTATAGGTCGATCAACGCGGCGAAACTGCCACACGAAAAATGGCGAAACCGCCACAAACGCTAACGATGTGTTGAGAAACGCGCACAACCGCGGGCGCGCGAGCCACCGCAGCGTCGGCCAATGCTTGACAGAACCACGACCTCGCCGCGCGGAACGCTCAGCGAACGGGTTTCGGCATCCTGGGCAGGAACACTGCGAGCAGGCCGATCGCCGGCAGAAATGCGCAGAGATGGTAGACGAAGGCGATCGAGGTGTGGTCGGCGAGCTTGCCGAGCACGGCGGCGCCGAGGCCGCCGATGCCGAAAGCGACGCCGAAGAACACGCCAGAGATCATGCCGAAGCGATGCGGCATCAGCTCCTGCGCGAACACGATGATCGACGATGTCGCCGACGAGATGATCAGGCCGATGAACACCGTCAGCACCGCACTCGCCAGCAGGCCGGCATAGGGCAGCGCCAGCGTGAACGGCAGCGCGCCGAGGATCGAGAACCAGATCACGTATTTGCGGCCGAAGCGGTCGCCGATCGGTCCGCCGAAGAACGCGCCAGCGGCGTTCGCGGCGAGGAAAATGAACAGATAGAGCTGTGCGGCCTGGGTCGAGACGCCGAACCTGTCGATCAGGTAGAAGATGTAATAGCTCGACAGGCTCGACACGTAGAGCTGCTTGGAGAACAAGAGCGCGACCAGCACGATCAGCGCGATTCTCACGCGCCGATCGTCGGGATGATCGGGGTGCAGCTCGATCGGCGCCGCCTTCTTCGCCGCGATCTGCGGCTTGTACCAGGCACCGATGCGCCACAGGATGACGATGGCGAGGAACGCGATCGAGGAGAACCAGGCGATCGAGGGCTGGCCGAACGGCACCACGATCAGCGCCGCGAGCACTGGCCCCATCGCGGTGCCGAAGCTGCCACCGAGCTGGAACACCGATTGGGCAAAGCCGTAGCGTCCGCCCGAGGCGAGCCGCGCGATCCGCGCAGACTCCGGATGGAACACCGCCGATCCGAGACCGACAAGCGACGCCGCGACCAGGATCATCCCGTAGGCATGCGCGACGCTGAGCAGCAGGAGGCCGAAGAAAGTGAAGCCCATGCCGATCGCGAGCGAGAACGGCTGCGCCTTCTTGTCGGTGACGTGCCCGACCACCGGCTGCAGCAGCGAGGCCGTGAACTGGAACGCCAGCGTGATCATGCCGATCTGCGCGAAGTCGAGCGCGTAATTGTCCTTCAGGATCGGATAGACCGAGGCGATCAGCGACTGCATGGTGTCGTTGAGGAAATGCGAGAAGCTGATGCCGGCGAGCACCACATAGGCCGGTCCCGCGCTGGCCGCTTTCGCTGCCAGCGCGGGCGTCAGCTCGGGCACCAGCACCGGCTCGCCCAGTGCCTCTTCACTCACGACAGGCTTGTTCAAGAGATCATTCCCGGCAACGGATTCGCGCAGATAGCTGTGGTACGACGCGGCGGCGGCGGCGACCAGTCGCGCCAGCCGATGGCAGCGATGCGTTGTGCGGTGCGGGGCAGCAGGTGCGCTGATCTTCTCCCTCTCCCCGCCCTTCGCGGCGGGAAGGTTGGGGTGAGGGCTGCTTCAGAGCAGACAGTAGAAATTGGATTCGTGGAGATCCCCTCACCCGGATCGCATTGCACTTCGCTTCATGCGATCCGGCCTCTCCCCGCGGGCGGGGCGTGGCTGGAGCAGGGTTCGCTCACTGGGCTTACGCCGCGGCCTGGCCGAGCGCGTGGACGATGTTGTCGACGACGTCCTCGACCAGGATGCGGTCGTCACCCTCGCCCATCACGCGGATGACGGGCTCGGTGCCGGAGGCGCGGATCAGCAGGCGGCCGTGGCCGTTGAGACGATTCTCGCCGGCGGTGATCGCGGACTTGACCTCCGCGTCGTCGAGCGGCTTGCCGCTGCGATAGCGCACGTTCTTGAGAATTTGCGGCAGCGGATCAAAACGGCGGCAGACCTCCGAGACCGGGCGGCGCAGCTTCTGCACCACGGCCAGCACCTGCAGCGCGGCCACGAAGCCGTCGCCGGTGGTGGCATAGTCGGACAGGATGATGTGGCCCGATTGTTCGCCGCCGAGATTATAGCCGCCGCTCAGCATCTGCTCGAGCACGTAGCGGTCGCCGACCGGCGTGCGGATGAGCTCCACGCCGTGGCCCTGCAGGAAGCGCTCCAGCCCAAGATTGGACATCACGGTGGCGACGATGCCGGGCTTGGCAAGACGGCCGTCTTCCTTCCAGCTCTGCGCGATCACCGCGAGCAGCTGGTCGCCGTCGACGATGTGGCCGCGCTCGTCGACCAGGATGACGCGGTCGGCATCGCCGTCGAGCGCAATCCCGATATCCGCGCGCATCTCTCGCACCTTGCGCGCCAGCGCTTCCGGCGAGGTGGATCCGCATTCCTTGTTGATGTTGAAGCCGTCGGGTTCGACGCCGATCGGCACGACGTCGGCGCCGAGCTCCCACAGCGCTTCCGGGACCACCTTGTAGGCCGCGCCGTTGGCGCAATCGATCACGACACGCAGGCCGTCGAGCGAGAGATCGCGCGGCAGAGTGCGCTTGGCGAATTCGATGTAGCGGTCGTGGACGCCATCGATGCGGCGGGCGCGGCCGAGGCTCGCGCTCTGCGCCAGGCGGCGATCGAGCGATTCGTCGAGCAGCTGCTCGATCTGCTTCTCGACGTCGTCAGACAGCTTGAAGCCCTGCGGGCCGAACAACTTGATGCCGTTGTCCTCGAACAGATTGTGCGAGGCCGAGATCATGACGCCGAGATCGGCGCGCATCGACTTGGTCAGCATCGCGACCGCCGGTGTCGGCATCGGGCCGAGCAGCAGCACGTCCATGCCGACCGAGGTGAAGCCCGCCACCATGGCGTACTCGATCATGTAGCCGGACAGCCGCGTGTCCTTGCCGATCACGACGCGATGGCGATGATCGCCGCGCTGAAACACCAGGCCCGCGGCCTGCCCGACCTTGAGCGCGAGCTCAGGCGTGATCAGTCCATTGGCGCGGCCCCGAATCCCGTCGGTCCCGAAATATTTGCGGCTCATGTAACCCCCAGCACGGACCTCTCGAACCACCCGGCGAGAAGGTCTTGAATACCCACCATTTTATCGTGCATCGGCCTTATAATCCTTCACACGTGAGAATGACTTCAAAAAATATGATGAATCGTTACTGCCATCTATCCGCCAGGATTGAGGCTAAGTCTTTGTGAAATAAAGGATTACTCCCTGCCGCATGAACCGCCTGCCGTCAGCCATCGCCCTTGCGCCTGACATGGCGGTCGCCCTTGCTCGGCGCCGGCTGGGTTACGTTGACGGGGTCGGAACCGGGAAAGGTCTCTTCGAGCCCCTCTTCCAGGGCATCGTCCAGGCGGCGCTTTTCGGCACTGTCGTCGGGTTTCGGTCTGGAGCCTGATTGCGTCATCGTGCTCTCCATGCATCAGCCGATTTGGCAGGTGGTCCAACCATGCTAGATGACGGCAAGATCTCAAGACCTGCAAGATTTGCGACATACTAGAAGGGCCGGGAACCTCCATGAAGCACATTACCTGCATCGAGGATTTGCGTCAGCTGCACAAGCGCCGTGTGCCGAAGGCGTTTTTCGATTATGCGGATCGCGGTTCCTATACCGAGGACACGCTGCGCGCCAATTCGGAGGACCTGCAGCAGATCAAGTTCCGCCAGCGAATCCTGGTCGACGTCTCCCGGCGCAATCTGTCGACCACGATCCTTGGCGAGCCCGCGGCGATGCCGCTGATCCTGGCGCCGGTCGGCCTGCTCGGCATGCAGCATGGCGACGGTGAGATCTACGCCTGCCGCGCGGCGCAGGCAGCCGGCATTCCCTTCACCCAGAGCACGATGTCGATCTGCTCGATCGAGGACATCGCGGCGTCCGTCGACAAGCCGTTCTGGTTCCAGCTCTACGTCATGAAGGACCGCGGCTTCATCAAATCGCTGATCGAGCGCGCGATCGCGGCGAAGTGCTCGGCGCTGGTGCTGACCGTCGATCTCCAGGTGATCGGGCAACGTCACCAGGACATCAAGAACGGCATGACGGTGCCGCCCGAATGGTCGCTGTCGAAGCTGATCGATTTTGCGACGAAGCCTGCCTGGGTGTCCGGCGTGCTGCAAGGCAAGCGCCGCACGTTCGGCAACATCGCCGGTCACGTGAAGGGCACCGAGGACCTGACCAAGCTGTCGGAATGGACCGCCTCGCAGTTCGACACGTCGCTGAGCTGGAAGGACATCGACTGGATCCGCAGCATCTGGCCTGGCAAGCTGATCCTCAAGGGCATCCTCGACGTCGAGGATGCCGAGCTCGCCGCCAAGACCGGCGCGCAGGCGATCGTGGTCTCCAACCATGGCGGCCGCCAGCTCGACGGCGCGCCGTCGTCGATCGAGGTGCTGCCGGAGATCGCGGATGCGATCGGCTCGCAGATGGAGATCATGTTTGACGGCGGCATCCGCACCGGCATGGACATGATGCGTGCGCTCGCGCTCGGCGCAAAGTCCTGCATGATCGGCCGCGCCTATGCCTACGGGCTGGGGGCCGGCGGCCAGGAAGGGGTCGCGAAGGCGATCGACATTCTGGCCAAGGAGCTCACCACCACGATGGGCCTGTGCGGCGTCAACACCATCGCCGAGATCGACGACCACGTGCTGGCGGTGTGATTGCCGTAGCCCGTAACGGCTGTCGTCCCGGCGAAAGCCGGGACGACGTGTTGAGAGAGACCGCGTGAACATCACATCGGCGGCGTGATCCCGTCGCGGCCGACGTTGACGCGATTGGCTTCCAGCGTGCCGTCGTCCTTCTTCTGTGCGCCGAAAATGATGATCTTGGCACCCGGCTTGAGCTCGGACTTGTCGCCGGCGACGAAGGTGACAACGGGCGTGCCCGGCGGCACCACGACCTTCTTCTCGCCGTCCTTGTACTTCACGAGGATTTTCTGACCGTCGGCGCTCGCCACTGTCTCTGCCACGGTGGCGTTGGTCATGGTCGAGTTGGGGCGCAGGTCCCAGGGACGAAAGCCTTCGGCGGCACCGCGCTGGTTCTCCGGGAAGATGTGAACCGCGATCGCCTTCTGCGTTCCGTCCGGCTCCGGCATCGCCGTGATGCCGATATAGGAGCCCGGCTTGATCTCCGACAAATCGGTCTTGGCGACGCCGAACACCGCGACGTTGTCCGTCGTGCGCACCTTCATGTCGGTGCCGTCACGCGACTTGATCGAAAGCAGCGGGCCGTCGACCGCCTCGATGGTGCCGCGGATGCGCACCGCCGGCGGCTGCTGCGCGGATGCAATCGAGACGAGGGCAGTGGCGAACAGCGCCGCGAGCAAGGGCGATTTCAGCATGATGGTTCTCCCGGAGATTGGCTGGCGGAGTCAGGAACACCGAGCGGCGGGCACTATTCCGCAGTTTCCTAGCCCGGATGGAGCGAAGCGCAATCCGGGACGGTCCCTCAACGGAAAGATTCCCGGATTTCGCTTCGCCCCATCCGGGGTACGAAGCAAGCCTCACATCGGCGGCGTCAGGCCGTCGCGGCCGACGCTGACGCGATCGGTTTCCAAGGAGCCGTCCGGCAGCTTCTTCATGAAGGCGATGATTTTGGCGCCCGCCTTCAGTTCGGACTTGTCGGCGCTAACGTAGGTCACGACCGGCGTATCCGGCGAGACCAGCACCGTCTTCTCGCCGTCCTTGTACTTGACGCGCAGCGTGTGACCGTCATTGCCGACAACGGATTCGGCGACGGTGGCGTTGGTCATGCTGCTGTTGGGCTTGAGATCATAGGGCCGCGAGCCCTCGCCCGTACCGCGCATGTTCTCGGGGAAGACATGCACCTCGATCGCCTTCGGCACGCCGTCCGGCCCCGGAACCGTGGTAGTGCCGATGAAGGAACCGACCTTGATCTCCGACAGCGCGATCCTGGTGAGGCCGAGCACAACCATATTGCCGGTCATGTGAAGCCTGACATCTTCACCGCTGCGCGACTTGACTGAAAGCGTATCGCCGTCGACGCCTTCGACGGTTCCGCGCACCCGCGTCGGCGTCGGCGGCTGCTGTGCGATCGCGTAGAGCGTCGAAGCCGTCACCATCGCAAGCGCAATGAACGGACGAACGAATTGGGCAGGACGGAACGGCATGGGGGAACTCCAGGAGGGGCAGTTGACCTAACATCTGACCCCGGCTCCGAGATGCTATTCCCGCCTCAAGTCTTTGTGTCCCGCCTCAAGTCTTTGTGTCCCGCCTCAAGTCTTTGTGAGATCGGCCTCCACCAGCGCACGCAATTCCGGCGTGACCTGCGGGCGCTGCCCGAACCACAATTCGAATCCGCGCACCGCCTGGTGCAGAAGCATGCCGAGTCCGTCGGCGATCTTAAGCCCGCGCCTCTCGGCGGCCGCAAGCAAAGGTGTCACCAGCGGCACATAGACAAGATCGGAAACAACGGCGCCTTGCGGCAACAAGCCGACGTCGATTTCGAGCGCCGGCTGGCCCTGCATACCGAGCGAGGTGGTGTTCACCAACAGGCCGGCGCGCGGCAGCAATGCGGGGACGTCGTCCCATGTCGCAGGGTGAACACGGGCGCCGAACTGATCGGCCAGCGCGCGGGCGCGGTCGATGGTGCGGTTGACCAGATGCACCCGCGCGATGCCGCGCTCGACCAGGCCGAACACCACCGCCCGCGCCGAGCCGCCGGCGCCGAGCACCAGCGCGTCCTCGGCCTGGTCCCAGCCGGGCGCGCAGGCGTCGAGATTGTTGATGAAGCCCTCGACGTCGGTGTTGGTCGAGCGCAATTCACCATCGGCGAACCACAGCGTGTTCGCTGCGCCGACGGCGCGGGCGCGATCGTCCGGCGTCGACAGCGCCAGCGCGCGCTCCTTGTGGGGGATGGTGACGTTGGCGCCGACGAAGCCGCGCAGCGACAGCCGAAACAGGAAATCCTTGAAATCATCCGGCGGCACCGCCTCGATGACATAGCCGCCCTCGATGCCGAGCATGCGCAGCCAGTAATGGTGGATCAGCGGCGAGCGGGAATGCGCCGCCGGCCAGCCGATCAGGCACGCGGCGCGGGTTTTGGTCGAGGATGTCATGGCGGTGACATCGGCCATGGCACAAGCGCTGTCAATCCGTCCGCTTCGCGGTTGCGGCAACCAGTACGCTCAAGGCGAGCGCCGTGCCGGCGGCAAACCAGACCGCGGCGAGGTTGATCCAGCGGTAGGCCAGCGCGCCGCCGAGCGCGCCCAGGACCAGCGCCGCCCACAGCAACAGGTTCGGCAGCCAGGCCCAGCGCGCGCCGCCGGTCAGCGCAGCTGCGATGAGCTGGCCGACCTTCACCAGCGCGCCGGTGACATAGGTCAGGCCGAGGCCTGCGCCGCCGTCGATCTGAAACACTGCGTTCTCGAGCCCCATCGCCAGCACAATCGCGGCAACCGCGAGGGTCGGCGCGCCGAACGCATAGGCCAGCGCCGCGGCCGCGAGCAGCAGCGCCTCGGCGAGCAGGACCAGCGGCTGCCGATACGCGATGCGGCTCAGCACGATCAGGCTGCCGGCCGCGGCGCCTGCAACGAACAGCAAGATCAGGGCCAATGCCTCGAGCGCATGCTCCCAGTGCGCCTCGGCCAGGGTCACGCCGAGCCGCGTCGAGTTGCCGCTCATGAAGGAGACGAACAGGCCGCCGAGTTGCAGATAGCCGATGGCGTCGACATAGCCGGCCAGCGCGCTCAGTGCGCAGGCCAGCGCCAGGTTGCGGCGGGATTCGAGCATGATGTTCGGAAGTCGCCAATGCAGTCATTCCGGGACGATGCGACAGCATCGGACCCGGAATGACGATGCCAAAATCACGCCGCGTCGCGATGCGCGGCGATGATCTGGTCGGCGGCGCGGCCGGTCACTTCGGCCATGCGGTCGAACTGGCGGGTGAAACTGCCGGCGCCGGCGGTGGCCGAACGCAGTTCCACGATCAGGTCGCCGATTTCGGCCTCCGGCATCGTGGCACGGACGCAGTCCCAGCCGCTCCAGCCCTCGCGGGTGTCGAAGCCGAGGATCTGGCCGCGGCGCGCCGACAGGATCGCGTTGATCTTGGCGGTCGCCTCCGTCGGGCAGACGATCTCGACCAGATGAATCGGCTCCAGCAGCACCGGCTGGCATTGCGGCAATCCCTCGCTGACCCCGATCCGCGCCGCGGTGCGGAAGGCGAGGTCGGAGGAATCGACGCTGTGATAGGAGCCGTCCGTCAGCGTGACGTCGACGTCTATGACGGGGAAGCCGAGTGGCCCGCGCGCGAGAGCGTCGACGACGCCCTCCTCGACCGCGCCGATATAGTTGCGCGGCACTGCACCGCCGACCACCTTCTCGTGGAATTCGAAGCCGGTCCCGCGCGGCTTCGGCTTGATGTCGAGCACGACGTCGCCGAACTGGCCGTGGCCGCCGGACTGCTTCTTGTGCCGGCCGCGCTGCGTGATCGACTTGCGGATGGTCTCCTGGTAGCCGATCGCGGGCGGGTGCGCCTTGACGTTGACGCCGAAGCGATCCTTCAGCCGCTCCTGCGCGACGCGAAGATGCATCTCGCCCTGCCCCCACAGCACTGTGTCGTGGGTGCGCGGATTCTGGATCATCGTCAGCGAGGGATCCTCCTCGTTCAGCCTGAGCAGCGCCTGGCCGAGCTTGACGTCGTCCTTGCGGTCGGTGGCCGCAATCGAGATCGACAACACCGGCGAGGTCGGCTCGACCTTCACCAGCGAGCCAGGTGCGGTCTTGCCGCTCGAGAGCGTCTCGCCGGTCTTGACCGCATCGAGCTTGCCGAGCGCGACGGCGTCGCCGGCCTCCGCCGACGGCCGCTTGCTGTCATGCCCGCCCGAGACCGACAGGATGCCGGAGACCCGCCCGCTCTCGCCGGACGACGACTGCAGCGTCGCGCCGTCGTCGAGACGGCCGGCCAGCACGCGTGCCAGCGACAGCTTGCCGCCGTGCTGCAGATGCATGGTCTTGAACACATAGGCCAGTGCGTCCTTCTGGTCCGCCACGCCGAGCCGCCGGGCGGTCTCCGCGACGCCGGGCGCCTCGTGGCGCAGCGCCTTCATCAGCCTGAGCACGCCGTTCTCGCGGCATGCGGCGCCGAGCAGCACCGGGCAGATCAGCCCTTCGCGCAGCTCACGGGCGAGATCGTCGAACACAGCATCGCGCGGCGGCTGGATGTCTTCGAGCAGCTGCTCCATCAGCGCGTCGTCATGGTCGGCAAGCTTCTCCAGCATCGAGAAGCGCGCTTCCTTCTCGCGGTCGAGATCGCCGCCCACGAGCGAGATGACCTCCGACGGCTTGTGCTCGCGATAGACGAAGGCGCGCTCCAGCGCGAGATCGACGAAGCCTTCGATCAGATCGCCGTTCCAGATCGGGATCTGGCGCAGCACCAGCGGCACGCGCGAGGCCGGCTGCAGGGTCGCGAGCGTCTCCCGGATGCGCTTGTTGGCGCGATCGATCTTGTTCAGGAACAGGAAACGGGGAATGCCGAGATCCTCGAGCTCGCGCAGGATGATCTGGAGCTGCGGCAGCTTCTTCTCATCGGCCTCGCAGACCACGACCGCGGCGTCGACCGCCGGCAACGCGGCACGCATATCGTGCGCGAATTCGATCGAACCGGGACAATCGATGAAAGTGTAGCTGTCGCCCATGAAGGAGGTGGTGGCGGCGGTGAGGCCGACGCCCATCTTGTGCTGGCGCGCCTCGGGGCTGCTATCGCCGACGGAGGTTCCGGCATCGACGCTGCCGGCTGACTTGATGGCGCCCGTGCGCGCCATGATCGCTTCCAGAAGTGTGGTTTTACCGCTTTGGAAAGGGCCCACCAGTGCAATGCACCGTGGACCTCGGGGACTTCTGACGTCTTGTCCCATTGCCGCCTCCTCGTTTTGGAGCTCGGCCCATGATTGGGTCGGCGACCATTCATGCTCTGCCTGCGTCAGCCGTTTGGCAAGCGGGAAAACGTCGCTGCGGTGCGGCGTCGCGCAACCTCGGCACGGGTGGCGAACATGATCGATCAGCAGGTGTCATGCTGTTCTCCATATCATCGCTGCAGGAATTTCATCGGGATGCCGCCGCCAGACGTTGCCGACGCCACCGTCGACGACATGTCGGAGCCCGTCATGAACGAGCTCTCGTCCGAGGCGAGGAAGAGCGCCGCCGCGGTGAGTTCCTCGGGGTGAACCACTCCACCGTATTGCGACGTGTGCCCAATTGGAGGAACGGTTGGCGCGCACAGTTCGAGAAGCTGCCGACGGGCTATCGACTGACGGATGCGGGCGAAGAGGTCCTCGGATTCGCAGTCCGGATGGAAGCATCGTCGACCCAGCTTGAGACGCGCGTGTTCGGACGCGACCAGGGCGTACTACGCGCCGCTGCTCGCGGGACTATCCAAATCCCGCGAGTGACGGCGACGGACGATGCGCCGACGAACTGCCGGTCGACGAAGGCTATGCCGGCTCAGCGGCCCGGACGCAGTTCGAGGGCTTCGAGGCCGGCGGCGACGTTGATGCCGACCTGGCCCTGCACGCTCATCGGCTGCAGCGCGATCGTGTTGTTGGAGCCGCCGACCAGCACATTGCCGCCGACACCGACACCCAGCGTCGCGCTGCCCTGCGCGCCGGCATAGTCACCGGCCAGGTCGCCCGGCCCGAGCCGTGACACCGGCGCCCACACGCCCCAGGCCAATGCCGATTCCTGCGTGATGCCGAGGTCGATGCCGACCTTGCGGATGGTAGCGATGTAGCGATCCTCCGGCTGGCCGTCGATGCGCAGCACGCAGCCGAGATTGGTCACGGAGCCGACGATGAAGCCGATGCTTGCGCCGCCGCGGCATTCCAGCACGCCGACCTGAACGCGTTGCATCGGCTGTTGCGCCTGGCTGCCGGAAATCGAGGCAGCCAGCGCGACGAGTGCAGCACCGGCAAGGAGGATGAAGCGACGCATGAAGGGAATCTCCGGCTGAAAGGCGTGATGCGAGCAGAGAGCGAAACGGGCGCGGTGCCCGGGGGCACCCGGCTTCCTATGCCATAACATCGTACTCCGTGCCAGATTTGGGCGGCACAAGCTGCGATTGTTACGGGATGTGGCCCGCGCGACATTGCCACATACAGGCACAAAAAAGGGGCCCGCTGTTGCGGGCCCCTTTGAGCTTCACACCCTGTCACTCAGTGATGATGGTGATGGTGGCGGTGATAGTGCCGGCGCGGACCGCCGACGTGGACCGGTTCGAGGTCGATCCCGGCGATGCCGGCCGCGACGTTGAGGCCGGTCTGGCCCTGCACGCTGATCGGCTGCAGCGCATAGGCATTGTTCGGGCCGCCGAACAGGAAGTTGCCGCCGGCGCCAAGGCCGACCGAGGCGTTAACGCCGACGCCGCCGTAGCTGCCGGCGAGAGAACCGCGCGCAACCTGCGTGGTCGGCGCGCTCACCGCCCAGGCGAGCTGGGTCTGCGCGGTGACGCCGAGGTCGAGGCCGATACGCTTCACGGTCGCAAGATACGGCTCGGGCCGGCGGTTACCGCTCTGGAATACGCACTCAAGCTGGGTGACGGAGCCGACGACGAAGCCGACATTCTGCCCGCCCTGGCATTCCAGGACGCCGGCCTGGACCGGGGGCATCGCGTTGGCGCTGGCGACGGGCGCCAGCAGCGCGAGCGCAGCAAGAGTGAGTGTCGAAAGTCGCATAGGTCTGTCTCCGCAGGTGAACTGAATTTGCGCGGCGGACAGAAGGGAAGCGTCGTGTCCAAAACAAGGCAGCACGCAAAGAGGCCGTAAAAACTTCCTGCGTGTGGCATCAGAACGCGCGCACATCGCGAAGAGGTGAGCGCGAAGTGATTTGACATGCCGGTTTTACTGGTGCCTGCGATCTCGACGAAAAGGAAATACGAACAGGAAGAGATACGAAAAGAAAAAGGCTCCCGCACGCGGTGCAGGAGCCTCTTCGCAGTGTGACAGTGCCTAGCGCAGGTTGCCGCAGAAGCGCTGGATGCGCTTGCACGCTTCCTCGAGGTCGGAGGTCTTGGTGGCGTAGGAGATGCGGAATGCCGGTCCGAGCCCGAACGCGGATCCCTGCACCACGGCAACGCCCTCGCTCTCGAGCAGCTCGGTGACGAAGTCCTCGTCGTTGGAGAGCACCTTGCCCGACGGCGCCTTCTTGCCGATCGTGCCGGCACAGGACGGATAGACGTAGAACGCGCCTTCGGGCCGCGGGCACTCGATGCCGGTCGCCTGGTTGAGCATCGCCACCACGAGGTCACGGCGTTCCTTGAACACCTTGTTGTTCGCGGGGATGAACTCCTGCGGACCGTTGAGCGCCTCGACCGAGGCCCACTGCGCGATCGACGACGGGTTTGAGGTCGACTGCGACTGGATCGTCGCCATCGCCTTGATCAGCTGTGCCGGGCCGCCGGCATAGCCGATGCGCCAGCCGGTCATGCAATAGGCCTTCGACACGCCGTTCACGGTGAGCGTGCGATCATAGAGCGCCGGCTCGACCTGTGCTGCGGTGGTGAAGACGAAGTCGTCATAGACCAGGTGCTCGTACATGTCGTCGGTCATCACCCAGACATGGGGATGCTTGACCAGCACGTCGGTGAGCGCCTTCAGCTCGCGCTTCGTATAGGCCGAGCCGGTCGGGTTCGACGGCGAGCAAAGGATGACCCACTTGGTCTTCGGCGTGATCGCCTTCTCCAGATCCTCCGGGCGCAGCTTGAAGCCGGTCGAGGCCGGGCACACCACTGCGACCGGCTCGCCGCCGGCGAGCGCCACCATCTCGGGATAGCTCACCCAGTACGGCGCCGGGATGATCACCTCGTCTCCCGGATTGATGGTTGCCATCAGGGCATTGTAGAGCACCTGCTTGCCACCGGTGCCGACGATGACCTGGTTTGGCTTGTAGGTCAGGCCGTTCTCACGCTGGAATTTGCTGATGATGGCTTCCTTCAGCTCCGGAATGCCGCCGACATCGGTGTACTTGGTCTTGCCGGCTTCGATCGCGCGGATCGCCGCCAGCTTGATGTTGGCGGGCGTGTCGAAGTCAGGCTCGCCGGCGCCGAGGCCGATGACGTTGCGGCCCGCGGCTTTCAGCGCGCGTGCTTTGTCCGTGACCGCGATCGTCGCGGACGGCTTCACACGGTCGAGCGCAGCGGACAGGAAGGCCATAATCATCTCCTGGCAAACGTCGTGAGCCGGTGGCCACGACTTGATTTGAATGGGATCGACGCACCCTAGGCCTGTCGCCGCTGCATCGCAAGAAACTTCGCGGCAAGGCCCGAAACTTTCGCGCGATCGCTCGTGACGCGCGCAACATTCCGCAAGTTCCGCGGCCAAATCGCTCATATCCGGCAAGCCGCGCACGGGCACATGGACGAGGCTTGCAGGCGTGCGCTCCAGCGCAAATTGCTCCGAGGACAATTCTCATGCGCGTTGGCCACGTCGTGATCGATTCTTCCTACGCCCCGCTTGCGGGGAGAGGTCGGATCGCATCGAAGATGCAATCCGGGTGAAGGTACGGGTCTCACCACGTTCGGAGGTCGCGGAGACAGCCCCTCACCCCAACCCTCTCCCCGTGAAGGACGGGGAGAGGGAGACGAGAGAGGATTTGCAATCAGAAACGTCCGCGAATCACCACGCCCTGAGCGCGCTAATATTTGCGACCACAACTCTGCCCGAGTTAACCTCGCAGGATGCCCGACGTGAGTCGCGCAGGCGTGATCCGAATTGTTAGGACGTGTTGATGGAATCGTTCTGCGCGCGTGCAGTGCGGTAGAAGCTTCGACTTTTTCTATCGTTCAGGCCTTGCGACGCTGCCGCATCGGCATCATTGTCTACGCGCATTGCGGTGTGACAGGCCGCGCAGTCTTCAGCGTTCCGTCTTCAGATCGAGTGAACCCCGACGCAATGTACAAGCTCTATTCGATGCAGCGCTCCGGCAACAGCTACAAGGCTCGCCTGGCACTGGCCTTGCTGAAGACGCCCTACGAAGCGGTGGAGATCGACATCCTGCGCGGCGAGAGCCGCACGCCGGAATTCCTCGCCAAGAATCCGAGCGGCCAGGTGCCGCTGCTCGAAGTCGACGACGGCCGCTACCTCGCCGAGTCCAACGCCATCCTCTGGTTCGTCGCGGTCGGCACGCCGCTGGCTCCGGAATCCCGGATCGAGCGCGCCGAGGCGCTGCAATGGATGTTCTTCGAGCAGCACGCGCTGGAGCCGAACATCGGCGCCGCCTATTTCTGGCTGTCGCTGGTCAGGGGCGGGCGCGACCTGCAGACGCATGCGCTGGAAGACTGGATGGAGCGCGGCTACGCGGCACTCCAGGTGATGGAAAATCATCTCAAGAATCACGCCTATTTCGCCGCCGACCAGTTCACGGTCGCCGACATCGCCCTGTACGGCTACACCCATGTCGCCGAACGCTGCGACTTCGACCTCTCGACCTTTCCTGCGATCCGCAACTGGCTTCGGCGCGTCGAACAGACCCCCGGGTTCGTGACCATGGACTGGCAGCCGGGAGCCGAGATCGAGGCGCCAACGCGCGTCGCCGCCGGTGCCTGAACAGCGGGGATAGCGGGAAAACCGCTCAAATAGCGGGCAAAAGCTCGTTCGCCGCCGCGGTTTCGCCATTTTCGAGGCAATCGCCGCCGCAATCTTGCCGGCGACGTCTCGCACATTTCGCCGAAGTCGCGGGTGATTCGCCCGCAGCTCGAGGGATTTGGACCATGAAACGGTCGTACGGCACGGCAGGCTTCCAGGGCCGCCCTGCCCCCGTGGCATCGCCCCGGCTGACACATGCGATCGCAGCCTCGCTCGCGATTAGCGCACTGACGCTGTGTCTCGTCGTCACGCTGACGGTGCTGTCGAGCAAGGTCACCATGGCCGATCTCACGATGGCGACGACGATCGTGACATAGCTCGGCATTTTCCGGTTGGCACCTTGGCGCGACAGGCGCGGTGGAGACAGCGCGGCTCGACATGATGAAGACACCCGTCGGACTTGTGACCGTGACGTTGACGGTGGCGATCCTGCTTGCGGCATCGCTCCTGATCGTGACCGGCACGCAGGGCGAGGACCGCGCGCATCCGATGCGCATCATGACGCCTGCCGCCAGGTAGGCGTCACCCAGAAAATGATCGAGCAGCGACGGAAGCCCGCCTCTCCTTGGAATTCTCTCCTGGAGTTCTCCTGAGCGGGCGCGCGGCTGTCACCATTTGTGGAAGACGAAGAACGCGCCGGCCGCGATGAAGGCAAAGCCCAGCGCGTGATTCCAGCCCAGCGGCTCCTTCAGGTAGAGCACCGAGAAGGCCGCGAACACCACCAGCGTGATCACCTCCTGCATGGTCTTGAGCTGCGCCGCCGAATAGACCGCGCTGCCCCAGCGATTGGCCGGCACCGCCAGCCAGTATTCGAAGAAGGCGATGCCCCAGCTCACCATGATCACGATGGGAAGCGGATGAGCCTTGAACTTGAGATGGCCGTACCATGCGAAGGTCATGAAGACGTTCGAGGCAAACAACATCAGGACCGGCAGCAGCGACGGCGAAATGGCGGGCATCGATGTCCCTCTTGCAAGCGGGCACGCGGTAACCCGCGCGACCGGAACTCGGTTCCATGCCCGTGCATAACATTTGATTCGAATGCGATGAAACCTCTCGCGGCCGCGGCAGGGCCGCCTTAACGGTGGGAACGAAAATGCCGCCGGTGTTGCAGGCCTGTCGTCAGACTGAGGCCCTATTGTTTGTTCGGCAAGCAACGGGAACGGGCATGCGTTTCGACTGGCGTGCAATTTCAGGTCCGGCACTGACGGCCATCACCGCCGTGAGTGCCTTCCTCATCGACCGTTATGTCATCACCGTGCCCAATCCGGCACCGCTGTTCGTCTGCATCGTGGCGCTCGCGAGCTCGACGAGCGGCATCACTTCCGGGCTGATCAGCGCCGCCATCGCGGTGGTCGCCTCGGCGCTGTTCTTCCTCGATCACCGCGCGCTGCCCGGTTACGACGTCTCGGACATTTCGCGGATGCTGATGCTTGCCGCAACCGCCGCCGGCACTGCCGTCATCACCGGGCTGCTGCGGCAAAAATGGATCGAGGCCTTTGCCTCCGAGCAGGAGCAGCACACGACCGCGACGCGGCTCGCCGCAGCGCTCGACCAGGTCGACATCGGCATCGTGCTGCTCGATTCCGATACCCGCGCCGAATTCATCAACCGCGCCTTCCGCGAATATTTCGCGCTTTCCGACGCGCAGGCCGACGCAAAGCCGCCTTTCATCGCGCTGATGTATCACGGCCGCGACACCGGCGCGTGGGAGTTGCCCGAGGACGAACTCGGCGCCTTCATCGCCGAGCGCACCGAGCGGATGCGCGCGGGCGATTCCACGCCGATCAACCTCAACCTCGCCGACGGCGAGGTGCTGCGCTTCAGCTGCACCGCGCTGCCTGACGGCGGCCGGATGCTGAGCTACACGCCGGTTACGGACCTCGTGCGCGCAACCGACGATCCCGACAAGGCCGACTATTATCGCTCGCTGCGCGGCAGCGGTGGCGAGCACAGCCCGGCGCGGCATCTGCGCGCGGCCGAGTGACTGGCATCCCCGGCAATTGATCCCGTGCGACCGCGACGATAGAACGTCGCAAACATCTTCCGCACGGGGATCCCTCATGCCCGACGACATCACCATCCGCTTCGTCACCCGGCAGGATTACGCGCAGTGGCTTCCCTTGTGGGACGGCTACAATGCGTTCTACGGGCGCTCGGGGCCGACCGCGCTCGCGCCCGAGATCACCGCGGTGACGTGGCAGCGCTTCTTCGATGCCTATGAGCCTGTCCACGCGCTGGTCGCCGATCAGGGCGGCCGGCTTCTCGGCCTGACGCACTATCTGTATCACCGCTCGACCACGATGATCGAGCCGAACTGCTATTTGCAGGATCTTTTCACCAATGAAGCCGCGCGCGGCAAGGGCGTCGGCCGCGCGCTGATCAACGGCGTCTATGCGCAGGCGAAGCTTGCAGGAGCGTCGCGGGTCTACTGGCAGACCCACGAGACCAACCACACCGCGATGCAGCTCTATGACAAGGTCGCGGAGAAGCCGGGCTTCGTCATCTACCGCAAGATGTTCTGAGCCGGTCGTGAATTACGCAGGTGTCACCGCCGCGTTACAAACCCCGGCTAGGCTTCGCCTCGCGCAAGATCAGGCCCCCCGTCTCAGATCTTCGCCCCCGAGCGGTCCCCGTCAGTCGCCGCGTCTGACCGGGACCGCTTTTTTTTGCGTCACTCTATCCGCCCCCTCTCCCCGCTCTTGTGGGGTGAGGGGCTGCCTCCACGAGTTCTGAACGCAGTGAGACCTGTACCCCCTCACCCGGATCGCATCCGACGATGCGATCCGACCTCTCCCGGCAAGCGGGGCGAGGTTAGGGAAGATCGACAGATATCGTCGGGCCAGCAGCGCTTTCTCGCTCCCTCCCCCCGTTCTTCACGGGGAGAGGGTCGGGGTGAGGGGCCGCTTCCACGAGTTCTCAACACAGTGAGGCCTGTACCCCCTCACCCGGATCGCATCGACGATGCGATCCGACCTCTCCCCGCAAGCGGGGCGAGGTTAGGGGAGACTGCTCAGTTCAGTCTGAATTGCGATCAACACCCCGTCGATATTGCCGAGCACGTCGTTGTTCCAGAAGCGAAGCACGCGATACCCCTCGCTGACCAGATAGCGATCGCGGTCGGCGTCCGCAGCCGACTCGGCGTGCTGTCTGCCATCGACCTCGACAACGACCTGCATCTCGCGGCAGACGAAATCACAGATGCAAGTCCCGATCGGGACCTGACGGGCGAATTTGTGGCCGTCGATCTGGCGGTTGCGAATACGATTCCATTGGACGTTTTCCGCGTCCGTCTGATCGACGCGCAGCCGTCGCGCAATTCGGATCGTCTTCGGATTGCCGCCACGCATCGTCTTGCCCTTCACCCGGAAGCAACGCTGCGCGTCGCTTCCGACCTCTCCCCGCAAAGGGCGGGGAGAGGTTAGGGAAAGTCAAGCCACCAACCCCTTCATCGGCTTCACCGGGGTGCTGTCCGGAAACACCGTATCCGCCAGCGCGCGCTCGCCGACGCCGAACTGGTCGTGCAACACGCCTTTCATCACCGCGCGCAGATCGGTGGTCGGGGCGAGGTCGCGGGCCTGGTAGAGATTGGCCGTCTTGAGGCCCGGCCAGTCCGTGATCATGCGGCCGCCCTTCACCGCGCCACCGGCGAGCAGCGCGACGGTGCCGGTGCCGTGGTCGGTTCCCTCGGTGCCGTTGATGCGCGCGGTGCGGCCGAATTCGGTGGCGACCACGATAACGGTGTGGCGCCAGCGATCACCCAGGCCGCTTTCGAATTCCGCCAGCGCGCCGTCGAGACCGCCGAGCAGTTGCGCGAGACGGCCGACCGGGCCGCCCTCATTGGCGTGGGTGTCCCAGCCGTCGAAGGCGAGCGCGCCGATCCGCGGGCCGTCGTCGGCCGCCATCAACTTGGCGGCGCCGCGCGCCACCAGCCGCATCGCGGCCGCGCCACCTGCACCTGGCTTCGGCTTCATGTCGTCGCCCTGCGCCTGCTTCTCGAGTTGCAAGCCTTGCGTCAATGCGCTCGCCAGCGCGGGATCGCGGTGCTGATAGAGATCGACCAGCCGCATCGCGGTGTCGTCGGCGGCCTGCGGCAGCGCGACCGGCGACCAGCCGACTGTCGGCGCCGCGCCACGCAGCACCAGCGGCGTGGTCGGACCGACCGCAAGCGCGCTCATCGCCCGCTCGCCCGCGATGCGATCTCCCCTGGGCAGTGCCTCCAGCGCACGGTTGAGCCAGCCGGACTGCACCCGGCCCGGCCCGGGAAAGCCGCTCTCGAGCACGTCCTGGCCGTCGAAATGCGATCGGTCGCGATAGGAGGTCGCAACCGCATGGACCACCGCGGCCTGCTTGGCGCGATACATCCGCGCGAATTCCGGCATCGCCGGATGCAGGCCGAAGAACGGATCGAGCATCATGGCGGCATTCGGTCCGTCGGCGCGCAGCGCGATCGCGCCGTGCAGGCCGGCATAATCAGGGTCGCCGATCGGAGCCACGGTGGCGAGGCCATCGAGCGCGCCGCGCAGGATCACGACCACAAGCCGCGGATCGCTTCCGTCGGCGGCGCGCGCGAGTTTCGGTAAATAGGCCCAGGCCGCGAATGACGCGCCGCCGAGCAGAAGCGCGCGGCGCGACGTCGCCTGCATCACCAGGTTCTCGGAGCAGTCCATCGTCATCTCCTCTGGAATTCCGGCGACATCAACAGCAGCGCCAGCGCCTGCTGGCGCGATTCCGCCCGCTCGATGGTGCGCCGCGTCTCGGGCGAAGCGGCATCCGCGGCGACCAGCTCGAGCAGTTCGCGCGGATCGAACCGATCGGCCAGTTGCGAGGCCACCTGCGCGGAGATGTCGAGCCGCAGCTTGAGACCCTCGGGCGAGGCCCATGCGGCACTCGTGTCGGGAAAGCCGTTGGGGCCTGCCGGCGACCATAGCGGCTGGCCGAGCACGTTGAGGCCGTTGAGATAGCGGCCCGGATCCTCCGGATTGCGTGCCAGCAGGCGACCCGAGGCCACCAGGAATTCGTAGGGCGAGCGCATCTTGGTCGGCGGCGCCTGCCATGCTTCGTTCGAATCGACCAGCGCGGTGGCGAGAACCGCGAGGTCGCCGCCGCTCTTCGTGAAGACATCCTGCAGCCTGGCCACCAGCGCCGGCGGCGGATCATCGGCGACGAAGTGGCGCGTGAACTTGGTGGCGATGAATTTCGCGGTCGACGGATGCCGCGCGATATCTGACAGCACCGCCTCGCCCTGCGCGAGGCCATTGGGCAGGTAGGTCTTGCCCAGCACCAGATGCGTCCCGGGCTCATGCGCATTGGCGTTGAACACGAAGCTGCCGGGCGTGCCGAGCCTGCCCTGCCGGCCGGCAAAGGTCCACCCGGTGATGATGCGCGCCAGCGACGTCACGTCGTCCTGGGTGTAGCCGCCGCCGACGCCGAGCGTATGCAGCTCCATGATCTCGCGCGCCAGGTTCTCGTTCAGCCCGCGGTGACGGTTGATGCCGGCGCGCGAATCCGGACCGAGCGATTGCTGATTGTCGAGGAAGAACAGCATCGCCGGATGCTGCTCGACCGCCTTCAGCATGTCGCCGAAGCGGCCGAGCACATGCGGGCGGATCGCCTCGCGCTCGAACGAGCCGGCCCACATCCGCGCCAGCGCGCCCTTGTTGGCGGAGATGCAGAAGTGGTTCGACCAGAACACGACCAGGCGCTCGACGAAGCCGCAATCGGCGACCACGCTGCGCTGCAGTCGCGCCAGCGCCTCGGCGCGGAACGTCTTCTGGATGATGTTGGGCGGCTCAACCGGCGGCTTCTGCGGATTGACCGACGGCTGCATCGCACCCGGCGTCATCGCCGCATTGGCGTTGTCGGCGGTCTGCGCCTGCATCGTCGGATCCTTCGCCGCGATCTCCTTGGCGACCGAGGGCAGCGACAGGTTGCGCCGCTGCGGCGGCTGCTTTCCGTCCGGGGCTTGCGGCGGCGACTCGCTCGCGGTGGACTGTGCGACCCTGGCGGCCTCGCGAGCCTGCTGGATCTCGAACTGATAGTCGAACACCTGCCTGGCGAGTTCGGGTGTCGAGAGCAGCCCGGGAACCTCGAGCAGCGCACCGTTCGGTCGCGAAAGCCCGGCCTTGACGAAGCCGCGCGGATCGGAGGCCGCATTCATGAAGTCCCCGGCGGCGCCGCCGCGGGCGCCAAATCCGAAGCGATTGAGGGCTGTCAGCGCAGCTTGCGAATCACGGGCCATCGAACTGTCCTTGGGAATTCCCTTCGGCCGATCCCGGCGATATGATCACCCGGGCATCATAGCGCTGCCCGGGATGAACCCGGGATTAATTCGCGCATTAAATCGCGGTTAGAATCACGTACACCTGATGAACGACGTTTCCGAAAAAAACTCCACGAGCCGATTGATCTGCGCGGGCTGTGGCACCGCGTTTTCGTGCAACCCCGCCGGGGCGTGCTGGTGTTCAGAGGAAAGCTTTCGCCTGCCGATGCCGTCAGATGGCGGCGAATGCCTGTGCCCGAGCTGCCTGCGAATGGCGGCCGCGGAACAACACGCCGGCGCGAGCGCCGCGTGAGCAAACGTTGGACCGTAAGCGCCGTCCTGCTCGACATGGACGGCACACTGCTCGACACCGAGAAAGTGTATTTCGACAGCCTCGTCGCGGCGCTGAACGGGTGCGGCTACAACGACGACGTCGTGTCGCTCTGCCGTTCCATGGTCGGCCTTCCCGGACCGGTCTGCGAAGCGATGCTGCTCGATCGCTACGGGTCTGCGTTTCCGCTCGCCGAGGTCAACCGTGCCTTCATCCTCAACCGCGATCGGATGTTCGAGGCCACACTGCCGCTGAAATCAGGCACGATCGAACTGCTCGACGGCCTTGCCGCCACCAACTGCCCGATGGCGATCGTGACCTCGTCATCCCGCCGCACGGCGGAACGACACCTTGCACTCGCCGGCATCCGCGATCGCTTCGACACGCTGCTGACGCTCGACGACGTCACGCACGGCAAGCCGGACCCGGAGCTCTATCTGACGGCGGCCGCCCGCCTCGGCGTGATCCCGCAGGCCTGCGTCGCCGTGGAAGATTCCAACCACGGCGTCGCCGCTGCGCACGCCGCCGGCGCCATCACGCTGATGGTTCCGGACATGGCGCAACCGACCGCGGAAACGCGCACCAGATGCGCGGCGGTGCTGCCGGATCTGAATGCGGTGCTGGCGTTGCTGCGGGAGCGGGGCGTGTTCGCCCGACAATCGTCTTGACCGCCCTCGCGAGGAGCTCACGACAAAATTGCGATGCAATTTTTCGCTGAAGCGACAGCAGTTATTCCGCAGGCCCCGCAAACAGCAACAAATTGCCGTCTGCATCCTTAACGATGAAGTCCTTCGCGCCCCATGGTTGCCGCCTCAACGTCTGGAAGAAGGTCGCGCCAGCCGCCTGATATTCGAGGAACAGCGCCTTGATCTCCTCCGCGGTCGCGACTGTCAGGGAGGCGGCAAGCAACTGTTCCCGATCGCGCAAGGCTCCGTCGATCGGCGGCTGCGACACGCATCGCAGATTGAGGCGCGCGCCGTCGCGCATGACCTGCGCGTAAAACGGTGGCTCGCCATAGGTGAAGGCGGTGGAAAAGCCGAGCCTGTCGGCAAAGAAGTCGCAGGCCGACTTGATGTCGGCGACGAAGAGCTGCGGCTCGGCGGCGGTGATGACCGGCCTGGTCGATTGGGCGGCTGCATGATCGGGCATGGTGGAGAGTCCTGCTCTGAGTGCGTGCCAGCTCTCGAACCCATGCTGCCGGGCGACCAGCTCCTGCGCATCACCCAGCTTGAATGCCTGGGCGAGGATTTCGGAGTCGGTCATCCGGCTGAAACGGGGCAAGCCCGACCTGATCTGGGCCGCGACCGGATAATAGCGGTCGCGGTGCCTGCGCAGGATAAGCTTGGCCTGCTTGCGAAGGTTTTCGAGATGAGGCATGGGCGCGGCTACGGTTGACGTCGCGTAGGTGGGCATTGCCCCTTCGGCCGAAGGCCGATGCGCCCTACATGCAGCGAGGGGACGATGCCGGTATGCCGCGCGGCTGTCAACCGGGCAGCTGACGCTTCCTGCTCCGTCGCTTCGCCAGCGCCATCTCGATCAGCGCACGCACCGCCTCGCCTGCCGTCTCCATGTAGCTGGCATCGCGGTGCAGCAGCACGACGGCGAATGAGCCGTCCAGCAGCAACAGGACCTGCCGCGCCAGTTGCAGCGGGTCACTGATTCCCTCCGCGGCGAACGTCGCACGCATCCAGTCCTCGAACTTCTTCTTGTGCGCGGCACCGATCCTGATTGCCGGATGTCCGGGCATGTTGGCGAGCTCGGCCGAGGTGCGCAGGAAGCCGCAGCCCTTCCACTTTGGATGTCGCGCCGAGCGCGCGAGGTTGCGGAAGATCGCCTCCACCTTGGCCGGCACACCGCCTTCGGCGTCGGCGAACCATGTCCGGAACAGCACCAGATTGGGCTGGTCGCGCGCGGCGAGGTAGGCGGCGACGAGGTCGTCCTTGCTCCGGAAGTGATAGTACAGCGTGCGCTTGGTGAGGCCGGCCTTGGCGGCTACCTCGTCGACGCTGACGCGCCTGATGCCTTCGCTGTAGAACAGGGCACTGGCCGCCTTGATGATGCGTTCGCGGGTAGGTTCGGAGGGTCTTGGCATGATGCGTATGTATACTAACCAGTGAATATACACAAATCGCCGCGGCGTCTACCTTGAGCTCCGACGCACGAATACCGGAGATCACATCATGACCGACCCCATCCTGCTCGAAATCGACGGGGCCATTGCGCTGGTGACGCTGAACCGCCCGCAGCGGCTGAACGCGCTCAGCTACGACCTGATCGACCGGCTGATGGCTGCGCTCGACCGGATCGAGGGCGACGACGCCGTGCGCGCCGTGATCCTGACCGGCGCGGGGACGCGCGCCTTTTCGGCCGGCGCCGACATCCATGAATTCTCCGGCAGCGTGCGGCATGGACCCGCGATCGCCGTGCGCGATTTCGTCCGGCGCGGACAGGCGATGACGGCGCGGCTCGAGGCGTTCAGGAAGCCCGTCGTCGCCGCAATCAACGGCATCGCGTTCGGCGGCGGCTGCGAGATCGCGGAGGCCGTGCATCTCGCTATTGCCAGCGACCGTGCGCTGTTCGCCAAGCCCGAGATCAAGCTCGGCATGCCGCCGACCTTCGGCGGCACGCAGCGGCTGCCTCGCCTCGCCGGCCGCAAGCGCGGGCTCGAGCTGCTGTTGACCGGCGAACCGTTCTCGCCACAGCATGCCCGCGAGATCGGGCTCGTCAACAGCATCGTGCCGCACGATCAGCTGCTGACCGCTGCGCGCGAGCTGGCTGGCCGGATCATCGGGCACTCCCCTGGCGCGGTCGGCGGCGTCATCACCGCGGTGACGCGCGGGCTCAACATGCCGATTGCCGAGGGACTGCTGGTCGAGAGCGAGCAATTCGCCGCGCTGGTGCCAGGCCGCGACCTCGCCGAGGGGCTCACGGCGTGGAAGCAGCGGCGCGTCACGAACTCCTCGCAATGACGGGGATAGAGTCGAAACCTATCGCACCACCGCCGCGGTCTGCCCGAACAGCAGCTTGCGCTCTTCCTCGGTCCGGATCGCGGGCTGGCCGAAATTGGGGTTGACCTCCTTCGCCTTGGCATAGGCGCGCACCGTGGCGGGACGCGCGGCGATGGTCTCGAGCCAGCGCTTCAGATGCGGGAAGTCGTCGATCTCCTGGCCCTGGTTCTTGTAGGGCACCACCCATGGATAGCTCGCCATGTCCGCAATCGAATAGTCGCCGGCGATGAACTCGCGGTCGGCGAGGCGCTTGTTGAGCACGCCGTAGAGGCGGTTGGTCTCGTTGACATAGCGGTCGATCGCATAAGGCAGCTTCTCGACTGCGTAGTTGCGGAAGTGGTGGTTCTGGCCGGCCATCGGCCCGAGCCCGCCCATCTGCCAGAACGTCCACTGGATCACGTCATAGCGGCCGTAAAGATCGACTGGCAGGAATTTTCCGGTCTTCTCGGCGAGATACAGCAGGATCGCACCCGACTCGAAAATCGAGATCGGCTCGCCGCCGCCCCTCGGCGCGTGATCCACGATCGCCGGAATGCGGTTGTTCGGCGCGATCTGCAGGAATTCCGGCTTGAACTGGTCGCCCTTGCCGATCTGGACCGGGAAGACCCTGTATTCGAGCCCGGTCTCCTCGAGGAACATCGTGATCTTGTGACCGTTCGGCGTGGACCAGTAATGGAGGTCGATCATGGCGGCGATCCTGCGCTGGATGAGAACATCGCGCATCGGGAAAAGGATGCGATTGCATGGATTTGGGCGCAAAGCCCGGCCCGAGTCAATGTGCGCGCAATGCGCCCCGCGCGAACGTGATGTGCAAACGGCGCAGGCGATTGAGCTGGAACCCGATTGCTCCTAGGCTGCCCCATTGCGGACTGCATCGAATGAATTTCAGGGAGAGTGATTGCCATGACACGGAATCTGGCGCGACGTGATTTTCTGAAGGGGTCGGCGGCACTCGCCGGTGCAGCAGCGGCCGGTGCGTTCTCCTGCGTCGAGATCGCGAGCGCAGCCCCGATCGAGGTGCCGACCGTCGACAAACTGTCGATCCGCGTCCTCGTCGATTCCAGCTTCGACCTGTTCTTCAAGCCGAAACAGGCGGGCGGCGTCTCGATCGCAGCGCCGCCACGCAGCGCCGACTACCAGAGGTCGCTGCACAATGAATGGGGTCTGTCGCTGTGGCTGGAGTCTGAGGCCAGTGGCGCGCAGCGCACGCTGATGCTCGATTATGGCTACACCCCCGATGTCCTGCTCAACAACATGGCGCTGATCGGCGTCGATCCGGCGAAGATCGACGCGCTGATCGTCAGCCACGGGCACTACGATCATTTCGGCGGCCTCAACGGCTTCCTCGACAAGTTCCGCGACAAGCTGCCTGCCGACGTCAGGCTCTACGCCGGCGGCGAGGACAATTTCTGCCATCGCGTCAGCCCGACGCCGACCAAGGGCCAGTTCGCCGATTTCGGCACGCTGGACCGCCGCCAGCTCGCCGCGCAACGCGTCACCACCGTGCTGTGCGAGACGCCGACCGTGATCGCCGGACACGCCTTCACCACCGGCAAGATCGCCCGCCGCAGCATCGAGCGCGTGCTGCCGCAGACCTGGGTCGAATTCGGCATCAAGGACGGGCTCGGCTGCAACACCAGCCACTATCTGCCGGCCGAGCTGGACGGCAAGATCGTGCCCGACGAGCATATCCACGAGCACGCGACCTGCTTCAACGTCAGGGACATGGGCCTGGTGGTGATCTCGTCCTGCGGCCATGTCGGCATCGTCAATTCGGTCAAGCAGGCGCAGGAGGTCTCGGGCATCCAGAAGGTGCACGCCATCGTCGGCGGCTTCCATCTCGGGCCGGCGCCGAAGGACTACCTCACCGAGGTGGTCGCCGAGATCAAGAAGCTCGAGCCCGACGTGGTGGTCCCGATGCACTGCTCCGGGCTCAACTTCGTGCAGGAGGCGACCGCGCAGATGGGCGACAAGGTGCTGGTCACGACCACCGGCAGCCGTCTCTCCTTCGGCATATGATTTTCCGCACCATCGCCGGCGCCGGCGCCGGCCTGTGGCTGACGCTGGCGTGTGCGCTCGCCGCCGACGCGCCGGCGCAGTCGACGCGCTCGGCCGCCGAGATCATGGACATCCTGATGTGGAACAGGGAGCCGGTCGGCGGCCCGTTCGCGCTCACCGACCAGGCCGGCCAGGCCAGAACCGACAAGGATTTTCGCGGCAGACTGATGCTGGTCTATTTCGGCTTCACCTTTTGCCCCGACGTCTGCCCGACCGATTTGCAGGCGATCGGACAGGCGATCGACAAGCTCGGCCATGACGGCGAGGAGGTGCAGCCGATCTTCATCACGGTCGATCCCGAACGAGACACTGCCGCGCATCTCGCCGACTACGTGCCGCTGTTCCACCCGCGCCTGATCGGGCTCACCGGCAGCGCGGAGGCGATCCGGAAGGTCGCCGACGCCTACAAGGTCTACTATGCAAGGGTGCCGCTGAAGGATGCCGGCGACTACACCGTGGACCACACCGCCTACATCTATCTGATGGACCGCGACGGCAATTATCTCGGCTTCTTCCCGCCCGGCACCTCCGCCGAGCGCATGGTGGAGATCATCAAGCCGCGGCTGGCGCAGCCGGGGCACTAATGCATGCGACCATGCGCGCGCAAAAAGCTCTGGCCGCTATCCGTCACCGTCACCCGCATGCCCTCGACCGAGGGCCGGCGCGCGACATATCCGCGGTCGACGGCGTCCTCCCAGATCGTCAGCCGCGGGCACGAGGTGCGCCAGACCTCGATCACCTCGGCGTAGGGCCGCGGCTCGCGCGCGACCCACTCCACGAGATCCAGCACCAGGGCGTCGGTCGTCTCTGCCATCGAATGTCTCCTTCAACGTCCAGAGCATGATCCTGTGGCGGCACCAATATTCCCGCGTCCGACGACGCCTTGTCCCCGCCGGCCCGATTCTCGCCCGCTTGGACGGCCCACACAAACTGAGTTATCTTGCCCATGCATCAGGTTTCCTGAGGGTGGTGAATGCGGCGGTTGCTCTTTCTCAACGGCATCAAGGCGTTCGAGGCCGCGGCGCGCACCGGCAGCTTTGCCGCCGCGGGGAACGAGCTGAACGTCTCGGCCGCCGCGATCAGCCGGATGGTGCACCTGCTGGAAGAGCGGCTCGGAGTGCCGCTGTTCGAGCGCAAGGCAAACCGGCTGGTGACGACCCAGGCCGGCCGTGCCTATCAAGGCGGGCTGACCCCGATCTTCGATGCGCTGGCGAGCCTGACTGCGCAGGTCACCGCCTCAGCCAGCTCGCGCGTGCTCACGGTCGGCGTCGGGCCGACATTCGCGATGAAGTGGATGATCCCGCACCTCGCCGATTTCCGCAGACAGGAGCCCGACATCGAGGTGCGGATCACGACCGGCGGCATGCAGGCGCCGTTCGGCGACGACTGGAGCTGCGGCATCCAGCTCGGCGACGGCGAATGGCCGGGCCTCGTCGCCGAGCCGCTGTTCGCCGCCGACCTGCTGCCGGTGTGCACGGCGCGGCTCGCCGGCGGATTGAAGCGTCCCGCCGACCTCAAGGGCCCGAGCCTGATCCGCGTCGCGCATTCGCCCGACGACTGGCCGTCCTGGCTGAAGGCCGCCGGCGTCCCGCGACAAAGCGCGCGCGGGCCGGAATTCCAGTTCTACGGCCAGGCGCTGCAGGCCGCCGTCGACGGGCTCGGCATCGCGATGGGCATCCGGCCCTATATCGACGACGATCTCGCCGCCGGCCGGCTGGTGGCGCCGTTTGCGCTCAGCGTGCCGAAGGGCATGCGCTGGTACCTGGTCTATCGCGGCTTCCATGCCGAGCAGCGCGACTTTGCCGCGTTCCGCCGCTGGATCATCCGCGCCGCGGCCGAGCCCACGGTTCGACGAAAGGGAGCGCGCAGTGCCGGATGAGACCATCGATACATTGGTGATCGGAGGCGGCCAGGCCGGCCTCACCATGAGCCACCGGCTGAAGCAGCGCGGCATCACGCATCTGGTGCTGGAGCGGCGGCGCATCGCCGAGCGCTGGCGCAGCGAACGCTGGGACGGGCTGATGTTCCAGTTTCCGAACTGGTCGGTGCGGCTGCCGGAATTTCCCTTTTCCCACAGCGAACCCGACGGCTTCTCGCCGACCTCCGACATCATCGAATTCATCGAGGGCTACGCCGCCTTCGTTGCGCCGCCGATCCGCTGCGGCGTCGAGGTCAGGAAGCTGCGCCGCGATCAGGGTGCAGGCTTCGTCGCCGAAACCGGCGACGGGCGCATCGCCGCGAGAAACGTCGTCGTCGCCACCGGTCCCTACCAGCGGCCACTACGGCCGGAGCTGCTGCGCGATCACGAGAACCTCTTCCAGGTCCATGCCAGCGGCTACAAGAACCCGGCGCAACTGCCCGGCGGCGCGGTACTGGTGATCGGCGCGGGCGCCTCGGGCGCGCAGATCGCCGAGGAACTGCTGCGCGCCGGCCGGCGGGTGTTCCTGTCGGTCGGGCGTCACAACCGCCTGCCGCGCCGCTATCGCGGGCGCGACCTGTTCTGGTGGCTGGCCGAGATGGGCATCGACCAGACGCCGGTCGAGCAGCGCGGCCCGTCACGCCTGCTGCCGGTCATATCGGGTGCCTATGGCGGCAACACGATCGATTTCCGCCGCTTCGCCGCCGAAGGCGTCACCCTGCTCGGCCGCGCCACGGCGGCGCGCGACGGCGTGATCGAGATCGCGCCCGATCTGGTCACGAGCGTTTCCAATGGCGATGCCTTCTACGCGACGTTTCTCGGGATGGTGGACGACTTCATCGGGACGCGCGGCCTCGCTTGCCCCGATGATGCCGCGGCGCGCGCCCGCCTGCCCGATCCGCCCAGCCTTACCGCGGCGCTGCGCACGCTCGACCTGCGCGCCGAGGGCATCGGCGCCGTGATCTGGGCCACCGGCTATGGCCTCGATCTCGGCTGGATCGACATCCCGGTGCTGGACGCCAGGGGCGAGCCGCGACATCGCCACGGCATTTCGGAGGTGCCGGGTCTCTATTTCCTCGGCCTGCAATGGCTTTCGCGGATGAAGTCCTCGTTCCTGTCAGGCGTCGGCGACGATGCGGCCGTGCTCGCCGATCATATCGTGACCAGGCTTTGAGCGCCCGGTTCCGCCGCTTCGCACAAATAAACCGCGCGATGTGTGAACCCGATCACAATTGATCGCGGGCACGCGTGGTTCGATCGGCCCGGGGCAAAACGACCGGAGTCGGGGATGATCTACGGCGGTTTTGAAATCAAGTCATTTGAAGCGGGAAAAGGGCAATGGCACGCCAGGATTCAACGCACCGATCAAAGGCCGGTCGTCATCGATGGCATCTCGTTTCCGACGCTCGACATCGGCTTTGCGTGGTCCGATCGGGATGCAGCGATCGCGGACGCGAAGCTGCTTATCGACCGTTTCCCGCAGCGGTATGGGGTGACAATGCCGTCGGCAACGGCTTCGGCCTGATCGGCGGCGCCATGGTCGCAGCGATCGCGCAGCCGGAGCCCGAACCGGAGCGGCCGGCGCAGGTGCGCACGCATTGCCCGGACTGCGCCGCGCAGCTCGAACTGCTGCGCGTCATTCCCGGCAGCGCCGCCGAGTATTGGACCATGCGCTGCGACGGCTGCGGCGGCATCCACATGGACATCGTCGACAAGCCGCGCACGTAGCGCGCTCCGCCCGCCCCGCCTGCGGGGAGACGCCGAAATCCGCGTAGCGAATTTCGGGTGAGGGCGCACAGGCTTCACGACACTGACAACTCGCGGATGGAGCCCCTCATCCTGCCCCTCTCCCCGAGAAGAACGGGGTGCGGGAACGGAGAGAGCGAGGCTGCTGCCACCCTGCTGTCAGCAGCCTTGCCTGCGGGGCGATCCTCGCGCCGTTTGCTCTTTTCTCGCTGCCGGACTCGTCCCATATTCCGGCCATGGCGAAGACACCAAGCACTCCGAAAAAGCCCGGCAAATCCCCCAAATCCAAAGCACACCGGCCCGAGGTCCAGCCGATCGGGCCTGCGCTGGCCGAACTGCTCAATCCCGCGATCAACCGCGGCGATGCGGGCATGGGCTCGGGCACCGGATTGCAGCCGCCGCCGGACAATTCCTGGGATCGCCGCGCCGGCGGCGAGGCTGCCGCGCACCGCGCGCGAGCGTCGACCCGCGGAACCAGCGAGGATGTCGCCAGGCGCGATGCCTCGGGTCTAGAGGAAGCGCCCCAAGGAAATTACGGCCCCAATTACGGCACCTCGGCCACCATCCCGACCCTCGACCCCGAGCTGGCGCGGCAACTCGGGCTGCCGACCGCAGAGGATGACGAGGAAGCCCTGGCGCGTCCGCCGCGCAGCAAGATGGAGGCGCTCGGCGTCAAGGCAACCGCCGACGCGCTGGAGAATCTGATCCGCGACGGCCGTCCCGAGTTCCGCAAGGACGACGGCTCGCTGAAGGTGTGGACTCCGCACCGGCCGCCGCGCCCGGAAAAATCCGAGGGCGGCGTGCGCTTCGAGATCAAGTCGGCCTACGAGCCGAAGGGCGACCAGCCGACCGCGATCGCCGAGCTGGTCGAGGGCATCCAGCGCAACGACCGCACCCAGGTGCTGCTCGGCGTCACCGGCTCGGGCAAGACCTACACCATGGCCAAGGTGATCGAGGCGACGCAGCGCCCGGCGCTAATCCTGGCGCCGAACAAGACGCTGGCCGCGCAGCTCTATGGCGAGTTCAAGAGCTTCTTCCCCGACAACGCCGTTGAGTATTTCGTCTCGTACTACGACTATTACCAGCCGGAAGCGTATGTCCCGCGTACCGACACCTACATCGAAAAGGATTCCTCGATCAACGAGCAGATCGACCGCATGCGCCACTCCGCGACACGTGCGCTGCTGGAGCGCGACGACGTCATCATCGTCGCGTCGGTGTCCTGCATCTACGGTATCGGCTCGGTCGAGACCTACACCGCGATGACGTTCGCGCTGAAGAAGGGCGAACGCATCGACCAGCGGCAATTGATCGCCGACCTCGTCGCGCTGCAGTACAAGCGCACCCAGGCCGAATTCACCCGCGGCACCTTCCGCGTCCGCGGCGACGTCATCGACATCTTCCCGGCGCACTACGAGGACCGCGCCTGGCGCGTGAACCTGTTCGGCGACACCATCGAGACCATCGAGGAATTCGATCCGCTCACCGGCCACAAGCAGGACGAGCTCGAATTCATCAAGATGTACGCCAACTCGCACTATGTGACGCCGCGCCCGACCCTGGTGCAGGCGATCAAGTCGATCAAATCGGAATTGAAGCTGCGCCTCGACCAGCTCAACGACCAGGGCCGCCTCTTGGAAGCGCAGCGGCTCGAGCAGCGCACCACCTTCGATCTGGAAATGATGGAAGCGACCGGGAGTTGCGCCGGCATCGAGAACTATTCGCGCTATCTCACCGGCCGCCGCCCCGGCGAGCCGCCGCCGACGCTGTTCGAATACGTGCCCGACAATGCGCTTGTCTTCGCCGACGAGAGCCACGTCACGGTGCCGCAGATCGGCGGCATGTTCCGCGGCGACTTCCGCCGCAAGGCGACGCTCGCCGAATACGGCTTCCGCCTGCCCTCCTGCATGGACAACCGCCCGCTGCGCTTCGAGGAATGGGACATGATGCGGCCGCAGACGGTCGCGGTGTCGGCGACGCCGAGCGGCTGGGAGCTGAACGAGAGCGGCGGCGTGTTCGTCGAGCAGGTGATCCGCCCGACCGGCCTGATTGATCCGCCCGTCGACATCCGCCCCGCCCGCACCCAGGTCGACGATCTCGTCGGCGAGGTCCGCGCCACCGCGGCCGCCGGCTATCGCTCGCTGATCACGGTGCTGACCAAGCGCATGGCGGAGGACCTCACCGAATATCTGCATGAGCAGGGCATCCGCGTCCGCTACATGCACTCCGACATCGACACCATCGAGCGCATCGAGATCATCAGGGATCTCCGCCTCGGCGCCTTCGATGCGCTGGTCGGCATCAACCTGCTGCGCGAAGGCCTCGACATTCCCGAATGCGCGCTGGTCGCCATCCTCGACGCCGACAAGGAAGGTTTCCTGCGCAGCGAGACCTCGCTGATCCAGACCATCGGCCGCGCCGCGCGCAATGTCGACGGCAAGGTGATCCTCTACGCCGACAGCATGACCGGCTCGATGGACCGGGCGATGGCCGAGACCACGCGCCGCCGCGAGAAGCAGGTGGAATACAATGAGGCCAACGGCATCACGCCGGAAAGCGTGAAGAAATCGATCGGCGACATCCTCAACTCGGTCTACGAGCGCGACCACGTGCTGGTCGAGATCGGCGACGGCGGCATGGCCGACGATGTCATCAGCATCGGCCACAATTTCGAGGCCGTGCTGAGCGATCTCGAAACCCGGATGCGCGAAGCCGCCGCCGATTTGAACTTCGAGGAAGCCGCAAGGCTCCGCGACGAGGTGAAGCGCCTGCGCGCCACCGAGATGGCCGTGGTCGACGACCCGACCGCCAAGCAGCGCAATGTGCAGAAACAGGCCGGTGCCTATGCCGGCATGAAGAAATACGGCGAAGCCGCAAATCTTCCGGTCAGCGCCATGAAGAACAAGGGCGCGGCGACGTCCTTGAAGGCAGGCCGCGGCGGCAAGTCCGGCTCGCGGGTGCACAAGCCCGATCTCGACGAGATGCACGGCCCGGAGTCGTTGCCCTTCCGCCCGAGCGGGGCCCTGCCCGCAAAACCGTTCGGCACGACGAGCCGGATCATCCAGCCGACGGACTCGCGGCAGTCGGGCCCGGAGTTCGGCCCGTCGCCGCGAAGCAGCGGCGGGGCACCGGGCAAGCGGGGCGGGTGGAAGAAGCGGTAGGTTCTCACACGAGGTCGGCGGCGCAGGTAGCTGACATCGCGGCGCAGGCGCGCCCTTCGGCACGAGGCGCTGAAAATACGGAACCGCTGACGTCGATGGTCGACTACACCATCGATGCCGGCCGCGCCCGCGGCCTTTCCTGGCAACGCCATACGGCCCGCCATGATCTGTCCCGAACTCACGCCTTGGCGGCATTCCGTGCAGCCTCGAATACCTCGCGTGCGGACGTCGTACCCGCGACGTGCTCCGTATCCTCGGCTCCGAGGTCCATCCATCCCGCGTTCACGGCCTCAAACATTTCTTCGGCGGGTCCGGTGTGCCCCTTCGGGATGCCGAACTGTTCGAACGCTTCCGTCCACCCTGCACGCGGGACTGCCAAGGCTTTCACGTCGAGACCCAGGACTTCACCCAATTGTTCCGCGACTTCATCCGCAGTGACCATCGAACCAAGCTCGACGACGCGCTGCCCTGACCACGCTGGCCCGGTCAAAAGGGTTGCGACCTCCGCGCCGATGTCGTTTGTCGCGACCATGGTCGATTTCCGGTTTGTCGGACTGTAGTAGACCGGTAGCGTTCCGCCCCGGGCGACCTGCAAGCCGTAGAGGAAGTTTTCAAAGAATCCACCTGCGCGCACAAACGCGATTGGCGATATCAGCGCGCGAAAAGCTTGCTCCAGAAGCGACAAGGCCGTGATCATCCCAAGCCCGCTGGTCCTGTTCGCACCCATCGACGAGAGCGCAACCACTCGCGGCGGCGCTACATTGGTGAGCGCCTCGACGTAGTTTGCAATCACGCCCTTTGCTTCCTTGTAATCGGGCGAGGGTGCCCAGACAGCCGGCAACATGACATACGCGCCTTCGACGCCTTTGAGTGCCCGCTCGATGGCCGCCGAATCATTCCAATCACCGTCAACCAGTTCCACGCCCTTGTTCGCCCAGCCTGATGCCTTCTCGCGATTGCGGACCAGCGCGCGTACCTCCTTGCCGCGCGCCAACAGATGTTCTGCCGTTGCGCCGCCTACCTTTCCCGTGATTCCCATTACTAAAAACATGTGCATTCTCCTGATTTTGAGGGACAGGGCAGTGCCCTGCTGGTTCAACGGATGAGTGGCAGGAAGGCCCGGATTCGGGGATCGCGCGCGTAGAGGCCGCCCCATGTCATCGCGCCGAGAAGCAGGGAAATGATTTCCGGCGGCGACCCCAACTCACCGATCCGGACATGGGCGCAGATGGCGCCTCCCAAAAAGCCCGTCACCAGGATCGCGCCGAGGACGGCGGTCGCTGGGATGGCGTAGAGGATGGCGCAGACGAATATGATCGGACCCACGACACGGGTCAGGTCCATCGCGAACCCGGTTTCCTGCAACATGCTCGCGATCTGTGCCGGCGCGAAAAGCTGAATAGTGCCGTCTGCCACCAGAGCGACAACGACAACCGCACTCATTATCCGGCCGGCCCACAGGGCACGATGCAAGTTGATGGCTTCAGGCACCTGCAGCAGGTTCATCGTTTCAGACATTTGTGGTTCTCCGAGGGGGGCACCTGTATTCGTGGCCTACTGCCTACTGTGTCTCTCGGGTATAATAAATGCCGAGGAAATGAACTCACTGTTCTCGTTACGGTGAACAATCCTAAGGCACGAAAATGCAGAACCTCGAACCCATCCTCATTTTCATAACGGTTGCAGAAATGGGGAGCTTCACCCGCGCGGCTGATAGCCTGGGCATCCAAAAGGGGAGGGCCTCAACGGCAGTCCGGAAGCTGGAGGAAGATATCGGTGCCAGACTCTTGCACCGGACAACGCGCAGCGTGCAGTTGACGGAGGACGGACGCGCATTTCATGCCCGTGCCCGCGATCTGCTTGCTGAAGTCGATGACCTACACTCGATGTTCGCAGGCGATCGCGTGGCACTTCGCGGGCGTTTGCGGGTCGATCTTCCGACCGAGGTGGCGCGCTCGACGATAGTGCCAGCCTTGCCGGATTTCATGGCGACCCACCCCGAGTTGGAGCTGGAGGTGTCGAGTACGGACCGGCAAGTCGATCTGGTTCAAGAGGGGTTCGACTGTGTATTGCGGCTTGGCCCTATTGGGGACGAGACGCTGATCGCCCGCCCGCTGGGCAAGTTGCGCATGATCAACGCAGCCAGTCCCGCCTACCTGGCGCGCTATGGCGTCCCTCGATCGTTAGAAGATCTCCAGCGTCAGAAACATCGGACAATTCATTTTTCGACGATGCTGGGGGCGAGACCATATGGATGGGAATATCCGGACGGCGGCAGCTACGCGACGCTTCAGTTGCCAGGTGCGCTGCACGTCAACAGCGCGCAGACCTACGAAGCCGCTGCCCTCGCCGGCCTTGGCCTGATTCAGGCGCCACTCTTGGGGATTGGCCGATACTTGGAGAGTGGAGCGCTTGTGGAGATCATACCCGATTTTCGTCGCCGGGCGCTCGCCGTGTCCCTCGTCGTAGCGCATCGGAGCAATCTGTCGCGCCGAGTCCGCGCATTCATGAAATGGATCGAAGAAGTGCTGAAGCCGTATCTGGAGTAGCAAGGGCCTTTGCTGAGCTCGATCCAGACTATTGCGAGCTCGGTCGCTTCACTTCGCGCGAGAAGGCGCTGGAATTTCTTGCCGCCTGATCCGACGGCGTCACCCCACGCTCACGACCGCCACCGCCAGCAGCGACAGCATGATCGCCGTGGTCACGAGTTGCTGCGAGACCTTCGGCTGGGCGCGCCACTGCGCGATCTTGTTCGAAACCGACAGGCTCGCGTCATAGAACAGCGGCTCGTGGCCGTTCCGCATGCGCGGAAACCAGGATGCGAGCTTCGGCGCGAGCAGCGCGTAGATCAGCGAGGCGAGCACGACGAAGGTCGCGGCACCGCCGCGGTCGCCGACGATCTCGCGGGCGCCGATCAGCTTCAGCATCAGCACGGCGGCGGCGAAGGTCGGCAGGCCCTGGAAGATTGCGGTCAGCGCAAAGCCCTCGAGCCGGTTCTGCGCGGAGGATTTCGGTGCGGTGATGGCGTTCATGGCGGATTCCCTGTGCGATCGATTGATCCGATGCCGCCACGCTAGCCGCGGGCGACGAGCCGCGACGTGATGCGTGTCACGCCGCGGGAACGACGTTGCCCATCTGCATCGTCGCCCTGGCATTCGCCGGAATGACGCCGAGAGCAGAGTCGTGACAAATTCGACACGACGGGCAAATCAGCGCAAAACCTGTCAAGCGCCGGCAGAAGAAATGTTTCTGTTTATCAAAATACAAAATCAGTATATAGATCGATCCGTCTCACCCGCTCGAGGGGCGCTCGCGATCGTCATGAACGTGGTGTGGGATGCGGTGGACGCGACGACTGCGACTGACGAGAGCAGCCGGCGCGGACGGTGAAGTCGTGCAGGCCTGACGCCCTGGTGGCAGGTGTCCTGTCAGCAAGAGACCAAGGTCTCTTGCTGACGGCGGTGACAAGAAAGCCCAGTCTCGCCGGGGAGAGCACGTATAAGCCGTAACCCATCGCGCAGGGAAAGCCGGGTTG
>NZ_JAFCKQ010000024.1 GCF_018130215.1 Bradyrhizobium jicamae
TTATCGTAACGGCAAATCAGTGTATAGATTTCCCGTCTCACCCGCTCGAGGGGCGCTCGCGATCGTCACGAACGTTGTGGTGGGATGCGGTGGACGCTGATGTCGCGATTGACGGTCGCGGCGGATAGCGGACGGCGAAATCGTGCAGGCCTGACGCCCTAGTGGCAGGTGTCTCCCGCGAGATGCGAAAGCATCTTCGCGAGACGGTGACAAGCAAGCCCAGTCTCACCGGGGAGAGTACGTATAAGCCGTAACCCATCGCGCAGGGAAAGCCGGGTTGTTCCCGGTTACACCTGTGGTCCTACCCCCGTGCTTTCTACATTGCACGGGGCCCATGGGTGCGATCGGCACCCGGCTTTCCCTGCGCCCTCTGCTCACAGAGCGGCGAAACGAAGGGCAAGACTCGGACAGTTCATGTCGCGAGAACGCATGTCTTTACCACGCGGCCGCCAATCGCCGCCGCCTCCGGCCCTGTCCAAAGAAGTCTGCTCCCCATCCACCAATATAAAGAGAGGTACGCCGGATTCCGCCGCAACTCTGGGGCGTATTTTTCAACTCTGGGGATAGGATTCCGGCACGGAAGGTACCGCTTTCAATATCTGTCGATTTGACAGGGGCCGCCTCAGCACCCATGTTCGGCCCGACATGGCGGGTCGCGAGTCTAGTGGAACCCGTCTTCAAGTTTCCCCATAAGCTATTGGAATGACATGAATATCGTCATTGTGGAGTCGCCGGCCAAGGCCAAGACGATCAACAAATATCTGGGTGCCTCCTATGAGGTCCTGGCGTCGTTCGGCCATGTCCGCGACCTCCCTGCCAAGAATGGTTCCGTCGATCCGGACGCCAATTTCCAGATGATCTGGGAGGTCGACGCCAAGGCCGCCGGCCGGCTCAACGATATCGCCAAGGCGCTGAAGGGTGCCGACCGCCTGATCCTCGCAACCGACCCTGATCGCGAGGGCGAAGCGATCTCATGGCACGTGCTCGAAGTGATGAAGGAGAAGCGCGCGCTGAAGGACCAGAGGGTCGAGCGCGTGGTTTTCAACGCCATCACCAAGCAGGCGGTCACCGAGGCCATGAGGGCGCCGCGCCAGATCGACGGCGCGCTGGTCGATGCCTACATGGCGCGCCGCGCGCTGGACTATCTGGTCGGCTTCACCCTCTCACCTGTGCTGTGGCGCAAGCTGCCCGGCGCGCGCTCGGCCGGTCGCGTGCAGTCGGTCGCCCTGCGGCTGGTCTGCGACCGCGAGCTCGAGATCGAGAAGTTCGTGCCGAAGGAATACTGGTCGCTGGTCGCGACGCTGCTGACGCCGCGCGGCGAGGCCTTCGAGGCTCGACTCGTCGGCGCCGACGGCAAGAAGATCCAGCGCCTCGACATCGGCTCCGGTGCGGAAGCCGAGGACCTCAAAAAGGCCATCGAAGCCGCGCTGTTCACGGTCGCGACCGTCGAGGCCAAGCCCGCGCGGCGCAACCCGCAGGCCCCCTTCACCACCTCGACCCTGCAGCAGGAAGCGAGCCGCAAGCTCGGCTTCGCGCCGGCGCATACCATGCGTATCGCCCAGCGGCTCTACGAGGGCATCGACATCGGCGGCGAGACCACCGGTCTCATCACCTATATGCGGACCGACGGCGTGCAGATCGATCCGTCCGCGATCACCCAGGCGCGCAAGGTGATCGGCGAGGATTACGGCAACGCCTACGTGCCCGATGCACCGCGCCAGTACCAGACCAAGGCCAAGAACGCCCAGGAAGCCCACGAAGCGATCCGCCCGACCGATCTGTCGCGGCGTCCCGCCAGCATCGGCCGCCGGCTCGATGCGGATCAGGCGCGGCTTTATGAATTGATCTGGAAGCGTACCGTTGCGAGCCAGATGGAATCGGCGGAGCTCGAGCGCACCACCGTCGACATCGAGGCCAAGGCCGGATCGCGCGTGCTTGAGCTGCGCGCCTCGGGCCAGGTCATCAAGTTCGACGGCTTCCTCGCGCTCTATCAGGAAAGCCGTGACGACGAGGAGGACGAGGATTCGCGCCGACTGCCGGCGATGAGCGAGGGCGAAGCGGTGAAGCGCCAGAGCCTCGCTGTCACCCAGCATTTCACCGAACCGCCGCCGCGCTTCTCGGAAGCCTCGCTGGTGAAGCGGATGGAAGAGCTCGGCATCGGCCGTCCCTCGACCTACGCCTCGATCCTCCAGGTGCTGAAGGACCGCGGCTACGTCAAGCTCGAGAGGAAGCGGCTGCATGGCGAGGACAAGGGCCGCGTCGTGGTCGCCTTCCTCGAGAACTTCTTCTCGCGCTACGTCGAATACGATTTCACCGCCGACCTCGAGGAGCAGCTCGACCGCATCTCCAACAACGAGGTGGCCTGGCAGCAGGTGCTGCAGGATTTCTGGCGCGGCTTCATCGGCGCGGTGAACGACATCAAGGATCTCCGCGTCGCCGAGGTGCTCGATGCGCTCGACGAGATGCTGGGCCCGCACATCTATCCGCCCCGCGCCGATGGCGGCGATGTCCGGCAATGTCCGACCTGCGGCACCGGCCGGCTCAACCTCAAGGCCGGCAAGTTCGGCGCGTTCGTCGGCTGCTCGAACTACCCGGAATGCCGCTACACCCGTCCCCTCGCCGCCGACAGCGCCGAGAGCGCCGACCGCATCCTCGGCAAGGATCCCGAGACCGACCTCGATGTCGCGGTGAAGGCCGGCCGCTTCGGGCCCTACATCCAGCTCGGCGAGCAGAAGGATTACGAAGACGGCGAGAAGCCGAAACGCGCAGGCATTCCGAAGGGCACCTCGCCCGGCGATGTCGATCTCGAGCTTGCGCTGAAGCTGCTGTCGCTGCCGCGCGAGATCGGCAAGCATCCGGAGACCGGCCAGCCGATCACCGCCGGGCTCGGCCGCTTCGGGCCGTTCGTGAAGCATGAGAAGACCTATGCCAGCCTGGAGGCCGGCGACGAGGTGTTCGACATCGGGCTCAACCGCGCCGTGACGCTGATCGCCGAGAAGGTCGCGAAGGGTCCGAGCGGCCGCCGTTTCGGCGCCGACCCGGGCAAGCCGCTCGGCGACCATCCTTCACTTGGCGCAGTCGCGCTGAAGAACGGCCGCTACGGCGCCTATGTCACCGCGGGCGGCGTCAACGCGACGATCCCGAGCGACAAGACGCCCGACGAAGTCACGCTGGCGGAAGCGATCGCGCTGATCGACGAGCGCGCGGCCAAGGGCGGCGGCAAGGCCAAGAAGGCGAAGGCTGCGAAGCCCGCCAAGAAGGAAAAGGCTGCCGACAAGGCCGATGGCGACGCCGACGCCAAGAAGGCCGCGGCGAAGAAGGCTGCCGCCAAGCCGAATTCGGGCGCGACCAGCAAGGCGCGCGCCCCGGTCTCGTCGGCTGCAAAAACCTCGGCCGCGAAGCCCGCGGCAACCAAACCGCCCGCGAAGAAGAGCGCCGGCAAGGCAAGAGGATAAGTGAAAGCTAAAAAAGACCATGGCTTTCCGGCCCGGGACGCCATCGTCGCCTTCATCCGCGCCAATCCAGGCAAGGTCGGCACCCGCGAGATCGCCCGCGAGTTCGGCCTGAAGAACGCCGACCGCGTCGAGCTGAAGAAAATCCTGCGCGAGCTCGCAGACGACGGCACGGTCGCCAAGCGCGGCCGCAAGATGCACCAGCCGGCCGCGCTGCCGCCGACCGTGCTGGCCGACATCACCGGCCGCGACAGCGATGGCGAATTGATCGCCACGCCCGCCGAGTGGGACACCGAAGAGAACGGCAGCGCACCCAAGATCCGGATCGAAACGCCGCGGCGGCCGAAGCCCGGCACGTCAGCCGGCGTCGGCGACCGTGCGCTGCTGCGCGTCGAGATCACGGACGAGCGCGACGGCGCGCCCTATCGCGGCCGCGTCATCAAGGTGATCGACCATGCGCGGAGCCGCATCCTCGGCATCTTCCGCCGTAACCCCGACGGCAGCGGCCGGCTGATCCCCGTCGACAAAAAGCAGGCCGGCCGCGAGCTCAACATCGCAAGGCACGATACCGGCGAGGCCGAGGACGGCGATCTCGTCAGTGTCGATCTGGTCCGCAGCCGCGGCTATGGGCTTGCCTCGGGACGGGTCAAGGAGCGCCTCGGCTCGATCGCGAGCGAGAAGGCGATCAGCCTGATCGCAATCAACGCCCACGATATCCCGCAGGTGTTCTCCATGGCCGCGATCCGCGAGTCCGAGGACGCCAGGCCTGCAACCTTGCAGGGCCGCGAGGATTGGCGCGACGTGCCGCTCGTCACCATCGATCCGCCCGACGCCAAGGATCACGACGATGCCGTCCATGCCGAGGTCGACCCCGATCCGAACAACAAAGGCGGCTACGTCGTTCATGTCGCGATCGCCGACGTCGCCTTCTATGTGCGGCCGGGCTCGGCACTCGATCGCGACGCGCTCCAGCGCGGCAACTCGGTCTACTTCCCCGACCGCGTGGTGCCGATGCTGCCCGAGCGCATCTCCAACAATCTGTGCTCGCTGGTGCCGGGCGAGCCGCGCGGCGCGCTCGCGGTGCGGATGGTGATCGGCGCCGACGGCCGCAAGCGCTCGCACACCTTCCATCGGGTGCTGATGCGCTCGGCCGCGAAGCTGAATTACGCGCAGGCGCAGGCCGCGATCGACGGCAAACCGGACGACACCACCGGTCCCCTGCTCGATCCGATCCTCAAACCGCTGTGGTCGGCCTACGAGCTGGTCAGGCTTGCGCGCAACGAACGCGACCCGCTCGACCTCGATCTGCCCGAGCGCAAGATCCTGCTCAAGCCCGACGGCACCGTCGACCGCGTCGTGATTCCCGAGCGGCTCGATGCACACCGGCTGATCGAGGAGTTCATGATCCTTGCGAACGTCGCCGCGGCCGAGATGCTGGAGAAGAAGGGCCTGCCGCTGATCTACCGCGTGCACGACGAGCCGAGCCAGGAGAAGGTTCACAATCTCCAGGAATTTCTGAAGACGCTCGACCTGCCCTTCACCAAGCAGGGTGCGCTCAGGCCCTCGCAGTTCAACCGTGTGCTGGCGCAGGTCGCCGGCGAAGATTACGAGCCGCTGGTCAACGAGGTGGTGCTGCGCTCGCAGGCGCAGGCCGAATATGCCGCCGAGAATTATGGGCATTTCGGATTGAACCTGCGCCGCTACGCGCATTTCACCTCGCCGATCCGCCGCTATGCCGATCTGATCGTGCATCGTGCGCTGATCCGCGCGCTCGGCCTCGGCGAAGGCGCGCTGCCGCCGGACGAAACGATGGAGACGCTCGCCGAGATCGCAGCGCAGATCTCCGTCACCGAGCGTCGCGCGATGAAGGCGGAACGCGAGACCGCCGACCGGCTGATCGCCCATTTCCTCGCCGATCGCGTCGGCGCCAGCTTCCAGGGCCGCATCTCCGGCGTGACCCGCGCCGGCCTGTTCGTGAAGCTCGACGACACCGGCGCTGACGGGCTGGTCCCGATCCGCACAATCGGGTCAGAATATTTCAACTACGACGAGACCCGCCACGCGCTGATCGGCTCGCGCAGCGGGATCATGTACCGGCTCGGCGACGTGGTGGACGTGCGCCTGGTCGAAGCCGCCCCCATAGCGGGTGCGCTGCGGTTTGAGCTATTATCCGAGGGGCAGGCCATTCCGCGTGGCAGAAAACGCGATGGCGAAAGAGCCGGGCGGCGCGTCAAGGCGCACAAGGAGCGGAAGGCGCGCAGCAAGGACCGCAAGCCGGCCAAGCAGAAGCCCGGCAAGTCGAAGCGAGGCAAGTCATGGAAACGGTGACCCCGCCTACGGTTGTCTGGACCCGCGACACGGCCAATCCCGAGAAGCGCGACCTGTGGGGCGCGATGAAGCGCGGGTTCCGCGGCCGCTGTCCGCGTTGTGGCCAGGGCAAACTGTTCCGCGCCTTCCTCAAATGCGACGGCCACTGTCCGGTCTGTGATCTCGATTTCTCGCCGCATCGCGCCGACGATCTGCCCGCCTATCTCGTCATCATCATCGTCGGCCATATCGTGGTACCGACGGCTTTGATCGTCGAGACCGATTATTCGCCGCCGGTGTGGCTGCAACTTGCGATCTATCTGCCATTCACGCTGTTTGCGTCGCTCGCGCTGCTGCAACCGGTCAAGGGAGCCGTGATCGGGCTGCAATGGGCCCTGCGCATGCATGGCTTTGACGAAAATGCCCCTAGCGACATCCCGCCGGTCTAGCTAAACCGGACGCCAACAAGAGCCGAAAGGGATGAAATGACTGAAGCTGCCGCTGCCGTCCACCAGGGGGAAAAAGAACCCGATCATCATCCGTATTTCCGGCCGAAGGATGCAGCGACGCTGATCCTGATCGACCGCTCCGGCGCGAGGCCGAAGGTGCTGGTCGGCAAACGCCACGACAAGGTCGTGTTCATGCCGGGCAAATACGTCTTCCCCGGCGGCCGCGTCGACACGGCCGACAACCGCGTTCCCGTCGCCGCGCCGATCACCGCCGAGCTCGAGGCCAATCTCCTGAAGGGCAGTCCGAAGATCACTGCGGGACGCGCGCGTGCGCTCGCCAATGCCGCGATCCGCGAGGCCTGCGAGGAGACGGGACTTTGCCTCGGTCGCAAGGTCGAGAAGACGGCGAAACTCGAAGGCGCGTGGAAGCCGTTCGCCGATGCAGGCCTGTTGCCCGATCCGTCCGGCCTGTTCCTGATCGCGCGCGCGATCACGCCACCCGGCCGCGTCCGCCGCTTCGACACCCGCTTCTTCACCGCCGACGCCTCGACGATCGCGCACCGCGTCGAAGGCGTGGTTCATGCCGATGCCGAGCTGGTCGAGCTGGTGTGGGTCGAGATCGGCTCCGAGCCGCTCGCGGATGCGCATGCGATGACCAAGAACGTGCTCGCCGAGCTCGACCGCCGCCTCGCCACCGGCCCGCTCCGCCACGACGCAGCCGTGCCGTTCTTCCATTTCTATGGCGGCAAGATGCACAAGGACGTGCTGGGGGCGTGATATGAGGCGCGTCATTCCGGGGCGCGCTCCGGAATGACGTTGTCGAGGGAGCTCGCAAAAACAAAATAATCTTCCCGATGGCGCGCCGCGCACCGCCTCCCTATCTGTTCCGCTAACGACATCAAGGACGGAACGGGGCAATGGCGAAGCGTCAACTCAAGCTCGGCGCGTTCATGCGGCCGATCAGCATCCACACCGGCGCATGGCGCTATCCCGGAGCCTGGCCGGACGCCAACTTCAATTTCGGCCATATCAAGACACTGATCCGAAAGCTCGAGGCCGGCAGGTTCGACGCCTTCTTCATGGCCGACCATCTGGCCGTGCTCAACATGCCGATCAACGCGCTGAAGCGCAGCCACACGGTGACGTCGTTCGAGCCGTTCACGCTGCTCTCGGCGCTGTCGGCCGTCACCGAGCACATCGGCCTGATCGCGACCGGCTCGACCACCTTCGACGAGCCCTATCACGTCGCCCGCCGCTTCGCCTCGCTCGATCACATCTCCGGCGGCCGCGCCGGCTGGAACATCGTCACGACGTCCAATCCGGATGCCGCGCTGAATTTCGGGCTCGACGATCACATGGAGCACGCCGAACGCTACAAGCGCGCCCGCGAATTCTACGACGTCGTCACCGGCCTGTGGGATTCCTTCGCCGACGACGCGTTCGTGCGCGATGTGGAATCCGGCCTGTTCCTCGACCCTTCGAAAATGCACGTGCTCGATCACAAGGGCAAATATCTCTCGGTGCGCGGTCCGCTCAACATCGCCCGCCCGGTGCAGGGCTGGCCCGTGATCGTGCAGGCCGGCGCATCCGAGGACGGCAGGCAGCTCGCGGCCGAAACCGCCGAGGCCGTGTTCACCGGCGGCGGCAGCCTCGCGGACGGCCAGAAGCTTTATGCCGACATCAAGGGTCGCATGGAGAAGATCGGCCGCGATCCCGAGCACTTGAAAATCCTGCCAGGCGCGTTCGTCGTGGTCGGCGACAGCGACGAGGAGGCCCGCGAGAAGCGGGCCTTGCTCGACAGCCGCGTACACTATGAGAGCGCTATCGCCTCGCTCTCGGTGGTCCTCGGCACCGATGCCTCGGGCTTCGATCCCGACGGACAATTGCCGCCTATTCCGGAGACCAATGCCAGCAAGAGCGGCCGCCAGCGCCTCGTCGACGTGGCGGCGCGCGACAAGCTGACCGTGCGCCAGCTCGCCCAGCGCGTCGGCGGCTATGGCGGGCTCGCCTTCGTCGGCACGCCGAAGACCATCGCCGACCAGATGGAGCAGTGGCTGACGGAGCGCGGCAGCGACGGCTTCAACATCATGTTCCCCTATCTGCCGCAGGGGCTGTTCGAATTCGTCGACCGGGTGGTGCCCGAATTGCAGAGGCGCGACATCTTCCGCAAGGAGTACGAAGGCACGACGCTGCGCGAAAATCTGGGCCTGCCGCGGCCGAAGAACCAGTTCTTCGCGCCTTAGCGGCAAGCGCTGGTCATGGGAACAGGCCGTGGCCGGCGGTCCGACGCGTCGGGTTCGGCGAAAATCGCTGTATTTGCAGCAAAAGTTCCCGAAATCCGGGTGTTCGGGCCAGTCAAATCCTTGACTTTGGGCCGTTTCTGGCTAGTTTCCCGGCCAAACGCGGGCCGATTTGGCCGGCTCCCGATACCCCTGCATTTTCGAGGTTTTGCATATGGCCAAGGCGGTCACAATCAAGGTCAAGCTCGTGTCGACGGCCGACACCGGCTACTTCTACGTCGCCAAGAAGAACTCGCGCACCATGACCGACAAGCTGGTCAAGAAGAAGTACGACCCGGTCGCGCGCAAGCACGTCGAGTTCAAGGAAGCCAAGATCAAGTAATATCCGCTGACGTGGATGTTCGGAACGGGGCCTCGCGGCCCCGTTTTTGCTTTGCGGTGAGTGTCGTCCCTTCTGCGTTCCAGGCGGTGGGTTCACATGATCGCACCGCTCGAGGAAGGACATGTCGGAGGCTACTCGGTCGCCTATGGGCGCGAGGACATCTACTTTCCCGTCTATGTCACGGCTGCGCTGGCCGCGATCTTCCTGACCGCCGCGTGGATCACGGGAGCGCTCTATTGGCTGCCGCTTGCGGCCGCCGCGGCCGGTTTCACCTACTACAACATCCCACTGCTGGAGACCGGGCGGCCGACCGTCGGTGCCAATCAATATGGCATCTTCATCCAGGCCTTCGGGCTGATCCGCTGGCGCGCCATCGCTCGGATCGATCTGGTGGAGATCGCCGAGCGGGCCATGACCATTCACGAACTGCAGATCGCGCTCGATGCGCCGATTGGCAGCGCGCTCGTCGCCGACTGGCGGAAGCGGCCGGCCTATCGCGTGTTGATGCGCCTGCCGTGGCGGATGGATCATCGCGGCGTGGTGCGCGTCGATCTGGAGCCGTTCGACCGCGCGCCCGACGAGATCCATCGGACGGTCCTCAGGATGTGGCGCTACTACCGGAGCTAGCCGCGGAAGGCGTCATCGCGCAGATGCGCGTCGCGGATCTGCGCATCCGGATTGTGGGTGATGGTCATGAACCAAATGAGGCTGAAGAACAGCGACCAAGCCGTATCCCAATAGAACCAGTTCATGGGACTACCTCGAACAGGTTTGATCCGCGCGGCCGGCGCCGTTCGCCGGCCTCCACGGAGTATCCCCCATTGCTACTGCACGACCTCGCCATGCAGCGCGAGGTCAAGCCCTTCGCGCTCGATATCCTTCGTCACGCGCAGGCCGACGAAGAGATTGATCACGAACAGAATGATCAGGCTCACCACCGCATCGTAGACGAACACGGTGGCGACGCCAATGCACTGGTTGACGAACTGGGCAGGATTTCCCTCCAGAACCCCCGCAGTTCCGCCATACTGCTCGACCGCGAACACCCCGGTCAGCAGCGCCCCGACGATACCGCCGAGGGCATGGACGCCGAAGCAATCCAGCGCGTCGTCGTAGCTGAACATGCGCTTCAGGCCGGTGCATCCCCAGTAGCAGCAGACACCGGCTGCGACACCGATGGCAAAGGCGCCGACCGGCCCGACGAAACCGGACGCCGGCGTAATCGCCACGAGGCCGGCAACCGCGCCCGAACAGATGCCGACGACGGTCGGCTTGCCCTTGAGCGCCCACTCGACCAGCATCCAGGTGAAGCCGGCGACGGCGGTCGCGATCTGCGTCACCAGCATGGCCATGCCCGCCTGCATTCCCGCCGTGACGGCGGAGCCGGCATTGAAACCGAACCAGCCGACCCACAGCAACGAGGCGCCGATGAAGGTGAGCACCATGTTATGGGCCGGTCCCGTCTCGACGCGCCTGCCGAGCATGATCGCGCACATCAGCCCGGCCACGCCGGCGTTGATGTGAACAACCGTGCCGCCGGCGAAATCCAGCACCTTCACCCAGGCGGCATCGTTGCCCGCCGAGAATATCCCGTCAGGCCCCCAGACCCAGTGCGCGATCGGCGCATAGACGAAGATGGCCCAGAGCCCGATGAACCAGAGCATCGCCGAGAACTTCATTCGCTCGGCAAATGCGCCGGCTATCAGCGCGGGCGTGATGATCGCAAACGTCATCTGGAAGCAGATGTAGACGGACTCCGGAATCGTCGCGGCAAGCGGATTGGGGTTGCCTATGCCGCCCTTCCCGATGTCGCTCAGGATGTCCTTGAGGAACATCCGGTCCAGGCCTCCGATGAACGGCGAGCCGGACCGGAATGCGAGGCTATAGGTCAGGACGGCGAACAGGATCGTGACCAGGCAGGTCACGGCAAAGCTGGTCATCACCGTGTCGCCGACGTTCTTCTTGCGCACCATGCCGCCGTAGAACAGGCCGAGGCCTGGAACCGTCATCATCAACACCAGCGCGACGGAGGTGAGCATCCACGCGGTGTCACCGGGGTTCGGCGTGCACTTCTCGAGGATCTTGCCGCCGCAGGCCGGCGGTGTCGCGGCGTCCTCAGCCAACGCAAGGTCGCTGAACAGCAGATAGAGGGTCACCACCCCCAGGAAAGCAACCACAATCCTCACGAGCTTTTGGCGCGTGTCTGTCCGTAACTCCATCATCGTCCTCCCGTCGCAAGAGATCTCGGTGTTCGGAGCTATTTTTCGGGTCGCGCGCGGGCTCACCCGGCGGGTGAACGCGAATGCGTCAGTGGTGACCTGATCATCCGGTTCCGCAATGTCCGACCGCAGCAATGCGCGCGGCGCCGAATGCGGAGATCGCCGCATGGCGTAAGGCACAAGGCCTTCATTCTCGACGGCGCAGCGAGGGCCGTCGGGCTCGGATGTCTGCAGATTGACGCCGACTAGCCTCATCACGGCCAGCCCTTCCCATGCGTCCCCGTCGGCCCCTCAGCGAGGGGTCCGTACCATTTCTTGAGCAGATTCAATCAAGATTCGTGCCACCGATGCGGCCCGGATAAAGCGCTGAATAGCTTCCGCTTTTGTTGCACGCGAAAGCACGCGCCGTGCACGCCTGCATGATCTTGCTGCAAATGATGAACAAATAAGCAGCGATCGACGGCCGCCGCCTCGATTGGCGGCGGTCGGAATCCAGCGGACCGGAACGCTATGCGGTCCTGAGCAGCGGCGGCTGCGATGGCCGGATCAGCGCGAACGCCACCTGGATGATGCCGCCGGCGAGTCCGAGCGCCACACCGATGCGCCAGGCCATCGTGTAGGAGCCGAACGTGTCGTAGATCAGTCCTCCTCCGTAGGCGCCAAGGAAGCTGCCGACCTGGTGACTCATGAAGGCAAGGCCCTGGATCATCGCCTGCCAGCGCAGCCCGAACATCTCGGCGACTGCGCCCGCCACCAGCGGACCGACGCCCATCCAGAGGAAGCCCATGATGGCGCCGAACAGCAGCGTCGAGGCGGGTGTTGCCGGCAGCATGAAGTACCAGGCCAAGGCCAGCGAGCGGAAGATGTAGATGCCGCCCAGCAGCGCGAGCTTGTTCCAGCGCTGGCCGGCCCAGCCGAAGAACAGCGAGCCCAGCACGTTGAAGCCCCCGATCATGCCGAGCGTCTGCGCGCTCAGCATCGGATCAAGCCCGCAGATCGCCAGGTACGACGGCAGATGCGTGGTGAGGAAGACGAGTTGCATGCCACAGACCATGTAGGCGCCGGTCATCACAACGAAGGAGGCGTTACCGAACGCGGTCTTTGCCGCCGTTACAGCGGTCGCATTGCCGATATCGTCGCCCGCGGGCCTCGGCAGCGGAACACTGTCGACGCGGCCGGCGTACCACGCAGCCGGAATCATGAAGACGGACAGGATCACGAAGCCGGCGAGCCCGATGCGCCAGCCAAAGCCTTCATTGAGCATCTGGCCGATCGGGGCCGACATCAGTGCGCCGAGCGAACCTACACCCGATACGATGCCAAGCACCGTCGAGCGCACCGTCTCGGGCACCGCGCGCGCCGCGACCGACATTGCGATCGCATTGGCCGTGCAGGCAAGCGATGTGCCGATCAGCAGGCCGCCGCCGATCATGACACTCAAGAGCCCGTGCGCAGTCGTCAGCAGCACGAGGCCGGCGATGTAGAGCAGCGTGCCGAGCAGCATGATCGGGCGGAAGCCGTAGCGCACGGTCAATGCGCCGGCCATCGGTTGCAGAAAGCCCCAGGCGAGGTTCTGCACGGCGAGCGCCAGCGTGAAGTCGGACACCGAGATGTGGATGTCGCGGGTCAGCGGCTGCAGGAAGATGCCGAGGCTCTGGCGCAGCCCCATGCTCAGCGTGAGCATGATCGATGCGCCGATCAGGATCGGAAGCGTGGGACGCAGGACCTTCAGCAGGGGCATTGTTCTTGTTCTCCCATGGCGACGCGGCGCGCGTGCCGCGGCCTGCGATTCCCGTATTTTTCAGTTACACAGACCTGTGTAATTAGTCTATACAAGGCCCCTGCTGTCAAGCGACGAGGAGTTCGGCCGACGCATGGCTTCCCCGCCTCCCAAACAGACCATGAAGGAGCGGATCCTTGAGACCGCCGACCGGCTGTTCTACCTGCAAGGGATCCGCGCCATCGGCGTCGACACCATCGCGGCCAAGATCGGCATCAGCAAGCGCACGCTCTACAACCACTTCCCCTCGAAGGACGCGCTGATCGAAGCCTATCTCGAGCGCCGCTTCGTGCAGCCACGCCCGTCCGACAAGCCGCCGGCCGAACAGATCCTTGCGACCTTCGATTCGCTGGAGCGGCGTTTCGCGTCGCGGGATTTCCGCGGCTGCCCGTTCGTCAACGCAGTGGCCGAGCTCGGGCCCGATGTTCGGGCCGTCCGCAAGATCGCCGTCGCCTTCAAGGAGAGCCGCCGTATCTGGTTTCGCGACCTGCTGAACCAGCTCGGCGTCGCCGATGCCGAGGGAGTTGCGACGCAGCTTGTGCTGCTGGTCGACGGCTCGATCGCGCAGGACCTGGTGCGCGACGATCCGGCGATGGCGCGTGCGGCCCGGGAAGCCGCGCGCGTGCTGCTCGCCAATGCCGGGGTGAAGGTCGACAAGGCCGTGACCTCGGTGAAGAAGCCTGCATCCTGAATCCGGTTGCGTTGCGCAGTCACGTTTGATTGGTAGCGCTGACGGTGCCGGACGGCATCTCCGACAGGATATTCCGTCAGGCGAGATTGCCCATGGCCACTTGAACGGGCCGCGGCACAATGAGGGAGCGACCATGGAAGATCTGAAGGTGACCGCCAGCGGCTACGACTTTGCACCGGCGCGCGCGGCCATGCAGCGTTACATCGACAACGATCTCTTGTCCGGCATATCGTCGGCGGTGATGGTCGGCCGCGAACTGGTCGACGTCAGCTGCGTCGGGTGGTCCGATAAGGAAGCGCAGATTCCACTTCGGACCGACCACATCTTCCGCGTCTTCTCCAACACCAAGCTGATCACTTCCTGCGCGGCGCTCCTGTTATTCGAGGAAGGCCGCATCCAGCTCGACGACCCCATCGAGAAATACATTCCGCAACTCGGCAATCGCAAGGTCCTGCGGCCGGGCGCGACATCGCTCGACGACACCGAGCCTGCAAAGGGATCGATCACCATCCGTCAGTTGCTGAGCCACAGTTCCGGTCTGAGCTATGGTTTCTTCGACCCCGGCACCGTCATCTTCAAGGCCCTCAACGAGCGCGGGGTGCACAATCCCAATACGACCCTGGCCGAGATGGTGGATGTGCTGGCCGGCCTGCCGCTGATCTATCAGCCGGGCACGTCGTGGGAGTATTCGCTCGCGATCGACGTGGTCGCGCGGCTGGTGGAGGTCATCAGCGGCCAGACCTTCGACAAGTTCATCCAGGCGCGCATCCTCGATCCGCTCGGCATGGTCGATACCGGCTTCGTCGTTCCGCAGAAGGATCGAGGCCGCCTCGTCGCCTACTACGCCGGCGCCGACCTGATGGAGCCGATGAAGCCGGGCCTCACCCGCACCGACAATGCGCCCTTCCCTGGCGCCTATCTGAGCCCGGTCGCAAGGCTCAATGGCGGCGGTGGCCTGGTGTCGACGATGCCCGACATGGTCGCACTGATCCGAAGCCTGCTGCCCGGCGGACCGACGCTGCTCAGGCCGGAGACGATCGCGTTGATGATGACCAACCAGTTGCCCGAGGGACAGTGGATCCGCTTCGCCATGATGGGCGAACAGCCCGGCAAGGTCCACGGACTGGCCGGCGGCATCATCCAGACGCCCTCGCCGATCGATCATCCCGATGCTGCCGGTGAATTCTACTGGGGCGGCGTCGCAGGCACGCAGTGGTGGATCTGTCCGAAGGCCAACGTCGCCGGCGTGATGATGGCGCAGCGCCAGATGGCGTTCGTGCATCCGTTCTCGTTCGAGTTCAAGCGGATGGCGTATGACGCGGTGAGGCGCGGACGGTAGGAGCACCCGTAGCCCGGATGGAGCGCAGCGAAATCCGGGAAGGCCTGTCCAGGTGGCGCGATGCCCCGGATTGCGCTTCGCTTCATCCGGGCTACGAAAGCCGATTACGCCGCCGCCGAGACCACGCGGTTGCGACCGTCGTGCTTGGCGCGATAGAGCGCTGTGTCGGCGCGCTTGAGCACGTCGGTGACCGGCTCGCCCTTCCGTTCCAGCGTGGTGAGACCGATCGAGATCGTGACCTCGATCCGCTTGGCGCCCTTGTGGACCGCGAAGGTCTCGCCGGCGATCGAGCGGCGCAGCCGCTCGGCGACCGTGCCGGCAACATGGAGATCGGTTTCCGGCATCACGATCACGAACTCCTCGCCGCCATAGCGGCAGGCGAGATCGATGCCGCGGATCGACTTGCGGATGCGGACGGCGAATTCGCGCAGCACGTCGTCGCCGGCATCGTGGCCGTAGGTGTCGTTGATCGCCTTGAAGTAATCGATGTCGAGGATCATCAGCGCGAGCGGCTTGCCGCGCATCGAGGCCTGTTCGGCGAGCGTGCCGAGATGGCTTTCCATGTAGCGGCGGTTATGCAGGCCGGTCAGCGCGTCGGTGATCGCCATCTCGATCGAGTTCTGCACGTTGTCGCGCAGGTGATCGGTGTAGCGGCGGCGGCGGATCTGGGTACGGGCGCGCGCCAGGAGCTCGTTCTTGTCGACTGGTCGCAGCAGGTAGTCGTTGACGCCGATCTCGAGCCCGCGCATCAGGCGAGCGTTGTTGTCGGCATCCGAGATCGCCAGGATCGGCACCTGTCGCGTGCGCTCCAGCGAGCGCGCCTGGCTGCACAGCCGCAGGCCGTCGAAATTGTCGAGGCTCAGCGACACGATCAGCAGGTCGTAATTGCCTTCGGCCGCATGGAACAGCGCTTCCGAGGGATTGGTCTCGACATCGACGGCGTGCTCGCTCGACAAAACCGGCGCCAGCTTCTCGTAGGACGAGGGACGGTCGTCGACCAGCAGGATGCGACCGCCTTTGCCCTTGTCGGCGATCGCGCTGCGCTCGGGCGCCTGCATGCCGATCTCGAGCGAGGTGATGGCGCGCATGCGCAGCTCATCGGTCATCATCTTCAGCCGCGTCAGCGAGCGCACGCGCGCTATCAGCACGACGTCGGAAACCGGCTTGGTGAGGAAATCGTCGGCGCCGGCCTCGAGACCGCGAACGCGATCGGAGGGACTGTCGAGCGCGGTGACGATGACGACGGGAATGAAATGGGTCGCGGGATTGGACTTCAGCCGGCGGCAGACCTCGAAGCCGTCCATGTCGGGCATCATGACGTCGAGCAGGATGATGTCGCATTCCGCGCGCGTGCAGATCTCCAGTGCCTCGGTGCCGTTTGATGCGGTCAGTACATCGAAATATTCGGCCGACAGCCGGGCTTCGAGCAGCTTGACGTTCGCCGGAACGTCATCGACCACGAGGATACGCGCGGACATCGAAACTCCAATCCCCTATCCGATGAAGCGTCGGACAGTCTCAATGAATTTGCCGACCGAGATCGGCTTGGACAAATAGGCTTCGCAGCCGCCTTCGCGGATGCGCTCTTCATCGCCCTTCATGGCAAAGGCGGTCACCGCGACCACCGGGATGGCGCGCAGCTCCGGATCATCCTTGATCCAGCGCGTGACTTCGAGGCCGGATACCTGCGGCAATTGGATATCCATAAGAATCAGATCGGGACGCAGCTTGCGGACGAGATCGAGCGCCTCGAACCCGTTGCTCGTGCCCGAGGTCTGATAGCCGTGCGCTTCCAACAGATCGCGAAAGAGCTTCATGTTGAGCTCGTTGTCCTCCACGATCAGGACGGTTTTGGCCATCCCGTCCCTCCCAAACCTCGGAAACGGACCCGGCTGCGGCGCCTCACGCACCGCGCTTGGGGCGCGTAGAAATTGTGAATTCAAACTAGCGCCAGAATCGATCCAACCCGTTAAACCCGAACGCCAACTTCCGGTGTGTGGTTTCCGTTTGCTTGAACACGTTCGGAAGACTCGGGCATGATGGGCCTCTCATTAGAGACCATAAGTTAACGGAAAGGCAAACCGGCGCGTTGAAAAAGCCTGTTCACAACCCTCGGGAAGTCGCTGAAATCGTTGCGATTCAGGCGCTGAGCTTCATCGCCGGCGATCCTGAACGGCTGGGACTGTTCCTGGCTGAGACGGGAATTGGGCCGGAGACGCTGCGGAACGCCGCATCCGACCCTCAATTTCTTGCGAGCGTGCTCGATTTCGTGATGCGCGACGATGCCACGGTCAAGGCGTTCGCGACAGTCTCGGAACTCCACCCGACCAACATCGCCGCCGCCCACCAAGTGCTGGGCGACCCAAAATGGGAGCGCGACGTGCCGTGACGACGGCGCCGGCAGCATTGGACGGCCCCCTCAGTTTCTGTCGGGACTGTCTCGGCGATCTCGACATCAAGGCGAAGCGATGCAGCCATTGCGGCTCGCCCCGGCTGGTGCGCCAACGCACCCTCCCCGCGCTGGCACTTGCGCATATCGATTGCGACGCGTTCTACGCGACGGTCGAGAAGCGCGACAATCCTGACATCGCCGACCGGCCCGTCATCATCGGCGGCGGCAGGCGCGGTGTCGTCTCCGCCGCCTGCTACATCGCCCGCACCTACGGCGTCCGCTCGGCGATGCCGATGTTCAAGGCGCTGGAACTCTGCCCGGATGCCACCGTGATCCCGCCGGACATGACGAAATATGTCCGGGTCGGGCGCGAGGTACGCCGCGCCATGCAGGCACTGACCCCGCTGGTCGAGCCGCTATCGATCGACGAGGCGTTCCTCGACCTGTCCGGCACGCAGCGCGTTCACGGCATGATCCCGGCCAAGGTGCTGGCGAAGTTCGCGCGCGACGTCGAGCGCGACATCGGGATCACGGTGTCGGTCGGCCTCTCCTGCAACAAGTTCCTGGCCAAGATCGCCTCCGACCTCGACAAGCCCCGCGGCTTTGCTGCACTCGACCAGGACGAGGCGCGCGAAATGCTGGCCGACAAGCCTGTCGGCTTCATCTTCGGCGTCGGGCCTGCGACGCAGGAAAAGCTGGTTCAGCGCGGCTTCCGCCTCATCGCCGACCTGCAGCGCGCCGACGAGAACGAGTTGATGAAGCAGTTCGCGAGCGAAGGCCGCCGGCTGTGGCGGCTTGCGCGCGGCATCGACGACCGCCGCGTGGTGCCCGATCGGGGCGCCAAGACGATCTCGAGCGAGACCACGTTCGAGACCGACATCCGCGACTTCGTGACGCTGGAAAAACTGCTCTGGAAGCTGTCCGAGAAGGTCTCGGCGCGGCTGAAGACCAGCGAGCTTGCCGGCTGCACCATCACGCTGAAGCTGAAGACCGCCGACTTCCGCCAGCGCACCCGCTCGCAATCGATCCAGACGCCGACCCAGCTCGCCGCCAAGATCTTCGCGGTGTCGCGCGAGATGCTGGCGAGGGAAATCGACGGCACCGCGTTCCGCCTGATGGGCACCGGCGTCAGTGCATTGCGGCCGGGCTCTCTCGCCAACGACGCCGACATGCTTGACCGCCGCTCCGCCCATGCCGAGCGCGCGATGGACAATCTGCGCAAGAAGTTCGGCGATGCCGCCGTGATCAGGGGCATTGCCTATGAGGGGTTGAAGAAAGAGGCGGAGGAGTAGTTCGCCAACAGCCGGTCATTGCGAGGAGCTCGCGACAAAATTGCAGAGCATCGGGCGCGCATTCGCGGCTCGCAATGACGGGAAAAGGCGTCGCGCCTAGTCCGCCACCGCAATCGCCTCGATCTCGATCAGCCATTCCGGCGCCGCAAGCGCGGTGACGCCGACCAGCGTGCTTGCGGGCGGCTCCATGCCCTCGAAAAACGCGGAGCGCGCCTTACCGATGATCGGCCGAAGCTCGGGCTTGTAACCGACCACGAAGGTCGTGATCTTGACGATGTCTGAATAAGTGGCGCCGGCAGACTTCAGCGCCAAGCCGAGGTTCTGCATGACCTGCGTCGTCTGCGCGGCGAGATCACCGGGGGCGACCACCCGTCCCTCCTCGTCGGTCGACACCTGTCCCGAGATGTAGATGGTGCGCGCGCCCGAGGCGACGACGACATGGGAATAGGCCGGATTGTGGTGAAGCCCGCTTGGGCGGAGATGCTCGTGCTTGCTCATGATGTGCCTCCCTGACACGCATGTTTGGGGGAAGCGTATCCGGCTCTGGCGTTTCAGGCCATACCGAGTCTCACCACTTGCTCCGCCGTCGCCCCGGCGAAAGCCGGGACGACGAGCCGAGAGACGACGAAACCTACTTGCAGGGCTTGGAGGCCTTGACGTCGAACTTGTCCATCGCGCCCGAGATCACGAAATCGTTGTAGTCGAGCACGAGGGCGCGCGAGACGCCGTTCTCGTAGAGCTCGAACGACATCGCATAGGCCGGCGTCTGCTCGCCGTCCTTTGCCCGGGCGTCGCGGTCGTAATAGCTCACCGTCACCGGCCAGCGCGTCATCGACTTCATCGCGTCGTTCGAGGTCGACGGGTCGGGTGACGTCGGCGCGTGGTCGCCGGGGATCGGCTGGCCGATCACGCTCAGTGTGTTGTAGACCTTCTCGCCATTGTCGGAACCGTCATAGACGGTGAGCTCGAGCACCGATTTGCCCTCGCGGGCGGCCGCGATGATGTGCTGGATCTGCTCGGTGGGAAACACGGTCTTGCCGTCGAGATCGAAGGTCTTCTTCACCGGTTCCGTCAACTTGACGGTGATGTGGTCACCGACCCGCTCGGCGACACCGTCCACCGGCGAGGGCTGGCTGTCGTTCATGCGGGTGTCGATCTTGAAGCGGTAGCTCTTGCCGGCTGCGTCCTCCCAGGAGGTCGAGCGGAGGTCCGACAGCGTCACCTTGCCCTCGCCGCTGTCGAGCTCGGACACCTGGCGAAATTCCGAGGTGTAGCCTTCGCAGGAATTGCCGGAGAAATTGTAGAGTATGCGCCCGCGCGCATCGTTGATCGCGTTGTTGCCGCGCGACTTGACGAGGCTGAGGTCATAGAGCGCCTGGTGCGCGAGAAACGGCCCGCCGGCAGCGGCCGCAGCCGGCGCGTTCACCAGGGCCGATCCTGCGACGGCGGTGATCGCCAGCACGAGTGCACGTGACGGATTCCGGAACGGCAGGAACATGGACTCTCCTTGGCGCGGCGGCGACTCGCCACAATAGTGATGGCCGTATTGCGCCGCAACTGGGGCAGTTTCATAAAATGGTAACGAGCGGAAACGGAAATACCGGATTTTTCGGCAGGTTTACATGGGATTTCAAACGGATCCGCGGATATGACCGCGCTTCCCCTTAAGGTCCCCCTGGCTTGCAACCGTCGGCGCGATGCGCGAAACAAGGCCCGGCCGGAACGCGCTTTCAGGCAACCGATCATACAACCGGGGACAGGAACATGGCAGGTACAGTCGAACAGAAGCTCGTGGCACAGGGCATCACGCTGCCGAAGCCGACCTCCCCGGTCGCGAACTATGTGCCATTCGTGCGCAGCGGCAATTTGCTGTTCGTGTCGGGCCAGGTCTGCTTCGGCGCCGATGGCAAGCTGATTGCCAAGGGCAAGCTGGGGGCCGGCGTCAGCCTCGAGGACGGCGCCGCCGCGGCGCGCGGCTGTGCGATTAACCTCCTGGCGCAGGTCAAGGCGGCACTCGGCGACCTCGACAAGGTGGCGCGCGTGGTGCGGCTCGGCGGTTTCATCAATTCGGCGCCCGACTTTCTCGACGGACCGAAGGTGCTGAACGGCGCCTCCGACCTGATGGTCGCGGCCTTCGGCGACAAGGGCCGCCACGCGCGCACCACTGTCGGCGTCGCCTCGCTGCCCGCCGATGCTGCGGTGGAAGTCGAAGGCATCTTCGAAGTCGCCTGATCGATGCGAGCACCTGATTGGCTGACCAGGCGGCCGGTCGCCCATCGCGGCCTGCACGATGCCGCACGCGGCATCATCGAGAACATGCCGGCGGCAGCAAACGCCGCGATATCGGGCAATTTCGCGATCGAATGCGACATCCAGCTTACCGCCGACGGCGAGGCCATGGTCCATCACGACGATGCGCTTGGCCGCCTCACCGAGGGATCCGGGGCGCTGCTGACCAAGACCGCGGCGGAACTGAAGGCGGTGACGTTCAAGAATACCGCCGAGCGGATGATGACGCTCGGCGACCTCTGCACGCTGGTCGCCGGGCGGGTTCCCCTTGTTGTCGAGGTGAAGAGCCATTTCGACGGCGACCGCAGGCTGGTGCGGCGGATGGCCGAGGTGCTGGCATCCTATTCCGGTCCGGTCGTCGGCATGTCATTCGACCCGGACCAGGTGATGGCGCTGCGCGAGATCATGCCCGCCCTGCCGCGCGGGATCACCGCACAACGCACCTATGATGACGACGGCTCCTGGACCAAGCTGACGCCGGCGCAGCGCGACAGCATGCTCCATCTGCGCCACGGCTTCACGACCCAGCCGCATTTCGTCGCCTACTGGGTCAACCAATTGCCCGCCCCGGCGCCCTGGATCGCCCGCAACGTGTTCGGCTGCCCGCTGCTGACCTGGACGGTGCGGACGGCGGAACAGCGCGAACGTGCGGCGCGTTACGCCGACCAGATGATCTTCGAGGGGTTTGTCCCGGGAACCTGACATGTCCCTTGCAGCCTTGAAGTCGTCGCTGCGATGCACGATCTTGGCATGGGTTGGTCGCCGTGCACGATGGCCAAACGCAAGGCTTGATCCGGAAACATGGAAGCCGGGTTTCCAGAAGGATCATGCCCAAACGAGGCACCGGTTCTCATTCTCGATGGCGTCTTCTGAAATCACTCTCGAAGCTGTTCCAGACATCAGCGACATTCCCGCCGCCGAGTGGGACGCCTGCGCCGATCCGAAGGCCGATCCTGACAGCCTTGACAACCTCGACACGCTCGCAAGCGATTGTGAGGCGACATCAGGCACGAGCTACAACCCGTTCGTTTCCCACGCTTTTCTCGCTGCGGCCGAAGCCTCCAACTCGGCCTGCCCGCGCACCGGCTGGGGCCCGCGGCACCTCGTTGCGAAACTCGACGGCAGGATCGCCGGCGTCGTCCCCTGCTATCTGAAATCGCACTCGCAGGGCGAATACGTATTCGACCGCGGCTGGGCGGAGGCCTATCACCGCGCCGGCGGCAGCTATTATCCGAAACTCCAGGTCTCCGTCCCCTTCACGCCGGCGACCGGCCCGCGGCTCCTGATCCGCGACGGCGTCGACCGGGCGCAGATCGGCTCGGCACTGGCGCGCGGCCTGCGAGCGCTCTGCAACGCCACTGAAGCCTCCTCCGTACACGTGACCTTCGCCCGCGAGGATGAAGCCAAGTTCCTCGGCGGGCACGGCTTCCTGCAGCGCACCGACCAGCAGTTCCACTGGCACAATGCCGGCTTCAAGACCTTCGACGACTTCCTGGCCACGCTGAACTCGCGCCACCGCAAGGCGATCAAGCGCGAGCGCCGCGAGGCGGTCGCCGCCGGGATCACGATCCACTGGCTGACCGGCGCAGATATCACCGAAGACGCGTGGGATGCGTTCTTCGAGTTCTACATGGAGACCGGATCGCGGAAATGGGGCCGGCCGTATCTGACCCGAAAATTCTTCTCGCTGATCGGCGAGAGCATGAGCCGCGACGTGCTGCTTGTGATGGCCAGGCGCAATGGCCGCTGGATCGCGGGCGCGATCAACTTCATCGGCTCGGACACGCTGTTCGGCCGCAACTGGGGCGCCGTCGAGCATCATCCGTTCCTGCATTTCGAGGTCTGCTACTATCAGGCGATCGATTTCGCGATCCAGCGCGGACTGAAAGTGGTCGAGGCCGGCGCGCAGGGCGAACACAAGCTGGCACGTGGCTACGTGCCGCAGACGACCTATTCAGCGCATTTCATCGCCGATCCCGGCCTGCGCCGTGCGATCGACGATTATTTGAAGCGCGAACGTGCCTATGTCGCCGAGGTCGGCCGCGAGCTCGCCGAGGCCGGGCCGTTCCGCAAGGTCGACGACGAGGCTTGACGTCCCGACCGCGACCGGGACACTAACGCCAAAGAATTCGAGGAGCCGCCGCCATGCCCGCCTACGACCCGCAAAATCCCTTCGCAAAGATCTTGCGCGGCGAATTCCCCTGCTACAAGGTCTACGAAAACGAGCACGTGCTCGCCTTCCTCGACATCATGCCGCGCTCGCCGGGGCATACGCTCGTGATTCCGAAGGCCCCTGCCCGCAACATCCTCGACATCAAGGCCGACGACTTCACTCACGTCGCGCGCGCCGCCCACAAGATCGCCGCCGCCGCGATGACGGCGTTCGAGGCCGACGGCATCACCGTGCAGCAGTTCAACGAGCCCGCCGGCGGCCAGGTCGTGTTCCACCTGCACATGCATGTGATGCCGCGCAAGAATGGCGTCGCATTGCTGCTGCCCGCCAGCCACAAGGAAGACGGCAAGGTGCTGGAGGCGAATGCAGCGAAGCTGATCGCGGCGTTGAAATAGGTCACACGCGGCGCGCCTCACCTCGTAGCCCGGGCGGAGCGCAGCGCAATCCGGGAACCATGCTTTCCGTCCAGCACCGGCCCGGATTTCGCTTCGCTCCATCCAGGCTACGGCTTTCACTCCGTCTCGAAATCCCCTGACTGCGGTGGCGCAAGCGGGGTGAACTCGCAGCGATCGGGCTTGACGTCGATCAGCGGCGTCTCGTCGAGGCAATCGAGGCCGCGCACCAGGATCACATTGCCCTCGACGCCGACCAGCTTGACGATCGAGGTCCCGATCGGGTTGGGCCGCACCGGCGAGCGCAGCGAGAAGGTGCCGCGGGTGTTGCCGTTGTTCTTCGGGCTCTGCAGCACGATGTCGCGGCGCGACTGGTGCAGCCAGTACAGCACTTCGAGATTGGTGTAGAAATCGACGCCCTTGATCGCGGCGACCCACGGCTCGAAGATCTCGAGCCGGCACACCGGCCCGTCATGCCGCCCCTGTCGCGGCGTCGCCAGCCGCGAGGTCCAGGGCGTGCGGATCCGCCCGATGAAGACGAGGCCCGCGTCGCGCGCCGCCGGCATGTCGACGGCGACCTCGCCCTCGCGCAATTCCATTTCACGTACCATGCATCAGTCCAGGATGTCTGAAGTCTCTGGTGACGACACTACCCGAATGCGCCGCCGCTGCAATCAGCCGAAGATGCAGTGAAGCGCAATCCGGGACAGAACCATCCGCGGATGAAGTCGCCGGATTTCGCTTCGCGTCATCGGGGCGCACGGACTGCAAAGCACATGACTTGCTCCTCCTGGAGTGCTTTTGATATGTTGCACTATTTCAGATTGTATCGGAGCCGACATGGCCAAGCGTACATTTGAGAATGGACTGAAGAAACTGGATGAGCTGGCAAAGCATGAGCATGGCCTGTCATTGCAGGAACTGCTTGCAGATGGCGACGATGACACCCGGGAGAAGCGTCTGTGGCGGCTCACCGGTGTCCTGATCAAACAGCGCTTTTCGCTCCCGGTCCGACGAAGGCCTGCGCGCACCACAGGAGCGATGTATCGCTGGGAAATCGACCCAAAGCGTCTGCGCGAGCTTGCGGCGAAAAAATCGTGGGAAACGAACTTGCTCGCCTCTTTCAAAAGTCGCCGCAGAGACGAGTCGGTCGTCGCGTATGGTGTGCGACTAAAATCGGAGACCAGATACGGGAAGGAGTTCAAGAATGTGACGTGCGAGTGGTTGTGCCACGATCCCGTCGTCGTTCGCGAAATCGAGCAGGCATTCAAATCCGCCAAGTTGGGAAAGCTGCTGCATCTTTCGACTTCCGTGGGGTTGGTTGGCGGCCTCGCATTGGAATTGGCGTCGAAGATTCCGGCACTTTCGATGCTAGAGCAGAGCTTGGTCGTCGCAATGACAGTGATCATTGCAACGATAGGCATCATAGCCTTTTGCAGGGTTGCCGGATATTCAGTCCCCAAGAAGAAGGCGGCGCCCCGAAGCATTTCGCGAAGGCCGCTCGGCGTCGCTTAGGCCCGGTTCTTCAGCACGAAGCAGGCCCCGCCGGCCTTGCGGATACGGTTGCAGAGGCCGTCGGCCTCGGGGCGCGTGTCGGCGCCAATGCGCACCTGGTAGAAGGTGGCGCTGCCGCGAGTGCGCAGCCGCGAACTGAGCAGGCTGGGGTCCTGGTCGCCGATCACGGCGGAGAGGCTCTTGATCGCGCGGGCATACATCGCCAGCGCCTTGTCGCGGCTGAAGCCGGCGGCCAATTGCACGCCCCACAGTTTCGCCGCCGACAGCGTGACGTGCTCCTCGAGCCCGGCCACGAACGGGTTCGGCGCGCGCTTCAACAGCGCCATCAGCTCGCGGCAGCTCGCCGTCGGCCTGCGCTCGGGCATCTTGCCGTTGCGCCCCGCGGCGGCCCAGTCGTCGACGCTGGAGCCTGTAATCGCATACACATAGGCGCGCGTCTGCTGCGGCATGTAGCCTGACCCGGCGAGCCACTCCTGGATCCTGCGCGGGCCGGCATTGTAGGCCGCCGCCGCAAGGCCGAGATTGCCGAACTGGCCGCGCAGCTCGCTGAGGAACTCCGCCGACTTCGGCAGCGCCTGCACGGGATTGAAGGGATCGAGCAGCCCACGCTCGCTGGCGGTGCCGGGCATGAACTGCGCGATCCCCTGCGCCTGCTGGCCGTTGCGGGTGACGGGGCCGACCGCATCGGCCTGGAAGCGGCTCTCCTGCCAGATCACCCGGGCGAAGAATTCGAGCGGCAGGTCGTTCGCCCGCGCCGCCGACTCGATCATCAGGCACATCGCCTCGCGGGTGTCGCTCTCGCGCGCGTCCGGCGGCGTCTGGGGAGGCATCGCGAGCTCCTCGACGCTTGGATGCACGTAGAGTGGCGCCGCTGACGGGCTATCCTGCGCGCCGGCATGGACCGGCACGGCCAGCGTGGCCAGCATGCTCAGTCCGGCATACAGGGCTGTTCGCATCGCAATCCTGTTCCCGCGCGGCACGGCTTGACACGCGACGTTCCTGGTCTAGCTATGGCTGACAATGATGGCGCGCAGAAGGGAGCGCAACATGGCGGCAAGTTCGGACGATCAACTCGGCTTCGCGCCCGACGACGATGCTCCCGTTGGCTACATGAAGCGCACCCGCGATTATTATGCGGCGATCGGCTACACCACGCCGTACCATTGGGCGCACTACACCTCAGCGCCGTTCCAGCCACTGAACAAGCCGCTCAGCCGCTCCCGCGTCGCGATCATCACGACCGCGGCACCGTTCGATCCCGCCAAGGGCGACCAGGGTCCGGGCGCGAAATATAACGGCGGCGCCAAGTTCTATTCGGTCTATGACGGCGATACGTCGAAGCCACATGATCTGCGAATCTCCCACATCGCCTATGACCGCGTTCACACCTCGGCCAAGGATAGCGGCACCTGGTTCCCGCTGGCGCAGTTGAAGCGGCTTGCCGAGGCCGGCACAATCGGCGAGGTCGCACCGCGCTTCTTCGGCGCGCCGACCAACCGCAGCCATCGCGTCACCATCGAGACCGACGCGCCCGAAATTCTCAAGCGCTGCCGGGCCGACGGCGTCGATGCCGCGGTGCTGGTGCCGAACTGCCCGGTCTGCCACCAGACCGTCAGCCTGGTCGCGCGGCATCTCGAGGCCAACGGCATCCCGACCGTCGTGATGGGTTGCGCGAAGGATATCGTCGAGCACGCGGCGGTATCGCGCTTCCTGTTCTCGGATTTTCCGCTCGGCAATTCCGCCGGCAAGCCGAACGATATGGCCTCGCAGGCCTTCACGCTCGAGCTGGCGCTGCGCGTGCTGGAATCCGCCCCGGGTCCGCAAACCACCGTACAGTCCCCGCTGCGCTGGAGCGAGGAGCATTCCTGGAAGCGCGACTACAGCAATGCGGATGCCCTGAGCGCCGAGGAGCTGGCGCGCCTGCGCCGCGAATTCGACGCGCAGAAGGAGATCGCCAAGGGCCTCCGCGAGCGCGTCGCGTAGGCCTCTTGTCAATGCGCTTGCAGCAGCGCCCCGCCCGTCTCGCCTGAGCCGGCCTGGGCGTGGCCGCCATAGCTCCGCGCCAGGGCAGCGCAGGTCATCAGCTGGATCTGATGGAACAGCATCAGGGGCAGCACGATCAGCCCGACCGGTTGACCCGCCAGCATCAGGCTCGCCATCGGCAGTCCGCTTGCCAGACTCTTCTTCGAGCCACAGAACATGATGGCGATGCGATCCTCGCGGGAGAAGCCGAGCAGGCCGCTGCCGAAATGGGTGATCAGCAGCACCAGCGCCAGCAGAACCATGTCGATCCCGAACACGGTGACCATCTGGGTCGCGTTGACCTGGTGCCAGATGCCGTGGCTCACCCCATCGCTGAACGCGGTGTAGACGATGAGCAGGATCGAGCCGCGATCGACCAGGCCAAGCAGCCGATGATGCCCGATGACCCAGCCGCCGATCAGCGGCCGCGACAATTGTCCCGCCAAGAACGGCAGCAGCAATTGAACGACGATGTCGAGCGCGGCGGTCCCGGAGAACCCGCCATGACTCGAGAGCAGGGCGCCGGCCAGCAGCGGCGTCGCGACGATGCCGACCAGGTTGGATGCGGTCGCCGAGCATAGCGCCGCCGACACGTTGCCGCCCGCGATCGAGGTGAAGGCGACCGACGACTGCACTGTCGACGGCAGGATGCAGATCAGGATCACGCCGGTCCACAGCGCCGGTGTCAGCAGATGCGGCGCCAGCGCGTGCGCCGCGAGCCCGAGCAGCGGGAACAGTCCGAAGGTGGCGAGGAAGATCACCAGATGCAGCCGCCAGTGCCGGGCGCCGACCAGCGCCTCCGTCGTCGACAGCCGCGCACCATGCAGGAAGAACAGCAGCGCGATCGCCACATCGGTCGCATGACCGCCGATCGCGGTCCCCACCCCGTGCAGCGGCAGCAGCGTGGCGAGGCCGACCATGCCGACGATGGCGGCAATGTAGGGATCGACAGGGATCGACGAGCGCAGGCGGCTGATGGTCATGGCAGGGTCCTTCCCTGCCCCTAGATGCCCGCTCGGCCAGCAATTGTGAACCGTGCTTACCGACGTTATTGTAATTGCGATTTGCAATGACCGCTCAGGCACCAGCCATGCTCGACCCGACCCAGCTCGAGACCTTCCTCACCGTCGCGCAAACGCAGAACTTCACCGAGGCCGGCCGCCGCCTCGGCCTGAAGCAATCGACGGTGAGCCAGCACATCCGCAAGCTCGAGGCTGCGGCCGGCCGCCGCCTGTTCGTGCGCGACACCCATTCGGTGGTGCTGACGGCCGACGGCGAGGCCATGACGGGCTTTGCGCGTCCGATCCTGGAGGCCAACGCCCGTGCCCGCGACTATTTCGCGGGATCGCAGGTGCGCGGCAAGATCCGGTTCGGCGCTGCGGAGGATTTCGCAAGCTCGCGCCTGCCCGACCTCTTGCGCGATTTCGTCCGCCGGCACCCGCAGGTCGATCTCGAGCTGACGGTGGGCCTGACCGGCCTGCTCTACCAGCAGCTCGATGCCGGTGAGCTCGATCTCGTGCTGGGCAAGCGCAGGCCGGGAGACGCGCAGGGCCAGTTGGTGTGGCAAGACCGCCTGGTGTGGACTTCAGCGCCGGGCAAACGCCTCGATCCGGATCAGCCGCTGCCCCTCATTCTCTACGCGCAACCGAGCGTCAGCCGTGGTGCGGTGCTCGAGGCGATGGAGCGCTTCGGGCGACCGTGGCGCATCGTCTGCTCGAGCGGCAGCCTCAGCGGCCTGCGCGCCGCGGCGCTCGCCGGCCTCGGCATCACCCCGCAGGCGCAAGGGTTGATTCCTGACGGCCTTGTGGAAGTAGCGGCGTCAGGGCTGCCGCCGCTCGGCAGCGTCGAATTCGTGGTTCGCGCGGCGCGGCGGCCCAGGCGCGGCCCGGCGGTCGAACTGGCCCAGGCGATCACGGCGCAAGGCGGCCGGCTTCGCCCGTAGATCCCAGCTCAGCTGCCACCTATGGGCTGACGGCGCCGAGCATTCCGGTGCGCTCGTGGCAGTCGAGATATTCGAAGAACTGCTCGTCCGCGGCGGCGACCGTGACCTCGTGATACAGCCGGAGCTTGGCATTCGGCCCGAGCGTCGACAGGTACTTCATCGCCGCGCCGAAGATCCGGACATGGGTCGGATGCGATTCTGCCCAGCGCTCCAGTGCCGCGAGACTCTTCCACCAGCTCTGGCCGTAGGACTTCTCGGTGGGAGCACCGCCGGCGTCGAGCACGCGCATGTAGCGGTTGGCATAGCAGCCGATCGGCGCACCCTCGTCGCGCAGGAAATCCATGCCTTCGCGCAACACCGGCTCGACGTCGTCGAGATACATCTTCCGCTCGGAGGCCTCGGTGTCGCTCCAGTCCTGGCCGGAGCGGATCAGGCAGAGATTGTCGTGGGCAACCACGCGGATGCGCGCACCGTCACGGACGACGCGCGGCTCGCCGCCCGGCGTCATTGCATCGGTCTGCGACAGCGGGATGCGGTCGCGCATGCCGCCCCAGTAGGCGTGCTCCTGCACCTCCCCGCTCATGCCGTCGGCGAGGACGGCCACACCTTCGGGCCGGCCGAGCGACGAGAACAGCGTCTCGTAGCGCTCGACACGGGGCCGCAGCACCTCGATGAAGCGGCCGACGCCAGCTCCCGGCTCGCTGCCGGTCCAGGCGTCGCGGGCTTTCGGAAGGAAAGCATCGAAGCGCGCGGCATCGTCCCAATAGGCGACCGAGACGACGTTGGTGAACCCGGCCTGGTCGACATATTGCGCGCGGTCCCAATGCGTCGGGCCGTTCTCCCCGGCAAAGCGCGTCGCAATCCCGGCAAGCGCCTTCGTCGCAGCCGCGGTCGGCTCGCCGCGATATTGCGCGCCGAAATAGGCCATGGTCACGCTTTTGACGGCCGGCTTGTGGCGCGCGACGAAGGACGGGTAAGGCGGCGTGTAGTCGTCGGGCACGCGCCGATGACGGGACCGCGCGGTCTGCAGATGTGAGGGAATCGCGGATTCCATGGCAATTGCCTCCGGTTGTCCAAGAGCGTTTTTCGAGCGAAGTGGATACCGTTCGCGCGAAGAAAACGCGTCAAAACACGAATCCAGCCCCGCTCCGATCCCGTCGGATCGGGGCTCTCGGTTAGCTCGCGGCCGCGTCGAGCTCGTCGCCCGCGAGACTGTCGAGCGGCAGCGCAAAATGCTCGACGCGCTTCGAGGGCTTCTTGTTGAGCAGGAGACGCGTGACGTCGGGCCGCGAATAATGTCCGGCCGGATCGGCCGCGTTCTTGGCGACGCCGATTGCGCCGAGATCGATATCGGCGATCAGGAGGCCTTCCTGCTCCGGCGGAAGTTTTTCGGCGATCGAGCTGCCGTCCGGGCCGTAGATCGCCGCATGGCCGCCACCGACATGCAGCAGCGCATGCTTGTCCTCGCGGTCGCACATCTCGTCGACCATCGCCTGCGAGACGGTGGCGCAAGGCGCCAGCACGAAGCAGGAGCCTTCCACCGCATAGACGCGCGAGGCCGCGTTGTTGACCTCCCAGCCGAGCGCCGGCGCGAACGGATCGTACAGCGAGAAGCTCGGCCAGGCCGCGACATGGACCTGCTCGTTCTGCGCGTACATCGCGTATTTCGACAACGGTTGCAGATGCTCCCAGCAGCACAGTGCGCCGAGACGGCCAATACCGGGACGGTCATGAACCGCCAGATCGCTGCCGTCGCCCTCGCCATAGACGGTGCGCTCGGCATGGGTCGGCCGCAGCTTGCGCCGCTTTGCAATGGTTTCGCCGTCGGGCCCGATCAGCCATTGCGCCAGATAGAGGCTGCCGCCGTCGCGCTCGGACAGGCCGAGCACGGCAGTCATGCCGGTCTTCTTCACCGCGAGCCTGAGGCGCTCGGCCTGCGGGCTGTCATAGGAGAGCGAGTTGTCGAAATAGCGCTGCACAAAGCCGCGCCCGATCGCCCAGGCCGGCGAGTCCAGCCAGATGTACCAGGGATAGCCGGGGATGAAGGCCTCCGGGAACGCGATCAGCTTGGCGCCCTTGCCGGCTGCCTCCTCGATCAACGCAATGGTCTTGGTCACTGACGCATCGAGATCGAGCCAGGCGGGCGCCGCCTGCACCACCGCAACGCGATATTTCGGATGTTCGATGCCCATGATGTCCTCCTCGCCGCCGGCGATGCGGCCGGTTCGCACTTGATCGGCCCCGCTGGCCTCTGACATCATGCTGCTCCCAAACCGGGACTGGCGTTCGACTGGGGCGGAAGGAAAATTCGACTGCCGAGCCGATTTGCCGGCCGGCGCCCGGTACGGAGCTTGCTTTGGATCGAGCGACTGGCGCCTAGTGAAGGGAGCAAATCATGCCGGCCCTGTTCACCACGGACAACGCACCCACCCACCGGCGCCTCGCGCTCTGGCAGGACATCGTCTGCGACGTCTTCGTCCAGCTCGACTGCAAGTCCGACCTCGGAGGCGCCTTCCACGGCGCCATCACGTCTTCGCAACTCGGCCGGGTCAAATGCTCGGACGTCTCGTCGGGCCGGCAGCGGGTGTTCCGCACGCCGTCACGGATCGCACGCGCCAGCGAGGACTATGTGCTGTTCGCGCTGGGGCGGCACGGCACCGGCGCCGTGCTCCAGGACGGCCGCGAGACCGTGATCCAGCCGGGCGAATTCGCGTTCTACGACACCACCCGACCCTACGAGCTGCGGTTCGATAACGATTTCACGCAGACCATTTTCCAGGTGCCGCGCGAGATGCTGCATCGGCGCTTTGCCGGCTCCCAGAATTTCACAGCGACCACGTTCACGTCTGACGGCCCCGTGCAGCGGCTCGCCTATCAGTTCATCGCTTCTCTGGCCGACGTCGCCGACAGGCTCGATGCCGACAGTGCGATCCGGCTCGCCGATCAGGCTGCGGACCTGCTGGCGATGGCCATGAGCGAACGGCTCGGCGGCGCGGGACTTCCGGCCTCGACCCACCGTTCGGCGCTGCTGTATCGGCTCAAGGCGCATGTACTGGCGCATCTGCCGAACCCTGATCTCGGCCTTGCCGAGACCGCCGCGGCGTTCGGCATCTCGCCGCGTTACGTCAACAGCCTGTTCGGGGATGAAGGGACCTCGTTCCAGCGCTTCGTGCTGGCGCAGCGGCTCGAGCACTGCAAGCGCGACCTCGCCTCGCCGGCGCACGCGCACCGCCACATCGGCGAAATCGCCTTTGCCTGGGGCTTCAACGATCTCTCGCATTTCGGCCGCGTGTTCCGCGAACACTACGGCCTGTCGCCGCGCGACTGGCGGCAAAGCCGGCTGCCGAACTGAGCGCTGCCATAGCGTTTTCGAGCAACGTGGAGACCGGTTCGCGTGAAGAAAACGCGTCAAACCTGAAATCAGCCTTTTGCAACGCAAAAGCTACCGCGAAGTCCGGGGCGACGCGGATGCAAGGAATTTACGTTAACTGCAACAGGTTCCAACGACGAGTTCCACATCGCGGCATATCCCGGTACAGTCCGGCCATTCAATTGGAGGATTTTCCGATGCAGGACCGGCGCCAAGGCCCGCGCGACAAGGTGCTCTATGGCGGGGTCGCGGCAATCAACGAGCGCGGCTCCACGATGGATTGCCTCGTTCGCAACATCGGCGAGGGTGGCGCCTGCGTCGAGTTCGAGACGGCGGCGAAACTGCCGGAAGAGATGAACCTGACCATCGCACGCCGCGGCCGTTCTTACCTCACGCGGATGATCTGGCGCCAGGCCAACAAGGTCGGCCTTGCCTTCCGGATCATGACCTCGGACACCCCGGTCAGCGATCTCGACGAGCGGCTGCGCCGCAGCGAGATCAAGAAACGGCAGCTGCAGCGACGGATCAAGGAATTGCTCGGCGAAGGCTGAGCCGCGTCCGCTTCCGGCGGACTGGCCCGGTTTCGGGACCTGATACTCCATTCCGGCAAGCCGCCCGGCGTTTTCGGGGGTTGCAAAGCACAGGCCAATCCAGCATGCGGTAGGCCTGTCCATGCCGGAACGGAGAGCAACTTCACGACATGTCGTCCGCGATCACAGAGCATGCCGACGGCCTGCCGCAGCCGCAACGCAATCTGGCCATTCTCACGATCGCGCTCGGCCTCGTGATGGCCGTCATCGACGGCTCGATCGCCAACGTCGCCCTCCCCACCATCGCCAAGGCCCTCGACGCCAGTCCCGCCTTTTCGGTCTGGATCGTCAACGGCTACCAGCTCGCGATCACGATTTCGCTGCTGCCGCTGGCCTCGCTCGGCGAAATCATCGGCTATCGCCGGGTCTACCTGGCGGGGCTCGTGCTGTTCACGGTGGCGTCGCTGTTCTGCGCTCTTGCGCATACGCTGCCGCTGCTGACGGTCGCCCGCATCATCCAGGGATTTGGCGCGGCTGGTATCCTCAGCGTCAACTCCGCACTTGTCCGCTTCACCTATCCGCATGCCCTGCTCGGCCGCGGCATCGGCATCAACGCGCTGGTCGTCGCCGTCTCGGCCGCGGTCGGCCCCACAGTGGCGTCGTTCATCCTGTCGGTCGGAACGTGGCCGTATCTGTTCGCCATCAACGTCCCGCTCGGCATCGTGACCCTGGCGTTCGGCTTGCGTTACCTTCCGCACACGATGCCGGCCGTTCACGCCTTCGACTGGCAAAGTGCGGCGCTGAGCGCCGTGACGTTCGGGCTCGGCATCGCCGCGATCGACAGCGCCGGCCACGGCGAGGCGTTGTTTTTCTGCCTCACCGAGTTTGCGATCGCGGCGATCGCAGGCTTCCTGCTGGTGCGGCGGCAGAGGCACCTGCCCTCACCGCTATTGCCGATCGACCTGCTGCGGATTCCCATCTTCGCGCTGTCGATCGGCACCTCGATCGCCTCGTTCTGCGGGCAGATGCTGGCCTTTGTCGCGATGCCATTCTACCTCGAGAACCATTTCGGCTATTCGGCGGTGCAGATCGGCCTTCTGATCACGCCCTGGCCGATCGCGGTCGCCTGTGCCGCGCCGCTCGCCGGCCGGCTGGTCGAGCGTTATCCGGCCGGACTCCTGGGCGGCATCGGATTGCTGCTGTTCGCGCTGGGATTGGGTGCCCTGGCGCTGCTGCCGGCCACCGCAACACCGTTCGACCTGATCTGGCGCATGGCGCTCGCTGGCGCCGGCTTCGGCCTGTTCCAGACCCCCAACAACCGCACCATGATCGCCGCCGCCCCGCGCGAGCGCTCGGGCGGCGCAAGCGGTATGCTCGGCACCGCGCGGCTGCTGGGACAGACCACTGGAGCTGCCCTGGTGGCATTGCTGCTGGGGCGCTATCCGACTGATGGCACCAGGATCTCGTTGATGGTCGGCGTCGGCTTCGCGCTGGCGGGAGCTGCGCTCAGCACATTCAGGCTGTCCTCGACGGGCAGCCGCGGCGCCGAGCAGGTGCGCGTCCACGAGGGCCAGCGCCTCAAGGGCGAGTGAGCGCCGCAACTAGAAAGGCGCAAGCAAAAAGGCCGGCTTTGCAGCCGGCCCTTTCGATGTTGCACTTCGCGAGACCCTTCAGGCCTTGACCAGTGGCCCGCGCGAGGCCGGACCCTTGGTGCCGCCACCGCCGCCGCTGGAGCCACCCGACTTCGGCGGCTTGCGCTTGCGCGGTGGAAGCTTCTCGGGCTTCGGCGTGACCGGGCCTTCGACGAACTCGAAGCCGATCTTGTCCTTGGCGGTCGCCTCGTCCTTCACCAGTACGACGCGGACATGGCCGCCACCCTTGAGCTGGCCGAACAGCACTTCATCCGCCAGCGGCTTCTTGATGTGCTCCTGGATGATGCGCGCCATCGGACGGGCACCCATCTGCTCGTCATAGCCGTGCTCGATCAGCCAGGCCTTGGCGGGCTCGGAGAGCTCGATCGTGACGTCGCGGTCGGCAAGCTGAGCCTCGAGCTGCAACACGAACTTCTCGACCACCATGCCGATCACGTCGGCATTGAGGTGCGCGAACGAGACGATCGCATCCAGACGGTTGCGGAATTCAGGCGCGAACTGCCGGTTGATGGCCTCGTGGTCGTCTCCCTCCCGCTTCGAGCGGGTGAAGCCGAACGCCTGGCGCGCCAGATCGGAGGCGCCCGCATTCGTGGTCATGATCAGAATCACGTTGCGGAAGTTGACCTGCTTGCCGTTGTGGTCGGTGAGCCGGCCGTGATCCATGATCTGCAGCAGCACGTTGTAGAGATCCGGGTGCGCCTTCTCGATCTCGTCGAGCAGCACCACGCAGTGCGGATGCTGGTCCACGCCATCGGTGAGCAGGCCGCCCTGGTCGAAGCCGACATAGCCGGGAGGCGCGCCGATCAGGCGCGACACGGTGTGCCGCTCCATGTATTCGGACATGTCGAAGCGCAACAGCTCGACGCCGAGCGTTGCTGCCAGCTGCTTGGCGACCTCGGTCTTGCCGACGCCGGTCGGTCCCGAGAACAGATAGCAGCCGATCGGCTTCTCCGGCTCGCGCAACCCGGCGCGTGCCAGCTTGATCGAGGCCGACAGCGATTCGATCGCCTTGTCCTGACCGAACACCGTGCGCTTCAGGGTCTGCTCGAGATGCTTGAGCACCTCGGCATCGTCCTTCGACACGCTCTTGGGCGGAATCCGTGCCATGGTCGCGATCGTGGTCTCGATCTCCTTGATGCCGATCGTCTTCTTGCGCTTGTTCTCGGCAACCAGCATCTGCGCCGCGCCCGACTCGTCGATCACGTCGATCGCCTTGTCGGGCAGCTTGCGGTCGTGGATATAGCGGGAGGAGAGCTGCACCGCAGCCTCGATCGCCTCGTTGGTGTATTTCAGCCGGTGGTAATCCTCGAAATACGGCTTGAGGCCCTTGAGGATCGCGATCGCGTCCTCCACCGTCGGCTCGTTGACGTCGATCTTCTGGAAACGCCGCACCAGCGCGCGGTCCTTTTCGAAGTGCTGACGATATTCCTTGTAGGTGGTCGAGCCCATGCAGCGGATCGTGCCCGAGGCCAACGCCGGCTTCAGCAGATTGGACGCGTCCATAGCGCCGCCCGAGGTCGCGCCTGCTCCGATCACGGTGTGGATCTCGTCGATGAACAGGATAGCGTTGGGATGCGCCTCCAGCTCCTTCAGGACCTGCTTGAGCCGCTCCTCGAAATCGCCGCGATAGCGGGTGCCCGCCAGCAGCGTGCCCATGTCGAGCGAGAACACGGTGGCGGCCGCCAGCACCTCGGGCACATCGCTGTCGACGATGCGCTTGGCGAGGCCTTCGGCGATCGCGGTCTTGCCGACGCCGGCTTCGCCGACGAACAGCGGGTTGTTCTTCTGGCGGCGGCACAGCACCTGGATCGCGCGGTTGATCTCGGCATTGCGGCCGATCACCGGATCGATCTTGCCGTCACGCGCCTTCTTGTTGAGGTTGACGCAATAGGTCTCGAGCGCCTCGCCCTTCTTCTTAGCGTCCTCGTTGCCCTTGGTCTCGGTTTCCTCGTCGACGCCGCGCACCGGCCGCGCCTCGGAGACGCCGGGGCGCTTGGCGATGCCGTGGCTGATGTAATTGACGGCGTCGTAACGCGTCATGTCCTGCTCCTGCAGGAAATACGCGGCGTGGCTCTCGCGCTCGGCGAAGATCGCGATCAGGACGTTGGCACCGGTCACTTCCTCGCGACCGGACGACTGCACATGGATCACCGCGCGCTGGATCACGCGCTGGAACCCGGCGGTCGGCTTGGCGTCGTCGGCGCCGTCGGTCACCAGGTTTTCGAATTCGGTCTCGAGATAGTTGACGAGACTGGTCCTGAGCTTGTCGAGATCGACGCTGCAGGCCCGCATCACCGCGGCCGCATCCGAGTCATCGATCAGCGACAGCAGAAGGTGCTCAAGCGTCGCGTATTGATGGTGACGCTCGTTTGCAATCGCCAGTGCACGATGCAGGGATTGTTCAAGGCTTTGGGAAAAAGTTGGCATTCGCGTCCTCTACGGTCCCCGGCCATCATGATCGCCATTACCCGGTCAGGCAACAACAACCTTCGTGATCACCTGTCATATAGTTACGACGGATCGTGGCGAAAGACCGGTTCCGGCACGATGGTTTTCCTCTAAATTCTGGACCATCAGGGTGTCGCGAAACCGCTGCCCGTGAAGATACGGGACGCCGTTCGCTTCCGACATGAATGATTTGATGCAAGACCCGTTCCGCTGACGCGGCGTCGAAGGTTACCGGCGAACTACTTCTTTTCCATCACGCATTGCAGCGGGTGCTGGTGCTTGCGCGCGAAATCCATCACCTGCGTGACCTTGGTCTCGGCGATCTCGTAGGTGAAGACGCCGCACTCGCCGATGCCGTGATGATGAACGTGCAGCATGATCTTGGTGGCCGCTTCCGCGTCCTTCTGGAAGAACTTCTCCAGCACGTGAACGACGAACTCCATCGGCGTGTAGTCGTCGTTGAGGATCAGGACCCGGTACAGATTCGGCCGCTTGGTCTTCGGCTTGACCTTCGTGATGACCGAGGTCGACGGGCCACCCGTCCCTCCGGGATTGCGGTTCTCGTCGCCGCTCATCCTGGGCGTGCGGGACGACATCGAGTCGGCGACAGGGACTGTGGACGTGGATCGCAACATGGCTCAGGCGTTCGAATTCCCCAGGGGAAACCGGTTGGCGTATCGGGGGTGTTTCGCGATTGCCGCAGCAGTCATCGCGGAACTCCCGGCAACGCTTTCCAGATTGCCGCTCCCGGTCCGACCCAGCGGCTGGATCGGCATCCCGAATATGGGCCCGGCAACGCGCTGCCGCAAGCACGGAAGCGTTGCCGGTCTTGACCCAAACCCGGCCGATTCCCGGCCCGGCAATCCCCTCAAGGTTAATCGTTTCCGTCGGATTTGACAAAGGAGTCCATCCAACCCCTTAAGCGGCCGTTGAGGATAAGCGCGGTTTTTGACCGGTTTTTCATCCGTTGCGGCAGGCCGTTACCGGGTATGGGCGCGTTTCCCGGGTACGATTCATCAACCGTTTAGCCGATCGCGCAGAAATTGCGCATCAGATCAATTTCGATGAGCAGGTCATGCTTGGTAAAGCCCTTTTCGGCCGACTCGGCTCGGCCGCCCGCCGGTTTGCAGCTGCACGCGACGGCAACATCGCCGTGCTGTTCACCCTCGCGGCCATACCGGTCGTCACCTTCGTCGGTGCGGCGGTCGACTATTCGCGCGCCAATGCGGCCCGCTCCTCGATGCAGTCGGCCCTCGATTCGACGGTGCTGATGGTGTCGAAGGATCTGACCGCCGGAACCATCACGACGGCCCAGATCGCGACCCAGGCGCAGAACTACTTCAACGCCCTCTACACCAACAAGGATGCCCAGGGCATTACCGTCACCTCCAGCTATACCACCGCCACCTCGAGCGCGGCGGCGACCATCCTGCTGAGTGGGTCCGGCCATATCAAAACCGACTTCATGCAGCTGGCCGGCTTCCCGACGATGAATTTCGCCACCACGTCGACGAGCACCTGGGGCAACGTCAAGATGCGCGTCGCGCTCGCGCTCGACAATACGGGATCGATGGCGCAAAGCGGCAAGATCACGGCGCTGCGCAACGCGGTCGCCGGCAGCGGCGGCCTGATCGATCAGCTCTCCGCGCTCTCCAAGACCAATGGTGACGTCTACATCTCGGTCATCCCATTCGCCAAGGTCGTCAATGTCGGCAACTCGAACTACTCGCAGAGCTGGATCGACTGGACCGACTGGCTGAATCCGCCGACCACCCAGCCCAATAACGGCAGCACCCAGGCGAGCCTGCCGATGAACTGGCATGCAGTGGGACCGGGCGCGCAATGTCCGTGGACCAATACCAGCGGCGGCTTCACCTGCCTCTCCAGTCCGACCAGCACCTCGAGCGTGTCGACGATTCCGTCGAGCGGCAGCTACAAGGGCTACATCTGCCCGAGCGTCGATTACAATTCCCACAGCGCCTACAATGGCTGCTGGGTCAGCACCGCGGCCGGCACGGGCGTGTTCTGCTCGGGATCGTCATCCTGCGCCTGTCCGACCAATTCCTCCGGAGCCGCCGTATCCGGCTGCAGTTGCTCCGGCAGCGGCAGCGGCAAATCCTGCACCGGCAATCTCTACACCCACGACTGGACGCAGCCGGGTGCCAACGACACCACGCACAATACCTACCAGCCCCGGGTCAGCGCCGTCGTCGGCTGGACCAACAACAAATGGACGTCGACCAATTCGACGCCCACGGTGCAGAACAACTGGACCCAGGCGTCGACCGACCCGATTACCAACTGGACCGGCTGCATCACCGACCGCACCCAGCCCAACGACGCCACCGGCGTGCTGCCGGCGTCGTCCGATGTCACGACGCTCTTCCCGGCAAACGAATATTACGAAAACAGCACAGCCTATTGCAGCAGCAGCGCCTCGACGCCACTCGAGCCGATCATTCCGCTGAGCTACAACTGGAGCACGCTGAAGACCGCCGTCAACGCGATGCAGCCGACCGGCGGTACCGATCAGTCGGTCGGATTGGCCTGGGCATGGCAGTCGCTCATCGTGGGCGGTCCGCTGAATACGCCGGCCGAGGATGCCAACACCACCTACAATCGGGTCATCATCCTGCTGTCCGACGGTCTCAACACCGAGGACCGCTGGCCCGATTACGGCAATGGCAATACGCAGGCATCGGGCAATCCGATCGATGCCCGGCAGACGACGCAATGCCAGAACATCAAGAACGCCACGGATTCCAAGGGCCAGCCGATGTACACGATCTACACGATCCAGGTGAACACCGACGGCGACCCCACCTCCACCGTTCTGCAGAACTGTGCGAGCAGCCCGGACAAGTTCTTCATGCTGACCAGCTCGAGCCAGATCGTGACCACGTTCAACACGATCGGCACCGCGCTCAGCAAGCTGCGGCTGGCGAAATAAGCAGCCGCAGAAGGCAAAACGAAAAAAAGCCCGGCCGATGCGGCCGGGCTTTTGTCTTTCGGCACGTGGAGCGTTTTCGAGCGGAAAACGCGCTAAAAGAAAACCGAGCTCGGTCCGGACTGAATCGGAACGGAGCCCGGTGCTGGTGCGACGATCAGTTCGAGGACGCAGGCGCGAACTTGGCGACCAGGCCCTCATAGGGCTTGAAGGTCTGCTTGGCGCAATCGCTGTAGAGACCGGCGATCTTCTGCGATTCAGCGACGAAGGTCTCGTAGGCCGAGCGCACGAACTCGGTCTGCGCCTCGAGCGCCTTGTCGAGCGACTTCACGCCGGACAGCTTCTCGACGAAGGACTTGGTGTCCTCGAACGACTTCTTGGCATAATCGCCATACGCGGTGGCGATCGCCTGGACACCGCTCTGCAGGTTGGTCGCGGAGGCCTGGACCGATTCCAGATGCTCTTTGCCGTAGTTCTGAATGTCTTCAATCTTGACCATAATGGAGTTCCTTTTTCCCAGACTTGAACGTGCAGTTCCAATTGCCGGGAAGCTCCCGGCCCCCTGACACGCACAACATAGTGCACTGCACAATACAGTCAAGCACAATTGTGCGATGCACAATCTCCACGGCTCCGCGGGCCCCGATTCGCAGCATTTGCGATAAACCCCGGGCTCTTGCGCAACGGTTGCTTAATCCTTTGGAAACTCGCGCCCCCTAACCTGATTCCCGGACTTTGTTCGCCTTCCGACAGGCAGCCTTAAAACTGTTTGTGAACAGCATCTTAGCTAGAACAGCGACCTGCGCGGCCACCGGGGCCGATCGTTCAACCCGGAGGTGGCTCGTTGCGCAGGCAAGGATCAGTGGTCGTTGGGCACAATTTCGCCTCACGAGCCGGTGATCTAGATAGAAATTGGGACGGGGAAGTAAATGCTTCGCACAACCTTGGCTTCCTCGCGCGCGTTGCGAGTTGGCGTTCTCGGGCTCGTAACCCTCACGACTGCGGTCCTGATCAGTGGCAGCGCCGAGGCGCGCCATCGGCACCGCCACCACGTCAGCCATCACGGCAGCGAAGATTCCAGTGACAGCGACAGCCCGCGCTTCGCCTCGATCATCGTCGACGGCAATTCCGGTACGGTGCTGACGGCGACCAGCCCCGACGGCCTGCGCCATCCCGCATCCCTCACCAAGATGATGACGCTCTATCTCCTGTTCGAGCGCCTGGACGCCGGCAAGATCAAGCTCGATACCGAGATGCAGGTCTCGGAGCACGCATCAGAGCAGGACCCGACCAAGCTCGGCCTGCGCCCCGGCCAGACCATCAGGGTCGAAGACGCCATCAAGGGCCTGATCACCCGCTCGGCCAATGACGCTGCGGTGGTGATCGCCGAGGCGATCGGCGGCAGCGAAGACGACTTCGCCCGGATGATGACCCGCAAGGCGCACGCGCTCGGCATGAGCCGCACGATCTACCGCAACGCCTCGGGCCTTCCCAACGACGAGCAGGTGACGACGGCGCGTGACCAGTCCGTGCTGGGCCGCGCGCTCCAGGATCGCTTCCCGCGCTATTATCGCTACTTCGCGACCACCGCCTTCAATTTCCGCGGCCACACCATCACCGGCCACAATCACCTGCTCGGCAGCGTCGAGGGCGTCGACGGCATCAAGACCGGCTACACCCGCGCCTCCGGCTTCAACCTCGTCACCTCGATGCACCGCGGCAACCGCTTCCTGATCGGCGTGGTGCTCGGCGGCCGCAGCGGCGGCTCCCGCGACGCCATCATGCGCAATCTGCTCGCCGAGAACCTCGCCAAGGGCGCGACCACCCGCACCGCGGCGGCGATCACCGAGCGCAACCCGGCCGACGCCAAGGTCGAGGTCGCCGACTCCGATGACGCGCCGGGCGCCTCCGAGCCGATGGCGGCCCCGTCCGAACCCGTCGCAGCCGCCGCGCCCGCACCGCGCCCGGCGAGCAAGCCCTCGCTGATCGCGCAAGCCGCCGCGGCACTGCCGCCGCTGCCCTCGCGGCCCGAGCCGCAGGCCAAGCCCGAGCCGGCGCCGCTGACGTCAGGCGTGATCCAGACCCAACAGATCGCCGCGATCCCGGGCTCCGACGAACCGATGAAGCCGGTGAAGGTGAAGACGGTTCAGGTCAAGGCCGGCCAGATCAAGCTTGCTGCTGCCGGCCCGACGCAGCCGGCGCCGCCGATCACCAGCACGATCCCGTCCCGCTCCGATGTCGCCGAGACCTCGAATGCCATGATGGCGCGGGCCGCCGAGACCAACCGGCCCGACATGCCACCGCAGCCCGCCAATTTCGGCACCGGCAACGGCGTGCTTGGCGTGCTGCCCGCCTCCAGCCTGCAATCGCCCCCGGCGACCGCGCAGGCGATGGCATCGATCGAACCCGCCCGCAGCCAGCCGGCTGCCCAGACCAGGCTGACCTCCGCGGCTGCCCATACCGGCTGGATCATCCAGGTGGGCGCGCTGGAGTCCGAGAACGAGGCCAAGCAGCGTATCGACCTCGCCCGCAATTCGGCCCGCGGCCTGCTCAGCAAGGCGGATCCGTTCACCGAGACCGTCGTCTCCAAGGGCGATCGCACGCTCTATCGGGCCCGCTTCGCCGGCCTCGAGCGCGATCAGGCCGAAGCGGTCTGCCGGACGCTGAAGCGCGCCGATATCTCCTGCATCACCGTCCGCAACTGATCGAACTCATCGTCTGGGACAGACAAGGCCGGCGCCGCAAGCGCCGGCCTTGTTGCTTTTGGGCCGCAGTCGCAAATGCCGATCGCGGCAGCGATCCCGCGAAAACTTCTCGTCAAGATTTTACGGTTAAATTTCAGCGAATGAAGCATCGACCATGCCGGACAACGGTGGGCGATACGGGGCATCGATCGGAGATCAGCAGGAAGCAGCTCTCGGCTTGTGGCGTTGAGTGGCGTTGCCGGAGTTAGCTAACGATGCGTGCGAAGCAAAGTATCCTTGGCCTCGTTTACACGGGCAGCGAGATACGTCGAGCCCCCCTGGTCGGGATGCAGTTTCTTCATGAGGGCGCGGTGAGCCCGGCCGATGTCGTCACGCGACGCACCCGGCTGCAGGCCAAGGATCTGATAGGCCTCCTCATCCGTCATTTTGCCGGTCGCCGCCGCACGGCGCTGCCCCCCTGCCCGGTCGCCCTGCGCGTCCTGACGCCAGGCGGGAAACCGGCGGTCCAGATAGCTTTCAAGTAGCGCCACGCTCTCGGCGTCGAAGCCCGGGACCATCGCCAGCAATTGCGGCAGGTCGAACTCGTCGAGCATGCGGCCCGCATGGGCGCCGTCCACGATCTGGCCCCTGAGGACGCCGCTGTCGTGATCGAGGCTCATATCGAGATATTGCGAGCGCACGCGCGAAGCCTGTCCCGCCGCCCGCTGCGTGCCGCCGCCGAACATGCTGCCGAGATTTGTGAAGCCTGTCGTCCCGAATGGTGACCAGCCGAGCAGTCCAGCGCCGAAGATTCCGAGCGGGATCGCGACTGCAAGCTCGCCCCTGACGCCAATGAAGGCCGCGAACGCAAGCGCCAGCACGCCGCCCACGATCTTGATGACGCGGGCAAGCACGACCGGGTTCGCCGCACGAAACATCTGCAGCGCGGAATAAAGCACGATAACGGCAACGACGCCGGCGATCAGGGTTGGCATGCGCGGAATATAGGCGCCTCGGCCGCAAAAAGCATGCGCAGCTTCGCCTCACCGCAGCGTGAAACGTCGCGGCGTGGCGGCAACCAGTGCAATTGATTAGGGTACCGACGGGCTGAATCAGGGAGCAGCATGATGACCGTTGACGGATTGATCAGCCTTCGCAGCAATGTCGGACCGCAGCAGACGATCGAGCGGCTCAAGGCTGAACTTGCGGCGAGCGGACTGACGGTGTTCGCCGAGATCGATCACGCCGCAGGCGCCGCCGTGGTCGGCCTCGAACTCCGCCCGACCACGGTCCTGATCTTCGGCAACGCCAAGGGTGGTACGCCGCTGATGCAGGCGGCGCAGACGATCGGCATCGACCTGCCGCTGAAGGCGCTGGTCTGGCAGGATGCCGCCGGCGACACCTGGTTTTCATACAACGACCCCGCCTGGCTGGCGCAGCGGCACGGCATCGCGGAGCAGACCAAGATGGTTGCAGCCAACATGTCGACGATGCTCGCCGCGGTCGGGAAAGCCGCGATCGCGCGGTAGCGCCGCGGGCGGGTTGCCTATTTCATCTGGCCGATCAGCCGTGCTGCGCCGCTGGTGCTCTTCGCAAGCTGAAGCAGCGCATCGCGCCCGCCGGCTGCATAGGCCGCAGCGGCACGCAGGAGATCGCGCAGTTGCGCTGCGGCGCCTGGATCGAACCGGCACCATGCCCCGCCCGTCAGCCGGGCGATCTCGCGAAAGGTCTGCTCGGCGACCGCGTCATTGCCTTCCTGGAACATGAAGACCGGCACCTTGAGCAGGCCGAGCTCACCCGCCCTGGCGCAGAGCGCGTCGGCATTCTCCTCCATCGCATCGCCGACGAACACGACCGCGCGCACGCCGGCGGCAACCGCCTCGCGGCGCGCCTCCGACAGCACCTTGCCGATCTGCGTGTTGCCGCCCTGGCAGCCGATCTTGCCCATCAGCCGGGCGAGCTGCGCGCTGTCGGAAATCCATCCCGTGGCGCGGCACTCGTTGAAGCCGCGATAGTAGACGAGACGGATGTCGAGGCTGCCCAGCGATGCAGCCTCGCGGAACATGTCCGCCTGCAACGCGCACGCCATGTCCCAGGTCGGCTGTCGGCTCATGGTGGCATCGAGCGCGAACACCAGCCTGCCGCGCGCGCCGGCGCGGTGCGGCGACATCGCGTGCGCCTTCGCCACGAACGCGGCGATATCTTCCGACGTCGAGGGCCGCGCCTCCGGCAACGAGCCGGCCTTGCGCAGGTCAGGCGAATCCGCCTTGCGCACGTCGTTTCCGGATCCCGGTTTGGTCGGCTCGCCAGCCATCAGCACTCGCTTCCCTGAGCGAGGATTATGTGGGCCGACACGCCGGGTTGGTCAATGCGGATGAACACTCGCCCGGCTCGGCGGCCGGGCGGCAGAAGTCAGTTCATGGCCTGGGACGAATCTTTTTCTGTCTTCTTCAGCGGCAGCATGTTCTTGAGCTTCTCGACGAAGCTCGGCCGCGGCGTCTTCTCAGGGACATAGAGCGACACCGGGCCCGGCTCGAGGATCTTCGGCGGCGCGTTCCTGGTATCGACAGCCGCAACGTCGGCGTCGGTGTCGGCAAGGAATTTATCGAGCATGGCCTCGATCGAGTTCTTGGCGGTATCCGGGCCGGTGTCGCGCATGTCGTTGTGCTGGAAGTTGGTGTTCACGACGGTAATGCCGGCCTTCTCGCACTCGGCCGGGTCAGGCACCACGCCGGGATCGGTCTTGAACTGCGGATCATGCGAGCGGAACGACAGGATCTTGAACTTGCCGTCCGTCATGAACGGCACGCGCAGATTGTCCAGCGTCACGACCTTCCTGATTTCGTCGGGATACTGCTTGGCGAAATACATCGCGATGTCGCCGCCATTCGAATGGCCGACCATCGTCAGCTTGCTGTAGTCCGCGTTCGGCTCGACCTTCTTCATCTCGTCGATGGCGAATTTGATGTTGGTGATGCCGCGCTGATACTGCGGCAGACGGCCGACATAGAGTTCGCCGACCTTGGTGACCATCGGGCCGTCCTGAGGCAGGTCGTTCTGGATGCTGACCGCCAGATAGCCGCGCGCAGCGAACACGTTCGCGAGGAAGGAATATTCGGTGAATTTGACGGTATTACCATGATTGAGGATCGCGACCGGCAGCGTGATCATGCCGGCGTCGGCCTGCATTTGCTTGTCGAAGCGCACGGCGACGTCGACCTGCACCACGCGTTCGTCGCGAGTCGGATCGCGGAACGTGATGGTTTGATGACTGATCGCCCACTTGCTCGCAGTGAAGTAGGCCGCCGTGAAAACGACGGAGAGAGAAAGCAGAACCGCAATTCCACGTTTCATGACGTCCTCGAGGCGCCCGCCAATTCCAGGGCTATCTTTGGCCGGAGGCTCTTCGGCCTCCTGCTTGAGCATATATGTCACAGCGGCGTGACAGGAAGTCCAAATGTTGTGACTTAACCGCCCTAACGTTGTGCGATGCACCTATACATTGTGCATAGCAACAACCGGACAATCGTACCTCCATGAGTATACGACGCCGGCAATCACGCTTCGGTTCGGTGTTTCGCTAAAAGTGTCGGGAGAACACTGATGGCGGCGGCTTTGTTCCAGCTTTTTGGCCGAGATGTGGCGGACATGGCCGCAAGACTACGGGATTTCAAGTCGCCCCGCTGTAAATGATCGGCTCGGCGCCGGATCGTCGCGGGCCTGAAAGCTCACATATTCCGGGTCGGGGCGGCCGTGACGGAGTGCTTCAACGGCCTGCGGCTGGCGGTGCCCCCGCGCCGGGTGCGCGCCTGGGGTCCCGACGCGAACCCCGCTCGGACCCGCCCCGGGGCACGCCCACGAAAAAGGCGGCCGCTCGGGCCGCCCTTTTCCCGTCCCTGTCGAAAGGGATTACTGGCAGAGATGCTGCAGGCCATCCGCACCCTTGAATGTGGTGCCGGGCATGCAGACAAGATTGTTATGGGCGGCGTAGGTCTTCCAGTCGCGGCCGCCATAGCCGTAGCCATAGTAGTCGTTATAGCTGGTGGCGTAACCGTAGTAGCCGTTGTTGTAGCCGCTGTCGAAGGCGCGGAAGGGCGCAGTGGCAATTGCCCCCGCGGTCGCGACGGCGCCTCCCACGATGTCGCCCGCCACCCCTGCGGGCCCGGCAGGCCTGCGATACACTCTCTCGTGCGGCAAGGCCGCGTTGGCGTTTCGCATCCGCTCGCTGCGGTAGATCGCATGACGCTGAGCGTGGCGCTCGCCCCTGGCGAGAGTTTGAGATCCCTTGGTTCCGGCCTGAGTGTGCTTCACACCCTTGGCCATCGTTCCCTCGGCCAACGCTGGGCCCGCGAGCAAGGAGCCGACGATGGCCGCGCTACCGAGGATGGCAAGACTTGCAGTGTTCAGTCTCCTCATTGGACGCTCCGTTTCAATGATTTGTGGCAAGCACGAGCGACCGACGGATGTTCCGAACTGCGCGTCTCAAACCGATGTGATCGGACATTCAAGTTCCGCGGAACGGGGAACAATCGCAGCAACACAAACCGCCGGCCGATGGGCCTCTCGCCGTCTCAGTCCGGCTGGCCGATACCCGTGTCGTCATCCGGCTCGCCCGGTTGCGAAGCGTGCCTGGCCAGCGCGAGGCGGCGGAATTCGGTGGGTGTCACGTCGGTGGCCGCCTTGAAGGCCCGATTGAACGGGCCGACCGACTGGAAGCCGGCATCCATGGCGATCGTCAGCACCGGCACCAGCCTTTGCTTGGGGTCGGCCAGCGCCGCCTTGGCTTCATCGATCCGGTAGCGATTGAGGAAGGCATTGAAGTTGCGGTGCCCGAGCCCTTCATTGATCAGCTGCCGCAGCCGGTATTCCTGAACGCCCAGCTCGGCGGACAGCGAGCCGATGGTCAGTCCTTCACGCCGATAGGCGCGTTCCACGCTCATCAGCCGCTGCAGCCGGCGCAACAACTCGCGATCGATCGCGGATGGCTTGTCCTCTCCTTCAGGACGCGCACTGCCGAGATCGCCCGGAATTCTGCCGGCGGCAGGCAGAAGGATCGATGCTTGCTGCATGCGGGCCGCCTGAAACAGGCTCCATGCACTGAGACTCAGCAGCACCAGAAGCCCGAACGCGTTGACGATGCTCCAGACGGAGGAGCCGGCAACCGAAGCCGGCCAAAGCTTGTGAAAAAAGGCCGCGGCGCTATAGGCCACCGCGCCGAGCAGGACGACAACTCGCAGCCGCCGCCGTCCTGCCACCAGGTCCGCCCGCCATGTCGCGAGCGTCTGCCCCGCAGCCGCTATGGCAAGGCCGAGATAGACGACCGATAGCGTTCGATCGAGGTCGCCTCTGAGTGCGCCTCTCGTCGGCCAGGCGTCAAACAGCTGCACGCTGACGACAGCGACCAGCAAAGCGCCGTGCCAGGGTCGCAGCACGAAATCATCATCGAAGGTCGCGCGCGCCCAGAGCCAGAACAGGACCGCCCCGCTGCTCGACAAGGCCAGCAGGATCAGGCCCCAATACGGCCATGGCCGAGGAAATCCCGGCGCCTCGGAAACCGCGGAAGCCGCGACGGCGACCACCAGTGCGGCGCTCAGCCGCGCCGCCATGTCCCCGCGGTCTCGCAGCAAAACGCCGGCGATCAGCAACGACAGTCCGACAGCGGCGCCTCGACAACCCAGCTCGATCGCCATCAACCCGGCGCTACCCACGATCAAGATCTCTCCATCCGCCATGTTGGAGGTCGAGGCTGAGGCTTATAGGGAAAGACTTCAGCGCATCAAGCGCTCGCCGGCCGCCAGCGATACAGGCCGCAAGGCCCCGCTTCAGATGATGTCGTGGACATCAAGCGGCTTGTCGACCTGGCTGAACCATTCGGCCCGGTTGGCGGCGCGGCGCCGGCCGCGCTCGTCGAGCGGCAGCTTGAGCTGGCGCAACAGGCTCGTGACCTCCTCGCGCGCGGTGACATGGCCCATGCTCGGCCGTGTCCCGAGCGTCGCCTCGTCGATGTCGTCGAGCGCAGTCAGTCCGCGCGGGAAAAACTCGCGATAGACCACCCGCTCGGCAAAGCCGTCGACCGAACGGAACCCGAGGCGGAGCGACAGCTGCTTGAGACCGTCGGCGACGAGCTGTTTATTGCGCGAGCCGAGCATCGACAGGCGGTTGCGCACCACGATCCAGTCGGTCGAGGCACCGTCGAGCTGGCGGCGCTTGCGCCTGGTGTCGCGCACCATCTCGGCGTAATGGCTCTCGCCGGTCACCGCATAGGTCGCGGGATCGACCGTGCCCAGCACGTCGAAATCGAGGAAGCTGTCATTGATCGGCGTCACGAGGGTGTCGGCCATCGAGTGCGCCAGCCGCATCAGGTAGCTGTCCGCGCCCGGCGTATCGATCACGATGAAATCATAGGCACGTTCCACCGCGCTGACCGCGTGCATGAATTGCTGGAACTCGGCGTTCTCGTTCTCCTCGATCTGCATCGTGTCGCCGTATTTGATGCAGGTGTGCACGGGAAGTTCGAGGTCGATCCCGGTGCGCCGCGCCCAGGCCCGGCGGTTGTTGATGTAGCGGGTGAAGCTTTGCTGGCGGCAGTCGAGATCGATGCTGGCGACGCGCTGCCCGGCCTTCATCAGGGCGACAGCGATATGCAGGGCGGTGGTCGACTTGCCCGAACCGCCCTTCTCGTTGCCGAGCACGACGACGTGCGCGGAGCCGGATTGACCCTGACTAGCCTGCACCAACATGATTGATCCCCCGCGACATCTTCAAATCGCGTGCGGCCATGGTCAAGTGAAATGCATGACAGATTACTGAAATCAATTGCTGCCTCGCTTCATTATGAATCGATCGCACGACGCTGCTGCGCCGATCGCGCAGGTTTGCCGTCAGCGCATCGATCTTGGTAAACTTGGCAGACCCGCCGAAGACCAGATCCCCTCCCCGGAATTACCTGAAGAGATCGAGACCAGATGCCGAGAAATCCTGCTGTCGTCCGCACCGTTCCCGCCCTGCGTCGCGCCGTAAATGACCTGCGCGCGCGAAAAGCGACTATCGCACTGGTCCCGACCATGGGAGCGCTCCATGACGGTCACGTGTCGCTGGTGCGGCTCGCCAGACGCCATGCCAGGCGGGTCGTCGTCTCGATCTTCGTCAACCCGACTCAATTTGCTCCAACGGAAGACTTCGGCTCGTATCCGCGCACCTGGAAGGCCGATGTCGCAAAGCTCGCCGCGGAGGATGTCGACCTGATCTGGCACCCCGAGGTCAAGGCGATGTACCCCGACGGATTCGCCACCCGGATCGTTCCGGAGGGGCCGGCCACCGCCGGGCTCGAGGATCGCTTCCGGCCACAGTTCTTCGGCGGTGTCGCGACCGTGGTCGGCAAGCTGTTCACGCAGGTCAGGCCGGATGTCGCGATCTTCGGCGAGAAGGATTTCCAGCAGCTCCGGGTGGTGAGCCAGATGGCCGCCGACCTCGATCTCGGCGTCAAGGTGATCGGGTCCAGGACGGTTCGCGAGCGCGATGGTCTCGCCATGTCCTCGCGCAACGTCTACCTCGCGCCCGACGAGCGTCGTGCGGCTCCGACGCTCCACCGGGTGATGAAGGAAACGGCAGCCCGCTTACGCGCCGGCGAGGACACCGCGACCGCCGTCGCGGCCGGCGCCGCTGAGATCACCGAGGCCGGCTTCAAGCTCGATTACCTCGAGGTCCGCCATGCCGCGACGCTGGCGCCGATCGCTTCGCTGAAGGAGGGCCCGATGCGGATGCTGGTGGCGGCCAAGCTCGGCAGCACGCGCCTGATCGACAACATCGCGGTCTAGAGCTTGATCCCGACAAACGCGAAGCGTTGCGCGGGGATCAAGCTCAATTGACAAGCTGAATCCCGCGACCGGTGGCGCAAAGTGTGAAGCGGTGCGCTTGCGCCGCCCCGGCGGGGGATGGATGATCGCGCCTTTCAGAGGCAATCGTCATGACCAGACTATTCGGGCCGTCCATTATTTTCTGCTTCGCGCTTCTGGCCGCCGGCGTGGCCGAGGCCCAGACCAGGCCGCCGGTCGGCGGCGTCAATTCGATGCCGGGCGCGATGATCTTCTATGTCGCGCATGGTGCCGCCGATGCATGCGGCCCTGGGTGCTCGGACTGGATCGCGGCAGAAGGCGCCGTGCAATGGGACACCTACAAGCGCCTGCTGGCGATCCTTGACCGGCAGACCGGGCGCAAGCTGCCGGTCGTGATCAACATCAAAGGCCAGTCGAACCTCAACGTCGCCGTCAGCCTCGGCCGGATCCTGCGCGATCGCAACGTCGATGCGGCGGTCGCCGCGACCGTGGTCGACGCCTGCAGCGACAAGTCCGAGGCGGACTGCTTTGCGCTGAAGCGGCCGGGTGGCCCGCTCGATGCAAAGGAGAAGGTCTCGAGCGTGATCTGCGATTATGCCTGCCTGCTGGTGCTTTCGGGTGGCGTCCATCGCAGCCTGCCGGCGGGCACGCGGGTCGTCCTGAGCGGCATGACGATCCAGAACCGGCTGGCGCCCAATGTCTCGGCCGAGCAGCGCGAGAGCCTCACCACGGTCTTCACCGACCAGTTCCGGCGCTATTTCGGCGAGATGGGCATCGACCACGAATTGCTCGACGTCGCCGTCAGGAGTGCAGGCAGTGGCCGCTACGTCGAGATCCCTGCCGCGCAATGGGAGCGCCTGCACCTCGTGACGCAGCCCTGATCCGCGCGAGTTTCGGCAATCCGATTGCTCACAGCAATCCGATTGCTACAGCAATCCGAGGTCGCGCAGTTCGCGGCGCATCGGCTCCGGCATCGATGCCACGGTTGCCGCGCTCGATCTGGTGAGGTCGGGCGGCGCGGCGTCGGCCGTCAGGTAGCGCCAGCCCTGGAACGGCCGCATCGGCCGCGGCGAGACCGCGATCACCTTGGGCTGCATCACGAGACGACAGCGCCCGATGCCGTCCTTGTCGCGGAACGGCTCGATCGCGACGAGCTTCTCGCGCGCGGCGATCTCGCCCTTGATCACCCAATAGAGCGAACCGCCGGCGAGGATCTCCTCGTCGCGCTTCGGCGTCATGCGGGTGATGTGGATGTGACGGAGCGGCAGGCCTTTTTTCTTCGCGGTCGCCATCCGTTCGGCAACCCAGCCCTTGAGTTCCTTGACCGACTCGCAGCCGACGGCAAGCTTGATGAGATGAAGCGGCATGGGGCGGATTTAACGGCCGACGCCCCCTTTGAAAAGGGAGCGTGCCCGGTTTTCCCCGCTGCGCAAGCGCAGCGCCCTCTGCGTGAACCGGATGCCCTATTGATCGCTCGCGGCGGCCGGCGGGCTGGCAGCAGGTGGCGCAGGCGCGGGCGGCGGCGCGAGCGGAACCGGCGCGGCGCGCTTCGCGGGCGGCCGCTTCGCCGCCGCAACCGTCGGCGCATGTGCGGCCGGCGGCGGTGCGGCAGCGGCAGGCTTGCCCGGCTCAGGACTCATGATGCTGACGGGCGGCGTTGAGGATGCGCTCGGAAACTCGGCATTGGTCGGCTTGCCCGTCGGCACCGACGACGGCAGCGCCGCAACAAGGCCCGCCGGTACCGGCGGCGCCGTACCCGCGGGAGCATTCCACGACGCAGCGTAGCGGGTGACCAGGTTCTCGTAGACGCGATCGTTCATGTTGGAAACGATCTGGTGGTTGTCGCCCAGGGACCGGAACGCCGGGCATTCGGTCGGCGTGCAATGGTCGCGCGCCATCAGCGCATAGGCCATCAGGCCGTAGCGGTCATGCTCGATCGCGCGGCGCAACGCCTGCAGTTCGGTGGTCGTATTGCGCTCGGCGGTCGCGAGGTCGCCATGGGCGGTCAGGCGCGATATCTGGGCCGCCGCATAGCTGACGGCGGCCGCGGTGGCGTCGGCGGAACCGAACAGAACCTTCTCGCAACCGTTCAGGACGGCATCACCGGCAAGATCGTCGACACAGGCGAGTGCCGGCAGCATTGTTTGCGCCGACGCCTGGGCGGTGCGGGTCTCCGTCTGTCCGGCCTGCCCGCCCGCGCCGAAGCCGCGGATCGTGGCGGCAACCGCAACCGCGATCGACAGCAGCGTGATCACAGTCAGCGCGCCGTTGGCGACGGATTTCTCCGCGCGCAGCAGCGTGACCAGGACGACAATTCCGAAAAATCCCGCCGCGGCCAGCGTCAGCCACATCGGGAAGGTCGGCGAGCGCCAGATCTGGTCCAGCGAGGAAGCCCAAGCCAAGTTCATGCGCGAATGTCCCTCAACGCAGCATATTCACCATCAGCCAAAACCGAACGCCGCCACCCCGGCATTCAAACGTCAGCAGAATGTCCGCGAACAGGGCCTTTTGACGGCGGCGGGGCGGAATCGCCCCGGCCACTCCGTTGCGCACCGCGCCTTGTCAGAGCCTGATCCGGAAAATGCGAGGCGGCTTTCCGAAAAGACCATGCCCAAACAAGGAGCTAGGGCGACATGACGACACTTTGTCTCATTGCGCTCTAGGACAGCGCGAGCTGACTCTCCTTGGCCACCCGTTCGAAAGCTTCGGTCGAACTCTTGATGCGGTACTGGCAGTCGTCGCCTTCGGTCGGCAGCAGACGGATCACCTGGTAGGTGCCGCTCGCGGCAGGACGGGCCACGTTGCTGGCAGTGAAATAGACAGTCTCGCCAATCGAGTACTTGTGCTTCAACGCCCTCTCCATTTTTTTAGAGATTGCCGGCCACGCTCACGGTCCCGCTAGCGCTTGCCAACATATTGAGAACCCTACGGTAACCTAGCACACCGCACCGCCCGAAATCCAGCAGGATCGGGGTGCGGTCGGTCCACAATTTCGGCAGATTTTTCAGCGCGATAGGCCGAAATCGGGGGGTCGGGCGGAAATTGCCGGCCGCGACCCCGCGAGACCGCGTTCGCGCGTCCTCAGGCGGTGTGCGGCAGCTTGCCGTCAGGGCTGGCGTGGTCGACCGCGGCCGGCAGCTGCTGGGCGAGGATCTGGGAGATCTGGTCGACCGGGATGTTGTACCTGGCGGCGAGTTGCCTCACCGTATCGTTGCCCAACACCTGCTGGAGTTGCTGAGCACTGATCGGCAGATTCTGGCCGGTGCCGATCCAGGATTTCACCTGGTCGCCGAAGCCGGCCTGCTCGAGCTTGGCCACGATCGACGACAGGGTGCCCTGTCCACTGCTGTTGCCCATCACCTCGCCGAGCACCGCGGGCAGCACTGCAGCCCCGAGCTGGCCCAGCACTCCCCTCAGCTCGGGAGAGTTTTCCAGAGAATCGAGAATGCCCATGGGCTTAGTCCTTTCGCTGATGGCAAAGACCGTGCGGGATTCAGACGCCTTCGGCGCCATGGCGTCAAGCCGCGTTGTTTGTTGCAATGTCACAATTCCGAAGCGGATCACTCGTCAGACGTTCTCGAATCGGTCGATCAGCAGCGTCTCGGCGAGGCCGTCGCGGGTCCATTCCTGGAACGCAGCAAGCGACGTCATCGCGTCGACGTAATGCCGCGCCTCGGCCTTGACCGGGATCGCATAGGTGCGGAAGCGATGGACGACCGGCGCATACATCGCGTCGGCGCCGGAGAAGGCCCCGAACAGGAAAGGCCCCTGCCTGCCATAGCGCGCATGGCAGTCGGCCCAGATCTCCTGGATGCGATCGACATTGGCGCGTGCATCATCCGACAGCGTCACGGGACGGATCGGCCGGTGCAGGTTCATGCCGCATTCGTTGCGCAGCGCCGCGAAGCCGGAATGCATCTCGGCCGAGATCGCGCGGGCATGCGCGCGCGCGGCGCGGTCCGCCGGCCACAGCTTCGCCTCCGGGAATCTCTCGGCGAGATATTCGATGATCGCAAGCGAATCCCACACCGTGACGTCGCCGTCGACCAGCGTCGGCACCTTGCCCGCCCTGCTGAAGCCGAGGATGCGATCCTTGTCGGCCTGGTCGGTGTAGAGCGGGATGAAGACCTCCTCGAACGGGATGTCGTTGGCGCGCAACGCCAGCCACGGCCGCAGCGACCATGACGAGTAGTTCTTGTTGCCGATGACGAGCTTGAGCATGTCGCGGAGAATCCTGTTGTCGAGGCGCAGTGTGCCATAGTGCATTGCACGCGTTCAACCTGTACATGACGCGAGACGCGGCATTCGCAGGAGAAGGCAAGCATGACGGGCTCAACATGACGGGCTATTGGGTCGATGTCGCGGCGGTCGGCTTCTTCGCGCTGGAATGGCTGGTCTACGCCATCACGCTGGAGCACACCGCCTACGGACGCGACAGCCTGTCGGCGCGCATGCATGCCTACCGCGAGACCTGGGTCAGGGACCTGCTCCACCGCGAGGCGCGGATGGTCGACATGCAGATCATGGCGAGCCTGCAGAACGGCACCGCGTTCTTCGCCTCCACCAGCCTGATCGCGATCGGCGGCGCGCTGGCGCTGCTGCGTGCGACGGGCGATGCGCAAGCGCTGCTCGGCGCCCTGCCGCTCGATCTCAGCCCGCAGCCGGCGCTGTGGGAGGTCAAATGCATCGGGCTGATCCTGATCTTCATCTACACCTTCTTCAAGTTCGCCTGGGCCTATCGTCTCTTCAACTATGTCGCGATCCTGTTCGGCGCGATGCCGCCGGCCGGCCAGCGCGACACGCCCGAGGCCGAGGCCCATGTGATCCGCACCACGCGGCTGTTCGAGTCCGCCGGCCAGCACTTCAACCGCGGCCAGCGCGCGTTCTTCTTCGCGCTCGGCTATCTCGGCTGGTTCATCAGTCCGTGGCTGCTGTTCATCACCACGGCCGCCGTCGTGGTCGTGATCTGGCGCCGGCAGTTCGCCTCGAACGCCTGGCAGGCGATGGGGAGCTGAAGGATCTGGTCGAGCGACCGCGTCGGTACTGTGCTCCCTCGCCCCGTTCTTACGGGGAGAGGGTCGGGGTGAGGGCTGCCGCCGCAATGATGCCGGCAGACTGACTCGTAGAGAACTCCCCCTCACCCGGATTGCATCTGGCGATGCAATCCGGCCTCTCCCCGCACGCGGGGCGAGGCGAAGCGGCGCTCACTGCCTCAGTTCGCGCTCACGACGAGAAATCGCGCGGGGTGAAGTCGAGATCGAGCACCTTCCATTCGCCGTAGCGATCCCGTGGCAGCATCGCGTAGGGCTGGCACGACTTCAGCGCGCTGATCGCGCTCTGGATCAACAACGGTCCCTTCGCCGATGCGGTCGCCTCGATCAGCTGCGGCGGGGCCGCGAGCTTGCCGTCGGTCGTCATGAACACCCTGAGCTTGATCTTGACGTCGTCGCCGCTGCTGACCGTGTCCGGAAGCTTCAGGCATGTCTTCAGGTGCCGGCGAAACTCGGCGACGACGCCGGAGCCGACCTTGGCCTCCTCGGTCGCCGCCGCATCGAAATTGTCCGTTCCCCCCTCGGTGGCTGCGTGCGGAGCGTTGGACGCCGTCGCGGACAAGTCCGGCGGCAGGCCCAGGATCACGCCGTATTTCACCGACAGATCCGGTTGCGGCTGCAGATAGGCCTGCTGCTGCTGCGGCGGCGCCGGCTGTTGCGGCTGTGACGTCTGTGGCTGTGGCTGTGGCTGCGGCTGTGGTTGTGGCGCCGGAGGCGGCTCGGCCTTGGCAGCATGTTGCGGGGTCGAGGTCGGCTGTGGCGCGGGCGTCGGCTTCTGTGCAGCCTGCTTCTGGACCGGCGGCTTCTGCGCAGGCTCCTTTTGTTCAGGCTGCTTCTCGGCAGGCTGGGGAACAGGCGCCTGCGAGGCCTCGGGCGTGGGCGGCTTGTCGAACGACGGCAGCTCCAGCTGCGGCGTAGGCGCGGGGCTCGGCGTCGGCTCAGGGGTGCTTTCTGCCATCTCCTGCGGCGTCACGATGTCGACCGGCACCGTGTCGGCGGCGACCTGATCGAACTGATGCACCTCCGAGAACAGGAAAATCAGCGCAAGCACCAGCACGTGCGCAAGCACCGACACCGTCAGGTCCGCATTTGGCCGGAACGTCATTCCATCAAATCAAGTCGTGATCTCACCCCGCCCCTTAGCATACCGGCCCGCCTTGCCTCGCCTCAATCCCAATTCGGGGCGAAACCGAAATCGGTCAGCCGGCCACCGGGGCTCGCCATCGCGGAGATCTCGCGCATATCCGGCTCGAACAGCTCGAAATCGAAGATGTTCATGTTCTCCTGCAGGCGCTCGAGCTTCGAGGTGCGCGGAATCGCGGAAACATTTTGTTGCACCAGCCAGCGCAGGCAGATCTGCGCCGCGGTCTTGCGATGGCGGTCGCCGATCCGCGCCAGCGCGCGGTCGTTCCTGATCCGGCCCTTCGCGATCGGGCTGTAGGCGACGAGCGCGAGGCCGTGGCGGGCGCAGGCTTCCATCACCCTGGCCTGGTCGAGATAGGGATGGTACTCGACCTGGTTGCAGGCGAGCGGCTCGGGGCACGCCGCCACCGCCTCCTCGATCAGCGCCACGGTGAAGTTCGAGACGCCGATATGGCGCGCCAGTCCCGCCTGCTTGACCCGCGCCAGCGCGCCGAGCGTATCCGCCAGCGGCACCTGCGGGTTGGGCCAGTGCAGCAGCAGCAGATCGACCTCGGTGAGGCGCAGCCGCGCCAGGCTCTCCCTGGCCGAGCGCTCCAGATCCTTCGGCAGGAACTGGCTGGGCCAGACCTTGGTGGTCAGGAACACCTCGTCGCGCTTGACGCCGGAGGCGCGCAGGCCGTCGCCGACCTCGCGCTCGTTCTCGTAGATCTGGGCGGTGTCGATATGGCGATAGCCGAGCCGCAGTGCCTGCTCGACGATGCGCGCGCAGGTGCGTCCGCGCAATTCCCAGGTGCCGAGCCCGATCGCCGGGATTTTCGCACCATTGCCTTGGATTGAAATCATCTGCCCATTATGGGCCGCCGGACCGGCGCTGCCAACTCACGCCGGCGTGGCCCGGCCAGCGAGATCGCGCCGGCTCAAGGTTCCGGATGGTAGCCGTCCGTCAGCGTCTTCAGGAAGGCGATGATGTCGGCCTCATCCTGTGCCGTCATCGCCGGCGTATCGCCGGCATGGCGGTCGAACGGCGGATCGCTGACGTCGACATTGCCGTGATACTTCGCCGGCAGGTCGTCGTATTTCCGCACCGTCCCGTCGGCCCCGCGCGGAAAGACCTTCTCCGGATTGATGTCGCGGAAATTATAGAAATCTAGCACCTCTTCGAGGCTGCGGAAGACACCGTTGTGGAAGAAGGCGCGGCGGGTCGCGCTGTTGCGCAAGGTCGGCGTCAGGAACATGCCGCAATATTGCGTCTGCTCCGACATGTCGGTGCGCTGCGGGCCGCAGACCCCGAGATCGAAATGATCGGGATCGCCGTTGCTCGCGAGCGCGGCGTTGCGCGGCGCGCCGAGCGCCTCATACTGATGGTCGGTGAACAGCGGCGGCAGGCCGTCACGGGTCGGCGCCGAGGTATGGCAGCCGGCGCAATTGGCCTTGTCGGGATCGTTGAACACGAGCAGGCCGCGCAGCTCGCTCTCGCTCAGGCGCGCCTTGCCCTCCAGCCAGTAGTCGTACTTGCTGGTATAGGGATGGAAGCTCGCCTCTTCCACCTGATAGCGCGCGACCGCGAACATCGCCTCCGCGACCAGCAGGCGCGAATTGTCGAAGATGCCGGCGCCGAACAGCTCGGCGAAGCGCGGGGCGTAGGACGCGTGCCGCAGCTTCTCGACCACCACCTCCACGCTGCCGCCATCCATCTCGCTGGGATCGAGCAGCGGGAACAGCGCCTGGTCCTGCAACGTGTCGGCGCGGCCGTCCCAGAACAGGCCGCCCTGCGGCACGATGTTCGCCGCGGCCGCGGCGGTCCCGGTCGCGATCTTCTTCGCGCGCGCCGTCTGCTGGCCGAGCGCAGCCATCTGCGCGAGGCTGACGACGTTGTCGTCGTCGTCCTTCTCGGGCCCGATGCTGAAATTCGGGTGGCGCTCGAGATAGGTCAGCGACGGAACGGCGCGCGCGCCCTGCCGTTTCAACGTGGCGCCGCCGAGCATGACCGGTCCGTCATTGGGCGGGCCGTAGGCGTGATCCGGGCTGTGGCAGGACGCACAGGACAGCGCGCCCGACGAGGACAGCGAGGCGTCATAGAAGATCAGCTTGCCGAGCTGCGCCATCGACGAGAGCGGCGCAACCGCGGGGCGCATCAAGTGGACCGGGTGCGGATTTGCATCCCCGAGCCGCCTGGCGTCGGCGAGTCCTTGATCAAGTCGCTGGGTTTCCACCGCCGCGACAGCGCCGGCCATGCAGAGCAGGCCGGCGCCGAGGAGCCACAGGATGCGGCCGTTCATGTTCGCTCGAACGGTTCAGTGACGAGAGTCCGGCGGACTGACGATCACGGTGCCGGCGGTCGGATCGAGGAACAGCCTGCTCTGCTGATCGTCGCGATCGTGACCGTGATCGAAGTCGAACATGTCCATGATCGACTCGACGCTGTCGTCGAACGAACCGCCGCCGAGGCGCTGGCCGTGCAGCCAGTTGTCCTCGATGAAGCGCACCACGGACGCCTGCGAAATGCGCGTGTGGCTGACGAAGTTCTTCTTCGCGAAGGGCGAGATCACGATGAAGGGCACGCGCGTGCCGGGACCGCAGCGGCCGTTCACCGGCAGATCGTTCAGCCCCTTCGGCTGCGGCTGCTTCGAAGCGCCGAGGCCGCACTGGCCGGGACCGTTGACCTGGTCGGCGGTTGGATCATAGGAGGCGCTGGTCGGCGTGGCGTAGGCGTGATCGTACCAGCCGTCGGAGTCGTCATACGTGATGATGATGGCGGTGTCGTGCCACTCCGGCTGCTTCTGGATGAAGTTGATCAGCTCGACATTGCCTGCCTGCTCGTCGAGCGGGTCGGAATAGCCGGCATGACCGTCCTGATAGGCCGGCATCTTGATGTAGGAGACGGCCGGGAAATTGCCGGCTTTGACCGCGGCGTAGAAGTCCTCCAGATCATAGGCGTGGTTGGCCGGGTCGACGGTCTTGCCGCCTTCGACATAGCTGTGGCCGATCGCTGCGACCGAGCTCGGCCGCGCATGGGTCGGGTTGGCGGTCGTCTTGTAATACTGGAACCAGGCGTGGTGCGGGATATAGTCCGCGGTGCTGGCGCCTACCACGCTTGTGAACGTGCTGCGGAGGCACTTCGTCGTGCCGTTGGTATTCGTGAGCGTGAGGTCGAACCCGCCCATGAAGCTGCCCCAGCTGATATGTTCGGCGTTGAGCAGGTCACCGATGTTCTTGCTGGTCATCAGCACCGTGCTTGTCGTGCTCGAGCACTGATCGTAGGCCGGATCGGTATCACCGTTCAGCGTCAGCCCGCCATGCCCGTCCGGGACCGTCGAGGAGGTGCCGACGATGTTGACGGCACCGTTGGTCTGGCCGGAGACCACCTCGAGCGCGCCCGGCGTCGACGGACCGTAGGTGTCGGTGTAGGCGTTGTCGTTCATCGCGAAGTTCTGGGCGTAATTCCAGAACCCGGTGACGGTGTTGCCATCGAAATAGCCCATCACCTGCCCGTTGGTGCCGAAGGCGCCGACGGTGCCGGCGGTGCCGCGGCCGGTGTATTTCGGAAACAGGTCGGCCTTGCCGTTGTCATAGGCCTGCTGCTCGGGCGTGTAGGCGTGGTTCTGCGACTTGGTGTTGGCCTGGGTGCGGTCGAGCCGGAACGGATTGGTGGCGCCGGTGCCGTTGGCCGGGTTGAGGTTGGGGTTGTTGGTCAGGAGGTTGGCGTTGGCGAGGTTGTTGACCTTCGGCGTATGCGGCTTCGGAACGAAAGGAATCGAGCCCGACGGGTTGCCCGCGTTCGGATAGGTCGCGAAATAATGATCGAACGAGCGGTTCTCGTTGAAGATCACGACGAGATGCTTGATCGGCGTATCCGTGTGGAAATGCTGATGATGATCCCGATCATTGTCGGCCTGGGCGACCACGCTGTACGCGGCAGCAGCAATCACGCAGATTCCGACAGTCGAAAGTAATTTGGCTTTCACCGTAATGCCCCCTGCTTTTGCAGATTTATGACGTCGACCCGCGACTAGTTAGCCGCCGCCGGTAACAGACTTGTGTCGGTTTTATGCAGGCGATGAAGAAGCGTGAGAGATCACGCGATCGGTTCGCGCGTCGGTTGCAGCTCGCGAACCTGGATGCTCGGTTCAATGCACAGCGGCAGGACGTCACGCAGCGGCGCGTGTTCGAAACACGATGATTGGAGGGCACAAACCGCGGCAACCGACGCAACGCATGAACGCGGGCCGCGTTCCTGCGTACACCGAGATTGACACTGCAGACGACAGGGTCTTTAATTCAGACTTCGGGGAAAGCGATCTCCCCGCGAGGCGACATGCCCAAGTATCGCGTCCTGTTTCACCAAGGGCGCAGCATGTCATCATACACCTCGATCTCATCCGAAAAACTCCTTCGTCTCATCGGTACAGCCAACGCGCCGTCGCTCATCGATGTGCGCATCGATGAGGATTTCGCCGCCGATCCGCGGTTGATTCCCGGCGCGGTGCGCCGCTCCCATCTCGACGTGCAGGACTGGGCCTCGCGCCTCACCGGTCAGTCCGCTGTCGTCATCTGCCAAAAAGGCCAGAAGCTCAGCGAGGGCACCGCGGCGTGGCTGCGCTGCGGCAGCGTCGCCGCCGAAGTCCTCGAAGGCGGCCATCTCGGCTGGACGGAAGCCGAACTGCCGACCGTGCCTGCCGACAAGATCCCAAAGCGTGACGGGCGCGGCCGCACCGTCTGGGTCACGCGCTCGCGTCCCAAGATCGACCGCATCGCGTGTCCTTGGCTAATCCGCCGCTTCGTCGATCCTGCGGCCGTCTTCCTGTTCGTCACGTCGGCCGAGGTCGAGGCGGTGGCCGAACGCTTCGCGGCGACGCCGTTCGACATCGAAAACGTGTTCTGGAGCCATCGCGGCGAACTCTGCACGTTCGACGTGATGGTCAGGGAGTTCGGCCTCTCGACGCCGGCGCTGCAACGCCTCGCCACCATGGTGCGCGCCGCCGACACTGCGCGGCTCGACCTCTCGCCGGAGGCGCCGGGCCTGCTTGCCGCCTCGCTCGGCCTGTCGCGGATGTACGACGACGACCTCGAACAGCTGAGCGCCGGCATGCTGCTGTACGACGCGTTCTACCGCTGGTGCCGCGACGCGACCAAGGAGACGCACAACTGGCCCACCAACAAGGCGAAGCCGTGAGCATCCGGAACGCGGGCATCGCCTGAGCGCGCGACCTGACCTGGGGCTGGGACAACACCAGGAGCCAACAGACATGATGATGAGATCGACGATGATTGCATTGGCGATCATCCTCTTGCCCACGGCCGTGGCCGCATCGCCCGCCCACGTCGACGAGCGGGCGCCTGAAAGCCGAAACGCCGCGCTGCTGAGCCAGGGCATCGCGGTCACCGGCTCGCCCGCGATCGAGACGCTGCGTGGTGTCATCGACAGCGTGGATCAGCGCGCCGACAGCATCGACATCCGTCTCTCCTCAAACCGGACGGAGCGATTCAGGGTGCAAGACGGGCTGATCTTCGATGCGGTCCGCTTCGGCGAGCCGGTCGAGATCTCGGTGCAGAACATCTCCGGCGCCCGGACCATCGTGCGCCTGCTGGAGGAGTAGGACGCAGGGTCAGGACAATCCACCGCGAACGCGACCACGAGACGTCATTCAACATCTGGAGAGCCCCGATGACCATCAACAACGAGCGTCGAAACTTCATCGCTGCGGCCGGCGCGGTCGCAGCATCAACCGTCATGGTCGGCGGCAACCAGGCGCTTGCCGAAACCAACCAACCGACAGGAGCAAGGGTGATGCCCTATCAGGCCAAACCGATGCCGTTCGATCCGAAAACGATCAGCGGCATCTCGGAAAAGATACTCGTCAGCCACTATGAGAACAATTACGTCGGCGCCGTGAAGCGGCTCAACGCGATTGGCACCCAGCTCGCCGAGCTGGATTTCGCCAAGGCACCGAACTTCATGATCAACGGGCTGAAGCGCGAAGAATTGATCGCGTCGAACTCTATGATCCTGCACGAGATCTATTTCGACGGGCTCGGCGGTGCCGGCAAGCCGGGCGGCGCGCTCGCCGAGGCTATCGTGCGCGACTTCGGCAGCATGGAGCGCTGGCGGACTGAATTCGCCGCCATGGGCAAGGCGGAAGGCGGCGGTTCGGGCTGGGTGATTCTGGCCTATTCGCCCCGCGACAAGCGGCTCGTCAATCAATGGGCCGCCGATCACACGACCACGCTCGCCGGCGGCCGTCCGGTCCTCGTGCTCGACATGTACGAGCACGCCTATCACATGGACTTCGGCGCTGCGGCCGCGCGCTATGTCGACATCTACATGGAGGCCATCCGCTGGCAGAACGCCGCCAAACTGTATGAGCAGTATTCGAAGGAAGCCTGAGCAGGGACGAAACGAGTGCGATGAGGCGGTGCGGACAGGCGAGCGTATTGAAGGGGTGCCATCCGGGCTGAGCTCGCAATCGACGGGATCGTCAAGCCCGGGGAGCAATCAAGGGGGAGACTGTGACGACCACAACGACCAGCGAGCGCGGCGGAATGGGCGAACTCGTGCGCTATTTCCTCAAACTCGGCTTCCTCGGCTTCGGCGGACCGGTCGCGCTCGTTGGCCAGATGGAGCGCGAGCTCGTCGACGGCAAGAAGTGGCTCTCCAAGGAGCAGATGCGCGAGGTCATCGCCATCTGCCAGTCGCTCCCCGGACCGCTCGCGATCCAGGTCGGCATCTACATTGCCTATCTGCGTTGCGGCTTCTGGGGGGCGTGGGCCGGCGGCTGGGCCTTCATCCTGCCGAACTTCGTCATCGTCGCCGCCCTTGGCGCGCTCTATGTCTATCTCGGAGACCTGCAACCGGTCACCAGCATCTTCTACGGCGTCAGCCCCGCCGTGATCGCCCTGATCCTGCATTCCTGCTACCGGCTCGCCAGGCTCGGCATGGAGGACTGGCTGCAGTGGATCATCGCGGGAATCTGCCTCGTCGTCACCGTCATCCTGCAAGCCGAGGTGGCACTGTTGTTCATCGGCGCCGGCATCGTCGGCATTGTCTATTACGGCAACGTCAGGCGCCCTCCCGTTGCGATGCAGCTTGCGGTGATACCGGCGGCGGCGCCCGCGGTCGCGCCTGCCGCCACCGGCTCGACGTTGGGCAAGCTGCTGCTGTTCTTTCTCAAGGCGGGCTCGCTGACCTTCGGCAGCGGCCTCGTCATCGTTCCCTTCCTCGAGCAGGGGCTGGTGCAGCAATATGGCTGGCTCAACGAGCGTGAATTCCTGGTCGCGGTCGCGATCGGCATGATGAGCCCGGGGCCGGTGGTGATCACGGCCACCTTCGTCGGCTACCTGGTGGCGGGGTTCTGGGGCTCGCTCGTCTCCACCATCGGCATCTTCCTGCCGTCTTTCCTGCTCGTGCTGATCGTCGCGCCCCTCCTGGCACGGCACCGCAAGAATCCCAACGTGCAGGGCTTTGTGAAAGGCGCTTATGCCGCGGCAATCGGAACCATTCTGGGTGCCTGCATCCTGCTCGGCAGGATCGCTGTCGGCGACTGGCTGACAGCGCTGGTGGCCGTCGTGTCGCTGGCCGTGCTGTTCCGCTGGAAGGTCAGCAATCCCCTGCTCATCGCCGTCACGGCAGTGATCGGGCTCATAGCCTATCCGATCCTGCAGCCGGCATGGGTGCTCACCGGGCTCAAATGAGGAGCGACAATGCGCACGCCGTTCAGGAATGAACTGCCGGGGCCGCGACTTGCGGCGACCGTTTTCATCGCCGCAAACCCGGCGCCCCCATTCTATCCAGATGGCCTATTGGTGATTCCGGCTCTTCGGATGAGCGCGCCAGTCGCGGCCGACGGTTTGGTGGTCGTCGTTCGGCGCGGCCTGGGCAGCGTGATGGCTCTTGCCGCCTTGCGCCCTCCAGTCGCGCCCGATCGTGACGTCGTCCGCACGGCCGCGATCCTGCCCGCGCGATTGTTCCGACTGCTGATGCGACTGAACTTGTTGGACGGAGCTGGACTGCGCCAGTGCCGCACCTCCACCGAACGTGAGAGCCAGTGCGAAAGTGGATAACAGGGCAACGGATGCGGAATTTCTCATGATGGTCTTCCTTCCTCGCTGGGCCTCTGCACCAACTCGCCGTGACCGGCTTTGTTCGTAGAGAATGCACATTTGCTTGCGCGAGCAGCGCAAGGAACCGAGGAGTTTTGTGCACGATTCATCGCCATGCATGAGGGAAGTGACGGTCCCATGGCCGTAGCGAACGCTACTACCTCGGGAAAGCTCTGCAAATTCTGGGGATCCGCGACCTCCCCACCAGATGGGTATCCATCCAAGCGCTCGCCTGCCTCGTTCGGGGGAACGCCCTATGGATGGACTTGTCTTTGCGGTATTTGCTCTCGCCGCTCTTGTCGGCGGTTTCGTCAGCGGATTTTCCGGATTTGCGATGGGCCTCGTCGTATCGGGCGTATGGCTGCACATCATCACTCCGATGCAGACCGCGACACTTATCGCCGGTTACGGCCTGCTGACGCAGGGCTACGGCATCTTCAAGCTCCGGCATGCTCTCGATCTGAGAAAGGCCTGGCCACTTGCACTTGGGACCGTCATCGGCATTCCCTTTGGCGTGAGCATCCTCACGTATCTGAACCCGACCTATCTCCGGTTCGGCGTAGCCTGCTTTTGATGATCTACTCGATCTACGGGCTTGCGCGTCCCGTGTTCGCCCCAGTGAAGATCGGAACCGGAGCCGACATCGCGATCGGTATCTCGAACGGCATGCTCGGCGGGTTGACCGGGCTGGGCGGCGTGATCTCCACCATCTCGTGCCAATGGCGCGGCTGGCCCAAGGACGTGCAACGCGCCGTGTTTCAGCCGGTGCTGTTTGTCGCATTCGTCGTAATCTCGATAACGCAGGCCATTGCCGGCAGCATCACCAGGGACACGCTGACGCTCTATGCGTGGGGCGTTCCTTTCATGGCCGCCGGTCTTTGGTCCGGCTTCAGGCTGTTCGGGAAAATCGATGACGAGACGTTCCGCAAGACAGTGCTGGTGCTGCTGCTTGCGGGAATGTCCCTGATCTTCACCGCGCCGACCGCGGCGGCTGATAGCCCCAATCACTGATTTGCCCGACGGCGCAAGTCCCCGTCACAAAAATAATTCGGTTTATCGTAACGACAAATCAGTGTATAGAATTTCCCGTCTCACCCGCTCGAGGGGCGCTCGCGATCGTCACGAACGTGGTGGTGGGATGCGGTGGACGCTGCATGCGTGACTGACGAGAGCGCATGAGGCGGACGGCGAAATCGTGCAGGCCTGACGCCCTAGTGGCAGGTGTCTCCCGCGAGATGCGAAAGCATCTTCGCGAGACGGTGACAAAAAAGCCCAGTCTCACCGGGGAGAGCACGTATAAGCCGTAACCCATCGCGCAGGGAAAGCCGGGTTGCTCCGGTTACACCTGTGGTCCTACCCCGGTGCTTTTTTGTTGCACCGGGCCCATGGGTGCGATCGGCACCCGGCTTTCCCTGCGCCCTCTTCACACAGAGCGGCGAAACGAGATGCAAGACTCGGACGATTCATGTCGCGAGAATGTAGAGTTGCGTCCGTAAGAGAAAGAGGGTCGTGCCGCCTCACGCCGGCGTCGGCGCGCTCGACAATGCGGCGAACACCGTCTCGGGCGAATGGGCGATGACGGCGAGCAGCGCACGGGCGGGGCCGCGTGGCGCGCGCTTGCCCTGCTCCCAGTTGCGGATGGTCTCGACGGGCACGCCGAGCCTGGCGGCGAATTCGGTCTGGGTCAGTTGCGCGCGGCGGCGCAGGTCACGCACGGCCGGCTTGACCGGGGCCGCCGTTGCCATCACGGGCAACGCCAGCGGGATTTCCTGGCCATCGCGAAGTTCGACGATCCGTCCGTCCGCCTTGAGCCGCAAGCGCTGCATGCTGTCCCCCTCTTGGGAATGGCAGCATCATCGGTGAAGGCGATTAAGGCCCGATTAAAGACAGGGCTCGCGCCCGACGCGCGCTCCTCGCGCGACATGCGGACTGGTTCGGCCGATCTATTTCAGGCCGAACCAGAGCGTGGCGATGCCGAGGAAGGAGAAGAAGCCGACCACGTCGGTGACGGTCGTGACGAAGGTGCCGGAGGCGACAGCAGGATCGGCCCGCACCCGCTCCAGCACGATCGGGATCAGGATGCCGCCCAGCGCGCCGGCGACCAGGTTGCAGATGATCGCAAGCCCGATCACCATGCCGAGGCCGGGGATCTTGAACCAGGCGAACGCGGCAATGCCGGTGATGATCGCAAAGGCAATGCCGTTCACCAGCCCGACCATGGTCTCGCGCAGCACCACCCGCAGCGCATTGAACGAGCCGAGTTCGCGGGTGGCGAGCGCACGTACCGCCACCGTCATGGTCTGGGTCGCCGCATTGCCGCCCTGGCTCGCCACGATCGGCGCCAGCACCGCGAGCGCCACCATCTTCTCGAGCTGGCCCTCGAACAGGCCGAGCACCGACGAGGCGAGGAAGGCGGTCGCGAGATTGACGAGCAGCCAGTTGAAGCGGCCGCGGGCGATGGTCCAGACCGTGTCGGAGAGTTCTTCCGGATGGGTGACGCCGCCGAGCGCCTTGAGGTCCTCGTCGGCCTCCTCCTCGATGACGTCGACGACGTCGTCGATCGTGATCACGCCGACCAGCCGGTCGGTGGTGTCGACCACGGGAGCTGCGACCAGATTGTACTTGCCGAACATCCGCGCGACCTGCTCCTGGTCCTCAAGCGCGGAGACGCGGCGGCGGTCCTCGTCGACGAGGTCGGTGATCGGCACCGGGCGGCGCGCGCGCAGGAGCACGTCCAGCGCGACCGCGCCGAGCCAATGCCGGTCGGCGTCGACCACGTAGATTTCGTAGAAGCGATCCGGCAAATCGGGGGTGTCGCGCATGTAGTCGATCGCCTGCCCGACGGTCCAGCCCGGCGTCACGGCGATGAACTCGGTCTGCATCCGCCGGCCGGCGGAGTTTTCCGGATAAAGCAGGCTGCGCTCGATGTCCTCACGCTCGGCCGGCGGCAGCTTCTCCAGGATCTCTTCCTGGTCCTCCTCGTCGAGACTCTCCAGCAGCTCGACGGCGTCGTCGGATTCGAGCTCGCGAACACCTTCAGCCACCGTCTCCGGCTCGAGTTCCTCGAGGATTTCCTCGCGGACCGCCTCGTCGACCTCGTTGAGGGCCGAGAAGTCGAAATCCGTGCCCGTGATCTCGACGAGGTTGACGCGGTCCTCGGGTGCCAGCGCCGCGATGAGGTCACCGAGATCGGCCTCGTGCAGTTCCGCCACCACCTCACACAGCAGCGGCCGGTCGGCAGCATGGATGGCGCGGGTCATCTCCTCGACAAATTCGGGGCGCAGCTGGCCCTCCTCGTCCCGCATCGGCACACGGTCCAGGAGCTCTGTCCCGGCCGGTCGGGCCACGTCGATTTCCTCGGCCATGCCGTATCTCGCCGGTTTGACAGGATTGGAGAATTGGTCTGAGTTGTAAGCAACGGAATACCCAACCGGCAACGGCTTGTGCAATGAGAAATATGTTCAACGGACGATCGGTCCGGAGTGCCGTTGCAATGCTCGCCGCGATCGCGCTTGCGCAGGTCGCCCTGACCGCGTCGGCGCGCGCTGCCGACTGCCCGCGCAAGGATGCGCTCGGCACCTCGCGCGTGCTGGAAGTGGATCCTGCGACCTACCCGCGCGTGGGCCTGAAGAGCTTTCCGCAGACCCTGCCGCTCGAGGACCACGAGGTCGTGCTGACCTTCGACGACGGGCCGACGCCGGGGAAGACGGACAAGGTGCTGACGGCTCTTGCCGCCGAATGCGTACGGGCCACCTTCTTCATGGTCGGCCTTAACGCGACCGAGTATCCCGACATGGTGCGCAAGGTCGCGCGCCTTGGCCATACCATCGGCTACCACAGCTGGGACCATCCGCACCTCAACAAGCCGACGACGGACGAGGCCGAAGCCAATATCAACCGCGGCATCGCGGCGGTCGAAAAGGCGCTGAATGGAACCGCGAGCACGATTCCGAGCACGCCGTTCTTCCGTTTCCCCTACTTCGAGCAGACCCCTCAGCTGCTGGACCGGCTGCAAAAGCGCGGAATCGCGGTGTTCGGGGCGGATTTCTGGGCCAGCGACTGGGTCAAGATGACCCCCGAGGAGGAGTTGAAACTGCTGACCGGGCGGCTCGAAGTCGCCCGCAAGGGAATTCTCCTGCTGCATGACCCGCAGCAGCGAACCGATGACATGCTGCCGGCCTTTTTGCGGTACCTGCACGATCACAATTATCGGATCGTCCACATCGTGCCGGCGTCGATGAAAACCGTGTCCGAACGGACACATTGAACCCGAGCCCGCAGCTGATTACAGACCGTTAAGGTGGCATTCATGGCGTCGCCGTTAAGGATTTTTCAGTGAATTTGAAATGCGGCCGAGGTTCCATGTTTGCCAGCGTTTTGGTTGACACCCGCAAGCGGTCCCGCGCCGTCATCGGCACGGCGCTGCTGGGCTGGGCGATGTTCCTGGGCAGCACCGCGCAGCCGGCCCGTGCCGCAGAATGCCCGGGCAATCCGAACGCGCTCGGTACCTCGCGCACCCTCGTCGTCGATCCGACCGAGCATCCGCGGATCGGCACCATGCAGTACCGGGAGACCCTTCCACTCGCCGATCATGAGGTGGTGCTGACCTTCGACGACGGCCCGCTGCCGAAATACAGCAACCAGGTGCTGGCTATTCTCGCCAGCCAGTGCATCAAGGCGACCTTCTTCACGATCGGCAACCAGGCCAGGGCCAACCCGGAGGGCGTGCGCAAGCTCGCGGCCGCCGGGCATACCATCGGCACGCATACCCAGACCCATCCGCTGACCATGAACAAGATGCCGATCGAGCGGGCGAGGCAGGAGATCGACGACGGCATCGCCTCGACCCTGGCCGCGCTGAACGGCGACAGGAGCAAGCTTGCGCCGTTCTTCCGGATTCCCGGATTGATGCGCGCCGAGGGCGTCGAGAATTACCTGGCCTCACGGGGCATCCAGACCTGGAGCGCCGACTTCCCGGCCGATGACTGGCGCCACATTTCGCCGCAGCGGGTCTACGACCTCGCGATCCAGCGCATCGAGGCGCATCACAAGGGCATCCTGCTGCTGCATGACATCCAGCCGCGCACGGTCGCGGCGCTGCCGCGGATCCTGAACGAATTGAAGGCGCGCGGCTACCGCATCGTCCATGTCGTGCCCGCGACGCCGGATCGCCCGGCAACGCCGACCGAGCCGCAGCAATGGTTCATGCATCCGCCGTCCGAGACGATCGCGGTCTCGCGCTGGCCGAGAATTCCGAACTTCGTCTACACCGCGCGTAAAACGCTGCCGGCTCCGGTGTTCTCGGCCCTCGACTGGCGCGACGCCGAGGCGCTCGATCACGCGCAGCGCGCCCGCATCGGCCAGCCCCATCAGGCGCTGTGGCCGCAGCCGCATGTCGCGCAGGGCAATCCTGTCTCGACCCTGGCAGTTCCGGCGGCGAGCGTGTTCCGGATTCCTGAAGGGGAAAGCCTGACGTTGCTCGCGACCAGGTCGCACGCCAATCACGGCGTCGCGCAGGCCGCGACAGCAACCGCGCGCCAGGCCAAGGGCGCCAGGCGAACCGCGCATCTGCCGCCGGGCGCAGGCCGCGGCAAGGCTCGCCCGGCACCTCAGCATGCCGAGCCGTCCGACAGGAGCGCAGGTGCGGTCCGCCTCGCCAGCCTGAAGAAACGCGCGCCGCGCGCCGAGGCCACGGCGATCCCCAAACGGGTGCCGGATTAGGGCATGACCCGAAAGAGGAGTGGCCGATTCTCCGAGCGAATCATGCCGCTCTCTAACTGGTCACGATCTTGGCTATGCAGAGCAGAATCACCAGTGCGAGGAAGAACAGATCGATATAGGCCTTGATCTCGCCGGCGTGGCGCAACTCGGTGACGTCGCCGAAGGCATGCATCGCGGCATAGACAAGGACAAGGATCGCGACCGTCGCGCGCTGCTCGTACCGCTCCAGGAAGTTGAGGCTGAAATAGACCAGGCCGAGGAACACGAAGTTGGAGGCGATACGGTAGGCGTAACTCAACAACGTCATCAGGCGCTCCGCCGAACGGGCATGACGCATCCGCTCCCGGCAGCGGCCGGGCAAGCCGAAATCGTGCTGTATGGCTGGTGCGCTCGGAGGGACTCGAACCCCCACGATGTTACTCACTGCCACCTCAAGGCAGCGCGTCTACCAATTCCGCCACGAGCGCTTGGGATACCGGGTGGAACCCATGGGGCGCCGCCGGATCGACGGCGCCATGTAACAAATCACGGATGCAGGGACAAGGCGCTTGGTGAGCGAATTAACTACCTGACATCGGGAGATTTCGGCAGCATTTGCTTGACCTCGACCGCAATCCGGTTGCGATCGACCAGAACGACGCCGCTGGCGACCGGGAGGTTGTTGGCGAGGATCTTGACCTCGTCGGCCTCGGTCGCGTCCAGCTCGATGATGGCACCGCGGGACAGCCGCATGACCTGGTGGATGGGCATGGTGGTCGTGCCGAGGACCACCATGAGATCAACGCTGACTTTATCGAGGGTGGCCACTTCTGAACCGCCGAACTGGAACTAAATTGTGGATTCACCTGACCACGTTAGAGTTAGCCAATGGTTAATGACCGCCAAAGCCTTGATTTGACGACCTTTGCCCTGCCCGCAGGCGTTGACGCGGTCGAATGGCGGATTTCGGACACCCCGGTCCCCTACCCCGATTCTGTTGCCGAGATGGATGCGCGCGTGACGGCGATCGCCGCGGGCTCGGCGCCGGAGCTGGTCTGGCTGCTCGAGCACCCGCCGCTCTATACCTCGGGAACGAGCGGTAAGGCCGGTGACCTGCTCGACCCGCGGTTTCCGACCTTCCAGACCGGCCGCGGCGGCCAGGTCACCTATCACGGCCCCGGCCAGCGGGTTGCCTATGTGATGCTCGACCTGAAGCGGCGCCGCCCTGATGTGCGCGCCTATGTCGCCTCGCTGGAAGAGTGGATCATCCGCACCCTCGCGGCCTTCAACGTTCGTGGCGAGCGCCGCGAGGACCGCGTCGGGGTCTGGGTCAGGCGCCCCGACAAGGGGCCGGGCTTCGAGGACAAGATCGCCGCAATCGGCGTCCGGCTGCGGCGCTGGGTCTCGTTCCACGGCATCGCCGTCAATGTCGAGCCGGACCTCTCGCATTTCCAGGCGATCGTCCCCTGCGGCGTGGTCGATCCCCGCTACGGCGTCACCTCGCTGGTCGACCTCGGGCTGCCCGTCACGATGGCTGACGTCGACGTTGCGCTGAGGCAGGCCTTCTCCGAGGTATTCGGGGCGGCGGCTGCGGGGACGCCGCACGAACAGCCCGCGCTTTGAGCTGATGCGAAAGCGTGCCCTGATCGCTATTGTCATCCTGGTCGTAGCCGGATTGTCATTTCACATGCTGGACACATCGATTGCCGAACGACGCGAAAGCGAGATCCTCCAGCACGTCAAGGATTTCATGGCGCAGCGGGGCGGTGAAAGACCGGTCGTGTTCGTCGGCGACAGCATCGTCCAGGACGCGCACTTCTCGCCGACCCTGTGTGGCCGGCCGGTGATCAATGCCGCCTATGGCGGCGCGGTCGCCGGCGGCGTGCTGCGGCTCGTCGAAGCGTTCGGGGACATCCGTCTAGCCCCGGCGGTTCTCGTGATCTCGGTCGGCGTCAACAACAGCATCCGCACCGACCACCGTCCGTTTGCCGAAACCTATCCGGAGATCGTGCGGCGCGCCGCGGGACTTGGCAGCAAGGTCTTCGTGGTCTCGCTGGCGCCGGTCGCAGCAAGCGGTGTGATGGCCGACGAGATCGACCGGGCACGCTTTTCGGATATCGACCGGGTGATCCGGCAGGCCGCCCGCGACGGATCCGCCGCGCTGATCGACGTCGGCACGCTGCAGACGAAGACCAGCCCGGTGGTCCCGGACGGCGTCCATCTGAGTGCCGATGGATACGCCGCCTGGACTGCCACGATCGAGGGCGCCATCAATGCGCAGTGCCCGTGAGCTTCGCGCCCGCCGCGGTCATGCGGCGGCCCGCTGTGGCGAGACCTCGAGCTTGCCGGCGATATAGCGGCGTTCCTGGGTCAGGCCGCCGAAGCCATAGGCGTCGCCCCTGACCTCGTCGACATGGGCATAGCTCTCGGTGTGCAGCGGACCGAGCAGTTCGCCCATCCGCCTGAACAGCGCGGCGAGATAGGCCGCCTTCTCGTCCTTGGTGTTGGTGCCTTCGGTGACGTGGATGTCGAGCCAGTAGCTCGCGAGATTCTGCTCGGCGAGCGACTTGCCGCCCGCGAACCAGTCGGCCGCATCGGCCGATTTGACGATGACAGCGGTGACCCTGGGATCCTTGTGCAGAATCCCTGCGGTGAGTTCCGACACCGCCGCCGCGATGTCCGCCTTCAGCGTCGGCGTCTGGCGGGAGGTGGCGTAGGTAATGGTGATGAGGGGCATGATCGTTCTCCTTGAAATTCCGTTGGCGCGAGCAGCCGCGCCTCCCCTAGCTAGACCTTCCCCCATCATATTGGTATCTTATCTATATCAATAGCAATGATAACCAACCTTGATCATGACCACGCTCGACATCGATACCGTGCAGGCCTTCCTCCTCGTGGCGGAATTGCAGGGCTTCACCCGCGCCGCCGAAGCGCTCGGCACCACGCAGGCGGCCGTCAGCATGAAATTGCAGCGGCTGGAAACGCTGCTCGGCAAGCGGCTGGTCGAACGATCACCGCGGGCCGTGCGGCTCACCGCCGACGGCTCGGCCTTCCTGCACCATGCCCGCGCGCTGATGGAGGCGCATGATCGCGCGCTGTCGGGCGAGAGGCCGGCGCGCCAGCGGCTCACGCTCGGGATCAGCGATCACGCCGCCGGCCCTGAACTGGTGCCGCTGCTGGAGCGGCTGCATGCGATGGCCTCGCGGCTGGCGCTCGCCGTGACCATCGGCTTCTCGCGCGAGGTGCTCGATGGCTATGATGCCGGCGAATTCGACGCCGTCATCGTGCGCCAGGAAGGCAGCCGGCGCGGCGGCGAGAAACTCGCGGAGGACGAGTTCGGCTGGTTCGCCACCAAGCGCTTCGTGTGGCGGCGCGGCGACGCGCTCCCGCTCGCCAGCCTCGCACCGCCCTGCGGCGTCCGCGCGCAGGTCGTGCGTGCGCTCGACAAGGCTGGCATCACCTGGACCGAAGGCTTCGTCGGCGGCGGCGTCACGGCGGTGGCCGCAGCTGCGCTCGCCGGCCTTGCGGTCGCGCCCCTCGCCCGCCGGATCGCGCCGCCGGGGTTGATCGACATCGGGCCAGCGCACAATCTGCCGCGGCTCGGCGCATCAAAGGTGATGCTGCATTCGAAAGTCGGCGATCCCGCCAAGCTGGCAGCGCTGCGCACGCTCGCCGCAACATTCCGGAGCGTCGCCGCAGCGGCGTGACACGACGCTCACAAGATCGCCTCGAACGCACTGCGCAGGGTCTCGTGGCGGAACACGAAGCCGTTGCTGAGCGCCTTGTTCGGCAGCACGCGCTGGCCGCCGAGCAGCAGTTCGTCGGCGAAGTCGCCACCGACCACGCGCAGCAGCACGGCGGGAACGCGGAAGATTGCAGGCCGATGCAGGCGGCGTCCGAGTTCCTCGGTGAACCTGGTGTTGGTCACCGGGATCGGCGCCGTCGCATTGATCGGCCCTGACAGTTCAGGCCTGGCGATGACATGCGCGATCAGGCGGACGAGATCGTCGCGCTCGATCCAGGACATCCACTGCTTGCCTGACCCGAGTGGACCGCCGAGACCGAACTCGAACGGGGTCAGCATCCGCGTGATGAAGCCACCGTCGGTCCCGATCACCAGGCCGATCCGCAGACAGGCCACGCGCACGCCATAATCGCCGGCGAGACGTGTCGCCCTCTCCCAGGCTTCGCAGAGCTCATGGCTGAAGCACGCGTGGGACTTGGCGGACTCGGTGAGCACCTGGTCCTGCCAGAGCCCGTACCATCCGATCGCCGAGCCGTTCACCAGCACGGAAGGCTTGCGGTCGAGCCGCGCGATCAGCCTGACCACGTCGCCGGTCATGTTGATGCGCGACGCCAGGATCTTGCGGCGCTTGGTTTCGGTCCACAGGCCGTTGCCGATCGGCTCGCCCGCCAGATTCACGATTGCGTCGATCCGCGCCTCGGCCGGCAGCTGGTCGAGGCTGGTGATCAGCGTGATCGGCTGCGGCAGCAGCTCGGCCTTGGCCGGATTGCGGATCAGCGCAATCACCTGATGACCCGATGCCACAAGTCCTGCCACCAACCGACTGCCGATGAAGCCGGTCGCGCCGGTCACGAGCACGGTCTGTCGCGCCGGCACCCTGTCGACGAGCGATCCCGCGTGCACGCTGGTCATCCGCCCGAGCCGCGCCGCGGCGGCAAGGTCACGCACGCCGCACAGCGCAGCACCGGCCGCCGAGGCGGCTGCGACGATGCTGAGCCATCCGGCATAAGCCAACGCAATCCCGGTCGGCCGCACCGCCCACCCGGTCAGGACCGGCAGCAACAGCACGAGGATCGCGCCATAATTGAGCGCGAGCAGCGTGTGATTGATGCGCTCGCTCGGCGGCAGCTTGCGGCTCAGATCCTCCTCGACGAAATCCATCAGCGTGACGACGACCTCGATCACCAGCACCGCGATGATCGCGATCGCGAAGATGCCGTGCACCTCGAGCCAGCCGAGCAACAGGAACAACAGCGCATAGAGCATGTTGCGCACGCCGTGCAGCCTGAGCTCGTAGCGTTGCGAGGGACGCCAGGCCAGCCGTTCGGTGAATTCGTGATGATAGAAGGTGTCGAACACGCCCATCGCGATCTGAATGGCGATCAGCGTCCAAAGCAGCGGCGTCATGACGAGGCCTCCCTGAACACGACCGACTGGCGGATCAGCCGGCCAAAACGCGGGTGGATGATCTCGAGCGTGAAGCGGAAGGCATCGCCGCCGAGATCGGAATGCGTGACGGTGAGATCGCCCGGTGACAGCCAGTCGGGCAGCCGCAATCGCAGCCGCCCGAGCTGCAGCGCATAGCCGACGCTGTGGAACGCCAGTGCCTCATGCTCGACCGCGATCCGCAGCGCCATGCTGACGCCGCAGCCGACATATTCCTCGAGCCCGGTCGGACCGGCAAAACGCTTGGCGGAGTGAATGACCTGAGGAAAACCGCCGCGCCGCGCACAGATTCGGGTCCAGATCTGGCCGCCGCTGGCCGTGTCCTCAGTGACCGTCACGATCATCGGCACGCCGGTGTCGCTGCCCGTCGGAAGCGGTCCGCCGACCAGGCGCGCCACCTGTGCCAACCACCAGCCGATCCGGCTGAAAGCGACCTCGTCCACCGCGCCGACATAGACGACGGTGCTGCCGTCCGCAAAGCGCTTGGTGAAGCGTCGCCAGATCGCGATCGGCAGGCGGCCCCAATCCTCGTCCGAGAGCAACGCGCGGAAGCGATGATCGTCGAGCAGTTTCGTGTTGGAAGCCGGCGATGTCCTGGATGTCCTTGCTGACGCCATCGCATACTCCCGTTACACCCTGCCCCTATTTGGCTCGGCCTGTAGGCAGGAAACTCACGATCTTCTCGCCGAGCTTGATCAGCGCGACCAGGCGCGGCCGCGGCACGTTCAGCATCTGCACGTACCAGCGGTCGACCAGTTCGGTGAACGCGAGCATCTCCTTCAGCCGCTTGCTCGCGACCGCACTGATGCTCGGATCATCGGCAGCGTCGGTGACGCAGGCGCGCAGCGCCGCGACCGCGGGATCGATCTCGCGCTCCTTGCGGCCGGCGGCGATCTTGGCCGCCACCTCCCAGATGTCGGTCTCGGCCTCGAAATGATCGCGGCGGTCGCCGAGGATCGGCACGCGCCGGATCAATCCCCAGGACAGCAATTCCTTGATCGAGTTGGAGACGTTGGAGCGCGCCATCCCGAGCGTGTCGGCGATGTCCTCGGCCGTCATCGGCGCTTCCGCCAGATAGAGCAGCCCGTGGATCTGGCTGACCGAGCGGTTCACGCCCCATTGGTCGCCCATGTCGCCCCAATGCAGGATGAAGCGCTCGACCACGGCGGGGAGTTTCTTCTTGGCGGTTATTTCTGTCATGACAGAAATATCAGATATTTCGGACTGGAAGTCAAGGACTGCTGCCGCACTTACGACAGCGGGGCTGCCGCGCGCTATTCGACGCATTGGCAGGGGTCGACCATCGGTTCATGCTTCGGGGACAGCCTTAGCCCGCGGCGGCCAGGATCGGCCACTCGCTCTTCGCAAAAGGAACGCATCATGACGGCGCCCTCCTCCGACAAGGTCTTCGCCGGATCGGTCCCGCAGCTTTACGACCGCCTCATGGTGCCGATGATCTTTGCGCCCTATGCCAGCGACCTCGCGCTGCGCATCAAGGGCCATCGGCCGCGCGACCTGCTGGAGATCGCGGCCGGCACCGGGGCCGTCACGACGGTGCTGGCCACCGAATTGCCCGAGACGCACATCACTGCGACCGATCTCAACGAGCCGATGCTGGCGCAGGCCAAGACCCATCTCGCGGGCAAGACGAACATCTCGTGGCAGCAGGCTGACGCACTATCGCTGCCCTTTGGTAATGCAAGGTTCGACGCGGTCGCCTGCCAGTTCGGCGCGATGTTCTTCCCCGACCGCGTCAAAGGTTATGTCGAGGCACGGCGCGTGCTCAGGCCCGGCGGGCGCTTCCTTTTCAACGTCTGGGATAAAATCGAGGAGAACGATTTCGCCGACGTCATGCAGCAGACGATGCACCTGGTGTTTCCCGGCGATCCGCCGCAATTCATGGCGCGGACGCCGCATGGCTATCACGATCCGGTCCGTATCCGCGACGACCTGACGGCCGCGGGCTTTCGCGACATTGACATCGAGACGGTCACTCACCGAAGTCCCGCGGCCTCGGCGCAGGACGCCGCCATCGCCTACTGCCAGGGCACGCCGATGCGCGGTGAGATCGAGGCGCGGGGTGAGCCGGGTCTCGAAGTCGCAACCCACCGCGTGGTAGAAGCGTTGGCGCGCCGCTTCGGCAACGGTCCTATCGATGGGAAGATTCAGGCTCTCGTGATCTCGGCGGCATAGGTCGCGTCAGACCGTCGGCAGAAATGCGAAGCGGTCGCCTGCCCCGCGCAGGCTCAACATGTCGGACGTACCAGCGTCCACCTGCACATTGTCGACGCGTGCCGATGACGGTCCGCGCCGGCAGGCGACGATCATCCCGGATACGGTATCTTCCGGTCCTGAAAACACCGCCTCGACGCTGCCGTCGCGGCGATTGCGGACCCAGCCTTCGAGGCCGAGCGACGTCGCCTGCGCCTCGACCCAGGCACGATAGCCGACGCCCTGCACGCGGCCGCTGATCATGACGTGGCGGATGACCTCGCTCACGTCTTGATGCCCAGCAACTCCGCGGTGCGCGCCTTGGTCTCTGCCTCGCGCATCACACAACTGGTGAGCTCGGAGGATGCGATCCCCTTGAGGCTCTTCGGCGAGGCACCCTCGCGCAACGCCTTCAGTGTCTCATAGACGGCCTGGGTCGCGGCCGCGAACGGCGCATGGCCCTGCAGCGCCACCCTGACGCGCTGACTTGCCAGGTAGTCCGGCGCAGTCATCTCCTCCGGCGCGCCGCCGAGCACGATCGGCAGTTTCGTTGCGGCCGAGAGGGCCTCCAGCTCGCCGCGCGACTTGATCCCGGTGAAGAACAGCCCGTCGACGCCGACCGCCTCATAGGCCCGGGCTCGCGCGACCGCATCGTCGAGACCCGAGATCGAGACGGCCCCAGTACGTCCCAGGATCACGAGCGAGGGATCACCGCGGCCATCGAGCGCGGCCTTCATCTTGCCGACGCCCTCCTCGAGCGGGATCAATTGCGTCTTCGCCTGGCCGAACGCCTGCGGCAGCAGCGTGTCCTCGATCGTCAGCCCCGCTGCGCCTGCAGCCTCGAGCTCTTGTACGGTACGACGGACGTTGAGCGCGTTGCCGTAACCATGGTCGGCATCGACAAGGAAAGGGAGCGCCGAGGCGCGCGACATCCGGCGCACCTGCTCGGCAAGCTCGGTCAGCGTGATCAGTGCGATGTCGGGATCGCCAAGCACCGCGAGCGACGCCACCGAGCCGCCGAACATGCCGAGCTCGAAGCCGAGATCCTCCGCGATCCGTATCGAGGTCGCATCGTAGACAGAGCCCGGGCGGATGCAGGTCGATCCGGACAGGATCGCCCGCAATGTTTCGCGACGTTTGCGGTAAGCCATGGTGCTACTCCATCCGCGTCATTGCGAGGAGCAAAGCGGCGAAGCCGTCCATTCTTCCTTCCAGGCGGCAAGATGGATTGCTTCGCTCCGCTCGCAATGACGAAGCTTTTTTACGCGAACTCCAGGATCAGCGCATCGACCGCGAGCGTGGCGCCGGCGGCGGCGTGGATCTTCTTCACGGTGCCGTCGCGCTCGGCGCGCAGCACGTTCTGCATCTTCATGGCTTCGATCACGGCCAGCGTCTCGCCGGCCTTGACCTCCTGACCTTCGGTCACCGCGATCGAAACCACGAGGCCGGGCATCGGGCACAGCAGCTTCTTGCCGGTGTCGGCCGCCGAGACCACCGGCATCAGCCGGGCCGAAGCCGCCTCGGTCTCGGTGAAGACGTAGACCGGAACCTCGAAACCCTGATGCGCGAGGCGGAAGCCATTGTTGATCGCGCGCACCTGCAACGCGACGAAGTTGCCGTCGATCGTACCCTGCCAGACCGCCTCGCCCGGCGCCCAGCTCGAGACCAGATTGTGCGGATTGCCCGGCAGGCCGTCGGCGCCGATGAAGCGCACCGCGATGGCGTCGGCCTCGCGCGCGACGTCGAGCGCGATCTCCTCGCGATCGAGCCACACCGCGCGGCGGCGCTCGCGCTGCACGACGCGGCCACCCATCTGGCCGGAAATCTGTCGCTTGCGCTCGCCCAGCACGTGATCAATGGCGGCGCCGACCGCCGCCAGCCGCCGTGCGATCTCGCCCTCCGGGGGACGCGCGGAAAATCCCTTCGGGAATTCCTCCGCAATGAAGCCGGTCGAGAGCCGTCCCTCGCGCCAGCGCGGATGGTTCATCAGAGCCGACAGGAACGGAATGTTGTGCCTGATGCCATCGACATAGAACGCGTCGAGCGCGGTGGCCTGCGCCTCGATCGCCGAGGCGCGCGACGGCCCGTGGGTGACGAGCTTGGCGATCATCGGATCATAGTAGATCGAGATCTCGCCACCCTCCTGCACGCCGGTGTCGTTGCGGATTGTAATGCCGTCATGGTTGGCTTCGGCGGGCGGCCGATACTTCACCAGGCGCCCGATCGACGGCAGGAAGTTGCGGAACGGATCCTCGGCATAGACGCGCGATTCGACCGCCCATCCGGTCAGGGTCACGTCCTTCTGCGTGATCGACAGCTTCTCGCCGGCTGCAACGCGGATCATCTGCTCCACGAGATCGACGCCGGTGATCAACTCGGTCACGGGGTGCTCGACCTGCAGGCGGGTGTTCATCTCGAGGAAGTAAAAGCTCTTGTCCTGGCCGGCGACGAATTCCACCGTGCCGGCCGAATCGTAGTGCACCGCCTTGGCGAGCGCGACCGCCTGCTCGCCCATCTTGCGGCGGGTCTGCTCGTCGAGCAGCGGCGACGGCGCCTCCTCGATGACCTTCTGGTTGCGGCGCTGGATCGAGCATTCGCGCTCGCCGAGATAGATCACATTGCCATGCTTGTCGCCGAGCACCTGGATCTCGATGTGGCGGGGATCGACGATGAACTTCTCGACGAAGACACGGTCGTCGCCGAACGAGGATTTGGCCTCGGCCTTGGCGAGGTTGAAGCCCTCGGCGACCTCCGCCTTCGAATGCGCAATCCGCATGCCCTTGCCGCCGCCGCCGGCGGAGGCCTTGATCATGACGGGATAGCCGATCTCCTCGGCGATCTGCACGGCGTGCTTGTCGTCCTCGATGACGCCGAGATGGCCCGGTACCGTCGAGACCTTGGCCTTGGCCGCGGCCTTCTTGGATTCGATCTTGTCGCCCATCGCCGCGATGGCGCCGGGGTTCGGGCCGATGAACACGATGCCGGCCGCCTCCAGCGCGCGCGGAAACGCCTCGCGCTCGGACAGGAAGCCGTAGCCGGGATGAACGGCCTCGGCGCCGGTCTTGCGGCAGGCCTCGACGATCCTGTCGATCAGAAGATAGCTCTCGGCCGCGGCCGGCGGGCCGATCAGCACGGCCTCGTCGGCCATCTCGACATGGAGCGCGTCGCGGTCCGCCTCGGAATAGACGGCGACCGTCTCAATCCCCATACGGCGCGCGGTCTTGATGACCCGACAGGCGATTTCGCCGCGGTTGGCGATCAGGATTCGTTTGAACATGCTCTTCTTGCTTGGGCTTTTGGGCTTGGATTGTTCGACTTGATTGTTCGACTTGATCGTTCGACTTGGCAGGATCCTCCCCGCCCAATCTCGCACGGGCGATTGGGCGTCACCCAACCGTGGTACAGCAAAACGCTGCGGAGGCAACGGTCTAATAGCACTCCAGCCCGACTTCCGGCGGTAGCCGGAGGGGATTTCAGCCCGAATAGGATTTGAAGCGGCCGCGCGCATAGGCGTGCGAGACCGCCTTCATCAGCTCGCTGACCTCATTCTCCAGGAATTCATTGGCCACGATCAACGCGCGGATGGTCGAACGCATGTCCCCGCCACAGGCTGCGATGGCCTGATCGACGGCGGCTTCCAGCCCGTCATCGTCGCCGGATTCGGGTTGGGCTGAAGTCATCGCGTATCCAGGATCAGTTGATCCCGTATGTTCCTATTTTGTTCTCTGCAAGTCAATCCGTCGTTTGACGGAGTACCGTCCCTCGGGACGCCGGTTTTCCTGCTCCAGCGCGAAGCCTTCGGCGGCCTCGACGACTGCATCGATGATGAGGGGTGTCCGCTCCGATGTCCGCAAATGGCCTCACGAATCAAGGCTTGGTTGGAGCGCAGTAGCCTGTGCTAGAAGGTCGTCTGCCCGCCAAGGACCTCAAGTGAAAAAGATGCGGTTTCGAAATCCGGTCGTCACGACGCTCCTCCTGACATGCCTGTTCGCGTTTCCCGGCCACGCTGCGACCGCGGTCGTCAAGGACGGCAGCACGATCCAGCTTGGCAGTGTGACCTATCGCCTCGACGGCATCGATGCGCCAGCAGTCGACCAGCCCTGCCTCGACGAGCACGCCGATCCCTGGAGCTGCGGTGTCGAGGCTCGCGACCAGTTGGCCAGGCTGATCGCCGGAAAGCAGATCCACTGCGACGACATCGGCGCTGATCCCACCTTCAAGAGGCGCCGCCTCGGCGTCTGCAAGATCGAGGGTGACCCCACCAGCCTGAGCGAAGTGCTCATCCGCCAAGGCTACGCGCTGAATGTCGAGACGTCGGCCACCGGGCGCTTCAAGCCGGATGAAGCCGCAGCCAAGGATGATCGCCAGGGTCTCTGGAAAGGCTGCTTCGTCGCGCCACACGATTTTCGTGTCGGCAGAAAGGACGGCCCGCTGCTCGGCAACGCCTGCCCGCCCGACCGCGACCAGCAGATCCGCGACGCACTGTTTCCGGGCGACCTCGCGATGCCCGCAAGCTGCAACATCAAGGGCAAATACGCCGTGCGCGCGCGCGTCACCGGCAATATCGGCATCTATCATTTGCAGGCCTGCCGCAGCTATCCGGGCCTGACCAATCCGGATCGCTGGTTCTGCTCCGAGGAGGATGCGCAGGCCGCCGGGTTCCGCAGGGCATATAACTGCCGTCCCCCGGCCAAGGGCAAGTGATCACAACGAAATCATCGCTGGCAAAGCCGCCTCATCCTGTGTGAGACTGTGGCCGCTTGAGGCTGCCCGGCGCGAATGACAACTCCCGATTCCTCAGATGTGCTCCCCGAAGCTGCGGCCGCGGAACGGCTGCGGCAGCACCTTGAGGAGATCGCGCACGAACGCGACCGCGCCCATCGTGCGCTGCAGGAACGCGAGGCCGAGCTGGCGCGGATCCAGCGCATCGCGCGGATCGGCGGGCTCGAGATCGACTTCCGCGACGGCGTCAGGAATCGTCGCTCCCCTGAATATCTCCTGGTTCACGGGCTGCCGCCCGAGGAGGCCAACGAGACCTACGAGAACTGGGTCGCGCGCATTCATCCCGAGGATCGCGAGCGGACAGTCAAGCACCTGTTCGGCGTGCTCAAGGGCGGCAGCGAGGATTACACCGCCGAATACCGGATCATCCGCCCGAATGACGGCGAGAGCCGCTGGATCCGCGTCGTCGCCAAGATCGAACGCGACCGCGGCGGCCGTGCGCTGCGCCTGGTCGGCGCCGATCTCGACGTCACCGACCAGATGCTGGCGCAGGAGACGCTGCGCGAGAGCGAGGAGCGTTTCCGACTGATCGCCGACAGCGCGCCGGTACCGATCTGGGTAACCAAGCTCGACCGCACGCGCTCCTTCGCCAACCAGGCCTATCTCGACTTCCTCGGCCTTCCCTTCGAGGAAGCCATCGTCTTCGACTGGCGCAAGGCGCTGCACCCGGACGATCTGCCGCGCATGCTGCAGCAGCAGATCACCGGCGAGCTCTCGCTCAAGCCGTTCGTGCTCGAGGCGCGCTACAGGAATGCGGCAGGCGATTGGCGCTGGCTGCGCTCGGAGTCGCAGCCGCGCTGGGACCCGAACGGCAAGCACATCGGCTTCATCGGCGTTGCCCACGACGTCACCGCGGCCAAGGAGGCCGAAATCGAGCTGCGCAAGCTCAACGAGTCGCTGGAGCGGCGCATCTCCGAGCGGACCGCGCAGCTGGAGTCAAACGAAGCGCAGATGCGCGCGATCTTCGAGACCAGCCATCAATACCAGGGGCTGCTCAGTCAGAATGGCGAGCTGCTCTATGCCAACAGGACCGCGCTGGCCGGCATTCGCGCCGACGCAGCCGACGTCATCGGCAAGCCGTTCTGGGATACGCCGTGGTTCAGCGCGAGCGAGGGCGTTGCGCAAGTCGTCCGAAGCGCCTTTGCCACCGCGATGCTTGGCGAGGACGTCAAGACCGAGATGCTCTTGCGGCTGCCGATCGGCGATCGCTACTTCGATTTCGAGATGCGGCCGCTGCACGACCAGCACGGCACCATCATCGGCGCCGTGCCCGAGGCGGTCGATATCACCGAGCGGCGCCGCGGCGAGGAAGCCCTGCGGCAGTCGCAGAAGATGGAGGCGGTCGGACAGCTCACCGGCGGCGTCGCGCACGATTTCAACAACCTGCTGACCATCATCCGCTCCGCGACCGATTTCCTGCGCCGCCGCGAACTGCCGGACGAGCGCCGGCGCCGCTACATCGACGCGATCTCCGAAACCGTGGAGCGCGCCTCCAAGCTGACGGCGCAGCTTCTGGCCTTCGCGCGCCGACAGCCGCTCAAGCCCGAAGTTTTCAACGTCGGCGCGCAGGTCGACAGCGTCGCACAGCTGATCCGGCCGCTGGTCGGCGGGCGGATCCATATCGAGGTCAGGATCGACGATCCCGATTGCTACGCGATCGCCGACATCGGGCAGTTCGAGACCGCGCTGATCAACCTCGCCGTCAATGGCCGTGACGCGATGAACGGCGAAGGCCAGTTGACGATCGGTGTCCGGAAGGTGGCCAACATCCCTGCGTTGCGCGCGCAGTCTGCGCGCAGCGGCGACTTCGTCGCGATCTCGATCCGGGATACCGGTGCCGGCATCTCGCCGGAGAATCTCGACGCGATCTTCGAGCCGTTCTTCACCACCAAGGAGGTCGGCAAGGGAACCGGACTTGGCCTGAGCCAGGCCTTCGGCTTCGTCAAGCAGTCCGACGGCGACATCGAGGTCACCAGCGTGCTCGGGCGCGGCGCGAGTTTCACCATCTATTTGCCGCAGGCCGCACCGCCTGCCGACCGGAAGGCCGGCGCGATCATCGGCAGCGAGCAAGCCTCGATCGGTCGAGGCTATCGCGTGCTCGTCGTGGAAGACAATGACGACGTCGGCCGCTTCTCGACCGAGCTGCTCGAGGACCTCGGCTATTCGGTCAAGCGCGCCGCCGATGCCAATGCAGCGCTCGCTATTCTCTCCGAGAACGAGTTCTCCGCCGACCTCGTGTTCTCAGACGTGATCATGCCCGGCATGAACGGGGTCGAGCTCGCCGGAATCATCCGCGACCGCTTTCCCGGCCTGCCCGTGGTGCTGACCAGCGGCTACAGCAACGTGCTCGCCGAGAGCGCCCATAGCGGCTTCGAACTGATCCAGAAGCCCTACTCGGTTGAGGCGTTGTCGCGCACGCTGCGCAAGGCGATCATCGAGCAACGGACGACCGCCTCGAAACCGTGAATCCGTAGACGCCGGGAGCGTTTTGGACTCCGGTTCGCGTCAAGAAAACGTATCAAAAACGGAATCTACTCGATCAGCACATGCGCGACGCCGAGCTGAATGATGCCGAGTGCGCGCGCTGCCGCGGTGGAGACGTCGATAATCCGTCCACGAATGAACGGGCCACGGTCGTTGACGCGACACTGGATGGATCGCCCTCGGTAGGACACCGTGATCATGCTGCCGAATGGCCTGGTGCGATGTGCACAGGTCATCTCGCCGCTTCTGCCGATGCCACGATAATAGGACGCAAGGCCGCTCTGAGCGTTTGCCGTGCAAGAGGCAAACAGCAGCACGGCCGCGCACGCTATTGCGGTTTTCATGAATCGCCTGCTGGTCGAGCCCCCGCAATGGAACTCGGTTCCAGCAATACGGTTCCCGCAGACGTCCTATGCAATAGCGACGGCTACAGGGTTTCCGGGCGAAGCGGATACCGGTTCGCGCCAAGAAAACGCGTCAAAACAGCGATCTGGCGCTCCGATCCGATTCCTTCGGGGCGGAAATAGCTCTGGCGGATCAGGCAGCGTTCTCGACCCCGTCGGCGGCCAGCAAGGTGCGCAGATCCCGCGCGGGAACCGGCCGACTGAACAGATAGCCCTGCATCTGCGTGCAACCGAGCATCTGTACCGTATCGCGCTGCTGGTCGGTCTCGACGCCTTCGGCGGTCGTGATCATGTTGCGGTCGGCTGCGATCGAGACCACCGCGCGGATGATCGAGGCCGAGCTGGTGTTACGGGTGACTTCCTTGACGAAGCTGCGGTCGATCTTGATCTTGTCGAACGGGAAGCGTTGCAGATATTGCAGCGACGAGTAGCCCGTTCCGAAATCGTCGAGCGCGATGTGGACGCCGAGCGCACGCAACTGGCCGAGCATCACCAGCGCTGCATCGTCGTCGGCAATCAGCACCGCCTCGGTGATCTCGAGCTCGAGCCGGCGCGGATCGAGCCCGCTCTCGGCGAGCGCGCCGGCGACCTTCAGCGCCAGGGTTTCCGACTTGAACTGGACCGGCGAGACGTTGACCGCGAGGCGCACATGCGCCGGCCAGGCCGCCGCCTCGATGCAGGCGGTGCGCAGAACCCACAGCCCGATGTCCTCGATCAGGCCGGTCTCCTCGGCCACCGGCACGAACTCCGCCGGCGAAATCATGCCGCGCACCGGATGCCGCCAGCGCAGCAGCGCCTCGCAGCCGGTCACCTCGTCGCTGCGCAGGTCGACCAGCGGCTGGTAATGCAGCTCGAAGGCGTTCTCGGCGAGCGCGGTCCGCAGATCCGCCTCCAGCTCGCGGCGCAGATTGGCATGCCGCTCCATTGCGGGATCGAAGAAGCGATGGGTCCTGCGGCCGGCCGCCTTGGCGGCATACATGGCAAGGTCGGCGCATTTGAGCAGGCCGAACAGATCGGAGGCGTGGCGCGGTGCAACCGCGATCCCGATGCTCGCATCGCTCGACAGGCGATGGCCATGGCAGTCGAACGGCGCGCGCAACGCCTGATAGATCCGCGCCACGAGGTCGCCGACGTTGTCGTCCGACGTGATGTCGTGCTGGACGATGGCGAACTCGTCGCCACCGAGACGCGCGATGAAGTCGTTCGGTCCGGCCGACTGACGGAGCTTCTCGGCAACCTGCCTCAGGAATTCGTCGCCGATCTGATGGCCCAGCGTGTCGTTGATCCGCTTGAACTCGTCGACATCGATATAGTGAATTGCGAACTCGCGCTGGGCGGTCGCCAGCAGCAGCTCTTCCGCATGACGCTGGAACAGCGTGCGGTTCGGCAGATTGGTCAAGGCATCATAATGCGCAAGATGCTCGATCTGCGCCTGCACGCGCCGCCCCTCGGTCACGTCTTCGAGCGTGGTCGCCCAGCCGCCATCGGGCGAGCGCTTGTAGATCAGGTGGATGTTGCGGCCGTCGGGCGTCGTGATCACGGTGTCCTGCACGTCGTCACCGTGACGATTGGTGAACCGCGCGCAATACTCGTCGACATCGCCGACGAAGGAGCCGGTCGCCTGCCGGTGCAGGATCAGGTCGCGCAGGTGGCATCCCGGCTTCGCCACCTCGGGCGAAATGCCGAACATGTCGATGTATTGCTGGTTGCAGATCACCAGTCGCGCGGAGGCATCGAACAGCAGCAGCCCCTGCGTCATGTTGTTGATGGCGGTGTCGAGGTGCTGGCTCTTCTCGGACAGGCGGCGCTGCGCCGCATCGTGCTGGCGCTGCAGCTGGCGCACGATCAGGAAGATCGTGACGATGACGATCAGCACGGCGAGAACCGCGGCGAAGAACTGCAGCTTGGTCTGGGCGCGCCAGTCCTCCAACGCACTGGACGTCCTCGTCGTCGCAACAATCAGGATCGGGAAGTGCGACAGCGACCGGACGGCACCGACCTTGTCCTCTCCCGATGCGGTGAGGAAACGGCCCGACGTGTTGCCGCCGAGCGCCAGCACTTTCCGGAATAGCGGCTGATCGACGATGTTGCGGCCTACGATGCCGGCATCCTGCGGATATCGGGCGAGGATGGTGCCGTCGCGATGAATCATCGAGATCGTGGTGTCGCCATCCAGCGCCAGCGACGCCACGAAGTCCTCGAAATGGCTCGGCTCGACACCGCGGCTGGCAAAACCGATGATCTCGCCATTGCGCCCCGTGATCTTGCGCGCGAAGATCGTGGTCCAGTTGCCGGTCACCCTGCTCATCGCGGGCTCGACGATCACCTGCGACGTGGACCGCCCGGAGGTGAACTCCTGGAAATAGCGCCGGTCGAAGATGTTGACATCGGGCACCGGCCACATCTCGGACGAGTTGATCAGCCATCCCTTGGCATTGAACAGATTGAGGCCACCGACGTGCGGCAAGGTCGCCAGGCGGGTGCGCAGCATCTCGTGCACACTCAGCAGCGACATGGCCTTCTCGAACTGATCGGCGGTCTCGATCCGGCCATCCTGCAGGTAGTTCACGACATCATCGTGGACACGCTGGAGATCACCGAGTTGCTGGTCGAAATGCCGCGACAGCAGCAGCGCCGTGTTGTCGAGCTCGCGTTCGGACACCTCCAGTGCGCGCTCGCGATACTGCAAGGCGAGATAGCCGGTGCCGAGCGCGATCGCCAGCACCAGCAGCGCAGCACTGAGCACGAGCCACTGGATGGCTCCCATCCGTGCGGCGCGTAGCACACCGTCTAGCGACGGCCACCGGTGATCCGGCATTTTGCCGTTCGTTGAACGAATTGACATTTTCCTGCCCTTGCGGGTGCCCTTCTAGGGCAAGACAACCCAAGGGTCGGTTAGGAAAACCAGTTATCGGACGGTTAAGCGCAATGCACAGGCCGGCGCGCAATCGGTCCGGCCCGATGCCGTCAGGAGGCCGCTGCTTTGGCGTCCTTCAGGCTGCACTCGATCAGCGCACCTTCGATGGTGAAGCGGGAAAACGGCGACAACGGCGTTTCGGCCTTGAGCGCCGCAAAGAATTGCGAGTCGCCCGGGCTCTTCAGGAAGAACCGGATATGGCTCGCCGCCAGTGCGTCCCGCGACAGCCAGACCACGCCGGAAAACAGCGCCACCAGCACCTGGGCGTAGTCACCGGCAGCGGCAAGGCCGAGGTCATAGATCGGGGAGACATTGACGAAGCGGGCGCTCAGCGCCGGCGTCGGATATTTGCTCATCAGCATGCGCCGGACCTGGCAGAGCGCGTGGACGCGCGCGGCGTCGGCCAGGTAGTAGAGGCCCTGGCTGTCGCCCTCCTTGGAGGTGAGCGCATCGATGACGGCGTTGCCGCCAAAGGTGGCAAATTCCTCGCCGACGCCTTCAGCGTCCTTCTTCCATTGTGCCTTGATGTTACGCCAGGACCGCTCGGGATCCTTGAGTGGCAAAAGCCGCATGGTGAACCGGCGGTTAGCGCGAGGCAGTGATCGCAGTGATATTATGTCGCAGCTCTTAAACGTTTGCTTACGGCGGTAGCCCGGTCCGATGATGCCTCATCGCCCCTCCGCGTTGGCACAGCGAACCGATTTATCGCGCCTTCGCTGCATGGCATCCGCACTGCTCGCATGACGCGAGATGGATGTTCCGATCCGGCCGTGGTCAGATGACAACGTGGTTAGGACGAAGGACCCGCCGTTCGATGGATGCACTCACGCTGTTTGGATTGTTCGCCGTCACCATGATGCTCGTGTGCTATGCGGCCGAAGATCGCAGCCCGTGGTTCATCCTGGCATTTTCGGCCGCATGCGCACTCGGCTCGGTCTACGGATTCCTGCAAGGCGCATGGCCGTTCGGCCTGGTCGAAGCGATCTGGGCCGTGATCGCCGCGCGCCGATGGCTCGCACGGCGCGGCGCGACGAGCGTATAACGTTATAGTATTCGCAGCGATGTCGTCGCGACCGCGCGCTTGAATGCGCATCGTCGCGGCGCTAATGAAGCCGCATGGACGCTTCGCCCGCCGCTCGTCGATCTTCCTCGCGCAAATCCGGATCGCGCCGTTGGCGCGGCCTGCTCGCGGGATTGATTTCACTGGCGCTGGTGTTGTCGTTCTTCCATGGCTGGACATCCGACGGCGACGACGATGCCGCACCCACCGTCTCCATCGCGCAGTCGATCGGCGACACGGGCGGCAAGGCTCCGGCCCATCCGGCGACACTGCACGGCGATCACTGCCTGACGCACGTCGCTTACCCGGTTCCGCAGGACACCGCATTCCCGATCGCGTATGCGCTCCACACCTATGGTGAAGTCAGCAAGCAGCTGCCTGCATCTGCCGACCGTCTCTCTCCGTTCAAGCCGCCCCGCGCCTGATCCGGGCGGCATGACCGTTCGCGTCGCGCTGTCGCGAGGCAGCGGACGCATTTCCGCACATATCGATGTTGCGACAGCGCAAGGCCTTCGCCGCGCGTTGTGGAGAGGCGCAGATGAAACGAATTGCTGTGTTTTTTGCTGGCGTTGCCGCCGGCGCCGGTTTGATCGTGCTTGTGGCCCGATGGATCGGCTGGCCGGTGTCATTCCCGGTCACGGTACAGCAGACTGCAACGCCGAGTGTCGCAAAGGCCGACGCCAAACACCCGGCCCCCGGACACATCGAACTGAGCGAGGATCAGCTTCGGGAAGCCGGCATCACGCTCGCGCAAGCCGGCGGCGGCATGCTGAAACGCCACTTCCTCGCGCCGGGATCGCTGATCCCCGACGCCGATCACATCGGCCGCGTCTCGGTCCGCGTGCTGGCGACGGTAACGGAGCTGCGCAAGCGCCTCGGCGACAGCGTCGAGAAGGGTGAGATCGTCGCGGCCATCGAAAGCCGCGAGGTGGCCGACGCCAAGAGCGAATACCTCGCCGCACGGCTGACCAACGACCTGCAACAGACGCTCTACGCGAGACAGATGACCCTGGTCGAGAGCCGCGCCGTCTCGGAGAACGAATTCCTGCGCACGCGGCTGAGTGCGAACGACGCCCAGATCAAGCTCGACGGCGCGCGGCAGAAGCTATTTGCGCTGGGCTTGTCGGAGGGCGAGATCGCCGACCTGCCGAACCAGCCCCCGGAGAGCCTGCGTACCCAGTTCCTGCGCTCACCGATCGCGGGCCGCGTCTCCGAACGGCGTGTCGATCTCGGCGGATTGATCGGCCGCGAGGGCCAGGAGAGCGAGCTGTTCGTCATCGTCAACCTCGACGACATCTGGGTCGATCTCGCGGTGTCTCCCGAAGACATCGGCGCCGTCCACGAAGGCGTCACGGTCAGGATTCGCGCGGTCGGAACCGAGAACGAGGCCAGCGCCAACGTCATTTTCGTCAGTCCCCTGCTCGACCGCGAAACGCGTAACGCGCGGGTGATCGCGACCCTGCCCAACATGGATCACCGCTGGAAACCCGGCACCTTCGTCACCGCGGAAGTCCCGCTTGGCGGGGCGCCGTCGACCGTGATCGTTCCCAAGAAGGCGCTGCAAACCATCAAGGGCGCACCGACCGTGTTCGTCCGCGATGCGGACGGCTTTGAAGCGAGGTCCGTGCGCACCGGCCGCGAGGACGACGACGATATCGAGATCCTGGCCGGCCTCGCCGGCGGCGAGACCATCGCGCTCGACAACACGTTCACGCTGAAGGCCGAACTCGAGAAGGATGACGCGGAGCACGACCATGATTGAGCGCATCATCGTCCTTGCGATCCAGCACCGCTGGGTCGTCGCGACGCTGGCCGTAGTGCTGATGCTGCTCGGCGGCATCGCATTGACGAAATTGCCGATCGACGCGGTGCCCGACATCACCAACAAGCAGGTCCAGATCAACACTGCGGCGCCGGCACTGTCGCCGGCGGAAATCGAGAAGCAGATCACCTTCCCGATCGAGACGGCACTTGCGGGCGCGCCCGGGCTGGAAAGCACGCGGTCGCTGTCGCGCAACGGCTTCTCGCAGATCACCGCCGTGTTCAGCGAGGCGACCGATATCTACTTCGCCCGCCAGCAGGTCGGCGAGCGCCTGACCGAGGTGCGCGCGCGCCTGCCCCAGGGCATCGAGCCGCAGATCGGCCCGACCTCGACCGGCCTTGGCGAGATCTACATGTGGACCGTTCACTTCTCCGGCCGCCTCGCACAGGGTGACGGCGCGCCGGGGCTGCAAACCGATGGCCGCTTCCTCACGACCGACGGCCAGATCCTGCAAAGCGAGGTCGAGAAGAACGCCTATCTGCGCACGGTGCAGGACTGGATCATCAAACCGCAGATCAAGATGGTGTCAGGCGTCGCCGGCGTCGATTCGATCGGCGGCTTCCTCAAGCAGTATCAGGTGCAGCCCGACGCCGCGAAGCTGATCGCGCTCGGCCTCACCTTTGCCGACGTCGCGAAAGCGATCGAAGCCAACAATGTCAGCCGTGGCGCACGCTATATCGAGCGCAACGGCGAAGGCTTTGTGGTGCGGTCTGGCGGCCGGCTCGAGAACATCGAGGAACTCGGCGCGGTGGTCGTCACCACCAGAGGCGGCGTTCCGGTCCGCATCAGCGACATCGCAACCGTCTCGATCGGCGGCGAGACCCGCACCGGCAGCGCCAGCGAGAACGGCCGCGAAATCGTGGTCGGCACCGCACTGATGCTGATCGGCGCCAACAGCCGGACGGTTTCGGCCGCGGTCGATGCAAAGCTCCGCGCCATCGCACCGACGCTGCCGCCAGGCGTCGAGGTCGAGACCGTGCTGGACCGCACCCAGCTCGTCGACGCGACGATCGGCACGGTGGCACGCAATCTCACCGAGGGCGCATTGCTCGTGATCGCGGTGTTGTTCACGCTGCTCGGTAACCTTCGCGCCGCGCTGATCACGGCGCTGGTGATCCCGATCGCGATGCTGATGACGGCGATCGGCATGTGGCAAGGGCGCATCAGCGCCAATCTGATGAGCCTCGGCGCGCTGGATTTCGGCCTGATCGTCGACGGCGCCGTGATCATCACCGAGAACAGCCTGCGGCACCTTGCCGGGAAGCAGCAGGCGCTCGGTCGCGCCCTCTCACGCGACGAGCGGCTGGCGACGGTGCGCGCCTCCGCGGTGGAAATGGTGCATCCGAGCCTCTACGGCCAGGCCATCATCCTCCTGGTCTACGTGCCGTTGCTCACCTTCACCGGCGTCGAGGGCAAGATGTTCGAGCCGATGGCACTGACCGTGATCCTCGCGCTCGCCGCGGCCTTCGTGCTGTCCCTGACGCTGGTGCCCGCGCTGATCGCGATCGCGATCACCGGCCGGGTGCAGGAGAAGGAAAATCGCCTCGTTGCGGATCTCAAGCGCTGGTACCAGCCGCTGCTGCGGCGCGCGGTGGCAACGCCGGCGCCCGTGATCGCGGTTGCGGTCGTGCTGTTCGCCGCTGCGCTGTTCGGATTCTCCCGCCTTGGCCAGGAGTTCATTCCCTCGCTCGACGAGAAGAACATTGCCATGCATGCGTTGCGGATCCCGAGCACCGCGCTGTCGCAGTCGCAGGCGATGCAGCTGTCGGTCGAGAAGACCGTCAGCCGCTTTCCGCAGGTCGCGTTCGTCTTCTCCAAGACCGGCACGGCGGAGGTGGCGAGCGATCCGATGCCGCCGAACGCCTCCGACACCTTCATCATCCTGAAGCCGCACGAAGCCTGGCCCGATCCGTCGATGACGAAGGAGCGGCTGATCGAGGAGATTTCGGCCGCAGTCGGACGGCTGCCGGGCAATGTCTACGAGTTCACCCAACCGATCCAGATGCGCTTCAACGAGTTGCTCGCCGGCGTTCGCGGCGACATCGCGGTCAAGGTGTTCGGCGACGAGTTCGAGCCGATGTTGAAGGCCGCCAATGAGATTGCGGCAGCGCTGCGTACCGTGCGCGGAGCTACCGACGTCAAGGTCGAACAGGCCGGCGGCCTGCCCGTGCTCGAGATCAGGGTCGACAAGGCGGCGATCGCGCGCAGGGGTCTCAGCGTTTCAGCCGTCCATGACGTCATCGGTGCCGCAGTCGGCGGCCAGGACGCCGGGGTCGTCTATGAAGGCGATCGCAGCTTCGACATCGTGGTGCGACTGCCGGAAAGCGTGCGCTCCGATCTGGAGGCGCTGAGCAATCTGCCGGTCGCGCTGCCGCAGGCCGCGCCGAATGCACCGGTGCAGAGCCTGCCGCTCAACCGTCTCGCGCAGTTCTCCTTCACCGAAGGACCGAACCAGATCAGCCGCGAGAACGGCAAGCGCCGCATCGTGGTTACCGCCAACGTCCGCGGCCGCGACCTCGGCTCGGTGGTCGAGGACGCCCAGGCCAGGGTGACGCAATCGGTGAAGCTGCCGCCGGGATGCTGGATCACATGGGGCGGCCAGTCCGAGAATCTCGCGGCGGCGCGCCAGCGGCTCGCGATCGTGGTGCCGGCCTGCTTTTCGATGATCTTGCTGCTGCTGTTGGCCGCGACGGGATCGGCGCGCGACGCGCTGCTGGTATTCAGCGCGGTACCTCTGGCGCTGACCGGCGGCGTCGCCGCGCTGTCGCTGCGCGGCATGCCGTTCTCGATCCCGGCCGCGGTCGGCTTCATCGCGCTGTCGGGTATCGCGGTGCTCAACGGGCTCGTGATGCTGAGCTCCATCCGCCAGCTGCGCGACCGGGGCGTGCCGATGCGGATAGCGATCGAGCAAGGCGCCCTCACCCGCTTCCGGCCCGTCGTGATGACCGCGCTGGTGGCCTCGCTGGGCTTCGTGCCGATGGCATTCGCCACCGGCACCGGTGCCGAGGTGCAGAAACCGCTCGCCACCGTCGTGATCGGCGGACTGATCAGCGCGACGCTGCTGACGCTCGCCGTGCTGCCCGCGCTGTACGCGCGGTATGTTCGAGCGGGCCACGTTGCGCGCGACGAGAGCGCGGCCCCGCAGCCCGCAGAATGATCGCTTACATCATCCCGATGTCGAACACGTTGGGCAGCTGCGCCGCGAGCGGCAGCGCGGTGGCGCCGACCAGCGTCGCAACCATTGCCGCCAGCGCGCGACCCGAGCGGCGCTTGCCGCGCATCTGGCTCGCGATCCACTCCAGCACCTTGCTGTCCATCTTGGTCGCCTGCGCCGGCGCCCAGTCCTCGAGATCGGTATCGGGCGACAGCGCCACGTCGCGCGGCGGAACCGGCAGGCCGGACTCCGAGGCCGCATGATGGGCAACCGCCTTGGCCAGCAGATCGTCGAACCGGCCCTCATCGCTGCGCTCGGCAGCGGCCTCGTTGATCTCGAACAGTGCCTCGACCTCGGCCCGGCTGACCGGCTGATGCGCCACCGCGGCCGCCATCAGGATCCGCGCGCACCAGGCGGCGTCATCGGCGTCGAGCGAGCGGGAGAAATGGATGCGGCCCCTTGTGGTCGGGCCTTCGCCGGTGATGACGCCGTCGCGCACGATGGTCAGCGCATGGGCGGCGGTCTTGCGGCAGGATGGTTGCAACGCACCGCTGAGAGCCTCAGCGGTCTTGGTACTTGGGGTAGACATAGTGGGGACTTTCAATTCCTATCTTAGGCCAGCTTTTCCATGCGGGCGTAAACGAGTGGTTACCGATTCGGAACTTGCGTTCCGAGATTTTTAGATGGTTGCTATTTAGTCGATGGGAACCCTGTCATGGTTCGGTCGTATAGCAGCCGGGCCGGCGTGATGGCGGTGATAAACGGCATTATCTGGGCATTTCCAGGCTTTTACCGTCGCATCCGATATTTCGTCGCAGGATCAAGGATCAAAACAAGTTGCGCGGAATTCCTTCCTCAAAGAGAATGATTTCGCCTTTTTTCTTAACCCTGTTCCCTTGCGCCTTGCCGCCTCCTATACTGAGGCGGACGCTAGACGCAAATTACTCAACAATTTCAACAACATGAGGTAGGATTATGCCCCTCCCGATCGGCGCGACCGCTCCCGACTTCGAAGCCCAGACCACCGAGGGAAAGATCAAGTTCCACGACTGGATCGGAAGCAGCTGGGCCCTGCTGTTCTCGCATCCCAAGGACTTCACCCCGGTCTGCACCACCGAGCTCGGCGCCCTGGCCAAGCTGAAGCCCGAATTCGACAAGCGTGGGGTCAAGCTCATGGGCCTGTCGGTCGATCCGGTCGACCGCCACGCCAAATGGTCCGATGACATCAAGGAAACCCAGGGCGCGGCGCCGAACTACCCGATGATCGGCGACACCGACTTCAACGTCTCGATGCTCTACGAGATGCTGCCGGCGTCGACCTCCGGTGATCCCCTCACCCGCACGCCGGCCGACAACCAGACGGTCCGCAACGTGTTCGTGATCGGCCCCGACAAGAAGATCAAGCTGGTGATGGTCTATCCGATGACCACGGGCCGGAACTTCCAGGAGATCCTGCGCTCGATCGACTCGCTGCAGATGACCGCCAAGCATCGCGTCGCCACCCCCGCCGACTGGAAGCAGGGCGAGGACGTGATCATCGCGGGCTCGGTCAGCGACGACGAGGCCAAGACCATCTACCCGCAGGGCTGGAAGGCACCGAAGCCGTACATTCGCATCGTGCCGCAGCCGAAATAGCACCGACCCGCAATCAACGGTCCGGCGGTCGACAACGCCGCCGGACTTTCGCGCCCCGTCGGGGCGCAACGTTACGCTGCGCGTACGCCGTCGAGGAATTTCCCGACCTCCGCTTTCAGATGCAGGCTCTCGCTCGATAGCGCCTGGGCCGACTCGAATATCCGGCTCGAGGCCTCGCCGGTTTCGGTCGCGCCCTGGGCCGCGTTGCGCACATTGGCGGCGACCTCGGAGGTTCCGCTCGCCGCAGCGCGGACGCTCTGGGCGATGTTGGCCGTTGCACCGCGCTGCTGCTCGACCGCGGCCGAGATCGAGGTCGCGATATCGCTGATCCGCTCGATGGTGCCGCCGATCGCCTTGATCGCGCCCACCGATTCCTCCGTCGCCGTCTGCATCTGGGCGATCTGGCTGGAAATCTCCTCGGTGGCCTTCGCGGTCTGGCCGGCCAGGGTCTTCACCTCCTGCGCCACGACCGCAAAACCGCGGCCGGCATCGCCGGCGCGCGCCGCCTCGATGGTGGCGTTGAGCGCCAGCAGGTTGGTCTGCTCGGCGATCGAGGTGATCAGCTTGACGACATCGCCGATCCGGGCGCCCGCCTCCGACAGTTCGGTGATCCGCGCGTCGGTCGCATTGGCCTGCCTCACCGCCTCGGCCGTAATCCCGTTGGACTCCTGCACGCGGCGGGTGATCTCGGCGATCGAGCTCGACAGTTCATCGGAAGCCGCAGCCGCGCTGCGCACGTGCTCGGATGCGAGTTCCGAGGCGCTTGCCGATTGCTGCGACAATCCGGCCGTGGTCCGCGCCGTCTCGGTCAACTGTCGCGCGACGCGCTCGAACTCGCTGGAGGAGTTCATCACGTGGTCGATGATGCCGCCGACACCGGCCTGGAATTCGTCGACGAAACTGCGGAGCTCGGCCTTGCGCTGCTCGGCTGCGGCCGCAGCGGCCGCGCTCTGCTCGTCACGCAGCCTGCGCCGCTCGAGCGAATTGCTCTTGAACACCGCCACCGTGCGCGCGATCTCGCCGATCTCGTCGACACGGTCGTCACAGGAGATCGCGACGTCGTTGTTGCCGTTGGCGATCGCCGTCAGGGATGCCGTGACCGAGGTCAGCGGCTTCGTCACCCGACGCACCAGCAGCATGGTCAGGAGCAACACCAGCAGCACGGCGACGCCGGCGGCGATCGCCATGTTGCGCAGCGCTTCCGTGAGCATGGCGTCAAGCTGCTCCATCGCGATGCCGACATAGAGCACCCCGATCACCTTCCCGGCCGGATCGACCACCGGGTAATAGGCCGTCATAAACGACTTGCCGAACAGATTGGCTGGTCCCCTGTAGGCCTCGCCGCGCCGCAACGCCGCCTGGCCGGGGTGGTCGGACGCAAGCTGGGTTCCGACGGCGCGGTCGCCGTTCTCCTTCCTGACGTTGGTGGAACGGCGCACGAACTGGCCGCTCGCATCGTCATAGACGAACAGCGTCGCATTGCCGCCGACATAGGAGACCGCCCGATCCACGATCGCATGGTCCTTGAACTCAGGCATCCGCGGCGCTTCGGCACGAACGACGACGCCATCCTTCAGCGTGATCCTGGCATCGGCAAAGCTCTCGCCGAACGCCAGCGCCAGCGTGCGGAGGTTGACCTCGACGTCGCGCCGCGCCCGGTCGGCGAATTCCAGCGACAACGACCAGTAGGCCGCCCCCACCACCAGCGCGGTGTTGACCGCGATCAGGAGAAAGGCGCTTACCACTGCCTTGGTGCCGAGCCGGAGCTGCAGCGAAGGCAGGTATTTCCCAATCGACTTTGCGGTCATGAAGAAAGCCCCGTAAAAACCTGATACATGGCTGGTTTTCTTTACGATGGCATTAACGGTATTCGGTTCGGGGTAACCCTTGCCGAAACGAAACGCTGAATGGCGCAGACTTCCCCCATCATCGTCTGGTTCCGCGATGACCTGCGGCTGTCGGATCATCCGGCGCTGCACGAGGCCGCAAGCAGCGGTGCTCGGGTCGTCTGCCTTTATGTGCTGGACGAGCAGAGCCGTGCCCTGAAGCCGCCAGCGGCGCGCCCCCTCGGGGGCGCGGCACGCTGGTGGCTGGCGCAATCGCTGCGCGCACTTGGCGACAGCCTCACCGCCATCGGCGGCACGCTGGTGCTGCGCAAGGGCGCGGCCGCCGACGTGGTTGCGGGACTGGCGCGCGAGGTCAACGCACGGGCCGTGTTCTGGAACGACATCGCGCAGGCGCCGCATCAGGCGGTTGCCGGCGATCTTGAAGCGGCCCTCGCAAGGGACGGCATTGCTTCGCAAATCTTCTCCGGCGATCTGCTCGTCGAACCCAGTGCGATCCGCAACAAGGAGAACCGGGGCCTGCGCGTGTTCACGCCGTTCTGGCGGCGCGTGCTGGGGCTTGGCGATCCGCCAAGGCCATTGCCGGCTCCGAAGAAGCTCAGTTCGATCGCGAGCATCCCGAGCGAATCCCTCGACGATTGGGATCTCGAGCCGACGCGGCCCGATTGGGCCGGCGGCCTGCGCGAGAGCTGGACTCCGGGAGAAGCCGCAGCGCAGGCGCGGTTGAAGACGTTTCTCGACGACATCGGCGGCTATGCCGACGACCGCGACCGTCCCGACCGCGACGGCACCTCGCGCCTCTCGCCACATGTCCGCTTCGGCGAGATAAGCCCGCGCCAGGTCTGGCACGCCGCGCACTTCGCCGCGGCCCAGCACCCGCGCCTTGCCGGCGACATCGACAAGTTCCTGAGCGAGCTCGGCTGGCGCGAATTCTGCCGTCATCTCCTGTTCGACGTCCCGGATATGGCCGAGCGGAACTTGCAGCAGCAGTTCGACGCCTTTCCCTGGAAGCGCGATGTCCGGGCGCTGAAGGCCTGGCAGCGCGGCCATACCGGCTACCCGATCGTCGATGCCGGCATGCGCGAACTCTGGCACTCCGGCGTGATGCACAACCGGGTGCGCATGGTCGTCGCGTCGTTCCTGGTCAAGCACCTCCTGATCGACTGGCGCGCCGGCGAGCAATGGTTCTGGGATACGCTTGTCGATGCCGACGCGGGGTCCAATCCCGCCAACTGGCAATGGGTGGCGGGCTCCGGTGCCGATGCCGCGCCCTATTTCCGGGTGTTCAATCCGATCCTGCAAGGCGAGAAGTTCGACCCCGACGGTGCCTATGTCAGGCGCTGGGTGCCGGAACTGGCCCGCCTGCCCGACGACCTGATCCATCAGCCCTGGACCGCGACGCCGATCGAGCTGGCCGGCGCCGGCATCGAGCTCGGCAAGACCTATCCGCAGCCGATCGTCGAGCACAAGCAGGGCCGCGAACGCGCGCTTGCGGCCTACGCGAAGATCCGCGGCAAGGATTAGCGCCGGTTGACCAGCAGCACCGCGGCCGCACAGGCTGCCATGCCCGCGATCGCCACACCGTCCAGTCGCTCGTTGAACAGCATATAGGCCATCAGCGCGGTCACCGCCGGCACCAGGTAGAACAGGCTCGCGACCGAGGTCGCGGCATGGTGGCGGATCAGCCAGTACAGCAGCGAAATCGAGCCGATCGACAGCGCGAACACCAGCCAGGCCAGCGCCAGCACGAACTCGCCGGTCCAGTGCACGACGTTGGTCTCGAACAGCCATGCGCCTGTCCCGAAGAAGATCGTCACCGCGATGTATTGCACGAGATTGCCGGCGCGCCAGTCGATCCGGTTGCAGTAGCGCCGCTGATAGAGCGTGCCGAGTGTGATGCTGATCAGCGAGACGCCGGAGGCGAGCCAGCCCCACCCCGCCTCGCCCGTCATCGGCCGATCGTGCAGGATCAGCACGACACCGACGAGGCCAAGCACCAGCCCACCCCATTGCAGCGGCGTGACACGCTCGCCAAGCCAGCGGTTGGCGATGGTCGAGGTCAGGATCGGTTGCAGGCCCGGGATCAGCGCCGAAAGCCCGGCGGGGATCGAATGCGCGATCGCTATCGCAGTTCCGCCGAGATAGAAGCCGTGCACCAGGATGCCGGCAACCGCGCTGTGCATCACGCCGATCCTGTCGGGCCATTTCGGCCGCGCGGCCGCAGCGATGACCGCCATCACCACGACCACGAACGCCATCCGGATCGCCAGATAGGTCAGCGGCTCGGCATTGTTGATGACGTATTTGGTGCCGATGAATCCCGTGCTCCACAGCACGACAAAGATCGCAGGCGCCAGACGAGCGGCACTTTCCTCGAGACTCTTGTTCATTTGGGGCTGTCATTGCCTGAAGACGGCGCGATGGGCAATCGCGATTTTCTGCGGACTTGCCGCGCCTTGTTCGGTTTCATCACCCGCGCAGGCGGTTGATCCAGTATTGCAGAGGCGGCTGTGCTTGAGCCGAGCGGCCGCGGCGTACTGGATCGCCCGGTCGAGCCGGGCGATGACAGCTGCGGTGAGGACGTAGCTCTGCATTCTCGCGACATGAATCGTCCGAGTCTTGCATCTCGTTTCACCCTCTTCTCTCGGAGGGCGCAGGGAAAGCCGGGTGCCGATCGCACCCATGGGCCCCGTGCAGTGTAGAAAGCACGGGGGTAGGACCACAGGTGTAACCGGGAACAACCCGGCTTTCCCTGCGCGATGGGTTACGGCTTATACGTGCTCTCCCCGGTGAGACTGGGCTTTTTTGTCACCGTCCATCGCAAAGATGCTTTCGCACGCTTCACGAGGAGACACCTGCCACTAGGGCGTCAGGCCTGCACGATTTCGCCGTCCGCTACATGCGCTCTCGTCAGTCACGCATGCAGCGTCCACCGCATCCCACCACAACGTTCGTGACGATCGCGAGCGCCCCTCGAGCGGGTGAGACGGGAACTCTATACACTGATTTGCCGTTACGATAAACCGAAATATTTTTCGTTTCGGGGCTTGCGCCGTCGGGCAAATCAATGATTTGCATTTCGCGTCGTCCGGCCGCGACGAGGTTGAAAACGGCGCCGTGACGATTATTGTCGCGGGCGTCGACGGCCGATACGCCGGCAAGAAGAGGAAAAATGGACCAAGTGACATTGGTCGTGGTTCGCGCGATCGAGAGTGGCGCAACGACGACGAAGAAGATTGTCGACGCGACAGGACTGTCCCGGCTCAAGGTCGAACGCGCGTTGGGCACGCTCGAGAAGCAGAATCTGGCGTTTCGCGAAAGCCAGGGATCATGGGCGCTCGGCGTCCCGGTCATGCCCACGGTCCGTCAGTGCGGCTCATGCACGCTCTGCTGCAAGGTGCTTGAAATCACCGACCTCAAGAAACCGGTGAACACCGCATGCAGCCACATCATGGCCGGCGGCGGATGCAACATTTACAGCGAGCGCCCGCGCCAGTGCCGGACCTTCAGCTGCGCCTGGCTCCAGGGCCATCTCGATGACGACTGGTTTCCCGCGACCTCGGGCATGGTGCCGCATTTCAGCCTCGATGCACTGAACATCCAGGTCGACCTCGATTGTCGCGACCGCTGGCGCGAAGAGCCGTATTTCAGCAAATTGTGCGAACTGTCGCTCAATGGCCTCCTGGCAAGCAGCAAGCGCAACTATGCCACGCTCGTGATCGTCGGCTCCGACAAGTATCTCCTGCTCGGGCGAACCATCGTGCCTGATCCGACGCTGTTCGGCACAGCGTTCGTGCCCAACGGGCGCGAAACCTTCCACTACTGGAAGGCCACATCGCTGGAGCATCTGCAGCGGTTGAACGAACGCGTCATGGAGATTCACCGCATCCAGCAGGAGTTCGGCCATTGCGCGATTCCTCTCGACGATGATCCTCGTCCGCCATACCGGCCTGCCCTGCTCGAACTGTCCAGGCAGCACGGCGGTGCGCCCACGCAATAGAGCCGGCGCACTACCCAAGGCGCGATCGAGAACAGGCCGGGTTGTCGTCGCGCTTCAGCTTCTTGCTTTGACACGCTTTTTTCGCGCGGACCGGTATCACCTTCGCTTGAAAACGCTCCAGGAACAGTCGCCTTGCGCAGGCGTTCTCGATTGGTCAGGTGCGACGCCGCGCCGCTGAGGACCGTCATGCCCTTTGCACTGTTCGACCGTGACAAGCAGATCGACCAGGCCTTTCCGACCGAAAGCGAAGCCTGGGAGCACGCGCTGGTCTGCGGCCTCGTGCTCGATGTACCAATCGCGGATGAAGCACCCGGCGAGGCGCTGCCGACCGGCTATCACATGAAACAGGTTTCCGGCGAAGACCTGTTCGATGCGGCGCCCGAATGGAAGCTGCCGAAACAGATTTCGTGACGGCACGTCAGAGTGCACGTGACGCGCCGGCCAATGACAGGAATGACGGCATGTTCGAAACCGGCAAAATTGTTCGCGTCCGTTGTGTCGACAATACGCTGCAGCGGGACATCCTCTCGGTGGGGGCCATCTACGAGGTGACCGGAGAACGAGACGATTACTATGAGCTGAGCGGATTGGGCCGCTTCAGCCGGTCGAGGTTTGAGATCGTCGATCAGCAAGACGCCGCCAATGATGCCGCCAATGATGACGTGGCCCGACGGATGTCACGATCGGGATAGACAGGAGATCGCAATGCCCAGAGGCGACAAGTCCGCCTATACCGACAAGCAGAAGCGGCAGGCCGAGCACATCGAGGAGGGCTACGAGCAACGCGGCGTCGGCGAGCGCGAGGCTGAGCGCCGCGCCTGGGCCACCGTCAACAAGGAAACGCACGGCGGCAAGAAAAGCGGCTCGGGGCGCGGCAAGACCGAGAATCACGCGCCGTCGCGCAAGGGCGGCAAACTCGGCGGCAAGGCAGCCGCAAGCCGCCCCGCGGCAGCGCGATCGCGCTCGGCGAAGAAGGCAGCCCGCACCCGCAAACGCCGCGCGGCGTGACCTGATCCGGCCAAACGCGCAGGGTTGGTGCGCAGGGTCGCCGTCAAATCTCTCCGACACTCGTCGTGCCCGGGCTTGTCCCGGGTGTCCGCGTGCCGAAACCCGCATGCGCAAGGGCCTCTCCGGTTCCGGTGGATCGCCTCGGGAACCTGCGCGTTGATCTGACAGACGAAACGCGCAGGGCCGATCGCCTGCGGGCAAAAGCGGGAATTGGAGTTCCGATGGTCATCCGCTGGGCGCGGCTTCAGCCGACGATCTGGACGGCCGTGATCACCCTGATCGCATGCCTGACCGTGGCCCACGCAGAGGGCCGCGACGCCGCCAAGCCTTCCGAATTCGTCCTGCTCGCCCAGATCGTGCTGCTGATCGCAGTCGGGCGCGGCCTGGGCGAGCTGATGCAGCGCATCGGGCAGCCCTCCGTCATCGGTGAGCTCCTCGGTGGCCTCCTGCTCGGCCCATCCCTGTTCGGCTGGCTCTGGCCTTCGGCGCAAGGCGTGATCTTTCCGTCGTCGGGCGAGCAGAAGGCACTGCTCGACGGCATCGCGCAATTCGGCATCCTGCTGCTGTTGCTGCTGACCGGAATGGAGACCGACCTCAAGCTGGTGCGCAAGGTCGGCCGTGCCGCCGTGACGATCTCGATCGCAGGCATTGCAGTGCCGTTCGTTTGCGGCTTTGCACTCGGCGAATTCCTGCCGCAAGACCTGCTGCCGCATCCCGAGGCGCGGCTGATCGCTTCGCTCTTTCTCGGCACTGCGTTGTCGATCTCGTCGGTCAAGATCGTCGCCGTCGTGGTGCGCGAGATGAACTTCATGCGGCGCAACGTCGGCCAGATCATCGTCGCCTCCGCGATCCTCGACGACACGATCGGCTGGATCATCATTGCCATGATCTTCAGCCTCGCCTCGCACGGCAGGCTCGACCTGGCGTCCGTCGCGCAGGCGCTGTTCGGCACCCTCGCCTTCCTTGCGGTCAGCTTCACGATCGGCAGGCGGCTGGTGTTCCGGCTGATCCGCTGGGCCAACGACGCTCTGGTGAGCTCGGCCGCCGTCATCACCGTGATCCTGCTGCTTATGAGCGTGATGGCGATGATCACGCATCTGATCGGCGTCAACACCGTACTCGGCGCCTTCGTCGCCGGCATGCTGGTCGGGGAATCCCCGATCCTCACCCGGCAGATCGACGAGCGGCTGCGCGGGCTGATCTCGAGCCTGTTCATGCCGGTGTTCTTCGGTCTCGCCGGGCTGAGCGCCGATCTGACCGTGCTGAAGGACCCTTCGCTGCTACGGCTGACCGCGGCGCTGGTGCTGATCGCAAGCGTCGGCAAGTTCGGGGGCGCGTTCGTCGGCGGTGCGCTCGGCGGGCTGAGCCGACGGGAATCCTACGCGCTCGCCAGCGGCATGAATGCGCGCGGCTCGACCGAGGTGATCATCGCGACGATCGGACTGTCGATGGGCGTGCTCAGCCAGACCATGTTCTCGATGATCGTGACCATGGCGATCCTGACCACGATGGCGATGCCGCCGATGCTGCGCGCGGCGCTGGCGCGGCTGCCGCTTGGCGAGGAAGAAAAGGAACGGCTGGCGCGCGAGGAGTTCGAGGAGCGTGGCTTCGTCGCCAATCTCGAACGCCTGCTGCTGGCCGTCGACGAGAGCGCCAACGCGATATTCGCGGCGCATCTCGCGGGCCTTCTCGCCGGCGGTCGTGGCCTTCCGATCACCGTGCTGCATGTCGGTGCGCGCGCCCGGCTGCAGGAGAAGAAGCGCGCATCGGCGGAGAGTCACGAGGCCGCGATCATCAGCGCGGCGAGGACCAGTGCGGAGGTGGAGCCCGACGGCGGCGGCCGGGTCGAGGTCCTCAGCCGGGCGCAGGAGAAGACCGCCGAGGAGGCGATCGCCGAGGAGGCCAAGAAAGGTTTCGATCTGCTCGTCGTCGGGATGGACAAGGTTGCCGGCGGCGACGGCGGCTTCGACAGGCAGATCGACGACCTGACCTCAGGCTTCGACGGCCCTCTTGCGATCGTTGCCGCCAAGGGCATTCACCGCAAGGAGCCGACCGCCAGGGCGCGAAAAATCCTCGTTCCGGTGTCCGGCAGCAACGTCTCGCGGCGCGGCGCCGAGGTTGCGATCGCGCTGGCCCGGCTCAGCCCCGAGCCGCTCCAGGTCGTGTACGTCTCGACCACGCGCGACCGGGGCGCGCGCCGCAGCAGCGCGAGCATGTCGCTGGCGCGGGAAGAAGCTATCCTGAAGGACATGGCGGCCAACGCCGCGCGCTATGACGTGCATGTCGGCACGACGTTGCGCGCCAATACCGCGCCGGAGGTGGCGATCCTGCAGGAGATCTCGGCAAGCGGCGCCGATCTCGTCGTCGTCGGGGTCGACCGCATCCGGGGCGACAGCCTGAATTTCGGCAGCGTCGCCGCCGCCGTGCTCGGCAAGTCCACGGCCTCGGTCCTGCTGGTCTCGGATGGTGAGGTCAGGCCGAAGACCTGACGCTGTCCGCGCAAGGGGTGAACATCGGAAGAGGCCGGGCTTGAAACGCCGTCACTCGTATCGCGGCAGCACGTTCACAGGGATGCAACGTTGGATGCTCGGGATGCTTGGCCGCTATCAAAGTCAGCAGGATTGACCCATCGTATCGGCGCGTAACGCGCATCGGGCACGCCGATGACATTAGGAAACGCCCGATCACATCGACATTGCCTGACATCAGGTGTTCAATGCCGGACAAGGGACCCGGAAGAGATCCTTCGAAGCCATACGACACATACTTTATTTCATTTGGGAGAAACGAGATGCTTTTCGTCGCTCGACGGCTGGCCGCGTTTTCGACCGCCATTGCTTTACTCGCTGCCTTCGAAACCTCTGCGCTTGCGCAAAAGACATACGACACCGGCGCGACCGATACCGAGATCAGAATCGGCAACATCGTGCCCTACAGCGGCCCCGCATCGGCCTGGGGCACGATCGGAAGGACCGAAGCCGCCTATTTCAAGAGGCTCAACGCCGAGGGCGGCGTCAACGGACGCAAGATCAACTTCATCAGCTATGACGACGGCTACAGTCCGGCCAAAACCGTCGAGCAGGCGCGCAAACTGGTCGAGAGCGACGAGGTCCTGCTGATCTTCAGCGCGCTCGGCACACCGACGAACTCCGCGATCCACAAATACATGAACAGCAAGAAGGTGCCGCAACTGTTCGTCGCGAGCGGCGCCACCAAATGGGATGATCCGACCGAATTCCCGTGGACGATGGGCTGGATCCCGAGCTACCAGAGCGAAGGCCAGATCTACGCGAAATACATCCTGAAGAGCATTCCGAATGCCAGGATTGCGGTGCTCTATCAGAACGACGATCTGGGGAAGGACTATCTCAAGGGCCTGAGGGACGGCCTCGGCGACATGGCGAAGTCGATGATCGTCATCGAGGAGAGCTATGAGGTCGCCGATCCCACCGTCGACGCCCACATCGTCAAGATGAAGTCACTCAACGCCAACGTCTTCGTCGACATCACCGGACCCAAATTCGCCGCGCAGGCCATCCGGAAAGCGGCCGAAATCGGCTGGAAGCCCGTGCACATGCTCGCGAGCGTCAGCGCCTCCACCGGCGCCGTTCTCCAGCCGGCGGGCCTTGAAAACTCACGGGGTGTGATTTCAGTCGCCTACATGATGGACGCGCTGGATCCGCAGTGGAAGGACAATCCCGAAATGAAGGCGTTCGACACGTTTCTTGCGCGAGATTTCCCGGAAGGCAATCGCGCCGACAGCATGATTGCGAATGGCTACACGCTCGCCAAGGCGCTGGTTCAGGTACTCAAGCAGTGCGGCGACGATCTCACGCGCGAGAACGTAATGCGGCAGGCCGCAAATCTGAAGGACCTCAAGGTCGGGATGTTGCTGCCCGGCATCACCGTGAGCACCAGCCCATCCGATTTTGCGCCGGTGAAGCAGATGCAACTGAGAAGGTTCGACGGCGCAAGGTGGGAGTTGTTTGGACCCGTCATCAGCGGCGCAAGGAGTTGAGGCCCGGGACCGAAGACCTGAGACCGAAGACCCTACCACTCGTCCGGGCAGGGATCGACGATCTTCCAGAGATCGGGGCCGTTCTTGATCTTCTTCATCTCGGTGGTGAGTCCGCCATTGCGGCGGATCCAGTCCTTCACCGTGGTGGGATAATAGGACATCAGGTCGGAGGTGCCTTCGAGGCTCGTGACCTTGATGCCGAAGGTGAAGGCCTTGTCGTAATAGGCCTGGTGGAAGCCGAGGCTGGCTTTCGGGGTGACGCAGATCTTGTTCATCGGCACGATGCCGAACACCAGCGTGCAGGCCGAGTTGCAGATGCCGTCGATGATGACGCGCTCGCCGCGGTCGCGGATCTTCTTGTACTTGGCCTTGTACTCCTCGACATAGCCGCCATGGTCGCGGGTGATGTGCAGATCCGCCCGCGCAGGCGCGGCAGCCAGGACGAGGAGCAGCAGGGCAAGGGGCGTGATGCGCATGAAACGTTCGGACCGAGGAACCTGGAGGGGGTCGGCAGGACGGACCTGACAGCAAGACTCTGGCCGGACTGTGTTGGCAATCGGTTAAGCATCCCCAAAAAGGCAGAATTTGGCGTGCTGTGACCGATTTCCCGCAGCTTTCCGCCGGATTCCGGGCTAAATGAACCCGGAATCGACCAAAAGCATCGATTCGAGCGTGACCGGAGGCCGCCAATGACCAAGATCAAGCTTTTCGCCGCTACCGCCCTTGCCGCTTCGGCCCTTGCCGTCATGGCCATTGCGCCTGCGATCGCAGCCGACCTCACCGGCTATCCGCACCACCGCCACCACCACCATTACCGGCACGCTTACTGGAGCCTGCCCTACCCGATCAGCTATATGCACAATTACGGCCCCGGCCTGATGCCCGGCAGCTTCGCCTATTACGACGGCTCGACACGCAACAAATGCTACCAGGGCTCGGCCGCCTATATCGGCCAGGACGGCCGCCGCCATCCCTGCTTCTAAGCGACGCCAGATCATCGGAACACGCGTCGCTGCTGGCCCTGTCAGGCCAAGTCTGATAATCGACGCTACCAACGCGCTCGTAGCTCAGCTGGATAGAGCATCGGATTTCGATTCCGAGGGTCGGGAGTTCGAATCTCTCCGAGCGCGCCAGGCATCCGGCTGTCCAGCCCGGACACATAGGTAACGGAACGTACCTAAGACATGGGTGACAACCTCGTGCCGAACGGATTGTCGAGG
>NZ_JAFCKQ010000025.1 GCF_018130215.1 Bradyrhizobium jicamae
GCACGGGGGTAGGACCACAGGTGTAACCGGAGCAATCCGGCTTTCCCTGCGCGATGGGTTACGGCTTATACGTGCTCGCCCCGGCGAGACTGGGCTTTTTTGTCACCGCTTTCGCGAAGATGCTTTCGCATCTTGCGAGAGGACACCTGCCACCAGGGCGTCAGGCCTGCACGATTTCGCCGTCCGCTGCATGCGCTCTCGTCAGTCACGCACGCAGCGTCCACCGCATCCCACCGCAACGTTCGTGACGATCGCGAGCGCCCCTCGAGCGGGTGAGATGCCCAAGTCTATACATCAAGGTATCGTTCCGATAAACCGAAATATTTTCGCGGCTGGGGATTGACAGGTTTCCCTGATTTGCCCGTCGGGTCATCCTGTCGCACCTTGTGCGGGATCAGGACTCCGGCTGAGATGATTCCCGGTCGGTTTTAGATGGGCTGGATGCCAATGAGCGCATCGTGGAGCTATCGTCCGTATCACCGTGCGGACGGCGTCGAGATGGGGCGGCTCGAAACCGCGCGCCCGATGTCGCAGGCGGCTCACTTCCACGATGAGATTCAGGTTGCGGCCGTCTGCCACGGATGGCGTGCATATTGGACCCCGCGGGGGGAGTTCCGCGCGTCCGCGGGCGACATTGTGATGATCCCATCCGGCCTGCCACACGCTTCCCATGGCAGTGCGGCGTCGATCATCCATCTCTACCTTCCGTGCGGCCATCCGGCGGCGCATGACGTCTTGGTCCCGCAGATCATCCGCGGCATGCGCGCCCGATCGCCGGGCGAGATCATCGATGCCGTCGGTTCGGTGCGCAGGGAAGGGGACCTTGACGATCGGCATGCCGCGACGGTCGTGTTGCCGAAGCAGTTTCTCGACCAGGACATCGATGTCGGCGCGATGGCCGCGCAGTTCGGCTACTCGACCGACGGCTTCATCCGAGCGTTCAAGCGGCAGTTCGGGATGACACCTGCCGCCTACCGCGTCGCGCACCGGCTGACGAGGGCTCGCGCGCAGCTCAAGCAGGGCTGCGCCGTAGCCGATGTCGCCTATGCGACATGCTTTGCGGACCAGAGTCATTTCGGGCGGCTGTTCCGCCGAGCCTATGGCGCGACGCCAGCCACCTACCGGTCGGCATTCACGCCGGCGTGTGGGGTCGATTTCGTTCCAGACAGGTCGCGGCCGCCGCGCCTAAGGTCGGGTCACGACGTCAGCCCAACAACATAGTCCTGTCGCGGTCAGCCATGAATGTCCTTGCGCCCCTTCTGGTCCTCGCAGCCGGCTGCAGCGTCGCCTTCCAGCAGCTCTTGAATGCGAATCTCGGGAGAACCCTGCAATCCGTCTGGTGGTCGGCCTTCGTCAGCTACCTCGGAGGAACGATCGCGCTGGCGGCGGTGCTCGTCGTCCTGCGCGAACCATTGTTCAGCTCTGCATCCGCCGCGCGTGCGCCCTTGATCACGTGGACCGGCGGCTTGTTCGGAGCGGCCTTCATCGCAACATGCGTCTTCATGATCCCGCGCCTCGGCGTTGCCTCCGTCGTGACCCTAGTCGTCGTGGGCCAACTGCTCAGCTCGCTGGTCTTCGACCATTTCGGCCTGCTCGGCACCCCGCAACATCAGGCGACGGTCGTACGCCTGCTTGGAGCTGCATGCCTGATTGCAGGCGCTGCGATGATCCGCGCGTGAAGCGCCGGACGCCCTTTGCCCCGACACCGCCGCCTTGAGTGCTATACTGCAGCCAGTTTGGGGTGACGTCGGCAAGGTGGAGTGCTCATGGCGAAGGAACTGGAAGGCAAGGTTGCGGCCGTGACCGGCGCGGCGTCGGGCATCGGACTGGCGAGCAGCGAGGCGATGCTGGCGGCAGGTGCCCGGGTGGTGATGGTCGATCGCGACGCCGCCGCGCTGCAGGCGCTTCGCGGCAAGCTCGGTGAGGCCGTCATCCCCCTGGTCATCGACTTGCTGGACCCCAGGGATTGCGCGACGCTGCTGCCGAAAATCCTGGAGAAGGAGGGCCGGCTCGACATCTTCCATGCCAATGCGGGCACCTATGTCGGCGGCGATCTGGTCGACGCCGACAGCGGCGCGATCGACCGGATGCTGAATCTGAACGTCAACGTCGTGATGAAGAACGTGCACGACGTGCTGCAGCACATGATCGCGCGGGCGACCGGCGACATCATCGTCACCAGCTCGCTGGCCGCGCATTATCCGACGCCTTGGGAGCCGGTCTATGCGTCGTCGAAATGGGCGATCAACTGCTTCGTCCAGACCGTGCGCCGCCAGGTCTTCAGGCACGGCATCCGCGTCGGCTCCATCTCGCCGGGACCCGTCATCACCTCGCTGCTCGCGGACTGGCCGGCCGAGAAGCTGAAGGAGGCCAAGGAGCAGGGCAGCCTGCTGGAGGCCAAGGAAGTCGCTGACGTCGTGATGTTCATGCTGACGCGGCCGCGCGGCATGACCATCCGCGACGTCGTGATGATGCCGACGAATTTCGATCTGTAGGTCGAAAGACAGCCGGATCGAGCCCCGCGCCCCTCCGATGAATGATCATTCCCGTGCCGGCACGGTGCGCAGATAGGCGACGATGTCGCCGAGATCGGCATCGGTCATGCGGGCATACCAGGCAAAGCCCATCGGCGGCTTGAGATGGCTGCCGTCCTTGCGGATGCCCTGGGTGATGGCCCGCTTGATGTCGTCATCGCTCCATGCGCCTATGCCCTTTTCCGGATGAGACGTGATGTTGCGGGACATCGTCTCTCCCCATGGGCCTCGAAACGTCTGACCGCCCTTGCCGAGGTTCGCGAAATCCAGACGGTCGTTCACCCTGGGCGTGTGGCACTCCATGCAATGGGCGACCGTGACGAGATAGAAGCCGTGTCTGACGGGATCGCGCAAGTCGGCTTCGGTCATCGGCTTGTCGGCGCCGGGAGGAGTGTCGACGTGGAGGGCCGCCTTGTAGACCGGCGGCTGGACCGCATTTGAAACCGCGGGTACCGAGCGAAGATAGGCGACGATCGCCTCGAGATCGCCGGTGGTGAAAATCTTGTAGAAGCCGTAGGGCATGATCGGCGCGAGCGGACCACCGGACGGCCGAATTCCCTCGCTCAGGGCTTTCTTGATGTCGTCGTCACTCCACTTGCCGATGCCGCTTGCCGCATCCGGCGTGATGTTCGCGCCCCTGACGGTGAAGGTCGGTTCATCCCACGTTTGCGGCCCACCCGAATACAGCTTCGTGCTGTCGATCACGCCGCCCGGTCCGCTGGGCGAATGGCAGTTGCCGCACGTCAGTACGCCCTCCACCAGATAATGCCCGCGTTCGACCGGCGTCTCTGCCTGGGCTGTGACGCTCAAAATGCCGGCGACCGAGACAAGTATGGAGATTGTTGTCATGCGCTTTGCCATGACGAGCTCCAATAGCTTCAAAGAATGAGTGGTCGGCGACCTCGCGGTCGTCCGCAATGCAAGCGTGCAAGGCAATTCAACGATAAGGACTATTCAACCGTCCCTGCGTACCTCACGTCGGCGTCCCGGACACGTCGACATGTGCAGAGCATTCATGAATGAACGAGTTGGATGCCCGCGGACGGCATGAGCGCTGCCGCTCAAATCAGGGATTCCGCACGTCCCGTTGGCAGCTCAGGCAAGACGCTACATGACTTTCGCGGCCTCGGGAAGGGAGCCGTGGCAAGTCTCAGGCACGGCCATCCCGGAGCGAACGTCGGGATCGCCGGCGCGGAGCACAGCGTCGGGCGGTAAAATTCAGCAGTCGTGCCAAGGTACGGCCATGAACGGGCGCAACACGGTGAGGTGTTGTATTGATGTCGACGACTATGTGGGGAGGCGGTCCATGCGTCGTCGAAGACGCCGTGATGATAGCAACGAATTTCGATCTCTGGGAGCACGGGGCCCTCGGTTTCCGGGATCGGCAGCATGAACGTTCGACAAACAGTCCTCATCGTCGCGCTCGCCAATCTCAGCTATTTCGGCATCGAGTTCGCGGTGGCCACGTCGATCGGCTCGGTCTCGCTGTTTGCCGACAGCGTGGATTTTCTCGAGGATGCATCGATCAATCTCCTGATCCTGATCGGGATTGGGTGGAGTGAGGTCAACCGGGGCAGGCTCGGGACCTTGCTGGCCGGCGTTCTGCTGGTTCCTGCCATTGCCACGGTCTGGACGGCTGTCGCCAAGTTCATGAGCCCGGTGGCGCCGGCGCCCGTTCCGCTCGGCATCACCGGTCTCGGGGCGTTGGCCGTCAATCTCGGTTGCGCGTTCCTCTTGGCGCGATTCCGCGATCACCACGGCAGCCTGACCCGTGCGGCATTCCTCTCGGCCCGCAACGATGCCATCGCCAATGTCGCGATCGTCGGCGCCGGCGTCGTGACCGCGCTGTCGAGCTCGCCCTGGCCCGACCTTGCGGTCGGGGTCGGTATCGCGATCATGAACATGGACGCCGCACGCGAAGTCTATCTGGCTGCGCGCGAGGAACGCTCGGCAGGCGCTGCACAGGCGTGATCCGCGGGCGAGTGCGGCGGCAGTCGCGCCGCGTCGCCGGATCACGATGCGGTCATTCGGCCGTCATCGCGTTCGACTGTGATAGCGTCTGCAAGGTCTGCAACATCGAGGCGGCACGGCAATGGCTTTACTTGGGACCATCCCGACCTGGATCGGGATCGCCGCCTGCATCCTGCAGTCGGCCCTGTTTTCCGGATTGAACCTCGCGGTGTTCAGCCTCAGCCTGCTGCGGCTTCAGATCGAAGCGGACAGCGGCAACACCAACGCGGCAAAGGTGCTCGAACTCCGCAAGAACACCAACCTGATCCTGGCCACCATCATCTGGGGCAACGTCACCACCAACGTTGCCCTGACGCTGCTCTCGGACTCGGTTCTCGCCGGCGTCGGCGCGTTCCTGTTCTCGGCCTTCGCCATCACGCTGCTCGGCGAGATCTTTCCGCAGGCCTATTTCTCGCGCAACGCGCTGGCGATGACCGCGCGGTTCCTGCCGTTCCTGAATTTCTATCGGATCGTGCTGTTTCCGCTGGCGAAGCCGACCGCCATGGTGCTCGACTGGTGGCTGGGCTCGGAAGGCATCGCCTATATGCGCGAGCAGGATATCAGGCGGATGATTGCCCGCCATGTCGTCGCCGGCGGCGACATCAGCAAGCTGGAGGCGACCGGCGCCCAGAATTTCCTCGATCTCGACGACATATCGGTCTGCGATGAAGGCGAGGTGATCCATCCCGACAGCATCCTGAGCCTGCCGCTGGCCAATCAGCGTTGCGTGCTGCCGAAATTCGACCGCGTTCCGGACGATCCGTTCCTGCGCAAGATCGACGCGTCAGGCATGAAATGGGTGATCGTGACCGATCCCGCCGGAGAGCCGGCGTTCGTGCTCGACGCCGATCATTTCCTGCGCGACGCCTTGTTCGGCGAACTCGAGAGCGATCCGACCGCCTATTGGCACCGACCGATCATCGTGCGCGATGCGAAGGCGCGGCTCGGCGACGTCATCGGGCTCATGAAGGTCGTGCCGGAAGCGCCCGGCGACGACGTGATCGAGCATGACCTGATCCTGATCTGGAGCGGGCAAAAGCGCATCATCACCGGCTCGGATCTGCTCGGCCGGCTGTTGCGCGGCATCGCGACCGTGGAGAAGATGTCGGCGGCCTAGACCGCGACGAGCTGCCCGGCTGCGCTGCCCGCGCGTTTCGCCTTCTTCAGCTTTGCCGGCGCAAACAGATTGCTCGCCGCAAGCCCTGCGGTGTCGGCGACGCCGGGATCGCAGGACACCATCGCGGCGACGATGGCGCCGTCGATCAGCAGTGCGAGCTGATGCGCCAGCACCGCCGGCTCTGCGGCGCCCATGTCGGCTGCAAGCTTCTCGATGTGCGCCAGCACCACCTTCTTGTGGCGCATCGCGATGGTGCGGAACTGCTTCGCATCCTTGTCGTGCTCGGCAACCGCATTGATGAACGGGCAGCCGTAGAAGCGCTCCTCGGCGAACCAGACCTTAAGGGCGGGGAAGATCCGCGAAAGCTTGGTCTGCGGATCGCCGCCGCCGGCTTCGATGGAGCCGATGAACCATTCGCGCCACTGCCGGCCTTCGCTCTCCAGCACCGCATGGACGAGGTTGGTCTTCGAGCCGAACAGTTTGTAGAGCGTGGTCTTCGCGGTTCCGGCCTCGTCGATGATCGCATCGATGCCGGTGGCGTTGATCCCGTTCTTGCAGAACAGCCGCGTCGCGGCGTTCAGCAGGCGCCCGCGCGCGGATTCATCGTCACCGGCGGCGAACGCCGCGGCAGGTTTTTTCTTTGTCAGCGATCTGCCCATGCGCGGCAGTAAATCGGACCGAGGCGCAATCATCAAGTCGCATCTTCATGCGTGCACAGCTGCGCTCAAAATAATCGCGTCCGCGCGGCATTTGCTTTGCGATTGAGCATGCGCGGGCTGATCAATTCCCGGGCACTGCAGGCTAAGCGCTTGCGGGATTTCGGCTTTCGATCCGGCGGCGGACTGGCACAGCTTATGCAGGAAACAGACCGTTCGGTATCCTGACCAATCCATCGCTCCCAGGGAGAAAACTGATGACTGCTGTCGCTCAAAAAACCGCACTGACCGGCTGCCTCGCGCCGATCGACAGAGGCGGGCTCGAGCAGCTCATTGCCAACGGCAAGGCCAACCCGAAGGTCGTCAAGACCTTGAAGTGCAAGACGGTGGCGGAGGGCAGGTTCCGCCACGCCAACTACATCCGCAACCTCGCACCCTACATCGTCGACGAGCCGCCCGGCCTGCTCGGCGACGACACCGCGCCCAATCCGTCGGAAGCCTCGCTGGCCGCGCTCGGCTCCTGCCTTGCGGTCGGCCTGCACGCCAACGCCGTGCATCGTGGCTGGATCGTCAACAAGCTCGAGCTCGAGCTCGAGGGCGACCTCAACATCACGGCGGTGTGGGGCACCGGCGACGTCAGCGAGAAACCGGTCGGCTTCACCGACGTCCGTGTCAAGGTCGACATGGAATGCGAGGGCGTCTCGCAGGACGAGATCAACGCGCTGGTGGCCCATGTGAAGAAATGGTCGCCGGTCGCCAACACCTTCACCCGTCCCGTCAATCTCGAGGTCGGCGCCTGAGGCGCCGGACGGGCATCAACAGAAGGTGCGGAGACGATCAATGGGTTCATTGGCTTTATCGCGGGTCGACCTTGCCGATCCCGCACCGACGATTGCCGACGAGGTCGCCCGGCTGGCCCGTCGGGAGCTGGCACCGCTTGCGTCGGCGATCGATGCCGGCTCGGTCTACCCGGGCGCGTTCCTGCGCGGTCTCGGCAGCCTCGGCGCCTGGAGCAGTCACGTCCCGCAGGAGGGACCTGCCGATTTGTGCTGCGCGATCCAGTCGATCGCCGCGCTCGGCGAGGTCTGCGGCGCCACCGCCTTCATCGCGTGGTGCCAGAACACGCTGGTCTGGTACGCGGCGAATTCCACCAACATGAAGCTCGCTTCGCGTTTCGGCGACGGCTTTTCGAGCGGGCGCGTGCTCGGCGGCACCGGGCTGTCCAACCCGATGAAGAGCTTCTTCGGCATCGAGCGGCTGAAGCTGAAGGGCCGCAGGGTCGAGGGCGGCTACATCGTCCGCGGCGCGCTGCCCTGGGTCTCGAATCTCGGCCCCGACCACTACTTCGGCACGATCTTCGAGCGCGAGGATGGCGGCGTCGCCGGCGAGGAGCCGGACGGCATCGCAAGAGGCGAGCCGGGCGGCATCGCGAGAGGCGAGCCGGGCACGGTGATGTTCCTCGCCGACTGCTCCGATCCCGCGATCAGCTTGCAACCCTGCAAGCCGTTTCTCGCCATGGACGGCACCGGCACCTACAGCGTCCAGTTCCGCGACGTGTTCGTCCCTGACGAGTTGATCCTGGCTGCGCCGGCCGCACCGTTCGTGAAGAAGATCCGCGCCGGCTTCATCCTGCTGCAAACCGGCATGGGTCTCGGGCTGATGCGCGACTGCATCAACATCATGGACGAGGTCCATGCGCCGCTCGGCCACGTCAATCGCTATTTGCCGCAGCAACCCCTGCAATTCCGCGAGCTCCATGCGGAGTTCGAGAAGGAGGCGATGGCGCTCGCGCGCGATCCCTACAATGAAGACGACAGCTATTGGCGCCGCGTCGTAGCGCTGCGCCTGCGCATCGGCGATGCCACGGTCGCGGTCGCGCATGCGGCGATGCTCCATTGCGGCGCGCGCGGCTACCTGAAGAGCCACCGCGCGCAACGCCGGCTGCGCGAGGCCTATTTCGTCGCCATCGTCACGCCCGCCACCAAGCAGCTGCGCAAGATGCTGGCGGATGGCTGACGAAAGTTCGGGACCACCAAGACTGCAACCACACAGGAGAGAGCCATGACGGACGTTCTGATCACCGCCGGCGAGCTTGCCGAGCTCATCACCAAAGAAGCGTGTGTCATCATCGACACGCGGAATCCGGATGCCTATGCGGCGGGACACCTGCCCGGCGCCGTCAACGTGCATGACATCTTCACCTATCTGGCGACCTCGACGCCGGAGGGCATGCACGAGCTGAAGACCAAGTTCGCCGCTGCGTTCGGCGCTGCCGGTCTGTCCGGCAAGGAGACCGCGGTGGTCTACGAGCAGTCGATGAACTCCGGCTTCGGCCAGTCCTGCCGCGGCTACTACCTGCTGACGATGCTCGGCTATCCCAGGGTCAAGGTGCTGCATGGCGGCTTCGAGGCCTGGAAGGCGGCCGACCTTCCCGTGACCACCGACGTCCCGGTGCCGGTGAAGGCGTCGTTCTCGATCGTGGCCGAGGCGGGCGACATCCTGATCGATGCCAAGGCCATGCTGGCCGCGCTCGACAAGCCCGGCATCGCAATCCTCGACGTGCGCGACGTCGACGAGTGGATCGGCGACAGCTCCTCGCCCTACGGCAAGGACTTCTGCCCGCGCAAGGGCCGCATCCCCGGCGCGGTCTGGCTCGAATGGTACCGCATGATGAAGCCGACCGCGGAAGGACCGCGCTTCAAGTCGAAGGACGAGATCCTGGCGGAATGTGCCACCGTCGGCATCTCGCAGGCCACGCCGGTCTATCTCTATTGCTTCAAGGGGGCGCGCGCCTCCAACACCTTCCTCGCACTGAAGAACGCCGGCGTGAAGGACGTGCGGATGTATTTCGGCTCCTGGAACGAGTGGTCGCGCGACCCGTCGCTGCCGATCGACGAGGGCCTGCCGACCGCGTCCGTCGTGACGGGCAAGGCGGCATAGAATCTGCATGATTGCGGCCGCCCGGCGGTGCAAGGTGCCGCCGGACGGTGCAAGGAGGAAACCTGATGAAACGCGAAGACCTCACCGAGAAGCTGCTCGACATCAAGCGCGAGAAGGGCTGGAGCTGGAAACACATCTGCGAGAAGATCGGCGGCTATTCCGAAGTCCTGATAACAGGCGCGATCCTCGGCCAGATGAAACTGACGAAGCCGCAGGCCGCCAATGCCGGCGAGCTGTTCGGCCTGTCGAAGTCCGAGATCGCGATGCTGAACGAGACGCCGATGCGCGGCATGCCGATGCCGCCGACCGATCCCCTGATCTATCGCTTCTACGAACTCGTGATGGTCAACGGCCCGGCGTGGAAGGCGCTGATCGAGGAGGAATATGGCGACGGCATCATGTCGGCCATCGACTTCGACATGGTGATGGAGCGGCTGCCGAATCCGAAGGGCGATCGCGTCAAGATCACGATGTCGGGCAAGTTCCTGCCGTACAAATATTACGGCGCCAGCGGCAATGTGCCGGAATACGGCTTCAAGGAGGGATGAGCCAGGAAAGGGCGCATGGCGATTAGCGACCGGACGGTTTGTTCCGTCGCTGCTCGCCACTCGCTGCCGCCCGTCGCTGCGGCGGCGGCGTTGAAGGCGGGTCTCAGACGCCGGCCTTCACCTGCGCCACCGCCTGGATCAGCAGCTCGTCCATCTTGGCGCGGATATCGCCCTCGGTGACGGCGTTACCCTTGGCGGTGAGGTCCTTCAGCACCTTGTGCAGGGCGCCCCTGTCGGCCGCCGCCTCGAAGTCGGCGGCCACCACTTCCTTGGCATAGGCGGTGGCGACGTCGCCGGATATTCCGAGCTTCTCGGCCGCCCACAGGCCGAGCAGCTTGTTGCGGCGGGCTTCGGCCTTGAATTTCAGCTCCTCGTCGACGGCGAATTTCTTCTCGAAGCCTTCCTCGCGCTCGTCGAATGTGGTCATGGCCTCAAGTTCCCCGTGCGCAAATGGCGGGCCGCAGCTTCCGTTGCGGCAGCCCCGAACTCTGCCTAGATAAGAGCGTGGAATCGGCGACACAACGAGCCGTTAAGCCGCAGGCAAAACAGGCGGAATCGGGCCTTTACGTTAGGGCGGTATAAGTGGCCTGGATAGGGCCGTATCGATTGTGCTCCATGGGCCAATCGGATAGGTTGCCTGCAGGCTCGGTTCTTGTTCTGTTTCCTCTTGGACTACCCAGGTTCCAGGCCTCCGCGGCAGCTCCGTCGTGGGTCGCAACCCCAAGTCATCCGGAGCACCCAAATTCATGGATTTCAACAAAACACGGTACATCCCAATGAGCCGTCGACGCCGTATTTATGAAGGCAAGGCCAAGGTCCTTTACGAAGGTCCGGAGCCGGGAACCCTGATCCAGCACTTCAAGGACGATGCGACCGCGTTCAACGCCAAGAAACACCAGGTGATCGAGGGCAAGGGCGTCCTCAACAACCGGATTTCGGAGTACCTGTTCCAGCACCTCAACGACATCGGGGTGCCGACGCACTTCATCCGCCGCCTCAACATGCGCGAGCAGTTGATTCGCGAGGTCGAAATCGTGCCGCTCGAGGTGGTGGTGCGGAACGTCGCGGCCGGCTCGCTGTCGCAGCGCCTCGGCATCGAGGAGGGCACCCAGCTGCCGCGCTCGATCATCGAGTTCTATTACAAGAACGACCAGCTCAACGACCCCATGGTGTCGGAAGAGCACATCACCGCCTTCGGCTGGGCGACCCCGCAGGAGATCGACGACATCATGGCGCTCGCCATCCGCGTCAACGACTTCCTGACCGGTCTCTTCCTCGGCATCGGCATTCGCCTCGTCGATTTCAAGATGGAATGCGGGCGCCTGTTCGAGAACGAGATGATGCGGATCATCGTCGCCGACGAGATCTCGCCGGACTCCTGCCGGCTGTGGGACATCAAGTCGAACGAGAAGCTCGACAAGGACCGCTTCCGCCGCGACCTCGGCGGCTTGCTCGAGGCCTATACCGAAGTGGCCAAGCGGCTCGGCATCCTGATCGAGAATGAACGGCCGGCCGGAAGCGGCCCGGTGCTGGTGAAAAGCTAAGGGGCGATCGTGAAGGCACGTGTGACTGTGACGTTGAAGTCGGGCATCCTCGATCCCCAGGGCAAGGCGATCGAGGGTGCGCTGAAATCGCTCGGCGTCGATGGCATCGCCAGCGTTCGCCAGGGCAAGGTGTTCGACATCGAGCTGGCCGCCACCGACAAGGCCAAGGCGGAAGCCGCGCTGAAGGCGGCGGCCGACAAGCTGCTGGCCAACACCGTGATCGAGAACTACCGGGTCGAGGTTCTGAGCTGAGCGAGCGCGCCAGATGAGAACAGCCGCTCCCGCCTCTCCCGGCCGCAATCGTGCTCTTGTCCGATCGTCGTTGCTTGCGTTGCTGACGGTTGCCGGAATTGGCGCGGCGTCGGCCCAATCGGCGCCGCCGCCACCAGCGGCCGCGTCACCGGCGCCACCGATTTCGGCGCCACCGATCTCGGCGCCACCGATCTCGGTCAGTGGGTGGCGTTATCAGCGCAGCAGCTCCGATGTGCATATCTTCCACTGCGAACAAGCGAGCTGCGGCGCCGGCTCCAAGGTGACCTACCGCCTCTATGCTGCCAACAATCCGATGACCCTGGATCAGTTCCGCGAGAGCCAGGCCCAGATCATCAAGGCGCTGGAGCAGCGCAAACCGGATCAGAAGATCACGCTTCTCGGCGTTGACGGTGCGAAAGGCACGGCGTTGCCGCGGATGTATCGGGCCCGGCGCCTGACGGTGACACCGGACGGCGTCAGCGAATACCAGGTGAACGGTTTGCTGTTCGGCACGCGCGCCTCTGCCAGCCTGATCAGTTCGGCGCGCGACGAGAAGATCAGCAACGCCAATTACGCGAAGTTCGCGGCCGCAGCCATGCTCGTTCTGGCGCCCAAAACCCGGTGACAACAATGAAATCAGCCGTCCTCGTCTTCCCCGGCATCAACCGCGAGCGCGACATGGCGCGTGCGCTCAAGCTGGCGTCGGGCAACGAGACCGCGATGGTCTGGCACGCCGAGACGTCGCTGCCGGCGGGGACCGACCTCGTGGTGGTGCCCGGCGGCTTCTCCTATGGCGACTACCTGCGCTGCGGCGCGATCGCGGCGCGCGCGCCGGTGATGGATGCGGTGCGCGACTTCGCGGCAAAAGGTGGTCTCGTGCTCGGTGTCTGCAACGGCTTCCAGATCCTCTGCGAGTCTGGCCTCCTGCCCGGCGTCCTGATGCGCAATGCGCAACTGAAGTTCGTCTGCCGCGATGTGCATATGCGGGTCGAGCGTTCCGGCACGCCGTTCACCCGCGGCTACAATGCCGGTCAGGTGATCCGCGTGCCGGTCGCCCATGGCGAGGGCAATTACGAGGCCGACGAGGAGACGCTGAAGCGCCTAGAAGGCGACGGGCGGGTGCTCTATCGCTACTGCTCGGCGGAGGGCGTGGTCGACGAGGCCTCCAACTTCAACGGTGCCGCGCATTCGATCGCCGGCATCGTCAACGAGGGCGGCAACGTGCTCGGGATGATGCCGCACCCCGAGAACCATGTCGAAGAGATCATGGGCTGCACCGATGGCCGCGGCCTGTTCGCAGGGCTCGTGCAGCATCACGAAAGGGCGGCGTGACGCCGCGACATGCCGGACGCTGCCGCCGGGTGTCGGCCCGGGCGGCAACCGCATGATCGGCTTGGCGAATATTGCAATCTTGTGACATGGCCCACATTGGCTTCTTCGCCGGCCCGCTAGGGTCGAGGCATGACGAAGCATTTCAGGCTGCCGATCATCTTCGCCGCCCTGGTCGTTGCGACGCAAAGCCTTGCGGCGGAGACCAGGGGCGCGGGCTCAACCTTCGTTTCGCCTGTCATGGCGAAGTGGATAGAGGCCTACAAGGCAACGACCGGTAACGACGTCAGCTATCAGCCGGTCGGCTCGAGCGTCGGCGTCACCCTGGTCAAGAAGGCCGCGGTCGATTTCGGCACCAGCGACATGCCGCTTGATCCGAAGGAGCTGGAAAGGCTGGGCATGATGCAGTTTCCGATCGTGATCGGAGGCGTCGTGCCGGTGGTCAATCTCCAGGGCGTCAGGCCGGGCCAGATCCACTTCACGGGGCAGGTGCTCGCCGACATCTATCTCGGCAAGGTCAGATCGTGGAGCGATCCGGCCATTCGTGCGATCAATCCCGACCTGATGCTGCCGAACACGCCGATATCAGTGGTTCATCGCATCGATGGGTCCGGAACGACGTTCAACTGGTCGAACTATCTCTCGAAGGTCAGCCCGCAATGGAAGGCCAGTGTTGGCGAAGGCACCTTCGTCGAATGGCCGCTTGGCCTCGGCGGGAAAGGCAATGACGGCGTCGCCTCGCTCGTCAGCCTGATCCCGGGCTCGATCGGTTACCTCGAATATGCCTACGCGCTGCAGCGGCTCGACAGGATCTCATTCGCCGTGGTGCAAAACAGTGCCGGCAATTTCGTCGCCCCCGACGCCGCATCCTTCCTGGCCGCAGCGTCGGGCGCAGACTGGAAGAGCGCGAAGGATTTCTGCCTGGTTCTCACCAATGCGGCGGGGGACAATGCGTATCCGATCACGGCCACGACATTCGTGTTGATGCCCAGGCAGCCAAAATCGCCTGAGAGGGCTGCCACCGCGATCGACTTCCTCCGCTGGTCACTGGTGGGTGGAAGGTCTCAGGCCGAAAGGCTCAACTACGTTCCTCTGCCGTCCGCCCTGGTCGCGCGGATCGAGCTCTATTGGCAACAAGGCTCTGAAGCGCTCGCCCAGTCGGCATCAGCGAGCGACAAGCGCTGACGCCGCACGCGAACCGGTATCCACTCCGTTCGAAGAAAACGCTTCAGAGGATCATCTCGGTGCGGCACAGGTCCGGCGGGCGGTCGACAAGCCCGTCTACCGTGGCGAGGAACTCGACCGTATGCGGAAGCGTGGCGTGGTGATCGAACGCCGCTTCGTCGGCCCATACCGAATGGATGACGAACCTCGCCTGGTCGCGGCTGCTGCGGAAGGCGTGAAACTGCCTGCATCCAGTCTCCGTGCGCGAGGGGATCGCGACCTTGTTGAGCGCCGCCTCGAGGGCGAGTTCGTTGCCCGGAGCGGCGTGAAACTGCGCGAAGAAATACAGTTGCATCGAGCGCCTCGCAAATTCCTGCCGGCGCAGGATGGTCGCTACGGCGTGGAGGCGTCAACCGGGGGCTTCCGCTTCACCCGCTTGATGGTGCCGGAGAAGGTGAGCAACGCACGCTCGCCCGAGGTCAGCATGCCGCGCACGAAGATCAGCGATCCGCCCGCGCGGGTGATCTCGCCGGTGCATTCGACCAGGTCGCCCTCGCGGGCCGCGTCGAGGAACTCGGAGGAGAACGACACCGTGACGCCCGGGCCCTGCAGCACCGGGCCGGCGAGGGCGAACAGGGAATAATCGGCAAAGGTCATGAGGCAGCCACCGTGGACGTTGCCGGAGCCGTTGAGGTGCTTCTTGCCGACCCGGAACGCGCAGGTGATGCGGCCGGTCTCGTCCATCCGGTGGTAGAAGGGGCCGGTATGGGTCTCGAAGCTGTCGCGTGTCCAGGTCCGCCAGCCGGCGAATTCGCCCTCGGTTTCGACGTGCAGATCGGGGCGACGGTTGAATGCGGTCTTGAGTGCGGTGTTGGCGAGCTCGTTCACGGTATTGGCCTTCAATTTTCGGGTTTTGGTTCTTAAATCCGATCCATCCCCGATGTGCAAATCCTGTACCCGCGGCCAGCCGCCGCAAAGCTCTGGACAGGCCCAAAATGCCCCCTAAAAGGCCTTTTCCGCCCCGTTCGATCTACCTATTAAGGGACCCATGAACGAGCCCCAGATCACCCCCGAACTCGTCGCCGCCCACGGGCTGAAGCCGGACGAGTATGAGCGCATCCTGAAGCTGATCGGGCGGGTCCCGACCTTCACGGAGCTCGGCATCTTCTCGGCGATGTGGAACGAGCACTGCTCATACAAATCGTCCCGCATCCATTTGCGCGGATTGCCGACGAAGGCGCCCTGGGTGATCCAGGGACCGGGCGAGAATGCCGGCGTGATCGACATCGGCGACGGCCAGGCCGTGGTCTTCAAGATGGAGAGCCACAACCACCCGAGCTACATCGAGCCCTATCAGGGTGCGACAACAGGCGTCGGCGGCATTCTACGCGACGTTTTCACCATGGGCGCACGGCCGATCGCCTGCCTCAACGCACTGAGCTTCGGCGCGCCCGAACATCCCAAGACCCGGCACCTGGTGTCGGGCGTGGTCGCTGGCGTCGGCGGCTACGGCAATTCCTTCGGCGTGCCGACGGTCGGCGGCCAGGTGCGCTTCCACACCCGTTATGACGGCAACATCCTCGTCAACGCGATGGCGGTGGGGCTCGCCGACGCCGACAAGATCTTCTACGCGGCCGCCTCCGGCGTGAACATGCCGATCGTCTATCTCGGCTCCAAGACCGGCCGCGACGGTATCCACGGCGCCTCGATGGCGTCGGCCGAATTCGACGACGCCTCCGAGGAGAAGCGCCCGACCGTGCAGGTCGGCGATCCCTTCGCCGAAAAGCTGCTGCTGGAAGCCTGCCTCGAGATCATGGAGCAGGGTTGCGTGATCGCGATCCAGGACATGGGTGCGGCGGGCCTGACCTGCTCGGCGGTCGAGATGGGTGCCAAGGGCGACCTCGGCGTCGAGCTCGACCTCAACGCAGTGCCGACCCGCGAGACCGGCATGAGCGCCTACGAGATGATGCTCTCGGAAAGCCAGGAGCGCATGCTCATGGTGCTCAAGCCCGAGAAGGAAAAGCAGGCCGAGGCGATCTTCCGCAAATGGGGGCTCGATTTCGCCATCGTCGGCTACACCACGCCGACCAAGCGCTTCGTCGTCAGGCATGGCGGCGACGTGATGGCCGACCTGCCGATCAAGGAGCTCGGCGACGAGGCGCCGGTCTACGACCGCCCGCATGTGGCCTCGAACGCGCAGCCCGTGATCCGCGCGCAGGACGTCAAGCCGCCGCTCGGAATTGCGGCTGCGCTGATCAAGCTGATCGGCACGCCCGAACTGTGCTCGAAGCGCTGGGTGTGGGAGCAGTACGACCACGTCATCCTCGGCAATACCGTGCAGCGCCCCGGCGGGGATGCCGCGGTCGTGCGCATCGAGGATGGGCCCAAGGGCCTCGCACTTACCGTCGACGTCACGCCGCGCTATTGCGAGGCCGACCCGTTCGAGGGCGGCAAGCAGGCGGTGGCGGAGGCCTGGCGCAACATCACCGCGGTCGGCGGCCGTCCGCTCGCGATCACCGACAATCTCAATTTCGGCAATCCTGAACGGCCCGAGATCATGGGCCAGTTCGTCGGCTGCCTGAAGGGCATTTCGGACGCCTGCCGCGCGCTGGACTTTCCGGTCGTCTCCGGCAACGTCTCGCTCTACAACGAGACCAACGGCCGCGGCATTCTGCCGACGCCCTCGATTGGCGGCGTCGGCGTGCTCGACGACTTCACCAGGTCCGCGACGCTGGCCTTCAAGGCTGCTGACGAGGCGATCCTGCTGTTGGGCGACACGCAAGGCTGGCTTGGCCAGTCGGTCTTCCTGCGCGACGTCTGCGGCCGCGAGGAGGGCGCTCCGCCGCCGGTCGATCTCGCCGCCGAGAAGCGCAATGGCGACGTTGTCAGAGGCATGATCCATGCCGGTACCGCCACCGCAGTGCATGACGTCTCCGACGGCGGGCTGCTGATTGCGCTGGCCGAGATGGCGATCGCGAGCGGCATCGGCGCACAGCTGCTGGCGGCGCCGTCAGCGATCGTGCCGCATGCCTACTGGTTCGGCGAGGATCAGGCCCGCTACATCGTCACCGTCCCGGTGGCGGATGCCGGTCTCGTGCTGGCGAAGATGAAGGGGGCGGGCGTGCCGTGTGCCCGCATCGGTACTACCGGCGGCGATGCCATCGCGGTTGCCGGCGAGACGCCGGTCGCGGTCGCCGAACTGTCCCGCGCCTTCGAGCACTGGCTGCCGAATTACATGCGCGGTGCCGCCGCCTGATCCGGGAGGATCAGCCGTTCCCGTCCGAAGAAACCGCGACGACTACCAACCGCGACGGCTACCTGCCGCGAATGGCGCGCCACAGGAAGATGATGATGCAGGCGCCGATGAAGCCGGCGACGAGGTAGCTGATCCAGCCTCCGCCGAGCGACACGCCTACGAGCGCGAGCAGCCAGTTCGCCAGCGCGGCGCCGACGATGCCGAGAATGATGTTCATCAGGATGCCCGTTCCGGACTTCATGAACATCTCGGCAAGCCAGCCGGCCAATCCGCCGACGATGATTGCGGCGATCCAGCCAATTTGAGGGTCGTTCATCTTGGACTCCCTGCGGTCGATCAGTCCGGGCAGCATAGCCGAGAGTCGTCCGCCCGCATGTGACCAATGGCAGGGTTGTACCCAAATTATCGGCCCTGTGGCGGCGCGGTTGCGCTGCTACAGTACGTATCCTGCCCCGGGGATCTTGCGCAGCGCCGCCGTGACGCCCCAGCTCAGGACGACAGTGGCAAAGAATGCGATCGCGGCCTTTGGGATCGCCGGCAGGTCGAAGTCGAACAGCCAGTAATGCAGCCACAGCACGATCGGGTAGTGCACCAGGAACATGCCATAGGCATCGCCCTGCATGCGGTCGAGCAGGGTTGGGCCCGGTGACCTCGATTGCAGGAAGTAGGCCAGGATTGCGAACAGGATCGAAGCGCTGAACAGCACGAAGAAGGTGCCGTAGATCGCCAGATACCAGGCCGGCAGCGGATCGGGATTACCGAGGATCTGGCGCTTGATGTAGACCATCACCCACATCAGCGCATAGGGGATCAGCGTGACGAACGTCCAGAACCAGCGCCGCTGGGTCAGCCTTCCATTCGCGCTGAGCAGGCCGCTCTCGAGGTTTGCCGAACCAACGCCAGCACCGATGAAGAAATAGGACGCATAGAGCAGGACGCGGCTCGCCTGAACCGAAAACGGTCCGGACTCGAACCAGTGGTACGGGCCGTAGTAGACAAGCATCGGAATATAGACGATCGCGCTGACGACGACCATGAACAGCCAGAACTTCCAGGGCCATTCGAACGCCTTCAACGACAATCTGTTGATGGGTTCGAGCAGCTTCGACGACACCCGGTGGAGCAGGCTCGCGGTTACATCGAAAGTCATCAATACATAAACGAACCAGATCGGGCCGCTCGGCCACGGCCCGACCGTCATGGTCTTCCACCAGAATTCGGAGAAGGTGAGATCAGGCGTCGCGCGCAGCGCAATCGCATAATAGGCGAGCGGGATCACCGTGAAGGCGCAGACCACGAACGGCAGGCCGAGTCGCAGCAGCCGGTCGCGCAGGAAGATCGGCAATGATTTGCGGCCGATGCCCGGCCACACGAACAGCCCCGACAGGAAGAAGAACATCGCCATGAAGAAGCTGTCGGTGGCGAGCACGATGCAGTCGAAGCCGATCCAGGACGTCGGATCGGTGTGCCCGAAATAGGTATAGGGGATCACCGCGTGATGCAGCAGCACGACCAGTGTCAGGAACGTGCGGGCACGATCGAGCGACACGTTGCGTTTATGGGCTTTCGGTGCTGCCTGGACGTCGACGGTCGGAGCCGCGTGAGCAATCGATTTCATGGTGCCCCCAGCAGGGTCTGCGGCTGGATGTTGCAATCGGGAACTTGATTCAGCAAGAACGATTTGTCCCAATTCCAGGGTGTCGGAGTCTGTCATCTACGCGGGTCTGTTCAGCTTTAGGAACTGCGGTCGTTCGCTGGTGTTGTCGGAACGACCGGCGGAGGCGCGGCGTACGCGCAGGTTGAGGAGCTAGCAATGACGATTCTGAAATGGGCGCTGATCTTCCTTGTCGTCTCGATCATCGCGGGTCTGCTCGGCTTCACCGGCATTTCGGCGGCTTCCGCCGACATCGCACGCTTCCTGTTCTACATCTTTGTCGTGATCTTCCTGGTGCTGCTGATCCTCGGGCTCACGGTATTCCGTGCGTAGCGGGCGATATTGCTTCAACATGCGTCGTCATTCCGCGGCGCCAAACCCCAGGTGCGCGATCGCGCACCTGGGGTTTGCTGCTTGCCGGCCCGGAATTTGTGAGACTTAGGCCACTTCCTCGATCTTCACCTTGTCCGGATAGAACGCCAGATGGCCCGATATCTCGGCCATCGCCGGGAATGGCGTCTCATAGGTCCAGATCGCATTGTCCAGCGTCTTGCCGTTGGCCTTGACGCTGAAATAGCTCGCGTCGCCCTTGTAGGGGCAATGCGTGGTGCGCTCGGTGCGGGCCAGCAGTGCCATGTTGGCGTCCTGCCGCGGGACATATTGCACGGCGGGATAGCTCGCTTCCTTCAGGGTCAACGCATGGGTCGTCTCGGCGATGACGACGCCGTCGGCCGTGACGCGGACGCGCTTCGGATTCGGCGTGATCGTGATCGGATGGTCGGGACCTGGAAGCTTCATGATTCTGCGCCCTTTTTGGTCATTTCCGCGTGATCGCTCGTGACCGATTGATGCAGGTTTAAAACGCTGGGAATGGGAATATAGTGTCGCCCGGGATGACCTAGAAGACCGCAGGCGCTAGGTTTTCTTTATCATGGCTGCCATGCCGGCCATGATTCGAATGACCTGATGGAGGTGGACTGGGATGCCGATGGACGCCCGCGATATCGAATCGATGATCAAGGCAGCGATCCCGGACGCCGAGGTGACGATCCGCGATCTGGCCGGCGATGGCGACCACTACGCGGCGACCGTCATCTCCGAATCCTTTCGCGGCAAGTCCCGCGTTCAGCAGCACCAGATCGTCTACCAGTCGCTGAAGGGGCAGATGGGCGGGGTACTGCACGCGCTGGCGCTGCAGACCGGGGTGCCCGGAGGCTAGCCGCGACGGCGGCGGGCGAGGGGGCCGCATCGATGGCGGATAATCCGCGCGGCGCGATGTTTCGCGTGATCGTGCCGAACCAGGCGAGCCGCGTCACCAACGCCGAGCTGTTCTTCGATCTGGTTTTCGTCTTTGCCGTCACGCAGCTGTCGCACACGCTGCTGCAGCATTTCACCCCACTCGGCGCCGTCCAGGTCACGCTGCTCTTTCTCGCGGTATGGTGGGTGTGGGTCTACACCACCTGGGTCACCAACTGGCTCGATCCCGAGTTGACGCCGGTCCGCATCCTGCTCTTCCTCATGATGCTGGGCGGGCTGGTGCTGTCGACCTCGATTCCATCGGCCTTCGACGGGCGCGGGCTGTGGTTCGCCGTCACCTACGCGGTCATGCAGGTCGGCCGCACCCTGTTCTGGCTGCTGGTGACGCCGTCGCACCGAACCGCGGTGCGCCACAACGCGATCCGCATCCTGACCTGGCTGTCCGGCTCGGCCGTGTTGTGGATCCTGGGTGGCCTGTCCGAGGGCAATGCGCGGCTGTGGCTGTGGATCGCGGCACTGGCGATCGAATATGTCGCGCCGGCGGTACGGTTCTGGACGCCGAAGCTCGGCTTCTCCTCGATCGAGGCATGGTCGGTCGAGGGCAGCCACATGGCCGAGCGCTGCGCCGGATTCATCCTGATCGCGCTCGGCGAGGCCATCGTCGTCGACGGCGCGACCTTCGCCGACCTGACCTGGACGCCGGAGAATGTGGCCGCATTCCTCTCCGCCCTGGTCGGCAGCATCGCGATGTGGTGGATCTATTTCAACAAGGGGGCCGAGGCCGGCTCGGCGATGATCGCGAAATCGGCCGAGTCCGGACGGGTGGCGCGGATCGCCTATACCTATCTGCACATGCCGATCGTCGGCGGCATCATCCTGAGCGCGGTCGCCGACGAGCTGGTGCTGAAGCATCCGTCCGGCCATTCCGATCTCAAGACGATCGTGAGCGCGGTCGGCGGTCCCATTCTGTTCCTGGTCGGGAGCATCCTGTTCAAGCACGTGGTCCGCAATTTCCTGCAGCTGTCGCACGGCGTCGGCATCATCGCGCTTGCCGTCGCCGCCTATTTCGCCAGCGACCTGTCGCCGCTGTGGCTGTCGATGACAACGACGCTGATCATGATCGTGGTCGCCGCGTGGGAGACGATCTCGTTGCGGTCGCCGGCGGAGGAATAGCGTTCATTTGGCGGCGGCCGTCGCCACCCGATCCTGCCAATAGACGAACAGCGGCGCGCCGATCAGCTCGAGCGCGGTGAATCCGATGAACGGGAGCGGCGGTGAGCCGATCAGCGGCATCGACAGCAGCCGGCCGATGCCGCCAAGAAAGATGGCGCCCCAGATCACGCGGTAGAGCACCGTTTGGCTTTCGATGCGGGGAACCAGCCAGAGCATCGCGATGCCGAGGCCGAACCACACTCCGCCGAAGAATCGAAGATTGCTGTCGAGCACCGGCAGGGCAGGAACACCCGCGGATGCGTAGAGCGGATCGTGAACCCCCAGCATCGTGATCACGCCGGTCAGGATCGGCACCAGGGCAAGCAAGGCGGTGATGATCTGCAGTGCTCGCTTGCCCATGACGCTTTCGGTTTCGTTCCAGCACGCGTCGAAACAAGGTTGAAACACCGTCGCGCTCAATCCGCCCTGAGCGCGTGCACCGAGAACATCTTGTCGCCATCGGTCCAGCTGTTGCGGACCTGCCAGCCTGAGGCGCGGGCGAGCGCGGTGAAGCGCTCGAGCGAATATTTGTAGCTGTTCTCGGTGTGAATGCTCTCGCCAGGGCGGAACGCAAAGCTGCTGCCGAGGATACGCACGGTCTGCGCCTTGCGGCTGATCAGGTGCATCTCGATGCGGTGGCGGTCGCGGTTGTAGATCGAGCGGTGGGTGAATCCCGACAGATCGAAATTGCCGCCGAGCTCGCGGTTGATCCGGACCAGCACATTGAGGTTGAAGCGCGCGGTGACGCCGGCCGCGTCGTTGTAGGCGTCGTACAGCACGCGCTCATCCTTCTCCAGGTCGACGCCGATGATCATCTGCGCGCCATGGCCGAGGATCTTGCGCGCGCTGCGCAGGAAGGCGGCGGCCTCGCCGGGCTCGAAATTGCCGAGTGTCGAGCCCGGGAAGAAGCCGACCTTCGGCATCGCTGATATCGCCTCCGGCAGCGCGAACGGCGTGGTGAAATCGGCTGCGACCGGATAGATCCCGAGATCGGGAAAATCCCTGCGCAGGCCGTCGGCCTGGGCCTTCAGGAAGTCGCCCGAGATGTCGACCGGCACATAGGCGCCGAATTCACAGTGCTCGAGCAGAAGCCGCACCTTGGTGGTCGCGCCGGCGCCGAATTCGACCAGCGCCGCGCCTTGCGGAATGATCGCGGCGATCTCGTTGCCGCGGTCACGCAGGATGCCGAGCTCGGTGCGCGTCGGATAATATTCCGGCAGCACCGTGATCTGCTCGAACAGCTCCGAGCCTGCAGCGTCGTAGAAATATTTCGGCGACAGCCGTTTCGGGTGACGGGCGAGATCGCCGATCACGTCACCGGCGAACGCCGAGGTCGCCTCGTCGAACGGATACACCTTGGCCAAGGCGGCGGCATGCACATTCATGATACTCTCCCGAACGCGCTTACCGGCGCGCTATTGATGTCGACAGGACACAATCAGGCGTAGTCTGCGAGGCGTAACCCCGTGAATTGCCAGCGATGGTGGGGATAGAAGAAGTTGCGATAGGTGACGCGGCTGTGACCGTCCGGGGTCGCCAGCGACGAGCCGCGCAGCACCAGCTGGTTGACCATGAACTTGCCGTTGTACTCGCCGAGCGCACCCTCGATCGCGCGATAGCCGGGATAGGGCGAATAGGCGCTGCGGGTCCACTGCCAGACGATGCCATAGGCGTCGTTGAGCTGGCCGGCGCGGGCGGCGACCTCCCATTCCATCTCGGTCGGCAGGTGCTTGCCGGACCAGCGGGCGAAGGCGTCGGCTTCGTAGTAGCTGACATGGCAGACCGGCGCCTGCGGGTCGATCGGCTGCAGGCCGCCCAGCGTCATGATGGTCCATTCGCCGTCGACCTCGCGCCAGTGGCCGGGCGCCCGCCAGCCTTCGCCGCTCGCGGTGCCGAAGCCGTCCATCAGCCACAGCGTGGCGCTCGAATAGCCGCCATCCTTGATGAAGGCGAGCCACTCGGCATTGGTGACGAGGTTCTTCGCGAGCCTGACCGGCCCGACCAGCGCGCGATGCGCGGGCTTCTCATTGTCGAAATGGAAGCTGTCGTCGCCATGCCCGACAGTGTGGATGCCTTCGCTGAGCGTGACCCATTCCGCGGCGGCACGACTTGAAGCGGGAAAACGCCATGCGGCATCATAGGCCGGCGGGATCGGGTTCTGCGCAAACGCATGCAGGATGTCGGTGAACATCAATTCCTGATGCTGCTGCTCGTGATTGAGGCCGACCTCGACCAGCGGCACCAGCGCCGCCAGCTTCGCTTCATCGGTGGTCTGGAAGAATCTGACGACCTCGGCGTCGACGTGGCGGCGATAGGCGGTGACTTCGTCGGCGGTCGGGCGGGTCAGATGGCCGCGCTGGTGACGGGCGTGCCGGGGGCCGGCGCTGACGTAATAGGAATTGAACAGATAGGCATAGTCGGGATGGAACGGCGTGTAGCCCTGAACATGCTCTCCCAGCAGAAACTGCTCGAAGAACCAGGTGGTGTGGGCGCGGTGCCATTTGGCCGGGCTCGCATCCGGCATCGACTGGATCAGCTGGTCTTCCGGCGACAACGGCGCAGCCCGGCGCTCGGTCTCGTCGCGGACGGCGAGATAGGCGTCCACCAGCCGCTGGGTCAGGGGCCTGGACTCGGAAGACAGTGACGGGGAAGCGGTGGAATTCGCCGCGGCAGAGGCTGGTTTCGTCACGATGGTCTCCGGTTCAGGTGGAGAACGTTGCTTCGGCGGACTGGTTCCTTGACGGACAGTTCGTCCTAGATAGGGGCTGGGTTACAGGAAAAAAGCCCTCTCAGGCGATGATATTAGCGCCATCAGATGATGGACCGCCCGTCCGGCGGACCTCGCCCGGCGTCCGCCGCATGCCAGATTTCCGCCATTTTGCTTTGGATGCACAATGGTTTGGGCTACATATATGGCATGTCACGGGTTAAACAGGGCGGGCCGGTCCGTAAGGCTTGAGAGCGCCGCCCGAACAAGGAAGCGAAAATGAGCATCGAGCAATTCATCGACAACGAAGTGAAGTCGAACGACGTCGTGCTGTTCATGAAGGGCACGCCGCAATTCCCGCAATGCGGGTTCTCCGGCCAGGTCGTGCAGATCCTCGACCACATCGGTGTCGGCTACAAGGGGCTCAACGTGCTCGAATCCGCCGAACTGCGCAACGGCATCAAGGTCTATTCGAACTGGCCGACGATTCCGCAGCTCTATGTGAAGGGCGAGTTCGTCGGCGGTTGCGACATCATCCGCGAGATGTTCCAGGCCGGCGAATTGCAGCAGCTGTTCTCCGACAAGGGCATCGCGGTCGACGCGGCGGTCTGACCTTGACCGCGCGCCGCATCGGCAAGGCGCGGCTCGACGTCATCGTTGCTGACATCACGACACTTGGCGTTGACGCCATCGTCAACGCCGCCAATTCTTCGCTTCTCGGCGGGGGCGGCGTCGATGGGGCGATCCATCGGGCGGCCGGTCCCGATTTGCTGGGCGAGTGTCGAACACTCGGCGGCTGCGCGACCGGCGACGCCAAGATCACCCTGGGCTATCGGCTTCCCGCGAAGTACGTCATCCATGCCGTTGGGCCGATCTGGTACGGCGGCAACCGCGACGAGGACGCGCAACTCGCATCCTGCTATCGCCGCAGCATCGAGCTGTGTCGTGCCGACAATCTCGCGTCGATCGCATTCCCGGCCATTTCGACCGGCGCTTTCCGGTTTCCCGCGGATCGGGCCGCCAAAATTGCCGTCAGGACCGTGGTCGATGCGTTGACCTCGTCACCCGGTGTGACGCGCGTGACCTTCTGCTGCTTTTCTGCCCCCAGCGCCGAATTGCACGAAGATTCATTGTCCGCCTTTGGGAGCCCTTGTGCGTGATGCCACGGCGGATACACTTCCCCGTGATTTCCGGGGAGGGATTGTGATGCGTTCATTTCGATGGTGGTGTGGTGTGGCGGCCGGCGCGGCGTTGCTGGCGGCCTCGCCAGCGTACACTCACACCGAGGGTACTTTTGAAATTCCGGCCGGCGCGCATTTCAACCAGGAGAAGCTCGCCAGGATCGGCGAGTTCTTCAGGGAGGAGATCGCGTCCGGCAAGATCCCCGGTGCGATCGTCCTGATCCAGCAGCACGGCAAGCCGGTCTACCACGAAGCCTTCGGGGTCCAGGACGTGGTCAGCAAGACGCCGATCACCGACCAGACCATCTTCCGGCTGGCCTCGATGTCGAAATCGATCACCGCAGTCGCATCGATGCAGTTGCTCGAACAGGGCAAGTACAAGCTCGATGATCCCGTCTCGAAATACATTCCGTCCTTTGCCGATGTGAAGGTCGGGGTCGAGAAGAAGGCCGAGGACGGCACCAAGACGCTCGAGCTGGTGCCGCCGAACCGGCCGATCACGATCCTCGATCTGATGACGCATACGTCGGGGATCACCTACGGCTTCTATGGCGACAGCCTGGTCCGCAAGGCCTATCGCGACGCTAACATCTATGGCGGCGATTTCGACCTCGCCGAGTTCGCCGAGCGCATCGCCAAGCTGCCTTTGCACAACCAGCCCGGCGCGCTCTGGCAATACGGCCACTCCACCGACATTCTGGCGCGGGTGATGGAGATCGTCACCGGCGAGAAGCTCTCGACGATCGAGCGCAAGAATCTGTTCGAACCGCTCGGCATGAAGGACACCGGCTTCTTCGTCACCGACCCGGAGAAGGTGAAGCTGATGGCCGAGCCGATGCCGAACGACAGCGATTTCCACGTCGGCCGGGTCAACGACCCGACCAAGGTCAAGAAGTGGGAGTCCGCCAGCGGTGGCATGGTCTCGACCATGGCGGATTATGCGCACTTCGCTCAGATGCTGCTCAATGGCGGCACCTACGAGGGCAAGACCATCCTCAAACCCGAGACGTTCAAGGAATTGACGACCGACCGGGTCGGCCCGGGCTCCGGCGTCGCGCGCGACAATTTCTATTTTCCCGGTGACGGTTTCGGCTTCGGGCTCGGCATCGCTGTCCGCACCGATCCCGGCAATGCGAAGCCACCGCCGCCCGGCGACCTCGGCGAGCTGAAGTGGGACGGCGCCAGCGGCTGCTATTACGTGATAGACCGCAAGCAGGACATGTTCTTCATCCTGCTGGAGCAGTCGCCGAGCCAGCGCCAGCCCATCCAGGTGAAGTTGAAGCAATTGATCTATGAAGCGCTGGAAAATTGAGATTGGCGGGCGCCGCGCACTGGTCGCGGCGCTCATGCTCCTGTTCGGTGCGGTCGATGCGAGAGCGAGCTACGTCGCGCATCATTTCTCGCCGGAAGGGCTCGCCAAGGTCTCCGACTATATCAGGAACGAGATCGCGGCCGGCAAGCTCGCCGGCGCGATCCTGCTGCTGCAGCAGCACGGCAAGCCGGTCTATTCCGAGAATTTCGGCGTTCGCGACGTCGCAACCGAACTCTCGATGAGCGCCGACACCATCTTCCGTCTCTATTCGATGTCGAAGCCGATCACTTCGGTGACGGCGATGATGCTGGTCGAGGAGGGCAAGCTCGCTCTCAGCGATCCGGTCTCGAAATACATTCCTGCGTTCGCCGACATGAAGGTCGGCGTGGAGAAGCGCGGCGAGGACGGCAAGGCGACGCTGACGCTGGCGCCGCTGAAGCGGCCCGTCACCATCGAGGACCTGATGCGCCACACCGCAGGGCTTCCCTACGGCTATTTCGGCGGCGGTGTCGTGAACAAGGACTATGCCCAGGCCGGCCTGTTCAACAACGATCCCGACAATGCCGAATTCGTGGCGCGGCTCACGGCGCTGCCGCTGGCCGAGCAGCCCGGAACGCTCTGGGACTACGGGCATTCCACCGACGTGCTCGGCCGCATCATCGAGATCATTTCAGGCAAATCGCTGCTCGCCTTCGAGAAGGAACGGCTGCTTGAACCGCTCGGAATGCACGAGACGGAGTTCTACGTCACCGATCCCGCCAAATGGCCGCGCATCGCCGAGCCGATGCCGAACGATCGCATGCTCAGTCCGGTTGCGCAGATCCGCGATCCGAGGCAGCCGCTGAAATGGCAGTCCGGCGGTGGCGGGATGGTCGGCACCATCGGCGACTATGCGCGCTTCTCGCAGATGCTGCTCAACGGCGGGATCTATGACGGCCGGCGCTATCTGAAGCCGGAAACCGTCGCGCTGATGACGTCGGACCATGTCGGCCCCGAAACCGGCGTCGAGCGCGACAAGAACTATTACCCGGGCCCGAATTCGGGCTTCGGCCTCGGCTTTGCCGTGCGCACCTCGGTGCCGGAATACACCTCGTGGCCGCTGGGCGAATATCGCTGGGACGGTGTCGGCGGCACTTTCTTCTTCGTCGATCCCGAGGACGATCTGTTCGGGATCTTCATGGCGCAGACGCCGTCGCAGCGCGGCCGGATCCAGCTCGAGCTGAAGACGCTGATCTACAAGGCGATGGGGCGGTAGCGAATTAGGTCGTTTCGTAGTTTCGTAGCCCGGATGGAGCGTAGCGAAATCCGGGACAAGTCTTTTCGCCGACACCGCACCCCGAATTGCGCTGCGCTCCCTCCGGGCTACCGCGAGCCTAGGCCCCGCGCACGATATCGCGCACGTGGCCGACCATCTCCTCGATCTGGGCCGCCGTCACGTCGAGATGCGTGCAGGCCCTGATGCGGCCGTCCATCATCGCCAGCATGACGCCGCGCTTGCGCAGCTCGGAGACCATCCTGGTGCCGGCGACGCCCGCGCCGTCGGGCTTGAAGAAGACGAGGTTGGTCTCGGGCGCCTGCACCTCGATGCCGTTGATCTGCGACAGCCCGCGCGCCAGCGCGCGGGCGTTGGCATGATCCTCGGCGAGGCGGTCGACATGGTGGTCGAGTGCGTGGATGCAGGCCGCGGCACATACGCCGGACTGCCGCATCGAGCCGCCGAGCCGCTGCTTCCAGCGCCAGACGTCATCGATGAAGGCTCTCGTTCCGGCGATCACTCCGCCGATCGGGGCGCCGAGCCCCTTGGAGAAATCGATCCAGGCGGAATCCCAGCCCGCCGTCATGTCGCGCGGCGAAATGCCGGACGCGACGGTGGCATTCAACAGCCGCGCGCCGTCCATGTGCGTGGCGAGGCCGTGCGCCTTGGCGATGCTCACGACTTCGTCGAGCGCAGCCTTCTTCCAGATCGTGCCGCCGCCGATATTGGCGGTCTGCTCGACGCTGACGAGGACCTGCGGCGGCTGGTAGCGGGTGCGCGGATGCAGCGCCGCGCGCAATGCCTCGGGGGTGAACTGGCCGTCGTCGCCCGGCAGCGGCATGATCTGGAAGCCGCCGAGCGCCGCATGCGCGCCGCCCTCGCGCGCGATGATGTGTGCGGTCGCATGCGCCAGGATCTCGTCGCCGGGCCGGCAGTAGGCCAGCGTCGCCGCGACGTTGCACATCGTGCCCGAGGGCATGAACACGGCGGCTTCCTTGCCGAGCAGACCGGCAACGCGCGCGCAGAGCTCGTTGGTGGTCGGATCGTCGCCGACCTGCTCGTCGCCGACCTCGGCTTTGGCCATCGCTTCGCGCATCGCGGGCGTCGGCTTGGTCTGGGTGTCCGACAGCAGGTTGATGCGGACGGGCGCGGCCTTCGGATCGGGCGGGGCAGGGGTGTAGAACATGATGATGTGTCTCTCGCTCGGTGCGGGGCGAGTTTAGCCAAACAAAAAGGCCCCGGCAAAACCGGGGCCTTCTGTATCTCGCAATCCTGCAATGATCAGCGCGAATAGAATTCGACGATCAGATGCGGCTCCATCTGCACCGGGAACGGCACGTCGCCGAGCGCCGGGATGCGCGCGAACTTCGCGGTCATCTTGCCGTGATCGACCTCGAGGAAGTCGGGCACGTCGCGCTCGGGAAGCTGGCTCGCTTCCAGCACCGGGGTGAGCTGCTTGGAGGCTTCCTTGACCTCGATGGTGTCGCCGACCTTCAGCTTGTAGCTGCCGATGTTGACCTTGCGGCCGTTCACCTTGACGTGGCCGTGGTTGATGAACTGGCGCGCGGCGAACATCGTGGAGACGAACTTGGCGCGATAGACCACGGTGTCGAGACGGCGCTCCAGGAGGCCGATCAGGTTCTCGCCGGTGTCGCCCTTCATGCGGCCGGCCTCGACATAGATGCCGTGGAACTGGCGCTCGGAGATGTTGGCATAGTAGCCCTTGAGCTTCTGCTTGGCGCGGAGCTGCACGCCGAAGTCGGAGAGCTTGCCCTTGCGGCGCTGGCCATGCTGGCCGGGGCCGTATTCGCGGCGGTTCACGGGGCTCTTCGGGCGGCCCCAGATGTTCTGGCCCATGCGGCGATCGATCTTGTACTTCGCCTCACTGCGCTTTGTCATCGCGTCCTCTTCAGGTTTCAGGTTTTGAGGAAACGCGCCCTCCTGTGTACCGGCCGAAAGGCCCGTACCGACAGGTCCGCCTCGAAAGCTCGGGGACGAACCACGGGTCGCGAAACGCTTCGCGGGCCGAAACCGGCCCGCGAGCAGGGGTGGTCTTAAGGAGAAAGCGCTGCGCTGTCAAACGAAACAGCCGGTAAAATCGGTCGTTTTCGGCCCCTTACGCCCGGTTTGCGGCCGTCCGTACCGGCCTCGTGCCGGTTTGCGGGCAAATCGCGCGCAATTCGGCCGATATCTCCGAGTTCAGCACCTGCTCCAGCCGGCTCAGGGTCCTGGTCATCAGGGCGGCGTCGCAGACCAGATGGTCCCAGCGCAGCACGACATCGACGGTCTGATCCGGCTTGATGACGCCGTAGCTGAGGAGGAACGGCCCTGGGCTCAGTGCATGCAGTTCGCCCGGCCCGATCGCCGCAACCGAGGTCACGCCGAAATTGCCGCAGAAATTGGCGCGCTGGCGGCCGACATTCATCCCGATCGCCCAGGCCAGGCGCCGCAGCGGCAGCGGCAGGCTTGCCACGCACAAGGTCTTGCGGAACGAGGGGATCTCCTTCAGCGGCGCGGTCTTGGCGCGCCGGATCAGCGCGTCGATATCGGCGAGCGTCATCTGGTCCGGTGCGCAGACCCGCTCGAACAGCACACAATCCTCGCCGTCCTCGACGCGGGCAATCGCCACCATGGCGACGCTGCGCGGCATTTCGTACAGCGCCGGCCAGGGCCATTTGACGTAGAGCGTGCGCAGGGTCGGCTCGTCCCTGGCCACCAGCGCGAAAGCCTTGATGAAGATGGCCGCCCAACCCGGCGCGCCTGCCGCCTGCGTGCGGGCCTCGGCCACGGCGCGGACATTCAGGCGGCGGGTCAGGGAAACAAAGGCCACGCGGGCCGATGCGCGCATGAGATCGGCGACGAGGCGGCGCGGCAGCGATATCTTGCGTGGCTTACCGCGCATCCGTTCGGCTCAAAATCCCGTAACAGGCAAAAAATCGAAAGCAAGGCAGGCCCGATCCGCTGACCGCCGGCTCCTTGATAGCATGAGTGGGTAGGCTTGGGGGTGGGATTGGTTTGCTCCTGGCAGCGTCCTCGAAAGTCTAACAGCGCAGATTGAGGGCGAAAAGCAGGCGGTATGCCTGTGGAATATCAGACGTTCGGCCAATATCGTTCATCTTGGTCGTTCATCTATCGCGGCAGTCTGTCCCCAGGATTTTGCGTGGCGAAACCGACGCAACCGTGAATGTCTCATACGGCCTTGCCGATCGTCTTGTCCCTCGCTGCGTCGCGCGCTCCCAAGGGCCGGCCCTTGGTGGAATCGACGTTCGTCTGATGCTCGATCTCGGAGTTCAATTCCGCGCCACAGAGCAGGATGATCGCTGACATCCACATCCATGTCATGAGGCCGATCGCCGCACCCAGCGATCCGTAGGTCGCGTTGTAATTGCCGAAATTCGAAAGATACCAGGACAGCAGCGACGAGCCGACCAGCCACAGCACTGCGGCCGCGACCGCTCCGACGCTGAGCCACTGCCAGCGCGGCTCGGTGCGGCTCGGGGCGTAGCGGTAGAGCACCGCCAGCGCAGTGAGCAGGAGCGCCGTCAGGATTGGCCACCGCCCGAACCGGATGATGAGCTCGGCACGCGCGCCCAATCCAACCTGCTGCAGCAGAAGCGGGATGACGACGATCGCACCGACCATCACCAGAATTGCGGCGAGGGAGGCGACCGTGAATGCGAGCGACACAAGATTCAACTTGAGAACGCCGCGCTTCTCTTTCTCCTCGTAGACCACATTGAGCGCATCGATGATCGCCTTCATGCCGGCGTTCGCGCTCCAGATCGCCATCAGCAACCCGAGGATGAAGGTGAGGCTGAGCGTCGACGTACCCTTGGCGAGCACGCGGGCAATCTGATCCCGGACGATGGCGAAGGAGCCTTCCGGCAACATGAGAGCCAGGCTTTGCAGATTGGCCGAGATCGTCGATGGATCGGCAAACAGACCGTAGCTCGAGACCAGAGCCGTGATGGCCGGGAAGGTCGCGAGCAGACCGTAGAACACGATCCCGGCCGCTGTTGGGATGAGCCGGTCCTCATCGATCTGCCGATAGGTGCGGAAAAGGATGTTCCTCCAGCCCGCCGCCGTTATCTCCAGCGGGCCCTGGGACAACCATCCGGGCTTCCCCGCGTCGGTGTTCACCGGCACGGTGTGCGGTCCGGCCTTCGGCGACCGCGGCAACCGCGTCAAATGCCGGTGGACCGTCATCGCACCTAATATCGCTGCCGCAAGGAGCGCCAGATCGCTTTGCCAGTTCGGCCAGTTGGGGCGCGCGGCCATTGCTCATCCTGCATCGCGTCGCTGCCTCGATACCGGCAGCGACGGCCGCAGCTACCATCGCTCTCCATGGGAGACCGGGGCTCTCGCGAGCGGAGATCGGAGGCGGCCCGGAGCGAGCCGTCCGCCCCAAACCTCGGTCACCGGTAGTGATGGTAGTGGTGGTGATAATAGTAGTGGCGGTAGTATCGGTGCGGGCCATAGTACGGGCCGCCGTAATAGGCGTAGCTCGGGCCATAATAATAACCCGGCCCGTAGCCGTAACCATACGGGCCATAGGCACCGTAGGCACCCGCCGCCAGCGCGCCGGCAGCGATGCCGAACCCAATTCCCGGACCCCAGCCGCCTCGCCAGCCTCCGGCTTCGGCGGGGGCGGCTACCGTGACTGCGGCAATGGCGAGAGCGGCGGCAATCATCGTCGATCTTCTCATGTGAACTTCCTTCGAAACGATTGGCGTCTACATCAATTCGGCACCCGGTCGAGGGTTGCTATTTCCGGAGGGATTGCGCGCCCGTCGACAACGACGGGCACGCGATATCCTTCGCAATGGCTTCGACGAGGCGACTGCTGGGCTCGAACTCCGGTGAAGAACAGGCGGCGACGAGCCGCGATCCATCATCGGAGACAGGGCTCGCGGCTTCGAACTCGGGCAGCTCGACCGTGAGCGTGAGTCCTTGGGCGCGGGTCGATCAACCTCGCTCACTTGCTCTCCGGCACCCAGGCAGTGCTTGCCTTGTCGTATTTGAATCCGGGCGCGCTCTTCAGTTCATCCTTGGTCTGGTCGAGCGTGAGCCACCACTTGTCGTTCTTCTTCTCGGACTTCACGGCCGTGAACGGCACGATGACGTCTTTTTCCCCCGCGCCGAGGAATCCGCCGACGCCGACGACGAGGCCGGTCACTTGTCCTTGCTTGTTGACGAGCACGTCATCGACGTCGCCGATCTTGCTCTGCTTCGGATCGTATACCGACTGCTTGTAGTAGTTGGTCACCGTCCAGCTTTCCGATGGGGCCGCCGACATCGTCGTCGTTGCCGCATACGCAGCGGTCGTCAGGATGGAAGCGAAAGCAATTCCCGTCGCGATTTTTTTCATTGTTGGGCTCCTCTTGAAAAGTGAGCTCAATAAACAACCAACGAGGTCTGCAGTTCCTGAAGCTATTCCACGTCGACGATCGTCGAAGTTATGTGGCGTGCGAATTCGGTCGTGATGGAGCCTGGAAGGCTGGTCGCCTGACCGGCCGCCTCCCAGCTTAGGAACTTCATGGTCGCGGCGGGTTAACAAACAGGCGGGACTCCTCTGGGGCCTGGCCTGCACGGTCTCGCCTCAAGTCCTTCAGCCCAAGGGCGGACCGTGCGCGAGCGGATGTTGCCATGGTCGGAGACAGGTGGCCGTTATCGCTTGATCCCCGCGAACGCGGCCGCGATCCCGCGCTGGAATAGCGACCAGTCGAAGCCGAGCGCGAGAGCAAGGTAACCGCGATCGATCATCGCGTTGGCCTGTTCGGCGGTGCGTGCGACGCCGCCGATCGGCACGCCGCTGCGAAGGATGCCTTCCTCGGCGCGCTGCATCAGCGCCATCACCTCGGGATCGTCGGGCAGGCCGCGCTTGTTGATCGAGGTGGCGAGATCGCCGGGGCCGATCACCGCGAGATCGATGCCGGGCGTTGCCATGATCTCGTCGATGCGGTTCACCGCCTCGACATGCTCGATCGTGATCATGCAGATCATGTCGTCGTCCGATGTCGCCATATAGTCGGCCATCGAGACGCCCCAGCGGAACGGCGCGTGAAACGGACCCCAGAGCCGGTCACCCTTCGGCGGGTAGCGTACGCTGCGCGCCGCCTTCTCGGCGTCCGCGCGGTTGCAGATCATCGGGAAATTGATGCCGAGCGCGCCGAGATCCATCGGCGCTTTCGCCAGCCATGGCTCATTGGCCGCGATCCGCACCATCGGCACGCACGGCGTGCCCGACGTGGCGACGATCATCGCGTGCGCCGCGGTGAGATCGATCGGCCCGTGCTCGAGGTCGACGATGATCCAGTCGAGCGACTGCGCCATGATCTGCACGGCCTGGATGCTCGGCATCGTGGCGATCGCGCCGAAGGTCGGGCGCTTCTCGCGCCATTGCTTGCGCAGCCGGTTGAGCGGTGAGGGGGACAATGCGATCTTCCCTTCCAGAGGTGACTCGGAGGCCAAGTGTACACGCAAATCGCTCGTGGTCGCCTGGCCCCGACACCGGCAGAACGCCGACACGGCAATCTCAATGTATTCGGCCGCAGGCGGACGCGATAGTACGAAGCCGCTGGCGGAGCGTCTGTCCTCTTCCTACTATCTCGCGACGCTCAGCGGTCCTGACCGGCTGATCATCGAGGGGACAGGAATGGACTATCGGCGACGGCTTCTCTTCCACGGAATATGTCTCTTCCTGATCGGGCTTTTCACCGGGCTCGCCGAGCAGCATTTTGCGAACGTGCGAATGGCGCTGGCGGCGCATCTGGAAGGCGTGATGAATGGGACGTTCCTGCTCGCCGTCGGCGCGGTCTGGCGCGACGTGAAGCTTTCATCCCGCGCAAGCGCGGCGGCCTACTGGACGCTGCTTGGCGGGACTTATGGCAATTGGGCGGTGACGACACTCGCCGCCAGTTTGGGGACCGCCGCGCTTTCACCGATAACCGGGGCAGGGCACAGCGCTCCACAGTGGCAGGAATCGCTTGTGACGGCCGGCTTTATCACGATCGGCCTCGCGATCATCGCCGCAAGCGTCTTGCTGCTCTGGGGGCTGCGAGGGAAGGCGCCACCACCCGGCTGACAGGGAGACAGGCACGCGCCGGCGGAACGCTCAGGCCGGGACGCGGCCGCCGAAGAACGGCATCAATGCCTGCGAAAGCGCGTGCGGGCGCTTCGAGGTGAAGATCATCTCGGCGCCGGCCGTGTCGCGTTCGGAGCCTATGGGGCCGAGCAGGTCGGAGACGCGGCGGGCGATCGCGGGCGCGGGATCGATCCAGTCGACCGGCCACGGCGCGAGCTGCGTCAACCGGTCCAGCAGCAGCGGGTAATGCGTGCAGGCGAGCACGACAGTGTCGGTGCGAGCTGGATCGCCGACGCCATCGCCGATGAAGCAGGGCGCGAGCTCGGCGGCGATGGCCTCGTCGCGCACGGCCTGGCCGCTCAGCGCAGCCTCGGCGAGGGAGGCGAGCTCGCCCGAGCCGACGAGCGTGACTTCGCAACCTTGCGCAAAATCATGGATCAGCTTGCGGGTATATTCCCGTTTCACGGTGCCCCTGGTGCCGAGCACCGAGACACGCCGGGTCTTCGAGGAGGCGCAGGCCGGCTTGATCGCCGGCACGGTGCCGACGAACGGCAAGCGGTAAGCATCGCGCAGATGCGACATGACCAGCGTGGACGCGGTGTTGCAGGCAATCACGACGAGGTCCGGTGCATGCGCCTCGATCAACTCACCGACCAGCGGCACCACTCGCTCGATGATCTCAGCCTCGGTGTGGTGGCCGTAGGGGAAGAAGGCGTCGTCGGCGACATAGACGTAGTGCGCCTCGGGCCTGACGCGAACCACCTCGCGGAGCACGGTGAGGCCGCCGAGGCCGGAATCGAACACAAGGATGGTCGGGGAAGCGGGCACGAGAACAGCCTATCCTGGTCGGGGTTACCATTCGGTTGTTTGGCTCTCTCGCCGCACAAGGCGGTGAAATTGCGGAATTTCAGATGGCCCTGGCCGATACCGCCCGTCACCATGACATGCAGGCAAATACCTGCCCTTGACATGCAGGTAACTACCTGCATAATGTCCTCGCAGACGAGCGAGACCAATGGACGCGGACAAGGTTTTCAAGGCGCTGGGCGACGCGACGCGCAGGAAGCTGCTCGACCTTCTCTGCGAGAGGAACGGGCAGACGCTCGGCCAGCTTTGCGAGAACCTCGACATGGCCCGGCAATCCGCCACGCAGCACCTCGGGATACTGGAAGAAGCCAGTCTGGTGAGCACGGTCAGGCGTGGCCGGGAGAAGCTGCATTTCATCAATCCGGTGCCGCTCCATGACGTCTACGAGCGGTGGGTGCGGAAGTTCGAACGTGAGCGGCTCAGCCTGCTGCACGATCTGAAGAAAGAGCTCGAAGGAGAGTGATGATGACCAAAGAGACGACCAGCTTTGTCTACGTGACCTACATTCTCTCGACACCGGAAAAGGTGTTCGAGGCCATCACCAGACCGGATGTCGCAAGGCGCTACTGGGGCCACGAGAACGTCTCCGACTGGAAGGTCGGATCGAAATGGGAGCATGTTCGCGCCGACGATCAACGGCCGGTCCAGATCGTTGGCAAGGTCGTCGAGGTCTCGCCGCCGACCCGCCTGGTGATCACCTGGGCAAGCCCTTCGCAGGCTTCTGATCCGGCAAGCTACAGCCGCGTGACGTTCGAGATCGAAGAATACGAGAACATGGTCCGGCTGACCGTCACCCATGACGAGCTCGAAGCCGGCGGCAGCATGGCGAAGGGAATCAGCAAGGGTTGGCCGGTGGTTCTCTCCAGCCTGAAATCCCTGCTGGAAACCGGCCGCGGGCTCGACGTGTTCGCCAAGCCAAAGACGGCCTGATCCGGCGCGACGTCGAATCCGGAGCACCCGAGGAGCATCATCATGACCAGGTTATATTCAGGCGGATGCGCGTGTGGCGCGATCCGTTACGAGACGAGCAGCGCGCCTGTCTTCGAGAACCACTGCCAGTGCAGGGATTGCCAGAAACGAAGCGGCACCGGGCACGGATCATATCTGACCTTCGCGCAGCGAGCCGACGTCAGGGTGACCGGCACGGCGTCGGAGTGGCGCGTGGCCGGCGATAGCGGGAATGAAAAGATCCACGCCTTCTGCCCGACATGCGGCACGCCGGTCTACCTGACATTCGCTGCGATGCCGGACCTGTTTTCGATTCCCGCGACGAGCCTCGACGACCCAAGCCAATTCAACCCGCAAGTGCTCACCTACAGCATCCGCGGCCTTGCATGGGACGAGGTTGATCCCTCGTTGCAGAAATTCGAGCGGATGCCGCCCGGATGATTTCGGCCGGGCGCATGCGCTGACGTCGTGATCGAAAAAGATCGAGCCGGCCGGGAGTTGATTCCGGCCGGCTCGGCCTTCTGAACGGTCCGCGAGAGATTACCCTGCGGGCATCTGCTTCTCGACCAGGCGCACCCAGTAGGAGGCGCCATGGCCGAGGATGTTGTCGTTGAACTTGTAGGCGGGGTGGTGGCACATCGGGCCGTCGCCCATGCCCAGGAACACGAAGGCGCCGGGGCGCGCTTCCAGCATGAAGGCGAAATCCTCGCCGCCCATCACCGGCACCGCGTTGTCGTCGACCCGGTCGGCGCCGACCACGTCGCGGGCGATTTCGGCGGCGATGCCGGCCTCGCGCGCGTGGTTCACGGTCGCCGGATAGAGGCGGGTGTATTTCGTCTCGGCCGATCCGCCATAGGCGCGGGCGACGCTCTCGGCGACCTCGCCGATCCGGCGTTCGACCAGATCGCGGATCTCGGGAGCGAGCGTACGCACGGTCCCGCCGAGCGTGACCGTCGCCGGGATCACGTTGAACGCCGTGCCGGCTTCGAACATCGTGATCGAGACGACGGCCGATTTGAGCGGGTCGACGTTGCGCGACACGATCGATTGCAGCGCATTGATGATCTGAGCGCCGATCAGGACGCTGTCGATCGCCTCGTGCGGCGCGGCGCCGGCGTGGCCGCCCTTGCCGTGGACGAAGATCTGCACCGAGTCGGAGGAGGCGAGCATTGCGCCCGGCGTCGTCGCAAAATGGCCCTCCGGCAGGCCCGGCATGTTGTGCAGGCCGTAGACCTGCTCGATGCCCCACCGCGTCATCAGCCCGTCGTCGACCATCGCCTTGCCGCCGGCGCCGCCTTCCTCGGCGGGCTGGAAGATCATGATCGCCGTGCCGTCGAAATTCCGGGTCTCGGCGAGGTATTTCGCGGCGCCGAGCAGCATCGCGGTGTGGCCGTCATGGCCACAGGCGTGCATCTTGCCCGGGACCTTCGAGGCGTAGGGTACGTCTGCGGCCTCCAAGATCGGCAGCGCGTCCATGTCGGCGCGCAGACCGATGGTCTTGCCTGAGGTGCTCTTGCGGCCGCGGATCACGCCGACCACGCCGGTGCGGCCGATGCCGGTCACCACCTCGTCGCAGCCGAACTCGCGCAGCTTGTCTGCGACGATGCCTGCGGTGCGGTGCACCTCGTAGAGCAATTCGGGATTCTCGTGGAAGTCGTGGCGCCATGCGGCCATTTCATCCGAGAGGGCGGCAACGCGATTGACGATCGGCATGGGAGGGGTCCGTTTCTTGTTGTCGGCAGGGTCGGTGAGCGTAGCGTAACCCGCCGCGATGTGCATGGAAATGGCGGGTTACGCCACGCTATCCCGCCCTCGATCCGGTAGCCCTGATGCAGCGCAGCGAAATCGTCCCGTGTGGTCGGCTCCCCCCGGATTTCGCTGCGCCGCATCACCGCCGTAAAGCGTTCAGCTTTCGCCGAACACCCGCTTGAAGATCGTGTCGACATGCTTCAGGTGATAGCCGAGGTCGAACTTCTCCTCGAGCTCGGCGTCCGTCATGTACTTCTTCACGTCGGCGTCCTGCTTCAGCAGCGTCAGGAAGTCCCCTTCGCCGCGCCAGACCGGCATCGCGTTGCGCTGCACGAACTTGTAGGCGTCCTCGCGGCTCGCGCCCTTCTGGGTCAGCGCGATCAGCACGCGCTGCGAATGCACGAGACCGCCGAGACGGTCGAGGTTCTTCTGCATGTTCGCCGGATAGACCAGCAGCTTCTCGACCAGGCCGGCGAGGCGGACCAGCGCGAAGTCGAGCGTCACGGTGGCATCGGGGCCCATCATTCGTTCGGCCGATGAATGCGAGATATCGCGCTCGTGCCAGAGCGCGACGTTCTCCAGCGCCGGCGTCACATAGGCGCGCACCATGCGCGACAGGCCGGAGAGGTTTTCCGACAGCACCGGGTTGCGCTTGTGCGGCATCGCGGACGAGCCCTTCTGGCCCTCCGAGAAGAATTCTTCGGCTTCCAGCACCTCGGTGCGTTGCAGGTGGCGGATCTCGACGGCGAGCCGGTCGACCGAGGCCGCGATCACGCCGAGCGTGGCGAAGTAGATCGCGTGGCGGTCGCGCGGGATCACCTGCGTCGAGACCGGCTCCGGCTTCAGCCCCATCGCCTTGGCGACGTGCTCTTCGACGCGGGGGTCGATCTGGGCGAAAGTGCCGACCGCGCCCGAGATCGCGCAGGTCGAAATCTCGTCGCGCGCCGCGACGAGACGGGCGCGGGCGCGGCTGAACTCGGCATAGGCATAGGCGAGCTTGAGGCCGAAGGTGACGGGCTCAGCGTGGATGCCGTGGGAACGGCCGATGGTCGGCGTCATCTTGTGCTCGAAGGCCCGCGTCTTCAGCGCCGCGAGCACCCGGTCGAGGTCGGCGAGCAGGAGGTCGGCGGCGCGCTTGAGCTGGACGTTGAGGGTGGTATCGAGCACGTCGGAGGAGGTCATGCCCTGGTGCACGAAACGCGCCTCGGGGCCGACGATCTCGGCGAGATGGGTCAGGAAGGCGATCACGTCGTGCTTGGTCTCGCGCTCGATCTCGTCGATCCGCGCCACGTCGAATTTGGCGTCCTTGGCCTTGGCCCAGATCGTCCTCGCGGCCTCCTTCGGGATCACGCCAAGCTCGGCCTGGGCGTCGGCGGCATGCGCCTCGATCTCGAACCAGATCTTGAAACGCGTCTGCGGCTCCCAGATGGAGGCCATTTCCGGGCGGGTATAGCGGGGGATCATCGACAACTCCAAAGGGGGCGGGGGCGCAACGGGCGCGGCTCCCGGCCAAATTGTTTTTTACGCCGTGCTTTAGCAAATCAGGGCCGGAGAGGCCACCCGTATGGGGGATTTGGAGGGGAAAACAGGGTGGGCGATAGTGAACCGCGCAGGGCGCCGGTCCCCCTCTCCCCGCCTGGGGAGGGGAGGCACAGCGCGCTATGGGGCGACCGTCCCTCTACAGATTCGCCAGCCCGCATTCGACGGCGAGGCGGACCAGCTGCGCATCGGTCCGCATCCCGGTCTTGGCCTTGATCAGATAGTGGTAGTTCTGCACGGTCTTGGTGCTGAGGTTGAGATTTTCCGCGATCTGCTCCTTGGTCGCGCCGGCGACCAGCTGCCGCAGGATCTCGATCTCCCGCTCGCCGAGCTCGTCGAGCGCCGATTTCGTCGGCACCAGGCTCTCCAGCGCCAGCACCCGGGCGACATCGTCGCTCATGGCATGTTCGCCGCGTACCACCGAGCGGATCGCGGCGATCAGCTCCGCCGGCTCGCTGCCCTTGGTGACGAAGCCGCTCGCGCCGGCGCCGAATGCCGCCTTCACCTGCGCGACCTCGCTGTGCATGCTGAACACCAGGACGCGCGCATCGGCGTCGCGCGCGCGGATGTTGCGGATTGCCTCCAGGCCGCTCGCCCCGGGCATCGAGATGTCCATCACCACGACGTCGGGTTGGTGTGCCTTGAACGCGCGGTAGGCGCCCGCCGCGTTGTCGGCCTCGGCGACCACGCGGAAATCGTCCTGATGCTCGAGCACGCGCCGGTATCCCTGCCGGACCACGGGATGGTCGTCGACCAGCAGGATCGAGATGCCGCTGGTGCCTACCGCGCTCATCAGGCGGCGAGCGGGATGGTGGCGGCGACGGAAAGGCCACGGCTGGCGCGGGCGATCGACAGCGAGCCGCCGAGCGCCGCCACGCGCTCGCTGACGCCGGTGAGGCCGAAGCCCGCTGACTGCGCCACCTTGGCTGCGTCCCCGCCGCCGTCGTCCTCGACCCGGACCAGCAGCGCATTCTCCGGTTCGGTGCGCCGCTCGATCCGAAGCACGATCTCGCGCGCCGCGCTATGGCGCAGCGCATTGGTCAGGCACTCCTGCGCGACGCGATAGGCGGTGGCGGCCACCGTGCCGCGCACGTCGGCCAGGTCGCCCTGCAGGTCGAGCTGGATCATCGGCTGCGTCGTGGCCTGCGAGCGCCAGCTGTCGACGAGATCGACCAGGCTCGCTTCCAGCCCGAGTTCCTCGGCCGGCGGATGCCGCAGCCGCTTCAGCGTATCGCGCAGGCACGCGATGATGCGGCGCGTCGCCTGCGAGATCATGCGCGCATCCTGCGCGATCTCGGTACCTGCGGCGTATTTATCCCCGGCGCTCGCCTCGATCGTGGTGGCGAAGGCGAGGATCGCGGTGAGGTTCTGACCGAATTCATCATGCAACTCGCGCGCCAGCGCACGCCGCTCGTCGCTGCGGATCTCGAGCAGGCGGCGGGTCAGGACGGCGCGTTCCTCCTGGGCCTGCGCCAGGCGGTCGCCGAGATCGCTGACGGCCTGTCCGATCATCGCGAGTTCCATCGAGCGGATGCGCGGCAGTGCGGTGCGGTATTGGCCATCAGCCATCCGCTGCAGCGCCGAGACGATCGAGCGGGCCGGCGCCAGCGTATGCGCGATCGCCAGTGACGCCAGCAGCGCGATCGCCAGCGCCATCAGGAGCGCAACGTGGATGTTCTCCAGGATGTGCCGCCAGGCCAGCGCGATCGCGGCCTGCGGATCGGCGTTTGCAAGCACGGTTCCCGCGGTCGCGGCACGGGCGCTGATCGGCCGGGAGACGGTTGCGTGGTTGCCGAGGACGGTCTGCACCGTCGCCGCGAACCAGCGCGGCGGCGCCGTGCCGATACCCTTGCTCTGACCGCACAGCGGCTTCTCGAATGCACCTGACGGCTCGAACTGCACGCAGATTCCGGGCGAGATCAGCCCCATCGTCTCGATGGTGCGCCAGTCCGGCGCCGGCAGCAATTGGTCGCGCATGCGGTTGCTGCGCAACAGCAGTTCGCGCCAGTACAGCGCTTCGAGCGCCTGCGAGACGCGCTCGGCGGAGGCTGATGTCGAGCGATCGACGCTGCGATAGGCGTCGATCGTGGCCCAGATGGTCGCGGCCCCAAGGCACAGCGCGACGATGACGAGCAGGCGGGCGACCAGTTGAAGCACGAGGCGCATGCGATCCACTCCAGTGCCAGAGCATGACCCGGAAAGGTGTTAAGCGGTTTTCTCCGGCCGTCTTGCTCGAAAGAGAAGTCACAGCGCGATATGTTTCGCGCGTTGCAGGGCGAAGCCTAACAGCAGGGCCGTTTCCGGCCAATCGAAACAGGCCTAAGGAGATGCAGGTCGGGAAATTTGCCCGACCAAGTTTGGGCAGATGTCTTTGGACGGCGCCGGCCCGCTCTGGTGTAACGTGACGGTCTCGCAAGGAGAGGTGACGCAGCATGAGCGCCAGGATCGAAGCTGTGGCCGGCACGGACGCCGCGGAACGCAGCGTGCTGCTGATCTGGATGATCTTCACCGGCCTGTCCGTCTTCGCCGCTTTCCTGCTCTGGCGCTACGGGCTGATCCGCCGCATGGTCAGTTCCGACCGCACCTATATCTCGAGCGTCATCGCCGTCCTCTACATCGTGACCTGCATCCATTGCTTCTGGCGGACCCGGGCGATCGCGCGTGAAGGGGAGGTTGCGCGCGGCTGTCGCGCGATTCTGGCCTCGCCCGATGGCACCAGGGCGCTCGACGCCGGTGCGCGCGGCCTGCCCGGCGGGTTGGTGACCGATCACATCAAGAGCCTGGTGCAGAAGGCCGAGGCACAGGGCATGGGGAAAGGCTCGGGCCGGATCGACCAGACGCTGCTGCTCCGGACGCTGGCGGACCGCCTGCGTGGTTCCAACGGCTTTGGCGCCTTCGTCTCCGACACGCTGATGAAACTCGGCCTGCTCGGCACCATCATCGGCTTCATCATCATGCTGGCGCCGATCGCGACCCTTGATGCCGCCGACAAGGTCGCGATGAAATCGTCGATGGGGCTGATGAGCGACGGCATGGCAGTCGCGATGTACACGACGCTGGCCGGGCTGATCGGCTCGATCCTGGTGCGGATCCAGTACTACATGCTGGATAGCGCGACCCAGCGGGTGTTTTCCGACGCCGTCGTGCTGACCGAGACGCACGTCACCCCGGCCCTGGAACGCCGTCATGATGGATGAGTTCGGCCTCTATCCGCGCGAGGAGCCATTCGACCCGCTCGGCGTGATGCTTTTCAAGGCGCTGCAGGTGATCGCCTTCCTGTTCTTCCTGGCGCTGCTTGCGGTGTCGCCGGATTCAAAGGACGGCAAGATCGACTCCAAGGCCGAATTCATCATCACGATGGACTGGCCGGACAACCACCCTGACGATCTGGACCTGTTCGTGCAGGACCCCGCCGGCAACATCGCCTGGTACCGGCACCGCGAGGCCGGCTTCCTGACGCTTGACCGCGACGATCGCGGCGGCGCCAACGATTTCATCGTCGTCAACGGCAAGAAGATCGCCTCGCCCATCCGCGAGGAGATCGTCACCGTGCGCGGCATCCTGGCCGGCGAATACACCGTCAACGTCTCGCATTTCTCGGCCACGACAGGCGAACCGGTCGAGGCCAATGTGAAGGTGCAGAAGCTCAATCCGACGGCGCAGGTGATCTTCGACGACAAGCTCACGGTCAATCACACCGGCGACGAGAAGACCGCGGTCCGCTTCCGTCTCGACGCCGAGGGCAAGGTGGTCAACGTCGACCAGCGGCCGAAGTCGCTGCTGGAGACGTTCCGCATGGGCTGGCGCAATGGCGCCGACATCGATCCGAAGACCGGCGTGAGGACTCTGGGCCGTGACTAGCCTGCAGTCGGTCATCCTCACGCTCGCGGTCGCCTATGCGGTGATCGGTGCGCTCTTGTTGATCGTGCTGGTCTATGCGCGCCTGCACTGGTCGCTGAAGGCCGTGGCGATCGTCGTGACCAGCGCTTTCTATGTCATCAGCTTTGGCGGCATGCGCGGGCTGCTCGGCTGGGCCTCGACGGAAACGCTGCCGGCCAACTTCAAGCTGCTGGCCACGCGGATCGTGGAGCCGCATTCGCTGGAAGGCGACCCGGGCTCGATCTATCTCTGGGTCGAGGAACTCGATGACGACAATCGGCCGAGCGCGATTCCGCGTGCCTTCCGAATTCCCTACAGCGAGGCGCTCGCCGAGCAGACCCACACCGCCGACACCGAAGTCAAGGCCGGGCACCCGCAGGGCGGGCGGGCAGCGGATTTCGGCGGCGGCGAGGGGACCATTCTGGACCTCGTCAGGGAATACATCACCCCGAAGACGGTTCTCGAAACCTCAGGCGGGGATTCCACGACCGGCGTCTTCGTGCCTCCGCCGGCGGGCGCCCAGGGCTCGGTCTTCAACCCCCTGCCGCCGCCCCGGATGCCGCCCAAGGACGCACAGCAATAGCGGGGCTGTCCGCCGGGCCGGTTCCCTGCGCGGGTCGCCGGCCAACGAACTTAAAAAGTTCGATGACAGATATTGAAATCTGTCAGCGCGATGGTATATTCCCTTTGGCTCCAGGCTGGGGGTGTGCGGGTTTTCCGGCACCTGGCCGGGATCCAACGTTTAAGTGACTACCTCTAAGGACTACCGAAATGACGATAGAAATCTTTCAATTGACCGCCCAGATTCAACAGTGGCTCAATCATCGCGTCGCCCGCCATTTGGCCGCCCAGGCCGCCAAATTCACCCGCGGCCATGACAGCGAGAACCAGACGGTGAACGCATGAACGAGGCGGTGGTCCTGACTCCCGAGCGGATCCTCGAAGCAACCGAGGATGTTTTGCGGCGCTTCGGGCTCGCCAAGGCCACCGTCGTCGACGTTGCCCGCGCGCTGGATGTCAGCCACGGCAGCGTCTACCGCCACTTCCCCAGCAAGGCCTCGCTGCGCGATGCCGTCGCCAAGCGCTGGCTTGACCGGGCCAATGAGCCGCTGTGCAAGCTCGCAGCGGCCGATGGCCCGGCGCCGGAGCGGCTGGAGAAATGGCTGCGCACGATGTTTGCGATCAAGCAGAAGAAGGTCTGTGACGATCCCGAGATGTTCGCGACCTATCTGGCGCTGGCGCAGGAAGCGCGCGAGGTAGTGGAGTCCTACAAGGACAAGCAGGTCGACCTGCTTGCGAAGATCCTGTCTGATGGCGTCGCGCAGGGCGTGTTCGAAATCGACGACGTCAAGGCGACCGCGCGCGCGGTGTTCGATTCCACCGTCCGCTACCATCACCCCGCGCATGCCGAGGAATGGGCCAAGCCGGAATGTCCGGCACGGATCGAAGCGCTGATCTCGCTATTGCTGCGTGGCCTGCAGGCGCCGTGCAAGCATTAATCTGCCTCCGGATTGAATGCCGCAGGCGCGTGCTCCGTCATTGGCTGCCGGCCTTCTCGCACGGGTAGGCATCCTGCAACCCCCACAGCAGCAGGGACGCGACCAACCAATCACCTTTCGCTGACCGCTTGTCGGCCGACTTGAGCATGATCTCCTCGGTCTGCTCGGTGGTCAGTGCGAGGTTTTCGGGCATGCAGAACGCCATTTGGCCGCCATGGCGCCGCAACCACGCATTGGTGGCCATCAGGCCGCCCCTCACGCCGTCGAGATACATCTGATTGAAGAAGCGAAACGTCTCGTTCTTCGGATTGCGATAGGAATCCAGGCGCACATCGGCGGCGGCGGCAGGAACTGCCGTGAGCGCCAAGAAACACGTCGACAATATCCAATTGTTCATTGCTGCGGTTTCCCCGCCTTTGCGGCGGCATCCTTGCCGGCCGCTCCGTCAGTCTATCTGCAGCCGGATGCTGAAGTACAGGATGGTGAAGGTTACCGTGTCGTGGGCCGATAGGTCTTCGCGCCTGCGCGGCCCGATTGCGAGCCGGGGCTTTGCAGCTTTCCCGTATCAAGACTAACGACGGCGTCGACCGCGTCCATTGTTGCGCGGCCTTCCCGACGTTTCTTCACATCAGCCTTCAATCGAGCGCAGCACAGATCACCTGAAGAAGACGGTGGCGTGAGCGAGTTGGTTCGATCCCGGAAAATGCGAAGGCGGGCGGCCTGGTCTGCATAGCCACCCCAGCCCTAAGGTTCGACATCAGCTCCAAAACCTCAACGGCTCTTGAGCGCCCCAGTAGCCAATGAAAGCCGAGGCTGCGACGCGTGGCCGTCCTTCGATTTTCGAGACCGCATGCAGATGGCTCGACCGAAAGAGAATCAGATCGCCCACCTCCGGTGCAATTTGTGCATCAGGCGCGCCAAGCGACTCGGGATCTATGCCATGACCACCTGCCTGCTTCATCGCTTCATATTCATCGTCTGGCAGGCGTCTCGACCAGAGCTGAAGCACCCCTCCAGCATCTGCCTTGTCCAGATAGATGTTGGCCGCCAGCTGGTCTTTAATCGATCGGGCGATGATCAGGTCCGGGCCGTCGCGCCTGAGTGAATCCTGATGCGGTCTCGCAAAGCTTCCATTCTCGAAAATCCGGGTGAGCCCGACGAAGCATGTTCGACCATCAATCTTGAGAGTGACGGATCCTGCGGGCCACAGCTCGTCCATTTCAAGGCGAAGCCTGTCGATTGGCCATGCACATACGTTGCAAACCGCGCGCAGCTCTCGGAGAAAATCTGGTGCGCTGGCGAGATACAGCTCTCGAACGGCTTCATTGCCACGCGCATTTACAAATGGCGTACCGATACGGTTCAGATTGGTGGCGCGCTCGTAAGCGTTCACTTTGAACCTGCGCTATAGCGCTTCCACCAATTCAGGTGACCGCTCCGGGGGAAAGTAGTGCGGTATCCTGAGCGCCAACAACTGGCCGCCCAAGAGATCCTGCAGATCCGTGAGCGTAAGCCTTTCCGCAGCCCGTACCCGGGAGTTCCCGGCCAAAATACGGCCTGGTTCAACCAAACTCCGTGTCAATAGCACTCTTCCTTCTTTTACCAGCGATACCGATGAAGTGGATCAAGGTGGCCAGACCCAGCGCCACGGCGATCACAGCCACAAATGACCAACTGCGAGCGCCGTTGTCCGAAAGGTATCCGTAAGAGAGTGTACCGATCACCATTCCGATTGAACGCATGGCTCCCTCGGCCGCCATCACCAGACCAATGTATGACCCGGCACTGGCACCCCCGTGCTTTCGTGAAATTTCGTCGAGATATGGAACGATAATAATCTCACCAACAATGAACACGACGCCGCCAATGACGATCAGGGTCCACGTTTCCGTGAGCGTCATCAACAATAGCCCTAGTGTGAAGAATGTTGTCGCCAAACCGGGATACCGGTCGATCTTCAGAAATGTCTGATCAAATCTCTTGAACAGATAGCCGTTAAACCCAAACGTCAAAAAAAGAGCTGATATTGCGGTCGCGGTGTACAGGCAGGCGATAATATGAATATCGTTCACCGAGTCGGATATATACTTCGGAATTATCGTTCCCCAGTTGCCGTAGAGGATCAGCGGAGGAACGAGTCGCAAAATATCATGGTAGAAGTCACCGTTTCCAAGCGCCTCGATGATGGATCCCCCCGGAGCTGACTGGTTCGTCGCTTCATCAGGCTTCTTACGAGTGCCCACACCAAACAAGACGACTGACGCAGCGAACAAACAAAGCAGGAAAGCGATAAAGCTCTTCCAACCCAGTGCCGACAATATGTAGGCGGCAGCCAAATTTCCGCACAGTGATCCGGATGTCATCAATACTGCGCGGAGGGAGATCGTTTGCCGCATTCCAGTTCGGTCCTGTGTGGCAATGATCCTTCTGTTGAACAGCACTCGCGCCGCTGCGAAGGCTGCGCCGAGGGCGGCAAGCGCGATCGACAGCGGCATGAGGGACCGCGCCAGATAGAAGCACGCAAAGACTCCCAGGTAGATGGCGAGCAGAACCAGTGATGCTGTGCGTGCGGTTGAGCGCTCGACTGCTCCGCCGGCCAATACGGCACAAGCGGATTGAGCGATCACAAACACATTCAACAGGAGTGCAATCTTTCCATATGTGAAATTGCCGATATCATGAAAGACTACGAAGAAGTACGGCAGCAGCGCGCCTCGGGCCATGAATATCAGGCCGCTTGAAATAGCCGCCCACGCTCCACCCGTTTCGATGCCCGTGAAGAACTGACGCATAGCTTCGCAGTTCCTCTAGCCAACCGAGTAGAAATCTTGGTCGCTCAATATGGAGCGTACGGTCGTCTCAAGCTCGAAGCGCGCCTCGGAAGTCAACGTGATGCTGGACGGCGGCAGGAATCCTTCATGAGCTGGCCCCACACGTTCGCCGACCTTCGCGCGGACGTTGACGGCTTCCAAACCAGCGCAATTCCGTTTCACTCTCTCGATGCCGGGCGAACCGAGATAGTTCCCCGCTTTGAGCGGAAACGGGGAAATCACCGCGACGCTATTGGAAAGTACGTGGACGATTTCCGGGTCGTGTCCCTCCAGGACGCGAGCGTATTGCTCGATGAGGGATATTCCAAAGGCTCTCTCCATGAGTGCGTTGCGCCCGCCCCCCACGCGAGCGGCAACCTCAAGAAGCTTTGGCCCGTTGTCGCCAACGACGATTTCGACATGCGCGATGCAGTTGGCGAGGCCGATTGCCCTTACAGAGGATTCGGCTAGAGCAAATGCCTCTCCTTGCTGTTCTGTTGAAAGTGAACTGGGGACCAGTCTCGCAATGTGTGCAAACCCCACTTGGTCGAAGTCCATATTTGTCCAGATGTCGACAATCGGACTGCAATAAGGCGTGCCGTCGCGGCTCACGACGACGTCCACCGAAACACACCTGCCCGTTATGAACTCCTCGGCTTGCATCTTGGCGGGAGTTTTCGTCTTCCCGAGCTTGTCGAGCAACCTGCGTACCTCGGGACAGTCGCGCTGATACGCTTCCACGAGGGCGTGCTCGTCCCTGCACAGCGACACAAACATGCTTCCGAAGAGGTTTGCCGGCTTCAGAACGATCGGAAACTCGACGCGGTTCGCAAAAGTCCTCAGTTCGTCCAAATTGTTGATCTCGGCAAATTGAACAGTGTTCGCAGGTGGCAACTTGCGCGCAAAACGCTCGCGCATCCTGAACTTGTCCAATGCGATCGACGCCGCTTCTGGCGTCGGTCCCGGATATCCGTATTTTTGGGTCAAGCGGGCATGGTCGTGAACCGATGTCTCAATTGTAGTCAGCAGTATCGTTCGCTCACGCCATCCAGCAAGGACCTGAATCAGCTCGTCTGGCTGGCTCGTTGAAAAATCGACCGACGCAACGAATCCAACGTCGTTGGGGTCGGGAGCGGGCACCGGACAATTATTGTCCCGTAGGAGTGCAATCTCGTACCCCATCTGGCGCAGAGGCCTATAGTCGGCCGGCCGAACTGCCCCCAGAAAGAGCGCAGTACCCGAGGTCACGCGCGTCACCTTACGTTCCCTACAAAAGCGTCGCGCAGCCGGTTCATTCCGTCGGCAACCTGGCTTTCCGATAGAGAGAAGGAGACCCGAAGCCCCCAGGGATCAGCAAACGCCGAGCCGGGTACGGTCGAAACGTAAGCATGCTCAAGAAGCAACGATGCGACTTGGTCTGCATCCGATACAGTCGTTCCGAACAGCTTTCGGCCCTTGAGCTTGCCAAGCTGAAGATAGAAATAGAATCCGCCTTGCGGCGTAATCGCGCTCACATGCTGTATGCCATGCAACGAAGTCACGCCGATGGATCTGTTCTTCGTCAGGCGAGCGTGAAGTTCGCGAGGATAGGAGATGTGTGATGACTCCAGGGCTCTGAGCATTGCGTGCTGCGCGATGCTATTCGGATTGGAGTTGGTATGACTTTGGAGCGCGGTCGCTTTCTTGATGATTGTCTCGCTGGCCATCATATAGCCAAGACGCCATCCGGCCAGTGCGTGACTTTTCGAGAAGGAATTTATGACGACTGTGCGGTCAAATATTCCCGGATCCAGGTCGAATGGCCGAATATGACGCCGTCCGTCATAAAGGAATGTGGAATAGCATTCGTCAAAGATCAGGTAGATGTTGAGAGGCTTTATTAGTTTTATGAGTGAATCCAGATCGTGCTCCGAGATCACTGAACCTGTCGGGTTGCAGGGAGAGTTGACAATGATCCCTCGTGTCTTTGGCGAAATTGCCTCCGCTATCGCAGCAACGTCGAGTCCAAAGTCCGGTCGCCGCGAGTCAATCCCGACGGCCTTGGCGCCGACGAGTTCGATCTGTGTGGCAAATGTGGTCCAGTAGGGACTTGGGATGAGGACCTCATTTCCTTCCTGAAAAAGCAATAGCGCGGCGTTAAACAGGGCAGGTTTTGCACCGCCGGTGACCATCACGTTATCTGCGCTTATCACCCGATGCGCATCTCCAAAAAAATTGGCGGCAATCCCGCTCCTGAGGTCGTTCAGCCCCGCTGTGTCCGTATAGCCATTCGTCGCACGGTCGATCGCGTCCTTGGCGCCATTCTTGATTTCAGTTGCAGTATCGTCACCGATCTCGCCGGCTGCGAAATTGATAATTGTCACACCTTGTTCGGCGAGGCGGTTGGCGATTGAGCGCATGGCCGACGTCTTGGACTGCGCCAGCGAGTTCGCTCGACCTGCAAGCATTGTCGGATTCATCAGCGCTCCTCTCCCGCCAGATACCGAGATTCGGCAACCTCCAACTCCTGATAGTTCATCAACGAGAAGACGTCGTCCACGGAGGCTATATCTTTCTCGACGTCGGCAATCGCTTCGGCAGCCTGAATCCTCCTTGTTACAGAACGCATAGCTTGCAGGGCGGCGCGCAGATTGTGGTTGGCCCAGATGACCATGCTTACACTTGCGTCGCGATATCGCGAGGTCGGTGTCGCATGGTATTTGGTTGGCACGATCACCAGCGGCGCGCGATTCTGCCATTGTTCAGCGAATTGGAGGACTTCATCGGCGGTGGCCTTCTTCGAGTGAATCAAAACGGCATCTGCACCCGCATCGCAATATGCATGGGCCCGCTCAAGCGCAGCATCCATACCGTGCCCGGCGATGAGAGCTTCAACGCGCGCCACGACCGTAAAGGCGTCATGCAGCTGACTGTCTTTTGCTGCTCGAATCTTCCCTTGAAACTCTGCAATCGACGCCAGCGGCTGGCGATCGCCAATGAATGAATTTGTCTTCGGGAAAGTCTTATCCTCGATACAGACTGCAGCGACACCGATCGTGCAGAGCCTTTGGACTAGACGTCGAACGTTGTTGAAATTGCCAAAGCCGGTGTCCCCATCCAGCATTATGGGAATGCTCACGGACTCTTGCATCCTGTCCAAAACATCAACCACTTCAGTCCATGACGCCTCATTTGCATCGCGCAATCCGAGGGCAGTTGAGATTGACAAGCCCGACGCCCAAATTCCTCTGAACCCGCTTTCGGCAACGATCTTTGCGCTCAATCCGTCATGCGCTTCCATGATGAATTCCAGCACATTGGAGTTTATCATCGATCTAAATCGACCGAATATCGTGGCCTGATTGGAGATCGCGCACGCATGGACGTTCTTGCTCAAATGCACTTGTACCTCTCACACTCTGGTTGCGAGCTCCATGCGGAGCCTCGAGACACGATCTGACGATGCGGATTTGAGGGGGCCACGAGGACGACCAAACACCACAACCGCGAGCGCCGGTTCGTGACACGTTCGTGCTATGCCGCTCGGATCACTTCAATAAAGCGATGCTCAGGCTGCGCCGGCCGATGCCGAGCTTGGCACATATCGTACCGAGATGGCTCCCGACCTAGTTGATGGAAGTCGCCAACGCGGGGCCATTGCTTTGTCGGGCGGTTCTCCCGCTGCAAGGCACACCATCCCCGTTTGCGGATTGGTCAGCGGGCTCAAGTGGACGTCAGCATCGTCGGCGCGTATGGTCTTGAGGGCGAGCGCGATCGCGCAAGGATCGCAGCACCCGGACTTTCGGATAGATCCAGCGCCGGCGAGGAGCCCGCCCGAAATTCGAGAGCACGTCTGGCTCCAAAGCGCGTTCTGTCCAAGATGAAGACCGTTCGAAAGTCAGCCAGTAGCTCGCCACGCATGATAGAAACCCCCGAGCGGTCATCCATAGTTGAGCGATTCCTGGAATGGAAATCGTCTTTGTGGATCAGGGGTGATCAGTTCTGATTATGTGCGGCCCGTGAACGGAACGCGATCCGCTCAGGAGCCTCGACGTCGCGATGCATCCATGGGCCCGATTGCGAACTTGCGGCTGCACGTGTTTGATGCCGATCAAGGTCAGGTTAGCTTTCGTGGTACCAACTGGCTGATACCGATGCTGCTCGCGCTGTTTACCGACATCCACGCCAACCGGCAGGCCTTCACCGCCTGCCTCGAGGCCGCGCATGCGCGCGGTGCCGAGCGGCTGATCTGCCTCGGCGACATCGTCGGCTACGGCGCCGATCCGGAATGGGCCGTCGACATGGTGATGGACCTCGTGGCCAAGGGCGCAATCGCGGTGCGCGGCAACCATGACAATGCGATCGGCGCTCCGAGCGACAGCATGAATGACGACGCGCAGGCCGCTGTTGACTGGACCCGCGGCCAGCTCAGCGCCGAGCAGAAGCGCTTCCTCGCCGGCCTGCCGATCCTGCGCGAGGAGGACAACCGCCTTTACGTCCACTCCGAGGCCTCGGATCCGGAGCGATGGCGCTATGTCCGCGACACGTCGGATGCTGCGCGGAGCATGTTGGCGACCGAGCTCCAGATCACCTTCTGCGGCCACATCCATCGTCCGGGCCTCTATTCGATGTCGTCGGCCGCCAAGATGACGAGCTTTGTTCCGACGGCAGGCATCGCGGTGCAGCTGCTGGCCGGGCGGCGCTGGCTCGCGGTGCTCGGCGCGGTCGGGCAGCCGCGCGATGGCGACCCGGCCGCGTCATTCGCGATGTTCGACACCGTCAGCCGCGAGATCACCTATCTTCGGGTTCCCTACGATGTCGAGACCGCGGCAGCGCGGATCAGGGCGAGCGGCCTGCCGCGCTGGCTCGCCGATCGCCTGCTGATCGGCAGGTGAGGCGGTGGCGACGCAGCCGATGCGCCCGGGCGCGGTGATCGATGGGTTCACCGTCGGCGAACGGGTCCACCGCGGCGGCATGGCGACGCTGTGGAGCGTCACCCATCCCGGCATCGATGTGCCGCTCCTGATGAAGGTGCCGCTGACATCCGAGGGCGAGGATCCGGCGGCGATCGTCAGCTTCGAGATGGAGCAGATGATCCTGCCGCGGCTGTCCGGGCCGCACGTGCCGGCCTGTTTCGGCTCCGGCGATTTCGAGCGGCAGGCCTATGTGGCGATGGAGCGCATTCCCGGGCAGACGCTCTACAAGCGGCTCGACGATTTGCCGCTGCCTTACGAGGCGGCGAGGGCGATTGCCGGCAAGATCGCCTCCGCGCTCGCCAGCCTGCACCGCCAGAACGTCATCCATCACGACATCAAGCCGAGCAGCATCATGTTCCGTGAGCGCGGCGAGGCGGCGGTGCTGATCGACTTCGGGCTCTCGCACCACAATCATCTGCCTGATCTGCTGCAGGAGGAGTTCCGCCTGCCTTACGGCACCGCACCCTACATGGCGCCCGAGCGCCTGCTCGGCATACGCGACGATCCGCGCAGCGACCTGTTCTCGCTCGGCGTGCTGCTCTACTTCTTCACCACGGGCGTGCGGCCGTTCGGCGAGACCGAGTCGCTGCGCGGCATGCGCCGGCGGCTGTGGCGCGATCCCTATCCGCCGCGCAGGCTGAGAGCTGACTATCCCCCCTGGCTGCAGGAGATCGTGCTGCGGTGCCTCGAGATCGACCCTGCCGCGCGGTATCCGACCGCAGCGCAGCTCGCCTTCGATCTCGCCCATCCTGAAAAGGTGAAGCTGACCTCGCGGTCGCAGCGCCTGACGCGCGATCCGCTCGGTACGGTCTGGCGCCGACGCTTCAATCTCGGCGCGGTAGCGCCGCAGCCGAAGTCCAATGTCGCCGCCCAACTCGCGGCAAGCCCGATCGTCGCCGTCGCGCTGGATCCATCCCATGGTTCCGAGGTGCTGAACGACGCCATTCGCGTCACCGCCGAGCAGGTGTTGTCGACCTCGCCGTCGGCGCGGCTGGCCTGCGTGAACGTGCTGAAGCTCAACCTGCTGTCGATCGACCGGACTCTGGACGAGCAAGGCCAGAACAAGCATGTCGACCGGCTGGTGGCGCTCCAGCATTGGGCGCGGCCGTTCCGGCTCGACGAGAGCCGGCTCACCGTTCATGTTCTCGAAGCGATCGATCCCGCCAGCGCCATCTTGGAATTCGCCACGGCCAATCTGGTCGACCACATCATCATCGGGGCGCGGCAGAGCTCGATGAGGCGTTCGCTGCTCGGCAGTGTCTCGGCCAAGGTCGCATCCGAGGCGCCATGCACCGTGACCGTGGTGCGGCCTTCGCGGCTCGAACTGCAGGCGACGGCCGGCGCAAGCGATGGGGCGGCGATCACCCCGCCTGGACTGTTCTGACTACGCGTTGGCTCCCACGCGGCCGCGGGCGGTCAGGCGCGATGCAGACGAGTATAGGTGGTGCGTGCTGCCTTGGCACGGGGCGACGTTACGTAGGCGCGCCGCGCCACAAAGGCTGCGTTCAGGCCGAGCCATAATGCCAGGCCGCCCCAAATCAGGATCGCTGTCACGATTGCGCCTCCCCAAACTTTGAGGAAGTTGTGCATCAATTGAGATGAGTCTGTGAAGCCCGCATGACCACGGGGTACCGCAGAAATGTTGTGCATGCGGCAACGCAGCAGCCTGGTGTGCGCCGCACTTGCGGGCAGCAGGCGCGCCGTCGGTCAGATCGCTTCACCCCGAGCCAGCGCCGCGGAGTTGCGGATCGCCGAAATATTGGTGCGGTAGCTCTCGATGGTACCGCCCTTGAATACCGCGGAGCCTGCGACGAAGGCGTTGGCCCCGGCGGCGGCGAGCTGGCCCGCCACGTCAGGCGCAACCCCGCCATCGACCTCGATATCGATCTCCCGTCCGGCCGTCATCGCCTTGACGTCGCTCACCTTGCCGAGCGCCGAGCGGATGAAGGCCTGGCCGCCGAAGCCCGGATTGACCGACATCACCAGCACGAGGTCGACGAGGTCGAGCACATATTCGATCGCGCTCGCCGGCGTCGCCGGATTGAGCGACACGCCGGCCTTCTTGCCCAGCGCCCGGATCGCCTGCAGCGAGCGATGCAGATGCGGGCCGGCTTCGGCATGCACCGTGATGTGGTCGCAGCCCGCCTTGGCGAAGGCTTCGAGATAGGGATCGCACGGCGAGATCATCAGATGCGCGTCGAAGATCTTCTTCGTATGCGGTCGCATCGCCTTGATGACATCCGGACCGTAGGAGATGTTGGGAACGAAATGCCCGTCCATCACGTCGAGATGGATCCAGTCGGCGCCGGCCTGGTCGACGGCGCGGACTTCCTCGCCGAGCCTTGAGAAGTCCGACGCCAGGATCGAGGGCGCGATGACGAGGGGACGCGGGGTGAATGGCTGGGACATGAGCGCTTTCCCGAAAGGCGTTGCGGCCGTGGCGATGGCCCCGCCTATCACGCAGACGCGGGACGGGCAATGCGACGAGGGGACGGAACCGGCAGCGGAAAAATCTGCCGCAGCGGCAGCTCTTGCCGGGTGCGCCAACTTGTCCATTTCGCGGGAATGCCGGATTTCATTGGGTTTTTTCGCTGGCACGCGCCTTGCTCAACAATGGACGAGAGTTCGAACCGCCGCGCGCGGCGGTGTTTGGGGTGTTGCCATGTTGTTTGCCATCGGCGCTGCTTCGTCAGCGATCGACCTTCTCCAGTCGCTGATGTCGTCGAAGTCGGCATCCGCGCAGACCACGAGCACGAGCCAGGGCACGACCCAGGCCACCGGCCTGTTCGACCCCTCGATGGCGTCCTCGAGTTCGACCAGCACCAGCGCCGGAACCGGTTCCAACAGCGGGTGGTCGCAGATCTCGCCGGCGACGATGAGCGCGCTGCTGTCGGCGCAAAGCCAGGCGTCGTCGAGCGGAACGACGGGTACGACGACGACGAATTCCTCCAATCCGCTGCAGAGCCTGTTCTCGCAGATCGCAGCCAGCAGCACAGGCACGATCAGCAAGTCGCAATTCGAGAGCACGCTCGCCGCCGACGGCATCGGCACCACCCAGGCCGACGCGCTGTTCGCCAAGCTCGACACCAATGGCGACGGCTCGGTCAGCCTCAGCGAGCTGCAGCAGGGGACGCAGCGTGCCGGCGGCCATCACCATCATCACGCGGACAGCGGCGCCAGCGGCGGCGCGGGTTCCAGCGGATCGGATGGCTCGAACTCCGGAACCACCAGCACGACCGTGACCAACGCCGACGGCTCGACCACGACCACGTTGACCTATGCCGACGGCTCCAAGGTGACGATGACGACGCCGGCAGCCCCGTCCAACTCGTCAAGCCAGAACAACGCGACCTCGTCCTACAATTTCATCGAGCAGCTGATCCAGCGCCAATCGCAGGCGGTGTCGGCGCAGGCGAGTTCGTCGGTAGCGGTGAGCGCGTAGCGGCCCGGGGCTCTTCCGCGTCTCTCATTGCGAGCGAAGCTGCGCGTAACGATCTCCACGCGATCTAACCGAACCGATCCTGCCAGCTCGGCAGCGCGCCGGGGAAGGGCAGCGCGGTCGCTGCATAGACGCCGCGGGCGATGGCACGCGCCACCGTGTTGGCGGCCAGCGCGCCGAGCCTGGTGAGGCCGAACAGCGGGTCGATCGGTTTCGCGCCGGTCGCAGCGGCAAACACCACGTCGCCGTCGAGCGGTGCATGCACCGGGTAGATCGCACGTGCCATGCCGGTCTGCGCGATCATCGCCAGCCGCTTGGCCTGCGCCTTGGTCAGTTGCGCGTCGGTGACCACGACGACCAGCGTGGTGCTCTCCGCCGCCGTCGCGTCAGCGCCGCCTTTCAGCCGCACCTTCAGCATGTCCTCGGTGAAGGCCGGCGGCAGGCCACGTCCGCCGAACTCGTGGCCTACCTCGAACGGCGCGGCCCAGAACCAGGGGCCTGTGCCGACGGTTACGCTGCCGACTGCGTTGACGACCGCAAGCGCAGCGACCGTGACGCCGTCGTCGGCCTGCACGGAGGCCGAGCCGAGGCCGCCCTTCAGGGTCGCGGTGGTCGCGCCCATGCCGGCGCCGACGCTGCCGAGGTTGAAATCGCCCGTCGCCGCATCCGCAGCCGCGTAGCCAAGATCGCGATAGGGCGGAAAGCGTCCCCACGCCTTGTTGCCGCCGTTGAGAACATCGAAGCAGATCGCGCCTGGCACGATCGGGATCACCGCATCGCGGACGCGAAAGCCGCGGCCGCGCTCGGCGAGCCAGGCCTGCACGCCGCCGGCGGCGTCGAGCCCGAGCGCGGAGCCGCCGGACAGCGCGATGGCGTCGATCGCCTCGACGACGTTCTGCGGCGCAAGCAGCGCGTCCTCGCGCAGGCCGGGGCCACCGCCGCGGACATCGATTGAGGCCACCGCCGGTCGATCGAAGATGATGGCGGTCACGCCCGAGGCGATCGCGCCGTCATGGGCGTGGCCGACGCTGACGCCGGCGATATCGGTGAGAAGGTTTTTCACGATGCGTTCCGTTCCCGCCTGCCATCCGGATGATTCCGGTATAACAGCCGCAAGGAATGCAGCAAGGCAGGTAACCCGCCCTTTACCGACAATCGGGACAATGCGCGGGTTTACATCTTGATTCCCGATCTCCGCCATTAGCCTTCCGCGCGGAAGCACTGGGAGGGCCATTATGCCCCGTATTCTCGTGATCGACGATCAGGCCGACGTTCGGGCAATGATCGCGATCCTGCTGCGTGTTCAGCGTTTTGAGGTGATCGAGGCGTCGAACGCCGCCGAGGCGCTGGCCGCGTTCGAGGCTTCGCCCTGCGATCTCGCCATCGTCGACATCTTCCTGGACGGCAGGAGCGGGGTCGACGTCATCCTCGCCATGCGTGCGCGCGTGCCGCGATTTCCGATCGTCGCGATCTCGGGGATCACGGCGCTCGATTTCCTGCCGGGATCGGCCGACCTCGCCGACATCGTCGGCCTGCAGAAACCGTTCCGGCCGAACCAGTTGCAGCAGGCGATCGACGCTGCGCTCGGCTCCGTGATGCACACGATGGTCGCCGCGGGCTGATGCGCAACAAAAAACGCCCCGGCAAGCCGGGGCGTTTGAATGAGAGCGTCGGGAGATCAGCAATCCCGATCGGGTGCCCCGTCAGGTCCCCTTCTGGTTGATCTCGTAGTAGTTGCCCTTGTTGTCCCACTTGTAGACGACGTAGTCGATCTGCTTGATGTCGCCCTTGGCATCGAAGCCCAGCTTGCCGAGCACGGTGTCCCAATCGCCGGCCTTGATGGTGGCCATCACCTTCTTGGGGTCGGTGGTGCCGGCCTTGGCGGCAGCCTGGGTCCAGACCTGGATCGCCGCGTAGGTGTAGAGCGTGTAGCCTTCGGGATCGATGTTCTTGGCCTTGAACTTCTCGACGATCGCCTTCGCGGTCGGCTTGTTGCGCGGATCCGGGCCGAAGGTGAACAGAGTGCCTTCAGCGGCGGGGCCGGCGATCGAGGCGAACTCCTTGTCGTTCAAGGCGTCGCCCGCCATCAGCACGGCTTGCAGACCCTGGTCACGCATCTGGCGCAGGATCAGGCCGGATTCCTGATGGTAGCCGCCGACATAGACGAGATCGATGTTCTCCTTCTTCAGGCGCGAGACGATCGCGTTGAAGTCCTTGTCGCCCTTGTTGTAGGACTCATAGAGCTTCTCCTGGACGCCGGCCTTGTTCAGCGACTTCTTGGTCTCGTCGGCGAGGCCTTTGCCGTAAGTGGTCTTGTCGTTCAGGATCGCGATGTTCTTGCCCTTGAAGTTCTTGATGATGTAGTCGGCGGCGACGATGCCCTGCTGGTCGTCGCGACCGCAGACGCGCGCCACGTTCCAGAGTTTGCGCTCGGTGAACAGCGGGTTGGTCGAAGCCGGCGTGATCTGCAGGACGTTGGCGTCGGCATAAGCCTCGGACGCCGGGATCGAGGACGACGAGCAGAAGTGACCGGCGACGAACGGAATCTTCGCGCTGCCGATCTTTTCCGCGATCGAGCGCGCCTGCTTCGGATCGCAGGCATCGTCGTTGGCTTGCAGCGCGAGCTTCTTGCCAAGGATGCCGCCGGCCGCGTTGATGTCGGCGACGGCCTGCTCGGCGCCGTTCTGCATCTGCCGGCCGAAGGCGGCTTCGTCGCCCGTCATCGGGCCGGCCACTGCAATGGTGATGTCCTGCGCGAACGCGCTCGCCGACAATGCGAACGAAGCGCCCAATGCCAGGCCGATGATCTTCAGTGATTTCATGACAAGTCCTCGTGGTCGTTGCCTTTTGGGGAAGGACCCGGCGGGCCGGGTACAATAACCGGCGCCATTCTCGGATGAATTCGCGGCGAAGTCACCGGCAATTTTCAGGTAAAACGACGCTTCAGCCGCCACGGGGGGCCGGCTTCCGTCCGAACGGAAATGGCTCTAGTGCCGGCCACCCTCCAGATAGGCGGAGCGGATTTCGGGGCGCTGCAACAACTCGGCGCCGGTCCCGGCCAGCGTGATCAGGCCGTTGACCATGACGTAGCCGCGATTGGCGAGCTTCAGCGCATGGTTGGCGTTCTGCTCGACGATCAGCACGGTGAGGCCGTCCTGCCGGTTCAGCGTACGGATCGCCTCGAAGATCTGCTTGGCGATCAGCGGTGCAAGGCCGAGCGAGGGCTCGTCCAGCATCAAGAGGCGCGGCCGGCTCATCAGGGCGCGGCCGATCGCGAGCATCTGCTGTTCGCCGCCCGACAGCGTGCCGCCGCGCTGCGCAATGCGCTCCTTGAGCCGCGGAAACAGCGCAAACACCCGCTCGAGCCCGGCCTCGCGCTCGGCCTCGCTCGTTTCGGTCGCATCCGCGCCCATTTGCAGGTTCTCCGCCACGCTCATGCGCGGGAAGATGCGCCGTCCCTCGGGCGACTGCGCAATCCGCATCCGCGCGATCTCGTGGGTCGGCGCGCCGGTGATGTCGCGGCCGTCATATTCGATCCGGCCGGCGCGGGCGCGCGGCCTGCCGAAGATCGTCATCATCAGCGTCGATTTGCCGGCGCCATTGGCGCCGATCAGGGCGACGATCTCGCCGGGATTGATCTCGACGTCGACGCCCTTCAGCGCCTCGATCTTGCCATAGGCCGCCCGCAGCCCACGCACCGCGAGGAGGGGTATAGTGGTGGTCGCCGCGCTCAATTGGCCTTCTCCATCACGGCGATCGCCTCGTCCTCGTCGGCGCCGAGATAGGCGGCGATCACCTTGGGATCGTCGCGCACGGCCTGCGGCGTGCCTTCGGCGATCTTGACGCCGTAGTCCATGACCACGACGTGATCGGAGATCTCCATCACGACCGACATGTCGTGCTCGATCAGCAGGATCGAGGTGCCCTGCTCGGCGCGGATCGACAGCAGCAATTCGTTGAGCGCGCCGCTTTCGCGCGCATTCAGGCCGGCTGCCGGCTCGTCGAGGCAGAGCAGCGTGGGCTCGGTGCACATCGCGCGGGCGATCTCGAGACGGCGCTGGTCGCCATAGGCGAGGTTGCCCGCCGCATCATCGGCGCGATCGAGCAGCCCGACGCGCGCCAGCCAGGTCCGCGCCAGCTCAATGGCGGCTCGTTCGGCGCTGCGCCATGACGGCGCGCCGATCAGGCCGAGCACGGTCAGGCCGGAGGCGCGCATCAAGGCGTTGTGCTGCGCCACCATCAGGTTCTCGAGCGCGGTCATGCCTGGAAACAGGCGGATGTTCTGGAAGGTGCGGGCGACGCTGGCCTGCTTGGAGATGCGGAAATCGTTGAGCCGCTCGAGATGGATGGTGCGACCGTCATCGTGGTTGAGGCGGATCGCGCCACCGCTCGGGCGATAGAACCCGGTGATGCAGTTGAACACCGTGGTCTTGCCGGCGCCGTTCGGTCCGATCAGCGCGGTGATCTTGCGCCGGTCGGCGTTGAAGGAGAGATCGTTGACGGCGACGATGCCGCCGAAGCGCATCATCAGGTGTTCCACGGTGAGGATCGGGGCGTCGCTCATCCGTGGCCCTCCTTGACGAGATCGGACGAGATCGCCTCGCTGCGTTCCAGATACACGGTCGGCGCACGGTGTCCGACCAGGCCGCGCGGCCGCCAGATCATCAGGATCACCATCGCCATGCCGAACACCAGCATGCGGTACTGATCGAAGCCGCGGAACAATTCGAAGCCGCCTATCATCGCCAGCGCCGCAAGTGCCACGCCGAGCTGCGAGCCCATGCCGCCGAGCACGACGATCGCGAGCACCAGCGCCGATTCCTGGAAGGTGAAGGATTCCGGGCTGATGAAGCCCTGCCGCGTGGCGAAGAACGCGCCGGCAAAGCCGCCGAACATGGCGCCGGTGGCGAACGCGGTCAGCTTGGTCGTGGTGGTGTTGATGCCGAGCGCGCGGCAGGCTACCTCGTCCTCGCGCAGCGCCTCCCAGGCGCGGCCGATCGGCAGCCGCCGCAGCCGGATCGTCACCCAGTTGGTGAGCAGCGCCATCGCCAGGATCAGATAGAACAGGAAGACGAGGCGATGCGTCGGCGAGAACTCGATGCCGAGCTTGGCGGCGAGCCCGTCATCGCTGTTGTCGAGCGGGATGCCGAACAGGGTCGGGCGCGGAATGCCCGATACGCCGTTGGGGCCGCCGGTCAGGCTCTGCCAGTTGGTGATGACGAGGCGGATGATCTCGCCGAAAGCGAGTGTGACGATCGCCAGGTAGTCGCCGCGCAGACGCAGCACCGGGAAGCCGAGCAGCACGCCCCAGAACGAAGCCAGGATGCCGGCGAGCGGCAGGCAGACCCAGAACGACAGGCCGAAATTGGTGGCGAGCAGCGCGTAGGAATAGGCGCCGACGGCGTAGAAGGCGACGTAGCCGAGGTCGAGCAGGCCGGCGAGGCCGACCACGACGTTGAGCCCCCAGCCCAGCATCACATAGGTCAGCACCAGGATGGCGAGGTCGAGAATGTAGCGCTGGTGGTAGAAGATGACGGGGACGAACAGTGCGAAGGCCAGCAGCGCCGGCGCCAGCCAGTGCCCCACGAACGACATCGCCGCGCGGACCGGCTTCGGCACGACCTTGTCGGTCTCGACTGGTCCGAACCATTGCCGCAGCAGCTCGACGATGATGCTGCCGCCGAACACGACACCCACCATGGTGGCGAGGTCGCCGAACCGCGTCCAGTAGATCAGGCCGCCCTGATTGCCGGCTTCGGTGCGGATGCCGATCATCAGTGAGAACAGGACCAGCGCGACCAGCGCGCTGATCAGGGCTTTCTTGAGGATGAAGGCGCTGCCGAGAGGCTGCGAAGTGTGCGACGAGGTTGCTGGGGTGACGCTCACTGAGGACTGTCCGTCAGACTTTTTCGACTTCGGGACGACCGAGCAGGCCGGTCGGCATGAAGATCAGCACCACGATCAGGATCGAGAACGCGGCGACGTCCTTGTACTCGACCGAGAAATAGGCCGACCAGAACGTCTCGATCAGCCCGATCGCGAGCCCGCCGAGCATCGCGCCCGGCAGCGAGCCGATGCCGCCGAGCACGGCTGCGGTGAACGCCTTGATGCCGGCGACGAAGCCCATGAAGAAATCCACCACGCCATAATAGAGCAGGTACATTATGCCGGCGACGGCGGCGAGCGCCGCGCCGATCACGAAGGTCATCGAGATGGTGCGGTCGACGTCGACGCCGAGCAGTGCGGCCATGGTCTGGTCCTGCTCGCAGGCGCGCATGTCGCGGCCGAGCCGGGTGCGCGAGACCAGCCAGGTGAACAGGGCAAGCACCACGATGGTGGCGACCACTACCAGGATCTGGACGTTGGAGAGCTGCACCGCGAAGCCACTGGCGCCTTCATGCAGCGTGTAACCGCCGGCGATGATCGGCGGCACCGGCTTGACCCGCGCGCCCTGCGACACCTGCGAGAAGTTGACCAGGATGAACGACATGCCGATTGCGGAGAGCATCGGCGCGAGGCGGAACGAATGCCGCAACGGGCGGTAGGCGATCCGCTCGATGGTCCAGCCATAAAGCGAGGTGATCGCCATCGAAACCAGCAGCACGATCAGCAGGATCACCGGAATTGCGGTCAGCCCGAACGAGACCAGGATCAGGAACGTGATCAGTGCGATGAAGCCGCCGATCATGAAGATGTCGCCATGAGCGAAATTGATCATGCCGACGATGCCGTAGACCATCGTGTAGCCGATGGCGATGAGGCCGTAGATTGAGCCGAGTACGAGGCCGTTGATCAACTGCTGGGCGAAATAATCCATGCGCTGCCGTCGCTCGAAGAATGACGCGACCAGGGCCCCCTCGGCAGCCTGATCCGTCGCGTCGTGTCATTTTCTAACAGCGGAATACCGCTGGCGGCAACAGCGTCGCGCATGGCCCGGAGGATTTGTACATAGGTAGTTTGGCGGGTGAGGTTCCTTGGTCACACGGTGCCAGGCTCCGCCTTGGAATGATCGCGACGGAACCGGAGTTCCCTGCGCAACCTCGGACGATGCGGCCGCAATGTCTCTGCTGCCATGCAGCAGGGATCATCCCGAATGAGCAGCCAGAACCCGAACCCGGCTCAGCAGAACCGGAATCCGGGTCGGAAGCCGGTCAACAGCAGCAGGATCCGGGCGGTCAACCGGCACTGCTAATTCGGAAAAAGGCGAAGTTGAGCGCAACAGAAGGGGCTCGCCGCGAGCGGGACCCTTCTTTTTTGGCTCGTTTTGACAGGCCCTCCGTGGTCTCCCGACAATCCCCAGGCGATCCCCAAAAAGCCGCCAAGGCAGTTAAGGTAAACGAAGGGTTTAAATTGCCGCTGGCTGTCTAACGGCGTTACCTCGCTCCCCAAGCCCGTTGCCCGTCCCCGGGGCCGTGGCAAGCATTGGGAAGGCTTCATGTCCAGCAATTGGCGGATTAGTTCACTCAACGGCGCGTTGCTCGCGACCTATTTCATCCCGGTCTGGACCGTCATTGCGCTCAGCATCATGGTGTCGCCGATCCACGGGCTCTATGAGCGGCCAAGCGTCTCGATCGCGCTGTATGCCAGCGACCACATGCAACTCGCCAAGATGGCGACGGTGCGGCTCGCCTGGCTGCTCGCGCTGGCGCGCATCACCGTGGTGGCGTTCTTCGCGGTGTTCCTCGCCATGGTCGTGTTTCCGTCGAAGCGCAAGAGTGGGGCCGCGGACGAGGCGCTTGCGGTTGCGCTTTGCCTCGGCAGCGTGCTCAGCTTCGCCAGCATGCTGCTGGCCTCGAAGGTCGGCGAGATGGAAGCGCTGCGCGTGCATGCCGCCGAGCTGCTGATGCTGCTCGGCACCGCGATCGTGATGCTGGTGGAGACCTCGCCAAAGCGAACCGCGGAGGCTGATACCGCCGGGGCCAGCGCGCCGGCCGGCGAGCTATTGCTTCAGCAGCCCTAGTTCTGTGATGATCGCGTTTGCTTCCTTGACGGCGTGATTGGCCGCAGGCACTCCGCAATAGATCGCCTGCTGCAGCAGGATTTCCTTGATGTCGTCGGGCGTGAAGCCGCCCTCGGCGAGCGCCGCGCGGACATGCAGGCGGAATTCGTCCCACTGGCCGAGCGCGACCATGGTGCCGATGACGAGCACCCGCCGCGTGCGGTGATCGAAATGCGGCCGCGTCCAGATCTCGCCCCATGCATAGCGCGTGATCAGGTCCTGGAAGTCGGTGTTGAACGTGTTGCGGCTGGTGATCGACCTGTCGACCCATTCATTGCCGAGCACCTTGCGGCGTTGCACCATGCCGTCGTCGCGGCGCTGATTGTCGTCCATTGCGAGCCCTCCTGAAATCGTAGCCGGATTTCGCTGCGCTCCATCCGGCTACGCAGCCTTCGTCGGCGCTCCTTGCTAGCGTTGCGTGAGAAAGCCGACCACGGCTTCGGTGAAGGCGTGCGACTGCTCGACATTGGAGATGTGCGCGGCGTCGAGCAGCGTCATGCTGGCGCCGGGAATACCGCTGCGGATCAGCTCCGCCGCCGAGACCGGTGTTGCCATGTCCTGGCGTCCCGCGATCACCAGCGTCGGGCTCTTGATGTTCGGCAGCAGCGCGCGCTGGTCGAGGGTGGAGAGCGCCTCGCAGCAGGCGAGGTACCCCTCGACCGGCGAGGCCAGCAGCATCGCCTTCATGTTGGCCGCGGTCTGCGGCTCACGCTCGCGGAAGTCGGCGGTCAGCCAGCCTGATATCACGGCGTCGGCGACAGCGGCGATGCCGCCTTCCTTCACCGCCTTGATGCGGTTCAGCCAGTTGGTCGGATCGGGATAATAGCAGGAGGTGTTGGCGAGAATGATCTTGCCGAAGCGCTCGGGTGCCTTGGCGCCGAGCCATTGCCCGACCATGCCGCCCATCGACAGGCCGCACCAATGCACCTTCTCGATGTTGAGATCGTCGAGGATCGCAAGCACGTCGCGGCCGAACCGCTCCATCGAATAGGGCCCGGGCGGAACGCTCGATTTGCCGTGGCCGCGGCGGTCATAGCGGATGACGCGGAACAATTGCGTCAGCGCCGGCATCTGCGGCTCCCACATCTTCAAGGTGCAGCCGAGTGAATTCGACAGCATCAAGGTCGGACCGCCATCACGGCCGTCGACCTGGACGTTAAGCAGGCACCCGTCGGCGTCGATCATGGGCATCGGACAGTTCTCCGGTTTTTCATGGCTGGTCGAGCGTGGTCAGCAGGCGGTCGATCAGCGCCTGCGAGGCGCCCTGATAGGCCATCGGCTCGAACAGTTTTGCAATGGTGGCGGCGTCGAGATGCGCGGTGACTTGGGCGTCCGCACTCAGCACGTCGCGCAAATGCGTTTTCGCTGCGACCGCCGCCTTGCTCGCAGCCTCGATCAGGTGATGCGCGTCGCTCTTGCCGATCTTTTCGGCGAGCGCGAAGGTGACCGCTTCCGCCATGATCAGGCCGCCTGTCGCGTCGAGATTGAGGCGCATCCGGGCCGCATCGACCTCCAGCCCCTCGGCGAGATCGACGACCGCTGCAAGCGCACCCGAGGTCACCAGCATCAGGCCAGGGAGCGCCGGCCATTCCGCATGCCAGGGGCCGGCGCTGCGCTCGTGATCCTGCACCTGTGCGGCGAAGATGGTCGCGGCGAGGTTGGGGGCCATGGTGGCGGAGCCGAGCGCGCTGGCCGACGCGACCGGGTTGCGCTTGTGCGGCATGGTGGAGGAGCCGCCGCGGCCGGCGCCCGCCGGCTCGAAGGCTTCGCCGACGTCGGTCTGCATCATCAGCGAGACATCGCGCGCGATCTTGCCGCAGCTGCCCGCAATGATCGCGAACACCGACGCAGCCTCTGCGATGCGGTCGCGATGGGTATGCCAGGGTGCATCGGGCAATGGCAGGTCCAGCTCCTCTGCGAGTTGCCCGGCGACCGCGAGTCCGTTGTCGCCAAGCGCGGCCAGCGTCCCGGCGGCACCACCGAATTGCAACGCCAGCGCCTCGCTGCGCAGCCGTTGCAGACGCTTGCGCGAGCGGTGCAGCGCCGCGGCGTATTCGGCGAGCTTGAGCCCGAACGGCATCGGCAGGGCATGCTGCAGCCAGGTGCGCGCCACCACGGCGGTGTTGCGGTGCGTGCGTGCCAGATTTGCGAAGCCGGCGACGGCGCGATCGAGGTCGGCGAGCAGCGCATCGATCCCGGCGCGCAGGCTCAGCATCGTGGCGCTGTCGATGACGTCCTGGCTGGTGGCGCCCCAATGAACATAGCGGGCGGCCTCGCTATCGGCCTTCGCGACCTCGGCCGTCAGCGCCTTGACCAGGGGGATTGCCAGATTGCCGGACCGCGTCGCGGCCTCGGCGAGCTCTGCGATGTCGAATGATTCGCTCCGGCAGGCGGCGCCGATCGGCCCCGCGGCCGTTGCGGGAATCACACGGACGGCGGCCTCGGCGCGGGCGAGGGCGGCCTCGAAGTCCAGCATGTGCTGGAGCGTCGTGGCATCGTCGCACACCGCGCGCATCGCGGCGCTGGACAGCATCGGGGCCAGCAGGGGGGAGAGGGCTGTGCTCATGTCGCGCGACCTAACCATTCCGCAGAGCGCCTGCCAATGCCCGGGAATGGTTTGCCGCGGTTTTCAACCGGACCAGCGGATAGCGCGATTTCGTGAACGAGGCGACGGTCTTGCTGCGGTTGCGAATATGCATCGCTCATCCTCCGAAGGTGCCCTTTCCTTTGCCCGCCGGCTGCTTTACTTGGGACCTCAGGTTCTAGCGATCGAGGAGGTCCCCATGGCCATGACGATGACCGGCGAAGTCCAGCTTGCGGCGCCGCGCCAGGCTGTGTGGGACAAGCTCAACGACCCCGAGGTTCTGAAGGCCTGCATCCCCGGCTGCGAGGAGCTCGAGAAGACCGACGAGCACGGCTTCCGGGCGACCGCAAAGATGAAGGTCGGGCCGGTCTCCGCGCGCTTCAAGGGCAAGGTCACCCTGAGTGATCTCGATCCGCCGAACGGCTACAAGATCACGGGCGAGGGCGAGGGCGGGGTTGCCGGCTTCGCCAAGGGCGGCGCGACTGTGGGGCTTGCCGACAAGGATGGCGGCACGCTGCTCAGCTACAATGTCGAGGCGCAGATCGGCGGCAAGCTCGCTCAGCTGGGCCAGCGCCTGATCAACGGAGCCGCCAAGAAACTCGCCGACGAGTTCTTTGCCAATTTCGCCAAAGCAGTGCAGAGTTGAGGCAGTGCAGGGCTAGCCCTGCTCGCAGGCTGGCCTTCCCAGGTCCGGCCATGCCCTGGACGGGTGGCTCGAAAGGTTGCCCATCCGGGGGCCCGCCCATATTATGCCGTCTGGAATGATTTAAACCGCCTGCGCCGCCGATATGCGGTGGTGCAGATAAGAGAGTGCTGATGGCCAAGATTTCCATGATCGTGAACGGCAACCCCGTCAACGCGAACGTCGACCCCCGTACCCTTCTGGTCCAGTTTCTGCGCGAAAGCCTGCGGCTGACGGGGACCCATGTCGGTTGCGATACCTCGCAGTGCGGCGCCTGCGTCGTGCATCTCGACGGCAAGGCGGTGAAGTCGTGCACCACCCTCGCGGTCATGGCCGACGGTCATGAGGTCAGGACCATCGAGGGACTGGCAGCCGACGGCGCGCCACTGCATCCGATGCAGGAGGCTTTCCGCGAGAATCACGGGTTGCAGTGCGGCTTCTGCACACCGGGCATGATCATGACCGCCGTCGACCTGGTGCATCGCAAGGGCCATGACCTCAGCGACGAAATGATCCGCGAGGAGCTGGAAGGCAATCTGTGCCGTTGCACCGGCTACCAGAACATCGTTGCTTCGATAGCCGCCGGGGCCAAGGCGATGGCCAAGTCGGACCTCGCCTGAAGTCGGATCCCGCTGAGGATCGGACCTCGCCCAGTCAACCGACATCGCTTTCCGCGATCAGGACATTCCAATGTACGAATTCAAATATCATCGTCCGGCGACCGTGCGGCAGGCCGCCAACCTTCTCGTCAAGAACGAGGACGCCAAGCTGATCGCCGGCGGCCACACTCTGGTGCCGGTCATGAAGCAGCGGCTCGCCAGCCCGCCGCATCTGGTCGATCTCTCCCATATCGATGGCCTAGACACGATCGAGATGAAGGGCCGTGCGCTCGCGATCGGCGCCACCGCCAAGCACGCCGACGTCGCCAGCTCCGCGACGGTCCGCGAGGCGATCCCGGCGCTTGCCGAACTGGCCAGCCTGATCGGCGATCCCGCGGTGCGTCACCGCGGCACGATCGGCGGCTCGCTCGCCAACAATGATCCGACCGCTGACTATCCGGCCGCGGTGCTGGCGCTCGGCGCCACCATCGTCACCAACAAGCGCCGGCTGAAGGCCGAGGAGTATTTCCAGGGCCTGTTCTCGACCGCGCTGGAGGACGACGAGATCATCACCAGGGTGATGTTCCCCCTGCCGAAGAAGGCGGCCTATGTGAAATTCCGCAACCAGGCCTCGCGTTATGCGTTGGTAGGTGTGTTCGTGGCCAAGCGTCCGTCGGACGTGCGGGTCGCGGTGACCGGTGCGGGCTCCGACGGCGTGTTCCGCGTCGCTGCGTTCGAGGAGGCGCTGAAGAAGCGATTCTCGCACAAGGTGCTCGAAGGCCTGACTGTTCCCCCCGATGGCCTGAACAGCGACCTCCACGGCAGTGCCGAGTACCGCGCGCATCTGATCGGCGTGCTGGCGCGCCGGGCCGTGGAAGCCGCGACCGCCAAGGACTAAATACCAAGGCGTGATGTTGCTAACCCCTGCTCCAAGATTGGCTGTTCCATGAGTGCATCGGCGTTACCCACTTCCGTCGATGCCCTGCTGGAGCTCTTGACGTCGCGCGGCTACCTTTCCGAGCGATCGCTGGCGACCGTGACCTATCTCGCGCTGCGCATGGGCCGCCCGCTGTTCCTGGAAGGCGAGGCGGGCGTCGGCAAGACCGAGATCGCGAAGGTCCTCTCGGCGGCGCTAGGACGCAAGCTGATCCGCCTGCAATGCTATGAAGGCCTCGACGTCGCCTCCGCCGTCTATGAGTGGAGCAGCGCGGCGCAGATGATCGCGATCCGGCTCGCGGAAGCTAGCGGCGACACCGACCGCGACCAGCTCGCCAGCGACATCTTCGCCGAACGCTTCCTGATCAAGCGGCCGTTGCTGCAGGCGCTCGAGCCCGACGTTGCGGGCCCGCCGGTGCTCCTGATCGACGAACTCGACCGCGCCGACGAGGCGTTCGAGGCGTACCTGCTGGAGATCCTCAGCGACTTCCAGGTGACCATCCCCGAGCTCGGCACCGTGAAGGCACCGGAGCCGCCGATCGTGATCATCACCTCGAATCGCACCCGCGAGATCCACGACGCGCTGAAGCGCCGCTGCCTCTATCACTGGGTGGACTATCCCACAGCCGAGCGCGAGCTTGCGATCGTCAAGTCGCGGGTACCCGGCATCTCGGCAAAGCTGTCGCAGCAGGTCGTGCGCTTCGTGCAGGCGCTGCGCGATCAGGATTTCTACAAGTCGCCGGGCGTGGCCGAGACCATCGACTGGGCGACCGCACTGTCCGAGCTCGACGCCCGCTCGCTGACGCCGCAGGTCGTCGGCGACACGCTGGGCGCGCTGCTGAAGTACCAGGACGATATCGTGCGCATGCAGGGCGATGCGCTGCAGAAGACCTTGAAGGAAGCGACGAGCGACTAGCCGTCATTCCGGGGCGGCGCGTCAGCGTCGAACCCGGAATCTCGCGCCACGAGCTCCAGATTCCGGGTTCACGCTTCGCGTGCCCCGGAATGACGAGGCAAGACACCGATGGCGATCAATCACCTTGCGCCTCCGACCGGGCATATGGCCGACAACGTCGTCGGCTTTGCCCGCGCGCTGCGTGCGGCCGGCCTTCCGGTGGGGCCGGGCTCGGTGATCGATGCGCTCAACGCCCTGCAACTGATCGAGGTCGGCCACCGCGCCGACTTCTACGCCACGCTGGAAGCGATCTTCGTCAAGCGGCACGAGCACGCGCTGATCTTCCGCCAGGCCTTCGACCTGTTCTTCCGTGCCGCCGAAGAGTGGAAGAGCATGCTCGACTCGGTGCCGTTGCCCGATCACGCCAAGAAGAAGCCGCCGCCGGCCTCGCGCCGCGTCCAGGAGGCGATGTCGCAGCCTGCGATGCGCGAGGAGCGGCCGCAGGCCCAGGAGCAGGAGCTGAAGCTCTCCGTCTCCGACAAGGAGATCCTGCAGAAGAAGGATTTCGCGCAGATGACCGCGGCGGAGATCGCCGAGGTGACGCGCGAGATCGCCCTGATGCGGCTGCCGCAGGCCGAGCTCGTGACCCGCCGCTACCAGCCCGATGCGCGGGGCTTGCGGCTCGACATGCGCCGCACGGTGCGCAACTCGCTGCGCACCGGCGGCGAGATCATCGATATCAGGAAGCTCGGACGGATCGAGAAGCCGGCGCCGATCGTGGCGCTGCTCGACATCTCCGGCTCGATGAGCGAGTACACCCGCCTGTTCCTGCACTTCCTGCATGCCATCACCGACGCCCGCAAGCGGGTCTCGGTGTTCCTGTTCGGCACCCGCCTGACCAATGTGACACGCGCATTGCGGCAGCGCGATCCCGACGAGGCGCTTGCGAGTTGCTCGTCCTCCGTCGAGGACTGGGCCGGCGGCACGCGGATCGCGACCTCGCTCCATTCGTTCAACCAGCTCTGGGCCCGCCGGGTGCTCGGGCAGGGGGCGATCGTGCTCCTTATATCCGATGGACTAGAACGGGAGGCGGATGCGAAACTGGCCTTCGAGATGGACCGGCTGCATCGCTCCTGCCGCCGCCTGATCTGGCTGAACCCGCTGCTGCGCTATTCCGGCTTCGAGGCCAAGGCGCAGGGCATCAAAATGATGCTGCCCCACGTTGACGAATTTCGCCCGGTGCATAACTTGACGTCTATCAAGGGGTTGATCGAGGCCCTGTCTGCCGCGCCGCCAGCGCATCACCGCAGCCTGATCCGCTCCGTAGCCTAAAAAACCTGACCCATAGCAGGAGGCCACCATGCTGAACCGCGACGAAGACATCCTCCAGGCCGCCGAGACCTGGCAGAAGGCGGGCCACGGCGTGGCGCTGGCCACCGTGGTGGATACCTGGGGTTCGGCGCCGCGCCCCGCCGGCTCGAGCCTCGTCATCAATGACGAAGGCACGTTCCTGGGCAGCGTTTCGGGCGGCTGCGTCGAGGGCGCCGTGGTCACCGAGGCGCTCGACGTGATCGCCAGCGGCCAGCCCAGAATCCTGGAATTCGGCGTCGCCGACGAGACGGCCTGGAATGTCGGCCTGTCCTGCGGCGGCACCATCCGCGTGTTCGTCGAGAAGGTCGGCTAGCCGTGAAGCTCGAGACCCTGAAAGAGCTCAACGCCGAGCGCGCCGCGCGCCGCCCGGTCATCGTCATCACCGACACCGCCAGCGGCGAGCAGCGCCTGGTGAAGGCAAAGGACATCGCCACCGACCCGCTGCGCGCCGAGCTTGCAAAGCAGCTGCGGATGGGCAAGAGCGGCAATGTCGAAGCCGCCGGCAAAAAACTGTTCCTCAACGTCTACGCGCCGACCGCGAAGCTCGTGATCATCGGCGCGGTCCATATCAGCCAGGCGCTGGCGCCGCTGGCCCGCTCGCTCGACTACGACGTCACGGTGGTCGATCCGCGCACCGCGTTTGCCAGCCCCGAGCGCTTTCCCGACGTGCCGCTGGTCGCCGAGTGGCCCGACGTTGCACTGCCGCCGCTCAACGTCGATCACTACACCGCCTTCGTCGCGGTGACGCATGATCCGAAGATCGACGATCCGGCGCTGATGCACGCGCTCGATCGCGACTGCTTCTACATCGGCGCGCTCGGCTCGCGGAAGACCCATGCCAAGCGCGCCGAGAGGCTGCGCGCGCAGGGTGCGAAAGACAGCGACATCGCGCGCATCCATGCGCCTATCGGCCTCGATATCGGCGCGGTGTCGCCGGCGGAGATCGCGGTCGCCATCATGGCCGAGATCACGGCGCAGCTGCGCCTTGCTCCCAGGGAAAAAGAAGAAGCAGCATGAAATTCGGTCCCGCCAGTCCGGCCGACGCGATTGGCGGCGTCACCGTCCATACGCTGCGCCAGGGCGCGCTGGTGCTCAAGAAGGGCACCACGATCGGCGCTGCCGAGGTCGAGGCCCTCACCAGGGCGGGCGTCACCGAAGTCGTCGTGGTGCGGCTGGAAGAGGGCGACGTCTCCGAGGACACGGCTGCTGCCAGCATCGCGCAGGCCGTGGCAGGCGAGGGCGTCAATGTCGAACGCGCCTTCACCGGCCGCGCCAATTTGTTCGCGGCGCGTCCCGGCGTGCTGGTGGTCGACCGCGCCGCGGTCGACCGCATCAACGGTGTCGACGAGGCCATCACCTTCGCGACGCTGGCGGCATTCAAGCCGGTGGTCGAAGGCGAGATGATCGCGACCGTCAAGCTTATCCCGTTCGGTGTCGAGGGCAGGCTGCGCGATGCTGCCGTCGCGGTGGCAGGCCGGGACGCGCTGCGCGTCGCGCCCTACGCGATCAGGAAGGTCGGCGTGGTCTCGACGCTGCTGCCGGGCCTCTCGCCGAAGGTCATCGACAAGACGCTGCGCGTCACCGCGGAGCGTCTCGCGCCGGCCGGCGCGACCATCATCGCCGAGCGTCGCGTGCCGCATGATGAGACCGTGCTTGCGGATGCGATCAAGGAATTGCTCGGCCTGGGCGCCGAACTCGTCATCGTGTTCGGCGCGTCCGCGATCGCCGACCGGCGCGACGTGATCCCGGCGGCCATCGCCGGGATCGGTGGCGCGGTCGAGCATTTCGGCATGCCGGTCGATCCCGGCAATCTGCTTCTGATCGGCAGCGCCGGCGGCGTGCCGGTCCTGGGCGCGCCCGGCTGCGCACGCTCGCCGGTCGAGAACGGCTTCGACTGGGTGTTGATGCGACTGCTCGCCGGCATCAAGGTGACGCGATCGGATCTCACCGGCATGGGCGTCGGCGGCCTGTTGATGGAGATCGTGACCCGGCCGCAGCCGCGCACCGTTCCCGACACCGAGGGCAATCGCAGCGTCGCGGGAATCGTGCTCGCAGCCGGGCGCTCGACCCGGATGGGCGGCCCCAACAAGCTGCTCGCCGAACTCGACGGCAAGAAGCTGGTGCGCATCGTCGTCGAGCAGGCGCTGGCGTCGAAAGTATCGGAGGTGATCGTCGTCACCGGCCACCAGGCTGATCTGGTCGAGCAGGCGCTGACGGACCTGAAGGTGACGTTCGTCCGCAATCCGGATTTCGCCGGCGGCCTCGCAAGCTCGGTGAAGTCAGGCATCTCCGCCGTCTCCGACAAGGTCGACGGCGCCATCGTCTGCCTCGGCGACATGCCGCTGATCGATGCGCAACTGATCGACCGCCTGATCGACACGTTCGCGCCCGACCGCGGTCACCTGATCGCGGTGCCCGTCAGCGAGGGCCGCCGCGGCAATCCGGTGCTGTGGTCGCGCCGCTTCTTCAAGGAATTGATGACGCTCGACGGCGACATAGGGGCGCGCCATCTGATCGCCAAGCACGCCGAGGCGGTCGCCGAAGTTCCGGTCGAGGGCGACAGCGCCTTCCTCGACATCGACACCCCGCAGGCACTGGAAGCGGCGAGGCGCGGCTAACGCCGAGCGGCGCGCCTTCATCCGTCGTTCACCATCTGGAAACGACCCGAGGCTAGATTCGCGCCGGGCCTTGGGGGATTTCCGTCTTGATCATTTCGACTGCCGCCGCGCAGCGCCGCGCGTTGATTGTGCTTGTCCTGACATTGCTGGTCGGCGCCGCGCGCTTCGTGGCGGACAATTTCGTCAGAGATGCCCACGCGGCCGGCGCATTTGCGATCGGCAAGTGCGGCGCGTATGGCCAGGCCTATGACTACCCGGCGGAAGCGGCCGCGCGGACCGCAGCACTGAAGCATTGCAAGGGCGACTGCACGACCGTGACCATGAAGCGTGCCTGCGCCGCGTTCGCGGTCGACATGACCAATCCCTGCGGCGCGCACGGTTATGCCGTGGCACCGAAGATCTCGAACTCGCTGAATGCCGCGACGAAGAAGTGCTACGAGTATGGCGGCAAGGAATGCGTGATCCGCGCCTGGGCCTGCGACGCCAGGGGCTAGCATGATCCGGAAAAGTGTGTAGCGGTTTTCCCTCGCGACAAACGCGGAACGCGTTTGCGCGGAGATCATGCTCACGCAAAGAACCAAAGTGCGATGACGATTCAGCCTTATATCATCGCGCTTGAGAGGCGACGGCAGGAGTTGTTTTGTTTCTCCGATTGCAGCGCTGCGCCGGATTTCTTTCCGGTCCGGCCGATCGGCCCGGCCGGTGCCGGCGGCAAGGTATGCGTCGTCAGGACTGGTCCTGACCGACGCTCGGCCGCTAGACTTGCGGCATGCAATTCGACACCAAGATCGCGGTTATCATCCGCACCGACCTGGAAGTCTGGCAGAAGCTCAACGTCGCATCGTTTCTGGCCGGCGGTATCGCGGCTTCCTTTCCCGAATGTATCGGCGAGAATTATCGGGACGGCTCGGGAACCAGCTACCTGTCCCTGATCGGACAGCCGATCCTGATCTATGGCGCCGATCGTGCCGCACTGTCACGTGCGCTGGAACGCGCGCTGGCGCGCAACGTGCGGCCTGCGCTCTACACCGAGGACATGTTCAGGACAACGCATGATGCGGCCAACCGCGAGGTGGTCAGGGCGGTCGCGCGTGCCGAACTCAACCTCGTCGGGCTCGCCATCCGTGCCGAGCGCAAAGTGGTCGACAAGATCGTCGACGGGCTGAAATTTCACAGCTAGCGCGTTTTCGAGCGAAGTTGAGGCCAATTCGCGCGAAGAAAACGCGTTAAAACCGGAACCAGCCGACTGTTGTCGGCGAAGCCGGAACAATACGGCAGGTACGGCTCTCGGCTCTTTTCTGAATATGAGATTGTGTCTATGACTGTTTGTGATTTTGGTCGGCCAAACCATCGGCCAAAACCTGATCTGGAACTCAGCTGGAAACTTGGGCAAAAGCCGGTAGCTTGATCGCGGGACAATGCGGCGCCAATACTGGATTCTGTTCGCTTGTGCCGTGCCGGTCTACTTTGCGGTCGCGGCGTGGCTGTCGTTCGCCGCGGGTCCGGCGCTCGTGGAGCCTGATGTGCGCGGCGAGCGACACGAGTTGATCCGGCCGTTCATCCCGTTCAATTCCACGTTCGCCATGACCAGCGTCGATCCCTGGTTTGGTGACCTTGCCGACGTTCCCGGGCAATTCGATGCCAGTTCGCCGATCATCCTCTACGAGGACGACAGGCCGCTCGGTCCCGCTCACAGCACGCCCCATTCCGACATCTCCACGCTCGGCCATGGGCGCTTCTCGCACTGGAAGGGCAATTTTTCCACTTTCGTGTTCTCGTCCAGCGACAACACCGACCCCCGGACCAACGGTCGGACCTATTGGGCGGTGAAGCCGCCGATCGCGAAGGGCTCCGGCGTTGTCCCGGATGTGTCGGGAGAGAAATATCTGCTGAAGCGGCCATTCGCTCGATTCGGAAAGTCGTCCTTCGCGGTCGTCGCCAAGGATGAGTGGTTCGCCGACTCGGCCGATACTCCGGGGCAGTTCGACGCGACCTCGCCTGTCATGATCTACGAGGACGGCAAGCCGCTTGGACCTGCCCACAGCACGCCCCACGACCAGATCGGCAGCCTTGGCCATGGCCGCTTCTCTCACTGGAAGGGCACGGACAACTCCATCTTCGTTTTCTCGTCCAGCGACAACAGCGACCCCGAAACCAACGGCCGAGACTACTGGGTGGTCAGGCCTCCGGTGAAACGGTCGGGGATCGTGTCCGATGTGCGCGGCGAGGAGCATCCGCCCAAATGACCGTTCAGCCGCTTCGGCGGCACAACTCCCGCCGATTCACATAAGGCCGCTGAGAGCATCGAACGAACGCGCTGCCGTCTCTGGAACACTGGATCACCCGCGTGCGCAGGCGCGGGTGATGGCACCGAACTTGCCATGGGATCACGCCACAAACTCACGTCGTCCTGACTTTCGCCGGCACGAGGTCGGGATGAATTTGACGTTGACAATGACTGACCAGTCAGTCATAATGAGATATGACAAAACGCACCAAGCGATCGCCCCGGAGTTCGTCCGAAACCACCACCCGGGCCGCCACGGCCAGGGTCCCGAAGGTGGCATCGGCACCGCTCCGCCCGAAGCCGGCGGCGAACCGCGCCGAGAAATCGGCGGAGCGACGGGCGGCGATCGTCGAGGCGGCGATGGAGGAGTTCATCGCACGCGGCTTTGCCGCAACCCGGCTCGACGACGTCGCGAAACGGGCAGGGGTCGCCAAGGGCACGATCTATCTGCATTTCACCGACAAGGAATCGATGTTCGAGGAGCTGATCCGTACGGCGATCGTGCCGTTGATCGGCAACATCACGATGGCGCCGCCCGGAGGCTCGGTGCGCGAGACGATCGAGCGGTTCGCCGCGACCTTCATTCACGAAGTCGTCTCGACGCGGCGCGGCGACATCATCCGCCTGATCGTCGCCGAGGGGCCGCGCTTCCCGGCGATTGCCGATTTCTACTTCCGCGAGGTGGTGTCGAGGGGGCTCGCCGGCATCACCGCATTGATCCAGCTCGGGGTCGCCAGCGGCGAAATCAGGCAGAAGGAACTTGCACGATTCCCCCAACTGCTGGTCGCGCCCGCGATCGTTGCGGTGATCTGGCAGAGCCTGTTCGCGAGGCACGCACCGCTCGATGCGATCGAAATGTTCAAGGTTCATCTCGATCTGATTTTTGGCGAACGGAGGACAACATGACCTCGTCGCGCATGATGGCATCATTGCTCGTGCTCGTTCTGGCGACCGCGCTCGCCGGCTGCCAGGAGAAGCGCGATCCCGGTTTCCAGGGCTGGGTCGAGGCCGACATGATCTTCGTCAGTCCCGACGAATCCGGCCGCGTGACGAAGCTCAACGTGCACGAGGGCGACGAGGTCAAGCCCGGTGACCTGCTTTATACCGTCGACGACGATCTGCAGAAGGCCGACCTCAACCAGAACAGCGCGACGCTGGCGAATGCACAGCAGACCTACGATCGCGCAGTCTCCTTGCGGGGTACCGGCGCCGGGACCCAGGCCAATCTGGATTCCGCCGTCTCGGCGCTGCGCGTTGCGGAGGCGCGCGTCAACACCTCGCAGACCCGGCTCGACCGCCGCAAGGGCCTTGCTCCGATCGCGGGCACCATCCAGCAGATCTATTTCCGCGAGGGCGAGATGGTGCAGGCGCAGCGGCCCGTGCTGTCGATCATGCCGCCGGGCAACATGAAGCTGCGCTTCTTCGTGCCGGAAACCGAGCTGCCGAAGCTCGCGCTCGGCGACGAGGTGAGGGTGACCTGCGATAACTGTGCCGCCGACCTCACCGCTAAAATCTATTTCATCGCCACCACGGCGGAATACACCCCGCCCGTGATCTACAGCCTCGATGAACGCAACAAGCTGGTCTATCTGATCCAGGCGCGGCCGAGCCGGCCCGACGTCTTGCGGGTCGGGCAACCGATCAGCGTCTATCCCAATGCCAAGACGCCGATGGCGGACCGCCGATGAACGGCGCCCCCACCAGCGCGCGGCCCGACGCGTCTCGCATCGCCATCGATGTGAAGGGCCTGTCGAAATCGTTCGGCGGGCGCGAGGTCGTGCATGATCTCTCGATGCAGGTGAAGCGCGGCTCGATCTACGGTTTCCTCGGCCCCAACGGCAGCGGCAAGACCACGACGATCCGCATGCTGTGCGGCCTCCTGACGCCCGACAGTGGCGAGGGAAGCTGCCTCGGCTACGACATCCGGCGCGACGCCGACAAGATCAAGCGCAAGGTCGGCTACATGACCCAGCGCTTCAGCCTGTACCAGGATCTATCGGTGCGCGAGAACCTCGAATTCGTCGCGCGGCTCTATGGGTTATCCGATGCGCGCGGTGCCGCGCGCGGCATGATCGCGCGCCTTGGGCTCGCTGGCCGCGAGGATCAGCTTGCCGGCAATCTCTCCGGCGGCTGGAAGCAGCGGCTCGCGCTCGGCGCCTGCACGCTGCCGAGCCCGCAATTGCTGCTGCTGGACGAGCCGACCGCCGGCGTCGATCCGAAGGCGCGGCGCGATTTCTGGAACGAGATCCACGCGCTCGCCGCCGAGGGCCTCACCGTGCTGGTCTCTACCCATTACATGGACGAGGCCGAGCGCTGTCACGAGATCGCCTACATCGCCTATGGCAATCTCCTGGTCCACGGCACGGTCGACGAGGTGATCGCGAACTCGGCGCTTTCGACCTGGACCGTCACGGGCGAGGACTTCAACGGGCTGATGGCCGAGCTCACCGCCAAGCCCGGCGTCGACATGGTGGCGCCGTTCGGCACCAGCCTGCACGTCTCGGGTCGCGACAGGGCGGCGCTCGAGGCCGCCATCTCCCCCTATCGCAGCAATGCGAAATGGCACTGGCAGGCCAGCGAGCCGTCGCTCGAAGACGTGTTTATCGACCTGATGGGGCGCTCCAGGGACAATTTCCAATGAGTGCAACCGATACGATCCGGAACGGTGAGGCGAGGCAGCCGGCCTTCGGTTTCTGGCGGCGCAGCTATGCAATGCTGGTCAAGGAATTCATCCAGCTTCGCCGCGACCGCGTCTCGTTTGCGATGATCATCATGCTGCCGGTGATGCAGCTCACGCTGTTCGGCTATGCGATCAACACCACGCCGCGCAATCTGCCGACGGCGGTGCTGATGCAGGAGGATTCCGACCTCGGCCGCTCGATCCTGAAGGCGATGGAGAACACCGCCTATTTCCGCTTCACCCGCGAGGTTCACACCGTCGCGGAGTTCGACGAACTGCTGCTATCCGGCAAGGTGCTGTTCGGCGTCGAGATCCCGCGCGGTTTCGAGCGCGCGGTGCGGCGCGGCGACAAGCCAGCACTGCTGGTCGCGGCCGACGCCACCGATCCGGTCGCGGCCGGCTCAGCGCTCGGCGCGCTCGGTCCCCTGGTGCAGTCGGCGCTGGATCATGACCTGCATATCGGCGATCCGCCGGAGATGCCGTTCGAGATCCGCACCCACGCCCGCTACAATCCGGCGGCGGATTCCCGGCTCAACATCGTGCCGGGCCTGGTCGGGACCATCCTCACGATGACCATGCTGATCTTCACCGCGCTGTCGGTGACGCGGGAGATCGAGCGCGGCACCATGGAGAGCCTGCTGTCGATGCCGATCAAGCCGGTGGAGGTGATGTTCGGCAAGATCATCCCCTATGTGATCGTCGGCTTCATCCAGGCCGCGCTGATCATCGGCATCGGCATCCTGCTGTTCGGGGTGCCGATCCTCGGCAGCCTGCTGCTGCTGGCGGCGCTGACGACGCTCTTCATCACCACCAACCTGTCGATCGGCTACACCTTCTCGACCATCGTGCAGAACCAGCTGCAGGCGATGCAGCTCTCGATGATGTTCTTCCTGCCGAGCATCCTGCTCTCGGGCTTCATGTTTCCGTTCGCGGGCATGCCGGTCTGGGCACAATATATCGGCGAGGGCCTGCCGTTGACCCATTTCGTGCGGATCGTGCGCGCCATCATGCTGAAGGGCGCGGAGATGCAAAACCTGCAATACGACACAATTGCGCTCGCCGCCCTGATGCTGCTCGCCATGACCATCGCCGTGACGCGCTTCCGCCGCACGCTCGATTGAGGTTATGATGGAGACCGTCGATGATCGTCATTCCGGGACGGTGCGAAGCATTGAACCGGGATGTGCGATAGCACATCCGAGAATCTCGAGATTCCGGGGTCGCTTCGCGCCCCGGAACGACGAGGGTGGGGGAATGGCGGGATTCTGGAGCACCAAGAACAGACGCGACACGACCGTATCAGGCGACTTCCATCACGCCCTGATGCAGGAGGTGATGACCACCGAGCTGCTTCGCATCAAGGTCTTGATCGGCATCGCCGCGGCGTTCTCGGTCATCACCTCGGCGATCTACGTCCTGGCGCCGGAGGCGTTGGTCCGGGTGTGGCATGGCAATTTCAAGCCCTCCTATATCTATTCCGTCATCGGGCCGTTCATCCTGTTCGAATTGTGGGTGCACGGCGCGATCAGCCGGTACATGAAGCAGGGCCGCGATCTGCCGGTGATCCGGCGCTATATCGGCGCGTTGATCGAGACGTCGATGCCGACCGTCGCGCTCGCGCTGCATATCGACAGCATGGGCCCGGTCGCGGCGCTCGGCTGGGTTGCTCCGCTGGTCTATTTCATCTTCATCATCGCCTCGACCCTGCGGCTGGACTTCTGGCTCTCGACCTTCACGGGCTTCGTCGCGGCGTCGGAGCTGTTTTATATGGCGATGTATTATCGGCCAGATGGGACGTTGGATCCCGAGCCGGACCTGTTCTACCACGCCGCGCGCAGCGTCGTGATCCTGATCGCCGGCGTGCTCGCCGGGACCGTCGGCATGCAGCTCCGGCGGCAATTTGGCGCGAGTATCCTCGCGGCCACCGCGCGCGACCGCATCACCAATCTGTTCGGCCAGCACGTCTCGCCGCAGGTGGTCGAACGCCTGATGACGGAGGGCGCGAGCACCGAAAGCGATATCCGCCGCGTCGCGGTCATGTTCGTCGACTTCCGCAGCTTCACTGCAAGCGCGCGCACGCGCTCGCCGCAGGAGGTGGTCGATCGGCTCGACGGCGCCTTCGCGGTGCTGGTCGACATCCTTGACCGTCACGGCGGCATCGTGAACAAGTTCCTCGGCGACGGCTTTCTCGCGCTGTTCGGCGCGCCGTTCGAAACCGGCGATGCCGCGCATCATGCGGTGGCGGCCGCGCGCGAAATGCTCGCCGCCAACGATCGCGTCAACGCGACCTCGAGCTGGCCGCTGCGCATCGGCATCGGCATCCATATCGGCGAGGTCGTCGCCGGCAATATCGGATCGCCACGGCGCAAGGAGTACACCGTGATCGGCGACACCGTGAACTTCGCCGCGCGGCTCGAGGCGCTCAACAAGGAGCTCGGCTCGCAATTCCTGATCTCGTCAGCGGTGCGCGATGCGCTGGGAGACGATTGCAGCGACGCGGTGCCGCGCGGCGAGGTGCCGGTGAGGGGCTACGACCGTCCGGTGGCGGTCTGGCAGCTCGGGTAGCGAACGGGTATCGAGTAGAACATGATCCGGACAAGAGTGAAGCGGAGTGCAATTGCACCGAGTGCTCTGAAGGGCCGCGTTGCAGCCGTGTTACGATGCATGCGATCCGGCCGATATCGGCCGGCGTGGCATGAGGACGAGCACGATGCAGCGGCGCTATATCACTGTCGACGTATTCACGGATCGGGCGTTTGGTGGCAATCCGCTCGCCGTGGTGCTTGACGCCGCCGGGCTGTCGACGGCGCAGATGCAGGCGATCGCAACCGAGTTCAACTATTCCGAGACGACCTTCGTGCTGCCGCCGCAGGACGCCGCGAACGACGCCCAGGTCCGCATCTTCACGATGCGTTCCGAAATCCCGTTCGCGGGCCATCCCAATGTCGGCACTGCGTTCGTGCTGGCGACGCGGGCGGCAAAGGCGCCGGCGCGGCTGAAGTTCGAGGAGAAGGCCGGTCTGGTGCCGGTCGAAATCCTGTCCGAGCAGGGCCGGGTGATCGGCGCCGAACTGACGGCGCCGCAACCGCTGCAGCGGACCAACGAGGTGGGCGCGGCGGAGGCGGCAGCGCTGCTCTCGCTGTCGGCGAGCGACGTCAAGACCGACCGTCACGCGCCGCAGGTGGTCTCGGTGGGCCTGCCGTTCCTGGTGGTCGAGATCGCGTCACGCGAGGCGGTGAAGCGCGCCCGGCCCGATGCTGCGGCCTTCGCGGAGGCGTTGCCGCGGATCGGGCGCGACGTCATCTATTTCTACACCCGCGACGTTCCCGCGAACGAGCAGCCGCTCGACCTGCAGGCGCGTATGTTCCACCCCGGCGCGAGCGGCATTTCCGAGGATCCCGCCACCGGCAGCGCGACGGCGGCAGCCGCGGCGCTGCTCGCGGATCTCGACGCGACGCGTGACGGTGACCTGCGCTTGCGCATCGGGCAGGGCGTCGACATGGGCCGGCCGAGCCTTCTGCTGACGCGGGTGCGAAAGCAGGGCGGCGCCATCACGTCGGTGCATGTCGGCGGAGCCTGCGTGAAGATGATGGAAGGAACGCTGACCGTAGCGGGTGAAGGCTAGAGAGCGTTGCGGCCGGCGTGAAGTAAACGCGTCAAGCCAAGAGTCTAAATCTGCGGCGCCGCCAGGTTCTCGACCTTGACGCCGTCGCGATCCTCGATGATCTCGGCGATCCATTGCCGGTGGCAGTGGGAATGATCGCGCTCGTAGCAGAGGATGCAGACCGGGCCGGATGTCTTGACCAGCGACGACAGCTCGTCGAGTTCCTCCTTCGCCTGTACCGTCTTCAGGTGCGCAGAATAGATCTTGCGCAGCACTGCGTATTGCCCGCTGCGCGCTGCTTCACGGCCGCTCTTTGGCGTGCCGAGGCCGCGCAGGTGAAGATAGGCGATGCCGCGTCCGTCGAGGCCGGCGGCGAGCTGGTTCTTGGAAAATCCTGGTCGGCGCGACGAGGCGATGGCGCGGACGTCGACCAGCAGCCTGACGCCGGCCCGCTCCAGCTCGTCGAGCACCGCCTTCGACGGCGTCTGCTCGTAGCCGATAGTGAACAGCGTCTTCGCTCTCGCCATCCCAGTTCCGCCTATTTGACGCGTTCGATCAATTCCATCGCACCCGCCGGCGCGCGGACCTTGCCTTCATGGATCACATAGGCGAACACGTCGCGCGGCGCCTTCCGCGGCTTGGTCTTGTCGACGCGCGGCAGGTCGTCCGGCTCGCCGCCCCCGGCCCAGTCCTGCAAACGTCTGGCCCACGCATCGAGCTGCTTCGGCGGATAGCAGGTCGCGAGCTCGTCATTGCCCTTCTGCAGCCGCGCATAGACGAAATCGCTGGCGACGTCGGCGATCGCCGGATACTTGCCGTGCTCGGCGAACACCACGGGGATTTCGAATTCGCGCAACAGCGCGACGAACTCGGGGACGCAGAAGCTGTCGTGCCTGACCTCGACGACGTGACGCAGCGCGCGGCCGTCGAGCTTCTTCGGCAACAGCTCGAGGAACTTGCCGAAATCGGCGCCGTCGAACTTCTTGGTCGGCGCGAATTGCCACAGCACCGGCCCGAGCCGGTTCCTCAGCTCGAGGACGCCCGAGTCATAGAAGCGCCTCACGGAGTCGCCGGCCTCCGCCAGCACGCGGCGGTTGGTGGCGAAGCGGGGCCCCTTCAGCGAGAAGATGAATCCGTCGGGCACCTCGCTGGCCCATTTGCGGAAGCTCTCCGGCTTCTGCGATCCGTAATAGGTGCCGTTGATCTCGATCGAGGTCAGCTTCGACGCGGCGTAAGCGAGCTCCTTCGATTGCGCGAGCTTCTCCGGGTAGAACACCCCGCGCCACGGCTCGAAGGTCCAGCCGCCGATGCCGATGTAGATGCTGCCTGCGTCGTTCTTGGTGGTCTTGTTGGCAGGAGGCTTGTTGCCGGGAGTCTTGTTGGTAGCAGTTTTGGCCACGACCGCACTCATCGCGAGGAGGGAACGGGGATCGAGAGTAGTCAAAATAATCGTGATTGGCCAGTTTGCCAGAATGGCGCGGCAGTGGTTATCGTGGTTATTCGTGTTGGCTAGGATGCGAAAAAGCGGGAGAACAACAATGCGCACTCTGGTTGCGGCCGTCCTCTTGATCACGTCGTCGGCGGCAATCGCCGACGAGGTCGACGACGCCCACAAGCTCGCCATCACCGGCCGCGATGCCTATTGGAGTTGCCTCGCCCGCGAATATCCCCGCGACACCAACAAGACGATGTCCGACCAGGAGTTCACCTCGCTGATCGCCTCGGTCTGTCCGTCGGAGCGGCAGAATTTCCGGGTATCGCTGATCGACTTCCTGGCGCTGCAGTTCCCCAAGGAGGATGCCGACGCGCACCTCGCAACCGCCAATCGCGCCATCGAGCTCGCGCAGAAGGACATCGTGACCGCCTTCGTCCGGCGCCGGGCCGCGGTCAAATAGCCGTCCAGATCCTGTTGCCGCCGCTGGTTTCTTGATATCAATCCTGGCGCAGGCAAGGGGAACGGTCGACATGAATTCACAATCGACGGCTGGCTTTTTGGGTACCCTGGTCGCGGCCGTGGTGCTGGCGGCGGCGTTCATATACGGGCCGTCCCCGAGCCAGATTCGCAACCCCCAGCCGGCCGCGGCGCGGCAGCCGGCGCCCGTCGCGGTGCCCGCGCCGGCGCCGACGCCACGAGGACCGGTGATCCGCGAGGTCCCGAACAACTAGCGCCGTCCGGACACTCGCGCCGTGCCCTTGCGGAATGGCCGAGGCCTCCCCATTTGGTCGCTAACGGTGACGTTGCAGCCTCTTCCAGGGGGCTCCGGCGCCGGGACGACCACCACAAACTCGGCTGCGCCGGATGTACGCGCGCCACTTGTCGGTGGTCGTTGGCATTTTCGGGGGCGATTTGCCGCTGTTTTCCCGTCTTACCGAAGGTGTTTGGGCTTGCCCGCCTTGGCAGCGGATGAGGCTGCGGCTATACGCTGGCGCTCATGAATGACGTCATCAAGCCGGGCCCCGAAACCCCGTCGCAGGCCGCTGGTTTGCCGCTACTTTCGGTGGTCGTCCCGACCTTCAACGAACGCGACAATGTCACGGTGCTGTACCGGCGGCTCGACGCGACGCTGAAGGACGTGCCCTGGGAAGTCATCTTCGTCGACGACAATTCGCCCGACGGAACCTGGGATGTGGTGCGTGGCCTGGCGCGGCAGGATTCCCGCGTCCGCTGCATCCGCCGCGTCGGCCGGCGCGGCCTGTCCGGCGCCTGCATCGAGGGCATCCTGGCGTCCAGCGCGCCCTTTGCCGCCGTGATCGACGCCGACCTTCAGCATGACGAGACCCAGCTCCCGAAGATGGTGGCGCTGCTCAGGAACGGCGAGGCCGAGCTCGTGGTCGGCAGCCGCTACATCGAGGGCTACCGCACCGAGGGCTTCAACAGCCAGCGTGCCGGCGCCAGCGCCTTCGCAACCGAGATCGCGCGCCGCGCCCTCAACGTCGAGATCGCCGATCCCATGAGCGGCTTCTTCATGATCCGCCGCGACCGGTTCGAGCAGCTCGCGCCGCAGCTCTCGACGCAGGGCTTCAAGATCCTGCTCGACGTGGTCGCGACCGCGCACGGCAAGCTGCGTGCAGTCGAGATCCCCTATACGTTTGGCTCCCGCCAGCATGGCGAGAGCAAGCTCGATTCCATGGTCGCGTTGGACTTCCTCGGTCTCGTGCTGGCCAAGCTGACTCACGACGTGATCACGCTGCGCTTCATTCTGTTCGGGATGGTCGGCGCGCTCGGCCTGCTCGTGCATCTCGCGGCGCTCTTCATCGCGCTGGAACTGTTCAAAGCCCCGTTTGCCGAGGCGCAGGCCACCGGCGCGATCGTCGCCATGACCAGCAACTTCATCCTCAACAACTTCCTCACCTATCGCGACCAGCGGCTGCAGGGCCTTGGGATCGTGCGCGGCCTGTTGCTGTTCTATCTCGTCTGCAGCGTCGGCCTGCTCGCCAATGTTGGCGTCGCGTTCTCGGTCTACGACCAGGAGCCGATCTGGTGGCTTGCCGGTGCGGCCGGCGCGCTGATGGGCGTGGTCTGGAACTATGCGATGTCCGGGCTGTTCGTCTGGCGCAAGCGATGAACCCGAACGAGGCGCGGCTCGTCCCCGGCACCGTTCTGGTGGTTTGCGCGCTGGTCGTGTTGCGACTCGCGGCGGCAGCGTGGACGCCGCTGACCTTCGACGAAGCCTATTACTGGATGTGGTCGAAGGCGCTGGCCGGCGGTTACTACGACCATCCGCCGATGGTGGCGGTCGTGATCCGGCTCGGCACGATGATCGCGGGCGACACCCCACTCGGCGTGCGGCTGGTGTCGATCCTGCTCGCGCTGCCGATGAGCTGGGCGATCTACCAGTCGGCGGCGATCCTGTTCGGCGGCCAGCGTGTCGCCGTGAGCGCCACGATCCTGCTCAACGCCACACTGATGGCGGCCGTCGGCACGTTGATCGTGACGCCGGATGCGCCGCTTCTGGTCGCCGCGAGCTTCCTGCTGTTCTCGCTCGCGAAGGTGCTGGAGAGCGGCCGCGGGGCGTGGTGGCTGGCTGTCGGTGCCAGTGCAGGCGCCGCGCTGCTGTCGAAATATACCGCGTTGTTCTTCGGGCCGGCGATCCTGATCTGGCTTGCAATGGTGCCGAAGCTGCGGCGCTGGTTCCTGTCGCCCTGGCTCTATCTCGGCGGTGTTGTTGCGCTTGCGATGTTCGCGCCCGTGATCCGCTGGAATGCCGATCATCATTGGGTGTCCTTCATCAAGCAAATGGGCCGCGCCCGGATCGAGGATTTCAGGCCGGTTTTCATCGCCGAGCTGATCCCCACACAGATTGGGTTCGCGACGCCGCTGGTCTTCATCCTCGGCGTGATGGGCCTCTACGCATTCTACCGGCGGCGCGCCGGCACTTCGCCGGCGCGGGTGCTCGTCAGCACGATGTTCTGGACCATCGTCGTCTATTTCACCTGGCACGCGCTGCATGCGCGGGTCGAGGCCAACTGGTTCGCTCCGGTTTATCCCGCCTTCGTGGTCGCGGCGGCCGTCGCGGCGATCCAGGTGCAATGGGCGCCGCGCGAGCAGCGCACCGTCGATTTCTGCCGACGCTGGGCGGCGCCCGTTGGTGTCGTGCTATTCGTGCTTCTGATCGTGCAGGCCAACACCGGCATGCTCTCGGGCTACCGTCGCGATGCCACGGTCCGCAGTGTCGGCGTCGGCTGGTCCGAGCTTGCGCGTGAGATCGAAGCGGCGCGGATCCGCGCTGGCGCGAACTGTGTTCTGGCGCCTGATTACGGCACCACCGCCTGGCTCGCGTTCTATCTCCCGAGGGGAAGCTGCGTCGCGCAGCAGGGCCAGCGCATCCGCTGGGTCAACATGCGGGAGCCGGACCCGGCGCAACTCTCCGGCAAGCTGCTCTACGTGCATGAAGTCGGGCAGAGCGTGCCGTCGTCGGTGCGCGACAACGTCGCGCATATCGAGACTATCGCCGAGGCCAAACGCAAGCGCGGACCGCTCGTGATCGAGACCTACTCGATTGACGTGCTGGAAGGAACGAAAGGCGACGTGCTCGATCGCTCCCCGCCACCGGAACTGGAATAGAAATCATTGTCATCGATGTCGGATCGTCTCGCTCCTATACGTCTTCAAGGGAGCGTGTCAACCAAGCGAGGTTCCATCATGACCGGTTCCCTCAAGCCTGCCGCTGAGCTCGCCAAGACCAACACCACACGCTTTCCCAATGAAAGCGACGCGTATCGCCGCGCCCGTCAGGCGCTCCTCGCCGAGGAGGTCGAGCTTCGCCGCCACATCGAGCGCGTCGCCGAGTTGCGCCGTGCTCTGCCGCCGGGCGGCGAGGTGACGAAGGCCTATCAGTTCATCGGCGAGTCCGGCCAGGCATCGCTGGCCGATCTGTTCGGCAATAAGCAGACGCTCATCATCTACAGCTACATGTTCGGTCCGCAGCGCGAGAGGCCGTGTCCGATGTGCACCTCGTTCATGGGGACATGGGAGGCGAAGCTGCCCGACATCGAGCAGCGCGTCTCCTTCGTCTTCGTGGCGCGTTCGCCGATCGCGCGGCTGATCGAGGCGAAGGCCGCGCGCGGCTGGACGCACCACAAGGTCTATTCGGATGCGTCGGGCGACTACACGCGCGACTATGTCAGCAAGGATGATGCCGACGTGCCCGGCTACAACGTCTTCTGGCGGCGCGGCGGCACGATTCGTCATTTCTGGGCCGGCGAGATGGGGCCCGGTACCACTGATCCCGGCCAGGATCCGCGCGGCGCGCCGGATATGGATCCGCTCTGGACCATTCTCGACACCACGCCTGAAGGACGCGGTACGGACTGGTATCCGAGACTTGGCTACTGAAGAGACTGTTCTTGCAAAATCCCCGCATGAGTACGGGGCGATAGGCAACGAAATTCTCCCTGCTGCGAGCCCGGAGATGGCTCGCCGCAATGTCCCATGATGGGACAAGATTCCGCACCTGCCATCCCAATCTGATCTTAAAAAAGCCCCATGCCACAGGCACTTCCGGCGTTGCAGGGGATCGCATCCAGTTAAGTCGCATTTAACTAAAAGTCGCCTTAATGGCCATCCGCGCCCCTGCGAGATGCTGAGCCGAAACATCATTCGGCGCCAAGTCAAGCGAGGGACGAGGTGGAACTGTTTCGGGCGGGCGTATGAGTACGAGTGCGATTGCGTATGGCATTGCGGCGCCGAGCCGCAGGAAATCTCCTCGTAAGACCCTCCCTCAGAATTTTCTGGGAAGCGCCGCAGTCGCGGGCCTCGTACTTGGCTGCGCCTGGACCGTCTATGCCAATATCTTCGCGGCGAACGTCTTTCCGTCGGTGAACAGCGCGGCGTTCGATGCGCCGGTGACGCGGCAGCCGGTTGCCGTCGCGGTACGGCCCGCGCCGCCGTCGTTCAATGAGGTGTTCGCTGCGCTGACGCCGCCGCCATCCTCGTCCGTCAGAATGGAGACTGCGAAGACCGAGGCCGCGCCGCCGCCGCTTATGTTTAACGAAAGGTTTGCGGCTGCCTCGCCGCAGGGCGAGCCGTCCCGCGTCATCGCTGACGCTGCGCCGCAGACCGATGCGGTCAAGCCGGTTGCTGCTGCGCCGAAGGTTGCTGAAGCTCCGAAGCCTGCCGCTGCGCCAAAGCTTGCCGAGGCCTCCAAGCCGGTTGCCGCTCCGAAGACGGTCGAGGTCGCGAAGAAGGAAGCCGCGGCCAATCTGCAGGTCGCGCTCAATGCGCCCGTATCGATCTCGGTCGAGGCCAAGCCCGTCGAGGCGAAGCCGGCTCCGAGATCCGGTGTCACGGTGCGTGACATGGCCGCGCGCGCCAAGGCCGCGGTGATGTCGATCGCATCGAGCGAACGCCAGACCATGGTCGAGAAGCTGTGGGGCAAGCGCGAGTCGAGCGGCGGACTGCTGTCATTCGCGTCGGCCGACGCCAATGTCACCGGCAGCATTCCCTCGACGCTCGACCAGAACCCGATGCTGGGCGGCTCGCCGCCCTATGATCGCCAGACCGCGGTCTACGACGTGTCTGCCCACACTGTTTACCTGCCTGACGGCACCCGGCTCGAGGCGCATTCCGGCCTCGGCTCCCGGCTCGACGATCCGCGCTCCTCGCACATGAAGATGGTCGGCGTTACGCCGCCGCACATCTACGAGCTGAAGCCGCGCGAAGCCTTATTCCACGGTGTGCCGGCGCTCCGCCTCAATCCGATCGGCGGCGAAGGCAAGATCTTCAATCGCGTCGGCCTGCTCGCGCACACCTTCATGCTGGGTCCGAACGGCGATTCGAACGGCTGTGTTTCGTTCAGGGATTACTACGCGTTCCTCGACGCCTATCGCAACAAGGGCATCCGCCGTCTCGCGGTGCTGGCGAAGATCCAGTAGGTCACGCAGTCTTCACGCCGAGCGCATCCATCTCCTCGAGCAGCGCCTCAGCCAATCCCTTCTGCCGATCCGGCAGTCGGCGGTGCCGCGCGGCCTGCTCGAGTGCAAAGGTCGCCTGCATGTGAATGCGGAAATGCGCGGCGTTCTGCTCGACGCCGCTACCGTCCTGATTGTCGCCAAACACCACCTCGTGACAGCGCGCCACCGAGCGCGACGTGAAGGCGCGGCAGGACAGTGGGCGGACCTCGTAGACCGTGCAGCGATTGTCGGAGCCGAGCAGGGGGCAGGGCCGCCGCAGCCTGGCGGGATCGGGCACCGCGTGAGCCGCGGCGGCGGCAGCTTCCAGCCGCTCGCGCAAGGACGCGCGCTCGGCCGGTGTGAAATGTGCGGCGATGTGCTCGGCCATCACAGCGGCCGTTCCGGGCGGCACCTGGACATAGAGGTGACAGCAGGCCGCGCAGCCGCTGGCGCACGCCAGCGTCGGCTGGTTCGGGATGTCGCGGCGAAAGCCGGCGGCGGCGGCATCGGCGATGGCTGTCGCATCGCGCGCCGCATTGGCGATGCCGTCGGCACGTTCGAGCGCGACGCCAAAGGCGCCGCGGAGATTGTCGAAGATGCCCTCGTAGCGGCCGGAAAGCGACCGCATCAAGGTGCCGACTTCGGCAATATCGTCAGAGATGAAGTCGATGGCGTCCTGTGCGCTCATGCCGCTGATCCTTTTCGTCCTCCTCTATAGGTTGCGAATCAGCCGGACGTCACGACCATTGCTGACCGTGGTGTAACGGATGGAACGCCTGTCGCACCGGTGCGATCTGGAACTCAGGGCCAGTGTTGCTATATTCATGAGAATTGACAGGGCGAATCCCCGGTCAATCCGGCGCGAAGCGAACGGGTCCCGCTATGCATTTTGAAACGCCTCCGACCTTCGCTTTCGAGACCTTCGTCGACGCCGACGCGGCGGTCAGCCGTCTGGAGGAGATCTACGAGCGCAATACGCGCTTCCTGCGCGATCGCTTCGAGGCCTATGTCAGCGGTGGTGCGCTGACGACGCGGGTGCGCGCCTGCTATCCGCTGGTGCGCATCACGACCTCGTCCCATGCGCGGCTCGATTCAAGGCTTGCCTACGGCTTCGTCGCTGGGCCGGGGGTGCACGAGACCAGCATCACGCGGCCGGATATCTTCCGCACTTACCTCACCGAGCAGATCGGGCTGCTGATCAAGAACCACGGCGTACCGGTCGAGATCGGTGAGTCCGGCGAGCCTATCCCGATCCATTTCGCCTATCGGCGCGACATCAACATCGAGGCGGCGCTGACCATCGCCGACAGCTCCGCGTTCACCCGCTCGCTGCGTGACGTTTTCGATACGCCCGACCTTGCCGCGATGGACGATGCGATCGCCGACGGCACGTTCGAGCTGACGCCGGGCGCGTCCGAGCCGCTGGCGCTGTTCCGTGCGGCACGGGTCGATTACTCGCTGCGCCGGCTCTATCACTACACCGGCACGGATCCGGAGCACTTCCAGAACTTCGTGATCTTCACGAACTACCAGTTCTATGTCGATACCTTCGCGCAACTGTGTCAGCAGCGTCTCGCCGCGGGCGAGATCGGTCCCGAAGCCTTCGTCGCACCCGGCAACGTGATCACGTGTAACGCGCGGCTTGGCGGCGGCACCACCGGGACCGCGCCGGAGCGGGCGCCGCAAATGCCCGCCTTTCATCTGGTCGAGCCCGGTTATCGCGGCATCACGCTGATCAACATCGGGATCGGCCCGTCGAATGCGCGGAACGTCACCGATCACGTCGCGGTGCTCCGGCCGCATGCGTGGCTGATGATCGGGCATTGCGCAGGGCTTCGCAACACGCAGCGGCTCGGCGACTACGTGCTGGCTCACGGTTATGTCCGAGAGGATCACGTGCTCGATCACGAGCTGCCCCTGTGGGTGCCGATCCCGGCGCTGGCCGAGATGCAGGTCGCGCTCGAGGAGGCGGTTGGCGAGGTGACCGGGCTGACCGGCTTCGAGCTCAAGCGGCTGATGCGCACCGGGACGGTGGCCAGCGTCGACAATCGCAACTGGGAGATCAGCGGCCCGCAGGTGATCCGGCGGATGTCGCAGTCGCGCGCGATCGCGCTCGACATGGAATCGGCGGCGATCGCCGCCAACGGTTATCGTTTCCGCGTTCCCTACGGCACGCTGCTGTGCGTCTCCGACAAGCCGCTGCATGGCGAGATCAAGCTTGCCGGCATGGCGAGCGAATTCTACCGCCGCCGTGTCGGCCAGCACCTCGAGGTCGGCCTCAGGGCGCTCGAACGGCTCAAGCAGCAGGAGTCCGAGCGCCTGCATTCGCGCAAGCTCCGTAGCTTTGCCGAGGTCGCGTTCCAGTAAGGCCTACGCCGCCAGCGTCTTGCGCAATGCTGCCTCGATTCCGATGGCGGCCTTGACCTGCGGCCGCGCCTGCATGCGCGCATGATAGGCTGACAGAGACGGCCATTGTGCGACGTCGATGCCCGCGGCGCGGAGCAGCAGCAAGGCCCAGGTGAGATGCGCGTCAGCGACCGTGAAGCGGTCGCCGACCAGGAATTCGCGGTCGGCAAGGTGTGCGGAGGGTACCGACAATGTTTGTCCGATCCTGGCGCGCGGCTTGGCGAGCGAAGCATCGTCCTTGTACCAGAAGGTCGGGAACAGGAACGCCTTGTGGATCTCGGCGCCGATAAAGCTCAGCCACTCCTGCAGGCGATAGCGATCGGGATCGCCGGGCGGTGGCGCGAGGCCGATCTCGGGCTTGCGGTCGGCGATATACTGCAGCACCGCGGCACTCTCGGTCAGGTGTTGACCGTTCTCCAGCACCAGGACGGGCACGGCGCCTTTCGGCGAAACGCTGCGGAAATCGCGGTCGTCATCGGCGACCTTCTTGGTCCAGATGTTGGCGAGGTGATAGCGCGCCTCGATGCCGGCCTCCATCAGCGCGATACGGCTGGCGAGGGAGCAGGCCATCGGAAAGAAATAGAGCTGCAGCATCGCGCACTCCGTCACTTCAGGACATCGCCGCGCGCGACGATCGCAAAGCGGTCGGAGAGCTCCGCGAGCGCGACCTCGTGGATTGTCCGAGCGTCAAGCGTCCCGCCGCGCCCGTCGGGCAGGTCGCGCGTGGCGCAGCTGTCGGCGTCGATCGTGGTGCGGAAGCCGAGATCAAGCGCGGCGCGGGCGGTGGAGCTGACGCACATATGCGTCATGAAGCCGGCGAGCACGAGCTCCTTGCGCCCGGTCGCGGCCAGCTGCGCGTTGAGGTCGGTGCCGGCGAACGCGTTCGGCAACTCCTTCTCGATGACCGCTTCGCCCGGCCGCGGCGTGAGCGACGCCACGATCGCGCCACGCTCGGCGCTGCGGTCGAACAGGCTGCCGGGCCGTCCCCGATGTGCGATGTGGAAGATCTTTGCTCCTGCCTCGCGGGCGCGGCCGAGCAGGGCGCTGGCGCGTGTGACTGCGGCCGCGGCGTCAGGCAGCGCGAGAGGGCCTGCCAGATATTCGTTCTGGAGGTCGATCAGCACCAGGCAGGCCTCGCCGAGGCGAGGCGGGTTCGGATCGGCGCCGGCAAGCTGCAACAGGGTTTTGGCCGAGGTCATGGCTTTCAGGATCTCCCGGAGATGTGATCCGCCAAACATAGCGCTCCGGCCGCCTGCCGATATGCAGGGATATTGCAGCCATTGGCTGCGTTATTGCAGGCGCCGCCGGCGCGATGTAGCCTCGTCGCATGAACTGGGATGACCTTCGCATCATCGCCGCCGTCAGGGACGAGGGCACCTATGCCGGCGCCAGCGCAAGGCTGCGCATCGACGAGACCACGGTTGGCCGCAGGCTGGCGCGCATCGAGCGCGCACTGGGCCTGCGCCTGTTCGAGGCCATCGACGGGTTGCGGAGGCCGACGCGGCAATGCGAGATGGTGCTGGCGCATGTCCAGGCTATGGCCACCCATGCCGACGAGATCGGCCGCATTGGCGCAAGCCTGCCGGGGCCGGTGGGCCGGCTGCGCATCGCCTCCACCAACGCAGTCGCCGAAGAGGTGCTGGCGCCGCGCGCGGCCGAATTCCTGGAAACGCATCCCGGCGTCACCTTGCAACTCCTGACCTCGAGCGAGAACGTGAAGTTCTCGCGATGGGAGGCCGACCTCGCGATCCGCCTGCGCAAGCCCGACAAGGGCGACTTCGCGATCTCGAAGCTCGCCGAAGTCAGGCTGTATTTTTTCGAGCCGGCGGCGGCGGCCGAGCGCGAGCCGGTGGCGTGCGTCTATCCCGACGAGCTCGAGGGCATTCCCGAAATGCAGTTCCTGCGCGCGCGGCGGATTCGCGCGCGCTGCGTCACCGACAATGTCCGCGTCATCCGCACGCTGATCCAGTCGCATCGTGCCGCCGGCGTCTTGCCGGAGCACAGTTGCGCGCCGCTGCTTGCCGACCGCCGGCTGCGCGCGACGCTGCTGCCGAAGCGGCGCGACGTCTGGCTCCTGGTACAGAATCATCTCAAGCGTGACGCCGCCGCCCGCGTCACCATAGAGTGGGTGCGCGCCTGCTTTCAGGACGCTGCGCGCGGGTGATGCGCACAAATTCCGCCATTACGGGCGGGCCGCGGCGCCGCACCCTCGCGAAAAAATCTTGCGCACCCTCTTGCAACCCGAAGCTGCTTCGTCTATTAGCGCGCTCCTTCGCTTTGGACTCGGGTTCGGGCTCGTGAGATCCCGGCCGGCGCGTGCCGCGATGCGGTGTCGTGTTCCGCCAGAACGAAGTGCAGGATCAAGCTCATGGCGAGCATCGGGAGAAGCCCGAAGGATCGGTTCGATTCCGGTATCTTGCTCATCGAAGGATAGCTCAGTTGGTTAGAGCAGGTGAATGATAATCATCGGGTCGCGGGTTCGAATCCCGCTCCAGCGCTCCGTTTCAGCCTGAACAGCTGATACCTCTGACGAGGACCGGACGCGCGCTTCAGTCGCAGTCCGGTCGTCTTGCCGCAAGGCTTTTCGTCCGAACATCGACACTGTGAGACCGGCTCTGCGCCGCGGTGGATACCGCTTGCGCTGATGCCGGGTGGCTCCGCTCGGCCGCGCGATATTTGTCGCGCGAACGCGCGCGTGCGCCCGTCATCAGGCGAGCTCAAGCCACGGCCCGCAGGCCTGACAGGAAGCCGCGTTCGCGTCCTCACGTCCTTTGCGAACTGAAACCCGCTCTTCGGTCCACGGGCCGGACGGCAAACAAAAGGAAGTGTGCCATGACTCTAGATAGGACCTGGCATGTCCTGACGACCAACGTGACGGTGAAGGATGGCGAGCGCGCATTGCTCACGCGCAACGGCCGGCTCGAGCGCGTGCTCGTGCCCGGACGTTACAGCCTGTTCGATCCCCTGCATTCGCTGAAGGCCGAGCTATTCAGCGTCGTGCGGAGCGAATTCCCCGCGGATCGCTACGCGGTGATCAAGGCCGCTCGGCCTGATCTCGCCGTTGAGCTGTTCGAGGCGGTCGAGACCGGGGCGAACGAGGTCGCAATCGTCAGCCTCGACGGCCGACCCGTTCAGCTGATGACGCCCTGGCAGGTGCGCGTCTACTGGAAGGTTGCGACCGCAGTCGGCGTCGAGCGCATCGACGTGGCTGAGGATCCCCGTGTGACGGCGCGGCATCTGGCGATGATCCAGCCCAACCGGGCCGGCGTCATCACCGAGGCCGTGGTCGAGAACCACGAGGCCGGCCTGCTCACGGTCGAAGGCAAGCTGGTCGAGCGGCTCGCGCCTGGCCGGCACGCGTTCTGGATCGCGGGCCGCAAGATCGAGGTGAAGCGCCTCGACCTGCGTCCTCAGGCGATCGAGGTCACTGCGCAGGAGATGCTGACCAGGGACCGCATCGCGCTGCGCGTGACGCTGACCGCGTTCCGCCGGATCGTCGATCCCGAGCGGGTCGTGGCCACGGTGCCCGACGTGGATGCGTGGCTGTACCGCCTGGTGCAGTTCGCGATCCGCGAGGCGGTCGCCGGGCGCACGCTCGACGAGGTGCTGTCGGCCAAGGCGGCGCTGGATGCGGAGCTTCGGCAGTATGTCCGCGACCGCGTCGTGGACTCCGGTGTCGAGGTCACTGAGCTCGGCGTGAAGGACGTGATCCTGCCCGGCGAGATCCGCGAGCTCGTCAACAAGGTGGTGGAGGCGGAGCGGGTGGCGAAGGCTAACCTGATCCGCCGCCAGGAGGAGACCGCGGCGACGCGTTCGCTCCTGAACACCGCCAGGCTGATGGAGGAGAACCCTCTGCTGCTGCGGCTCAAGGAGCTGGAGTCACTCGAGCGCCTGGTCGAGAAGGTTGGCCGCATCGACCTGCATGCGGGCGACGGGCAGGGCCTCGATGCCTTGCTCACCGGACTGGTCCGCCTGAAGGCGCCCGAGAGCGCATGAAACAAGAAGGGCCGCCCACGGGCGGCCCTTCGTCACGCTTTGCGGCTTGAGCATGAACTGCGCGCGATCGTTTCGCGCGTGTCGCGAGGGAAAACGCTTCGTGCTTTTTCGGATAATGCCTCAGACGGTGCCGAACATCTCGATGCCCGAGACCAGCGTTGCCTTCACGGCTCCGAGCTTTTCGATTTCCTCGGCAATGGCGATGGTGGCGGCGGCACTGACGCCGGTGATCACGCTGACATAGTCAACTTCCGACCCGCGGGTCGAGAAGAGCCTGCATTGACCGCCCGCTTTTTTAACAATCTTGGTGACGTCATTTGCGCCGCGCTTCCATGCCGCCACACTTTGCGACCGGCCTTTTTCGGTGCGGGTGATGAGGTAGAAATACGTCATCTCATCCTTCGGCGCCTTCGCGCCCTTCTGAAGCCGAAACATTATTGGTTCCTCCAGTATGATTTTGTTCGCGAGACGGACCGATACAATCGAACCAGATGCGGAGCCTGTCAATATTGGTTGAATTGATGCTGTGCCACAATTTGGACCGACGTTCGCATCGGGCAGACCGTCGGGAATTTCGTCCAGCTCCGGCCATCGGGATGATTACGACGCGCGGCCTTCGAGCAACGCGCGAGCGTCCCGGAGATCAGGTGAGTCGAGCCCTTCGGTGAACCACGCATAGATCGTGGCGAGCAGGTCCTCGGCTTCGGCCTGCCGGTTTTGCCTGCGCAGCAGGCGCGTGAGGCCGGCCGCCGCGCGCAGCTCGAACGGCTTCGCGGCCTGCAGGCGGGCGACTTCGATCGCATGACGATAGCTTTGCTCGGAGGCGGCCTGATCGCCGATGGCGTCGAGCAGACTGCCCCGCAGCCGATGCAGTTCGGCCTCGCCGAACCGTTCGTCCGTTGCCTGCATGATCTGTTCTGCTTCGGCAAGGCAACTCAGCCCGTCGGCGGGCCTCTCGAGTGCTGCATAGGTGCCGGCGCGCATCATCAGAAGGTCCGGCGTGCCGGTCACGGCTCCGGTCGTCTGGATCGTCTTGGCGGCCTGCTCGATCAGCGACAGTCCTTGCAGCGGTTGTCCGGCGAGGGTCAACGACACCGCCCGATACCCCATTGCCCATCCCCGGTGCAGCGGAAAGCCGCGCTCGGTCGAGAGGGCGAGCAACTCCTCTTCATGCTGCCGCAGGTCCGGCGAGTCGATGAAGCGCTCGACCGGGCGAGCCGTGAGCAACACGTCGGCGAGCGTCTGGGGATGATTGAGCCGGCGAGCCTCCGCCAATGCCTCGTCCAGCCGTGTCCGCGCCTGGTCCATGTAGCCGAGCGTGGCGAGCGTCCAGGCAAGGTACGTGAGCGTCATCGCGTAGGGGTCAGACCACGATACCCAGCTGCGATGCGCGGGGTCGGCCAGGCCTTGGCAGCGTTCCAGCAATTCGCGGGCAATGCCGAATTCGCCCAGGAAGAGGCGGGTGCGCCCGTTGGCCCAGCGGCCGACCAGCTGGGCCGAGATATCGTTGCGTGCCTCGCCGACCCGCTCAAGCTCCTCCGCGAGCTCGAGCGCGCGCCGATGTTCGCCGCGCACCCGGTGGAACGTCGACTGGCCGAGGATCACCGGCCAGAGGTACCGCGGCTGGTCGAGTTGCTCGGCGAGGATTCGTGCGCGACCCAGCGTCTCGCCGACTTCGGGCGCCGAGTAGCCCTTCATGGCCATCTGCGCCAATCCCAACGCCAGCTGCAGGTCGAGTTCCTGCTTCTGGCGTGCAGCACCATCCCGCACGCTGCCCAACGCGTCGAGCCCTTTTCGCAGCTGGGCGGTGGCTTCGATCATGGCCGCTCGGGCAAGCGCTTGCTGGCCGGCCTTGAGCCAATAGGCGGCCGCCTTCTCGGCCTGTGCGGCCTCCGCGCAGTGCCGGGCGAGCAACGCAGGCTGCGTGGCGACGATCTCCGGGAACTGCGCCTCGAGAGCCGCTGCGATGCTGCCATGGACCCGCTGACGAACGCCGCGGAGCATCGTGCCGTAAGCCGTATCCTGCACCAGGGCATGCTTGAACGTATACTCGGCGTCCGGCGGCACGCCGCGCCGGAAGATCAACTCGGCGCTCTCGAGTTGCTGCAACGTCTCGTCCAGCACGTCCGGCGCCAGGCCGGCAACCGCGCTGATGAGTTCGTAGGAGAACTGCCGTCCGATCGCGGCGGCGATCTGTGCCACATTGCTCGTGCTGGCGAAGCGATCGAGCCGAGCCAGCAGCGATTCCTGGAGCGAGGTGGGAATGGCGAGCTGGGTCACCGGCGCGGTCGCGACGTAGCGGTCATCCTGCTCGACCAGTGCGCCGCTTTCCACCACGGCCTTGGTCAGCTCTTCGACGAACAGCGGTACGCCGTCGGTTCGCTCGGTGATCTGGTCGGCGATCTCCTGGGGCAGGTTCTTGCGTGCGGTCAGATGCGCGATCATCTCGCTGCAGTGCCGCCGCTGCAGGCGATCGAGACCGACCGTGGTCACCTGGGGGCGAGCCGACCAGGTCGGAATGAAATCGGGGCGGAACGTGGCGATTGCCAGCAGCGGCAGGGCCGGAGCGCGATCCATGATCTGCTCGAACAGTTCGAGCGACGTCGGATCGGCCCAATGGATGTCCTCCATCAGCAGCAGCACCGGTCGGTGCATCGCAAGGCCTTCGACCTGCGCGATCAGCGTCTGCAGCGTCCGCTCCTTGCGCTTTTGCGGCGTGAGATCGAGCGTCGGATAGCGTCCGGTGTTGGGAATGGACAGCAGGCCGGCGAGCAGCGACATGGCCTCGCCGCGGTTGCCGTATTCAAGCGCCAGCGTTGCCTCCAGCTTGACGAGGCGCTGCTCGTCCCTGTCGTCGCGTCGAAAGCCCGCCGTCCGTTCAAGTTGCGTGATGAACGGATAGAGCGCCGTGTGCTGGTGGTAGGGTGAACAGAACTGACGCACCGGCGTGTGCAATTGATGGCCCAGCTGCTCCAGAACGGTCCGTGCGATTCGCGATTTGCCAATGCCGGCTTCACCTGACAGCAGCACCACCGAGCCGTGTCCGCGTTGCACCTCGCGCCAGCGGCGCATCAGCAGGTCGAGTTCGTCATAGCGGTTGACCAGCGGCATCGTGCTGGCGCGCAGCGCCTCGAAGCGGCTTTCGGTGGCGCTTTCGCCGAGTACGCACGATGCCTCGACGGGCTCGTCGAAGCCTTTCAACGTGAGGGTCCCGAGGTCGCGATATTCGAACAGGCCGCCGGTCAGGCGCCGCGTGCTTGCGGAAATCACCACCGTGCCCGGCTCGGCCAGGGTCTGCAGCCGGGCGGCAAGGTTGGGGGTCTCGCCGATGACCGCTTGTTCCTCCGCGAGGCCGGCCTTAAGCAGGTCGCCGACGACGACAAGGCCGGTCGCAATGCCCACGCGGACCTGCAACGCAGCATCTGCGGGCGTCACGAGTCTCGGCACGGCTTCAACGAGCGCCAGGCCGGCCCTGACGGCGCGTTCGGCCTCATGCTCGTGGGCTTGGGGATAGCCGAAATAGGCCAGGACGCCATCACCCATGTAGCGGGCAATGAAACCGCTGGCGTTGACGATAATGTCGGTGCAGCAACGCTGGTAGGCGGTGATGACCTCGCGCAGGTCTTCGGGATCAAGCCGCGTGGAAAGGGCGGTCGATCCGACGAGGTCGCAGAACATGATCGTCAACTGGCGTCGTTCGGCCGTATCATGCCTGCGAGCTGACGCGGCCGGCTGCGCCGTGGCCGGCGCGGCGCTCGCCTCAGGGGTCTGAAGCTTCGCAACAGCGCGCAGAAACTTGCGGCGATGCCCGAGCAGCATGCCGAGCTTTTCCAGATCCCCGTCCGTCAGATCCGGAACGACGCCGAGATCGACCGCGTTCTCGCGAAAGATCTGCGCGTACCGCTCCAGGCCGATGCTTTGAAGCCAGCTCTCGATTTCCAACGCGGGGCCTCTTCGCGGTTGCGGCTTGCGGTTTGTGACGAATTCCGGGGCCGGATTTCGCTTCGAAGGTACTCAGAATTCACGCCGACATGGCGGCAGGAACGAGGGCATTCCGAAGTCCGTTGTAGATTTGCCGTCGCCATCAGTCAAAACGCATCTCGGCCGGCGGGCACGGCACAACCGTCGATCGCGGTACCTCGGGACCACGGCCCAAACATAAACCCCGGCATTTCTGCCGGGGTCTTGCATTTGGTGGGGGCCTTGGGATGGGCCGGACCTTAGAAGTCCATGCTGCCCCATGCCGCAGATCGAGGTGAGGCGCCTCGACCCGCGTCCCGAGGCGATCGAGGTTACGGCGCTGGAGATGCCGACCAAGGATCGCATCACGCTGCGCGTGACGCTGACCGCGTTCCGCCGGATCGTCGATCCCGAGCATGTGGTGGCCACGGCGCCCGACGTGGATGCGTGCCGTACCGCCTGGTGCGATTCGCGATCCGCGAGGCGGAGCCCGGCATCCTTGCGAATGTTCGGTTGCAGGCCCGCCGTAGCGGGGCACCGCCAAGGCACAATGTGCATATCGTGAGACCGCGGGCTCTCGAAACAGAAGGTGCCACTCCGGACAGATTGCGGTATCGTTTGTTCGCCGTGGTCCGAAATTAGGCTAGCCGTCAACCCGTCGGTGGAGCCAATGCAGCAGATTGCGGAATGGCTCGACAAGCTGGGGCTTGGGCAATACGCGCTGCGTTTTGCCGAGAACGGGATCGACATTGATGTTCTTCCTGAGCTGACGGATGAAGACTTCGACAGGCTCGGGGTTCTGCTCGGCCATCGCCGGAAAATGCTGCGCGCGATCGCCGATCTCAGCCAAGCCGAGCTGATTGCCGCGCCGGTTTCACCGCACGATGCCGAGCGGCGCCATCTCACCGTGATGTTCTGCGACCTGGTGGGCTCGACGGCCCTGTCGGCGCGTCTCGATCCTGAGGACATGTGGGAGGTGATCCGCGCCTACCGCGCGGCCTGTGCGCGGGTGATCGCGACATACGATGGCGTCGTTGCCAGATTTGTCGGCGATGGGATACTCGCTTATTTCGGCTATCCCCGTGCTCACGAGGATGACGCGGAGCGCGCGGTGCGCGCCGGCCTCGACGTCATCGCCGCAATCGGCAAGCTCGAGACCCGCGCCGACGAGGGAGCCGCGGTGCGGATCGCGATCGCGACCGGGCTTGTCGTGGTCGGCGACCTCGTTTCCGGCGGCGCGTCGGAGGAGCAGGCGTCGGTCGGCGATGCGCCGAACATCGCCGCACGGCTGCAGGGCCTGGCGGAGCCCGGCGTGGTCGTTGTCGCTGCCTCGACACGCCGGCTACTCGGTAATCTGTTCACACTTCGCAACCTCGGCCGCCGCGAGGTCAAAGGCATCTCCGAGCCGATCGCGGTGTGGGCCGTCGAAGGCGAGCCTGCATCGGAGAGTCGTTTCGAGGCGGTGCGCACCGCGCGCTCGATCGGCTTCGTCGGCCGCAAGGCGGAAATCGAATTTGCGCTGTCGCGCCAGCAACTGGCGTGGCAGGGCCAGGGCCAGGCGGTGCTGATATCGGGCGAAGCGGGTATCGGCAAATCGCGCATCGTGGCAATGCTCTCCGACAGCCTCGCGTCCGCGACACACCGCCGTGTGCGGTACCAATGCTCGCCCTATCACAGTAACAGCGCGCTGTACCCTTTCGTCGCCCAGCTGGAGCGTGCCGCTGGGATCAGGTCGGAAGATGCGCCGGAGCAGAAGCTGGACAAGCTCGAAGCCATGCTGGCACTCGGCACGCAGCAGGTTCCCACCGTGACACCGCTGATCGCGGCGCTGTTGTCGATCCCAACCGGCGACCGCTATCCGCCGCTCGGCCTGAGCCCGGCACAGCAGCGGCGGCAGACATTCGCAGCGCTGCTCGATCAACTCGAGGGTCTCGCCCGGCAACAATCGGTGCTTGTCGTCTGCGAAGACATGCATTGGGCCGACGCCACGTCGCTCGAACTGCTCGACCTCGCGGTCGACCGGATCAGGGGACTGCCGATCCTCATGCTCATGACGTTCAGGCCAGAGTTCGAGCCGCCGTGGGCGGGGCTCGCCAATGTCAGCCTGCTGCGGCTCGATCGGCTTGACCGGCAGGACACGCGCGCGTTGATCGAACAGGTGACCGTCGGTCGATTGCTCCCAGGCGAAATGGTGACGCAGATCATCGAGCGGACGGATGGCATCCCGCTGTTCGTCGAGGAACTGACCAAGATGGTCATGGAGTCGGGGCTTCTCGTCGAGAATGCCGGGCGCTATCGCCTCGACAATCATATGCCGCCGCTTGCGATTCCGGCGACGCTGCACGACTCGCTGATGGCGCGGCTTGACCGGCTGGCGCCGGTCAAGGAGGTGGCGCAGATCGGTGCAGCGATAGGCCGTGATTTCTCATATGCGCTGCTGCGCAGCGTGGCCGGGCGCGATGATCTGACGCTTGCCGCGGCGCTTGCCCAGCTCGAACAGGCCGAGTTGTTGTTGCGCCGGGGCACGCCGCCGGATGCAAGCTACAGTTTCAAGCACGCGTTGGTCCAGGAAGCGGCTTACGAAAGCTTGCTCAAGAGCCGCCGGCAATTGCTCCACAAGCTTATCGGCGACGCGCTGCGCGACAAGTTTGCAGAGATCGCCGAGATCGAGCCGGAAGTCGTTGCCTACCATTTCACCGAGGCAGGGCTCGGCGAGACGGCGTTGGCGTGGTGGCGCAAGGCGGGTCAGCAAGCGCTGAAGCGCTCGGCCTATTGCGAGGCGATCGCACATCTCGGCAAGGCGGTCGCCATCGCCGATGAACTGCCCCACGAGCCGGCTCGGATGATCGGCCGGCTCCATCTGCAAATCGCCTATGGTCGCGCGCTGCGGGGCAGTCTTGGTCACAGCGCCCCAGAGACGGTATCTGCCTGGACGCGCGCCCGGCGGTTCGCCGCTGACATCGATGATCCAATCGAATTGGCGCCAATCCAGTCGGGCCTCTTCAACGCCTGCTTGACCCATGGCGAGCTCGCGCCGATGCGGGAGCTGGCGGAGGCGATCATGAGCGCGGCGGAACGGCATCCGGAATCGCCGGTCGCGACCATCGTCGCGCGCTGGACCAGCGGGGTGACCTGCTGGTTCGCGGGCGATTACCTGAACGCTTGTATCCATCTCGAGCAGGCATTCGCGGCCTATACCACCGAGCGGGATCCGGCGACCTTCAAGGCCTCGACGCTCGACCTGCCGTTCGTCATCATGAGATTTCTGGCCCTGGTGCTTTGGCCGCGTGGCGAGATTGATCGGGCCCGTCAGCTCGCGGACGCAGCGGTGAGCATCGCCGGGGAACAGCGCGCGCTCGCACGTGCCAATGCGCTGGTTCACAAGGCCGTTTTCGACGGGCTTTGCGGCAGCAGGTTGCGGCAGACCGAGACGATCCTTGCCCTTGGCCTGGCGCAGGACCACACGATGCCGCTCTATGTCGCCGCCGGCACCTATCTCAATGGTCTGGCGAAGTGGCGCGCCGGCGACCGAGCGGCAGGTTTCGCGGAGATGCAGCGTGGCTGGACGTTGCTTCACGAGAACGACTGCTACCTCTGTGAGCCGTTCTGGGGATTGCAGATCGCCGTGGCGAATGCTGAGGCCGGGCATGTGGAGGCGGGGCTCGACCTCATCAATGAACTGATCGACGCGACGGAGCAGTCCGGGCAGCACTGGTTGGATGCCGAGCTATACCGCGTGCGGGGTGAGCTGTTGTCGCGTCGCGACGCCCCTGACATTGCCGGGGCCGAACATGCCTTCCACCGCGCCCTGGAGATTGCTCGAAGGCAACGGACGAAGACGTTCGAACTGCGCAGCGCGCTCGGCGTTGCACGCCTGTACGCCCGCCAGGGCCGGGCGGACGCGGTGCCGGAGGTGCTTGCGCCGGTTCGCGCCTGCTTCGATGCGGAGCAGGATCTCGACGAGATCAGGGACGCCGACGCGCTGCTCATCGAGGTGGATCGGACGGCCCGCCGCTCTCGTGCATCCTGACGGACGACGGCGGCGAGAAAACAAAAACCCCGGCATCGCTGCCGGGGTTCTGCATGTCGTGAATTGCCTTGAGAGGCCGGGACCTTAGAAGTCCATGCCGCCCATGCCGCCGCCCGGAGGCATCGCGGGGCCGCCAGCGTTCTTCTTCGGCAGCTCGGCGACCATCGCTTCCGTGGTGATCAGGAGCGCCGCAACCGAGGCAGCGTTCTGGATCGCGGTGCGCACGACCTTGGTCGGGTCGATGATGCCCTTCTTGACGAGGTCGGCATATTCGCCGGACTGGGAGTCGAAGCCGTGGTTGTAGGCCTTGTTCTCCAGGATCTTGCCGACGATGACGGAACCGTCTTCACCGGCGTTGATCGCGATTTGGCGGGCCGGAGCCGACAGCGCCTTGCGCACGATCTCGACGCCGGTCTTCTGGTCGTCGTTCTTGGTGCGCAGGCCCTTGAGCTGCTCAGAGGCACGGAGCAGGGCGACGCCGCCGCCCGGGACGATGCCTTCCTCGACAGCCGCGCGGGTCGCATGCATCGCGTCGTCCACGCGATCCTTGCGCTCCTTCACCTCGACCTCGGTCGCGCCGCCGACGCGGATCACCGCGACGCCGCCGGCGAGCTTGGCGAGACGCTCCTGCAGCTTCTCACGGTCGTAGTCCGAGGTGGTCTC
>NZ_JAFCKQ010000026.1 GCF_018130215.1 Bradyrhizobium jicamae
CTCGGGAGAAGACGTGGCGTATCTCGGTTGTGCCGAACAAGATGTCGAAATGATCTGGCGCAGAAAGAGAAACAATCCGCTGCAAAGGGCGGTATCGTCTCCGAGGGAATGAAAGGAGCGGCACGCCGCACTACCGCAGCAATGTGGGTCGGACTGAAACGGCCGCGGCTTGTCCGAGGCACTCCGAGAGGAACTGCCCGTCCCCACTCAGGTCCCGATCAGACCCCCCTCAACGCCCCCGTCTACGCGAACTTTTCGACGACGAAGACGGTGAGCGGTCACCCCTCGCGCGTAGCGCGCGTAAGAATTGGCCGGGACGGATTCTGCACCATCCCACCCGGTTCGAGCGGGTGGGTCTCCGCAAAAACGGTCCGGCGCATCCACGCCGCGCCGCCAACGCAAACCGCGCCCAGGCAAGCGAAGACCTCACGCCAAGTCGGCGAAGGCACCCCGATCTGGGACAGGGCGAACACCACATGATAGCCGGCGGCGGCGGCGGGAACAGCGAATGCCGTCGCGATCACGAAGCGCAAAGCCAACGACCGACTAACGGCGACCTGACCAAGGACCAGCGTGAGTGTTCCACCGGCCGTTCCGATAAGTAGCGCGCCGGCAACGCTGGCGCCGCTCTGAAGCGCCGTCACCCCGGCACTCAGTGCGACGAAAACGGCAGAGCAACACTGCGAGCGCGAAGATTGCCCAGCAAAACAAACCGATTCCGAGTGCGTTGAGAATGAGCCCAAGGGCGAGCATGGGTGGCTCAACTTGCATAGATCTACCAATCGCGCCTTCCGCCACCACGGCGCGACTCTGGATATGACGCCAAAAGGAGGCGGGGTTGCGACGCATGCAACTCCGCTTCGTCGTTTACAGGCTGGAAGACGGCGCTCACGCGCCGCCAAACCTCCAGACGGGGATGCCGAGGCGCTTCGCCTTGTCGGCAAGGTTGTCCTGGATTCCCGTGCCGGGAAAGTGCATGACGCCGATCGGCAGAAGTTCGAGCAAAGTATCGTTGCGCTTGAAGGGTGCGGCCTTGGCATGTTTCGTCCATTCGGGCTTGAAAGCGATCTGGGGCACTTTGCGGCTGGTCGCCCATTTGGAGGCGATCAGTTCGGCACCCTTTGGGGAGCCGCCATGGAGCAGGACCATGTCGGGATGCTTGGCGTGAACCTTGTCGAGACGATCCCAGATGAGGTGGTGATCGTTGAAGTCGAGCCCTCCGGTGAGTGCGATCTTCGGTCCTGAGGGCAGCATGACCTCATTCTTGGCGCGACGCCTGGCTGCAATGAAGTCGCGGGAATCGATCATCGCGGCGGTCAAGGTACGGTGGTTCACCAGCGATCCCGATCGGGGGCGCCAGAATGAGCCGGTGTGTGTCTCAAAGCGCTCGACGGCCTGGTCGCGAAAGAGCTCCAGGCAGTTGCGGCGCTCAATCAGTGTGATGCCTTCCACCGTCGCGCGCTCGAGCTCAACTGATCGAACTTCAGAGCCGTCCTGCTCACGCTGGCTGTTCTGCTGCGCCTGTTCGTTATCGTCGAGCTGGCGTTCGATGCGGTCGACTGCACGGTGGAACAGGTTGACGGTCGACCAGAGCAGATCGTCAAGGTCCGGCTCGAGCCGCGTATCACTCAACGTCGCGACCAGGGCATCAAAGATGTCAGCGACGGCGCCGGCGATGATCTTGCCCTCGGGAAGCGGCCGTGGATCGGGCTGGTCGTCGAAGGGGCGGTAACCGAAGAGTTGCAATTCGGAGAGAGCGTGTTCGGTCGGAGATGCAGCGTGCGATGGTTCGATGTCGTCATGGTCGGTCATGAGAGAGGTCCTTCCGGATCGGCCGCGCCCATCGCGGCCTTCGTGGCGATCACTCAGACGGCGGGCGGAGCGGGCCAGAACCCGGAGCGGCATGTTCGCCGAAGCCCGGAGGGCGGAGGCGAAAGCGGAGGGCCGAAGCGGCAGCGGAGGATGGCGAAGGCCGGCTATTTTGCCTCGCGATGCAAAGCGCGCCCGCCAGATGGCCAATGTACCTTTCCATCGCCCGCGCGCGGCGGAAAATAGCCGGTCGCAGCCATTGCCGGCCCGAGCCGCTTGCCGTCCGATCGCCCTCTAGAAGGCCGAGGTCGCGTACTCTTCCAGGATTGGGCCTCTCCGGGACCGACCTGTTGACGCCATTCGAAGTACCGGACTATTCCGCAGCTACCGACGACGAGTGCAGGAAGCGGACCACGTCCTCTCGTACCAGTTGAAGCCGCAACGCTGCCCGGAGGGCCTTGTGGCCGAAGGTGTGCAGATCTTCGTTGAAGTCGCCCAGCCGAGGCGACAGCGGGATCGCTTCAACGCCGACCTCTTCCGCGCGCCGGGTGAGCGCTTCCTGTACGGCATCTCCCGCGGCATCGTCATCGCGGGCGACATAGAGCCGACGCAAGCCCGACGGCAGCAACATCGCTGCGAGGTGATTGGCCGATAGCGCAGCGGTCATGGGCAAGAGCCGCAGAACGAAACTCAGTGACAGAACAGTCTCGATCCCCTCACCGGCAGCGAGCACGTCGTCCGCCACGCCGAAGCGAATGGTGTTGCCGAGCAGGTCGCCCATGGCCCGTCGTGGCGTGTCGATCGGAGCTTTGCCGATCAAAGCCGTCTGGATCGAGCCGGTGCGTTGCAGGCCGGTGATCCGTCTTCGAGATTCGTAACGGAGGCTATCATCGCGGGCCAGGTCTCGGTCGCCAAATGCTCGTTCGGGCGATAGTAACAACGTGGGTGGAAGCGGAGCCTGCCACCATGGTGGGCATTGGCTATTCCGCGACGCCGCGATTGGGTCTCTACCACCTTCCCCTCGATATTGCGAAATGCCGATGGGCGGCATCCTGCGACCGGTGGGTACTGACGATCGAATGGGTTTCGGAACCAATTGCTGCCCTAAACATACCAAGTTCAGAATCCTCCTCGGCGACCTCGCAAGAATCGAAGGTCATGCGGTCTGCGGCATAGTCGTCGTGCATCTTTGGCGACACGTACGACAGCCGAAGTCGTTGCGTCACGATGGCCGACATTACGGGGTGCCGAGCGGCGATATCCTCCTCGGACACCCGGCCACTCAAGGTCTGAAAGAATCGTAACTGATCGAGGCCGGTTAAAACGGCACCTCGGGCAGCGGCAATGATAACGACGCCAGCACGCTTTCATGACGACGGGACCCTTTTCCGAGTGCCCCGGCGAGGAACTCCTGACGGCTTGCGCGAGGGATCGTTAGGCGCAGCCGAGATGCTGTCGGTGACAGCCGCGAAAGCGAGGAGAGTAAAACCCGACCCACGATTGGGGGGCGCGCTACGTACAGGAGAGGCTCCAGATCTTCGCAGACTGTCTCGCATGGGATTGTCGCCGCACGCAGACCCGGTCTCGACGCAAAGCAGATCCAACCAAAAGCGTTCAAGCTTGCGATGTCCGCCGGCAAAAGCCGTCACCACGCCGTGAACGCGATCCAGCCTCGGCACTTCATACAGACCGCCGAGCTTTCCGGCGTAGGGACCTCTGTCGTACGCGCGATCTTCAAGGACCTTGCGGAAACTTTCGAACCCGCCTTGGAGAACGTAGCGAAAGCGCTTCCTAGGGGATTTCCCGAAGCCTGATAAGCTCGATCCAGACTACCGCCATCCACCGCACAGACCTTATGACCGACGAGTAGACATTGGGCTCGCCGATGGCTGAGTAGCGACGTATTCTTCCGCGAACGCTCATAATCAGCCGCTCGAGTAGCTTCCAGCCGGATAGAGCCATTGCCGGGCGAAGCCACCTGCGGTCCCATCACACTTCTATAAGGCGAGACGGCGACTTCGTCCGACAGGCGACCTCACGGCGAGAACGTTGATGATATCGCGTCCAAACTCGCCGTCACTATCTTGTATCGGTCGTCGCCACAGACGCAAAGCGAGCAAAGTCCTGCGCCAGGAACTGCGCCCTCGAGGCAGCCTCAAACTCTTGGATTCCCAATGTGCGCAGGTCTGAGTTGAAGTCGTCGAGCCAAGGCGACAGAATGAGCACTTCAATACCGGCGGCTTCTGCACGGGTCGTCAGGATCCCTGCCGAAGCCATTCCCGCAGCATCCGCATCGGAAGCGATGTAAAGTCTACGCAGCGACAGCGGGAGCAGTAAGGCGGCGAGGTGGCTGGCTGATAGGGCAGCAACCATCGGCATAGTAGATCGTAAAGCGCTTCAAAAATGTAATGGCCTGCGCCTCCTTGCCGGTCCCGTATGCTCGACGCTTTTCGTTGAGTGGTACGAAACGATCAGCATAGACGACTGTCGTGCCGGATTCACCCTTGCGGAATATGACCGCCGAGCACGAGCGCCTGACGATATGTGAGCCAGCTCTGGCCAGAGAAGCCGGCCTCTCTCGCAGCTTCAACCCCTCACGGCTTCCCACGACCACCCTGTTACTCTCTAAGCCTTGTGCGTCCATTTGCGCGCGGATCTCCGTCCCCACCACACGCACTGCGTCAGGGATGGAAGTCCGCAGGGTGAAAATCCGGCAAAGCCGGAGTTTCAGCGCAGCCGAAAGCCCGGCCCGCCAGGGCGACGTCCAACTCGGGCCCGTGCAATCACGTCGCCAAGATTGGTCTGACAGTTACCTCGTGGTCCCGCATTTAGGGCGCAATCGTTCTCCCACAAACAGCGCATCACAGCACTCGGTTGCTCAAGGCCTGTTCGTCTCGATCTAATCGATCACCCAGGACGGATCGAATCGATTTGTGCAGCTCAAGTTCAGGTTGACGCTTTCAATTCCGACAAAGGGAGGACCTGTTGTGGCCCTCGATGTCAGGCGAGCGGCACGCCTGTCGGAAAGATGACTGACGACTCGCAAGAATCAGTTGTCTCTCGCCGAGCGGACGCATGTGGGCTGCGCACAGCGCCATGCTCGTTGAGCGGCACTAAGCTACCGTATGCCTCTGACACTTGTGAGCAGCTGGAGCAGTCAGTGGAGTTCGACCCGTGTGTCGATCGCTGCCGCCACGGCTCCAGGCAATTGCGCCGCACGCCCCTCTCCAATCGGCTCCCACTACTCATTTGCGCTCTAACCCAGCCGATAGCCGCACCGGCTATTAGCGACTCTTTTCTTTGCTGCCTTCGTGTGTTTCGATTCCCGTGTACGCTTGACAAGAAAGATTGGGAACATGCGGGCAAAAGACACAAAAGGGCATCGAGCTCAACCCGTGTATCTGAAATGGTGCGCTCCGATGCATCGCACGAAGGAGGATGCTCTCGACGATGTCTCGTCCCCTCGGGCCAGCCATTTAGACCGTTGACGCGTTGCCGAGCAAGCTAGCGTTCATGACATCCCGCTCCGCACTCCCCGCCCGTTATCCGCCCGTAGGCACATGGCCCGCGCTCATGCGAGCCGACATGGTCGCAGCCTATCTCGATTGTAACGATACTTGTGAACTCGCGCGCGCCGTCGCCCGCGGGCAAGCCCCACCGCCAACCGGCTATCACGGAGTTGGCCGCGCTCGACAGCCAGTTTGGTCTAAGGCCGTGATCGACCACTTCACCGCGCCTGCCAAGGCGACAAATCCGGATAGATCGCAAGGCGAGGATTTGGCCTCTCTCGTATGAAAACTCAGAACTCTGCATTGAAGTTGCCGCGTTACTGTCGGTCAAAACGGTTGAAATGCGGTCGATGGGCGTACTTTTTTGAACCCCCGACTTGGGCCCGCGAGCAGGGCTGCCACATCAACGCAGAAGCGCTGGGGCAGAATTTTGCGGCCGCCGCGAGCCGAGCCGAAAATATCCTATTGCCGGCCTTCGACAGCTGGCGTTCCGGAGGATTGACTGACATGGTTCCAGTTTCACCAGCGCCCGGTACCTTCGACTGGCTTGTCGGTGTCTTCAAGGCGCACCATAAGTGGAATGAAATCGATAGAAAAACACAGCGCCTTTACGGCCAAGGCTTGGCGCTGTTCGCCAACCACATGCTGAGAGATGGCAGCCGAGCTGGCTCAAAGCAGATCTCTGATTTCACCAAAGCATTTGTCGATTCGATTTATGCAAAGTTGCTCGTCGTAGATGACGAAGACGAAAATGGCAACATCACCAGACGCGAGCGCCGACGCTTCGCAAATGCGGCCATGACCGCTTGCAGGCGAGCCTGGTACGTCGGTCAGCGCGCCCAAGAGACGAAGGTACCGGAGGTAAACCCGTTCTCGCGGATGGGCTTGAAATCCCGCTCGCCAGGCCAGCCGGTGCGTGAGACGCCTACGGCGACCTGGGATGAGCTCGTCGCATTTAGACGCTGCGCCACGAAACTTGGATACCACTCTATTGGTACAGCTGCGCTTCTAAGCTGGGAATGGCTGCAGCGCGAGGAACACGTGTTCGGCGTTTTCGAAGTTGCTCACTACCGGCCCGAACCGCGACCAGATAGAGTCAGGATATTGCACCCGAAGAACAATGAGGAAGCCTGGTGGCCTCTCTTTGACGAGATCGGCGAGCCGCTTTTCCCTGAGTTGATGGTAGAGCTCGACGCCATCAAAGCATCCGTCACCTCAGGACTGGCGTTTCGGCGAGACCATGCACATCGCAGGTCGAGCATTCCGCTTCCATGGATCACAGAGCGTAGGGACCTGCGGTATCTTCGAAGTGTGGTCAAAAGGATAGTTGTGACAGCCGGGCTTCGACACGAGCTTTCCTTTACTTCGTTTCGTCACGGTGGCTTCACCGAAGGAGCCGATAGCGACCTCACGGACGCAGAGTTACGAACTGCCGGTCGCCATCGCTCGAATCAGCAGTTACCGCCATATGCCAAGCGCACGTCCAGGCAGCTGATTGTGGCCACTAAGAAGCGCCGCGGAGAGCGAAACAGAACGGCGCTCTCCCCCGCGGATCAACTCACTCCCCAGTGCCCAACCAAATAAGTCTGGCTCTTCAAAGATCAACAAGTGCCAGAATGGCATGATCAAGTAAATCGGGGTCGGCGCTCTACCGTCCAGGCCATGACGGCTTGCGCTTCTCGCCGAAGGCTTTGAGGCCTTCCTTGGCGTCTTCGGTCATTGCAAGCAGCGCGATCTGGCTTTCGGTGTAGGCGATGCTCTCGTCGAATGACATCGCGGCGATCGCGCGCATGGCGTATTTGCCGCGGCGGATCGCGGTCGGCGACTTGTCGACGATGCGGCCGATCAGCCAGTCGACCTTGGCGTCGAGCTCAGCAACCGGCACGACATAGTTGAGGAGACCGGCGGCCTGTGCGGCTTTGGCGTCGAAAGGCTCGCCGGTCAGAGCCCACTCGTTGACCAGGCGCGGCGGCGCGATCGATTGGAGCAGGCTCATCACCTGCATCGGGAAGACGCCAACCTTCACCTCGGGCAAGCCGAAGACCACATGATCGGAGGCGACCGCCATGTCGGTCATGCACAACAGTCCCATGCCGCCGGCCATGCAGACGCCCCCGACCCGCGCGATGGCAGGCTTGGTGGAGTTCTGCGACAGCCGCAGTAGGTCCGCGTAGTCGACATTGGGACGGGAATAGTCCATCGAGAACGCCGCGCCGCTGTTCTGCAAGTCGGCGCCGGCGCAGAACGCCTTGTCACCCGTACCCGTCAGCACGATGACGCGCACGTCCTTGTCGTCATGCGCGTCACGGTACCCTTTGGCGATGCCCGCGATCACGCTGGCATTGAGCGCGTTGCGTTTCTCCGGCCGGTTGATCGTGATCCAGAACGCCTGCCCGCGCTTTTCCAGAATGACGCTGTTGTCGATCATGGGTCCCGCCTGTGTGCTGTTTCAGCCTACATTTGCGGCAGGTTCGACGCAGACTGCAAGCGGATTTAGGCGGTCGGAGCCGCCTTCCGGACCCAGACCTTGTTGTCGTGGAACGCGGCACCGCCGATCGGCGCGATCACCTCCGCCCCGGTCAGCACGTTGATGCCGCGGCCGCCGATATGGGACTTGTTCGGATGGACCGACTCGGCGATCAGGACGCCGCGGCGCACACCGTCGAACAGCCTTGCGGTCAGCGTGGTCTCGCCGCGCGTGTTGCCGAGCGTCACCGCCTCGCCGTCGGCGATCGAAAGCGCCGCCGCATCTTCAGGATGGATCATCACGGTCGGCACACCCTCGCGGGCCTGCGATCCGGGTGTTTCGTTGAAAGTGGTGTTGAGAAAGCTGCGCGAGGGCGAGGTAGCGAGCCGGAACGGATGCTCCGCGTCGGCTTCCTCGATGATGGTCCAGTGATCGGGCAGTGACGGCATCTGCTGCCAGGGTCCGAGACCGGGATTGCCGGTCGGCGGATTAGCCCAATCGGCCTTGAAATGGAATTTCCTGTCGGCATGCGCGAAGCCGTCGAGATAGTGCGAGGTCCGGAAATCAGGCTGCAAGTCGCGCCAGATGTCCGCCTCGAGGTTCTCGATGGCGCCGTGGCCGCTGTTCTTCAGCGTCACGTCGATCAATTCACGCCCCGACATCTCGAATCCGGGATGCACCGCGTCGAGACGCCGGCCGAGCGCCTGAATGACCTCATGGTTGGAACGGCATTCGCCGGGAGGATCGATCAGCTTCGGTCCGACCGAAATGTGCTGATGGCCACCGCCGTAGTAGAGATCATCATGCTCCATGAACATGGTCGCGGGCAGAACGATGTCGGCCATCGCGGCGGTCTCGGTCATGAATTGCTCATGAACGGCGACAAAGAGGTCTTCGCGCACAAACCCCTCGCGAACCAGCGCCTGCTCCGGCGCGACCGTCATCGGATTGGTGTTCTGGATCAGCATGGCCTTGACCGGCGGACCACCCTTCAGGGATTCTGCGTCACCGGTCAGGATACGTCCGATCCTCGATTGATCGAGCCAGCGCGTCGAGTTGTCGATCGCATCGTGCCCCTCGATCACGGATTCATTGAAGCGCCAGAGCGCGGCATTGTTGAAGAACGCGCCGCCGCCTTCATATTGCCAGGCGCCGGTCACCGCCGGAATGCACAGCGCCGCGTGCATCTGCGCCGCTCCATTGCGGCTGCGGGTGAAGCCATATCCCAACCGGAAGAACGAGCGCCTGGTCTGGCCGACCAGACGCGCAAATGCCTCGATCTCCTCTACCGGCACGCCGGAGATCGCCGATGCCCATTCCGGAGTCCGTGTCTTCAGATGAGCTTCAAGCTCATCCGGACAATCGGTGTACTTCTCCATGTACGTCCGATCCGCATAACCCTCGCGGAACAGCACATGCATGACGCCGCACGCGAAGGCGCCATCGGTGCCGGGGCGCAGGATGATCTTGACGTCGGCCTGCTTCATCGTGTCGTTGTTGTAGATGTCGACCGCGGCGATCTTCGCGCCGCGCTCCTTGCGCGCGCGCATGGCATGCGTCATCACATTGACCTGGGTGTTCACCGGATTGGTGCCCCAGATCACGACGAGATCGGAAACGCCCATTTCGCGCGGATCGACGCCGGCGATCTTGCCGGTACCGATGGAAAACCCGACGCGGCCGACGTTCGCGCAGATCGTCGAATAGAAGCGGGAATATTTCTTGACATGCGACAGGCGATTGATGCCGTCGCGCATCACCAGCCCCATGGTCCCGGCGTAATAATAGGGCCAGACCGACTGCGCTCCGAACTCCCGTTCGGCCGAATTGAAGCGCGCCGCAATCTCATCCAGCGCCTCATCCCACGATATCCGCGCGAACTGGCCGGAGCCTTTCGGCCCGGTGCGACGTATCGGATGCATCAGCCGTTCGGGATGGTGGATCCGCTCCGCGTAGCGGGCGACCTTGGCGCAGACCACGCCGGCCGTATAGGTCTGCTGTTTGGAACCTCTCACCCGCCCGATCGAGCGCCCCTCGATGACCTCGATGTCCAGCGCACATGCCGAGGGGCAGTCGTGCGGACACGTTGAATGGCGGATATCGATCTTCGCGTGCTGGTTCATGGTCGATTTGGTAACATCAAACGGCGAGTCAGCCGAGAGGCTTTATCTGCGCCGGCTGTGCGAAAACCAGGCAGAAGCCATGCGCCAGGCGCCACCTAGCGCAACTGGGTCAGCCCCGTGGGCGGCCCGTCGACCGCGATCCAGCCGCCGTCGACGAACAGCGTGCTGCCACTGGCATAGCTTGCCGCGTCCGATGCCAGATACGCAACCGCGGTCGCCACCTCGTCGGCACTGCTCCAGCGATTGAACACGGTGTGACCGGCGTAGAGATTGTAGATGTCCGGGCGTTGCTTGAACGGCCCGGTCAGCGCGGTTTCCGCGATGCTGGGCGCGATCGCGTTGACACGGACGCCGGAACGCCCGACCTCCGAGGCGAAACCCTTCACCAGCAGCCCGATCGCCGCCTTGGTTGAACCATAGATTGCAAGCCCCGGTTCGATGGTAACTGATCGAACCGAAGAACAAGCGATCAGGCTGCCGCTGTGCTGCTCGACCATGACGCGGCCGAAGGCCAGGAAGAACCAGACCGTGCCCTTGATATTGAGATTGATGACGCGGTCGAGGCGTACAATGCGATCATAATGGTGAGCTCTCGTGTCATACCCGGAGGGTGGAACTGCTTTCGTTCCGCTTGTTGATCTGGGTGAGGCGTTGTGCAGTTTGTGCCACCCTAAAAAGACAGGACCCAGACGCTGGGCGGCGCGGCGCGTCGGGGCCTGACTTCGTTTGCTCCCACGGTCGGGAGTAGACGGCAGGGAGCGAATTAAGATTGAGCCGGCTTTGTTTCGGGCAGATGTCGCTGATCCTGTAAAACGGTTTCGTCCGTTCGTTAACGGGTGCGCGCCGCTGGTCGCTACCGGTTGCGCCACCGGTACGATTCGCAATTGCGAGTCCACCGGCGGTTTCCAACAAAATCTAGATTCTCGCCAACCGGTTAGATAGCGATTCGCAGAGCGTCTTCCGGTGCGATCTTCGAAAGTTCGCCGCTTGAAGCTGCTGGTGGATAACAATCTAAGCTTCACCATTGCGTACTGCCTTCAGCCTATTTTTCCCGAACGTCATATCGTTTCGCTCCGAAAAAAATTTGCAGCAAACACCAAGGACATCGACTGGATGAAGGCGCTTAGTGACGAGGGCGGTTGGGCGGCTCTTACGATTGAGCGTCGCCTCAAGACAAGACCTCATCAACGATTGGCGCTCGAACGATCCAAGATCGTTTTTTCTTTCTGACCGGCGCGTGGATCAAGTACGCCGTGCCTGAAACAAACAAGCTTGGCGCCTCATTCGCCTCGTTCCTCGGATGGACAAGCAATCCTCGCTCACGGAAAGCGGATTGTTTGATCTGCCTGTGAATTCCAGCTCCAAGCTGCGCCCACATCCGAGATAGTTTCTTGCGAGCTTTTCCATTAGCCACAACAAGCAGTAGCTCGCCGCCGTTCCGAGCCCCGAGGGATTGACGATTTGCGCCAGCAACTCATCGGCGCTCCGATGGGGCATGCAGCAGCAAAAGATCACGTTCAGAGAGATGCGCACAACCGGCCGTCCGCGATGTGCTGGTGTACTGCTCAGACTACCAATGCAGCCACTCGATCACGCTGATGGCCGACCGCTGGGGTGATGATCTGCGGCTCTCCGACATCGAGCCGCGCCTTGTCTGTACCGCCTGCGGGACGCGCGGCGCCGACGTCAGGCCGGACTTCAATTGGCACACCAAGGGACCGATCGGCGGAATGGGATATCGGTAATCTCGATCATTGTGGCATGTCGGGGTGCCCGGGTGGCGTAGCCAGCGTAACGATGCTTACCAGCTATGGCGGTCGCGGCGAAGGCGTTAGAGGATGACGTCCTTTTTTCACAGTTGAGCGAATTTGAGATCAGGCTCCGACGGCATTCTTGATGGTCAGATTTTTGATCGGGTTTTACGGCTAGCTGGGTCCCTGCTCCGCTTGGAGATTAGTAACCAACTCGCGCACGTGCTCGTCGATCATGGCCAACGCTATCGATGGGTGGGCAAACTCGACGTCGTCGACATGCCAATACGTCACTCTGGCCGCGGCCGTAGGAAACCGACGCTCAATCAAGGGGCGATGTTCCGCCTCTTTGACCGCGATCACCAATGCGGCAGCTTCGAAATCAGCCAGCGAGCACGGCAGCGGATCGCGGGTTGCCCCCTCTGGAACTATGCCCTTTTCGTGGAGACCATCACGCGCAAAAACCGACATCGGCCCAACGTTGTCAGGCGAGCCCCGCTCGGCCGCTCCCCTGGAGAACGCGCGCCACGTCAGACCCTCGAGCTTGGCGAGGTGATTGAAGAGTTCCTCGGCGTAGCGACTTCGATAGTAGTTGCCGGTGCACAGAAAGAGAATCCTATTCAACAACGGGCGTTCCTTTCGAAATCTAAAGTTCGTTCATGCTGGCGGCGCCTCCGCTTGCGAGGAATATCTCTACAGCAATCACTGTCATGGGTGTCATCTCCGAACGAATTCCTGACAGGTCTGCTGGATGCATCGCTACCAACTTGCCCTCAGTCACCAGAAGATCAGAGCTCGGAACGTTGCGGGCAACAAAGACTTCCCCATTCACAAGCTTGGCAATGTTCTCCGGGTCAGCCCCGTATAAACTGACGAGAAACTCAAAGTCACTTTGCGATACTTTGTAGCCGATCTCCTCGAACACTTCTCTCACGATGCATTCAAGCGGGGTTTCGGGGGGCTCTCGGCGTCCTCCGAACAACGCGATTTTGCCGGGATGCACAATTCCCGGGATATTATCTCGAAGCTGAAACAGGAGCCGGCGCGACTGGTCGACGAGGATTGCCGCGGCAAAATCTCGGATTTCCTGCTTCATAAGTTTCCTGGCTTACGGTTCTGTAACAAGTACACCCCTACCGGACAGGTTCACCTATCCTTAAGTGACTCGCGGCGAACGTGAGATGGATCATGAGCCAAGCGTCAACCCTCCGCGAAAAGGCCGAAATGTTCGAGCGCCGCGCCGAAAGCGCAGCCGATCCTATTTCCAAACAGCATTATCGCGAAATGGCTGTCCACTTCAGACAGTTACTGGTTGAGCATCTCGACGCGAGGTGACGATTCGGACCGCTGCGTCTGTGAGATCAACAGCAATCGGATGATCTAGCTTCGAGACACCTTCGAAACATCGCTCAATTCCCGACAGATGCTCATTCCAAATTGGAGAAGATCTGGCGGCCTCAATGAAAGCCGACAGTTGCTCGATTTCCAAGATGAAGGCCTCTAGGTGAGGATTCATGCGCGCTCCATGCCGGCAGCCCGCGGCCGGCACGCTTCATCATATGCCCTTCGGAGGCTCAGATTGAGGGCGGCAAACACGTCGAACCTTTTTGCTCACGATCGTGAGCAGTCGGGAAAACTTACGCAGGGATTGTATCCGAGCTTTCTAGCTTCGCTTAATATCTGACGGCCTTGCTCACAAATTGGCTCGACCATTGCAATCGCTTCCGCGGTCAGCGAGCGCCGGTCCATCGAAAACAGCGCGGGGCTCGACAGCCGATCTAACCAACCGAGGAATTGTCCTCGAAAATTATCTTGGTAACGGGCTTCTTCTGCAGCAGGGCGCAATGCCGGCGAAAATAGCGCGCCTCGGCGATGTACGTGCTCCGCCGGAGGGTGCCCTGCTTCAGTCGCGCCTCCTGCGCTGCCAGATAGAGTTCCGCGAGCTTTTCGAAGGTGCGGCCATCGGCCTCCCGGTCGGCCTGCCGCTTGGCCTCCCCCTCGTCCGGATCGATGCCGAGTTCGACCTGGGATGTGGTCGGTCTTGCCGGCCGGCACGGTCAGCTTGCGCACGAAGGTGTCGGTGAAGCGGATTCGATCGTCGGAAACCTTGAGCATGGGAAGCAGTCCATCCTTTTTGGGAAGCACCGGATGCGCGTCAACATGACCCAAGGTGAACGGAACTGACGCCGGCAGTCACGTGCAGTTGCCGGCTAAGTCATTGATATCTGTTGATGTTGACGCGTCCTGAATGCTCGTGACGTTCCTTTTCACCTGCGAGACGCCGGGGTCGCCGCCACTCCCGATTGCCATCGGCAATGGATTTATATACTAATATATTAATTATGAGAGCAGAAGTGCCGGCAACCGCGCCAAAGAAATCAGAGCTCCGCGCCTCCGCCGGCCACCGGCGCGCCGGCCGGCCGCGCACGGCAACGGCGGCGGCGCGCATCTATGCCGGTCTTCGCGCCGAACTGGTCTCGCTGTTGCGCCGGCCGGGCGACCCGATCCTCGAATCCGAAATCGCGCTGTCCTACGGCGTCAGCCGGACGCCAGTGCGCGAAGCAATCCTGAGATTGTCGGATGAAGGCCTGGTCGAGATCTTCCCGCAGTCAGGCATCCTGGTGTCGCGCATTCCGCTGGCCGCGCTTCCCGAGGCGATCATCATCCGCAGGTCGCTGGAGGAAACCACGACACGCATGGCGACGGAGCGGGCCAGTGCCAGCCAGATCCTCAACCTGCACTCCATTCTCGAGCGTCAGCGCGAGGCCGACAGCGCCGGGGACCGTGAAGCATTCCACCAGGCCGACGAGGCCTTTCACGCCGCCATCGCTGATATCGCCGGGTACCCTGGCATCTGGAGGCTGATCCTCCAGGTCAAGGTTCATGTCGATCGCTTCCGTCGCCTGACCTTGCCGAAGCAGGGCCGAATGGCCGAGGTCATCGCGGAACACACATCCATCCTGACGGCGATCGAGCTGCGCGATCCTGCCGCTGCGGGATCTGCGATGGTCAGGCATCTCGAGCGGCTGCTTGCCGACATCTCGGCCACGCGACACGACAATCCGGAGTTCTTCGACCAGCGAAACTAGCCAACAAGCTTGCGGCCCGAAACAGAGGCGCATTCAGGGGAGGACATGACATGGACATTGCACATCCGGCGCAGCACCGCACTGCGGAGTTCGGTCGTCGCGACTTGATCAAACTGGGCGCAGGTCTTGCCGCCGCGATCGCGACGTCGACCGCACCGGCACTTGCCCAATCGAAGGCGGTGTTCAAGGCATCCGACGTGCAGCCTCCGGGCTATCCGACCGTCGTCGCCACCGAAAACCTCGGCAAGAAGCTCGCCGCCGCCACCAACGACCGCCTTTCGGTGCAAATGTTCCCGTCGATGCAGCTCGGCGGCGAGAAGGAAACCATCGAGCAGACCCAGATCGGCGCGATCCAGATGCTGCGCGTCAGCGCTGGCGCGGTTGGCCCGATCGTCGATGACATCAACGTCGTCAACATGCCCTTCCTGTTCAAGAACATGGCGCATGCCGAGCGGATGATGGACGGCCCGATCGGGCAGGACCTGCTCGACAGGATCACCGCCAACGGCAATGCCGGCCTGGTCGCGCTGTGCTGGATGAATGCCGGTGCGCGCAGCCTCTACAACACCAAGCGGTCGATCAGGACGCTGGAAGACATCAAGGGCCTGAAGTTCCGCGTGATCGGCAATCCGATCTTCATCGACATGATGAATGCGCTCGGCGGCAATGGCGTCGCGATGGGCTACGACCAGGTCTTCAGCGCGCTGCAGACCGGAGTGATCGACGGCGCTGAAAACAATCTGCCGAGCTACGTCTTCAGCAACCACTATACGGCCGCGAAGCACTATTCGGTCACGGAACACCTGATCGTTCCCGAAGTGCTGGTGTTCTCGAAGAAGGCCTGGACCGCGCTGTCGGCCGAAGATCAGACCCTGATCAAGAAGCTTGCGCGCGAAGCGCAAGCGGAGGAGCGCGTCCTCTGGAACAAGTATGAGCAGGAGGCGCTGGAGAAGGCCAAGGCGGCCGGGTGCGACATCGTCGAGATCGCGGACAAGACGCCGTTCCAGAATGCGGTCAAGCCGGTATGGGACAAATACGGTCCGAAATACCAGGACATGATCAAGCGCATCCAGTCGGCGTAAAGCGTGCGCGTCGCAGGGAGCATCGACATGGCCCGAACCTATCGCCGCGCGATGGATGCGCTGTATCTCGCATGCATTGCCACGGGCTGCACTGCGCTGGTGACCATTTCGGCCGTGATTCCGTGGGCGGTGTTTACGCGCTACGTCCTGAACAGCGCCGCCTCGTGGCCCGAACCTCTCGCCGTTCTCTTGACCATCGTCGTGACGTTCATCGGTGCGGCCGCAGGGTATCGGCTCAACCTGCACATGAATGTCGGCTATTTCGTCGGCAAGCTGCCCGCACCCCTGCGGACCCTCGCCGATCTGATCGTGCAGTTGCTGATGGGGCTGATCGCGCTGTTCATGGTCGTCTGGGGTTGGCGGCTGGTCGACGTGACCTGGCACAATACGATCGCCGACTTTCCGTCTCTTTCGGTCGGCGTCACCTATCTGCCGATCCCCGTCGGCGGCGTCTGCCTGCTGCTGTTCATCATCGAGCGGATCTTTCTCGGTGCCCCGCCCGACCCGATCGGACAGCACGGCGACGCGTCCACCGACTGATCGCAGGGAACATCAATGGATATCTTCGTCCTGCTCGCGACAATGCTGATCTGCTTCCTGATCGGCATACCGATCGCCTACTCCCTGGCCATGGCCGCCATCGTCGGCGCCCTGTGGATCGGCATTCCGCTTGAAGCCGTGATGCTGAAGATCTCCGACGGTGTCAGCAAGGTAGCGATGCTGACAATTCCGTTCTTCGTGCTCGCAGGGGCGATCATGGCGGAAGGCGGCATGGCGCGTCGCCTGGTCGCGTTCGCAGACGTGCTGGTCGGCCTCACCCGCCTGCGCGGCGGTCTCTCGATCGTCAACGTGCTGGCAACGACATTCCTGAGCGGGATCTCCGGCTCGGCCGTCGCCGATACGTCCGCGATCGGCTCGGTCATGATCCCGCAGATGGAGAAGAACGGCTACCCCCGCGTCTTCGCCACCAACCTGACCATCACCTCGTCGGTTCAGGCCCTGCTCGTTCCGCCGAGCCACAACGCGGTGCTGTATTCGCTCGCCACCGGCGGCACCATTTCGATCAGCGCCCTGTTCATGGCGGGCGTGTTTCCCGGCCTGCTGCTCGGCTTCTCGCTGATCCTGCTGTGCCTCGCCGTCGCCTATCGCGAGAAGCATCCGCAGGGCCAGACCGTACCGGCAAAGGACGCGATCCGGATCACGATCGATGCGGCCTGGGGTTTGATCACGCTGGTCATCATCCTCGGCGGCATTCTGGGCGGCATCTTCACCGCAATCGAGGCCGGCGCCGTCGCCTGCATCTGGGCCTTCTTCGTGACCATGTTCATCTATCGCGACTATCGCTGGCGAGACCTGCCCGTGCTCCTGCATCGCACGCTGCGCACGGTCGCCATGGTCATGACGTTGATCGCCTGCGCGTCCAGCGTTGGCTACATCATGGCGCTGACGCAGATGCCGGCCAAGATGACGGCGTTCTTCCTGTCGATCTCGGACAACAAGTACGTCATCCTGCTCCTGATCAACGTCCTTCTGCTCGTGCTCGGCACCCTCGTCGACATGGCGCCGTCGATCCTGATCGCGACACCCATCCTGCTTCCGGTGATGAAGAATTTCGGCGTCGATCCCGTCCATTTCGGCATGATCATGCTGCTCAATCTCGGTATCGGCCTGTGCCACCCACCGGTCGGCGCGATCCTCTTTGTCGGCTGCGCGGTCGGCAAGGTGACGATCGAGCAGGTGATGCGCAGGATCTGGCCGTTCTACGCCGTGATGTTCCTTGTCCTGATGTGCGTGACCTATCTGCCGGAGATCTCGCTGTGGCTGCCTCGGCAGCTCCAGGTTCTGCACTGAGCATCGCGCGCATGCTGCATGATCGCGCAGCCATATGCTCGGCATTGCCCTGTAGATCAGTAGAGGTTCACCGTCCGGATTTGGTTGCGCGGCCGAGCCATTTGCGCCGGCCGGGCAACGTCGGGCTCAAGATCGGTGCTCCCAAAGTTATATCCGACGAATTCCGCTTGCGCCGCGTCCGAAATCCATTGGACCGCCGCCGGGTGGCTGACCACAATGCCGATCAGCGCAAGGATGACGAGCACAGGCAGGGCAACGAGCTTGATGCTGAAGCTCTGATAGCTGCTCTTCTTGTCCGGTGGTGGCTTGTCGAAAGAGCCGTGCATGGATTCCTCCACATTGCGGATGTGCTCCCCCGAACCTCAGTTACCGCAGCGCACGCGCTATCAATGTGAATGGTTTCACAAGCTTATGGAGTTCACCGACTTGTGAGGCATGCGGCAGGCCGTGCCGCCAAACGACTATTCGCCGTCGTCGGATCCCGCGTCGACCAGTTCCTGAAGCGCATGCGGCTTCAGCACGACGATCGCACCATGTTCGAGGCGCACCCAGCCGCGTGCGGCCCACGCGCGCAGCTGCTTGTTGATGCTCTCGCGCGTCATGCCAACCATCTCGCTGATCTCCTGCTGGGTGATCGAGATGGTGCGCGCCTGTGGTTCGCGCTTGTGCTTGTCGCTCAAGCGCAGCAATGCGCTGGCGAGACGGCCGGGCAAATCCTGCAGGATGACCTGCTCGACCTGATCACTGGTCCAGCGCAACCTTGCGCAGAGCAGCTCAATGAACTTCATCGCAAGTGTCGGCTGGCTGCGCACGAACGGGATGAACTCGCGCCGGTCAATGACGAACAGCTCGCAATTGCTGTTGGCGGTGGCATCGGCCGTCCGTGACAATCCGTCGAGCAGCGCGATCTCGCCGAATATCTCACCGGCCTCGATCAGGTTCAGGATCGCGTTGCGGCCGTCGGGCGACGAGATGCTGATCTTCACCGTACCGGAGATCACTGCGATCAGGCTCGTGCCCGGGTCCCCCTTGGAGAAGATCGTTGTTCCCCGCTTCAGCGTAATGTGCTTGGCGTACCGGCAGAGCTGGTCGAAAGCATCCGCCTCGAGGTCGGCGAAATAGGGATGCTTGCGCAGCACGGACAGCTTGCTGGAAAACGGCGGCGCGCCAGCAGTTCGTTCTATGGTCGCACCGGTCATCGTCATCCAAAACTATTGGGTTGCATACAGTCGGCCCGCGAGCAGGGCGGACGCCGATAAAGCTAGCGATCACTGAAAAGCGGCTGTGATTATAGCCCCGCCGGGGTGCCACAGCAACCAAGGGTCAGGCGCCAACGGTTTGGCCGGGAAAGCTGCGGAAATACAATTTTCAATAAATAAAGATCGAATACGAAACTTGCAATTGCAAAGACAAACCTGTCGGCTGCGCTGGAGTCGGTCGAGTGCTGTAGAAAATTTCGCCTGACGAACTTCCGGGGGCAGCGGCCTTGGCCGCCCGCTAAAATCCCGATTCATTCGCGGGAAGCCCGATAATCGGCGTGCTCGGCGAACCGATCACGCCGATGAAAAAGAGACGGTGAGCCACAGAATGCTCAACAAAGAGGCTGCTCGTGCCTAGCGCATGCGCTTGGAGGCGATCCTTCCCGAGAGTTCCACGCACCTTGCCGTTTTCGGCAGTTCGCTTAACCAAAAACAAAGCCTTAGGCCTGATGCGCCTGATTGTAAGGTGCCGGGCAACCCACTGTTCATCACATTCCGCCAGTCTCCTGCAAAAAGGGAGCGCGAAAATTGCCTCAGATTTGGATGACCTATCAGGAGATCGCCGACATGCTCGGCTGCGACGTGGAGGCTGCACGCACCACGACCATTAAGCGCGCGCTGGACCGAAAGAAGAGCCGCGATGGAATGACGCGGGCCAAGCTCGACCTCGAGCTGACGGCCAGATTCGTCTCCACGATTCGAGACACGGATCGGACCCTGGATCAGGCGGTCCACGAACTCCGCAGCTTGCATCAGATGATGTCGCGGAGCGATCTGACGGACCTCGAACGCGCGCCGCCGCTCGATAACCCCGGGTTCTCCGCCGCGGGTTGATCGCGCCTCAAAGCAGGTTGCCGTCGGGCCCAAAGAACGGATGCGGTCCGTCGAACTCGCCGATCGGGACCTGATGCGTCACCACGTGCCCAAGACCCTCGCCTGGAAACCATGCGTGGATGTGGAACGCAGGCGGCTCGACCTTGAAGGATGGCGGCAGCAGCTGCGCGAGGTCGAGATCGACGGCATGGTTTGGCGCCGGGCAGATCGTCGTCGGGAGTCCCGCAAATGCCGTCAGCATCGAGCGATGAACGTGCCCGCACGCAATCCGTTGAGCGCGCGGGCGACGCCTGACGATCTCGGCGAGTTGATCGGCATTGAACAGATCCTGTTGATCCATGTGCCAGATACCGCCTTTGAACGGCGGATGATGCATGAAGAGCAGCGCAGGCCGATCGGGCGTGGTCGCCAGCGTCGCGTCAAGCCACCCCAGCGTCGACGCTTCGAGGTTGCCATGCGGCTTTCCAGGCACGCTTGAATCAAGCAACAGAAGATCGAGGCCGTTGACCTCGATGTGCTGGTCGAGCGGCCCAGTCGCCTGGACATAGGGTGCATCCGGGAAGGCGGCGCGCATCAACGGTCGCGAATCGTGATTCCCGGGAATACCCGCAAATGGGGTCTCGAGCGGGGCAAGCAGGTTCTTCAGATGGTCGTATTCTTCAGCGGTTGGCGTATCGACGAGATCGCCCGAGATGACGACAAAATCGGCCGCGGGCCGGAATGCGTTCAACGCGGCGACGCATCGTTCAAGCGCCCTTGCGGTATCGACACGGCCATAGGCCAGCGCACCCGGAGGCTTGATATGGAGGTCGGATATATGGGCGATCAGCACCGGTTTCGGCGACATTGATTTTCTCAACTTTCGGACGGCAACACACGAATGGCTTCAGGCGCAATCGACAGCCCGACCCGGTCTCCCACCTTGGCTTGAACCGTGTTGGGAGCATCTACGTTGAGCGGCCTGCCCGCCGCGCCGCTCACGACCAGCCGCAGCCGGTCGCCAATGAAATTGACGGCGTCAACAACGGCGGATACCGGCCCGGTGCCGACTTCCGTCACGCGAATGGTCTCGGGACGGATCATGACGATCGCCTTCGCGGCCGTCGCCTCACCGCCGGCCGGCAAACGCCCGCCCGGCAGAATCAGCTCACCCTGCTCCATCGGTGCCTCGACAATATTCGCAGCTCCGACGAACTCCGCCACGAAGCGATTCGTCGGCGTAAAGTAGACCTCGCGCGGCGTTCCGATCTGGGCGATGGCGCCTTTGCGCATGACCACAATACGATCGCCTAATTCCATGGCTTCGGCCTGATCGTGCGTCACGTAAATTGTCGTGATCCCGAGCTCGCGCAACAGGCGGTTGAGTTCGCTCCGCAGCCGATCGCGCAGGGCCGCGTCCAGGGCGGTGAGCGGCTCATCCAGCAGCAATATGCCGGGCCGGATGGCAACTGCCCGGGCCAGAGCGACACGCTGACGCTGGCCGCCGGAAAGCTGATCGATGCGGCGGTTCTCCAGCCCCGCAATATTGGTCAGCGCGACCAGTTCGGCGATCCGCGCGGCGCGTTCGTCCTTGGCCATGCCGCGGATCTTCAGTCCATAGCCGATATTATCCGCAACGGTCATGTTGGGAAACAGTGCATAGGACTGAAACACCATCCCGACATTGCGGTGCTCGATCGGAACACCGGTCACGTCCTTTCCGTCGAACAGGACCTTGCCGCCAGCATCCGGTACCTCGAGGCCGGCGATGATGCGCAGCAGCGTCGTCTTGCCACAGCCGGACGGTCCGAGAAGCACCAATGTCTCACTGCGCGCAATGTCGAGCGTCGCCGGCTCAAGGGCATGCGTGCCGTCAGCGAATGTCTTGCCGCAGGCCTCGATCCGCACCGCCGCGCCGTGTCCTCCCGCGTTCATTACTTGTGGTCCCTGTCAGCCAGCAGTTGCATTGCAACGAGGAGCGGAATGATCATCACGAAAAAGATCAACGTGTAGGCAGATGCCACCTCGAGCCGCATCGAGGCGTAACTGTCGGCCAGCCCGATCGGCAGCGTCTTCGTCAGCGGTGTGTGCAGCATCCATGTCAGGTTGAATTCGCCTAGCGACAGCGTTACGACCATCAGCGCCCCGGCCAGGATTCCCGGCACTGCATTCGGGACGATCACATCGCAGAACCGACGCCATGCCGAGGCCCCTAGCGAGGCCGCGCCTTCATCAAGCGTCTTGATATCCACCGTCGCAAACACCGCCATCACCGACCGGACCATGAACGGCATGGTGAAGATGACGTGTCCGACCAGGATGAACAGCCAGGAGCGGCGGAAGCTTCCGAACCCGCCATAGGCCAACAGCAGCGCCAGCGCAATTGCAAGGCCCGGGATCGCGAGCGGCAGTGTTATGATCTCCTCGACGACTCGTGCCAGTCGGCCTTCTCGCACATGCAGAGCATAGGCAGCGGGAACACCGACAAACAGCGTTACCGCAAGTGTCGCAAACGCGATCACGAAGGAGAGCAGGATCGTGCCGGCATAGAGCTCCCAGACGTGGGCCACCCATTGCAGGGTCACGCCGGACTGGATACCCCGGAAATAGTTGACGGTAACGCCGGCGGAGATCGAGAGAACCGCGGGCACCACGAGGAATGCCGCGACGAGCAAGGTAAAGACGAGTTGGCCGGAGAAGATCAGGCGGTCGCGCATGCTTCACCCGGCCGCGGCAACTGTACTACCGCTGAACGAACGGGCGAGCGCAAGGATCAGCCAGGTGATCAGACCAAGCCCGACCGATAGCGCCGCCGATGTGGCGAAATTCGCGGCCAGCGTGAACTCGGTGTAGATCAGCATCGGTAGCACATCGATGTTGGTCGCCAGCGTGAAGGCGGTCCCGAATGCCCCCATCGCCGTTGCGAATGCGATCGCACCGGAGGCCACAAAGGCAGGCGCCAGGGCCGGCAGCACGACGTCGCGCTGAACCGCCCACGGACTGGCACCGAGCGAGCGCGCAGCTTCTTCCAGCCCGACATCCAGCTTCTGGACTGCGGCCATGATGGTGAGAATCACGCGCGGTATCGAGAAGTAGAGATAGCCGAGGAAGAGCCCGTAGATCGAATAGGCGAAGACGATCTTCTCGCCGAACATCCGGTTCGACAGTTCGCCGATCAGCCCTTGCCGCCCGGCCAACAGGATGATCATGAAGCCGACGACGACGCCGGGGAAGGCCAGCGGAAAGGTCAACATCGCGATCAGTACGGCTCGGCCGGGAAACCGGTGCCGCTGCAGGAACATTCCCGCAATCGTCGCGACGACAAGCGTGACGATCGTGGTCGCCGCCGCCAGGACCACCGTGTTGATCAGGGTGCCGCGATAGCGCGGTTCGGCGAGGATGGCGAGATACCCGGCCAGCCCATGCTCTCCTTCCGCACCGGCGACGACCAGTCGGGCCATCGGCAGCAGAAAGAATGCCGCCGTCACGGCCGCAAGCGGCAGCAGACAGAGCCAGACAAACGACTTTTGCGACATCGTGAGAATGGTGCCCCAGCGAGGGACGCCATATTGCCTCAACGGACCTCGGCGAGATAGCGGTCCACGAAGGCTTTTTGCACGTTTTCCATCTCGCCCCAGTCCACGCTCTTGGCACGGGCATAGTCGCTGTCGGGAAGGAATTTGCTCTTTACAGCCGCAGGCAGTTCGATCGGACGGGCTGGACGCAGGTAAGCGTTGGTCCAGATCGCCTGGCCCTTGTCGGACAGGAGATAGTCCAGCACCTTCTTGGCCTTTTCCTTGTCCGGCGCGTTTTTCACCAGGCCGACGACATAGGGAAACACGACCGAGCCCTCGCAGGGAATGACAAACTCAAAACTGCCCTTCTCAGAATATTTGGCGCGATAGGCGTTGAAATCGTAGTCGAACAGGATCGGCATCTCACCCGAGACGACGCGGGCGTAGGAGGTCTGCTTGGGCACGATCGGATCGTTCTTGCGCAGTTCCTTGAAGAAGTTGATGGCAGGGTCGAAATTGGTCGATGATCCACCGAGCGCCATGTTCACGGCAACCGCTCCGACATAGCCAACGGCAGCTGAAGAGGGATCGAGATAGCCGACCATGCCCTTGTAGTCGGGCTTCAGCAGGTCCTTCCAGCAGGCCGGCACGGGCTTGCCGCCGAGCGCGTCCTTGTTCACGAACAGGCCCAGTGTGCCGGAATGGATTGTCGTCCAGTAGCCGTCGGGGTCCTTGAGGCCGGCCGGGACCTGGTCCCAGTGAGCGGGCTTGTAGGGTTCGAGCGCATCCTGCGCCTTGGCCTTCATGCCGAACGTGACGCCGAAATAGCCGATATCGCCGACCGGATTGCTCTTCTCCGCCAGAATCTGTGCGAGCGCCTGGCCAGAATTCTTGTTGTCGTGGGGGATGTCGTAGTTGAGGTCGGCCTTGATTGCCTTCAGCATCGAAGCCCAGTCCGCCCATTCAGGCGGGCAATTGTAGCAGATGACATCGGCTGCCTTGGCAGATTGCCACGGCGCAATCAGCGTCAGCGCCAGCAGGGCAAGGACAAGGCGCACGGTCTTCATGGGAGGCTCCGGTCGAGCGGGGATGCGATGACGATTTCAACATCAACCGGGCGATCAAGTATAGGCCACGTATGAAGGTTTTGCGACGCGTTTGCTGCCTTGCAGCAAGCGGCGCGGATCCGGCGCCGGCGATCTGCCGCTCGCGGCAGTGACCGATCTTGCACTATTCTGGACGCAAACAAGAGGAAGCGCCCATGTACAATCCCCCCGGCGTCAAAACGTCACCCGATCATCCCATTCCGGATCAGATGCGAGCCTGGGTGCTCGGCGATCCGAACCACCTTTTCCTGCGCGAGAAGCCGACTCCGGTCCCGGCACGCGCCGAGGTGCTGGTGCGAATCGACGCAGTCGCGATCTGCGCGACCGATCTCGAGATCATCCACGCCGGTTCGCCGGCGAGCATTCAGGGCGGCTTGCCCTTCAACAAGAATTTCACGCCCGGCCACGAGTACATGGGCACGGTCGCGGCGCTCGGCCCCGACATCGACGAGTTCAGTATTGGTCAACGCGTCAGCGTTGAGATCCATGCCGGTTGCGGCCAGTGCAAGCGCTGCCGTCAGGGCATGTACACGTCGTGCCTGAACTATGGGAAGCCGGAGAAAGGCCACCGGGCCAACGGTTTCACGACCGACGGCGGCTTCGCCGAATACGCCGTCAATCGCATCAACACGCTCGTGAGCGTGCCCGACAGCATGAGCGACGCGGAGGCCACACTTGTGGTGACCGCCGGGACCTCGATGTATGGCTTGACGGAACTGGGGGGATTGGTCGCCGGCGAGAGCGTCGTCGTTATCGGCCCTGGGCCGATCGGGCTGCTCGCGGTTGCCGTGGCGAAGGCGCTCGGGGCAAACCCGGTCGTCCTGACTGGAACGCGCAACGGACGCCTGGCGATCGGCCGAGAGCTGGGAGCCGACCGCGTCATCAACATCAACGACGAAGATGCCGTAAGCGTCGTGAAGCAACTGACCGGCGGCGTTGGCGCGGACTATGTCGTCGAGTGCGCCGGATCGGAAGCGACGCTCAACCAAGCGATCCACATGACCAACCGTGGCGGCAAGATTTGCCTCGCGGCGTTTCCCCACGAGGCCGCGACACTGGATATCGCACACCTGGTGCGGAACAACATCTACGCTTACGGCATTCGTGGCGAAGGCCGGAGCGCGACCCACCGCGCCATGGCGTTGATGGCCGAGAAGCGGTTCGACGCGACGAAAATCCACACGCATACGTTTCCATTGGCCGATCTGCCGACCGCCCTTCGATTTGCGCGCGATCGTGTGGATGACGCCATCAAGGTCGTCGTCAGTAACCGAACGGCCGACGCGATCAAGCGCGCCGCCGAATAGATATTGCGTCGCGGCGCTGATCCGAAGGCGACTGTTCAGACAGAACAGTACCGTTCCTTGATCTCGCTATCGGCGAGCAATTCCTGCGCGGACGCGTGGTGCACCACCGCTCCCTGGTCCAGCACATAGGCGCGATCGGCGATGTCGAGTGCTAGTTCGACATTCTGCTCGACCAGCACGACAGTCGTGCCATGCGTCTTCATGTTGCGGAACAGCGCGAACATTTCATCGACCAGCACCGGCATGATGCCTTCGGATGGCTCGTCGAGCATGATCAGGTCGGGCTTTGCGATCATCGCACGTGCGATCGCCAGCATCTGCTGCTCACCGCCGGACATTGTGACGGCTTCCTGATCCAGACGTTCCGCCAGTCGCGGGAATATCTGCGCGATCTCGTCGATCAGCTCGGACTCCCGCTTTTTTTCCGGTGACGCGACGAGGCCGAGCCGCAGGTTCTCCCGCACCGACAATCCCTGCACGATTCGCCGCTCTTCGGGTACGTAGGCGAGCCCCAGCGCGAAGCGCGCATGCGCCGGCTGGTCCAGTAGCTCCTTGCCCTTGAAGATCGCCGAGCCCCGGGTCCGATCCATCAGACCCATGATCGACTTCAAGGTGGTCGTCTTGCCGGCGCCGTTGCGCCCGATCAGGCACACGATCTCGCCCTTCGAGACCTCCATGCTGATATCCTGAAGCGCGTGGCTCGCCCCATACCAGGCATTGAGCTTGCTGATCCGCAACATCCCGTCAGTGCTCCCGCTGGCCGAGATAGACACGCTTAACCGCCTCGTTTTGCCGGACCTCCTGCGGTGTCCCCTCGGCGAGCAATTCTCCGTGGTGCAGCACGAGAATGCGATCGCTGATCCCCAGCACCAGCTTCATTTTGTGCTCGACAAGGATGACCGTGCGCTCGCGAGCGAGCTTCACGATCAGATCCATCATGGTCCGGGTCTCTTCCGGACTCATCCCAGCTGTCGGCTCGTCCAGCAGCAGAAGGCGGGGCCGGCTGGCCAGCGCCATGCCGATCTCGAGCGCCCGTTGCTCGCCGTGCGCCAGTGTCTTCGCCGCGCGCTCGCGGGACTCCCACAATCCGACCAGCGCCAACAGTTCGTCGGCACGCTCGGCCAGGCCGCGGAGGCGAGCTCGTGGACGCCACATATCATATCGCGAGACCAGTGCCTGCAAACCCACCCGGATGTTCTCGCGCGTCGTCAGCTGAGGAAACACGCTGGTGATCTGAAACGATTTCGCAATCCCCATGTGTGCAAAGCGATGCTGCGGCAGACCGGTGACGTCCCTGCCCTCGAACTCGACGTTGCCGCTCGAGGGCGGAAACGCGCCGCAGAGCACGTTGAAATAGGTGCTCTTCCCGGCACCGTTTGGCCCGATAATCGACGTGATGGCACCCTTGGAAAATTCGGCTGAGATATTGTTCAGAGCAACAAACTTCCCGAACACCTTGCCAACACCCTTGGTGCGCAGAATAACCTCGCTCGATTGCCTGGCCATAGCGGTCATCGCCTGCCCCGTGCGATCAACGTGCCCCAAATGCCGGTCGGAAAGAACAGCACGCAGGCGATGAAAATGGCCCCGACAATCAATTGCCAGTGCACCGTCCACAACGAAACCAGGTTCTCCAGCACAAGGAACACTGCGGCCCCAACCATCGGGCCGAAGAACGTACCCATCCCACCGAGCAGCGCAACCATCACCACCAGACCCGACGTCTCGTAATGCATGATCTCGATCGGCACGATTGAAAGATGAAGCGCCTGGAGCGCACCGGCAAGGCCGCAGAACCCACCAGACAAGACAAAGGTCAGCAATCGTGTCAGGGTCACGTCGTAGCCCGATGCCCGCGCTCGCATCTCGTTCTCCCGTACCGCTTCTATAACCGCCCCGAACGGAGACGCAAGAATGCGCGAAAGCACGAAGAAAGCTGCGATGACGAACGTTGCAACAACGTAGTATCGAGTCAGCGGATTGATGAAATCAAGGCGCAAGCCAAACAGATCGATGGAGCGGACATTGATGCCGCGCAGGCCGTTCTCGCCCCCGGTCCAGTCGACAGCCTGATAGAAGAGGTAGTAGACGCACTGCGACAGCGCCATCGTCACCATCGCGAAGTAGATGCCTCGGGTGCGGATCGCGAGCACGCCGATCAACAGCGCAATCAGGAAGCCGCCCGTGACGCCAGCAGCGATCGCCGCGTACCATGGCCAGCCAAAATGCACGACCGCGATACCGCAAAGGTAGGCCCCGGCTCCGAACAGGGCGGCATGACCAAACGACAGTAGCCCCAGATAGCCAAACACCAGGTTGAAGCCGAGCGCATAGAGACCGTAGATCAGGATATTCACGGCCAAGGCCGTGAATGGCATCGCCAGGGGAAAGATCAGCACCACCAGAGCAGCGATGCTAGCGCGGTGCCGTGTCGCGAACTCGTACCAGCCGACCGTCGTGGTATCAGGCTGCTTGATCGCGCGTTCGGTCATGCCCGGCTCAACTCAGCAATCCGGCGCGACCGAAGAAGCCCTGGGGCCGGACGACGAGAACGACCGCCATCAGGGCGAAGATCGACACCTTGGCCATTTCGGGAGCAAACAGCGAGGTCATGCTGACGACGACGCCGACAAGCAGGCCCGCAAGCACCGCACCACCGATCGACCCCATCCCGCCGACGACGGTTACCACAAAGGCTTCCGCCAGGATGGTGCCGCCCATCTCCGGAATAACGCCCTGCAATGGCGCCGCCAACAAACCCGCGAAGCCGGCAATTGCCGTTCCAATTCCGAACACGATCAGCCAGACCCGCGAGACGTCGACCCCGAGAACGCGCACGATTTGCGGATCACGCGCACCGGCACGGATGATGAGACCGAAACTGGTCTTTTCCAGAAACAGCCAAAGCGCGAGCAGCACGACGGCCGTTGCGCCAATCACGAACAGGCGATACAGCGGGAAATATCCAACGCCGATATTGACGGCACCCTGCAATATCTCGGGCGTGTCGAAGGGATAGCCGGTTTTGCCAAAGGCGATGCGAACGCATTCGACCATCACATAGCTCAGCCCGAAGGTCAGCAGCAGCGGATAGTCGATGCCGCGACCGTAAAGCGGCCTGATCAGGACGCGTTCGACGGCAAGACCAAACAGCCCGATCAGGAGCGGCACCGCGATCAGGCAGAGCCAGAAGTTGCCGCCGAGCGAGATGAGATAAAGCCCGACATAGGCGCCGACCATGTAGAACGCGCCATGCGCGAAGTTGACCACGGTCAGCATTCCGAAGATCAGCGAGAGGCCAATCGCAAACAGCACGTAGATCGCGCCGAGAGCCAGCCCGGCGAACAGTTGCAGCGCGATCAGATCAAAGCTCAGGCCCGCCATCCCTCACCCCATAGTGGCACGCTCCACATGCGGAGCAGGCCATCACGCGTACTCAGCTCTTGTGGCCGAGGTCGTCACAGGTTCGCAGGTTCTTCTCATTCGGCTCTTCCGTCGAAAGAACCTCGAAGACGTCGGCGTCGTTCTTCATATCCCTGGATTTCGACTTGACGATGAGCACCGACTGCACGGACTGATGGTCGCATTTGCGATAGTATTGCGGTCCCTTGTAATAGTCGTATTTCAGAGCCTCCAGCGCAGCGATCACCTTGTCGGTGTCGACCGTACCCGCGCCCTTCACCGCCTCAAGCATGGCGCGCACGCCGCCGTAGGCAAGCGCGCCATAGTCCGTCGGTACTTTGCCGTCATACATCTTGCGGAACGCGTCGTTGAATGCCTTGGTCGAGGCAAACTTGTCTTCGATCCCCCAGTAGAAAGAGGAGCCTCCGATAACGCCTTCGAATGCCTGTGCCCCCGCTGCGACGCGACTTGCATGCGAAAGCACCGGCGCGATGATCTGGGTCGACTTCTTGATGCCGAAGTCGGTCGCCTGCTTGAGCGCGATCTGCTGGTCTCGACCGAAATTGCTGATGCACAGAATGTCGGGCTTCAACGCCTGCAGCCGCGGCAGCACGGTCGAGAAATCGCTCGTCCCCAACGGATGGCGGATGTCGCCGAGGTTCTCGATGTTGAATTGCTTGCCGACCTCGAGGAAGCCCCGAACCATCTCGTGGCCATAGGCATAGTCCGCGGTGAGAAACGCGACCTTCTTGCCAAATTTGGCGAAGGCGTAGCGTCCAACCGCGCCTGACGTCATATGCGGGTTCAGAGCTTCGTGGAACGTGTATTTGCTGAAGTCCGATGCCTCGTTGATGGCATCGGACTGGCTGATCGAATTGAAGATGATGCCGCGCTCTTTGGTCACGTTGTTGATCGCGAGCTGAACGGCCGCGGACAGGCTGCCCACGACGAAATTCACTTTCTCCTTCTCGACCAGCTCCAGTGTCCGCGTCGCTGCCTCGCCGGGATTCAGCTTGTCGTCGCGCACGACGAGCTCGGCCTTGCGGCCATTGAGACCGCCGGCATCGTTGAATTGGGCTACCGCCAACTGTCCGGCGCGGACCTGGTCCTGCGCTTCGGCGCCATAGGGGCCGGTCAAAGGAACCGGGAAACCGATCTTGATCGTTGCTTCCTGAGCCTGAACCAGTTTGATCCGAAAGGGCGAAACGGCCAGGACGGCCCCGGCGCCCGCGGTGGTCAGGAGGCGGCGCCGTGACATCGAGCCGGTTCTGGTGACTTTACTCGTCATGACTGCTCCTCCCCAAGAATTGTTCTGTTTGACGCGATCGTATTTGCTTCTGCTCGCGCCGTCCCCGCTTCAGATCCGTCCCAATGCCGTAAGGATAACCTGAGGCGTCAGCGGAATCTCGGTAATTGTTGCCTTGAAGGGGCGCAAGGCGTCATTCACGGCGTTGGCAACTGCAGCCGCGGCACCGGCCGTGCCGGCTTCGCCCGCTCCCTTGGCTCCCAGTTCAGATTCCAGCATCGGGGACACCACATGCCCGACGTCGATATCGGGCATCTCGCCCGACATCGGGACCAGATAGTCTGCCATATTGGCGTTGGTCAGCTGACCGCGCTCGTCGTAAATGCACTTCTCGAATAGCGCGGCGCCAAGTCCTTGTACCACACCGCCCCGGATCTGCTCGTCGACCAGTTGAGGATTGATGATCGTACCGCAATCCTCCACCACCCAATGCTTGAGCAGCCTGACAAACCCGGTGTCGGTATCCACCTCGAGCCATGAGGCCTGAACGCCGTTCGTGAAGGCGAACGGATATTGGCGCGGCACAAAATGCCGCGTCGCCATCAATTCCGGCTGGATGCCCGGCGGCAGCGTATCGGGTCGGAAATAGACGATCCGCGCCAATTCGTTCAATTCAATCCGTGGCGCACCATCGCTGACGTTGACGATACGGTCGCTGACGATATCGAGCTCAGATGGTGCGGATTGCAGGATGGCCGCGGCAACATCAAGGATATTTCTCCGTAGCACCTTTGCGGCCTGCAAGGCGGCTTCACCGCCAATGCCTGCTCCACGCGAGGCCCAGGTGCCGCCGCCATAGGGCGTATTGTCGGTGTCCCCGAGAATGACCCGCACACGCTCCATTGAGACACCGAGAACGCTACCGACAACCTGGGCTGTCAACGATTCCGACCCTTGCCCCTGTTCGGTGATGCTGGTCTGACAGATCACCGATCCTTGCGCGTCCAGCCGAACCGCAACACCGTCCTGTGAGGAAATCCGCGCACCACCGACGCCGTAAAATGCCGCACTCGGGTTCGTCACCTCGATGAAACTGGCAATGCCAATTCCGCGGTGAACGTCGCTCGCTCGCAGATCCGCCTGCTCTGCCCGCAGCGCGTCGTAGTTCATCATCTGAAGCAGCTTCTCCAGAGATGCATGGTGCGAGAGTTGCTCGAACCGCATGCCCGAAGGCGATACGCAAGGATAAGCATCATCCGCAATGAGGTTGCGCCGGCGAATCTCGACCGGGTCCATGCCGATCCTTGCGGCGGCCAGATCGACCAAGCCCTCGGTCACAGAGCAAGCGATCGGGTGTCCCACCGCACGGTATTGGCACATCACGTTCTTGTTCTGGAATACGACGCGCGTTCGTGCGCGGTAGTTCGGCGTGACGTAGGCGCCACCAACCAGATTCACGACCTGGTTGGCCTCGATGGCGCTGGTGCGCGGATACATCGAATAGGGACCGATCCCCGTCAGGTCATCGATTTCAAAGGCAGCGATCGTCCCATCACGCTTGACACCGATCCGGCCCTTGCATCGATGGTCGCGGGCATGAATATCGGTGTTGAAGCTCTCGACACGGTCGGCCACAAACTTGATCGGTCGACGCAAGAGCATGGATAGCGCGTAGGTCGCCATCTCGTCGGCATAGATGTGGACCTTGATGCCGAAGGAACCACCGACGTCCTTGCAGACAACGCGAACCTGCGCGTCCTTCAGACCCAGGTGCAAGGCTGCGATGTTCTGCACCATGTGAGGTGCCTGCGTGCCCTGATAGATCGTGAGGCGGGCCTCCGCCGCATTCCAGTCGGCAACAACGGCGCGCGGTTCGAGCGTCACACCCGTATGGCGTCCAAACACGAAGTCGGCTTCGACCACTGCATCGGATTCGGAGAATGCCCGATCGACATCGCCTGCATGATGGCTTCGCTCAAAGGCAAGATTGTCGCCAAGCGAGGCGTGAATGACTGGCGTCGATGCATTGAGCGCGGCGCTCATGTCAGTAACCGCATCGAGCTCCTTGTAGTCGACAACTATCTGCTCCAGAGCGTCTTCCGCGGCGGCACGGGTGGTCGTCACGACCGCCGCAACGGCCTCGCCCTGCCAGCAGACTCGATCGATCGCGATCGCACTCTGCGGTGCGGACTTCAGCCCCTTCAAATGCGAGAGCACGCCGATCCACGGGGTGATGACCGCCCCCAGTTCGCGACCGGTAACTACATTGATCACACCCGGCATCCGCTTTGCCGCGTCCACGTTGATCGCCACGATCGCGGCGTGCGCATACGGCGACCGCAGAAAGGCAACATGTGCCATGCGCGGCAGTTCAAGATCACTGACATATTGACCGCGGCCTTGCAGCAGTCTGTCAAGGTTCGGCCGCGGCACGGTCTTGCCGATGTAGGAATTCGGGCGATCAAGCGCTGAGAGCGCATCTTGCATTGGTTCGATCAGGCTCATGCCGGCCGCTCCATGCGGGCCTTGGCCGTCGCCTCCACAGCGTCGACGATCGCCTGATAGCCAGTGCAGCGACAGTAATTTCCGGACAGATGCTCACGGATCGCTTCGCGATCAGGCGCCGATGACTGCCTCAGGAGATCCTGCGCGGTCATCAACATTCCCGGTGTGCAATAGCCGCACTGCAACGCATTGCGTTGGCGAAACGCTTCCTGCAGATCGGCGATTTCTCCGCTGTCGGAGAGCCCCTCGATGGTCTCGACGGATGTCGCGCCTGCCTGGACGGCCAGCATCAGACACGCGCGAACAATCTCGCCGTCGACACGGACCGTGCAGGCTCCGCAGACCCCATGCTCGCAGCCCACATGGGTTCCGGTGAGCTTGAGGTGTTCACGGAGAAAATCGGCCAGATTGAGCCGCGGCAATACCAAGGCATCGACGGGCTCACCGTTTACCCGCAGCGAGATTGCAATCGGCGCGATCACCGGTCTGCTCCCGTGTCCAGTTCAGGACGGGAGAGCAGCGTAGCCACGCAGCGCCGCAACAGAACGTTTGCCAGATGTCGCCGCAGGGCTGGAGAGGCCTGCTGATCCTCCAGAGGGTCGAGCTCTTCCAGCAAAGCAGCTACGGTCTCGGTAACCGCAGCAGAGGTCACGATCCGATCAACAAGCTTGCGGGCGGATCGGACGAGCACAGGGCGGTCACCGGCCGCAAAGAAGCACAGCCGAAGATCTGCAAACCTGCCGTCCTCGACGACGGCGTGAGCGGCAAGACCTATTATGGCGTAGTCGCCATGGCGGCGGGCCAGTTCCTGAAAGAAATGGGTCGAACCGGCAATAGCGATTGGCACCTCTACCGCGACAAGCAGTTCCTGCGGTAACAACGCCGTCTCGTATATGCCCTTGAAAAACTCGATTGCGGCAATCCGGCGCTCACCACCCGGTCCCCGGATCACAATCGTCGCCCCGAGCGCGACCATGCAAGCCGGCAGCTCTGAGGCTGGGTCGGCTTGGGCCAGGCTTCCGCCAATCGTTCCCCGATTGCGAATTGCGGGATGGGCGACGTGAGCAACGGCTTCCCGCAGCAATCGCGCGTGCCTCGCAACGTCCCCCGATTTCTGCAATTCGGCGTGACGGGTGAGCGCGCCAATCACGAGCCAGTCGCCCCTCACGGCGACGCCGCGCAACTCGGCGAGGCCGCAGATATCGACCAGAATGTCCGGAGATACGAGCCGCAGATTCATCGCGGGCATGAGACTTTGGCCACCGGCGAGCACTTTCGCCTTTTCGCCATGAGCCGCCAGCAAGTCCAGCGCATTCACGACGCTGGTCGCGCGGGCGTAAGCGAAAGCCGCGGCTTTCATCTCGGCGTGGCCTCCCCGGCCCAATTTTCACTTTTCCGGATTAGAGGGCGCACTTCTCCAAACGTCAAGCTTGTTTATCGATCGATTATTTGCCGGTAAGGGACTTGTCTTCGCGATGCAGAGGACGCAGGTTCCTCGCCAACCGAACACACTGCCCTCTGGAGCAGCAGATCATGAAGCTCGGGTTCTTTACGATGCCGATCCATCCCATAGAGAAGGATTGGCGGCAGTCACTCCGCGAGGATCGTGACGCCTTCCTGCTCGCCGATGAACTCGGCTTCAGCGAGGCCTATGTCGGTGAGCACGTCACCGACAAGGCCGAGAACATCACGTCGAGCATCGCATTCATCGCCTGGATCGCGGCGGCCACCAAGCAAATCAAACTTGGAACCGGCACGATCAACATGCCCAACACACATCCAGCCGCGGTCGCCGCATCCGTCGCAATGCTCGACCACATGCTCGACGGCCGTTTCATCCTTGGCATCAGCCCGGGCGGATTACTCTCTGACGCGGAGGTCTTCGGTAATCTCGACGCGGATCGGAACGCGATGTTCCTTGAAGCAATCAATCAGGTTCTGGATATCTGGGCTGGCAAGCCACCCTATGACTTGTCGGGCAAATACTGGAATATCTCGGTCAACAAGACATTGATCGAAGGCATTGGGCAGGGATTCATCGGCCGTCCCTTTCAATCTCCACATCCGCCGATCGTCGTGACCGCAGTTGCCCCGTTTTCGAAGGGAGTGACCGAAGCCGCCGCACGCGGCTGGGAGCCGATCTCGGCAAACTTCCTGATGCCAGCCTGGGTAAAGAGCCATTGGCCCAAATACGTCGAGGGCTGCGAGCGAGCAAACCGCGCCGCCAACGCCGAAAATTGGCGCGTCGCCAAGAGCGTCTTTGTCGCCAAGGACGAGGCAACGGCGAAAGCCTACGCCATGGCCCCCGACGGGCCGTACGTCTATTACTATCACCAGCTATTCACGAAGCTGAAGCGGAGTGGCCGGCTGGAGTTGTTCAAGACTCGACGCGACCAGCCCGACTCGGAGGTTACGCTGGAGGCGATCTGCAACAAGCTCATCATTTACGGCACTGCGGGAAGCGTTGCCGATCAACTGCTGGCATTCCAGGAGGAGGTCGGGACTTTTGGAACCTTGCTTTATGCCGGCAAGGATTGGAAAGATCGCGAGCTTGGCCGACAATCAATGATTCTGATGGCCGAGAAGGTCATGCCGCGCGTCAACGCGGGCGCCGCTCGATCTTGAACATGATCACGGAGTTCATGACGTGGCATTCACGGACCGCATCCCCTATCAGGCCCAGGTCGATCGACCTAAACTCACATTACCCGGAGGCAAGAAACTAGCGGTTTGGGTCATTCTCAATGTCGAGGAGTGGCACATCGAGAATGCAATGCCGCGCACCGTCCTCAGCCCACCGATGGGGCAGCCGTTGCTGCCCGACGTACCGAACTGGTCGTGGCACGAATACGGCATGCGTGCAGGCTTCTGGCGGCAGTTCAAGGCACTGACCGACCGAAAGATTCCGGTGACCTTGGCGCTGAATGCCAATGTCTGCAATACCTACCCTCGCGTGGCATCTGCTGCGCTCGAAGCGGGCTTCGAGTTCATGGGACACGGATTTGTTCAAGGCCCGATGCACCGGCTCGAAGACCAGGCCGACGCGATCAAGCGATCGGTCGCGACCGTCGCAAACTTTTCCGGAAGGCCGCCGCGATCGTGGGAAAGCCCCGGCCTGACGCAGACCGAAGAGACCCTCGACCTGCTGCGCCTCAACGGAATCGAATACGTGGCCGACTGGGTGATCGACGACCTACCGCAAGACATCGCAACAGCGCATGGAACGATCACGACGATTCCATATTCAGTCGAGACCAACGACATCGTTATTCACGCTCTGCAACACCTTCCCTCGGAGCAATTCCTGAAGCGCTGCACCGATCAGTTCGACCGGCTCTATCTCGAAGGCGCGGAGAACGCACGAGTCATGGCCATCTCGTTGCACCCCTACATCACGGGAGTTCCGCATCGAATCAAGTATCTGGAAGCGTTGCTCGACTACGTCATCGGCCACGAAGGCGTGGCGCTGATGACGGCCAGCGAAATTGGCGATTGGTATCGGGCCGAGATGGCGAAGTAATACCTCTCAGCTGACAGCCTTGATCGGTGTTTGCCCGCGGTCGCTCGAGCCCTGGGACAGGCATTCAAAGCCCGCCAAAAAGATATCCAGCGCGTCGCCGATCATCTGCGCCTTGTCTTCGAGCACCGGGGCCTCATAGATGTACTTCCGCACACCATAGTAGAAGATGCCTCCGTGAAACACCCAGGCTAGCTCCAACTCAGCCGCACTTGGCCTGCCTTGCATCGGAAGTCCCGCCTCGTGACGACACTCCCTTATGATGCGGCTCAGGATCTTGTCCTTCACCATTCCGACGTACCAACGATTGATGTCCAGGCCTTTCAGGCCGGAGTAAAGATAAATCCGGAGCCACTTTCGGGTGAAGATCGCGTCGGTATAGGCCTCGTAAAATTCCTGAAGCCGTTGGCGGAGCGGACGAGTGCGATCGGATAGCAGCATATCCCAACCGGTCTCGAGCGGACCAAGATATACTTTTCGGTAAACCTCCTTGATGAGATCATCCTTGCTCGGAAAGTAACGATAGAGCAGCGGCTGGGTGACACCGAGCTTGCGCGCCAATGCCCTGGTACCGCCGCCGAAGCCCTCTTCCGCGAACAGTTCGGTCGCCTTATTCACAAATTCGGTCCGGCGATCATCGGCAGATAATCGCCGTTGCTTGCGCTTCATCGGCGTCCTGCGGTTCATGGCGTCTTGTCACCGTCGGGAGCAAGAAATCGGCCAAACTGGCCTCTCGCGAACAGCAGCGGCTCTTTCTGATTGTAGGCATAGGCCTCCACCGCCCCCAGGAAAATGACGTGGTCGCCTCCGTAATAGCGATTGGCCGCTCGACACTGAAAACTGGCGACCGCGTCCGCAAGCACCGGCGCATTTCCGAGGCCTGGCCTCCAGGTCACACCTGCGAACTTGTCGCCGGATGACCTTGCAAACTGCGATGCCAGGACGTCCTGGGATACACCGAGGACGTTCACCGTGAAGTGGCTGGAATTCTGGAAGATCGCAAGCCCCTGCGAGAACATGCCGAGGCTCCACAGCACAAGCGGCGGATTGAGCGACACGGATGCGAAGGAGTTGCAGGTCACTCCATACGGCTTTCCGTCATCCGACATAGCCGTGACAATGGTGACACCGGTCGCAAACGTGCCGAGCGCGTTGCGAAAATCACGAGGATCGATCGTCGAATTGTCGGCTGCGAGCTCGTTGGCTGGATCCACCGGGTGCTTGGGTGCGTCAGACATCCACTCGGCCTCAGAGCGTCAGATTCTCGGACGGTAGCCCAAGCGCGACTCGCCCAAAATTGGTCCCCGCCGCATCGAAGTTGAAAGCGAGATGCGAATTCACTGCATTTGCGTCGCGGAACTGTCGCTGCAGGGTTCCGGAGAGAAACAAACTGCGGGCGCCGCTCGCAGTGAACAGAAGTGACACAGCGTCGGTGCAGAGATTGACCGAGAAGGCACCATCGCGTCGGAGCTTTGTCTTTGCCGCCATGCTTGGAATATGGCCGCGCCGAACCTTGGCAAGCACCTCGACACAATTGGTCCGCATGATGAGGCGCGCCGCGTCTATCTTTGCCGATGCCTCGGCAATCTTGATCTGAGTGGTTTGCATGTCGCCAAGCTTGGCCCTGTTGTACGTCGAAGCGCGATGCCGCGCGATCTCGACATAGTCGTCAAGGCAGGCTTGGGCGTTGCCCAACCCGACGCCGGATAGCACATAGGGAAATAGCGAGAACACAGGAAGCGTATAAAGCGAATTCGTGTTGACGACGCTTCCTGGGGTTGGACCGCCCGTCAGATCGCCGACAGCCACGGTCATGTGCTGCGGAACGAATACGTCCGTCACGCGGACGTCGTTCGATCCCGTTCCTCGCAATCCAATCGCGTTCCAGGTGTCACTGATCCCATAGTCGCGCTTGTTGATAAGAAAAAGCCGGTACTCGATCCCGTCGGCCTCGTCGTCGGATGCAACCACACCGGCAAGCATGTTCCAATCACACGACTCCACTCCCGACGAGAACGGCCAATGGCCGTTTAGCACATATCCGCCGTCGGCCTTCGTGGCCCGACCGGCCGGGAAGACGAACGATGACGCGATCAGCGTGCCCGGATTGTTGTTCCAGACGACGTTCTGCGCTTCCAGCTCGAACATGCCGAGCATCCAGTGATGGCTAGCCAGGTTGGCAAAATTCCAGGCGACGGACGCATCTCCCTGACCGAGGGCGTCGGCGCAGTCGACCAGAGCAACATAGTCGAGTTCGCTTCCGCCGACACGGCGGGGCTGCAATATTCGAAACAGCCCCATGTCATGAAGATCCCGCTCGGTCTCTGGCGGCAATCGTCGGAGTTCTTCGGTCCTGGACGCCCGTTCACGCAATACTTGAACAAGCTCCATTGCCCGCGCAACCATGGTCGCGCTGTCGGCGGTACTTGCCGCCGGCGGCGCATCGACGTCGTGCTTGGGGCCGTTCCCAGCCATTGACGTTCCCTCGAAGCGTTACCTACAATCGGGTCCAGTCCCGAACATTTTATCGATGGATCAAAAAGGATCAAGCATTCCCGCGTGCATTTCCGAGGGCGCGATCATCGAACTCGCGGCAGACCGGACTCTGTCCCGGTCATCAAGCAGAACCAACCACTGGAGTATTGTATTGAGCTTCGAGTGCGCTCCGCGAGGGATGGCCCGTCCCGAGTTCGGGTCATCGTCGATGACTTGACCGGCAGGTGCTCGTCGCAAAAAATATTGCAATGGCCTTCGGGTTGCAGATCAACTCGATATCTCACCTCGCCGGGCTTGTCATAAGCGCTTCTTTATCCGCTCCTGCTACTTGAGTTAGCGGAACCTGGTCCGCTCGTCCTGGTCCCCCTCCCCCTCTAGCGCTGATGACCGCAGCCAATTCCCAAATGCAAGGCCTTCTGTCGTAGTGTACCAACAGTACGCTTGGTTAGCTTAGCGATCTTCGCGACCGGAGTCCGCGCTTTCGAATGAAATTTCAGCTCCTTGTCGGATGCATTCCACTCGCGTTGCTTGGCGCGTTTCTTCTTTGCCTTCCTCAACGCAGCTACTCCTTTCGAACGAGAAGCGACTCGTACCATGGCCATTCAATCATAGCGACGGTCAACCCAGAGAAAATCGCGAAGCCTCTCCGACTCGGCGAGATGTTGAAGGCCATTTGCAAAGATTGGCAACGTCTTGTCGCGGCTTAGCGCGACATCGACAAATTGAACGCGGAGAACTCGGCCGCTCTCGATCGCATGGCTGGCTCGATCGAACCATCAAGACGCCGACCTCGCAGCGGGCCGTCGTTTCTTTTTCTTGGCGACAGGCGTTGGACCGTGCAAATCGGACGCCAAGCACAACCCGAAGTACTCTCGCACGCCGCGGCTCGCCAGCAGCGCTTTTGCAGGATTAATCCGACCGACGTTGACACGGCGCATCTATCGTGAATTGGGCCTGCAATTGCGCAACAAGGCGCCCAAGAGACAGGCCCATGGCGGCCTGCAGATGCGCGAACGCAGCGCGCTTGGCGGCGGACCATCCCATTAATGGTGACGCCCGCGGCTGAGCGGAAGGCTGTCGCCCATCTCATGGATGCCCCCGGGATGAGCGAACGGCGGGCGTGTAAAACCTTAAGACCATCGGCAGCTGCCGCATGACTGCATGACTATGAGATACAAGACGATCCGGACGGACGATGGCGGCCTTCGCCAGCGTATGAAGGCGATCGCTCATGAGCGCCGCCGCTTCGGCTATCGGCGCGTGCATGTCCTGCTCAAGCGGGAGGGCTATAGGGTCAACCACAAGAAGCTGTTCCGGCTTTACCGGGAAGAGAAGCTTGCAGTGCGCCGCCGTGGCGGCCGCAAGCGCGCTATCGGGACTAGGGCGCCGATGACGGTGCCGATGGCGCCGAACGATCGCTGGTCGCTCGACTTCGTGTCGGATCAGCTGACCTGCGGCCGCCGCTTCCGCGTCCTCACCGTGGTCGATGACTGCACCCGCGAATGCCTGGCGCTGGTCGCCGATACCTCGCTCTCCGGCCTGGCGCGGGAACTGGACCGGCTGATGATCGAGCGCGGCAAGCCGAAAATGGTGGTCAGCGACAACGGCAGCGAGCTGACCAGCAACGCCATCCTGACATGGGCGGATCAGAGCCGCGTCGCATGGCACTACATTGCGCCGGGCAAACCCATGCAGAATGCCTTCATCGAGAGCTTCATCAACGGGCGCATGCGCGATGAACTGCTCAACGAAACCCTGTTCTTCGACCTCGACGACGCCAGGACAAAGATTGCGATGTGGGTTGCCGACTACAACAGTGACCGTCCTCACTCGTCGCTGAAATACCTCACCCCGGCGGCCTACGCTGCCACATTCACCGCAACGGGCGATCGGCTGCGCAATCCCGACCAGCTCCGCCGATCGCCCGTTGCTCCACCTGCGCCATTTGGCGTACAAAACCCCGAGACTCTGACTGAAACTGGATGAAAATTCAGTGGCAGGTCACTCCAGGGTAGTATTGCTGCCAGTGCAAGCCGCACGATCCTCTTTATCTCCAACGAGCCGCCAGCCGCCGATGGATCTCGAGAGATGCCTGCCCGGACACCGCGGAATTCCCACCTTCCACTCGTAATGTCGCGCACATGATCGGCAATGGTACGAAAAATGCGAGTTGCAGGTGTTCTTTCGCCCATTTCAGAAACCTCATCACGCAATCTGAGGCGCGAACTGCTCCCATCCCACAAAATGAGAATTAGTCGCTTCGAAGGTCGTCTACCAATTTGAAGAAACCGTGCGGGACCTTATCAATTGTAATATCACCATTGTTGCTTGCTGCGTCTACTTTCACCCTAAAAAGTCGTTTCCAGCCAGGTTGGTCAGTGTCAAATTGAAAGGTTATCTCTGTTGTCTGTCCAACGCGCGTCCAGTTCCCCTTATGCTGAAAGGCTCCAGGCGCTTCCCTCCAATTGGACTTGCCGGATCCAGCGGCAACGCTACCTTCAAAGACTACCACTCCTTTCCAATCTCCGATCTCTAGAGACCAGCTCCCAATTAGCCTCTCAACCCAGTGGGTACCCGCGAGCGAAACGCCAGGCGCATATTCAGGCTCGGGATCTTTGATCAACTTACCGCCTCTTGCGACCTTCGCATAGAGATTGTTCTCATCCGCGAAAGGCGCTGATAGGAGAGCTTCCTTCCTCTTGAATAGGTCAGCGTCGTCCGTTGCCGGTCCGGCATAGTCGCCGACCTTCATGCCAGGATAGTCGCAACTCTTAACGCTCTTTACTTGATAAGCAGTCCCAATTCGCGTGTATCCGACGATATTTGCATTCGTAACTATCTTTGAAATTTCCATCAAAAGTTCAGCGCCTGCCGTGTGGGACGCCATCTTGCAAGCCATGAAGAGGAGGTATGAGTTGGGTTCCAAAAAGTCGTTGATCAGCGACAGATTAGCTTTGAATTTGGCTATGTTCGGGACTGTAAGAGCGCCGTCTTTCAACAGTTGATCGCTCTGCGCTTGAGTTGACAGCGCTGCGCTTGGGTTCACGCTCTCTATATCAATCAGACCGTCCCAACCGTGAGCCATGATAGCCAGGCGGCTGCACTTGTTAGGCAACCCCCTCATGAAGGTAACGAGTTCGGAGAGCAGCTTGAACCTGACTGCGTAGTTCCAGTCGAAATCTACTCTCCCCTTATATTTCGAATCGTCGCGGTCTTTGATGTCGCTTGTTGGGGGTGCATCCGTGCAAACCAGAATGGGTGCACCATTGGTAGAAGCCCACAACTTGTAACCCATGAGGGCGCCTCCCGTGAAGGACAGCTCGAAATTCCTGCAATAAACCGACAAACCTTCGGGCGACCAGTTAGACCATAGGTCTGGTAATTTTCCAAACAGACATTAAGCAATGTGAAGCAACGTGCCGAAGTTGGCAGCTCGTCTTCAAACAAACGCTCGCGAGTTACCTACTGGGCCCGCAGGCCCTCGGGGTTGTCGTCTCTGGCGCCCTATGCCGTCATTTCACGTCGTCGCGTCGTGCGGCCAGGCAAGTGTGACGGACTCGTCACGTATCTTATCTTTCTTCTGCTTGAAAACGTCGTGGAGCATGTCTCGGACTTTTTGGCCGCGGAGCACGTCCGGGCCGGGCCAACTGGGACAAGATGAATGTCCTAATCCGTGGCCGCGCTTCCATCCATGACGAGATGAAGCGTCGCGCGACCGCCGATTACGAGACGTTGACGGCGGCCTGAATCGCACCACGAACTTTACCCACGTCGCATGGGCCGGCAAAGCCAATGTCGTTGAAGACGAGGGCAGTCTTGAATTGCCGTTCCACGAAGCACGGGAGGACGGTAGCCCAAACACAAACCGGATAACGCACGGCGTAGCGAATTAAGTTGGCGAATTAAGTGCCTCGCGGCAGTCACGAATTGCGGGCGTCGAGCGACAGTCACCTGACGGCCCGAGACGCAATCACGCCGCATCGATTAATTTCAGAATGTTGCAGAAGCGTAACACAAATCTCGCTGGAAGACATTAGTATGAATCGTCTTTGGGGGATCCGATGAAGCTGTCATTCCGTTTGATTTTTGGTCTGGCACAGACCTGCGCTGTTGGCGTCGTGGTGCTGATGTCAGGCGGGGAAGCGTCGGCGCAGATCTTCTGCCCGTCGACCATACCTGGCCAGGCCGGTATCATCCTACAGGGAGGTACCTGTACGAACGGGACGACGGGGGCTTATTCCAACGCCGCGCTTGCTAGTCAGGCGTTGAGTGATCTTTCGGAATCCACCACTCAAGAAACTGCACGCACAACCAACGCTGCGATTGCGGACCGACGTCATGTCGAGGCGGAACGTTGTCCCGACGGGCTGGAGCGGGTAAATGGCGTGTGTCAACGTCCGCCGGTCAGCCCAACCGTGGCACCCGTTTCCCGCCCCCCCGCTCAATCATCGAAGAAAGAAGCTGCCCGCGCAACGAAACACCGTGGACAACCGCCGAAGGCAGAACCCCCCACGCTTGTCTACAAGGCGCCGGTTATCCCGTACATTGATGAAGGCGTACACCTTGCAACGTGGGCACGAGCGTTCGGCGACTACGAGCGTCGAACCGGCTCAGGGACAAGCAGCATCAATTGCTGCCAAGCGGTCGTCGGCGGTGGTATACCGATACCTCTTACTCTCTCCGCGACAAGCGACTCTCGTACCTATGGATTTGTGGGCGGCCTCGACTTCACGCGGCACAATCTGTTCGGGCCGGGCGACGGTCTGATCGCCGGATTCCTTTTGGGATACGCGGAGACGAATCTAAGCCTATCAACAACGTCCATTTCAAGTTCACCCGGGAATCTCTCGAACGGCGCTAGCAGCCTTAGAGCTCAGCTTTATGGCCCAAGCGTGGGTGCTTTCGCGACCTACTACAACGGTGGCTTCTCGATCGATAACACCTTCAAAACTGATTTCTTCCATCTCAATGAAAGTTTCACAGACTCGCTGGCTTTCACAGCCAACCTTGGAGTGAACCCAACTTCTGCGACCTTCTCGTCGGGAGGCTCGACGGATCTTGTGAGCTACAACAGCTTCGGTAACGTGAACTACCGCTTCCAGGTTTCCGACCGTTTGTGGATTGAACCCACCGTCGGCTACAATTACACCAGCACGCATTACGAGTCCGCCGCGGCGCTTCTCGGGCTTTCAGATGGATACTTGCTCCGGGCGCAAGGCGGCGCTCGCTTTGGCGCCGATTCCTATTGGAACGACGTGCGAGTGACAACAGTAGTTACTGGCTTGGCGTATGACGACGTGATTGTGCACGGCGGCGTCATTGAGAATGCTGCGTTCGGCACTGCTACCAACCTGCTACTTGCTGGTGAAGGAAAGGTGCGTGGTCAGGGCGTGTTCGCCGTGAATTTTGACTACGGAAGGGGACTCTCGAGCTTCGTGCTCGCCAATGTCCGTGGGGGCGATGGACTGTTCGGAGCAGGAGGCAGCGCGGGCATCCGCTATCAGTGGTGAGTTAAAGTCGGATGATCGAAGGCTTTGGCAGCGCTCAACGTGATCAAGAGAGGCGCTGTTTTGGTCTCGCTGCACCATGACATGTCCCTGAATTTTCATCCGGCGGCGGTTTGAGTCTCGGAGTTTTTTTACGCCAAGTGGCGCGGGTGGAGCAACGGGCGAGCGGCGGAGCTGGTTGGGGTTGCGCAGCCGATCGTCCGTTGCGGTGAGGTGGGCGGCATAGGCCGCTCCCGGCCGACTTCAATCTGATCACATCGCGCACGTGGCGCATCGCAAGCCTCTCCGTTGGCATCCTGGTCCCCCTTCGCAAAGCCGAAAGGCGGGACCGTATCGGAGCCAGAAGAGGCCTAGTCACCCCGGGTTCGCTCTTGCGATACCCCGGGCGACATCATCCCGGAATGGTGGGCGAGATCAAATCGGAACGGTGGGCGAGATCATTCCGGAATGGTGCATCGAGCGGAATCAGCACGCAGCTCTGCCTCTGGAGGGCGGCTGGAGCGATAACGGATCATCTTCCGATCCGCGTCCGCGATCGAGCAGGCCCGCCGCTCCGACAGGCTCATGACAGCCTGCAGATGCGCGACCGCAGCGCGCTTGGCGGCGGGCCCTACCATTAATGGGATGGTCCGCCCCGTCCTCCTCCCTCATCATCTGATCATCGTCTGCCATCACAAGGTGTCCACCTATTTTGGTGGACACCTCCTGCATCAGCGCTCTCAAAACCAAAAGGTGCGGAGAAATTCGCGCTTACACTCTAACTCCTCGTGGAGGAAATGCTTAGTGGCAGGTCAGCGCTTGTCAAATCCGCGGCCGGCGCCAATCTCATCCCCTGACCTGCCGTCTCGAAGTATTTTTGACGCGATGGTCCAGCCCTGATTTGCCGCACCGCATCTAGCGGTCGAAGATCTGGTACGTCATTTTAGCGCGAAATAGAAATCGGCTCCTGGGAGCGAACCGTACGTGAACGGCTCCTGAAGACGTTGCGTCTCGCTCAAAACGTCATCGCGAATGCGCCGGAACAGCATGTTTATTTCGAGATTAGGGTCTTCAATGTGCTTTAGAAACGCAGTGGTGAAAGGACTATGTTCGCCATTTCCATCCCTTGAAATCTGCCCCTCGCGCGCGGCGTAAGCGACCAAGGTGCCCCCGTCAGGTTCAATTCGCGCAAGGCCGCGTCCAATAGAGCGAGCCGCCATCGTCCTCCTCATCTTGACCAAGAACGGATTGTCCCGACAGGAGTCCAGAATAACGAGACGTAGCTTGCGGGCCCGTTCGGTTGCATGCAGGACGCGGTCCAGGGAAATGGCTTCGTCCTCCACATCACGATCGGACTTGAGCTGGACATCGATTGGCAAGAGATAATTGACTCCATCCATTTCCAGCCCATGTCCCGCAAAGTAAATGACTGCCCAATCCGAGGTCGCAGCCATGTCCTCGAACTGACGAAGCTTGCTGAGAAACTGGGATCGCGTTAGATCGCCTTCCGATATCACTGTTTGGAAGCCAAGTTTGGTGAAGCTCGCAGCAACGGCTGCCGCATCCTTCTTGGGATTCGGCAGAACCGGTACGGCTTGATAGTTAGAATTGCCGATAACCAATGCGACTCGAACGCCTCGTTCCTTGGTGAGGCGCAGCCGATCTGCCGCGGTCTTTGCGGCTTCCTGTAGCGCTGTCTGCTCCTCACGCGCCTTGATTTCAGCTCTGAGTCGCTCTTCGAGCCTGGCATTTGCCTTTGCTTCGATATCGGCCTTAACCTTTGCCTCCGCTTCGGCCAACACGCGAGCGTTCTCGGCTGCACGAGCCTGTGCCTCAGCGTTAACCCGGGCTTCAGCGGCCGCGGCGGCAGCGGCCGCTCGCCGATCAACTTGTTCCTTGACCCGAGCTTCGACTTCAGCATTCAAACGAGCCTGCAGCTCCTGTTTCGCGCGCGCTTCTGCGGCCGCCTTCTCTCGAGATTTTTCTTCGGATTGCGCGCGCTGCTCCGCAGCGAATCTCGCTGACTTGCCGGCTTCCGCTTTTTCAGATTCGGTCGCGGCAGCCTTGGATGTTGCAGCCTCCTCGGCAGCCTGGGCTTTTGCCAATTCGGCTTCGGCAATCGCGTCGAGTCGAGCTCTTGCCAATTCTCTTGCAGGTTTCGCAAGTGAAGCATCGGCATCGGGAGTAAGAGCAAGGGCTTTCTGGTAATCCGTTCGAGCGCTCGCGACATTTCCAAGCTTCTCGTAGGTCAGTCCGCGCCCCACGTAAGCGAGAACAAAATCGGGTACGTTCTTCTGAGCCTCGGTGTAGTCGGCAACCGACCGCTTAAGATCGCCCCGGTCTCGCAGCACTGCCCCCCTATAGCTAAGGGCGACTGGAGATTTGGGATCCAGGCTCACAGCTTTATTGAGATCGTTGAGTGCCTGTTCCAATTTTCCCTGGATACGCCATACCTCTCCGCGATTGACGAGGGCCAGGAAGAATTTGGGATCAATCAGAAGCGCTTCGTTGCAATCTGCAATTGCCTTGTCGAGCTGATTCTGATCTTTCCAGACCAGCGCGCGGTTGTTGAAGGCCTCGGCCGTTCGCTCAAGCTCAATCGCTTTGTCGTGATCTTGCATTGCCTTTGCGAGATCGCCCGTCAGGCGCCACGCTTCGCCCCTCCTGGTGTACCCGGCAGACGCGTTCGGGCTAAGGCGAATTGCTTCCGAAAGATCCGAAATCGCCGATTCCAGATTATTTTCGTCAATTTTGGCGGCGGCACGATTTAAGTAACCCGTGGGATCGGTCGGAGCGAGTTGAACGACCTGATCGAAATCCGCGATCGCGAGATCAAGCTTCCGACGATAGACATATGTCAGACCGCGATTTATGTAGGCCTTGATGTAGTTCTTGTCCTGCGCAATCGCGCTATTGAAATCTATGATCGCGCGATCGTACTCCTCTTTGCTGAAAAGAGCCGAGCCACGTGCGTTCAGCAGCGCTGCCGAATTAGGATCGAATCGAAGTCCCTGATTGAAGTCAGATATCGCCTTGTCGTAATCGCCCGACATCTGCCGAGCGATGCCTCTGTTCTTGTACGCATCGGCGAATTTTGGATTTCGGTTGAGCGCGCTGCTAAAATCGTCGATGGCATTTGGAATGTCGCCGATCCGGATTTTGCCGATGCCACGATTATTATAGAAGCCCGGTACGTTGCTGCTTGCACCTTCGCGCTCAATCAGCCGAGTGCAAGCGGGAATGCCTGCGCTTGGATCAAGGGAAGTGTGATTGCATAACTCAAAATCATCCGCAGCCCTTGCCGACTGAATGCCATACAGCAGATTTATCAATATCAAATAGAAACGGATCGACCTTGCCGGCATGATGTCGGGTCCTTCTTCGGCAAAACCAGCCTTGCTCTTTCAAGCTTAATTTTTTAGTGAACGACCGAACAACTGGCGCCGATGGTGCGCTGCAAAAGCTCTTACGGAAGATAAATAATAGTACCATATTACCTTGAAGGCCATGGCACGACCGGCACCCTGCCAGAGAGTGCCGTTGAACACGCCGTGACTTGAGCAAGGAACAACACCTGCGATCAATTTGTAACACTTTACCCCGGCGAGGTTCAGAGTGGCCCGGTTTTCCAGGCGCCCCCGCAAAGTCCCTGTTTTCGTCCAGGAGCTGGAGTTTCTGACAAGCACTGTCCGGGCGCACCCGACCGGTGCATCGAGTGACCCGAGTGACCACCACGCTTTCTGCTTCGGACCGATTGCGTGCCAGCGAACCCGTGATAGCCGCTTCTTCACAGCATTGGCGGAAGCGCTTTCGTCTGCTCGATCACTGGCCTGATGCGACCACCACAATCTCGGCATTCGGGAGGTCGATGACCACGAGGTCATGCATCGATCACCTTCGCCGGGCGAGCCGCCGTCTGTGACGCGGTGTGCCGTCCACTGAGCGCAGGCGTAAATTCCCAAGGGCCGTGTGAACCGCGCATGCGTATTACCTGACCAATCATGAGCGCCGATCGGGCCTGCGACGGCCTCATATGGGACGTAGTACTATGCACCTTATTCCTGAGACCGCAGTCATTGCGCTAGATGCCGAGGGAGCGAGGCCAGGAACAACGATCGACATGAACCGCAAAAGCGCTTTTCTACACATGACTGTCAATGCCGACGCAGTTGTCAGCGGAGTGAGTGACGATATGACTGCCAGCGGGATCAGGATGTCAGGAAGCGTTGATGCTAGAATGAGCCGGGGCGAGAACACGTCAAATTGGAAATTCCGTTTTATTCAGTTGGTGGTCAACTTACAAAGTTATTTCGCATATGCAGGAATTTCATCCGCTGATGGGTATATGGAAATACGTCTCGACATACCACCTGCCATACCGCGCGAAAAACAATATGATTTCCTTCTCGACGCCGATCCAAAGTTTTACGGAGCGGATGTCATGCCATTCACGAACAACCGCGATCACTTCGTTTTTCCCAAAATGTCTGGAAGTGGCAGCGAAGTCGCCGGCATTTCAACTATCGTCGCAAATATGTACGACGCACCAAGCTCGAGGTTCAACCTTGCATTCCAAAATAAGCGCACCCACAAGGTCAATCTCCTCAGGATGGTGTCAGTTTACAAGCTCTTCCTGACTGCCTTCGTGATGCGCGATGAGCGCTCCATGAAAATAGAGCCGCTCGCTTTCGTGCCATGGATATTGAGGTGGGAGATGCGATATGGATGGCAGCAGGATCAGTGTATGGCAACGAGTGTGGGTGGAAAATTCGACTTTGGTACCTCAAGTAGGAGCATTGCTCCTGCCGCGCAATTTCTCGGGATGAAAGCTGACTACTTGTTGGAAAAAATCAAAAATCCAACCATGAATCCGGATGACACCGCGAACGAAGTGGACCGCAAGGCGCACCGTCACTTGGATCAAGACAACACGCCGAATGTCCAGTATTGGGATGAGTGGGCGAATTCAACCCAGTTTTGAACTTTTGAACGGCTAGTCGCTTCTATGCGTTGACAACTTGCCGAACCGCACCTTCTTCGCTTTGTTTGCCAAGGATAGAGGTGCTTTCGCGCTCGAATTGCAATTCGCATAGTTGCATGACGAACTACCGTCGCAACCAGAACATCGATGGTGCAGCGAGCTGTCCGGCTCTGCGCTTTGAACCTCCAGCCGACGGGCACCCATTCCCTAGCAAATGCGCCGCTCTTGCGATGTGCGCGCTACACAGCTGTCAACGGCAAACCGGTTGACTGGGATTTTGCAACTCGACGTGACATCAGCAGGCCAGCCAGTCGACCTGAACTGTACCGGCCGCTGTGCTGGACGATCCGGTCGGCATGCAGATCGACGACGGCAAGCTGATTGCCTACAATGCTGGAGGACACTCCGTAATCATCGTCGGTTGCAACCACGCTGCAGATCAATTTCTCTACATCGATCCTTGAGGTGGCGGCTCGCATATCGAGTATAAGGGAGGCATTGCCGCCAACCGAATCCCCGGTGAGTGTGTGCACCTTGAATTATTCGATGTCATGAATGACCCCGCTCGACGTGTAACAAATACTGATATTTCACCTAACCTGATCCGCGGCTCATCCCTGACGGAATTTACTTTCAACCTGGCGCACAATAATTTTCTCGAGGTGGTATCAGCTCGGCTCTGACCCTCGCCACAACATCGATGTCGACCTTTCGCGGCGCCTGCACAACACTTCTCGCTTGCAGCTTCGAGCAGACCAGCACTCGGATGCGCACTGCGAGCATTCGTTTCCATCAACTGGGTCTCAGCCAACCAGTGCAGTCCGTCCTTTGTGCTCGCTGTTAAGAGCGTCGGGTTTTCTTCTTGAGCTTTTTTTTTGGAGTCCTCTTGCCAGCTCCTCCGCGCTTGGATTTCGGCTTTGCCGGGGACGCCTGTAAAGACGGGATCCCCGCCCGGAGGAAAGCGAAGTCGGCCTCAATCTGATTGGTTAGACTTTGCAGTCCAAACAGAAGATTGAACATAACGGGATCTGCATCCGCGGAGACGTGCTTTTCTGCCTCCTTAAAATTCTCTCGCGCAATGACATAACCGGCCTTCATGATATCCTCCCTGTAAGAAAAAACCTGCGCCAACGCGCGGTTGTGGAAAAAATTCGCCCTTCCAATGGATAAGGATCCGAAAGAACTAGACTGCAACGAGACGCCAAGGCCGGCTGAACCCTCGGTTCGATGAAGGTGCATCGCCCGTGATAGCCCGATTACGGTACGCCGGAGCCTGCCCATGACAAGTTCTTTTATTCAATCCCAGGGTGTCAAATCCTATCCTCAGATCGCACTTGTTTGTAAGTCTGGGTCCGCCCCTGTGTGTCGGAGTACGAAAACACGAGCGACGTTCTGGGTTTCTGCCAAACGGTCGAGGGCGTTTGGCAGGCCATCGAGCCCGCCCTGCCCGATTGGATCAAGTGACGAACGCTAGTCTTCCGCAGACCTCATGAAACCAGCCGCGACGGTTATATGATACCTTCCAGACCTATTCTGCTCCCGCTATTGCTGATTGCTCTTGGGAGGCGGTCGATTTCGCCTCTGGATCTGAGACGCACATTCAAGCGAGCGATTGGCGACGGGAGCATTTCAATGCCCCGATGGGATTGATCCCCAAAGGATCCGTCGTCGGGAAGTGATACTGCCGTTGAAGTTGCCGATTCAGGGCAATACCATCGGCGCATACCGGCCGTCTTCCACACCTCCTGAATGATTCGATGGCAATGGCGAACGCCTACGATCACGTACGATATCCGAGCCTGGTACAGGAAGGGTTGCATCCTGCAGCAATCAGCGTTTTCGCATGCCTTCACGACTTACCATTCGTGCCTGCATCGGACTGCCGCGTTCTCGAGATCGGTTGTGGCGAGGGCGCCAATCTAATGAGCATTGCGGCGACGTCTCCCCGATCGAAATTGGTCGGGTTTGACTTGGCCGAGACGGCGATTGCAAATGGCCGAGCAAGGGCGGCCGCGGCCAAGCTGGCAAATGTCGAGTTCTCCGTCATGGACATCTTGAAGGCGCCGGATTCGCTTGGCGAATTCGATTATATCATAGCGCACGGCGTCTATGCCTGGGTACCCGCCCCGGTGCGCGAGGCTTTGATGCGCTTGATTGGCCGGGCGCTTTCTCGGCAGGGTCTCGCGTTAATCAGCTATAATGCCATGCCCGGCTGCCGCGTTCGTCAGATCGTGCGTGATATCCTGTTGGACTGTCTGGCCGGAACTGTCGAGATCAAATCCAGACTCGCGGCCGCAAGGGAGTGGTTGGAATTCCTTGCAGCAAATTGGTCGGCGTCCGATCCGCTGCAACACGCAATGCGTGAGGAAGCGAATTATCTGCTGTTGCGTCCGCCCGAAGTCCTGTTTCATGACGAGATGGGCGACACTTACGAACCACAGTTCGTTTCCGACGTTGCCGCTCACGCCAAACGTTATGGACTGCAATATATTTGCGACGCTCAACCGGCCCGAGGCTGCGAAGCCCTTATTCCAAGTGCAGAGAGGCAGGTCTTGCGAGAGCGCACGGGCGAGGATTGGGTGCAATTCGAACAACAATACGACTACGCCACCTTGTTGCCTTATCGAGAAACACTATTGTGCAAAGACAGCGGAATCATTGACCGCACTATGGCCTGGACGCGCGTACGAAGGTTGCACGCGCACGGTGAATTTATTCCGGTCGATGAAGCGGAATCGGGAAAGTTCGAATTCCGTACCCGGGGAGACGGTCGTGCGTCCACTTCAGAAGCAAGCATTGCAACGCTGCTCGGTCACATTGGAGCGGCCAAACCGCAGTCGATTCCTCTAGCAAACGAGATCGATGGCCGAAAGCTTGCAGAAACCGTGCTGCGGATGTTTAGGACCGGCGCCCTTTCGCTGCAGTCCGAGCCGTTTCAGTTTACCCTGACACCGAGCGAGTACCCCATGGCCAGCGCCCTTGCAAGAATTCAGGCTGCGCGGGGCGAGACGGCCATTACCACTCTGCGGCACACGACCGTGAATATCTCAGATACGACGACCCGCCATTTCGTCACGCTTCTCGACGGGACGCGCACTCGTAACGATCTCGCTTTGGAGATGATGAGATTTACGGCTCTCCCGGAGACAACGATCGTGGGAAAATTGAAAGATAACTTGAATAGTCTGGCGCAGATGGCGCTGCTAGCAGCATGATGAGGGCTGTCGCAATTCGGCTGGCATAGAACCCAACACAGTGGCACGCGCTTTGACGGACGCTTTTCGTGATGGTCGATTCCTACGAACAGGTTCCCTATCCAGGCACTCATCAGTCGACTTCACACCCGGCCCGTATGAGCGCATTGGCGTGTCTATACGGCCGCCGTTTCCCTTCTGTCTCGCGGTGTCGTGTGCTGGAATTGGGTTGTGGCGACGGTACGAATTTGTTGAGCATGGCCGCGACGGCCCCGAATTCGCAATTAGTTGGTATTGATCTCGCCGAAGGCGCCATCGCAGAGGGACGCGCCACCGCGATCGCTGCGGGGCTGACCAATGTTGAATTTATGGTCATGGACATCAAGGCGGTTCCGCCGTCTCTTGGCGAGTTCGACTATATCGTTGCTCACGGAGTTTACGCTTGGGTCGCACCGACGGTACGCGAAGCGCTTATGGGTTTGATTGGCCGCGCGCTGACCCCCGATGGGCTGGCGTTCGTCAGCTACAATACAATGCCAGCATGTCGTGTGCGGCAAATCGTCCGAGACATTTTGCAGGATCATATCAGGACAGCGGCCAATCCGGCCGATATGGTCACTGCCGCCGAAGAATGCCTGAAATTCTACACGGGTGTATGGTCGGAATTTAGTCCGTTGCCAAATGCGCTGCGAGACCACGTGCTTCAAACGCTGCAACGTCCGCCCGAAGTGATATTCCACGACGAGATGGCTGAATTCTTCGAACCGCAGTTCGTCTCCGATGTCGCGGCCCACGCTGCAGTGCATGGTTTGCAATACCTTTGTGACACCAACCCTTCGTTAAACCATGAGGCGTTTTTTCCGAGCTCGAATCAAAAGAGCCTGCGAGAACGGGCGAAGGGTGATTGGATTCGCTACGAACAATTGCATGACTATGTAAGCTTGGTCCAATTTCGCCGAACCATCCTGTGTCGCAGCGAAGGGAACATTGATCGCCGCGCCGATTGGACCCGCCTGCGGCAGTTGCACGCTCAAGGATTGTTTGATCGCGCGGAAGCTGAAGAATCCGACTCCCGAGCGTTCGTCTTTCGCACCCGACAATCACAGGGTGGCGGTGGACAGCTATCTACGAACGACCCAAAGCTTGCGGCCCTGATCGCTTGCATCAGCGAGCATCATCCAGGTTCACTGCCGCTCGCCGACGCGAGTACCGGCCCGGAGGTTGGCGAAGCCATTCTGCGCCTATTTCTCGCTGATATGTTGTCGCTACAAACCGAGCCGTTGCCGTTCGCGCGGAGGATAAGCGAGCGTCCGCTGGCAAGCGGACTTGCTCGCGCCCAAGCTTCGCGTGGCCATAAGAGGCTCTCCTCGTTGCATCATTCGGCAGTGGAAATCGATGATCCCGAAAGCCGTCACTTCATCACACTGCTTGACGGCACGCGCAGCCGCCAAGACCTTGCGACCGAAATGGCGCAACATACCGGCATCCCCATCGCCACTGTCTCGGCGCGGCTGGACGACAGTTTAGCCGGGCTTGCCCGAGCGGCGTTGTTAGCAAGCTAACGATCACGCCCGCCGTTTACTGACTTGCCGGGGAGACCACTTTAATCCTCCCCTTCGTCATAGCGCCAAAGATCGCCCCATTCTTTTTTCCATATGTTGTCGCCGTCGATCACCACGATCGCAATCTTCTTGCTGTTGGCTAGCTCGATCGCGCCACTCACAGCATCGCGGATCGGCATTTCTTCACTCGTCAGGTCTGCCGGCAACGTGGGCGACGCGGTCTTGGGGCAATGAATAATACCGACCTGACCGTCACTCTTCTGAACCAGCGTGAGATTAATGGCATCCGGCTGGAGTTCGTCAACCTGCTCGAAGCGGTTTCTAACCATTGATCCTCCGTGCGCACAAGTTACGCCCATTCATAAGCGAAATCGCCATTTGCTATTGTCATCTTGGCTTCCTTCAACGCTTCCTTGGCAACCGACCGTTTGAGGAATTCACGCGAAAGTGCCGGCAACAACGTATTGGTGATTATATTGTCGATCATGCGCCCGCCAGAATCCGGGTCGTTGCACATCGACACGATGTGATCGACAACTGATTGATCGTAGACAAGGGCGGCATCGTGATTTTCGCGGATGCGCTGACCTATGCGGTCGAGCTGCAGGCGAACGATGCCTTCCAACATCTTGTTGGATAGCGGATAATAGGGAATGGAGACGATGCGCCCGAGCAGGGCCGCGGGGAACACTTTCAACAGTTCGGGCCGCAGCACCTGCGCCAACGCCTCGGAATCTGTGCGATATTTCGGATCGGCAGAAAGTCCCATGATGAGGTTGGTGCCGACGTTGGTGGTGAGGATGATCAACGTGTTCTTGAAATCGATCCGGCGACCGTTGCCATCGTCCATGAAGCCCTTGTCAAAGACCTGAAAAAAGATTTCGTGGACATCGGGGTGAGCCTTCTCGACCTCGTCGAGCAGAATAACGCTGTAAGGCTTTCTCCGCACGGCTTCGGTGAGCCGACCGCCTTCGCCGTAGCCCACGTAACCAGGCGGTGCCCCTTTGAGAGAAGACACCGTGTGCGCCTCCTGGAATTCCGACATGTTGATGACGATCATGTTCTGCTCGCCACCATAGAGCGCCTCAGCGAGGGCAAGCGCCGTCTCGGTCTTGCCGACGCCCGAGGGCCCGCATAGCATGAAAACGCCGATCGGTTTGTTGGGATTGTCAAGCTTGGCACGGCTGGTTTCAATGCGTTTGGCGATCATGGACAGACCGTGCGATTGACCCACGACGCGCCGGTTTAGAATTTCCGGCAGGCGCAGCACGTTCTCAATCTCGTCTTTGACCATTCGACCGACTGGAATGCCGGTCCAATCGGAAACCACCGAGGCGACCACCTGTTCATCCACATGCGCGTAGATCATCCGCTTTTCGGGATCCCGGGTCTCGAGCGCTTCGAACTTCTGGCGGAGCTGCTTGCGCGTCTCCTCCTTGTCCATGCTATCCGCGGGCGGCGGTCGTTCGGTCGAAGGCAAGTTGGCATTCGGTCGGGCACCGGCCGGCGCCGTGTCCTTGTCGTCAACGACTTCCGAAGGACTGAGAATCTGTCGAAGCGTTCGAATCTCGGTCACAAGCCCCTGTTCGATCGCCCATTCGGCGTCAAGGCTCGCCAGTTTTTCCTTCAATGCCGCGATTTCCGCGTCAATCGCTGCAATCGGACCGTGGTCCTCGGCCCCAACGTCACTATCGCGCACGAGCGCCGCCTTCTCCGTTTCGCGAGCGGCAATCGCGGCCGTCGTGTCTTCTATCATGGCTGGTACGGCACTCTGGCTGATGGCGACCCGTGCCGACGCGGTATCGAGCAGCGTCACGGCCTTGTCCGGCAACTGGCGTGCCGGGATATAGCGATGCGAGAGGTTGACGGCGGCCACGATGGCAGCATCGGAGATCCGCACCCGGTGGTGTTTCTCCATCGGACCAAGAATTCCGCGCAGCATGTCGCAGCACGTTGCAACGTCGGGCTCGCCGACCTGAATCGGTTGAAAGCGTCGCGTCAGCGCCGGGTCCTTTTCGATATATTGGCGATATTCGGACCAAGTCGTTGCCGCGATGGTGCGCAGCGTGCCACGGGCCAAGGCGGGTTTGAGCAGATTGGCTGCATCGCCGGTGCCGGCCGAACCGCCGGCACCAATCAACGTATGCGCTTCGTCGATAAACAGAATGATTGGAGTCGGCGACTGCTGCACTTCGTCAATCACTGAACGCAGCCGCTGCTCGAATTCACCTTTCATTGACGCGCCCGCCTGCATCAAGCCAACGTCGAGAACGCAAAGACGCACGCCGCGCAGCGGAGGCGGAACGTCGTTCGCCGCAATACGTTGCGCAAATCCCTCCACAACCGCGGTTTTGCCGACCCCAGCCTCGCCCGTGAGAATTGGATTGTTTTGTCGTCGACGCATCAACACATCAATGACCTGCCGGATCTCATCGTCGCGGCCTAGAATCGGATCCATGTCGCCCGATTTGGCCTTGGCCGTAAGATCTTGAGAAAAACGATCGAGCGCGGTCGTGCCCTTTGGTGAGGAGCCCGCTTGCGCGCCTGGCGTGCCCGCAGCAACCAATCCCGAGCCGTCCATCGGACGCAGGTTCTCTTCCTCTGACCTCAGCCATATTTTGCGGTACTCATTGCTGAGGAGATCGACTGAGACTTTGGCAAATTCGGGCGACACATTGGTTAGGGCGCGCGCAAGCTCGCGTGATTGCAGTGCGGCGACCAGCATGTGGCCGGTACGGATCTGGGTCTCGCCAAAAAACAAGGTCGCGTAATGCCAGCCCCGGTCAAGCAATTCCATGATCGTGTTAGAGACCGCCGGCATTTCGGTCTCATTCTTGCGAAATCCGCTCACGATGGTGGTGATATCGGTCGCCAATTTGCCGCGATCGAGCTTGAAGTGGTCAGCCGTCAACGCAAGGTCACTGCGCTCGTTCTGCAGGATGTGGCCAAGCCAGTGGGCGAGCTCGACATTGCGGTTGCCTGCTCCTTTGGCTTGACGTAGCGCCTTGAAGAATCCTTCGTAGCCGATCCGATTGAGTTTGCCTGCGACTGCCTCAAGGCTGATATCCGCCATTGCTCCCACCTTTCTTGCGCATTGCCGTTGCCTGGTGTTTGCGCTTGGACCTCATCCGCTCGGCGGGATTAAACCGCCCATCGCGCCGGTAGGCTTGCTTGGATGTCCAATTGGGCGCCATCCAGGTCGTCCAACCGAGTTGCCCGAATTCACCGATTCGGATCGGCTCGGCGGAGCCCGACGGGATCGCGAGTTCTACATCCCAATCCAATTGCTCTCCGTTGTAGAAGAATACGAGATCGTTCAACGGCTCGCACAAGTCTCCAGTCGGTAGGAACCGCATATACTGCGCAAGGTCCCTCGTGAAGATCCGCACTCTGATTTTGTCCTGCACACTGAATACGGTGCGGCCTAGCAAAGTCTCTTCGCCGAGCCTGTTGTAGCCCCTACCTAAAGTAGTCAATTCGGACGCTTCTATCACCAGTCGGCTTCCCACGAATTCCTCGACTTCCGCTCTTACATTGAAGAGACCACAAATTGCGCTTGCAAGCCGCGACGCGCATTTGGCTTGCGTACCGATCAGGCCAGCAAATCCCAGTTTTGCAGCGTCCGGCACACTATCAAGACCTTGATAGGGCTTGGAGCCGACCCCAATCACGGAGCCAATGTAGGCAAGAAAGCGGTCAGCCTTTGGACGATCATGCTGCACGATCGGACGAGAATCGGCCCAGGCACGGAAGAAAAGCTGGATGAACCGATGATTGAAGATATCCAGAAAGCGGGGAAAAGAATCATCTTGAGCCCGCACGTAGTGGTAGGCCTCCTCGGTGGTCGCGAGCGGAAGCGCCCCCTGTGGTCCGAGCAACCCGAGATATTTGACGAACACCTTGAGTGGCTTCGCATCATCCAGCACCACGCGGGCGAGGTTCGAGGCGGGGAAGTCCATGAAAGGTTCCTGCCCGAGTTGGACGAATTCTTCGCGACGCGCCGCACTCTCGCCGATGCGTGGGCGATGCTCGTAGGTGCGCTCAAGATGCCGCAGGACAGTGAAATAATCGAAGCGCCACGGCTCGGCTTCGAGATTGCGCACGAACTCTACCATCGCAACCTCTCGCCGATCATCATAATGGCCTGCGCAGCCCCATACGAGGCGGCCATCGCATGATTTCGCCGCGCTCGACCGACCGGATTACAGTCTGGGTGAAATGGTTAAACCCGGAGTACTCGGCAAAGTACCGCTCCAGAACCGCACCAAGCAGGAACACACCGGTGCCCTCGAATAGCTTTTCATCAATCGTAACGGTAATCTCGATGCCGCGCGCCAATCCTGCTCCGCCATGCTGGCGGACGCGGCGCACGATCGGCCGGCTATCCACCTTACGAACGCCAGTGATGCGGCGCTCGGTCACAGCGTCGTTCATGTCTGCAAACATTGATAGAGTTTCTCGGAGTGCCTGAGCGTTGCGACCGGCACCGCGCTCCACCAAACCAAGATGATTGGTACTCAACATATTGACAAGCCGCCACGTCACGGTACCGGTATGCGCGGTTTCGCTGCGGCTGCGCAATTGGCTAATAATTGGCTCGCGCGGCAATGTGGGGCCGGCAACACACACCAGATCCAGGGTCAAGTCGTCGACCAAGCGGAGGTCCGCACCGCCTTCTCCGATGGGCAGATGCTCGGTGAGATGGCGGTTCGAGCATAGCGCTCGGACGCTCAGCTCGGCGATGGCCGCATCATCGTCCGTGCCGCCAAGGGCGCTCAGGGAGATGAACATATCGGTCCCAGTGTAATCTGAGAACAAACCGATGCGCTTCTCCTCGACGGTGCGGCGCCGAGGCAGTCTGCGTACCGTGAAATAAAGGCCAGACCTTTGTGGTGGCGCCTCCAACGACGCCGAATAGAGCGCCTCTACCCGCACCTTTTCCCGGCCGCCCGGATAGTGAGCGTAGACGTCGAGCAAGCGATGCGGTTCATAATCAAGATAGTGGCTGCGGTCTGGAACGACCTGGTACTCATGTTGGCTCGACTTGAGCGGAATGCGGTCCGTGGTTTTTTCGAACAGGTTGATCGCCGGCGCTGCATAAAGACCGAACATTTCTGGTCGCACAGCTGTGGCAAGGCGGGCATTCACCTCATCGAAGGAGAACAAGATATCGACAGTCTTTGCTCGAATTTGCGGAAGCGCTTCGTCCAAGCGGGTCAAATTACAGCCGAGGAATTTGCGCGGAAAAGTAAAAAATTCGCGCAGCAGATCGAATCCTTCGAAGACCCGCTGATCATTTGGAAACAACGCATCCTCGCGCTCGAATCCAATCTGATGAAGGCATTGCGCGGGCGCCGAACGGACGACGGGATCCCCGAACTCATCGAGCCAACGGAACCAGACCCCCTTGCAATGGGCAAAGATCTGCTCGTACAACGCGACCGAATCCGCTTCCGGACCAGTGAAATAAAGCGGCAGTTTGACGGTCCGACAGCCCGCAAACAACAACTCTGGCTTCTTGAGTGCGTCAAGATCGGATGGCTCATCCTCCGGACGAGCGGTCGAGCGATGCGAGAGGGTGAGCCGCATGCCCGCCATGACTTCGCGACCGACTGAAACGCCGAGTGCCTGGAGGGGCGCCGGCGAGGAGAAATATTCGGCGCCGGTCAACTGAAAGGGCCAGATTGTAATATCTGAGCACAGCCGAAAGCGGCAGGAAATTTGTCGATCGAGCTGGCGAAACGCGGCATCAAGGTACGAGCCACGAGCGACCGCGTGGCCATCCCGAAGAGCCGCGTCGCCAAAAGTCGGGTTAACCTTAACCATCATCATCGAGGGCGTCGGCGCCAGATAATGCGGGACCAACTGCTCGAGCAGGTTGTTGGTGAATTCGGGAAACTCATGCTTTAGCTTGAGCTGGACCCGCGCGGCCAGAAACGCGGCGCCTTCGAGAAGGCCACCGATCAATGGGTCAATTCGGTCTTCCAAGATGCCGCCGAGGCGCTCAGCTACGCCCGGATATTCGTCTGCAAACTCCCGCGCCTGCTCGTTGAGCAGCCGAAGTTCCGTGTTGTAGAGATCGAGAAATTCTCGGTTCATTCGACCTTCATCTGCGATTGATCAATATTTTGCCGCCATCGACCATGTCAGCAGTAAATTCCACCGGAGCATTGACCGGATCACACGTCAGATCGGCTCTCACGATAAATCTGATCTTGAGCTCAACAGGATCAACACTCATGTCGCGCTCGACCCGGATCGAGGCCGCCGCAAGTCGCGGTTCATATTTGACGATCGCAGTTTTTATCTCCTCGGAGATATCACCAACCCCGACTTCGTCGATGGTGCGGTGTGTGACATCAGGAAGACCGAAATTCAGAATTGATTTTCGAACATATTCGGCTTCGCGGATGTCATCGATGGTGGATTCGAGTGCGATCGTATTGAGCAGCGCATCGAGATCGAGCGTTACCTCTCGCCGCAACATTGGCTCAGAAATGACCTGACGCACGCGCATCCGACGGCTGGCAATAACACGCTCGCCCGCCTCGTCGCGGATGTCGACCTGCTTTTGGGCGTCTTTGGCGGCGTGAGCCGCACGAAATACATGCATGAGAGGCGGGCTAAGGCGCGTCTTGACAGTAACACGAGCCATGTCCACCCCTCACCGCAAGCCGAACAAACCCAACCTGAGACTAGGCCAGCAAGATGAGGCAGAAAACCCTGCGTTCCCTCGCATAGTGAAGTGGGATCTGTTCGGCAATTTGAACTGCTCCTGATCTGACTTAGACTTCCTTGTGCTCGTTAATCGAAAAACCCCAGTCCACATTGCTTTCGGCGGTACCCGTCTTCGACTGCGGTTTATAAATTTCCTTGAACTTGGCGAACGACAATGCAACCGTGTCGGAGACCTGACTTGCTCCGCCTCCATGGCCGCTGAACGCGACGTTGGTGATCAGAACATCCTCCATCTCGATGGTGAAGTACTCAAGCGGACTGTCACCACCCGCCTTGCGACAGACGAGCTTTCCCTTTTTGATATGTTCACCTTTACCACAAGCTTTGAAAAGCTTCACGGAAGCCTTATCCATATGCTTGGAAACGTGGAGTTCCGCAAAGGTCGCCTTTGAGTGACCGGACCCAACATGCCTTTGGGCGGTCGACGCCTGGTGCACGCTCCAATTCCAAGACTGCACCTCGATCCAGTCCTTGAATTTGCTATCTTGCGACTCGCCATCAATGCCATCGAGCTTGAGAAACATGTCCGTGTCAGCCATTTAAATCTCCTGTAGGGTCAAATCTGAGGGATGCCGGCGTTTCCGGTGTTAATGGGCGGATACGCTGCAGATTAGTCGCTCCCTGTTGGGCGGCCGGTTCAAGCGATCATTCTATTTTCCAGTCGGCAATCGCGATACCAGTCGTAGTCCGATGTCCATTCCCTCTAACTGGAAGTGCGGCCGTAACTCGAAGGTTGCCGAATAGTAGCCAGGATTCTCTTCGTTTGGCACGATCGTGATCTGCGCCCCGGCGAGTGGCCGACGACATTTCGTGGCTTCGCTGGAATTTGCCGGGTCACCATCAATATATTCGGAGATCCAGTTCATCAGCCATCTCTCGAGTTGCTCTTTCTCGAGGTAAGATCCAACCTTGTCGCGAACCATGACTTTGAGATAGTGGGCAAAGCGGCAGCATGCGAACATATAGGGTAAGCGTGACGAAAGGTTGCTCGATGCCGTCGCTTCCGGATTGTTCTGATATGCCTTCGGCTTGAACAGTGATTGGGCGCCAATGAAGGTGGCCCGGTCCGTGTTTTTGCGATGAATCAGCGGTATCATACCCGCCTTGGCGAGTTCAGCCTCACGGCGATCGCTGATAGCAATTTCGGTAGGACATTTAAGATCGACGCCCCCGTCGTCAGTTGGAAACGTGTGCGAGGGAAGTTCTTCCACTTCCCCGCCCGACTGCACGCCGCGGATGCGGGCGCACCAGCCGTATTCCTTGAACGCGCGGTTGATGTTGGCGCCCATCGCATAAGCGGCATTCATCCACGCGTATTTTTCACCCTTGTGGCCGTCCGTCTCCTCCTCGAATCCGAATTCGTCGACCGGCTCGGTCTTCGCGCCGTAAGGTAGTCTCGCAAGAACGCGCGGCATACAAAGACCTACATAACGGGCATCGTCTGAATCCCGCAGCGACTTCCAGGCGGCATATTCCGGCGTATCGAACAATTTGCTGACGTCCCGAGGATTCATCAGCTCGTTCCACGAATCCATTCCCATCAATGTTGAATCAGCGGCGGCAAAGAACGGGGCGTGCGCGGCCCCCGCAATTTTGCTGAGATCGCGCAACAGTTGGACGTCGACGGGCAGATGGCTGAACGTATAGTCGCCGATCAGGCAGCCGTAAGGCTGCCCGCCAAGCTGACCAAATTCCTCTTCGTAGACCCTCTTGAAGAGTGGACTTTGGTCCCAGGCGGCATTTGGGAACTGGCGCAGATGCCGGTACAGCTCGCTCTTCCCGACATTCATGACGCGGATCTTGAGCATCGCGTCAGTCTCGGATTGAAAGACGAGATACTTGAGACCGCGCCAAGCGCTCTCAATCTGCTGAAATTCCGGTGCATGCATGACGACGTTTAGTTGCGCCGAGAGCTTCTTGTCCAACTGGGCAATCATTTCCTCGATTGTATCGAGAACGTCCGACTTAATGAGGCTCGTGTCAGCAAGAGCCTGTTCGACCAGCGTCTTGACCGCGTTCTCGACCTCAGTGGCCGCGCGGGGCGTTCGTGGTTTGAAGCTTTGCTTCAGCAGCGATGTAAATTCGTCAGCATCTCGGGTTTCGACTTGCCTCTCCTGGGGAGAGGAGGCCTTCACTGTCTCGGTCGCCATGGCCACTATCTCCAGTTGCCAGATGATGTTTCAGAATCTTCCCTTCAGTTCTCGCCGCCCGCTTCCGTGGGGCGATCCTTTAGAGCCGCCATGAGTTGCGGATCAGCCAACAATTTGCGAAGCGAATCTTCCGCGGCGACTTTGCCGTCCATGTACCGCATGAGATTCGCAAGTTGTTGCCGCGCCTCAAGAAGCTTCGCGAGCGCTGGCACCTGACGCGCCACCGCTGCCGGCTCGAAGTCCGCCATTTTGTTGAATTGCAGTTGCACGCCCATCTTCTCTCCGTCTCCGTCGGAGAGCTTATTGTCGACGCGGAAGCTGACGCCAGGCTGGATTGCGGCCATTCGGGCATCAAGATTGTCCATGTCGAAGTCGAGGAACTTACGTTGGGCGATTTCCTCCTTTTCGACACCCGGAGTATTACCTGAGAGATCGGCAAGCACCCCCATGACGAATGGAATCTCAACTTTTTCCTCGGCATTTGCCGGATTTTCGTACGTAATGTGCACGCGCGGCGGGCGATTTCGTCGGATGAATTTCTGACCGCTATCTTTTGCCATTTGGATATCCTCAATACATTAAAACTTAACGAGTAGCAGTTTTCGTCAGATTTGTCGTGTGATCCCGACCACACGTCACTCGATCTCACGTTTCCTCATTCGGATTCCGAAGCGCGGATCTTGGCAACACATCTTTCAGCACGCTCATAAAATCTCGCTCAGCAAGCGCCCGCGCACGCTCGCAAAGCATGGGTACCGGACTTGATGGCTCTGATTTTCGAAAGAAACGCTGAACCAAATCGAGAAGCGCGATCGCCTGCGAACGCGTTTCAATGGTGTAATTTGCCGTTTCAGAATTCGGCAATTGAGTCCCCTCAATTGGTCCATCTGCATCATCCGCGGAACCAATCTGCGCCACTTCGGACAAGTCTGACAGCTTTCCAATAGGTAAATCAAAAACCTCGTTATGCCCAATTCGAAACGCAGCCTGGTCCATGTGGGCAGGGACCAAGATGTTGATGATATCAAAGAAAGATTTTCCGATCAATTGATGGGCCTGGCGGACCAGCGGAAGTGCTGGACTGGAGGGCTCTCTGCGGCTGTAATAGTCTGCGATTGCAGCCAAGGCTGCCTTCGCCTCAAGGAGCGAATTAGGGGCAGCGCCAGCTGGCGGGGCCGCGATCTCGGCGGCATCGGATGGTTCGACATCGATGGCCTGATCCCCTTTGTCTAACGAACCCGGATCAACGAATGCGATGATCCTATCCAAAAGCTCGGGAAGACTCTTCAGTGCGGGGGACTGCCCGTTGGCTAAAAAGGCCGCACCGATGGCGCTCAGGGCGGACCGCAGTATCGACAGCTCGCCGCGCGTGCGCGCTAATGCCGCAGGCTCGGCCTGGCTCAGCGCCTCCATCATAGGACCGACCTCGAGCTTCGATTCGCCCGGCCGTGGCTGAACCTCCTCCTTTGCGATCATCAATCCGCGATAGGTGATTGCCCCCATCCGCCGCGCTTCAAACAACGGCACATATTGCACTGCAATAGTTACCGTTGACATATCGAGGGCGCCAACAACAGCCGATCGCAATGCGAAGTCCCCATCCCCAGCACGGGGATGCACCGTGTCCCAATAGTGATCAAGTAGGTAAGCAATTGCCCTGACGCTCGTCGCGAACCCGGCCAGATCTCGGTTCAAAATCTGAAATCGAGCCTGGCAAACCAAAAGTCGCAGATCGCGGCTGCGCATCGTCAGCCGCTTTAGCTTGTCGAGCTGGCCTTGCGCGTCGAAGGCTGTTCGGTCAAATGGTCTGCCGTCCTCGGCCGAAAAGAAAGAACTCGGCAAAACGAGTTCAGCTTCGGCGAAGAAGTTGAGATAGCTTGCGTCAGCCTCAAAATCCAGGTCGGGACCGCATGGATCTGCATCTGACAACGGCGAGCAATAAGGCGCAATCGCAGGATCCACCTCGGAACTGGAGGCGCCTCCAGAATCTGAAATGAGAGTTGGTTCTGCGGTTTGCGCAGATGCTGAAAGATCAGGTGATGACACCACCATGGTGCGCGCCCGTCAATCGGACCCCGTAGCTGCCAAATAAGACCCAATTACTGGGTCGGACGTGGCAGCTGAGAGGTTCAAAAACCCTGATCGTATTGCCAAATTAATGGTCCATCGAAAAGAGCTTAGCCCGGAGATATGCGCAAATATCCCGCGCTGCCGTGCGATCGTGGGTTAATGCCATTGCGCGGGGCAAACGGGGCTTCCGGGGGCGGGTCGGGCTCAATGCTCAATGCCTCGGAATTTTGCGATGTAACCACTGGTTGCAGGGAGGATCATGAAACGATTGCCCAATAAGACTGGAAGGTCGTGAGCAGTGAAAGTCAGCCCTCGGGGTCGGCCAGAACATGCGACCGGCCTTGATCGATGCAATGCGATCCCGCGATGAGTCGGTCAAAACGCAGGGAAGTCCAGTTCCAGAAATCCGAGTTCAACCATGAGAGCGGCCAGATCAATAAACGCCGTCAACGTGAAATTGGCCGGCGACTGATTGGATCGGCCGGCGAAGACCATCTCGACCGTCCGATCGCCATCGAGAGATCCGATCATCGGGATCAACCAACTCTCCAATTTTAGCGCCGCCGAGAACGCCTGCTCCGCTCTCAAAACAATCTGGCCTGGTAGCAACGCGCCATATTCGACCAACTGGCCGTCATTGATTTCGAGATGAGGCACCAGACGCGGTTTGGCTGACTTCATCCAGTCGGCGAAGGTAGAGAACCGGCGGCGCCCACGCCATGCGAACAGACGATCGAAATCTGAGGCCCGGGCACGCGACAGCATTCGCAGCCGGAGGGGTGGTTCTACGATTGGTGCATCCGTCCGACGGATGAACAAGGCCCCGTAGACAAACTTCTCGGTTCCCAGCCTGCGCAGGTCGGTCAACAATCGGTCCGCCCGCCCCTGATCATCTTTCAGGTGAAGCCTCCGAATTGAGCCGACGACGTCCTCAATCGACATTAATCTTTCGACCCCGAGAATGACATCGCAGTCCGATCCGCGCTCGCCAAGCCAACGACGAACACGACTTTCAAAGCCGGCTTCGCTGGTATCGCGCCCGAGCGAAACCATTACAGCGGTACCGCCGCGACGCAGATGTAGCGGGATTCCTTCGATGATGCGCCTGATGATGGTCTCGCCACCGTCACCACCGTCGCGGAACACGATGGCATCATCGATCGACGGCACCCACGGGGGATGCGCTGCGATGAGATCAAATTGCCGGCCCAAAACTGGCGCGTATAGGTCGCCCGCGGCGCTCTCGATGTCCATCCCGTTGAGATGCGCATTGAACTCGGCGAAATGTGCGGACCTCTCGGCGATGTCGGCCGAGACGGCAGTTCGCGCCGTCCGGGAGAGATGCAGTGCGCCGATCCCACAACCGCCGCAAAGATCGAGCGCATCACCATCGGGGTTCGGGAGCAGCGACAGCAGCTTCAATGTTCCGGTGTCCAGCGCTGGAAAAACGCTGTCAGCCGGTGGACAGTATTCACCGCCGTCCGCATCGTCGCGGCGATCGGACGCGATGACGAAGCCATCGACCGGATAAAGCCAAACCGGGCAGACAATTTCCATTTCGCTGCGTCGCGCCCCACGAACGAGGCCGAGCGCACAAAACGCTGCAAACACACTGTCGCGGGAAATCTTCTGGAAGTCAGTCCTAGAGATGGTCCGGCCGCGAAGGAACAGTTCGATCGCGGCGTGATTTGCGGACGATGCAGGCCTGTAGTCGATTTCGTTGTACCTCTGACTACGAATATCGGCGACGCTCCCAACGTTGAACGCAGCACAGACCGTACGCTCGTCGAACTGTGCGTCGCAAAAGAATGCCCTGACTTGCGCGAATTCCTGCGCTGTTCCGATTCTGATCGGAAGATCGTCGGGCGAATGGTTTGATGGTGGCAATGCACTCACGGGAGACGCCGCATCGCTTGCTTCGCGCCGATGTCGATCACCCGATCAATCTCATCGGGACGGAACTGTTCGGGAGACAGAATATGCAAATCGTGCGCTCCGGTCATGAATACCTAACCCAACCGTTCGGTCTACGTATTGCCCATCGCGGGCAACGTGGAAAGCAAGCTGCCGAGGCCTGCGACACATTCACATGTCTGCACGAAGCAGCTGCCAAACATTGCCGGCGTTCAACCAGGGCCCGCGCGTAGAGGCGCGATCCTGACCTTATCCAGCATATGGATATGGTCCCTGCGCACTTCGAACACACCCTTCACCTTGTAGGGCTGTACGAACACCATCCAGTTCTTCTGTACACCTTTGACCGGCCCCCCCGATTCCACGGTGCGCAACGCGAATTTGTTGTACATGCCAAGGTCAGCGGTTTCCTTGTCGTAGAAACCCATCGTATCAGTGACGAAGGACTGGTTCATCGACTCGCCCGGCTGGGTGATGGCGATATGGCCGACCTTGCCACCCGAGCAGCGCGGGATAACAAGGCCGTTGTCGTCAACCCGGACAATCAGGTGCATGCGCCCCGGCATGACATGGCTGAGGTCCAAGATGGGATCTTGGACCCAGCGCTTGAAATACTCGTCAATTGTGGTCGACGGCCCGATTTCAGTCTTGCCTGGCGCCTGCTGCCAGCCGTTCTGCTGCACCTCGTGAAACAGGTAATTGCCGACAAAACCGTTGCAATCGAGGCCCAGATTGGTATCGGCCCAACTCTGGAGTTGATTGGGTTTGATACCGCCAAGCGTCAATGCAAGATGCAATACGATCTGACAATCCTCCGGCGTGCCCTTGCCCCAGAATGCGTTGAGTGAGGGGATCAGCTCGTCGCGGCTCGCAAACTCGACCGGCAAGCCATTGACACGCAGTGTCAGGCGGTAACTCGCGTTCTTGCGCTGGTTGGAAGCAAAATGATCGCTCATGGCACCAAGAATCTGATCTTTGGCTGCTGTCGGAGCGCCGAGATGATAGTGTGAAATATCAATCGGATAGATTTCGGCCAACCCTTGTGATCTCGGGACCTGGACCGGCAGATAACGTGATGCATATTCCCAAGGCGTCATTGCGCTTTCCTTCAGGAGAGCCGGCCGTGACAACGTCGACAAATCAGTTCGGAACCGGATTCCATTGAAACCTGATTTCGGTCTTGAGCCAAGCCACAACGACGCCCACAGTTGAGTAGCATCAGCCGTGAACCGGATCGGGCCGAACTGCCACTAACATCAGCAGCAGAACACAACCCGCTGAAAGACGAACTCCAGCAATCTCCAATTTGCTCCGGGAAGGTTATCGGAGGTAGGGCATGGCTTTCGACGTCCAACCGATCAACGGCACGTTGGCTCGCGTTGCAGCGCGCTTGTGCAATTTCCATACTGGAAATGCCGAACTTCTCCCGGCACATATCGACTGGCTCGATTCAACGCTTGCTCCCATTGTGCGCGATTTGCCTACCCCATGGGTTGATATCATCGGATACGCCAGCCATCTTGGAGGCGCGGCATTCAATCAAAAGCTGTCCTTCGATCGCTGCGAGGCAATTCGGCGGCGCGTCGAGACCTACAACCCCAACGTGTCGTTTCCCATCGAATGGGGGAAGGGAGAGACCGAAAGCACGGGCGGAGCCAACGACAATTCCGGCTACTGGCGGGCTGTTGAGGTTTTCGTGTATGGTTTCGTACCCGCGCCAAAGCCTGCTCCGCCCAAGCCGGCATATGATCGCAAGGTTCGTTTGCATTTCAGATCGACGGCGCTGCCCGTCGTCCCGGAATTTACCGCGCTCGCGAATGCGCAACTGGTTTACGATTCGTGCCTTGTCTTGCTGGAGTTTGCCTCGGGTGTCAGCATGGGGGCTACCGGAGACGATCTTCTGATGCTCGATGCCTCCGACGGCACATGCCGCTGGAACGACGCGTCAGATCAACAGCAACTGCTTGACAAGCTTGGCGGCCGACAGGGCGTCGGCCCAAACGACGTCGTCGTTTATTATGCCAATCAGATCAAGGAAAAGAACGGTGGCCAGTTGAACGGCTGCGCGGGTCATCGGCCGAATTTGGCGGCTGTCGTCGTGTCAGCCTCAGGGTCGCCCTGGACTTTGGGGCACGAGCTCGGTCACGTTCTGCTCGGTCCAAACTTTACCCCCGTGCATAGCACAGACCCGATCAACATCATGTTTGCGCCGACAACCGGCATCACGGCGCCCATACCAGCCTTCACGCCGGAGCAGGTCAACCGACTTCGCGCCAGCCAGTTCTGTGTACCGATTTGATTTCGCGATCTGGAGAAGCGCTTGGTCTGGCATTGACCTGAAAGCCGTCGTCTGGTTTGCCGGTCGTCAATCCCCAAAACGCGCCTCCGATGGTATGCCTCATCGCAATGGGCCCGCTTGAGGTTCTAACAGGGAGGTTTTTCAACATCAGATCGATCGCCGCGTTGAGGGTTACGCACTCGCTGGTCTTGGTGCGATCGAGATTGAGTCACTTTATTGCTCTACTCCGAGCACAACGGTGACGCCATCAAGCCACGAACTCAGCCACGAATAATAATCACCTCCACGACGCGGCGATAGCGATGGCCTAAGACTACAGGCGCGGATTTAAATTAAGCGATTAGAACTTTTAAAACTGCGGCTTTAAGATCCGGCGGGCAAGCCGGATGCTTGTCAAGTCGAGGAAAATCATTGGGCATGCCGTCCTGAATGTTGTTGACCAAAGCCGTAAGCATATAGGTGTGGGGGCCACTGCTATCCATATATATGCCGTTGCTAGTTCCGATCACGCTAACATGACCATCCACTGTTCCGCCGCGAGAGCTTTCGTGAGCGAAAATAGCTTGCACCAGCGGGTCATCGTCGCGGCCTGTGCAGAAAGCACCAACCTGGACGGCCGCGAAGGTAGCTCTAATCTCATTCGGAGTGGTGGGAGCCATCGCCATGAAGGCATAACCTAGCTGCACCAACTGCACGTCGTCCGTCCTATTCGGCGAATTCAGTCCAACCTCGGCGTCGATATTCCAGAAGAACTTCCGGAACCCGGGCTTCTGCACCAAAATCCCGCTGACCATGAGTTGACCTTCCGAGCTGAGTGCGTTGCTGGCCTAAACCATGCGCCACCACCGATGATCCAAGCTGACATTTGCCATGGGTTCGTGCCCAAAGATCGCGCTGCAAAACCGGACTGACGGCCGCACCCAGTCAACAGATTCACGGCGATACGAGAAGTATGTATCGCGAGGAGGCATCCCTGGTGGCGTGCGGTGATTGGGGGGTTGCCCAATGATCGAGAGCAGTTATTTCGTAACGGTTCACTTTAGCTCCCTGCAATTTGGCAGAAGCTTCGAGGGCAGTCGCGAACCCTTCTCTCTCGGTAACCACCACCCAGGTGCCACCCGGTTTCGTGCGCGAAATTCTAGCGGCAGCAGCAGGCACATCGAGCCATTCCGTTGGATATGGAAAATCCTCTCGAATGATATCGAATTTCGCGTCCTGCGGAAGCGATTCGATTTTTCCTTCAACAAATTCTCCGCCCGCCTTGATAAACTCATCGGCAGCACCAGATCGAAACGGGTTCACTGTAACGGCCTTGCCTCCTGAATCATTGACTTTCAACGCGTACTGAAACTCAGCCTCGGATTCCGGGCCAACCACAAGGACCCGTAAGCCATTGCGAGCGGGCGGCTGCGAGACGACTGCAACCTCCGCGGCTTCTTCTAACGGAATAGCTCCGCCGACTTTTGGAGTAATTCTTTTAATTGCTGCATTACTCATTGGACGCGCGGCAGATGGGCGCTTCGGCGGGGACATTCGGGGGCGAAACCCTAGGCCAGTCAACGCGATCGTTTCTCCAGCCAGCATTATGAGTTCCTGATTAGCTTCAGCCATTGGCAGTGCATCATCAATATCTTTCACGCAGTAGAAGATGTTAGGGCACGTATACTTGTCCATTACCCGCGGGTGAATGATACGGTCCCGCAAATCTCTATAATAGACGTAAATCGAGGCCATATCGCTCGTGCGTTTGATCGCCCGGAAGTCGAGCACCACCTCCGGACCACGCCAATGATCGACCCAGAAGAGCCCGTTGTCTAAACGAGAGTAATGAGCCCCTGTGATGTTATCGAGATAGTAGCCATCTTTACGACAATCAGCATCCAACCCAATGTCCGGCAGGGGATCTCCTGCAATCGACATAATGTAGACTTGCATCTGCGCCCATATGGGGCCGTGATCTCCATCAAGCCTTGCCGCAATAGTGATTATCTTGCGATCGTCGTCCGTTAGACCGATCAAGGTGTAAAAGCGTACATCGGCCTTATCGGCGAATCCGGCGGCGCCAGAGCGGATGGAGACTCGAGTCGGATCATCCGCAACGGGATTCAGTCTTGCCATCAGACTCGGATCGCCAGCCCAAAGCCCGATCAGGAGTGTCCCGCCGAGAGGCAGATGACCTATTCTCGATCCGGGCTCGGTGCCATAATGAACCCCAAAAGGATCGGAAGGATCGAAGAAGTGGGCCATGCGCCCCTCCTGAGTTTATTTTGATCCCGGCACAACCAACCAACGCGCGACGATTAGTCTCCCGCCCCAGAGAAAGGTTCGGTCGATTTTTGCTTTTGAAGCCATCCAAAATTTTCGCCCGCCGCCACGTGATGACTGGTCTATCGGCTTATTCACGGTTTCATTCATACGAGAATCGCACGGCCGCGCGATGACCGCGCCACGCCGCCTCAAAGAAAGTGCGCTACTCCGCCGCTTGGATCCTTGGAACGCCCGGCCGATGATTTCTCTGGATGGGCCCGTAACGACCTATTACGGGCGTTGCCGTACGAGCTGACCTGCCCCTGAATTTTTATCCAGCGGCGGTTAGAGTCTCGGAGTGTTTTGTAGCGAGACCGAACTTTGGACCACCCGGAGCTAGAGTTTTACGCGGCATCACCAGCCTTGTCGTCCGCTCCACCACCATTTCTTCGGCCTCCGCTTGGCCTGTTCGGAAAGGTCCGAAACTCGATGCGTTGCGCGCTGTAGATGACGGCGTATTCTAGTGCGACGGGGACCCAGCTGTCGTCGTTGTAGATTGGACGCGAGCAACAGAAAACCGGATCGACGCCGTGTTTGGCGACGCAGGCCTTTTCCATGGCGCGGTATTCGGCACCGAGCCGGGTGCGGCCCTGATTGATGTCGGCTAGCTGGGGAAACAGATTGATGTCCAGGCCGCCGCCCTGGCGATGACTGATGAAATGCCCGCGATCGTAGTGGTGCCCATAGGCCTGAAAGAACCGGTCGCGCCATGTCAGCTGGGCTTTCTCCAGGCGATTGCGCGCGCCTTGCGCCGAGCCCGCCTGGAGAATGATCCGTTGCAGGTCGGTGCTGCCGGCCTGTCCAAGGAAACCAGCCATCCGGGCCGAGTCTCGGCTGCCCGGATTGTAGCGTGTGATTCCGAAGGCTGCGACCACCCGTTCGGCGCCAACGTCGAACAGAAACTCGTAACCCTGATCGTTGAGCTGGACGATCTGATCTGTAGCGCTCGACATCTGGGCGTATGCATCGCAGCAAAGCCGCGGCAATTCCCGGTACAAAAAGGCAAAAAAACCAGCTTCTTGTACGGCAGGGTCTGCCGAGAAGAAACGCGCCGCAAGCCTCAAGTAGTTGATTGCGTCATGGGCCCGTTGTTCGGGTCGCGGCTCAGCAACCACCGCAAAGATGTGTCCAGCGACCGTGGCCGCAATGGCCGCCTCGACAACCTGATGCCCGGTGAGAAGATTTGGATGACTTGCAAAAGAGGTTTCGTCCACCAAAAGGCGTCTTATCCCATTAACCACCGTAAAGTCGGCGCGAAAGGTCCAGAGTATTCGGCGGATACTACTTTCGTCGAGAATTCGCGCGTCTTGATAGCTCGATTGGCTCGACCGCGCCGGGATGAGAATGATGGCCTTTTCCGGCAGAGTTAAAACAACGCCAAAGGGATATTGCGCCGAAAGACTGGGAACGTCTTCACGATAGGGCTTCACGATGGTTGCTCCGGCAACTCGGGAACGAGCCACGTCGCCTCATGGAAACCAGCATATTACAAGTACAAATATTCTCGATTTCAACCACGGTGGATAGAATCGGACCAAGTTTCAAGACTTTTGTGTTGAACCAATCCTTGGTCGAAGGTCCCACAAACTCAGGCACAAGACACTCCCGTTATGGGTCGACCCCATTTAAGAGGGCTTCATTCTTGGCGGCTGTCCTGTGCGGATCCCCTATACTGGGCAAAAGCCGCAAGCTTTTTTAGCTCTGCAGGGCTCTGATTTGTCGTGCAATATTAGAGCCCGGTTCAAACGTTAACTGCCCATCCAAGTCCAGGTCCGATTTCGGGATCGCCGGCCAGAAAATCCGGTAACCGTTTGCGCTTAAGGAGTTAGCTCTGAACCGAACCAGGCGCCGGCTCGACTAATGGAGCGGCTTTCGAAATCGTTGACCTGCTTGACATCAAAACGAGGACCCCAATGGCTGCAGACCTCAACCAAAGCCAACGTGTTGCAGAACTCAAAACGCCACTTGGCGACAACGTTCTGGCCTTAGTGAGGTTTGATGGGACAGAGGGCCTTAGCGAACTGTTCGAATATCACATCGAAGCTCTTAGCAAGCAGGAGAACATCGATTTCGATAAGGCGATCGGGCAATCGTGTACGCTGAAGCTCATGGCGTTCAAGGGGAAACAGCGCATCTACGATGGTATCCTCACTGAAGCCCGTTGGATTGGCAAGAAGCAAGACCACTTTCACTACCGCCTGGTGCTTCGGCCGTGGCTTTGGCTGCTCGGTCACAAGGCCGACTGCCGGATATTCCTGGACAAGAATGTCAAGGAAATCATCCAGGACGTGTTCACGAAAGCAGGGTTCAGCGACTACGAATTCCGAACCACCGGAGACTACGACAAGATCGAATATTGCGTGCAATATCGCGAAACTGACCTGACGTTTGTCTCGCGGCTCATGGAGCAATTCGGAATCTATTTTTTCTTCGAGCCCTCCGACGGCAAACATTTATTGGTGCTCGCTGATTCGCGCTCGTCACATAAGCGGATTCCCGAACTCCCCAAGGTCCCCTTCTACCCGCTGGTCGAGAAGGACCTTCACGTGGAGCAACATCTCAACGGCTGGACGTGGGAACGCCGCTTCCGAACCGGCAAAATCCAGTTCAATGACTACGACTATCTGCAGCCGAAGAAAGACCTGCAGGCGCCCAAGAATGCGTCGGAGAAATACACGCATTCCAAACTCGAAGTCTATGACTATCCCGGCAAATACGATGAGAAGGGCAAAGGTGAAAAGTTTGCTCAATATCGCCTCGAGGCCGAGCAGGCGTTCGACTATCGCCGACATCCCGAGGGCGATGCGCCCTGCCTCTATCCTGGCGGGCTGGTTGAGGTCGAAAAGCATCCAAGTCAAGCCGAGAACAAGGAATACCTCATCGTTCGCGCCAGCCACATGTTCGGCGCGCAGCAGTATTTCGGCGGCGGCGCCGAGGCGGCCGATAACCAAGACCAAATCTATTGTGGAAGTTTCGAGTTCCTGCCGTCCGAGCGACCCTTCCGCAGCTTGCCGCTGACCCCTAAGCCGCGCATTTATGGCATCCAGACAGCCAAGGTCGTCACCAAAAAAGGCGACGATGGAGAGGAGATCAGCACAGACGAGCATGGCCGCATCTGGGTCAAATTTCATTGGGACCGCGAGCCGCAGAAAACGTGCCCGATCCGCGTGGCGCAGGTGTGGGCAAGCAAGGAGTGGGGCGGACAATTTATTCCGCGCGTCGACATGGAGGTGGTCGTCGAATTTCTGGAGGGCGATCCCGATCGGCCGCTGGTCACGGGCTGCGTGTTCAATGGAGACAACAAGTTTCCGTACAAACTTCCCGACAACAAGACCCAATCCGGCGTGAAGTCCGACTCCTCTAAGGGTCATAGCGGCTACAACGAGTTTATGTTCGAGGACCAGAAGGGCAGCGAATTCATCCGTATGCACGCTGAAAAGGATCATCTGGTGACGATCAATGCCAATCAGACCGGCACTGTCGGCTTGGGTCCTGATTGCCCCATGGGCGGCGACCAGACCTGGACAGTCGGAGGCAATCGATCCTGGACGATTCAGAAGGGCAACGACACCGTCGAACTGCAAATCGGCAATCAGACTATCACGCTCGACGTCGGACAGCAGACGGTCGATGCGATGATGGGAATCAATCTAAACGTGTGCATGGGCCTGAGCAGCATCCAGATTACGCCGGCGTCGATTTCGATCACGTCTCCCACAATCAATCTAACCGCGATGGCCGCCGTCAATATTACGGCGCCCACCGTCAATGTCGGAGCCGTCCTGAATACACCGTCTTTGATTGCCGGTGCTGCACTCATCAGCGGCATTCCGATCTAGAATAGTCGCGTGTGCGACTCGTTGGGAGGCTTGTGAGAGTCCGCTCGAGATGCAAAGCTTGGCCATCGGATTAATCTGTTTGCAGCGGCAACAGTGCTCGAGCAGCCGAGGTCAGCTGATGTCACTTGTGCGTTTTGTCACCGCGAAAGCACTCTACGAGACGTTTCCGGAAGTTTTGCAAGCGATTGGTGTCGAGCCGACCGATCAACCCCCGATCGAGTTCGTGAAAGCGTTGGTTTTGACCGGCAAGTTACCGGAAGCGGCGACATTCTGCGCCTACTTGCTGCCGCGGCGAGAAGCGGTCTGGTGGGCCTGCACCAGCGTTCGGACGCTCGGGGCGGACACCCGAGCCGAGACCTCGATGGCCGCTGAAGCCTGGGTCTATCAGCCCGACGACCATCACAGGCAGCGCGCATTGGACACTGGAACCATGGGCGATCAGAACGAACCGCAAACCTGGCTGGCGCTCGCCGCCGGATGGTCAGGCGGCGTTCGGATGGTTGGCGGCCAGCAAGTGCCTAATCCGCCCTTCATGACTGCGCGAGCTGCCCGTGTTGCGATCTTGCTCAGCGCGGGACGGCTCGGGGTGGCTGAACGAACGTCTGGCTTGCGGTCGTGTGTCGCAGCGGCCATCAAGCTGGTTGAGTCCGGGCTGGGATAGTTGAAGACCAATGTCATTGGGCCTACGCTGCGAACGACAACGATGAGAGGCGCTGGGCGGGTCATCGTCGAAACGTCTAATCTCAGAGAAAAGACGATCATGGCGCTGACACTGAAAATCGAAAACCACACCAGCCTCGCCGATGGCGGCCCGCTGACCATGACCATTCAGGGCAAGCGCGGCATCGACATTGGACGAGATCAGCATCTCGATTGGACGCTGCCTGACCCGAGCCGCGCCATTTCGGGCAAGCATTGCGAAGTCCGCTGGCGCGACAACGCTTATTGGCTCCACGACACGTCGACGAATGGCACCTTCATCTACGGCACCGACAATCGTCTGAACGGCCCGCACCGTATCCGCAACGGTGACCGCTTCGTCATCGGCGACTACATCGTGCTTGCCATTCTCGACGACGAAAGGGCGGTGGTGGGCTCGAACACCGCTTCGGCGGTGAAGCCGAGCTACGATGAAATATGGAATGCCATCGGGGAAGTCGCACCGCCAATCAATCCCAAGCAACTCAAGCTTCAGCGGGACGTGCGACGCGCCAAAGCTGACTTTCTCGACTGGGCGGTCGATGTGCCGTCGTTGCTCCCAAGCTCGCCCGCGCCGCGCCCGCAGGTTTCGCAAAATTCGCCTGTTGAAAACGCAGGCTCAGCCCGCGCTTTCGGGAAGCCGCCTCCCGTCCAGCCCGACGTTGCGGCAATGTCCGCACCACCGCCGCCCCCCTGGCCGCTCGAACCGCCGAAAGATGTCTGGGGCAGCCAGGCGCCCGGCCGAGAGGGAGCAGTCGAGGCCCCAACCGAGACGTCTCCGCCACCGTCCGCAGACGCCGACGCGCGAGCGGAGCCGAATCGTTCATCGCCGATCGGCCGGCCGCGGTCAGCGAACAACCAAGATATGGGGACCGACAAACTGGTGCGCGCGTTCGCGCGCGGCGCCGGACTGCCCGCCGATGCTCTTTCGAGCCGCGACCCGGGCCAGTTCGCCGAAGAGATCGGGCAACTAATCCGCATTCTCACGGAGAATGTCCGGGAGATGCTGCAAAGCCGCAAGCAGACAAAGCGGAACGCGCGCAGTTCGGACCAAACCACGGTCGAGGCGGTGAACAACAATCCGCTCAAATTCGCGCCAACTCCGGAGGATGCCATGCGCCTCCTGTTCGGGCCGTCGACCCCCAGTTGGCTCGATTGGCGCCGCGCCTTTGCCGAAGGTTTCGAGGACCTGAAAACGCACCAGCTCAAGACTTATTCCGCAATGCAACATGCCGTCGATGCGCTGGTTGGGGAATTTGAGCCTCCGGCCATCGAGAAGATTTCGCAACAGAAGAGCATATTCGAGTTACGGGACGCTCGCCTGTGGGATTTGTACGTCCTTCGCTGGAACGGCCGAACTCAGGGCGGCGAACAGGCGATTGTGAATGCCTTCATGAGACACTTCGTCGACAATTACGACCTTGATATCGAGAGATAGTCTCGGCTGGGATGGCGGCGGCTGATGGATCTGTCCGACACCCCCGTTAGTCCTGGTGCAACAACCTTTGCGAGCTCTAGCGGCCTGCAGGCCGGGTCCCTTGAATGGCATCGTTGCTTGTGCGGGTTCGCGGTAATTCCGACCGGTCACATCGCCGCGTCTTGAGGAGGTGTCAAAAACAGCGAATAATGACGCGCAGCTCGTAAAATGGTATTTAAATTCAATTGCTAAGTGGAGGGCTGGGCCTTCCGAGTTGATGAGATAGTTATGGCCCTTCGCCTGACCATCGAGAACGTTGACAAGCTGCCTGACGGGGGGCCGATCTCCTTTGTCGCGACCGGAACCCGGTCGATAGACATCGGCAGAGATAACCACCTCGACTGGACCCTGCCGGATCCAACCAAATATATTTCGGCAAAGCATTGCGAGATCCATTGTCGGGGCAACGCGTATTGGCTCAACGACGTCTCGACGAACGGCACCTTTGTCAACGGCTCGGACCATCGTGTTCGCAGTCCCTACGAGCTAAAAGACAGAGATCGTCTCTTGATCGGCCACTACATTATTGGAGTATCGATTGATCCGGCGGAGGTGGCGGCCGGTCCCAGATGCTCGGCAATCGCCGGCAGGGCCGTGCAGCCGCAACTCGACATATGGAGTTCTGACTCAGTTTCGGTACCGCCTGCGGTGCACGCACCTGTTGCTGCAGCAATTGCCCCCAACCCAGGACTTGGCGGCTTTGTCGACCGCGATGCAAGCCTCGAGCGCGATGCGCGATTTCGCGTGCAGACCAGAAAGGCGGGAGGGGATGCTGCAGGCGAATGGAACGACGGAGATCTATCACCCGCTGGCGAAGTAGGTGAGGCTCAATTGGCTACGCCTGGGCGAGAATCGAGGGACGAAAATCCTTCTATTGCGTTGCAACAGGCCGTCTCGACGGGCGGGCCTCAACGTCCAGTGCAAAGGCCGCGCCAGGACGAAGCCCAACCAGTTTCTAGCCCAGGACTTGCTTCGGCGCATCGGTCGGAGGCAAGCGATCATAGGGATTTCATGCGCAGGGTTGCCCACGCGGCATCGATCCGCGAGGACGCGTTCGCAGGCCAAGATGCCGAACAGCTGGCTGAACAACTGGGCGAGCTGGTACAGCTTTCGGTAGCAAATCTGATCGTCCTGCTGCAAGCTCGGAACGAGGCGAAGCGCCTTACACGAACAGCCTCCCACACCATGGTCCAGGCAACGGAGAACAACCCGCTGAAGTTTTCGCCGAATGCTCAAGAGGCGATGATGGTCCTGTTCGGACCCAAATCCCGTAGTTACCTGGATGCGAGATCGGCATTCGAGCAGGGCTTTAACGATCTGAAGCTGCATCACGCCAAGACGTATGCGGCCATGCGTTATGCCGCCTCAAAGCTGATCGCCGAGCTCGATCCAACAAAGATTGCAAAGGAGGCATCAGAGCGCGGAGGCCTGCTTGACAAGGTTTGGTCGCGCAAGAGCCGCCTTTGGAACGTTTACCGCGAACACTGGCGGGCAAGCTTTGGCGAAGAGGCTGGAGCGGCACTCCAAGCCTACCTGGTTCACTTTGTGGATTATTACGATCGAGAGGACACCCGATAGCGATGTGGTGCCCCGTCGGCCGATGACCGACACACACTTAAATGAGACGGACACTTTAGATGTCATGGTACAGTAAGGTTTTTTGGTCGGAAGGCCTGTTTCTTCGCCCTCACCACCTGCAGCAGAATGACAGGTACGTTGAACACCTGATCGAAAAGCGCGTGCGTCGAATAACACCGTATCCGTGGGGTTTCGACGTCCTTGAAATCGACCAAGACCTCGCCCAGCAAAGCAAGTTTGGCGTAAGACGTGCCAGCGGCATCATGCCCGATGGAACGCCGTTCGACATTCCGGCGGACAGCCCGATACCCGAAGCCATCGATGTTCCCGACGGCACCGCCGGTCAGACCGCCTGGCTCGTGATGCCTTTGGCTGCGCCGAACACTCGTGAGGTCGACGAATCAAGCGAGGACAGCGCGAGCCGCTACATCAGATCATCGGAGACCTTCATCGACTCAACTTCCTCTCTCAGGATCGAGGAGGAGGTCGAGATCGCCTTGCCAAGACTGTCGTTCGAACTGCGCAGGACTTCCAAGGCAGGGTATGTGGGACTCGGCATCGCTCGAGTACTCGAGGTCCGCGACAAGAATGTCCTATTCGATGACCGCTTTGTGCCGCCGATGCTGTCCTGCGCGGCGCACCCGGTCATCGATGGTTGGCTCAACCGCGTCATTGGATGGATCGAAGCCAAGCTCGAAGAACTGGCACGTTACGCTGTAGACCCCTCCTCGGGTGGCGGCTTGCAGAGCGTTGACTATCTGGTCCTTCAAGTACTCAACAGGCAGATTCCTGCGCTGATCCATTTTCAGCGATCTGGGTTTGTCCATCCCGAGCGCCTCTACGACGAATTCTTGCGACTGGCTGGCGAGCTTGCAACATTTGCGACTACCGAACGGCGCGCCCGAGATTACCTGCCTTACGACCACGACAATCTCGAAAACGTCTTCGCGCCGCTGATCCGTGATCTCCAGGAATTTCTGAGCGCGCAGTTCGGTCGGCGCGCGATCCGTCTCGAAATCATCGAGCGAGCACAAAATGCGTTTGTGTCACCGATCCGCGATCGCTCGTTGTTTCGCAATGCGACCTTCGTGCTGGAGGTTTCCGCCAGTCGTCCGCTCATCGAAATCCAGCACGACTTTCCTCACCTCTTCAAGGTCGGCCCCAATACGAAGATGAACGAGATCGTGCACGCGAACCTGCCGGGCATCCCGTTGATCCACCTGCCGACGCCTCCGCCGCACATTCGCGCGATCACAGATCACGTGTACTTTTATCTGGACAGGAAGTCTCTGCTCTGGCCTGACTTAAGCACGGCAGCGTCGATAGGAATGCATTTCTCGGGAGATTGGCCTGAACTGGAACTTTATCTCTGGGCTATTTTAGAAGATCGACGATGAGCGACAGGGACAAACCGGTTAATCCTTTTGGCCGAAACGAGCGGACGATCATCCGCCCGAATCCGGGGGGAAGGCTTCCGCCGGCACCTCAGCCGCCCTACTCGCCGGCGCCCGACTTCGAGGCCCCGCGAGCGCCTTTTTCGCCCAGTCCGCTTGCCGATCGCCAATTCCCGAGCCAGCAGGCGCCTTCACCGCAGTACCAGCCGGTGCCTCCGCCTCCATTTGCGGCCGCTCCGACGACGCCAGCATCGGAGGACTGGATATCAACGCAAAACCAGCCGCCCGCGCGCCCTGAATTGCCCGCGGCGGCGCCGCTGCGCGTCGACGATATGGTTGCGCCGAACGCCAACCCGATCATGCGAGCGGCCGGCCCCCTCCTCCAATTGCTCGGGCGGCTGCGTGTTGCGCTGTTGCGCGCATCATTCGCGAGCCTCATGGAGCAGGTCGCCGACGCAGTTAAGTTTTTCGAAAAAGACATTCGCTCGGCGGGCGTTTCCGAACAGCAGGCCAATACCGCAAAATACATCCTTTGCGCGACTGCAGACGACATCGTGCAGCATATCCCGACTGACGACCGTCACGTTTGGGCGCAGTACAGCATGCTGAGCCGCTTTTTTGGCGAGCGAGTTGGTGGTGTCCGTTTCTTCGAGATACTCGACCGCCTCAAAGTTGATCCGCTGGCAAACTATTCCGTGCTGGAATTGCAGCACGCATGTCTGGCCCTGGGATTCCAGGGTATGCATCGGGCCTCCGCGGGCGGGGTGCCCGCCTTGCAGGTCATCCAGCGAAACCTTTACGAATTGCTGCGACAAGTCCGCCCGAAACAGATGCGCGATCTGTCGCCGCATTGGCGCGGCCAGGCCCTCGCCGGGCGGCAATCCCGGATAACTGTTCCCACGTGGTTGGTCGCCTCGGTCGCAGCTGCGCTGTTATTCGCCGGTTTTATAACATTGCGGACCTGGCTTACCTCGGGAGCTGAGCGGACCGCGCAACTGTCACAGTCACTGCACCCGTCGGACAAGATCGAACTCAAGCGCAAAATCATTGCCCCGCCGCCACCACCACCGCCTCCTCCACCGCCTGCGGATCGCATCACGCAGTTGCAGAGGATTCGAAATGCATTGGCTGCCGAGAATACCCCCTGCAAGATGACCGCCGACCAGACTGCTAGCTTCATCGTGATCCGCGTCTGCAATCTGATCTTGTTCGACGCCGGTAAGGCGACGGTTCTTGATGCCTTCCGTCCGGTCGCGGCGCGGCTTGCCGTGACCCTGGAAAAGGAGCCCGGCAAGATCCGTGTGGTCGGCCACACTGACAATACGCCGATCAGCAACACGCGCTTCCCCACCAACTACGTTTTGTCGTTGGAGCGCGCAAAAGCCGTTGCCGCAGTTCTCAAGCAGGGATTGACCAACCAAAATCGGGTCGAGGTCGAAGGCAAGGCCGCCGACGTGCCGATCGACACCAATGCAACACCTGAAGGGCGTGCCAAAAACCGACGCGTCGAAATCCTTATTGAAAGAAGCGAATAGACGCCGAATTAACGAATTAATAGGTCGAGGAATGCTGGCGAACCAGATCATTCGAATCATTTTGACCGGGCTGGGACTGGGATCTCTGTCCGCGTTGGTTTGGTTCGCGGGGCCGCTGATCGCGTTTGGTCAATGGCATCCGCTGGAGAATTCTATGGTCCGCGAAATCATCCTGCTGCTGCTGGTGTCAGCGACGGCAGGTTTCGGCGGCTTCAAGTTTTATAAGCGCAAGAAAAGCGCGCAGCAGATCGCCGAGGGCATCGCGGGGGAGCACGAGCCGGTCAACGACGAGCCAGCGTTGAAAGAGCGAATGAAGGATGCGCTCGCCACGCTGAAGACGGCAAGCGGCGGGAAATCCGACTATCTCTATGAACTACCCTGGTACATCATCATCGGTCCTCCAGGATCCGGAAAGACAACCGCGCTCGTTAACTCTGGGCTGAAATTTCCGCTGGCACAGCGCACGCCGACGGCCGTAGCCGGTGTCGGCGGTACCCGTTATTGTGATTGGTGGTTCACTGACGAAGCCGTGCTAATCGATACGGCCGGCCGTTACACAACGCAAGACTCTGACGCAGCTAGCGACAAGCAAAGCTGGTTTTCGTTCCTTGATCTTTTGAAGAATAACCGACCCCGTCAACCGATCAACGGAGCGATTGTCGCAATCAGTGTCGAAGATTTGTTGACGCTGCCGGCCGCCGAAATCACCGCTCACGCCAACGCTATTCGCGCGCGTCTTCTCGATCTGCATACCCGCCTGAAGGTCGACTTTCCGGTCTACGCACTCTTCACGAAGACGGACCTGGTGGCGGGCTTCATGGAGTATTTTAGCTATCTCAATGAGGCCGGCCGGCGCCAGGTCTGGGGCGCGACCTTCCAGACCGCCAACAAAAAGCAGAACATGGTTGCCGAAGTTCCAAACGAGCTCGATATGCTGCTCGAGTGGCTCAGCGAGGAGACCATCGATCGCCTACAGGAAGAGCCGGCCCCGAACTTTCGCGTTTCGCTTTTTGGTTTTCCCGCGCAGATGGCCCGGCTAAAGCCCGCCGTTTCGAATTTCCTCACTCAGATCTTTGAACCGACGCGTTATCATGTCAATGCGACCTTGCGCGGCTTCTACTTCAGCTCCGGAACTCAGCACGGAACGCCGATCGACCAGCTCGTCGGATCGCTCGCGAGAACTTTTGGGGCGGAACAGATCGCGGCGGCAGGATATTCTGGTACCGGCAAGAGCTTCTTCCTCACCGATCTGATTTCGAAAGTCATTATCGGCGAGGCCGATTGGGTTTCAACGGATAAGGCCGCGATCCGTCGGGTCATGATCCTCAAGGCGGCGGCATTATGTGCGGTGGCGCTGATCTCCATCGGACTCACCCTCGCCTGGCTCACCAGCTACAAACAAAACGCTGTCTTGATCGCGGAGAACGAGCAGACGGACCGGGAGTACGCATCAGCCGCCGGCTCCATCGCAAAACAAACGGTCATCGATGACCGCGAGCTGCATAAGGTGCTGCCGCTGCTTGAACGATTGAAAAACACGCCCGTCGGATACGCGACGAGATCCGCACCGACCCCGTGGACAGCCGAATTTGGCTTGAACCAGCGCGACCGGCTGCAATCATCGTCTGATGCGGCGTATCACACCTCGCTTGAGCGACTGTTCCGGCCGCGGCTGCTTTATCGCCTCGAAGAACAGTTGAACGCGCGCATTGCCGACGGTGGCTTCGTCTACGAAGCTTTGAAGGTTTATATGATGCTTGGAGGTCTCCATCGAGAGGACAAGGAGCTGATCAAATCCTGGATGCAGCGCGACTGGGCGGAGAGCCTCTATCCAGGACCGACCAACTCGGAGGGGCGCAAACTTCTCGAAGAACATCTGGCTGCGATGTTCGATCTCGAAACGGAGCAAGCTCCGCTCGTCGAGCTCGACGGCCGGTTGGTCCTCGAAGCCCAACAGACTCTTGCGCGTCTCAGTGTTGCTCAGCGGGCATACGAGCTACTGAAGTCAGAAGCGCGAGGTTCGGAAGCAAACGATTGGGCGGTCGCTCGCAAGGGCGGGTTGGACGTTGCGAGCGTGTTCGAAGGCGACAAGGGCCAGCCGCTCGACAGCATCAGCGTGCCGGCGTTCTTCACTTATAGCGGCTTTCAGGACAAATTCATCGCCAAGCTTGCCGACCTTTCCGAGCGAATGAAAAAGGACCGATGGGTCCTGGGCGAGCCCGGTGAACAGGCGGCTCTCAACCAGCAGTATGAAAATCTTGCCGGCAACTTACTTGACTTCTACGGCAACGATTTTATCGCGGCATGGCGGAACGCACTGTCCAAACTGAGAATGAAGAAGCTGCTTGCGGACAAGCCGAGGTACCAGGCGCTCAGAGCCGTTTCCGCACCGACATCGCCGCTCCGGTTGATCCTTGAATCGCTGCGAGACGAGACCATGCTTACGCGCGAACGGCCCAAGGCAGTAAACACTGCAACGACACAGGATGCCAAAGCCAATGCCAAGACGGCCAGCGTCCCCCTTCTGTTCAACACCCAGGATGGACCTCCGGGGGCCAAAATCGAGGCTCAGTTCAAGCCGTACCACGCGATTCTGGAAGGAGAGAGCACCCGACGGCCGATCGATTCTATTATCGCCAATCTGAATGACATCGCGCAGAGCCTGACACTGATAATCGAAAATCCGCTGCTCGTGGCCCAGGCCACGGCGGCTCTCCAGACGCAAGTCGCCACATTGAGAAACAATGCCTCCCGCGTGCCCCCGCCATTTTCGGACATGCTGCGCGGGGCGGCCGCAGAGTTCGAAACTGACATGGCTGCGGCGACCGCGGGGCAATTGTTGGTGACGCTCCGCGATCAGGTCACACCGCTCTGCCAGCAAATCATCTCCAACCGATATCCGTTTGCGCGTAGCAGCAACCAGGAAGTCCCGCTCGGCGACTTTGCCAAGTTGTTCAGCCCGAATGGTGTGCTGGACAAATTCTTCACGCAATCGCTCGCGCCCTACGCCGACACGTCAAAACCCGAATGGGCCTGGCGCAAGGAAAGCCCGGTCGGGAGCACATTGTCGGCCGACACGTTGAAACAATTCCAGCGCGCTGCCTATATCCGGGACGCGTTCTTCCAGACGGGCGGCAATCAGCCGGCCGTGGCCCTTGCAGTGCAGCCGCCGGTCGTCAGCGGGCCTGGTGCTGTCGCCAAGATAGAGATCGGGGGCACCACTATCACCAGTCCGAATCCCCAACCCGCGAGTGGCGGCGTCCTTTCGACTGCTCCCCCGCCCCAACCTGTCAGTGTCTCGCCGACGAACGTGCAATGGCCTGGCCCGTCAATGAGAACTGCGATTTCAGTGACGAACGACGCAACGAGCCAACCCTCGATTCTCGAGCGGACCGGACCCTGGTCTTTGTTCCGGCTGCTCGAAGCAGGATCGATGTCGGCGCGCGCCGAAACCGCAACTGCGACATTCATCGTGGCCGGACGAGAACTGAAGTACCAGATCACCACCGGCTCGATCAAAAATCCCCTGAATTTTACCGCGTTGCGTGATTTTCGGTGCCCAAGCGGATTGTGACAAGCATGCGCTGCGGTCTTTTCGGAAAACTCTCGGCAAAACGCGACTTCATCGCATTGGCCACACCGCGTGCGTTTCTCGAGATTTGGGAACCCTGGTTGCAATCTTGCCTGTCTGCGAGCCAGCACCAGCTCGGCACCAACTGGCAGAGTGCCTATCTCTCCGCCCCCTTATGGCGATTCTGGCTCGGCGCGGACATAAGCGGTGAAACCACGTTGGGAGCCTTCATGCCGTCAGTCGACGGCATCGGGCGGTACTACCCGCTTACGTTGATGGCGGTCGCGGACCCTTCGTTCTCAATTCCGCCACCCGATCTGAACGCGCAGGATTCCTGGTTTTCGACGTGTGAGGAGTTCCTTCTCTCGACGCTGGATCACGAGAAGTCGTTTGAGCAAATCACAGCAACACTCGACTCGCTGGCAGTCCCGCACATGGAGGCCACGGCGAGCGGTACAGGCGACGTTCTCCGCATCAGTGACACAACCATAGGTAGCTTTACGGCCGGCACATCCTTTCGTGATGCGCTTGCGAAGGTTCGCCAGAAAAATCATGGCGCCTTGGCGGCGGCGAGCTTCTGGTGGACCGATGGCGGCGGGGACTTTCCGCCGATGGCGCTGGCTTGCCGCGGTCTGCTGGATCCGTTCGGCTACTCTGCTATGCTGACTGGAAGGATTTCCGTTCGAGCCGATGGTTGTGCCTAAGGTTAAGCCAAATGGATCGATCGCCTTACATCTTCGATGCCGGCTATGCGACCCATCCGGGAAGGGTGAGACACAGCAACGAAGATGCTGTTCTGGTGCGCGCCGACGTCGGCCTTTGGGCTGTCGCGGATGGCATGGGAGGGCATGACTCGGGAGACTTGGCGAGCCACCTGATCATCCAGGCCCTTGACGGGATTTCGAGCGCGACCTCCGCAATGGAGTTACTCGCGGAAACCGAAAGCAAAATCTTCGAGGCCAATCGCCAGATCATCGAAATCAGCCGCCAGCGTGGCGGTGCAGTCATAGGATCGACTGTCGCGGTTCTGTTGATCTCGGAGGATCACTATGCCTGCGTCTGGGCAGGAGACAGCCGTCTCTATCTGGTGAGCAATGGCGCGGTGAGACAGGTGTCTCGCGACCACACCGAAGTCGAGGAGATGATTGCCAGCGGAGCCATGACCTCGGACGAAGCAAGGAACTGGCCTCAAAATGTGATCACCAAGGCCGTCGGCGTGCACGAAAACTCCGAACTCGAGGTCGTGACCGGCGCCGTCGAGGAATCCAACATCTTCGTGCTCTGCAGCGACGGGCTCACCAAGCACGTGTCTGACAAGGAAATACTTCAGCAAGTTTCGACTGGCTCGGCGCAATCCTCGTGCGATGCCTTGGTCGACCTCGCCTTGAACCGCGGCGGCCTCGACAACATCACGGTTGTGGTCGTCCGGCCGATACAAGGGACCGCGACGAGCCGGGGATCTGGCGCGATCGAAGGCTTGCCGAATACGGGCATTTGGGAGTGACAGAGTGAGGCCTCGGGATCCAGTTCGACCAACCCAGCATGCCGTGCCATCCGGCACGCGTCTCAACGGCATCTACGAAATCGACCGGATTATTGGCGCGGGAGGCATGGGAGAGGTCTACAAGGGACATGAGGTCCAGACCGGGACGGCCGTCGCAATCAAAATGCTGGTACCGGACATGGCGGAGAACGAAGCCGCTCTTGCGCTGTTCCGGCGAGAGGCTGCAGCCCTTCACTATTTGATGCACGATGCGATCGTCCGCTATTTTGTCTTCACGGTCGAACCAATTCTCCAACGACCATATCTAGCGATGGAATACGTCGACGGCCGATCGCTCGCTGATCTCCTGGAGGAAGGGCCGCTCACTCTGGAAGCACTGCTTCGATTGACCAAAAGGGTCGCTTCCGGCCTGAAGGCGGCTCACGAACGAGGCATCATCCATCGCGATGTGTCACCCGACAACATCATCATCCCGCAAAACGACGTTGCCCGCGCCAAGATCATCGACTTCGGCATCGCCCGCTCGACGCAGCTCGGTGATGCAACCATCATCGGCTCTGGCTTTGCCGGCAAGCACAACTATGTTTCGCCCGAGCAGATTGGGCTCTATGGGGGTGAAGTCAACGCTCAGTCGGATGTCTATAGCCTGGGCCTCGTGCTGTTCTTCGCCCTGACGGGCGCGAAATTGGACATGGGAGGGACCCAGTTTCAGCTCGTCGAAAAGCGCCGGCGTGTCCCCGACCTCGGCGCTATCGATTCACGGATCCGCCCTCTCTTCGAGCGAATGCTTCAGCCAGATCCGAAGGATCGGCCGACCATGGCCGAAGTCGAGAGCTGGAACATCGGAAGCTTCTTGACCGAGCGGGCGCAGCCCATCATTGCTCCCCCAACGAGGTCAACGGAGCCCAGACCAAGCCGCACCTGGATTCGCTATGCGATCGCCGCATCTGCTCTGCTAGTCATTGGCGTCGGTGCTTTCGCCTACTATTCCTACGTCTGGAACGCTCCGATAGACCTGCCTGAGCGCCCCGTTGCAACGTTGAATCCAAACCAGCCAACTTTGCAGCCCTCTGATACTGGCTCCCGTCCCACGGATTCTTCCAAGGACACGTCGGCGAAGCCGCTAGAGCCTCCCGCCCCACCGTTGAAGCCAAACCAGGCGACATTGCAGCCCTCTGATACTGGCTCGCGTCCCACGGATTCTTCCAAAGACACGTCGGCGAAGCCGCTAGAGCCTCCCGCCCCACCGTTGAAGCCAAACCAGGCGACATTGCAGCCCTCTGATACTGGCTCGCGTCCCACGGATTCTTCCAAGGACACGTCGGCGAAGCCGCCACTTGGCAATGCCAACCGCGTTGAGCTGACCCGTCGATACCTGCAGCAATATGATGGTGGCGATTGCTTCTTCATCATGCCGATGGCGATCGGAACAAGCGGTGCCGACCTCGAAGGATTCGGCTCATCGACGGCGCCATTTGAAGCGTTGGACAAATCTTTCAAGCGGAGCCAGGGTTACGAGGCAATGATAGGGGTACGTTTGGTCACATCGGCCCAGTGCCCCGCGATTACTTTCCTCAATAGGGTGCGCGGCGATGCCTCTCGAGCTCCGCGGATTTCACTCAGTTCCGTGAAGATTCGTCCCGATGAAACAATTACTGGGAACATCGAAAATTTTGCAAATCGGGTCGTCGAGCTGCTGTTGATTTCCGAAGACGGCCAAGTTCAAAATCTCTCGTATTTGCTGCGGCCAGGCACAGACACACTCTCATTCTCGATTGAAATGAAGCGTTCGGAAGAAGGCTTAGCCCCAAGTGTGCCGTTGCTGATCATGGCCGTCGCAACACCGCGCGTGCTTGATTCGCTTCGGCAGCCCAGACCCACGCCCGCGGATCTATTTTTTCTACAAGTGCTGAGTGAAGCGCAGCGTGCCAACATGATGATCAATGCATCGGCGCGTTACCTCAGCATCCAGAAGTAGCACGCTGCGAGGGGTGGCACCCTCTGCACGAGTCAGATCTCGGCAGCCCGGCGCGACGGCCCTACCCTCACCAACGAGGCCGCAGCGGGGCGGGACGCTGCGCCCCGCCTCGTTGCGCCACCGAGCCCTATGAGCTCGCATTCAGCTCAACTCTTCCCACCGCTGGATCAAATGACGGTGTCAGACCGATCCCTTCAAACCCGCTTGTTCATGGGACGGGCTGCTATCAGAAGGTCCAACGGAACCCTCCCAGCGCGCCATACGACGAGAAGCCGGAAATATCGGTTCCGTGCGCTTCTACGAAACTGGAGAAAGTGGGCGTCCAAAGTATATTCAATTTGCCAGAAGCCCTTCCTCCGACTTGCCCTGTTGCAATGAGCCCCACTGATGGGACGGTGATCGGGGTCCCGCTCGGCACAACGGCGCCGACCCCGCTTTGCGACACCAGCGAAAAAGCCTCAAGCTTGAGAGACGGCTGGACACGGACGCCATTCCAGGTTGTCTCGGTGCCGAAGCGTGCCCCACCGTGAACCTCGGTGCTATTGCCGATTTGAGTATCGAAATTGGCAGTGTAGGCCTCTGAATAGGTGACGCCGATCGTCGGCTCGATGTACCAGCCATTTCCAATCTCAAACTTGTATTGCACGTTGGGTGCATAGCTCAGGCCAGTGCCATCCGTAACCCCGGCAGTCGCTGACGAGCTCGAGCTCCAGGACCCGGTGACGGTGAAATCAGCTGAGAAACCTCCGTTGATGTATGCAATGGTGCCCGCACCAACGCCAGTGTTTGTGTCGATGCCCGGAGCGTTAGACCAGACTCCGCTCCCGGTGAAGACGAAGGTAAGCGCATCATAAGCCGAGAATATGCCTATCTTCGTGATATCCGCGGCCCCAGTTCCACCGAACGAACTCACGGTTATGCCCGCCGCTCGGCTCGAGTCACCCGACCCGATGAGATTGAGGCCATAAATGTAGGTTGGCGGCGGCGGGGCGGGAGGCGCCTTCGTGTACACAGGCGCCTTTGCATAGCCGAGGGCTGCAAAGGGATTGTCAACGGCCGGCAAGAGGCCTTCGCTGTCTCCCGTAAACTGCAGCCTTCCCGGCGAACTGGCGCCCGCCAGTTGCCTGCTTTGGATCTGATCTCGGACGTTCTGCAGGATGTTTTGTACGACGTTCTGGACGATCCTGTCCGTGATCTCATCTGCTCTCGACGGCGTTGCCACAAGCGTCGCAAATATGGATCCAATCAGAATGCCGGGCGCACCAATTCTCAAATTTTTAAACGCCATTGCAGTTCCCCACCACTGCGGAAGCTACCGGCCCCCTTGTTGATAATGACCGCACTATAACCAACAATCCGCTGAATTTAGGCGCGCAACTTGTGGTTCAGGTTGTTTTCGCCACACGCTGTTGCGGATTAGCAACAGGCGCTTCCAAATAGATGCGGCGTCTTCTTGTGACGCTGGCAAGGCCAAGGAGGCTCCACTATTTGGACGCCGCCATCGCGCCAGACATGTTGGAGACCTGAACCCTGCGGTTCACGTCAGCAAAGGGGTGGGCTGGGTCCTTGAGCTTGGTCTTGCCGTACCCCACGGTCACGAGCCCAGCGCTGGGGATTCCGAACTTCTCGACCACGTAGCGCTTGATCGAAACCGCCCTGCGCTCGGACAGATCTTGATTATACGAGTCGCGCCCGGCCGCGTCGGTATGCCCGGCGACCAAAAAGGTGGAGCCCTTCAGATCGGGGGTGTTGAGGGCGCGACCAAGCGCCTGAACGGAAGGCAAGGATTTTGAATTGATCTCGGCCGAGTTGTATTCGAACGTGATTTCCAAGTCGATCTGTGGCTTGTCCTTGGCAATTACCGCGGCCTCTTCCCGTTCCTCGGGCGTGAGCACTCGCTCAAGGCCACGGATTCTTTCAAGAAAGACTGACTCGGCCGCCGTATCAACCCGCGGACGATTCACCAATTGCCGAGATACCTCTTTCTTGGCCGTCAAAGCTTCGACGATTTGATCCTCTGTCAGATTCTCACCGGCTGCGGCCAAGCCCGGCAAAAACGCTGTATTGGCGATCTGGAGCAGAAAAATCGCGGAAAAACTAATTAACTTCTGCGACATTACCAGCTCCTCACCCGGAAGGCCGTTTCGCTTCGAAAAGACGTCGATTCGCTAGCAGCAGAAACCACCTGGGTTGTTTTAGCTGCGTACTGCCAAAACCATCGATCCTTGGGAAGTTAATGTCAACGGACTACGAATGCAGCGAGACGGGCAGACAACGACTCTTGTGAATTCAATAGGATGGGTGCAAAATGATGCGAGCCCGATATCATAGTTTCCGAGATGGCTTACCGCCCGCGAAGGTCGCAGTCTGGTACAACTCGCGGCGTTCACAATAGACCTCGGAGACAAGCTCGTCGGACCAAACTATCTAATTCCAGAACTACCTTGGGGATTATCGTCGGAAGGGATTTGTAATAGCATTTAGGTTTTTAGGAAGCCGATAATGCGTAATCCATTAAAGGTGCTTAGCCGCCGAGATAGCTGGCGCGCCAAGAAGGCGGCACTTGTGTTGACACTTTTCTTGACCATGCACGCTGGGCAAGCATGGGCCCAAGACCGGATCGCCCTCGTCATTGGAAACAGCCAGTATCGTAAAGTCAACCAACTGCCTAACCCCGTAAACGACGCCGCCGACATGACGGAGTCACTAACCAGGCTGGGCTTTACCGTTAAACATCTAAATGACTTGGACTTTGACGGATTCCGACGCGCGCTTATTGAGTTTGGAAAAGCTGCGCGCACAGCCGACCAAGCGGTCATTTTTTTCGCCGGCCATGGCGTTGAGATCGACGGCAAAAACTGGCTCATTCCTATCGACGCCGAGGTGAAATCAGCAGTTGATGTTTACGCCGAGGCCATCAATCTCGAAACTTTGATCGACATATCAATCACGCCCAAGGCTATTGGGCTGGTGATCCTTGATGCCTGCCGAACCAATCCTTTCGCGTCAGCCAAGGAGACGCGGACTGCGGCAACACCTCCAAATCCGAAGTCGAAAAAATCAGTAATTTCCCTTGTGAAGAGTGAAGATGCAGCTCGCTTGCCCGAAGCTTTCGGCGGGTTAGCGCCTGTCGAAGTTACCGACAACGTATTGGTCGCATACGCCGCCGCTGCGGGTACCATCGCACGGGACGGACGAGGCCGAAACAGCCCCTACTCGGGATCTCTCTTGCGCCATATCGAAACGCCCGGACTGGAAGTCAACTATTTGTTTCGCCTTGTCCACGACGATGTGCTCAATGAAACCAAGTATCAGGAGCCGAGCGTCTACGGCACGCTTTCGAAGGAAGAGATTTACCTCAAGCAGGGCGACACTTCCGGCGTGGCAAGCGCAGACGATGACCCCGACCCCGAGGCTTTGGCATGGCAATTCGTTCGCGTCACGAATGACGTGGCAACTCTCCGACGCTTCTCGGATCAATTTCCGGCAAGCCCCCACGGGACAGAGGTCCGCGAACGAGTCGCACAATTGGAAAGTGCAGAAAATCTAGCCTGGACAATTGTCGAGCGACAAAAATCAGTCTCTGCCTATCGAGCATTCCTAGATCTCTACCCATATGGCGACCGCGTGGACCAGGCGCGGTCGACGCTCGCGTCTCTGCAAGCTTCAGCGCCTTCCGATCAGGCAGAGACCGTCGAACTCCCACGGCCTCCTGCCTCGAAGTATCATCCAAACTCGGCGTCGGTCAGCGCGACAAGAAAAAATCCTGTGTCCGTGGAAAAAGCCTGGGATGTATTGAAGTCGTCGCGAGATCAACGCTTGTTGACTGACTTCTCCGAAATGTACCCTAGTCTGCGATCACATCGGCTGCCGGCCGACAGCGACTTCTTGTTGGCTCCAGTAAATTCGACGGAGTGGATGCTCAATACAGCTCAGGACGAAGATGTGAACCAATGCTTTGGCGGCCATTCCGATGCCTGCGTCAAGGCGATCGCGAAATATCCCGAATACGTGCAGCTCACATTCCAGCTCTGCAGGACGAAAGGAACTAATTACAGCTGTATGACCAGAGCGATCGAGGAAGCCCGCAAGAAGGGATTGCTCGTTTCCAGGTTTACCCGCTCGGAACTGGAGAAAACCCGTAACAAGGAATATCGTCGTGTTGCGTCGCGCGTGCAGGACAACGTGCAGAACATTGTCTCAAACGTGGTCAGCAATGCCGTCAGCACTTCCGTAAGCAATTCCGTCAGCGCAGCTGTCGGCAGGGCGGCATCAACTGCAGCATCGGCGGCCGCCTCTAACGCGGCAAGCAGGGCGGCGTCGGCGGCCGCCTCCCACGCTGCAGGCAAGGCCGCGTCGCTTGCCGCCTCGAACGCTGCGGGCAGGGCCGCGTCGACTGCCGCTTCCAACGCTGCCGGCAGGGCCGCGTCGACTGCCGCATCTCATGCGGCAGGTAGGGCCGCGTCGACTGCTGCTTCCAACGCTGCAGGCAGGGCCGCGACGACTGCAGCCTCCAACGCTGCAGGCAGGGCCGCATCGACCGCCGCCTCCACCGCGGCAGCGAAGGCAGCATCAAATGCCGCCTCCAAAGCCGCGGCAGAGGCTGCCGCGCAAGCAGCAGCAAATGCGGCGAGCAACATCAGGGTCCCATCGGACTTCCGATTGAAGCGTGACATCGTTCCGCTGGATGTCGTGCACAATGGCCTGCAGCTTTATCGCTACAGGTACGTCGGGGATAGCACTTACTATGTTGGCGTGATGGCACAGGACGTTGCAAAACGAGTTCCGGCTGCCATCGACCGTGGTCCGCACGGCTATCTGCGCGTCGATTATGGCATGCTTGGCCTGAAGTTGCTGACCTTCACGGAATGGACCAAGATACGAGCCACTGAGGCCGCTCACATTCTGTCGACCTCGTCGGAATATCACGATGGTGAATTGTCTAATGCTGCTGGCCCTTCGAACCAATGAGATATTCTACAACCTGCTAAAAGCGAAGCGCGCTCTATCTGACCGGCATTTCAAACACGGAATATCGCGGAACCGGCGGTCTATCGGGCTTCGCTTGGGTCTGCTCACGCTTTCGTTTCTTGCTTTTGGTACGCTGAATTCTGCTGCCGAAAACCGAGTTGCTCTCGTCATAGGGAATTCAAACTACAAGAATGTGGCTCGCCTGAGCACCCCGGCCAACGATGCGAAAGATATCGCTGCTGTGCTTGAGGGTCTCGGCTATGATGTCATTTTGCGAAGAGACGTCGGAAGCGAGGACTTGCAAGCGGCGCTTCGCAAGCTGGCCGAAAAATCCGGAGAGTCGGATATCGCGATCGTCTACTACGCCGGCTATGCCGCCAGCAGCAAAGGTGAAATGTACTTAATTCCCGTGGATGCGGAATTTGCAGCACAAAAATCCTCGAGGAGGGAAATGATTTCGTTGCATACAGCGACGAGCGCCGTCAGCGGAGCACGATCTCTCGGGCTGGTCCTCTTTGACGGGATGCGCGAAAATCCCTTCGATGCAAAACTCGAACAATACGAAGGCACATTCGGATCTGACGCAACGTTGGAGCCGACGAAAACCGGGCGCAGCGCGTCAATTTTTTTTGCGGCCGAGCCGGGAAAGTTTGCCGAAGAAGGCAACGGGCGCAACAGCCCGTTCGCTTCTGCCATATTGAAGTATCTTCTTCAGCCGAATCTCGAGATCAGCTTCTTCTTTCGAAGCGTTCGCGATGACGTAAGAAGGTCCACAGGTCAAAAACAAACGCCGTATATGTACGGCCAACTCTCGGGCGCGAAGGTCTTTTTGAGCACGCGAACACAGGAAAATCTCCGCGAGCCGGATCGTGATACGTCCAAGACGAACTTGTGCGACGAGCTTGCGACAGATCCGGAAGGCGCAAAGACGGGGCAGCCAGCCCATGGCCTCAAAGTTGACGACATCAAGGTGAGTGACGCGCTTAATGCTTGTTCCGAGGCTGTGAAGCAATTTCCCGAAATTGACCGCTTCCACTATCAACTCGGACGAGCATTTTTTGCCGCCCGAAATTATTCTTCCGCCCTCTTGAGCTATAAGAGAGCATTTGAGCTTGGCAATATACCCGCGCTCTATGCTCTCGGCGAAATGTATGAAAAGGGAACGGGTGTCGACAAGGATCCGGCACGTGCTCGCTTCTATTATGAAACGGGCTCCGAAATGAACTTTCCTCCGGCTATATTGAGCTTGGGAATTCTGTATGAGCAAGGTAGCGGTGTCGCCCGGAAACCCGAAATGGCTTACAGGTTTTACAAGCGGGCAGCCGATCTCGGCAGCCCGCGGGCGATCAACATGATGGCGCAGCTTACCGAAAAAGGCCTGGGAACCGCGCGAGACGCCAAGCAAGCGCGCGGGCTCTATGAGAGAAGCGCGGCCTTGGGTGATAGCGCCGCAATGCTAAACTTGGCACGCTGCTTTGCCGACGGCATCGGCGGCCGCAAGGACGTCTCCGAAGCGCGACAATTGCTCGAGAAGGCCTCGCTATCCGGGAGCGTTGAAGCGAGGGAATTACTTGCAAGACTTGGAAAGTCCAAAGGGAAGTGATCCAAGCAGGCCGTGCCAACTGCGGGTACAGACGTTCTGACCGCAATCGATGATGGGCTTGAGGACCGAGCTAACCTATGCCGATCGCTTAAACGAGGGGTGGCCAGACTAGAATTGTCCGAAACATCGCCGAATATTTGCGTGACAACTTGTCACCAGGTGGATCGCGCGAATGCACCCGCACACTCCTACACAATCGACGTCAGAACCGCCCGACGAACAGGACCTTGATGTCACGGTCCGGAATGAAATCGTTAGTCTTCACGTCTAGATCCGGCTTGGCAGAGGTCGAGAGCTTGCCGGCACAGTAGCCGACGAGGCGGTTGCTGCCACCTTTGTCGATCGTGAGGTGGAAGCTCTTGATTGGTCCGGCCCAGTTTGCCCCTGTCTTCAAGACGTAGCTAATCCGCCGTTCCTGCACCTTTGCACTGTTGGTGCGAGAAGCGCCCGCGATCTTGTCAAGCTCGCCGAGGAATTCGTCGCTTACGCAATAGTCCCTGCGATAGCGCTCGATCTCTTTTGCCATCGATTTGTCTTGCCGCAGGCTCTTGCGAAGAATCGTGTCAGAACTGGCGCCGACGCTGGGCCGATAGCTGTGTTCTACGATAACCGGTTTGCCAGAGGGAAATGTCTGCTCCCGGTACACCTTGGTCCTAACTATCCAACCTGGCGAATACAGCGGTTTTCCGCGCTCGTCACTGCCCGCCGGCATAAGCAGCCCCTCCGACGCCATCCTGTTTCGGACAGCCGGAGCGAGCTCTTGCGGCCGAAACTGTTGCGCTCCGAGAGGCAGCAACGGGACATTCAGCTCGTGCAGAATCGCCGTGACTTCATTGTTGCCGATGTAGGCATGCTGATCAGTCTTGAACTCGATTGGCTTGCCGTCGATCCTCGTGGCAAAATCGACGAAGTTGAGGGGATCGTTGGACGGAAATGAGATGCTTTCACCTTCCGACAGATCAATGTCGGGGAGCGGGAACGCGACCGTGAGGGTCACCGGCGCCGACGACGTGTTCAGAAACTCGTATCGGACATCGATGCGATCGAGCGAGATTCTCAAATCCTCGCTCTTCATCTGCACGTTTGACGCGTGCGTGAATTGCAGGCCGCCGATCGAGAGTTCGGCCGCGGAGTCATTGGCGACTGCGATGGAGTGACTGGCAAGAACAAGGCCAGATGCGAATGTAGCTGCGCAAAGCCAGTGCATTATCGCTCCTGCTACTCGATCAAATGTCCGTGAGGCCGCGTATTTCGGGGCGAAGCTTAAACCGGCGGTTAAGATCGCGCAGCTATTCTTCAGATTTTTCGGATCCAACACTCGATCGCAACCTTCATATCACTGGCAAGCTTGATCGAAGTCGAAACGAATCGACTGCCGACAGTTCGCCGCTGATCCTAATGCATTAGAACGGCCGCCGGTCGCCAATGCAGGGAAGATCACCGAACCAACCTTCCCCTTTGAGCGACCAACGCACAGAAAGGGTGATTGCGTCAGGCTGGGCCCTGCTTACGCGTTCCAATCGATTGTTGGCCATGATGGGTTTCCAAAAATTCGTTTGGTGCGAAATGCTAGGCCACTGTTGCTTGACTGTAGACCAGGAGGGCCGGCGTGGCCAGCCGGCTCCACGGCCCGCCAGGGTACCCGAGCCCGGTCGGTCGCTGTCAACCATATTCAATACAAGAATGCTGACTTTTCGCCCGGCCGGATGTAAATTAGGTGCAATATTTCAATCCCTTTGACCAAATTAGCCATGCCGAAACTGCGCAATCGGTTGCTGAGTTTTGCATCTGCTGCAGCGGCGATTGTACTCGCGGCACACGGCGCCTTCGCAGACGACCTGATCGTAAAGCGATTCGGCAGTGGCAATTCCTCCGATACAGTCGGCATCGCCGATGCCGGCGAGGATGTCGAACTCGCTGGGCCGCAAGCCCTGACCAGCGACGCGAATGGCGATCTCCTGTTGCTTGACCAGCTCAATCAGCGGATCGTGCGGTTCGACCCGAAGCGCCCGGCAGAAGATCCGAACATTCTCGAAATGCCTGCGAGCGTTCAGCCGAACGACTTGATCGTTCGGAAAGACGAGATCATGGTCTGGGACAATGGCATCCACACTCTCAAGGAGACCGGCGATCCGGTCTCGACGCGCGGCGTCGGCGGCTCCACGATAAGGCTCGAAGAGATTAGCTCCCGCGACGTCGATGACGTGTTCGCCACGTCTGCCTTCGCGCAGATGGGGTCTCAGCCGCCCGGCAATCCGGCCGACCTCCTCGACCAGAACACGCGTGCCGTGGCCATCAAGCAGGGGCGCAAGCTCAGCCGGCAATATGTGGCCTCTCGCGGCCAGGGCTCTGTTATCGCCGACATCACTCCCGACAAGGGCGAAAACAGTGTGCTCATCGAAGTCCGCACTATGGATAGCGACGAAACCGTAGCCCACATTCATCTGCGGGTGCGGGATAAGCTCGGCGCAGTCGAATTCCTCGAGATCGACAACAACAACCGGTTCTATATCCTCGGGGAAAACATCCCGAACAACGCCTCGGGAGCTGGCACTTTCGTCGCGCGCTATGCGCTCAATGGCGACCTCGAGGGCGTCTACGAGCTCCCGCTGGAAAACACGCCGATCACCCGCCGCTTCGTAACGGTCTCGGGAGACGGTGACGTCTATTTCCTGCGCACCCAGCGCACTGGCGTCGAGGTCGTCGGCGTGGGTTTCCGTCCGCTGCGCAACGCCAAGTTCATCGATGTCCGGCCCCGGATTCAAGATGCGCGCACAGCGCCTTCGAGCGATTTCAAAGCCATTGCGGCCGTGCGACCGTCGAACCGCCAGCAAGTGATCGAAACAGCCTTTGCTTTCGAAGGCGTTCAATGGCTCGTTACACCACAAAACTATGGTGCCGATCCGGACACGTCCTGTTCTGGCTTCAACCGCATCCGGCGCCCCTGGTATCTGCAGGGAAAGATGGGCCAACAGGTTCGCGGCGTACCCTATTGCTGGGGATGCCATGGATCGCTCGCGAATTTCCAGGCACTGATGCAGCGTGGCGTCAAGGCCGGCAACGTTTGCACCAAGAACGAGCCACGCAACGACGTCGCCGGAGTCGATTGCTCAGCCTTTGTCAGCGCCTCCTGGGGCCTCTCGGTTCATTACACAACAGCTGCCATTCCTGCGATTGCTAAGCCCGTCAGCGATCCCTGGGAATTGCGCCCTGGGGACGCGCTGAACAAGCCTGGTTCGCACGTCATGCTGTTCCTACGCTTCACGCCGGACCGCAGGGCGGAGGTCATGGAGTCTTCGACCGGCGGGTGCAATGGGAAGGTCTGTCGCAACATCTATCCGCTCGCCTCCTTGCTTGCCCGCGGCTATCAACCCGTGCGCTTCAAAGCGCTCATCGACGACAACATGCTCGTGGCCCAAAGCGCCTATGCCTCCGACAAGCCCGAGAAGTCGGATATATCTGCCGCGCCCGCACGTAACGCCAGACGGAGGGTCCACCGATAGGGACGAGACCCCAGCTTGATCTTGGGCAAACGCAGGCGGTGTGTTTGCAGGGAGATCGTGTCTTTTCGCGCTGGGCCCAATCCGGGCCCGCCGCTAAGCTCGACGCGTGTCGCCCTCCGTAGCGCCAGGAAGGAACTCTGCTCTGCCTCTCCTTTGTTGTATAAAACCTTTTTGCTGCTCCACCGACCATTTATTATCTACACTACTTTAGGACGCAAACGATGCGTATGGTTCAATGGTATTTGGTTACCGCAACCACTGCCTGCCTGCTCACCGGAAGGCCGGCACCCGCCGCAGATTGCCAATCGGTCCTTGATGCGTTCAATCGCGCAATCGATGACGCCCACGAGACGGACGCTCAGGCCTCCATCGATAAGATCGCAGCGAGCGCAGACTGCGGAGCATATCAGACCGCGGCTCAGCTTCGTTTGGCTGCGTTACGCCTGTCCGCCGCTCAGACCTTGATGGCGCGGGGCCGGCCCGTCGCAGAATACGAAAGGCTGCTGACGACAGCCGAGGCGCCGGAAGTGCTCTGGCAGGCCTCGGCTACGTTGGGCGAGGTCCGTTTCGGCGAGCGTCGCTTTGCGGAAGCCGCGGAAGCCTATGACCGGGCGATCGCAATCGTCAAGAATGAGACACTGACTAGAACCCGGCCAGAGAAATTCGAAATCGAGGGGCTCGTCAATCGGTCCGGCCAGGCCCGGCTCCTCGCGGCGAACGTCAAGATGGCTGACGGCTCCACGGTTTTTGTGCGAACTGCGAAAGATCAGCGCGATGGCACGCTGGGCGGCATCTATTCGCAGTCCGTTCGCGGGATCATGCCTCAGGCCGTTCCGATCCCGATCACATTCGAGTACGCGAAGACGACGTTCACGCCAATCGGCGAACAAGCGGCGCACGAGCTTGCAGAAGCGCTCAAGGAGCAGCAAACGGCCCGTATCGAACTCGTCGGTCATACGGACATACGCGGCAGCGACGAGAACAATATGAAGCTTTCAGCGGCCCGCGCGGAAGCCGTTGCCGCCTTCCTTAAGAATGCTGGTGTAACTGCGACGATCGAAACCAAAGGCGTTGGCTCGACAGAGCCAATCAAGATCGTGGATTCCTCCGGTCTCAATCAGGAAGACATCTACGCATTGAACCGACGAGTGGAATTCGTTCGACAATAGAGCGCCGACATGACAGCGATACGCCTCGCACTCGTCTCAGTCTTCGTCGCTCTGGTGGCAGAGGTGGCGTTCGCGGGTTCGGGCCCTCGCCTTTATCTCAGAAATCCCGATGGTGGCTCGATCCGGGCACTGATCATCGGGATCGACGCCTATCAGCACGTCCGTCCCTTGAAGGGCTCGGTGGCGGACGCGCGCGATATCGAGGGAGCTCTTCACGCGATGGGCACCGCGGACGTGGTGACGCTGATCGATGGCGACGCCAACCGCACAAACATTCTCCAGAATATCAGCGCTCTGGTTCAGCGGACCAATCCCAACGATCAGATCATCCTTTCAATAGCCGGGCACGGCGCTCAGGAGCCCGAGACCACAAAGGGTTCGGAGCCTGACGGCATGCAGGACGTGTTCGTGCTGCCCGGATTCGAACCGACAGCGGAAGGTTCGAAGGAGCGCATCCTCGGAAGTGAGTTCAACCATTTCATCCGACAGTTCGAGTTGCGTGGCGCCAAGGTGCTGTTCGTGGCGGACACATGCCACGGTGGTGGTTTGGCCAGAGATATCGATCCGCGCGCTGCTGAGATGAGCTTCAGACAGGTGCCGACCTATAGGCTGGCGGTGGACAAGCTCACCCCGGTGACGAATACATCTGATCCAGCCACGGATCTCGATCTCGATAACACCATTTTCCTCGCCGCAGTCGACCGCAACACGAAGGCTCCGGAGGTCAAGGTCCCCTCGATCGAAGGGCTGCGTGGCGCCCTCAGCTACGCCGTTGCGCGCGCACTTGAAGGCGGCGCCGATGCCGACCATGACGGCATAATCACGTTGAAAGAGCTCTTCAGTAACGTTCGCCAAGTTGTCTACCAGTTGTCGGACCAGCGTCAGAATATCGTGACCAAGACCTCTCGGGGTCTTCCGATTGACCGCGACGTGATGTTCCAGTTGACACCAAGTCTGCCCCTGCCCTCTACAGCGCGCCAGCAGGTCGCGCTGGCAAATCCAAATGCGGCTGCCGGGAAGCCCTCGAGCTTCCCCAGCACGCCGAGCGACGCGGCCCGCACCAAGAGGCCGCCCCCCATACGCCTGGCAGCGCTCGACGGAAACAGCAAGAGCTTCCCGATCATCAATTCGCGCGAGACCAGTGTCGAGATCGTCCAGCCCCTGGATAATCCTGATCTGATCTGGGATCCGAAGTCGCACGACGTGATCTCCTGGGGGGATGTCATCGCCTACACGGTCGACCCCGGAGAGCTTGCTACCATCGTCGATCGTACGGCGGCGATCCGCGAGCTGAAGCGGATAGCAACCAAGTCTCCCCAGTCGCTGCGCGTCGCGCCCGATGATTCCCAGCATCGCAACAATGAGCAGATCCAGATAGAGCTCACCGAAGTTGCCGGGCGGTCCGTCATCCTGTTCGACATTTCGGGCGACGGAACGGTCCAGATGTTGTACCCGTTAGCGTCCGATGAAGAGCCAATGCGGGCGGGCAGCCTCAGTTTGCCTTTGCGTGTACGCACGCCGTTCGGCGCCGAGCAAGTTGTCGCAGTCAGCACCACCCAGCGACTTGTCGATCTCGAGCAGGCGTTGCTCCAACTGAATCAGCGCAAGGCTCCAGGCCAGATCATCAAGGTCATGACCACGTACCTCCCATCTGACGCGCGCGTGGGCTCTATTGCGTTCTTCACAGCCCCCTGAGGTGTGTATGTCTCCGATCAGATTTGCTATCGCGGTTTTGATCGGCACCGTGGCGGGCCTTCCGGCACCGCCGGCCGTCGCCGCGGTGCGGATCCTGGAAGGCACCGAACCGCCGCCGTCAAATCTGCCGGCGCAAGTCGCGCCGCCGGCGCCTACGCCGGCCGAGGTCGCAACGCCGCCTCAACAGCCGCCGCCGGCCAAGGGCGCGGCGGTGCCCGATGTTCCAGCGCCCCCCCCCCCACCAGTTTCGACGGTCCCATCGGTCCCGAACACGGCACCAAACTTGACTGATCTCGCCAAGGTCACGCCGGCCAACGAGGCCCAACTATCGGTCGAAATGTTGCCCAGCCAGACCGTCAGTGTCGGCTCGTTCGTATCTTTCAAAGTCACGAGCAAAAAGCCTGGTTATGTGGTGCTGATGGATGTGGATGCGGCAGGCCACCTGAACCAAATCTATCCAAATACGCCGGCTCTCGCCCGGACCAATCGAGTCAACGCAAACTACATCAAGCCCGGCAGGCCTCTGGTCATACCACTGGCTACTGATCCTTACGCCGGCGTTCGCTATGTGGTCTCTCCGCCGAACGGCGAAGCCATGATTGTTGGAATCTTAAGCGCCTCGCCAGTCCAGATCGTCGACCTACCCGATATTCCCGCTGAAATACTCGGCAAGCCCGACATGATCCTTGCCTATCTCTCGAAGCGAACGAACGAATTGCGAGTTCCCGACCAGGATAACCGGCTGCGACAGGCGCAGTGGTCATTTGACGCAAAGCCCTACACTATCCAGTGATCTCTTTGAGTGATCACGCTGAAGCCAGCGGAGCCGCTGGGAGCGGAACAAACGATGGACTGGCCCGTACTTGGTGCTGTCACGGCCGTTGCAGTCATCGGCGGAGCAGTCGTCTTCGAAGCCGCCACGTTGCTTGGATCGGGCACGATGAGCGCGAAGCCTCAGCAACCAAGCTACGAGCCTTCGGCCGAGCGCTCGGCCTACGACATCCCGGGATTTGCCGGCAGCGGCAACGATGAGCGTCCGCTGAGTTTCCCATTGATACGCTTGATCGATCCGGATCGCGTTGCGGAGCCGGAGCACCCGACGTCGTCGACCAAAGATCTCGCATCCGGGCCCGCTGCCCCCGAGCAGACCAAGAAAATCACCGCCTTGCCGGCCCATTCAAACGCTTCGCCGGGCAACAATGAGATCAAAGTCGCCAAATTGACACCGACTGGGATCGATCCAGCCCCGGGACCAACCCAGGCTGTAGCCCCTGCGTTAGTGCGCCCCGAACAGTGGCGGGCAATTCCAACTGCCAACGCGAGCTATTTCAACCTGGGCGGGCATATCAATAGCGCGGGAATCGTCGACAGTCTTGCCAGCGGACATCTTAGAGACGCCCTCAAGCAGCACAGCAAATTTGGTCAGCTTCCATCGGATATTAGGAATCACATCCTAACCCAGAATATAGACTTGTGCAGAATTGCCCCTTATCGAACTCTTCTCGGGATGGATGACAAGGTGCTCGAGCAGGAGCAGGCAGTGAAATTCATAAGGGTCCGCTAAGTGGACTAATTCGCCCAAATCTACGATTTCGTAAAATATGACGCGTGGCGCCCGAGCTGGTAGCATAGCACCCCTTGTTTCTTGAAAATGTCGCAACTGGTGAACTAGAGCTGCGACACCCGAGCTAGTTCGACGGCGGAGAGCGCGTCTCGAGTTAGCGGGACATGATCGCGATTTTTACCGCCGTCGGGCTACCAGCCGAACAACCTGCCTGGATTGACTGTGTACTAGCACAGTTACAAAGCTCGCGGCATGACGCTATGGCTGCTTCGCTCATCAAGCGACCTCAGATGCGGTGCAGGGTAAGACCGTATGTCCTTTCTGGATGCCGGCGGTGAGGTGGTTCGCCCTACACTGGCGGTGTTGAACGAGGGTTGCT